>NZ_CAKMSR010000005.1 GCF_928381705.1 Rothia nasimurium | reverse complement strand
TCGGCCAGTAGGCGTAGGGCTCTTGTTTTGAGTTCTTGGGGGTATTTGGTGGGCATGGGTGAAGTTCCTTTGCTCTTTTTTGTTTGTTTCCAATGTACGGGGTCGGAACTAAACCCAGTACATATCACTTCCAGCATACTAGCCGCCTCGTCATTTCCCGAGGCGGCTACTGCTTTCTGCAGCTCCGGCAAAGCAAAATGGTAGACCATATCGATATCCCCAGTCCCCAAAGCCAAAGAGGCCAGACGAGAAGGAGTAGGCTCACCCGTCACCACCACAATATTCGGGGTGCGACCCTTACGGTTGCGGATTATATTCAAGGCTTCAGAGCGTGCGTTCTGAGCACGATCACTCCGCAAAGTCCACTTACAACTAATAATGGCCTCAACAAACTTAGCCTCATTATTCACAAGCCGGCGCGGAGTCAGCGCAGCAACAGAATCGTCAACCCGCAAAGCACCATCATTGAAATAGGCATCAGGTTGAGGTGCCTTCGTCATAATCACATCAGGACTAATATCGTAAGAATTTCCCAAAACTGTAGACAGCGTAGGATCAGATTCCACAGCCCCAGCAAGCTGCTTCAAATGTAAATACGGCACAAACTCAGCCAGATAAAAGCCATGCCCACGCTTCACCACATGCTCAATCTCAGTACCTGGTGCAACAATATGGCTGAACTCCGCTAAGACTCGACTCAAGAATCGAGTCGTAGTAGCTTCAAAAACATGCCCCGCTGTCTGACCGGCCAATTTCTCGCCACCAGGCTTCACACCTAGCTGCTCTGCTATAGAAAGAGCAATAGCCTTACTAGTCTTCTGAGAACTATCAGCATTAGAAGCCACGCCAGATTCAGTAACGGCAAGAACACCTAAATCAATCAGCTCCTGATGATATTCCTGGCGGAGCCTACGCAGCGACGCGACCATTCTTCACCTCCAGATTCTGGTTCAGCAAATTAGCAATCTCAGTACCGATGGCACAAGAAACCGGGGGTGGAAAGGCATTCCCAACCTGCCGATAAGCAGCCGTTTTACGCCCGGTAATCTGCCAATCATCAGGGAACCCCTGAATACGAGCAGCCATACGAACCGTTAGCCGAGGCATCTCAGCATAACCAGGTTCAGGAGCGACCTCAGCAATCGATTTACCGTTTACACCCATCTCAGCCCAGGCAGCTTTAGCCCGAGTAGGCCCCAAATCTGGGCCACCGTGCTTCTTCGACCCTCCCACCAATGTAGGCGCGATCTTCTTAGCTCCCTCAGCCCAAGCGTCCGCGCCTTCCCAGCCATTAGAAGCCATCAGGTCATGCAGAGTATCCCCTACCGTTGGCGCTTCGTCTGGACGCCGCTCTGGCCACACAAAACAACCATCCAAATCCTTATGGGTAGCTACCAAAATACTGCGCGGTCGCAACTGCGGAACCCCATAGTCAGAGGAGTTAATAAGCTGCCAATCCACCACATAGCCAAGCTTCCCCATAGCCTTGATAATCTCATTGCGGTAATCAGCAAAACGCTTTGATAGCAGGCCTTTCACGTTCTCGAGCATGACAGCCTTGGGCTCAAGAACCTCAATAATCTCAAGTGCACGAGGGAATAAATCACGCTCATCATCAGCACCAAGCTGTTTACCGGCCACGCTGAAAGGAGGACATGGAACGCCACCCGCGAAGAGGTCCACACCTTTGTAAGGGGTAGGATCCCACTCATTAAGATCAGATTCAATTACGTTCCAATTAGGGCGATTAGCCCGCAGCGTGTTGCAGGCGTCCGAATCTATCTCCACAGCAGCAAGGTGCTCAAATCCCGCCATCTCAAGGCCAAGAGCCTGCCCACCAGCACCAGCACAAATCTCCACTGAAGTCAGCATGTGCGATTCCCCCATCTACTCATCTCAGAAATCGAATACATATTCGAATATATAAACCACTATACAGGTGCTTATGAGAGCTGGGAACCCTCTCAACAGACCTTCTTAGTCTACGGATGCAACAAGTCCACATCCATTATTTTCTATGAGCTTTGAAGCTCACCAAGCTCTACCATCTGCTCTTTCGTCAGGAAGGCACCGAAGGCGTCCCCGTCGGGCTCGAACAGATGCGCCGCAGATTCAGGCATCAGCACAGCGTCAAAACCCAGCGAATCCACCAGCCGAATAGCCGTATCTAAAGCCTCGCTCCCCTGCCCCGCATCAATCACTGCAACAGCACGCGGCAGCGCATGCGGATTCAACGCCCGACTATCAGACGTCAAAGCATCATACGCAATATGGTTCAACGTACGAATAACAGGAACCCGCGCCCCCGGTAACGCAAACGCAGCGCCCGCCGTACCAGCGGCGTCCCAAGGGTTCGTAGCATCAACCACCACACCACGAGCCGCCGAAAAATCAAAGCCGGGCAAGGCCGTGCGCGGCAAAGCCACAATCACAACATCCGCATCAAGCGCGCCCTCAAAATCCACCAGCTGCGCCTCAGGCACCAGCGACCCCAAAATAATATCCAACATAGGCTTAGGCCGCGCATACACCAACGTCTCATGACCAGCAGCAACAGACAAACGAGCAAGCGCCGTGCCGAGCTTACCGGCACCAAGAATAGAAACCTTCATACCCCTCATAATCATTGACAGCGCAAGTTTATTCCACGGTGTTTAAGAAGCAGGCGCCCCATGCCCACACGAGCTGAGCATAAGACGCCTGCGAGCAGTTAGCTAGCTATTGCAGTCTCGCAGGGAGTTAGCGGATCCGGCGACAGATGAACCTGTGAAAACACCTGCTGCCTAGTATTTGTTGTGTGGGCCTATTTGCCCACATCAGGCCCGAAATCTGTGGAAAACGCTTCATCATTTGCGTAATGTGCCGTTAAAAACCAGTCAAGAGGGCTAATCCCCTTGCCAAGACGCACACCCCGAACTATAAAAACACATAAGACCTAGTCACAAAGATGTAGCCAGGAGATCCCTATGAAGCACACACCCACCCGTAGCCTTACCTTTGCAGCCATCGCGCTACTGGCCCTCACCGGCTGCGGCGCACAGGCCACAGGCAGCATTCCCGAGGCGGACGCCAGCGCCACGGCTTCTGTAACCGCCTCCAGCACCTCAGTCGCGGCTGATGCAACCGCAAGCGCAGCCGAAACCAACTACTCCGGCGGATCCAAAGCCCCCGACGGCGAATACCGCGCTGCCGACGAACACGGCCCCGCCCAAAACGTACCCAAACCAGTAGCACCCGACGGAATGAACGTAGAAACACCAGAAGCAATGGAAAAGTTCATTACGTACTGGAACGATATGCGGAACTATGCAATCCAAACTGGGGATACTACCGCTCTCAAAGAACTGACTTCCAGCAATTATGAAGCAGATTTAACATTTATTGATTCTGTTGAGCGTCTATACGAGGACGGCGGGTGGATTATTGGCCTCCAGCGAGAATTACATCTGAATCCTGATCTCGTTACAAGCTACGGAGATGGATTGTACGGCTACGGCCTGAACGTCACTTCAGAAAATGGAATTATCAATGAAGTAACTGAAATAAAGACTATAGACAGCAGCGAAGCGAATCTCCAGGGGTACGAGTTCTTCTTTAAATACAGTGACGGAGAGTGGGAAGCCTACGATGGAAAGGTAGTTAGGTAAATGCTGAGGAGAACTCTGATATCTTCGATGGCAATTGCCACGTCTCTGACGCTCTCGTCTTTCTGTTTAAGCTACGCTAACGATTCTGGGGACTCTGATAATAACGAGTTCAAAGTCAAAGTAGACAAAGATTATAATTGGGATACCTATATCGGCGTTAAAGATGCCCCAGTTCAGCAGGACTCTCATCCTGTTTCCAATGACGTTACTAGTCAGCTTGCCGATTTAAAAATCATTTACTTCGAAGCTCCCAACGATTCCAATCGTGCCCGGCTCCAGACCAACGGTGCTGTGCAACCCGGCACCTATTGTCTCGCAACCAACGGGGAGCTCGGCGTCCTCTCCCTCGTACCCACCGACTGGTCCGACGGCTCAGACACCCCCTACAACACGCCCCAAGGCACCCTCGGCTGCGTACCCCTCACCCCAGCAGAACTCGAAGCCGCAGGCCTAGAGCTTGCCGAAGAAAACGGGCAAACCGTACTACGCACCATCCGCGTCACCCTCACAACCCACGACTTCGACACCTTCCCCATCGCCCCTGCAACACCCCACCAAGAAAAAGCACCCCACACCCTCAAAAACTACAACACCAACTTCTGGGCAGACCCCAACCCCCAAGAATTCACGCGCACCATCAACGGCCAAAACGTCACCCTACGCGCAACACCAGTCACCTACACCTTCACCTACGGTGACGGCAGCGTGCTCGGCCCCACCAGCTACCCCGGCCAGGCCCTCGGCGAAGACATCTGGGACCAGCCCACCAGCACCTCCCACCAATACGCAGAGCCCGGCGACTACCAGTTCACCCTCACCACCACCTACCGGGGTGAATACTCAGTAGAGGGCGGTCCCTGGCAGGTCATCGACGGCACGGTTAGCCGCACCAGCGAACCTCAGCTCGTGAGAGTATGGCGTACCCAGGTTGGGCTAGTCGCCGATGACTGCACGACAAACCCCAACGCCTGGGGCTGCGAAAGCTAAAACCGGTACAGGCTACTGGTAGAGCTTGCCGCCCGATTCCTCCAGATAGCAGGTGGGGCAGAGCGACTCATAGCCCACATGCACGCCGTCAATAGCCACCTGATCACCGGCAAAAACAAACTTTCCATCAACGGTACGGCCGTTAAAGAGCGCCTTCCGTCCGCACCGGCAAATAGTCTTCAGCTCCTCAAGGGTGTGGGCGATCTCCAGCAGGCGGGCAGAACCGGGGAAGGCCCGCGTCCTAAAATCCGTACGAATGCCGTAACACATCACCGGCACGTTCTCTACCACCGCAATCCGCATCAGGTCGTCCACCTGCTCAGCAGTCAAAAACTGGGCCTCATCCACCAGCAGACATGAGACGGGCAGGTGCCAGTGCATACGGTCGTCATCAGCATTAGGCTCAGCAGCAGCGTGGAAGAGCTCGCGCACAGAGTCGTCTGCACCCACCAAAAAATCAGCCTGGCGAGTCACGCCCAGACGAGACACAATCTCAGTATCGCCCTTGGTGTCCACCTGCGGCTTGGCCAGCAGCACCCGCTGGCCCCGCTCCTCATAGTTATGGGCAGCCTGCAGCAGCGCAGTCGACTTACCCGAATTCATGGCACCAAAACGGAAATAGAGCTTAGCCACGCGGCCACACCTTTCAACCCAGAACACGTACAAGAGAACAAAACCAAACCACACCATTCTAGCCCGGCGCACTCCCCCGCTCACAGGCGTCCGCATCCTGACCAGACGACTTTGTACCACGCAGTGTTCAGAAATCAGTCTCAAAGTGGGCAGGGGCTGGTACAAACCGGAGTCAATGCACCTAGGTATACAAAAGGGAGGGCCCCGGAAAACCCGGCACCCTCCCCTTTCTCGCACAGAAACTTACTTGCCTGAGACCTCAAGGCCTGAGACGTCCACGTCCTTGAGCGGGATAGTCTTTGAGCCGGTTACCAGCTTGTGCACTAGCCACACGCCAATAATGATGGGCAGACCAATGTAGGCCGAGACAACCTCGAACCAGTGCCCAGCGAAGATAGCGTTGTAGTTCTGGCCGGCAATCACCAGCAGGCACATCAGCAGCGCAACGATGGGGCCAATCGGGAAGAGAGGGGCCTTGTAAGGCAAATCATTAACATCGTTACCCTGAGCCACGTAGGCGCGGCGGAAGCGGTAGTGGCAGATAGCCACACCCACCCAGGTGATGAAGCCCGATAGGCCAGAGATGTTAATCAGCCAGGTGTAGGCAGAACCCTCGCCCACCACGGCAGAGACGAAGCCGAAGAGGCCGATAGCGGCGGTCATGAGTAGGGCGGGCATGGGAATACCGCGGGAGTTCACGCGGGCAAAAATCTTGGGAGCACGCCCCTCCAGCGCCAGGGCGTAGAGCATACGGGACGAAACGTAGAGGCCCGAGTTACCGGCAGAGAGAATCGCGGTCAGAATGACGGCGTTCATCACCGAAGCAGCAAAAGCAACTCCCAGGTTCTCAAAGACCATGGTGAAAGGTGAGTAGGCGATATCGGTGGTGTCCGCCCGCAGCAGGTTGGGGCTGGTGTAGGGAATCAGGGTACCGATAATAGCGATAGCACCGATGTAGAAGAGCATGATGCGCCAGAAGACGCTCTTGAGGGCTCGGGGTACATCGCGGCGGGGGTTCTCAGACTCACCGGCAGCAACACCGATCATCTCGGTGCCCTGGAAGGAGAAACCGGCGACCATGAAGATAGCCAGGATAGAGAGGAAGCCGCCCTTGAAGGGTGCTTCGCCGTCGGTCCAGTTAGCGAAACCGTTGTCGTGGTTGCCCAGGATGCCGAAAATCATGGCAACGCCAGCGATCAGGAAGACGATAACGGTGACCACCTTGATGGTAGCCAGCCAGAACTCTGATTCGCCGTAGGAGCGGGCCGAAAGCACATTGATACCCAGAATGATGGCCAGGAAGACGCCTGCCCAGACCCAGCCGGGAACGTCCGGAAGCCAGTAGGACATAATGACACCAGCAGCCACCAGCTCAGCAGCCACGGTAATGGCCCAGTTGAACCAGTAGTTCCAGCCCATGGCAAAGCCGAAGGAGTCTGAGACGTAGCGGGAGGCGAAGGTCTGGAAGGAGCCTGCAACGGGCAGGTTAGCTGCCATTTCACCCAGGGACTGCATGAGGAGCAGCACCATGATGCCGATCAGGGCGTAGGCCAGCAGTGCGCCGCCGGGGCCGGCTTCTGCGATGGTGGAGCCGGAGGCAACAAAGAGGCCGGTGCCGATGGCGCCGCCGATGGCGATCATGGAGAGGTGGCGGCTGGCGAGGCCGCGCTTGAGCTCTTCTTTGGTCTGCCCGGTGGGTGCAGACTGCGCTTCAGTAGACATAGTGTGCTGCTACTTTCGGTGGTAATGAGCCCCCAACAGTTTTGCTTAGGGGGCATAAGACAAACTTTAGATTACCACCGCAAGCGCCCTGCGCCCCTGGGCGGGCAGCGTGATTTAGCTCTGCTTATCTTCGTTGATGAAGGTGACGGACGCGCCGTGTTCGACGGTGCGGGAGACGGTGCAGTCTTTTTCGGCGGAGAGTTTGATTAGGCGGTCGACCATGGAGCGGGCTTTTTCGCCCTCGTCGGTGGCGGGGAAGCGCACGTTGAAGCTGACTTCGATGTCGTCGAGGCTAACGGCCTTGTTCTCGTCGACCTTGCGCAGGCCGGAGGAGTGCACGGTGAAGGTTTCGGGTTCTGATTTGCGGCCGGTGACCACATCGACGTCGATGGCGGAGCAGCCTGCGATTGCGGCAAGGAGCAGTTCAACCGGGGTGAGCAGGCCTTCGCCCTGGCCGAAGTCGAGGGTGTCGCCCTTGGCGTTGGTGGCGCGGTAGTGGCGGGAGGCGACCCGCTCGACGGTGACGGCGCGGTAGTTGGGGTCTTCGGTGCGGGTGGTCTTGTCGGTCATGGTTCTTCCTTACTGTGGGGTGGGGGCGGACGCCGGTACCCGGGTAACGGCGCCAGCACGGGTTTTATTTCTGAGGAGGCAAGCAGTTACATGCTGATCAGAAAATTGGAGTTCCTCTAGTTTTATCTAAACTTATGGCTATGCACCACACCAGCCCAGATACAGGTCAGCTCTCAGCGCCTTCTACCCCTGCCAACCTGCCGGCCCCCGCCAGCGGGGCGACGGCGTCCGCCCCCATTACGGGGGAACACATCAGCCAGCTGCCCGGCGAAAGCGGCTTCAAGGAAGGCCTGCGCGTAGCCGGTGTCCTCTGCATTGGCTTTGTGGTCATGGGCATGGGCTTGGGCGTGCTGGTCGCTTCGGTGGGCCTGCCCTGGTGGGTTGCCCCGGCTCTCTCAGCTATTGTCTTTGCCGGGTCGGTGGAGTTCCTGCTGGTGGGCATGATTGCCGCCGCTGCGCCACTGAGCCTGATTGCTTCCACAACCCTGCTGATGAACGCCCGGCACCTGGTTTACGGTATCTCCTACCCCCTGCAGAACGTCAAGGGAAACCTAGCTAAGGCCCTGGCTGTGTATATGCTCTGCGACGAAGCCTACGCCCTCAACACCGCTCCCGGCTCACAGAATTTTCGTAGCTCCCGCATCATGACGGTCTCAGTGGTGCTCTGGCTCTCCTGGTGGGGCGGCTCCACCCTGGGCGTGATTCTGGGAGCCACTTTTCTCTCCCATTTAGAGGGCGTTGACTTCGTGATGACCGGTATGTTCCTGGTGCTCTCTATCGACGCCTACCGGGCGGTCAAAGACCGGGTAACTGCCTCGCTTGCGGTTATCGCTTCGCTGACGGCCATCGTCCTTGCCCCGCATTCCATGCTGCTGGTTTCCCTGCTGACCCTGGTAGCCCTACTCATCATCCGCCACCTGACCACCCAGCGTCAGGGTGTTTCACGCCAGGAGGCCCCGCATGCCTAGCACCGGCTACATTCTCTCAGCTATCTTCCTAGCAGCCGGCATCACCTTCGCCCTGCGACTGATTCCCTTTGGGGTAAAGTCCGTGCTCAAGGGATCAGCCCTGGTGGCCAACCTTGCCGCCTGGCTGCCCATGGGAGCCATTATCTGCCTGGGCTTCTACGTGCTGGCAGAAATCGACTACTCTTCCCGCGAGACGGCTCTGCCCTACCTCGTCGGAGCGGTAGTAACGGTTGCTACCCACCTGTGGCGAAAGAACCTGGCACTCTCCCTCATCGTAGGTACAGCAACCTGCGTCGTGCTCGCTAACTGGATTTTCTAAGGAAATACCTCAACGAGAGACCTACCAAAAAGCGCAGCAAACATACTCGGAGCCGACTGGATGGGTCTGGCGTGAATCGCGACGAGCCTCTAGGCGAGGAGCGAGAGGGTCAGTCGGCGAGAGTATGTTTGCTGCGCTAAATATTGCGAAGTGTCTCTGCTCTAGAGAGCTGGGATAGGGTCAGCAGGCGGAAGGGATATACCCACCGCGTAAGTGATGTTGGTTTTAGAGAGCGGCGAGCGCTGCCTCGTAATCAGGTTCGGTGGTGATTTCGTCGACCAGCTGGGTGTAGATGACGTCACCGGCGGCGTTGATGACCACAACGGAGCGGGCCAGCAGGCCGGCCAGGGGGCCGTCGGTCATGGTGATGCCGTAGTCTTCACCGAAGGAGTCGCGGAAGGCGGACGCTGATACAACGTTCTCGATGCCTTCGGCACCGCAGAAGCGGCTTAGGGCGAAGGGCAGGTCCTTGGAGACGCACACGACGGTGGTGTTCTCTAGCTTGGATGCTTCTTCGTTGAATTTACGGACGGACGCGGCGCAGACGCCGGTGTCGATGGAGGGGAAGATGTTGAGGACCAGGTTCTTACCCTCGAATGAGTCTGAGGTGACTGCGCCGAGGTCGGTGCCCACCAGGGTGAATGCGGGTGCTGTGGAACCTACGGCGGGCAGGTCGCCTACGGTCTGTACGTCATTGCCTTCAAGATGTGTAGTAGCCATAGTTGTATTGTGGCGCAGGCAACCGGGGTGGTGCAAGGTGTTGCGCTGTGCGGGGAACCGTAGGTCTTAGCCGGGGTGGGCGGTTCGATAGACTGGTGTGCAGCTTATTTTCGCATTTTAGGGAGATTTCGTGTCTACTGCTCACGCCGCTGATTCCCATCAGACTATTCGTATTACGGGTGCCCGCAATAATAATCTCAAGAATGTTTCGGTTGAGATTCCTAAGCGCCGTCTGACGGTCTTTACCGGTGTGTCGGGGTCGGGTAAGTCGTCCTTGGCGTTTGGTGTGGTGGCGGCTGAGTCTCAGCGTCTTATTAATGAAACCTATTCTGCTTTTGTGCAGGGTTTTATGCCGCATCAGGATCGGCCCGATGTCGATGCGATTGAGGGTCTGACCAGCGCGATTATCGTCGATCAGGAGCGCCTGGGGGCTAACCCTCGCTCGACGGTGGGTACCGCAACCGATGCCCTGCCCATGCTCCGTATGCTCTTTGCCCGCGTGGGCACCCCGAATCTAGGCTCCCCCACCGCTTTTTCTTTCAACCAGGCAACCGTGCAGGGTACCGGTGCCCGTAAGGTGGGCGATGGCAAGGCCGAGCACGTTACTTTCTCCCGTACCGGTGGTATGTGCAACCGCTGTGAGGGTCTGGGCCGTACCAGCCAGATTGACCTGACTGAGCTCTTTGATGAGAACCTGACTATGGAGGACGAGGGCTTCTTCAAGGTTCCCGGTTTCTCTACCAGTGGCTGGTCAGCCCGCCTCTACAAGGAGTCGGGCCTCTACCCCACCGATATTCCGGTCAAGGATTTCACCGAGCAGCAACGTGCCGATTTCCTGTATAAAGAGCCCACCAAGATGAAAATTGCGGGCATCAATATGACCTATGAGGGTCTGGTGCCCCGCATTGAGAAGTCTATGCTCTCCAAGGATAAGGAGGGCATGCAGGCCCATATTCGCGCTTTTGTTGACCGGGCGGTCACTTTTGTCCCCTGCCCTGACTGCGGCGGCACCCGCCTGTCGCAGGCTGCCTTGGCCTCCAAGGTCAACGGGGTGAACATTGCTGAGCTCTGCGACATGCAGGTTACCGACCTGCTCGCCTGGGTGCGCGAGCAGGACATCCCCGAGGTCGCTCCCCTACTCGCTGCGCTGGAGCACCTGCTCGACTCTATGGTCACCATCGGCCTGGGCTACATTGCTCTCTCCCGCTCTGCCTCCTCGCTCTCAGGTGGTGAGGCCCAGCGCGCCAAGATGGTGCGCCACCTGGGTTCCCCTCTCACCGACGTCACCTATGTCTTTGACGAGCCCACCGCGGGCCTGCACCCCCACGACGTCACCAAGATGAACGAGCTTCTGCTGCGCCTACGCGACCGCGGCAACACTGTGCTGGTGGTAGAGCATAAGCCCGAGACCATCGCTATTGCCGACCACATTATCGACATGGGCCCGGCCGCCGGTTCCGCCGGTGGCACCGTGGTCTACGCTGGAGCCTTCGAGGGGCTCAAGCAGGCAGACACCGTCACCTCCCGCCACTTCTACGACCGACAGGGGCTTAAGGACGCCGTCCGCCCGGCTACCGGGGCCCTGCAGGTTGCTCACGCAACCCGCAACAACCTCAAAAATGTCTCGGTGGCCGTGCCCACCGGCGTCCTGACCACCTTCACCGGTGTAGCCGGGTCTGGCAAGTCCTCGCTGATTACCGAACTCCTGGAACAGCAGGCAGATAGCGAAGAGCGCATCATCTACATCGACCAGGCTCCCATCAAGGGCTCCCGCCGTTCCAACCCGGCTACCTATACGGGCTTGCTCGAACCTATCCGCAAGGCCTTCGCCAAGGCTAACGGGGTCAAGCCCGCCCTCTTCTCAGCTAACTCTGAGGGCGCCTGCCCCGAATGTAAGGGCACCGGCGTGATTGAAACCCAGCTGGGCTTCATGGAAAAATCCACCGCCGTCTGTGAGGCATGCGAGGGCAAACGCTTCTCCCCCGGCGTACTCGAATACCGCCTGGGCGACAAAAACATCAGTGACGTTCTGGCCCTCTCTGCTGCCGATGCCCTCACCTTCTTCAGCGCCAAAGACACCAAGCTGGCCGCCGCCACCAAAATCCTGCAGCGCCTCGTCGATGTGGGCCTGGGCTACATCACCCTCGGTCAGCCCCTCTCCACCCTCTCCGGCGGCGAGCGCCAGCGCATCAAACTCGCCACCCACATGGCAGAACCCGGCGGAATCTACGTCTTCGACGAACCCACCACCGGCCTACACCTGGCCGACATTCAGCAGTTCCTGGCCCTGCTCGACCAGCTGGTCGATGCCGGAACCACCGTACTCTGCATTGAACACCACCAGGCAGTCATCGCCCATTCTGACCACATTATTGACGTTGGCCCAGAGGCTGGCCACGGTGGCGGTACAATCGTATTTGAGGGCACCCCCACCGCCCTCGCCGCCGCAGGTACCCTCACCGGCGAGCACCTAGCGTCCTACCTAGCGTCATAAAACCCCGCCGCACCACGTCATAAAGGCGTTCTCCCACGAAAAAAGACAGGGGGCGACGCCTGTAACCACACCATCATCTAAAGTAAAACTGTGCCAAAACTCATCAACCACGAAGAACGAAAACAAGAAATCTCCCAGGCGGTCTGGGCGGTGCTAGCCCGTGAAGGCGTCCGCGGCGTATCTGTGCGAACCGTAGCCGCCGAAGCTGGCATCTCTACAGGCTCTCTGCGCCATGTCTTCCCCTCCCACGAAGAGATGATGCAGTTCTCTCTCGACTATGTAGGCAAGCGCTTCATTAGGTCCCTCACCAGCCGCACCTTCAACTACGAGCTGATTTACAGTCTCGAAGAGATTTTCACCGAGCTCTCCCCCGTCTCTGAAGACGGCAAGCTCTTTATCACCGTGGTTGCGGGCATGCTGGCCGATGCCTCAACGATTCCCGGTATCGCCAAGATTCAGCAGTCCCATGAAAAGGACTTCCTCTACGCCTACGGCTTCCTGCTCAGCCAGCTGCGGGCCCAGGGGTTTGTGCGCGACGATATCGATATCGACCTAGAGGTAGAAAAGCTCGTAGCCCTGCTGTGGGGTATCAACTGCCTCTACCTGCTCACCGACGGTGAAGCCAGCGACGAAGAGCTCATGGCCCCCATGCTCACCCACTTCGAGACCCTGCTGGAAATCTTCACCTACCCCGAAGAGCAGGACCTCGACTACTTCAGTCAGGAGTTCTTCAGTGCCTAAGCTCATTGACCACGACGAACGCAAGAAAGTCATTTCCCAGGCAGTCTGGAAGCTCCTCAACGAACGCGGCGTCAGCGCTATCACCATTCGCAACGTGGCAGCCGAAGCCGGCATTTCCACCGGTTCGCTGCGCCACTCCTTCGACAGCCGCGTCGAACTGGTCACCTACGCCCTGGAACTTATCGGTGTAGAGACCGAGGCCAGTATGCGGGCGGTAGCGGTACAGGGGCAGGACGTGCTCAACACCATCAAGATTCTTGAGCACTTCATCCCACTCACCCCGCGCTCCCGCGCGGTTTCCCGCATCACCCTGGGCATGGTGGCCGAGCTGCGTTCTACCCCCGAAATTAAAGATATTTCGACTGCCAGCCTGGAGCGCATCCGCACCCTCTTCTACGACATGCTGGTGCACCTCGACGAGGCAGGACAGCTTAAGGCCGGAACCGATATCAAGGTGCAGGCTAACCAGCTGACCATGCTCAGCTACGGTCTGACCACCAAAGCTATTATCGGCGGTAAGGGATCAGACCCCGTCCACCTTAGCTACATCTTCCGTTCCAGTATTAATGAATTGCTCGTACACCCCGTACCCTACGCAACCCAGGAAGACATCGACGAATTCATTGCCCTGTCTGAAGGTGTGGGCGAGTTGCACACCCCCGAAGAGACCGCAGAAGAAAACTAAAAACGGGGCAAACCTATAGCGAAACTCTTTAAACGCCACAGCGAGCGGAACCGGTGCCGGTTCCGCCCGCTGTGTGTATAGGCTTCTGGCTAAGGTACCTGCTACCAGGCGAAGCCGATAGAATCCTCAATCTTCTTCACAAAGTCGGGGTTGGCCTCGTCCACCAAGATAGCGGCGTGCATCAGCTCGTGCCCGTTATCCAGGGTGAAGATGTAGCCGGGGGCGTTACTCGAAGCAAAACGTACCTCGGAGCGAATCACACGCACGCCGTCTTCGCGGGTGTAGTTAATGGTCTCAACGGTCTCGTTGATAGACCAGGCCGGGGTAAGGCGGGCGACGGTTTCTTTCTCCATCTCTTCAGCGCTGCGCCCCTGCTCATCGTTATAGGGGGTGCCCACCATAAAGCGGCCCGCGGCGTCCTCTGCGCTACGGTAGTGGGTGAACTGGTAGGTGAAGATTTCTGCCTGGGAGGGAGCGGCGTCCTGCACGTAGTCCTGGGGGACGAAGAAGGTCACGCCGTTCTCGGCAAAGACGGTGCCCGGGAAGGGGTCCTCGGGAGTGGGCTCAGGGGTCGGCTCTGCGGTGGTCGATTCGGGAGTCGGCTCCGGGGTGGGGGTAGGGCTGGGCGATGCTGAACTTGCGCTTGCTGAAGCGGTCTGCGGGTCAACGCGGGTGATGGCTTCTTCCTGCTGGCAGGCGGTGAGGGCCAGCAGGGCAAGGCTAGTAAACAGGACGACTGATTTTCTGGTCATGCTTCCTTCACAGGGTAAGGCGTGGTGTGCGGCTTTTAATTCTAAAGACCGCAGTAGCACCTGCCCAGTGAAAACCAGAAAATGTGGGCAAGATACCGCAACCCTCCCCGTGCATTTGCTGCCTGTCGGCTGGGAGGGGCGGCGGGCGTCCGCCCCTGACAAACTAGGACGCCTGTGCCCGGCCTGCCAGCTCCCGCTTGGCTTTGGGGTAAAGCAGGGCAATCATGAGAATACCTAGCAGAATCACCGGAATGTGGCTGGCCATGGCCCAGCGGAAGGCCTCAAGGGTGTAGGTGTCGGGGGTGCCGGCGCCGAGGCTGTCAAGAATCAGGCCGATCAGGAACACGGTGGTGAGGGCTCCTACGAAGCCTCCCATGTTGGCGATGCCCGTAGCTAGGCCGCGCTGGTGCTGGGGTACGTGCGAACGCACCACCTCGAAAGCAGCCATGGACACCGGGCCGTTGATGCCCAGAGTAATAGCCGCAGCGTACACCAGGGCGGTGGGGGCAATTCCGGGCCAGAAGAAAATCAGGGACCACAGGCTGAGGTTGAGCAGGCTGCTGCCCACCGCAATATGCACCCGGTAGGGAGAAAAGCGGGAGAGAATCGAGCCGGTGAAGAACCCGGCAATGACGATGGAGGCCACCACTGTGCTGACGATGCCCGAAGCCAGGGCCCGGCTATAGCCCAGGCCACCGGTCAGGAAGGGCATGCCCCACAGCAGCATGATGGAGAAAATCATGGAGGCCGTCACGTAATGCACCCAAAAGGCCAGGCGCACACCCGGGTAGGCCAGAACCTGCCTGATAGAGGCCGCAAAACCTGGGTTTCCTGCTGGGGGTAGTACAGGTAGAGAGTCTGTGACGGGGTAGGGGTGGTCGGTGCGGGCCTGGTTGGCTTCGTCCTGCTGAGGGTGCGGACGCCGGGAGGACGCGCTCCCCCGTCCGCGCCGGGTCCACCGCCCCAGCCCCTGGGCAACGGTAGCCCCGCCGGGAGCCGGCCTGAGCGTGAATAGGGCCAGAAGCAGAAGGCAGGAACCAATAGCAGCAAGAACACTAAAGCCGCCTTGCCAGCCCAGGGCACCCACCAGGGTGACCAGGGGCGTGACAGCAACCAGCTGACCCAGCTGGCCCATATTGGCGCTAATTTGGTTGACCACCGGGATCTGTTTAGGGGTAAACCAGTCTGAAATCAGACGGATCAGGCTGACGAAGATACAAGCGTCCCCGCTACCCACCAGCACACGCGCCAGCAGGGCTAAGGGAACAGTCTCGCTCTGGGCCAGAAGAAACTGGCCAGCCGTCATAAGGGTCAGGCCACCCGCAATCAGCACCGGCGCTCCCTTACGATCAAGCAGGGCACCTACCGGCACTTGCCAGCTAGCGTAGACCACCAGCTGCAGCATGATGAAGAGGGAAATAGCTGTAGCTTCAACCCCAAAGTGGGTTTGGGCAGTGGCCCCCAGCGCTGAGAAGGAGCTGCGGTTGATAATCGAGAAAACGTAGGCGGCTATGGCAACCGCCCACACCAGCCATTTCACGGGTGGGCCACTGCTTTCGGGGGTTAGTTACTCTTCTTGACGACGGAGGACTTGAGGTACATCTGGCCTGCGCCGGGTACCTTGGCCTCGATGTCGTGGCCGTTGACGGGGCTTTCGAGCAGACGGATACCGCGCACCTTGGTGCCAGCCTTGATATCGGCACCGCCCTTGACCTTGAGGCCCTTGGTGATGGTGACGGAATCGCCGTCTACCAGCTCGTTGCCGACTGCATCGAGTACCTTGGAGCCGGTCTCTTCTGCCTCAGCGGCATCGGTTTCAGCCCATTCGTGGCCGCACATGGGGCAGACCCAGAGGTCCCCCTGCTGGTAGGAGTACTCTTCAGAACAGGCGGGGCAGGCGGGTGCGGGAGCATCAGACATGGGGGTCTCCAAAAGTTAGGTGGTGTCTAGGTCGCTCCCCATTATCCCAGATAGAAGCACAAAACCTCCCGCTCTTCGGGGCATCGAAGAGCGGAAGGTTCTGGGGCTAAACGTAGGGGGCCTTACTTGGTGGGTGCAGGGCCTTCGTCGTTCATGTCGGTGGCGGGGTCTGAGACAACGTCGGCAGGGGCCTCGTCGGCCAGCTTCTGGGCCTTCTTATCGGCCTTCTCGGCTTCCTTTTCGGCCTTAGCTTCTGCCTTTTCTACCTGCTTCTCGGCCTTAGCCTCGGCGCGGGCGTCCTTGACCTCTTCAGCCTTTTCCTTGGCTTTCTCGGTGCCTGCGGCGGCAGCTTCTTTAGCCTTTTCGGCACCTGCCGCAGCTGCTTCCTTGGCCTTTTCGGCGACGACGGGGGCCTGTTCCTTGATGGTTTCTTCGGCGGTCTTGATGCCGTTCTGCACCTTGGGGTCGTTCCAGACGTTGGCGGCCTGGGTCTTGATCTTTTCATACTGGCTGCGGCCTGCACGAGCACCCAGAACATAACCGATACCTGCACCGGCGATGAACGCTAGACGTGCTTTCATGATAAACCTTCTTTCATCAGGTAGCTTGGTATCCCCTATTGTGCCAAAAGCATACTTATGAGCGGTAGACGACACACCGCACACGCACCTAAGACGCCATCGAAAAAGTGCAAGTGCCCCGCACTTTTCACGGGGCACTTGCACTTTTCCAAGGGGAAATCCGGTTTGGAGGCTAGACGTTGAAGCGGAACTCCACCACGTCCCCGTCCTGCTCAAGAACCTCCAGGCTTTCTAGGCAGTGCTTCAGCGGTGGGAGATAAATCCCAACTACTTCAAAAACCAGTTCAATGTCCACTCCAAAATACTCATGAACCAGTATGTTTCGCAGGCCACGAATCTGTGGCCATGGAATCTCTTGATAAGCTTCGGTTAGGGTCCCCGGGAGCGTTTTCACGGCGTCACCAATAATCTGTAGATTCCGTTCGATTGCATCCTCACCCATCCTCGTTAGACGAGGTTCAGAAGAAATAAGCTGAACATAGTCTTCACAGTTGCTGATAGCGCGCAAGATATCTTCGATGCGCTGACTCACTAGTCTTGCCATAGGGGAACTGCCTCGGCCAGGGCCTGCTGGGATACTTGATTTTTAAGGAGCTGAAGAGGAAAAATATCGACCCGCTGAGTACCCAAAAGGTTACGGGTTTCCTCCATAAGACCAGCTGCCCGCATCAAGACGTTACCATCAGCGGGATCCATCTCTACCAGAATATCTAAGTCGCTCTCCGGGCCAGCAGTACCCCGGGCGACCGACCCGAAAAGTTGCGGGTTATAGGCACCGTATCGTTCCAGCAGCTCTGTGAATGGCTGCCAGTGGGTCTGAAGTAAAGACCTATGCTCTAGGCTTTCTCTGCTTAGACTTCTAGTGCTCATACCCACAGTTTACCTATCCACTTCTGAGAAAAGATAGGGCTTTTATTTTCTATAAAAAGTGGCCGGTAGCTCCTTCCAGGGAGCAACCGGCCATCAGAATATCAGAGGCTACAAAGCTAGACGTTGAAGCGGAACTCCACCACGTCGCCGTCCTGCATGATGTAGTCCTTGCCTTCCATGCGGACCTTGCCGCGGGCCTTAGCCTCGGCCATGGAGCCGGCATCGTCCAGGTCAGAGAAGGAAACAACTTCGGCCTTGATGAAGCCGCGCTCAAAGTCGGTGTGGATGACGCCGGCAGCCTGGGGGGCGGTGTCGCCCTTGGTGATGGTCCAGGCGCGGGTTTCCTTGGGGCCTGCGGTCAGGTAGGTCTGCAGACCCAAGGTGGAAAAGCCGACGCGGGCCAGCTTGTCGAGGCCGGACTCGTCCTGACCACTCATTTCCAGCATTTCGCGAGCCTCTTCTTCAGAGAGCTCCACCATGTCAGCCTCAAGCTTGGCGTCCAGGAAGACGGCCTCAGCGGGGGCGACCATGGCGCGCAGTTCAGCCTGCTTTTCCTCAGAGGCGAGGACGCCCTCGTCCGAGTTAAAGACGTAGATGAAAGGCTTGGAGGTGAGCAGGTTCAGCTCCTTGAGCATAGCCATGTCAATCTTGGCTTCTTCGTACTTGGAAATCAGGGTGTCGCCCTGTTCCAGCACAGCCTGGGCCTTCTTGTATTCCTCAAGCTGGGCAGGGTCGCCCTTCTTGATTTTGACAGCCTTTTCCAGGCGGGGAATAGCGTTTTCCAGGGTCTGCAGGTCAGCCAGCACCAGCTCGGTGTTGATGGTTTCCATGTCGCTGGCGGGGTCTACCTTACCGTCGACGTGGATGACGTCGGGGTCATCGAAAGCGCGGACGACCTGGGCGATAGCGTGGGCCTCGCGGATGTTGGCGAGGAACTGGTTACCCAGGCCTTCACCTTCGGAGGCGCCGCGAACGATACCGGCGATATCAACGAAGGAGACGGTCGCGGGCAGAATGCGCTCGGAACCGTAGATTTCAGCCAGGCGAGCCAGGCGCTCATCGGGCAGGTTGACGACGCCCACGTTGGGTTCGATGGTCGCGAAGGGGTAGTTCGCTGCCAGGATGTTGTTTTTGGTCAGTGCGTTAAAGAGGGTCGACTTGCCGACGTTGGGCAGACCCACAATTCCAATAGTTAAAGCCACGGTTTCTAGTTTACAGGGGCGAGTCAAGCGAGCACGGGAGCGCTGGAGAAGCCCTGCACGCGGTGCGGACGCCCGGCCCCAGTGGGTAGGTCAGGCAGCTTCCCCTCACCCACCTCTTGTTACCTGGAGCACGGTATTTTATGCTGGTCAGCATGACAGTAGCGCAGTTTTTGCCCCGGGACATCAGCATCCGCCCCATCAACCTTGACTCCGATGCCGATATGGAGCAGCTCAATGCTCTAGAGTCTGCCTGCGATGAAAAGCTCTACGGCTTCCCGTCCACCACAACCATTGAAGAACGGAGGGCTATTCTTGCCCCCTCCAGTTACTATGAAAACTACCGCTGGGTTGCTGAGGTCCGGGGGCAGATTCTCGGTATTGTGCTGGTGTCACTCCCCCTTAAAGAGAACCTGGATGGCCTGAACTTCCTTCTCGCCGTCCACCCCGATGCTGAAGGGCGGGGCCTGGAAGAAGCGCTTACCCGCCATGCCCTGGCCGAGGCTATCAGGCCCAGCGGACGCACCCACATCTCCTACTACGGCTACCTCATGCAGGACGACAACAAGGACGACCCCGCCCTGCCCATCAACAGGGTTGCGGCTCTTCTAGGCCTAGAACCTAAGAATTCTGATATCACAAGAATTGCTCCCCTGCCGATCCCCGCTAACCTCGCGCAGGCGGCTGAGCGCAAGACAATAGCCGACCCCGCCTACACCTTTGAGGTCTGGGAAAACCACATTCCCGACCAGTATTTAGAATCAGCAGCAGCTGCTTACCACCAGCTGGAGGTAGATGAGCCCATAGGAGAAGCCCACCGGGAAGCTTCAGACTTCACCCCTGAGCGTCTGCGCGAGATGGAGGTCCGAGCTCACGCTGCAGGTGACGGTCTCATCTATGCCGCCGCCCTGCACCAGGGTACGGTTGCGGCCCTCACAGCACTGAGCTACCCCACCCACCCGGGCAATGCCTCAGCCTGGCAGGAATCTACAGTTGTCATGCCAGAGCACCGCGGCCTTGGCCTCTCCCGCACCCTCAAGGTGCTCAGCCATACCCGCCTACCGGCGTCCGCGCCCCACATCCGGCAAATTATTACCATAAACTCGGCCGTCAACCCGGCCATGATCAAGGTTAATGAGGAGCTGGGCTACCGGCCCGTCTGGGAAGAAATCTGCTACCAGAACTAGTGGCTAGCCCCGCCCAGGTTGAGCACCAGCACACCGGCCACAATCAGGGAAATACCCACAACCTTGACCAGGGTGATGGGCTCCCCTAGGAAGAGGGCGCCAATAGCGACAATCGCCGCCGTACCCAAACCTGCCCACAGGGCGTAGGCAACTCCCACCGGAATGTCCCGCACCGCCAGCGACAGCATGAAAAAAGCGAAACCGTAGCCCACCAGGCACCCCAGGGTAAACCACAGTTTGGTGAACCCCTCAGTGTATTTCAGCAGGGTGGTGGCAATGAGCACCGAGCCAATAGCGAGCGCGAGGAAAAGGTAGGGCATAGGCTTATTCTGCATGGCTCGTACAAAAAAGGCTAGAATGATAAGTACACGTATCTCACAACGATGTGAATCTAGGAGTTTTTGTATGTCTCACAAGGGCAGCCACGAATACACCGATGTCTCCACCGCAGCCATAGAAATGGGCGACGCCGCAACCCGGGCGCCGGGGTGGAACCGCACAGACACAGCCTGGACCGTCAGCCTCTTTGGCACCGCCGTCGGCGCGGGCGTCCTCTTTCTCCCCATTAACGCGGGCGCCGGTGGTGTCTGGCCGCTGCTGGCCGCAACCATTCTGATTTGGCCCATGACTTTCCTCGCCCAC
Organism: Rothia nasimurium; assembly: GCF_928381705.1. Classification (GTDB taxonomy): domain Bacteria; phylum Actinomycetota; class Actinomycetes; order Actinomycetales; family Micrococcaceae; genus Rothia; species Rothia nasimurium_G. The sequence continues at coordinate 156,206 of NZ_CAKMSR010000005.1, read as the reverse complement.
CGAGGGCTCTCCCGCATGGTCTCCGCCAGCTCCAAACAAACAGCAGATATCACAGAGGTAGCCGAAGAATTCTTCGGCCGAGGCTTCGGCAAGATCTTTACCCTGCTCTACTTCCTCTCCATCTACCCCATCCTGCTCATTTACGGCGTCAGTATCACCAACACCGTTGACTCCTTCCTGACCAACCAGTTCGGGCTAGAACCCCTGCCCCGCTGGCTTCTTGCCGCCCTGCTTGTTGGCGCCATGAGCGCCGTCATGATTATCGGCCAAAAATTTATGCTCATGGTGACCCAGTTCCTGGTCTACCCCCTTATTCTGGTACTCGCCGCGCTCACCCTCTACCTCATCCCCCACTGGTCACTCGACGGTTTTAGCCAGGTGCCGGCTCCCGGCAACTTCTCGATGACCCTCTGGCTCATGCTGCCGGTGCTCGTCTTCTCCTTCTACCACGCAGCGGCTATCTCCCAGTTCTCAGTGGCTATGCGCAAGCAGTACCACGGCTTCGCTTCGGTCAAGGCCTCCCGTGTACTGCGCGTTACCTCAATCATTCTGACCGTCTTCACCATGGGCTTTGTCTGGTCCTGCGTACTAGCTATCGGTCCGGACGGCCTCGCTGAAGCCCGCGCCTCAAACCTGCCCATCCTCTCCTACCTGGCCAACGAATTTGATGCCCCCTTCATCAACTGGCTCGGCCCCATCGTAGCTATTGCGGCCATCATTTCCTCCTACTTTGGTCACTGGCTCGGCGGGCACGAAGGAGCAGCCGGTATTATCCGAAAGAACTTCGACCCCGAGAAAAAGCGCATCAGCGATAAGGCCCTCAACATGGCTATCAACGCCTTTATCGTAGTCGCCGTCTGGATTGCAGCCGTGCTGAACCCCAGCGTCCTCTCCCTCATCGAATCCCTAGTCGGCCCCGTCATGGCCCTAGTACTCTTCATCGTGCCCATGTGGGCCATCCACAAGGTACCGGCCCTAGCCCCCTACCGCGGCAAACTCTCCAACATCTTCGTGGTGATCTCAGGCATCGCAGCCTTCTCCGCCGTCGTCTACGGCCTAATCCCCAGCTAACCAGTCCCACAAGAAAAGGCCCCCGTGCGGGGGCCTTTTCTTATAGGGAAACTCTTCGCGATTTTACCGGCTCGGCTTCGCGCCTCGTCCTCCCAATCGCATCGCGGGCTCACCCGAATCATTCTTCAGGGCCGCACGCAGCTCCTTGGGCAGGGAGAAGAGAATATCTTCCTTAGCGGTCTCAAACTTCTCAACGTCAACATAACCGTAGTCAGCCAGCAGACGCAGAACGTCCTGCACCAGTACCTCGGGCACAGAAGCGCCAGAAGTCAGACCCACGGTGGTCACACCCTCGAACCAGGCCTCATCAACCTCATTGGCGTAGTCCACCAGGTAGGCCTGCTTAGCGCCGTATTCCAGGGCGACTTCCTTCAAGCGCACAGAGTTCGACGAGTTGGTCGAGCCCACCACAATCACCAGGTCAGCCTTCGGAGCGATCTCCTTGATAGCGCCCTGGCGGTTAGAGGTTGCGTAGCAGATATCGTCGGAGGGCGGGTCCTGCAGGGTGGGGAAGCGCTCACGCAGACGGGCAACGGTTTCAAGGGTTTCGTCCACAGACAGGGTGGTCTGCGAAATCCACACGACCTTCTCGGGGTCGCGAACGGTCACCTGGTCAACCTCATCGGGTGAGTTCACGATCTGAATATGGTCGGGGGCTTCGCCGGCGGTACCCTCTACCTCTTCGTGGCCGGTGTGGCCAATCAGCAGAATGTCGTAGTCCTGCTTGGCAAAGCGCACAGCCTCGCGGTGCACCTTTGAAACCAGGGGGCAGGTAGCGTCAATGGTGTTAAGCTGGCGCTCTTCTGCTGAGGCAACTACTGCCGGGGAAACACCGTGGGCGGAGAAGACGGTGACGGCGCCCTCGGGGACTTCCTCCACCTCGTCCACGAAAATTGCTCCCTGAGCTTCGAGGGTTTCAACCACGTGGCGGTTGTGCACAATCTGCTTACGCACGTAGACAGGCGCCCCGTAGTGGTCCAGGGCCTTCTCAACGGCAATGACGGCGCGGTCAACACCTGCGCAGTAGCCGCGAGGTGCTGCTAGGAGCACCTTCTTGTCGCCGGTGGGGGCGGCTGCCTCAACTTCTTCGCGGGTCCTGCGCACGCGGGGTACGGTGGGCAGACCCAGTTCAATGGTCTTCTCTTGGGTAGACATAGTCTCTATCCTACGTGGTTCTAGCGGGTGCGTGCAGTGGCTTCTCTCGCAGTCAGCCCCATGATCGCTGAGAGAAGAGCAAGAAGTGTCAGTACTGCCCCCGCAATCAGCAGATTGAGGGCTAGGCCGTTGTGGTAGCTAGCGAAAGAGGCGGTGATAGTTTCAGATAGTTTTTGTAAGAAAAGGACGGCGGCGTTGCTGGCCGGTAGCTCAATTCCGGCGGTCAGTGAGGCACCGCCACCCAACAGGCCGGCGACCCAGAGCAGGCCAGCTGCAGTTAAGGCGATGAAGGCCAGGTAGGCAAAGCGGTTGCGGGGCCACAGGAGGAACCCGAGCAGGGCAGATAGACCGCTGACCACCAGCAGGGGTTGCCAGAGAGAGGCCAGCCAAATCAGGGTATTGACAGTGGAATTGATAGGCCAGATATTCTGCCCCGTATCCAGGGTGATGGTACGGCCGGGCAGGCTTGAGGTATCAACACCAAAGCCGGTCGCCGACTGCACAGACGACCCCGCTTGGTCGTAGAGGGCAGAAAGGTCAAGCACCGCCGGGCGACTTTCACCCGAGAAGTTATAGGCGTGGGTATCTGAAATCACCTGGGCCCACAGCTGGGGGTAGGCATCGGAAGTCACCAGCGAGTTGGTAGCCCCGTCAACCAGGGTGTAGGTCTGGTCATAGAGCCAGTTCTGCACTCCCCCGTACCAGGCGGTGGAGTTCCCGTCGCCCAGGTAGGTTTCGATAGCGGGTGAAGCCATGATGTCGTCGGTAACGGCGCTTGCCAGACTGGTTTGGAAGTCCTGGTCGTAGGCGATGGATTCGGTCATCGCCGCAAAGTTTTCGGTATCTACCAGGGTGGTTTGTGCCCAGTAGGCTGTAGCTGCGGCCAGCCCGGTAGCCAGCGTAAGGAGGGCCAACAGGATGCAGAGAAAGCGCCTGGCTAGGCTAAAAGCCGGCCGGCGGCGCTGACGTCGAGGCGTCCGTGGGGGCGCGTAGGACGCCACCGGGGCGGACGCTACCCCCTGCGCCTGCGCTTCAGGAGGGTAGGCCCCCTGGGCATAGTGAGCCGAGGCCGGCTCTGCATAGGGGTGGGCGTAGCCCTGGGGCTGCTGGGCGTAGGCTGCCTGGGCTTCTTCCTGGGCGCGCTGATTTTCGGCCTGAACGTAAGGGTTTGTCCAGTTGCCGTCGCCGTAGTCTTCTGTGCTCTTGCGGGTACCCGTCATGCTTGCATGGTAGCCGGTCTTACTGAGTATTTGCTTGAGTTCCTATTTTTTCTCGGCTCAATGCTTAAAGTGTCAGCCAGCGGTGGTAGAAGTAGGTGTATGAACAGTTTTGGTGATTCTGCACCCGGTCATCTGACGCTGGCACAGCTACAGGCCCAGCAAGAACAGCAGGCCCAGCGCGCACCCCGGCAACTAGCGGAACGCGCTGGCCAGACCAGCGTCGATAACCCCTGGCCCCTACATGTGCTGTCGAATAAGATGCACGAGTATATTGCCCGTTGCGTACCGACCTGGGTAGAGGGGCAGATTATTGAGCTCAACCACCGCGGCAGGGTTTCCTATGTGACGCTGCGCGATATTGAGCAGGAGGTCTCGGTATCGGTTACGGTCTGGGGCTCAGAGATGGCTAAGGTGCAGGGCCAGTTGGAGCGGGGCTCTCGGGTGGTTTTGCAGCTCAAGCCTGATTTCTGGGTGAAGACCGGCCGCCTATCGATGCAGGGCTCTAACATCAAGCCGGTGGGTGTGGGTTCTATGCTGGAGCTCATTGAGCAGTTGCGTGCCAGGCTGCAGGCTGAGGGTCTTTTTAGTCCCGAGCGTAAGAAGCCCCTGCCGCTACTCCCCCGCCGGGTGGGTTTGATTACCGGCCGTGATTCGGACGCCATGAAGGACGTCATCCGTAACGCCTCCCTACGCTGGCCTGCCGTTGATTTTGAGGTACGGGAGGTTGCGGTGCAGGGCGTGAACGCGGTTGCCCAGGTGACGCCTGCGCTGGCTGAGCTTGATAGCCGGGATGACATCGACGTGATTGTGATTGCCCGCGGTGGCGGCTCCTTTGAAGACCTGCTGCCTTTCTCTGAGGAGGCAATGGTTCGGGCCGTTGCAGCGGCGCACACCCCGGTCGTATCGGCTATTGGCCACGAGGCTGATTCTCCTCTGATGGACCACGCAGCAGATTTGAGGGCTTCGACCCCTACCGATGCCGGTAAGCGTATTGTTCCGGACGTCCGTGAGGAGCGGGAGCTCTTCGCATCGGCCCGATATCAGCTGGTGCGGGCTGTAGAGCAGCTGGTGTCTGCTGAGCGTTACGGTCTAGCCCAGGTGCGGTCCCGTCCGGTTCTTGCCAATCCGGGCTCAGCCCTGCTGGCTAGGTCAGAGGATATTGAGCGGCTGCTGGCGAGGGCTTCGAACGCGGCCGTCCACCGTCTTGCCAGGGACCGTGATCTTATTAGCCAGCTACGGGCGCGGGTTACGGCCCTGTCACCCCAGCAGACCCTGGAGCGCGGCTATGCGGTGATGCAGGACGCCTCCGGCCAGCTGGTACGCGATGCCCGCACCCTGCACGAGGGGCAAAACATTAGTGTGCGCGCGGCAGCCGGCGCTGTGGAGGCAACCGTTACCGCCGTGCACGAGAAAAACCACTAGAACCTGGTCAGATGCCAGGTCGAGGAAAGGAAACCTATGAGCAACACCATCGAATTTAAGACCGAGTTGAATGCGACTCCGGTAGAGCAACTGACCTACGAGCAGGCCCGCGAAGAGCTCCTGCAGGTTGTAGCCCGCATGGAGTCCGGTGCGAGCACGCTTGAAGAGTCTATTGCCCTGTGGGAGCGGGGCGAGGCCCTTGCCCAGCGCTGCGAAGCCTGGCTCGACGGCGCCCAGGCAACCCTGGACGCCGCCCGCCAGAACCAGACGTCCTAGTTCTGCTTGTAGTCAGCCAGGAAGTTGCCCAGACGCTCCAGGGCATCGGCCAGGGTGCGGGTATCTGGCAGGAAGACCAGGCGGAAGTGGTCGGGCTCTGACCAGTTGAAAGCTGTGCCGTGGCTCAGCAGAATCTTCTGTTCCCGTAGCAGATCGAGCATGAACTGCTCATCGCTGGTGATATTGAACTTATCGATATCGAGCTTGGGGAAGAGATAGAGGGCGCCTTCAGCCTGCTGCACGGTCACGCCGTCCATTTCGCTGAGCATCTTGTAGGACAGGTCCCGCTGCTCTTTCAGGCGTCCGCCGGGCAGAATCAGGTCGTTGATGGACTGATAGCCGCCCAGGGCGGTCTGTACGGCGTGCTGGGCGGGCACGTTAGCGCACAGGCGCATATTAGCTAGCAGGTTAATACCCTCGATGAAGGGGGCAGCAGCGAGCTTGGGCCCCGAAATAGCTACCCAGCCAGCGCGGTAGCCGCAGACCCGGTAGGCCTTGGAAAGACCCGAGAAGGTTAGGGTGAGTACGTCGTCGCCTGCCAGAGCTGCCACGTGGGTCATCTGGGCGCCGTCGTAGAGAATCTTCTCGTAGATCTCATCAGCAAAAATTACCAGCTCGTGTTCCCGTGCCAGGTCAACAATCTGCTGGAGTACCTGGGGCGTATAAACAGCACCGGTGGGGTTATTGGGGTTAATGACCACAATGCCGCGGGTGTTGGGGGTGATTTTTGACCTGATGTCCTCGATATCGGGCAGCCAGCCGTCCTCTTCATTACAGAGGTAGTGCACCGGCTTGCCGCCTGCGAGTTGGGTGGCAGCCGTCCACAGGGGGTAGTCGGGGCTGGGCACCAGAATCTCGTCCCCGTTATCGAGCAGGGCTTGCAGGGTCATAGGAATCAGCTCCGAGACACCGTTACCCAGGTAGACGTCGTCGGTCGTGATGTTCATGATGCCCTCGTTCTGGTAGTACTGCACAATGGCGGTACGGGCAGAGTAGAGGCCTCGGGAATCAGAGTAGCCCTGGGTGTAGGGCAGGTGCTCGATGATATCCATCATGATGGTTTCAGGCGCTTCAAAACCGAAGGGCGCCGGGTTACCGATATTGAGCTTGAGAATACGGTGACCGCGCGCTTCCATACGCTGGGCTTCTTCCAGAATGGGCCCGCGAATATCGTAGAGAACGTTTTGAAGTTTTTTTGATTGCTTGAATGCCATGAGATTTAGATTACCCTTTCATACGGGTCAACCAGAAATGGACGGCGTAGGTTTCTGAGACGGGGTTATCGCCGCTCGTCAGCGTATTGAGACGCACCAGGGAATCGGTGTCGAGGTTGGCGGAGACATCGTTGATGATGTCCTTGACCTGCTGGGGCAGCTCACCAGCGCGGGTGACGGGCACAATGTTTTGCGCCAGCTGGGTACGCTCGGGGTCCTCAAGCAGTACGAGGTTATTAGCGGAAATCTCTGCACTGGCTGAGTACATGTAGCTCATGCTGGTTGCGCCGGTGATGAGCTCCTGGGCCTGCTCTGACCGGCTATTTGCGGTCTTGCTGGTTTCCGGGGTGCAGCTGTAGTGGGTGCTCAGCGAGGTAGCCCCGCTAGGGTTGGTGGCGTAGCTTTCGGGGGCAACCAGGCTGAGCTCAGAGCAGACCTGCCCCAGGTCGCTCATGGTCTCCAGACCGTAGCGCTGGGCAGTAGCCCGGGTGACTACGTAGCCATACCGGTTGGTGGCGCTCGAGGGCGAGAGCACCTCAGCGCTATCGGGCAGGGCACGGTCAACGTAGCTGACGATATCGTTGCTGCTGAGCCCGCGCACGTTCAGCGAGGTAGCGCTGGGGCTGGGCGTAGCGCTAAGACTTGGTGTAGCGGTAGGGCTGGTATCAGAGGACGCGCCCGCACTAGCTTCTGCGCTCGCAGTCGGGTCTGGCGCGGGGCTGGTGTCTGTCGCGGCGCTAGCCCGCTCTTCTTCGATAATGGTGGGGCTAACCGCTCCGTTATCGGTGAGGTAGAGCAGCAGGTCACCAGACAAATCAGGGGTGATATGCACAAGCCCATCTGCTGGTCCGGTCGCAGTAGGGCTGGCTGTAGCGGTGGCTGCGGTATCTATCCCCATACTGGCAAAGTAGGCGGGTCGGCTACCGTCGGTCTCAACCACCTCAACGGTGTAGCCCGCTTCTTGCAGGGCAGCCTGGTAGATATAGGCTGCGTGGCGGGTCTCCGCCGTCAGCCCGGTACCGATACGCAGGGTAGCGGTCGTGGCGGGGCTGGTCGAAGTAGTCGCACCGCTGCCGGTCGTTGAGCTGCCGCAACCGCTCAGCAGAAGGCCGGTGGCCGCAGCGAGAGCAACCAGCTGGGCGCGGTAGCCCTGTGCGCGTGGGCGTCCTTGTTCCTTAGTCGCTTCCCTAGTCATGCGAACCCTCCCGGTAGCTAGCTGCCAGCTCGCGGGCGTCCGCGTACCCTAAGAGGCGTGCAGCCTCGTCCACCAGGGAGTAGTAGAAATGCTGGTCTAGTTCAGCCAGCGGAACCCACTCTGCCAGGTCGGTCGATCCGCCAATCTCGGCAGTAAGCTCTCCGCCGGTGATATGGGCAGTGTAGATGGTACGCAGGGCGCAGAAAGGACGGGTTGCCCCGGCTTCGGGCTCAAAGTAGGCCGCGTGCACCCCCAGCAGGCGGTCAAGTTCCACCCGGTAACCGGTTTCTTCAAAGACTTCGCGCACGGCAGTCTCATGGGGCTGTTCGCCGGGGTCCATGCCGCCACCGGGTAGGGTCCAGCCGGGGCGGTAACCGGGAATATGCGGTACCCAGCGGGAGAGCAGAATCTTGCCATCCTCAATCACCACGGCGTAAGCAGCCGGGCGGGTATCCATCACCAGGGGCATCTCTTCTTCCTTTGTTCGTCTCTGAAAAACCAGTCTATTGCACCCTTGGCTCAGGTGCGCCGCCCTAGCGTTCGCGGGCAGCTGGCATACCGGTTTTCTTCAGTCAAAGACGATAGGCTCGTAGGTATGACAGTAACCGGGATTTTAGCAGCAGAAACAACGCCCCTTGAAGAAAGCGCTGAGGCCGCCGGAACCATAATGGCCAGGCTGGCTAGCCTAGATTTTTGGCTGGGAGCACCCCTTCGCATACTCATTATTATCATCCTCGGGTTCGTCTTACACGGCCTGGTGCGCGTGGTCATTCGCCAGGTCACCGACTCTATCGCCCGCGGCACCCGCAACCGGGTGGTTGCAGCAGAAGAGAAAAAGGGCGGCAAAACTAGCCGGTGGAAGGCCGATACATCTCTGGCGAGCACCCGCCAGTCCCAGCGGGCACAGACCGTTGGCTCGGTGCTCCGGTCGGTCTCGTCGATTGTGATTTGGACGGTCATGATCGTCATGATTATCGCCGAGCTGGGCTTCAATATTGCCCCCGTCATTGCCTCAGCCGGTGTAGTGGGTGTGGCGCTTTCGTTCGGTGCCCAGTCTCTCGTTAAAGACTTCCTCTCGGGTATCTTCATCGTGGCCGAAGACCAGCTGGGCATCGGTGACTGGGTCAACTTAGGTGAGGCCGAGGGTGAGGTAGAGGCAGTGGGTCTGCGCACCACCCAGGTGCGTGATACCGCCGGAACCCTCTGGCACGTGCGCAACGGCGAGATTCTACGCGTGGGCAACTCTTCCCAGGGCTGGGCCCGCACCATCATCGACCTGCCCATTCCCTACGATGCCGATATCGACGAGATGGCGAGCTTCCTCATGACCTCAATTCAAAAAGCCATCAAGCTACCCGGCATCAGGGAGAACATCTCGGGCAAGCCCCAGTATCTGGGCGTGCAGTCTGTAACCGGCGAATCGGTGGTACTGCGCCTGACAGTCAAGACCGCCCCTTCAGAGCAGTTCGCGGTGGGGCGTAAGCTCCGGGAAGAGCTCAAGAAGGCTATGGATCAGCGGGGCATTCGTATTCCGCTGGCTAACCAGTCGGTGATTCACAGCGAGATACACGAGGAACGCGCCGTGGTTTCCTCTTCTGCCCAGAAAGCAGAAGAAAAGACCGACCAAAAGGGCTAGCTCTCGGTAGCCCCTCAGCGCAACTTGTTATTTAGCGCTTTTGCCCCGGGAGCCTCGGCCCGAGCCCTTAGCGCTCCCCCTGCCACCCTTCTGGGCCTGGTACTGGCGCAGGTTGCCGTTCTTCTGGGCGTTCCGCTTCTTGCGGTCTTCCGCTTCACGGCGCTTGTTGGCAGCCGCCCGCTTCCGCTTGGCCTCTTCCTTCTCGCGCCGCTGCTTCTCAAGGGCCACCTCGCGGCTATCACTACCGCGCTGAGAGGCAGCGGTGCGGCCGCGGGTAATCCCCACAAAGTCCTGGATTACCTGCTCGCGGGCGTCCTCACGCACCTCCCGCTTCCACACCAGCAAAACCGGGTACTCACCCAGTCCCTCAACCGGGCGGTAGGTCAGGTCTTTGCGGTGGTAAAAACGGGCTACAGACATCGGCACCACCAACAGGCCCAGCCCGGCAGCCACCAGCTCAATCGCGTCGGCCCGGTGCCTCATTTGAGGTAGCGGACGCGGGTTCTCGGCCCGGTAGTCGGCGGAAAGATCGCGCCATTCGGGCACCTCATCGGGGCTCTGGAGTAAAAATTCTTCGGCTAGCTCAGCAACCGGAACGGTCTCGAGCACCGTCAGCAGGTGATCCTTAGGGAGTACCACCACCGGGGTTTCCCGGTAGAGTTCAATCGCGTGGTAGCGCTTCTTATCGCGGGCTTCGGGCTCGTCCTCAGCGCGCACCAGCGCCATATCCGCAAAAGCATCGAGCGAAGCGAGGCCCTGCCCCTCAGCTAGGGCTACGTCGGTCAGAGGAGCCAGCGCCGAATAGCGCTCCCGCCACCGGGTAAACCACTTACCGGGCATAACCCCGGGAACAAACCCCACGCAGAGACCGGGCACCTGCCCCACCTGCTCATAGCGGGCGGTCTGATCGTCAACCAGCAGGTCGGGGTGGGCAAGAATCAGCTCGCTCAGGGTCATAGCTTAGTGTCTTTCGGTAGTCGCGGCATGGAACGTTTTCTGTCCCAGATTTTTGCGGTGATAATGACGGCCGCCAGCAGGGCCAGCACCAGGGCGGCCACCCGTGGGTTCTCAAGCCAAAGCCAGACAACCGACATGCCAACCGTTGCGTAGATGGTACCCCACATGAAAGTGCCCACCAGCATAGCTGGAATCCAGCGGGACAGGGGCATACGGGTAAAGCCGGTAGTCAAAATAACCGCAGTTTGAAAGCCCACCGTCAAGAAACAGGCGGGAACAGCCAGCACACCCCAGCGATTCACAAAATACTGGGCCCGGCGGTAGAGGGGGTGGCCCATCAGGTGCTGTATCTTCTCAAAGCGGGAACCCCCAGCCTGGGCTAACCAGCCCAGAGAAAAGACGAGGGAGGTACGCACAATACCCACCACCCACATAAAGCCGATGGCGGCAACCCAGTGCAAACTTTCAAGCCATTCCCTCACCCCACCAGTCTAGCCTGTTCTCAGAGTCTGGCACGGCGGCGTCCGCCCCTCTCCCACCTGGGAATCGCCCCTTCCTCCCAGTGGCAAGGCACAACAAGCCATTTTTTAGGTTCACCTATCCCACAAAATAGGTTAACCAAAAAAATTTTCGCCAAAGACTAGCCACAGGGGGCTTAATTAGGTTATATTTTTATTACCAAATAGCCGCAAGGCCCTGTGGGAGGGCTGGCTAGGCGGTACAAAGAAGACTTTTCTTCCTGTGTGTGATGCAGCTAGAGGCACCTGACTGAGGTGCCTCTAGCTTTTTAAAGAAGGTCAGCTACGAAGCCGTAGGGCTCACGAGCAGACTTAGGTAAGCTTGATACCTTTTACTTTCTTGAGGGCCCGGGGCAGGGCGTCAAAGGCAGTCATACGCAGGCCCATAGCCAGCAGCTCCGAGCGACCCAGTAGGTAGCCGACTGCAAAGGGGTCAAGCCCCAGCTCATTAGCCTGAGCACGCAGGCCCAGAAGCCAGTCGCCCATCGTCAACTCGTCTGTCAGCTCACCCAGCTCTGCCTGAACAGCCTTAGCCCGCGCCACCAGCTCAGCCTGGGACCCGGTCAGGGGAAGCCCAGCATCGGCAGCAGCAAAGAGACAGTAGCGCACCGCCTTAGCAGCCTTACGCACATCATGAAGGCCCTCATCAAAAGCAGCGCCCGCCGAGAAATCAGCCGCCTGCTCTGGCCAGGTAGCCACGGCCCGATCCCCCTGCTTGACCAGGCTCTTCCGCAAACGCTTAGCTACCTTATTCACGTAGTTCTCACTATTGAGGGGGAGCTCCACAGCCAGGGTCACATCGGCCAGTAAGGATTCGAGAGCCAGCTGAAGTTCCAGCCTCCCAGCAGAGGCCAGGTAGCGGCGGGCCTGGGCAGCTGCGTCCGCCTGCTGGTGTTCCATGACCGCACCGAAGGCAGCGCCTGCGCTCTCCCCCAGCACCGGGTGGGCCTGCAAGACCTGCTGGGCCATAGGGTGTACAAGCTCACCGTTACGGTGCGTTTCTAGCTGGCGGGCATAGGTTTTCAGCCCCTGCATCATATCTTCCAGAGCTGGAGCAAACCCGCTACGTGCATACGGCATAGCCATATACTTCAGCACGCTCCGCAGCTGACGGGCAACAATGCGCCCCTGGTGGGTGGCATCGGGTGCCCCCGCTGCCACCAGCAGATCAGCTTGGGCAAGCCGTTGGGTGTGAGAGGCAAGCACCCGAGTCAGCAGCTCAGCAGAGCTCGGCACCGGGGGAAATTCAACTGCCAGAGCCTTCTTTTTCTTTTTCGCTGCTTTCTTACCCTGCCCCTTAGCTTTGCCGCCCATTCGCCGGGCCTCGAACTCGGCGTCATGCCCCAGGGCCCGGGCAATCTTAGCCGGCGACTGCGAGGGCACAGCCCCGACAGCCTGCAGCTGACGGGCAACGTCCGTAAAGAGAGCTTCCGTGAGCTTACGATCTTGGGCGGTCTGCCCCAGCAGCTCTACCTCCCACTCGTGCCAGGCCCGTTCCTGGCCGGTGGCATAGTCAAGGGCCTGCACCCGGTCATCACAAATCTCAGCTAGCTGCTCCCCGGCCCTATCGAGAATCACGGTACGGGTCCGCTGGGTTTTCAGAGAAACCCGAGGCTCTAGCTCCTCTCCGAGGGATGTCACCTGCACAAATTTCCTCACCGCAGCGGGCATAGCGGACCGGTTAGATAGCAGGTCAAAGGTCACCTCATGGCGCTGGCCCGCAGCGTCGAACTTGATGTGCCAACCCTGGTCGTAGCCACCCAGGCGGCGGCGCAGAGCTACCTTATGCCGCCCCAGGTTGCCCGAGGGGGTGTCGTAGTAGGTGGCGTCGAGCTGCTCCGTTACAGGCTCGCTGACACTCCACCGCTTAAAGCTCCACTCCACCGAGGGAACCTCACTGTTCACATCGGCAAGCTCAAATTTCTGCTCAATTTCCAGGTGGTGTGTAGCCATACGGTTAGCCTTCCTCAGAATATCGTGGGGCGGTGTGGTCCTGCCCCTCAAACAGAATACCCAGCTTCGCGGCCTCTCAGGGTGAGGCTACGGCTGGGTATCTATTCTTTGAAAAAACTTCATCTTCGCCTAGGCGCGGCGGCGCTTCAGCACATCATCAAGGTTGAGGCTTGCTGCCTCGGCCAGGGTCTGGGTCTGGGCCTTCGGAGCTGCTTCAGTCTCAAGCGGAGCAGGAGCTTCCCTGCGCACGGTCTCTGCCTCAAGATAGGTAGGCAGGGGCACCGCGGTGACCTGCCAGCGGGTATCGGGCAGGGCCTCGTCCATGCGTAGGCGGGCAGGCTTTTGCTGGGTAGCGGCCTCGCCGTCAGCAATGGGAGCAGATGCAGCTACCACCGGGTGATGTTGGGTTTTTGCCCGGCGGAGAGCCTTAGCCGCGTGGCTGACCGGCATCTGCTGGCGGGCACGGGCAGGACGCTCGGGGGCAGGCTTCAGCTCGACAGTAGAGACGGTAGCTGCTGGGCGACCCTGCTGGCGGCTGGGGGCATGAGAGGTGCTTGAGGGGGCAGAAGGACGCCGCTGGGCCTGGCGCTGTTCAACAGCCAGTACGGTGCGGGCCCGCCTACGGTCGCGGTCACGCAGGGCCAAAACTCGCAAGGTAGCCAGGCATGCCAGGCTAGCTAGCAAGAAGAGGAGGGGAAGGAGCGGGGCTGCTCCACCGGTGAGAGACAGAACTCCCGTGACCAGGCTGGCCAGCGCAAAGGCTAGAGCTAGCCCAAACACAGCCAGACGGGTGGGTTTCAGCCGAAAAGCCGGGGCGGTTTCGGTCGCGGCCTGAGCCGGAGGGGCGGACGGCGCACGGCGGGCCTCAGCCTCGCTGGCGTGGCTCTCAACGATATCGGCAACGAACTTCTCAGCCCCGATGCTGGTCACAGAATCTGACTTACGGCGGCGCACAACTAGCCCAAGGCCAACCAGCACACATACCAGCAAAATAAGGCCTGAACCACTCAGGAAGTCCATCGCTGCCCCCGTTCTTTATCTCTGTGACACAAATATCTAGTTCATTCTACCCCAGCTCTCTCAAACAGAGCAGGGCCATGAGATAAGAACTGGGTACCTTCTATGTAGAAGGTACCCAGTTCTTCTGCTTCCAGGCTGCTCACTACCGAACGGTTCGGGGCCTCCCTTAGCCCCGCGTCCGCCCAGCAGTAGCATCAGGGCTTACAGCTCGGCTGCGAATTCCTTAATCCAGGTACGCAGCTCAGGGCCCAGATCATCGCGCTCAGCAGCGAGAATGACGTTGGCCTTGAGGTAGGAGAGCTTGTCGCCGGTGTCGAAACGGCGGCCCTTGAAGACCACGCCGTAGACACCTTCGCCCTCGCCGGTGCCCTGAGCCAGAGTCTGCAGGGCGTCGGTCAGCTGGATTTCATCGCCGCGGCCCGGTGCGGTATTTTCCAGCACCTCAAAGACCTTGGGGGAAAGAACATAGCGGCCGATGACGGCCAGGTTTGAGGGGGCATCCTCAACAGCGGGCTTTTCGACCAGGCCGGTGACCTTAACGAAGCCGTCCTCGCCCTCAACAGCCTGCACTGCAGCACAGCCGTAAGCAGAAATCTGCTCTTCGGGGACCTCCATCAGGGCAACGACAGAGCCGCCGGTCTTCTGCTGGACAGTAACCATAGCAGAGAGCAGGTCTTCTTTTTCGTCAATCAGGTCATCACCCAGCAAAACCGCGAAGGGCTCATTGCCAACGTGGACCTTGCCGCGCAGTACAGCGTGGCCCAGACCCTTGGGGTCGCCCTGACGGACGTAGTGGATCTCACCCAGGTCGTTGGAGTCTTCAACACTCTTGAGCAGGGCGTCCTTGCCCTGGTCAGCGAGCTGCTGTTCCAGACCGGGTACACGGTCAAAGTGGTCCTCTAGGGCGCGCTTGTTGCGGCCGGTAATCATCAGAACGTCGTTCAAGCCAGCGCGAATGGCTTCTTCGACAACGTACTGAATCGCAGGGCGGTCCACCACGGGCAGCATCTCCTTAGGAGTGGCCTTGGTGGCGGGAAGGAAGCGAGTGCCGAGACCGGCGGCAGGAATCACAGCCTTGGTCACGGAGAGTGATTTATTTTCAGTCATACCTTTCAGAATACCCAAATTTTAGAGTTTGTCTGCATTCGCTGCCCTAAAGAGAGGTAAATTGTGACTAGATTCAGCTAACACTTCTTCAGGAGGGCACCCGTGAGCTCTAGTAGATCAGCAAGCACCGCCCAGGCTAAGGCCTTTGCCCGCAGCTACCTGCGCAGACGCCGAACCCACAACCCACCGCATCAAGAAACGGCTCAGGGCTTTGAACGCACCCTAGCTCCCCTCTGGCAAGGCCTCCCTGCAGGCAGCACCCTTGCCGCCTTTCTGCCCCTTCCCACTGAACCTCCCCTGCTACCGGCCCTAACCCGGGCCGTAGCTGAGGGATACCGGGTGCTGGTGCCGGTCGTCCGCCCCCGGCGTCAGCTGGCCTGGGTAGAGTGGCAGCCGCAGGTAGAACACACTATCAATGCGCTGGGTATCGTGGAGCCGGTAGGTGAGCGCCACGGGGCTGAAGCCTTTATCCAGGCAGACCTGCGCCTGGTACCTGCCCTTGCCTACGACCTGGCGGGGCGGCGGCTGGGGCAGGGCGGCGGCTACTATGACCGGCTTTTTGAGCAGCTTGGCCCTCTGGCACAAGACCCCTCTACCGTGGGGGTGGTGTTTGAGCGGGAAATCCTTGATGGTCTGCCTGTAGATAGCTGGGATGCCACACTTCGGTTTGTGGCAACGGAGAATACCCTGCACCGCCTGGGTGATTGAGGACGAGCCGCCAGAACAGAGTAGAATAACCCCCAGATTTATCGCCTATTTGATGGAGTTATCCGTGCCTGTTTACGTTTACCAGTGCAAGAACTGCGGCCACGTGTTTGAGCAGCACCAGTCGTTCTTGGACGACGCGCTCAAGACCTGCCCCGAGTGCGGCCAGGACACCCTGCGCAAGAAGTTCGGCCAGGTCGGTGTGGTTTTCAAGGGCTCTGGTTTCTACGCCAACGATAAGGGCAAATAAGCCTAGAGACGTTCAAGGGGCTGCCTGCCACGGTATGTGGCAGGCAGCCCCTTCTTTTATTGCCCGTAGTGGGGTGGGCGTTGTTCTTTGAGCCAGGTTGCCCGGGCGTCCTCCCCCTCGGTAGCCGGGGCGGACGCACTTGGTTCGGTGAGGCCTGCCAGTTTGGGTTCGGCGCCGGTGAAGGCTGAGCCGCCGGTGGCCCGGCGGCGGCCGCGCCGTTTTTTGGGTACGGGGCTGTAGCCGGGGCCAGGGGTTTCGGCCCCTACCCCTGCTGGCTCAGCGCCTGATGGCTTACTCATTGCGCCCCAGCCCCAGGTAGCTTCCAATTCGGCCGACCAGGGTTTCGGGGTCTGAGAAGACCTCGATAGTCCAGCAGGTCATGTGGTTCCAGCCGGTACGGGCCAGGAGCTCAGGAATCAGGCGGGAGCGTTCGCGCACGCTCATGGCGGCATAGGCGTCTGATCCGTCGGATACGACGGCCAGGGGTACCCTCACCGGGGTGGTACGGTCCACGTCCTGCACCATGGTGCGGGCCCGGGGGCTAGCCACTGCTCCGGCCAGTAGGGATTCTTCCTCGCTCGTCACAATCAACGAAATCAGAGGAACAGCTGATTCATGCAGGGTGACCCTGTGCTGGCCCAGGCGGCGCACCAGGTCGTTGAGCAGCCAGTCGCCCATGTCGATGGCTTCTAGGTGGTCGTTGGTGAGGAACTCGTTGACCGGTAGCTTGTCGGTGATGGGCTTGGTCAGTTCCTGAGCGGCGCGGGCTTCTTGCTCACGGCGGTAGGCCAGCAGCAGGCGGTAGATATCGAAGGCCCCGTATTCTAGGCGCTGGGGGTCTAGGTCTTCGGGGGTCACGCAGGTGACCAGGCGGGTGAGGTGGCGGGCGCGGGTGGTTGCAAGCACGAAGCTTTCGCGGCCGCTGCGCTCGGAAAGGTGCCCGAAGTGGTGGGCTGCGCCCTGGGCTGTTTTGCCGGCGCCAAGGGCGAAGATGATGACGTCTCGTTCCATATCGACGGCGCGGGAGACATCAACGACGCGGAAGGATTCGTCCCCCGCTGCAAAGTAGGGTGCAAACTGGGGGTAACGTACCAGAAGCTGGCGGACGGCCTCGGCAATACGCTGGGCATGGCGGGCTGTGGTAGTCACAACAGCTAGCGTCTGCTGGGGGCTGCGGTAGGCGTGCTCGATGACCATCTCGGCGACCCGCTGCACCTCAAGGCTGGGCGAATCGAGGGCAGCGTTATCAGATACCCGCCCGGTGACGTCCACGTATTCCACGGTAAGAGCCGGGGTGCCGTCAGTAATCTCTTCACCCCAGGGGTAGCTGGTGAGAGCTCCCCCATAGAAGTGTTCGTTGAGGTAGCCAAAGAGGGCGGGGTCAATTGCCCGGTTGACGGTAGCCAAAGACCGGCCAGGCAGTACCTTGGCGAGGGCCTCGAAGGTGCTGACCAGTTTTTGGTTCTTCACCGCCGGTGCGTTCTGGGCTACCGCTGAGACCATGAAAGGGGCTGGGAAGCCGCTGTGGGGGTCGCCCAGGGCAATGACCTGTTCAGCGCGAATGAGTGCAGGTAGGTTAGCTGCCAGCGGTGTAGATTCGGCATCGAGCAGGATCGCTGCGTCAAAGCGCATACCGGTGGGCACCTTGCCGGAGAGGGCGAAGGGGCTGGTAATCCACAGGGGTAGTAGGGTGGTGGCCATGGTGGGGGCATGAGTCAGCACCTGCTGGAGGTTGAACTCGTGGCTCTTGAGCTGGCTACGCAGGAAGGCCGCTTCGTGGTCGTACTCGTGGATGCGGGCGCGCCAGGTATCGGCTACGCGGGCATGCAGGCGGGCGGGGGCGGACGCCAGGTGCGAGTAATCTGCCCGGCGGAAGCGGGTTTCAAGGTCACGCAGGGTATCTGCGCTCAGAATCTCAAGTTCTTGAGAGGCCAGCATCATTTCAAGGGCGGTCTGCCACCAGGCAAGTTCTAGTTCGGCAGCTACAGCGCCGCTTTCGAGCTGGCGTTCGTAAAAGTCATCGAGGAGTTCGCCCAAGCCCTGGTCGCTCAGTTCCCGGGTGAGGCGGACGCGCTCAGGCAGGGTGTGTAGGAGCCATTCGTCATCGATGAGGGCGGCAAGCCTCTCTTCGAGCTGGTTGAGGGGGGTGGCTGAGAAGCGGGTGCCGGCCGGGGAATCTTCCAGCACGATAGCTAGCCCCGTGAATTCTTCGAGCAGGGCGGTATAGCAGGCCCGCAGGTCGGCGAGGTTCTCGGGGATAGTGGGGACGCGTTCGTCCTTAGCCAGGCCAATCCATTCTTCGCGCTGACCCTGAACGATGAAGAGGTTTTCGTGCAGGTCTGAGATGTTAACGCCGGGCACGATGTATTCTTTGGCGGCCCGGCGCAGGCGGGAGCGCTGGATGCTCGACATGTCGATACCGTGTTCCCGCCTCCAGGTACCGCTGGCGGTGGCAGCGATGAGGTCGGTGACGGGGCGGTCAAAGATGTCGGGCCTGAAGCGGGTGAGGGTATCAGCGATACGTTCGAGCAGGTCAAGCTGGGTTCCCCAGTCGTCCATGGTAGTGGCGGGCTTCAGGCCGGTTTCGTCGGCCATGAGGGTCATGCCCGCTGACACCTCGTTCAGGGAAGTACGCAGGCTCTTGACCAGGGCGTGGGCGGCTTCGGTATCTTCTGAGCTGGTGAGCTTAGCCCGGTGCCAGGCTGAGGCCCGGGTTGAGGGGCGGAAACCGCCAAGGTCAGCTAGACGCTGGAGCTTGTGGACGGTCTCTGTGCGGCGGGTCAGCTCGTCCATGGTGGTGCGGGCTAGACGTACCTGGGTAGAGGGCGCCGGGTCCTGGGCGGTAAGCGCTGCCAGGGTTTGCAGGGCATCGTAGACAGAGCAGCCCCAGCGGGATTCGGTGAACCGCAGCGATTCGGTGTGGCCGCGCAGCTTGGCACGGGTTTCTACCAGTTCCCGGTGGATATCGGTGACGTTGGGGGCGGGAGCCTTCTCATCGCGCACAATCGCTGAGATGAACTCCTGCCGGTAGGCCTCTGAGTCCCGTTCGGTCAGCAGATCGAAGGTGAGGTCGGTGAGGTGGGTACGCTCTAGCAGGCGGTTGAAATCGTTGAGGGTGGAACGCTTCTCCCCTACCACAAGCACAGATTTCCCCTGGTGAATCAGGGCAGCGGCGATGTTAGCTGCGGTGCCGAGCTGGTCGGTACCGGGAGCGGTGGTCACAGCCAGGGAGTGCCCCAGATGGGCCAGGTCGACGATATCCTGCCCGCTGGCGTCCGCATCCACCACCAGCATGTCGGTGTCAGGGTCGCGGCTATCAAGGGGTTCGCGGGTGTTGTGGATGGGGGCAACGAAGGGCTGCTCCAGCGGGTTGAGCTTGAGCTGGGCAATATCGCGGACGAGCGGGGTGTGGGCGGTTGCCGGTAGCTCCCCGGTGCTTTCCTTGAGATCTGCGAAGGTCGAGATGAAATAGGTAGAGCGAATCGTCATACCGGGTACAGCTCCGGTCGTAGCCCGCATGCGCTCAATGACCGGTTCGGGGTCTAGCTTGCGCATGGAGTTAGCCAGCTGGGCAACGTCCATGGTACCCAGGTCGATGCCGTACTCTTTCTTGATCTGCCGCACCATGGCGGGGTTGAGCTGGGCAGGGCCGGTCAGCTGAATCTCGAAGTCATCGCTGGTGGGGTGGGGGGTGATAGCAAGAGGAGCCATCAGGATAGGGGCGATAAAGCGCTTCTCCCCCACCATTCCGTCCTCGCGCACATCGCGTGAAAGCCAGGAAGCTGTACCCGCTACGAAGTAGCCCGCGTCCAGGCCATGCCCGGTCGCCAGCTCAAAGATTTTGGTGCGCAGGGCGCGGGCAGCCACCATACCGGCTTCAAATTTGGCCTTATCGCGCAAGATGGTAGAGAGGCGGGTCTTTCTGCCCATAAACATCTGGGCAACACCCGAGGAATTGGCGTCGGTGAGGTCGATGTGCACGTAGTCGACCTGGTTGAAGTCCAGCATGGCATCGGGGCCGGTATAGGTTTCCATCTGCTCAGCCCAGGCTTCAAGGCCAGCCTGCACCTGAGCTGTTACCTGTTCATCAGCAGCAGAGTCGGGGGCTTCCTGCGGGGTCTGCGCATGGCCCTGGGACCAGGGGGCGGCGCCGGTAGTGCGCTCGTTAGCGGTTTCAGGGTCTACCTGCTCGTTCACTGAATCTACTCTAGCTTTCTGCACGTGTTAACTTCCCTACCATCATAGAGGTTTCAGGCCCATAGCACAGGTTCGCGGGCCCTATAGGAAGGCCCCGTTCCGAAGGAACAGGGCCGGTGAGGTTGCTTTTAGCCGGTGGCCAGGTTGATGTAGGCCAGCAGGGTGAGCAGAGACAGCAGACCGAGCAGGGCCATACCCGCAAGGATGACCCAGCGCAGGCGGGGGGCAAAGGGCTCACGAGGAGCATCCCAGAGAGATCGGGTGTAGAAGTAGCTCAGCAGGAACCCGGGGATATTGCCGGTGAGGAGCTGCTGGGCTACCGCAAACATGCCAAAGGTGCGCTCGGTGTTTTCGTTTTCGGTTTCTGCTGCCCGGAGTAGGCCCACCATAATCAGCGACATACAGCTTACGATGAAGGCAAGGGCGATAGCCGGTTCGTTGAGCATTTCGCGAAAGTCGACGTTTTCTCCACGCGACACCGCGAACTGGTAGAAGAAGAAAACCATGGGGCTGATGAGCCAGTACCAGAAGAGGAAGGTGCGGAGGCGCTGGGTGTCGCGCAGGGCATAGAGCAGGGCGTTCATGAATTCTTTTCTTGGGTATCGATGTACTGGATGTATTGGCGAACGGTATAGTCCAGCAGCACGCTCAGAGCTACAAAAGAGTGGTAGGGCTCTTTGGCTGTTCCAGTGACGGTGGGTGTGGACTCGTAGTGGAGGGAAAAATCTGCGGCGGCAGAAATCGTGTTGACGCCAAGTGCGGTGATGGCAATCATCGGGATTTTGCGGGCGGCCAGGGCCCGTACCGTCGGTAGAGCGCTTTCGGTCTCGCCCGAGAGGGAGGCTATGATGACGAGGTCATCGGGCTTCATGACGCCGATGCTCCCCCTAAACTCGCTGGAAGCCGGAATGACGTGGGTGAATTTTCCGCAGGCCAGCATGGACTTTGAAAATTCTTGAATAGCGGTGCGCTGAGCAAAACCGGTTCCGTAGCAGTAGATGGTACGAGCCGATTCAATTTTCTTGAGGATGGGCTCGAAGTTGACGTTGGTGAGACCCTCGTAGGTTTTGAGGATGTCGGTGCGGCCGCTCTCTAGAAAATCTGTGTTAGGCGATGCTGCATCTAGAAGTGAATTTTTCACGAAAAACTTCAGTTCGGCGAAGCCGGAGAACCCTAGCTTCTTTGTCAGGCGGATAATGCTGGACGTCGAGGTGAAGGTCTTGTGGGCCAGGGCGCTGATGGTTGAGTCGGCAACGAACTGCTCGTTGTTGAGCATAAAGGCGAGGATTTCGCGTTCGGTGTCGCTGAGGCGGTTCTGATGCGCGTTGACAAGTTCCTGTAAGTCCACCAAGGGCTCCTGAGTATTTCACGGTCACTGCAGTTCTATACAGTATAGGTGGTTTTACTCAGGAGCCCTTGGGGTATCAGCGGGTACTAGCTAGCGATTACTTGCCAGCGTTGACCATTTCTTCGAACTTGTCGCGGACCTGGGGTACGTCCATACCGACGATGACCTGCAAGGCCTTGCCCTTGTTGACCAGGCCCAGTGCGCCTGAAGACTTGAAGTCAGCTTCGGTAGCGACCAGTGAGGGGTCATCTACTGAGACGCGCAGGCGGGTGGCGCAGTTGTTTACATCGGTGATGTTGGCGGGGCCACCGAGCAGGGCCAGGAAGTCGGTTGCGCGCTGGGTGTAGGGGTCGGATGCTACAGCGGTTGCTGCTGCACCTTCTGCGCCCAGGGTGCCGTTCTTCTTGGCTTCCTTGTAGTCAGCCTTGGTGTAGAGCTTGGTTTCGCCACCGTCTACTTCACGACCGGGGGTCTTGAAGTCGAACTTGAGGATCAGGAAGCGGAAGACCACGAAGTAGATCAGGGTGAAGACCAGGCCGATGGCAATCTGGGTGAGGACCATACCGGAGTGGTTGGGCCACATGGGAATCCAGTTCTGGAAGAGGAAGTCAATAAGACCGCCACCCATGTTACCGACAACGCCGAAGCCGTACATGGTTGCTGACATGGTTGCTGCCAGGACCGCGTGTACTGCGAAGAGCGGGGGTGCCAGGAAGAGGAAGGTGAATTCGAGGGGCTCGGTGATGCCGATCAGGATTGCGGTGAGGCAGACGGGGATCAGCAGAGCCAGGGTTTCCTTGCGCTTTTCGGGGCGGGCAGTGGTGTAGAAGGCTGCTGCGATACCGAGGGGGGCGAAGACCTTGGAGTTACCGTGCAGGGCGAAGCCGCCACCGGGGAAGAGTTCCTTGACGGGGGTGGTTGATGCTGCGAAGGTTTCGAGGTTGGCAACCCAGTACTTGGTGATGCCGTCCGGAACAACGGCGGGACCGAAGACGAAGGGGGTGTAGATGAAGTGGTGCAGGCCGGTGGGGATCAGGATGCGCTCAAGGAAGGTGTAGAGCCAGACGCCAAAGACACCGGAAGAGATGAAGAAGCCCTGCAGTGAACCGATACCGGTCTGGATGGTGGGCCAGACAGCGACGAAAGCCAGTGCGATGGGCATCATCAGGAAGAAGCCCAGGCCGTAGACGAACTGGGTGCCCTGGAAGATACCGAGGAAGTCGGGCAGCTTGGTGTTGAAGTAGCGGTTGTGCAGCCAGACAACGATTGCTGAGATGATAATGGCACCGAAGATGCCGGTGTCGAGGGTCTTGATACCCGCGATCAGCTTCAGGCCGGTACCTGCTGCACCTTCAGAAAGGTCAACGCTGTAGTCAACACCGAACTTGTCACCCCAGATGCTGAGGATAGAAGCAACGAAGTAGTTGAAGGTCAGGTAAATCATGCCGGCTTCGAGTACGGCGCGGGCCTGGGCGGTCTTAGCCAGAGCGATGGGAAGACCCAGAACAAAGAGGAGTTCCATCTGGTTGAAGACGGTCCATGCGCCTGATTCCCAAACGGACCAGAAGTTGTACCAGCCGGTACCTTCTGCGGCGATGCTGCCCAGAAGCTGCTCGTTCTTGCAGATAATGGCAATACCCACTGCAAGACCGGCGAATGCAAAGATGAGGACGGGGGCCAGCATGGCCGAGCCGAACCTCTGAATCTTCTCCATCATCGGATAAGAACCTTTCATGTATAGGTGAGACTCGGCGTTCGCGTGAAGCGTGGTGTGTGCGGAGCGCCACCCGTGTGATTACTAGCCTTATCTAACCATTCTTTGGCCGAGCATAGGCGTGATTTGGGGTACTTTGGCATTAATGCCGTGAACCGGCACGTTTTTCGGGAGCGGGTAAAAGTACCGGGGTCTAGGGGCCGGGTTTGGTGGGGGCAGACAGGCCGGGCGCACCTAGGATGGGTAGCCGTAGGACTCTCCTCGTTGACCCGTGAAAGTGACGCTTGTACTCGATGAAACTATTAACGCTGAACACCCACAGCTGGCTTGAGGTGCACCAGATTCCCAAGATTTTTGAGTTGGCTCAGTTTATTGTGCGGGAGCAGGTTGATGTAGTTGCTCTGCAGGAGGTCAACCAGTTTGTGGAGTCCGCCGTGGTGGATACCCCTCTCGGCTTTGTCGGGGGCGCTGACCGCCCCGTCCGTCAGGATAACTATGCTCTGCTGCTCAACCAGTTTTTGAAGCAGCTAGGGTCCCCCTACTACTGGGCCTGGTCAGTTTCCCACCTAGGCTTTGACCGCTATGACGAGGGTGTCGCTATTTTGACCCGGCAGCCCTTTGAGCGCTGCGAGCTGGTTGATCTTTCGCCGGCGTATACGGATCAGGACGTCGCCCGGCGGGTTGCCGTGGCGGTTCAGCTGGGTGAGGAGTTCGGTGGCGCCTGGATTGCGAGCGCCCATATGAGCTGGTGGAAGCTCGGTGAGGTAGCCCTCTTTGCTGATGAGTTCACCCAGCTAGAGGGGCAGATGAAACAGCTCGCTAACGGTGCCCCCGTGATTCTTGCCGGCGATTTTAATAATGCGGCTCAGGTGCAGGGTGAAGGCTATGACCTGATGCAGAAGCGGGGCTGGATCGATACCTACACGGTAGCTGAGCAGGTGACCGGCGAGTTTACCGTTCACAAGGCCATCCATGGCTGGGATAATCTCACCCAAGCCCTGCGTATCGACCTTGTGCTGACCGACCGGCCCACGCGCGTCCGCACCCACGATGTCGTCTTCCCCGACACCGACGAAACCGCAATTTCAGACCACTCCGGTCTGCTACTGACCCTCGATATCTAGCCAAACCGCAAAGGAGCACATCATGACAGTCGAAACCCAGTGGTGGCAAGAACCCGTTGTCTACCAGATCTACCCGCGGTCCTTCAACGATTCCAACGGCGACGGCATCGGCGACATCCCCGGTATCACCGAGAAAATCCCCTACCTAGCCAAGCTTGGGGTGGACGTCATTTGGCTCTCGCCCATCTACAAGTCCCCCAACGACGATAACGGCTACGACATCAGCGACTACCGGGACATCATGGACGAGTTCGGCACCATGGCCGACTTTGATGAGCTCCTTGAGACCGCTCACGCAGCCGGCATCAAAATCATGATGGACCTGGTCGTCAACCACACCTCCGACGAACACGACTGGTTCGTACAGGCAAAGAGCAGCCGGGAGAACCCCTACCGCGACTACTACATCTGGAAGGACCCGGCAGGCTATACCGAGGACGGCACCCCGATTCCGCCCAATAACTGGGTCGCGGCTTTCTCCCCCTCCGCCTGGGAATGGGAGCCTACCACCGAGCAGTTCTACCTGCACCTCTTTTCGACCAAGCAGCCCGACCTCAACTGGGAAAACCCGGTCGTCCGCAACGAAGTCTACGACCTCATGCGCTTCTGGCTGGATAAGGGCGTCGACGGCTTCCGCATGGACGTCATCAACCTCATCTCCAAGGACCCGGCCTACCCTAACGACCCCCAGGTAGCAGCCGGTGGCGGCACCGACTCTATCACCATGGCTGCCAACGGCCCCCGCGTCCACGAATACCTCGCAGAAATGAACCGGGAAGTGCTCTCCCACTACCCCGTCATCACCGTGGGCGAGGCTCCCGGCGTCACCACCGCCGACGGCCTGCTCTACACCGGCTTTGACCGCGGCGAACTGCAAACCCTCTTCCAGTTCGAGCACATGGGCGTGGACGCCAACCCCAACCCCGCCCTGGGCAAGTGGAACGATAAGCGCTTTGACCTGCGCGACCTCAAGCGAATCCTCACCAAGTGGCAGGTAGACCTAGCTGGTAAGGGCTGGAACGCCAACTACTGGAACAACCACGACCAGCCCCGCGCTGTCTCCCGCTTCGGCAACGATTCGCCCGAGTACCGGGAACTCTCCGCCAAGATGCTGGCCACCGTGCTGCACGGCATGGCAGGTACCCCCTACATCTACCAGGGCGAAGAGCTGGGCATGACCAACGTCTTCTTCACCGACCTGGCTGACTACAACGACCTGGAAATTCACGACCACTACGCCAAGCTGGTCGGTTCAGGTGTGGTCGATCACGACACCATGCTGCGCTACATCTCAGCCTCCGGCCGCGACAACGCCCGCACTCCCATGCAGTGGACGGCCGGTGAGCAGGCAGGCTTCACCAGCGGCACCCCCTGGCTCAAGCTCAACCCCCGCTACACCGAAATTAACGCTGAGGCAGCTCTTGCCGATGAGTCTTCGGTTTTCTACCACTACCGCGACCTCATCAACCTGCGCCATGCCCACCCCATCATGGTCAACGGCACTTACGAGCTCATCGACTCGGCCGAGGCACCCGCCACCGAGGACGCCGAAGTCTACGCCTACCTGCGCCACGGCACCGGCCCCACCGAGCACCAAACCCTGCTGGTCGTGGCCAACTTTACCGACAGCGTCCTCACCCGCACCTTTACCGAACCAGGCGGTGCGCGTACCCTGCTCAGCAGCAACTACGCCGACGACGCAGGCGCAACTCTGCGCCCCTACGAAGCAAAAATTTACCTCTACGAAAGGGACTAAACCATGGCAGATAACTCAGGAAAGACCTGGTGGAAGGAAGCGGTCGTCTACCAGATTTGGCCGCGCAGCTTCAACGACTCCAACGGCGACGGCATTGGCGACATCCCCGGTATCACCGCCCGCCTGCCCTACCTGGCAGACCTCGGCATCAACGTCATCTGGCTCTCCCCCGTCTTCGCCTCCCCCAACGACGACATGGGCTACGACATCTCCGACTACCGGGCCATCATGCCCGAGTTCGGCACCATGGACGACTTCGATCAGATGCTCGAAACCGCCCATTCCCTCGGTATCAAGATCCTAATGGACCTGGTCGTCAACCACTCCTCAGACGAACACGAATGGTTCGAAAAGGCCCGCGCCTCCCGCGATAACGACTACCGCGACTACTACATCTGGCGGGACTCATCGGGCGTCGATGAGGACGGCAAACCTCTGCCCCCCAACAACTGGGGCAGTGAGTTCGGCGGCCCGGCCTGGGAATACGACGAAACCACCGACCAGTGGTACCTGCACATGTTCTCCCGCAAACAGCCCGACCTCAACTGGGAAAACCCCAAGGTTCGCCAGGAAATTTTTGACCTGGTCACCTTCTGGCTCGATAAGGGCGTCGACGGCTTCCGCCTGGACGCCATCAACATCATCTCCAAGCCCGAGGGCCTGCCCGATGACCCCAGCGTCGACCCCGAAAAGCACTCCTCGTCTATTCCGTTCGTGATTGAAAACGGCACCAAGGTGCACGAGTGGATGCACGAGCTCAACATGGAAACCTTCGACAAGTACGACTGCATGACCGTGGGCGAGATGAGCGTCACCGGTCCCGAGGAAGCCGTCCAGTTCTCCGGTTTCACCACCGACGAGCTGCACATGATCTTCCACTTTGAGCACATGGGCCTGGACTCTGACCCTGAGACCGGCATGGGCAAGTGGTCCCGCAAGCCGGTTGAGCTGACCGAGATGAAGCAGATTCTGAACACCTGGCAGACCGAGCTGGACGGCAAGGCCTGGGGTTCGCTCTACTGGAACAACCACGACCAGCCCCGCGTCGTCTCCCGCTTCGGTAACGACTCTGCCGAGTACCGGGAGCTCTCCGGCAAGATGCTGGCTACTGTGCTGCACGGTATGCAGGGCACCCCCTACATCTATCAGGGTGAAGAGTTCGGTATGACCAACGTGCAGTTCGACTCGATCGAGGACTACAAGGACCTTGATTCGATTAACTTCTACACCGATATGGTCACCGAGCACGACCGCATGAGCGCGGATGAGGCTATGGCCCTGATTTACGCCAAGGGCCGCGACAACGCCCGCACCCCGGTGCAGTGGAGCGCGGACGCCGGTGCCGGCTTTACGAGCGGCACCCCCTGGATTGGGCTGAATGAGAACTACACCGAGATCAACGCGGCTGAGGCTGTGAACCGCGAGGATTCGCTGTGGCGCTACTACCAGCAGCTGGTAGCCCTGCGCCGCGGTGAGCTCAAGGACCTGCTGGTCTACGCCTCCTTTGCGCCCCTGGACCCTGAAGATTCTGAAGTGTACGCCTACGAGCGCCACGGGGAGGGCGAGAAGCTGCTGGTCGTCGCCAACTTTACCGACGGCGTCCTGAACCGCACCTACCAGGTGCTGGAAGGTGCGGACGCCCAGATTGTGCTAGCCAACTACTCGGACGCCGCCGACCAGGCGGCCGGGGCTGAGCTGACCCTGCGCCCCTACGAGGCCCGCATCTACCGTATCGCCGCCTAACACTAGGTACCATCTAAATCGGAAAAACCCACGAACCAGGTGGGTTTTTCTGATTTAGATGGTCTTTTCTGTTTTCAAGGACTTCCAGGCCCCCGTCGCCCCCGAACACGAAAACCTGGTCATGTACGCCGAACTTATTACCGAGCACGGCTTCAACCTGCGCGTCTCAGATGGCGCTGCCCTCTCAGAAGCCCCGGCGCAGGCCACCACCAACATGGAAGCCTCCTTCGTCGGCACCGCAGAGGACGTTGTGACCGCCCGCCCCTGGTTCGCTAAGCTCTCCGACGGTGCCACCAACATTCAGCCCCTCACAGCCGCCCCCCCCCTGGGGCGCCACCTTCGGTTCCCTCAGCGACAAGTACGGCATCACCTGGATCTTCAACTTCGGCGGCTAAACCACAGCCCCACGCGCAGAACAGCCCCCGCCCAATCCCCTCAACGGGGAAGGACGGGGGCTGTTCAGGTATACGAGGCCCGCAAGCGGCAGCCACGCTAAGTCAACTAAACCGCTCGCAGGCTCGCGGAATAACAAAACGAGGAGCTCACGAAGTTCGCAAGCTCCTCGCCTGAGGCCCGCAAGCGGCAGCCGCGCTAAGTCAACTAAACCGCTCGCAGGCTCGCGGAATAAACCAAATTTTTATTTCCTCGCTCGCTCGGAAAATTTGGTTTATTCCCACTCAATCGTTCCCGGAGGCTTTGAGGTCACGTCCAGAACCACTCGGTTCACCTCAGCAACCTCATTCGTAATCCGGTTAGAAATCTTCGCCAGCAGGTCATAAGGCAGGCGTGACCAGTCAGCAGTCATCGCGTCCTCAGACGACACCGGGCGCAGCACAATCGGGTGACCGTAAGTACGGCCATCACCCTGCACGCCCACGGAGCGGACGTCTGCCAACAGCACCACGGGGCACTGCCAGATCTCCTCGTCCATGCCAGCGGCAGTCAGTTCCTCGCGCACAATCAGGTCAGCAGCGCGCAGGATATCCAGGTTGTGCTTATTAACCTCACCAATCACACGGATACCCAGGCCGGGGCCGGGGAAAGGCTGACGGGCAACAATCTTCTCGGGAACACCCAGCTCACGGCCGATAGCGCGGACCTCGTCCTTAAAGAGGGTGCGCAGGGGCTCAACCAGCTCAAACTGCAGGTCATCAGGCAGACCGCCCACGTTGTGGTGGGACTTAATGTTGGCAGCGCCCTCGCCGCCGCCGGATTCAACAACATCGGGGTAGAGGGTACCCTGCACCAGGAACTTGATGTCGGTGCCCTCAGCGCCAGCCTCTTCAATCAGCTTGCGCTGGGCAGCCTCAAAGGAGCGGATGAACTCACGGCCAATAGCCTTACGCTTAGCTTCAGGCTCAGTAATACCGGCCAAAGCGCCTAAGAAACGCTCTGACTCATCGATGGTCACAACCTTGATACCCATGGTTGAGGCGTAGTCCTGCTCCACCTGCTCACGCTCGCCCTCGCGCAGCAGACCGTGGTCGATGAAGAAGCAGGTCAGCTGGTCGCCCACAGCCTTGTGAACCAGAGCTGCGGCAACAGATGAGTCAACACCGCCAGAGAGGGCGCAGATGACCTGGTCATCGCCCACCTGCTCGCGGATCTTAGCAACCTGCTCTTCGATGATGTTACCGGTAGACCAGGTCTTCTTCAGGCCAGCCACGTTGAAGAGGAAGTTCTCCAGGGCAACCTGGCCGTAGTCGGAGTGCTTGACCTCGGGGTGCCACTGCACGCCACCGAACTTACGCTTCTCATCGACGAAAGCTGCAACCGCTGCACCGGGGGTCTGGGCCAGAACCTCGAAGCCGGCAGGGGCTTCGGAGACAGAGTCACCGTGGCTCATCCAGACGTTCTGGGTCTTGGGAGTACCGGTCAAGAAAGAGGAATTCTCGGCACACACGACGGCGTCGGTTGCGCCGTATTCGCGCAGACCGGTCTTAGCGACGGTACCGCCGAGGGTCTGAGCCATGACCTGGAAACCGTAGCAGATACCGAAGACGGGCACACCGGCTTCGAACATGGCGATGTCGCCCTTGGGGGCGCCATCCTCATAGACAGATGAGGGGCCACCGGACAGGATAATGGCAGCCGGGTTCTTAGCGAGCATCTTCTCGGTAGGCATGGTGTGAGGAACCAGCTCAGAGTAGACACCGGCCTCACGCACGCGGCGCGCGATGAGCTGCGCGTACTGGGCGCCGTAGTCAACGACCAGCACGGGGCGCTCTTCGAGCTCCTCGATGGGGTTGTGGGTAGTCACAGGTATATACCTTTTCGGTTGGGGTTGAGGGGTAATCCTTGGGTTCTATTCTAGTGCAGGGAAGCGCTAGACCTAGTACCGTTTGGTGGCCTGCGGGTTGGCGGCAAGCAGTGCCAGGGTTTCTGCGTAGATGCGGCGCTCCACGATGAAGGAGAGGAAGGGAACCACACCGCCCAGGGCCATAACAATCATCTGGGGCAGGGCCCAGCGCATGAGCAGCCAGAGGCGGAAGCAGGAGACGAGGTAGAAGACGTAGAACCAACCGTGAACAATCAGGATCCCGGTGGAGATATTGACTCCCCCGTGCAGGTTGCCGGTCTCGAGGTTCAGCCAGCCCAAGGCCACGGTTTCACCGGTTTGGGCGTCTACGCCACCGGCCACCAGGTCGTAGCCGAAGATGTAACGGCTGATCATTTCGGCAACCAGTAGCAGCAAGAAGGTACCTGAAATCCAGGCGCACCACTTGTAGATGGTCAGGGCCCCGCGAATCTGGGATTCGGTTCCGCCGAATTTCTTGCGAACGGTAAAACCGCCTGCGGCGTTGGTTTCGGTGGTTCCCTCAGCGAGGGTTACTTTCTTGCCATCGGTACGGTGGACGGGGCGCGGAGTGGGGTTCTCGCTCACAGCTGGTTTCTCCCTTAGCTGGTGTGGGTGGTCGGTTTCTGGTGGGCGGACGCCGGTGGGCCAGCTAGCCCCTACCGGGCAGGTGGGGCGGGGGCGTCCTGAATATCATCAAAGTAGTAGTAGGTCTGGTCAGCCGGGTCCCAGTAGTAGGGGCAGCCGGTTTCTTCATCGACCCAGTACTGCCCCTCGTATTCGAAGTAGAGGGTAGGGTCTGTGGTTTTTTCGACTGAGTCCTTGAGCAGGCGATACCAGAGGTAGAGGGCAAAGCCTGCGAAGACCAGCCATTCTAGGGCGTAGAAGATGTTGAGCCAGTCGACGGTGTCATCGGTGACCTGCTGTGCACGAATGGGCTGTAGAGCTCCGCTGCTATCGAGCAGGGTGGCGGTCTCGGCGATAGTGCCCTGGTCGGTCAGCGGGGTGGCCCCTGTACTTTCAGAATCGAGAGTGAGAATGCCATTGAAGAGGGCGGCGTTCCAGACGTTGGTCAGGTAGGAGGAGTTGGCGGAGGCCAGCACACGATCCCTGCCCCGGTTTTCATCGCTGATGTCACGGCTGGTCAGCGGAGCATCGTTACCCACAACGCGCCCCGCGATAGTCACGGTGCCGGTAGGCTCAGCGGGGATCTCAGCGATAGGGGTCCAGGCGCGGGCCACGACGATACCGCGGGGCCCCTCCCCCAGACTGGTGCTTACCTGCTGACTATCGTCAGGAACGAAGAGGCTGACTAGCCAGTAGCCCTCGGCACCGTCCTTCAGCTTGTTTTCCACCAGGTAGGTGGATCCCGGCACATAGCTGCCGGTTGCCTCAACCACGGTGTCAACCTCAGACATGTTCAGGGCGTCATGGGCCTGAAGTACCCGACTATAGGGGCGCACCACGTCCTTAGCCGGATCTGCGGTGACCTGCCCCAGGGTAGAGGCGTTAATCTGCCACTTGCTGAGCATCACAAAACCGCTAGCCAGCGCCAGCACCAGGAGCAGGCCAAGGAGCCAGCGGGGGGTCAGGGCGGTTTTTAGCACGTTTGCTCTTTTCAGCGTGAGGTGGGCGGACGAAAGCAGGTCAGCCCCGCGCGCCTAGGAAAGCTAGGGGCACGGGGCCGGGGGCGTCATCTACTTGACGTAGGGGGTGACGTTGACGTCGATGCGCTGGAAGGACTTGAGGTCGGTGTAACCGCAGGTTGCCAGTGCTCGCTTGAGGGCGCCCACCAGATTAGCGCTACCGTCGGTGTGGGCTGAGGGGCCGTAGAGCACCTCTTCCAGGGAGCCTACGGTGCCCTGGTAGGTGCGGATACCGCGGGGGAAGTCAGCTGAGTGAGCTTCGTTGCCCCAGTACCAGCCGGCACCGGGTGCCTCGGCTGCACGGGCCAGGGGCGCGCCGATCATGACGGCGTCCGCGCCCATCGCCAGCGCCTTGACCATGTCGCCGGAGCGGCCCAGGGAGCCGTCCGCAATCACGTGCACGTAGCGGCCACCGGACTCGTCCAGGTAGTCAGAACGCGCAGCAGCGACGTCGGAAATCGCGGTGGCCATGGCAGCCTGGATGCCCAGGCCGCGACGGGTGGTCAGGGCAGCACCGCCGCCGAAACCTACCAGCACACCGGCAGCACCGGTACGCATCAGGTGCATAGCCGGGGTGTAGCCGGTCACGCCACCGACCATCACGGGGACGTCGAGTTCGTAGATGAACTTCTTGAGATCAAGGGGCTCGCGGCGGGATGAAACGTGCTGGGCAGAGACCGCAGCACCGCGAATCACGAAGAGGTCAACGCCAGCCTTAACCACGGTCTGGTAGAACTCCTGGGTGTTCTGGGGAGTCAGTGAGCCTGCGACAATGACGCCCGAGTCACGGATCTCTGCCAGGCGGGCGGTAATCAGCTCTGCCTTGATGGGCTCAGCGTAGATTTCCTGCATGCGGCGGGTGGCGGCGGGGGCATCGTCAGCGGGCAGGGCGTTGATTTCGTCGAGCAGGGGCTGGGGGTCCTCGTAGCGGGTCCACAGGCCCTCAAGGTTGAGGACGCCGAGCCCACCGAGCTTGCCCAGGGCAATGGCGGTAGCCGGTGACATCACAGAGTCCATGGGGGCACCGATGATGGGGGTGTCGAACTTGAACGCGTCAATCTGCCAGCTAAGGTTCACGTCATGGGCATCGCGGGTACGGCGGGTAGGTACCAGGGCGATTTCATCGAGTGAGTAGGTGCGGCGGGCGCGCTTGGACATACCAATCTGGATGTCGGTCATGGATCTTCCTTTCACCGGTGGTAGACCGGTTGATGCAAACGAGCGTGGTAACGTTCGGAAGCCCCGGCCCCTCACCGCAGGGGCGAGAGAACCGGGGCTGGCCGCTACAGTTTAGCGACGGTAGTTGGGGGCCTCGACAGTCATGGTGATGTCGTGGGGGTGTGATTCCTTCAGACCTGCTGAGGTAATGCGTACGAACTGGCCCTTGTTCTTGAGTTCTTCAATGGTGTGGGCACCGACGTAGAACATGGTCTGGCGCAGGCCACCTTCCAGCTGATGCAGTACGGAGGACAGGGGGCCGCGGTAGGGTACCTGGCCTTCAATGCCCTCGGGAATCAGCTTCTCTTCGGAGGATACGTCGGCCTGGAAGTAGCGGTCCTTAGAGAAAGACTTCTTGCCGCCGCGGGACTGCATAGCACCCAGGGAGCCCATGCCGCGGTAGGCCTTGAACTGCTTACCGTTGACGAAGATGAGGTCGCCGGGTGATTCAGCGGTGCCTGCCAGCAGGGAGCCCAGCATCACCGAATCCGCACCCGCCACCAGGGCCTTGCCGATTTCACCGGAGTGCTGCATGCCGCCGTCCGCAATCAGGGGAACACCGGCGGGGATAGCAGCCTTAGCTGACTCATTGATAGCGGTAATCTGGGGCACGCCAACACCGGCAATAATGCGGGTGGTGCAGATGGAGCCGGGGCCAACGCCCACCTTGACGGCGTCGGCACCTGCGTCGATGATGGCCTGGGCGCCGGCGCGGGTTGCGGCCTGGCCGCCCACAACGTCAACGTGGGCAGCAGCCGGGTCTTTCTTGAGGCGGGCAATCATGTCGAGTACGCCCTGGGAGTGACCGTTAGCTGTATCGACAAAGAGGGCGTCGACGCCCGCGTCAATCAGGGTCATAGCACGCTCGTAGCCGTCGCCAAAGAAGCCGATAGCAGCGCCAACGCGCAGGCGGCCGTCCTCGTCCTTAGTGGCGCGGGGGTACTGCTCGCTCTTGGTGAAGTCCTTGACGGTAATCAGGCCGGTGAGCTTGCCGTCCTTGTCGATCAGGGGCAGCTTCTCAATCTTGTTTTCTGCCAGCAGGGCGAAAGCTTCGTCCTTGCTCATGCCCTCGTGGCCGGTAATGAGCGGCATCTTGGTCATGATGTCGCGCACGCGGGTGGTCTCAAAGGTGGACTCGGGCAGGTAGCGGGTGTCGCGGTTAGTGATGATACCGACCAGTACGTTGTTCTCGTCCACAACGGGAAGGCCCGAAACCTTGTAGTGGCCGCACAGGGCATCGAGCTCGGCGATGGTGGCGTCGGGGCCGACAGTCACGGGGTTGGTAATCATGCCGGATTCGCTGCGCTTGACGCGGTCCACGTGGTCAGCCTGGTCAGCGATAGAAAGGTTGCGGTGGATCACGCCCATGCCGCCCAGGCGAGCCATGGCGATGGCCAGGGCGGACTCGGTGACGGTGTCCATTGCTGCCGAGATAATCGGTGAGGCGATGGAGATGCGCTTGGTCAGGCGGGTGGTGGTGTCTGCATCTGACGGGATGACGTCGGTGTTGCCGGGCAGGAGCAGCACGTCATCGTAGGTGAGGCCGGTGAAGCCGAAGGGGTCTTCGCTCAGTGCAGTGGGAGTAGTCATGAAGGGTTCGCTACCTTTCGAGGGTATTCAGGTGGGCGCTTAGCGACACTGGTTTTAATCTTAGTCGGGTTAGCCCCGATGCGCGAGCGTAGGGCCCGGGCAGCTACCTGTCGCTTGCTCACATCAGGGGTTTCGTCCCTGTTCGTACTGGGTGAAACCCCTCCCCCGCCGTTTCTATTCCACAGCCTCGTAGGGGGCGCTTCCGGCAGGTATTACTTGGCTATGTGCCTGCGAGCTAGCATCAGCTTTGCCCAGGGCTTCGAGCACGCGCGGGTCGAAGTAGGGGCCCAGGGTTTCGATATAGGTTGCGGTGATGTGGTCGTAGTCGAAGTAGGTGTAGATATTACCGATGGACGCCGGGCAGGCGTTCTCGGGGCAAATCAGGTCAGAGAGGTTGAGGGCAGCAAAACCCGGGTAGGTTTCTTCGAGGGAGCTGAGGGGGCTGGCGGTGACGTCCTGGCCGGGGCTCATGACGCAGTCGTCCGCCGTGCCGAAGGCGTCCATGCAGTCCTTGTGCATGGTTTCCATGCGCGGAGTGTCGCGCAGGCCCAGCACCTGGATGCCAGCGCCGGTAAGTTCCGCGATACGGCTTTCAGCATCGAGTAGAGGGGTGTCGGGCAGGTTGGGTTCTGACTTGGTGCCGTGCAGCAGGACGGTATCGGGGGCAAGGTCCTGGATGAAGGCAGCGCTGTCTGCTGCCCAGGTATCGCACTCAAACCCGCTGGCGTAGGCGGTGTTGTCGGTTTCACCGAGGAAGCAGCCGGGGCGGGTCAGGGCGATGACCGTCCAGCCCTGGGATTCGGCGAGCGGACGCATGGCCGTCATCCACATCTGCATGTGGGAGTTGCCCCAGGCCACGATGGTTCGGCTGGGTTGGGGTGAGTAGGCGACGTAGGTGCAATCCCCGGCAAGAGAATCGGGAACGGCCAGCTCGGGGGTCACATCGGTGCAGGCTGTGCCCAGGTCAGCCCAATCCGCATCGAGCACCGCACGGACGGGGATCACAGGGGCGTCCTCTTCCCCCGCGTACTCGTAATCCGGCTGGAGGACGGCGGCCCCCACATTATTGAGGGTGCGGTTTGCCTCTGCCTGCTCAGCCTGCCGGTAGATGGAGGACTGCCAGGCGTAGGAGGGAGCAAGAGCAAGACCCACGCACACCGCACCAGTGACCAGACCCGCAAACACAGACCGGTTGGGTAGCGCCCAGTCTCGCAGGGGCTTTTCGACCAGCTGGGTTAGAGCCCAGGCCAGCACACCCGACAGAAGAAGCAGGCCAAGCCCAGCCCAGAAACCCGCCTTTTCCTGACGGGTCTGCGCCAGGTAAAAGACGAGAATCGGCCAGTGCACCAAATAGAGGGCATAGGAAAAACCGCCCAGGGCCAGCAGGGGCTTAGCCGTCAGCAGTTTCTCGGGTCCGAAGCGGGTGCCGGTGTCTCCCGCAATAATGACGAGCGAAGCTGCCAGGGTGGGCCACAAGGCTACGTAGCCGGGGAAAGTACCGTTAACGTCCAGCACGAAACCGCAGGCAACGATAGCAGCAATACCTGCCCACCCCAGAACCGCGCGTACAAGCGGGGGGAGTTTCAGGACCGGCAACCAGAGGGCTACTAGAGAGCCCAGCGCGAATTCCCAGAGGCGAGCCTCGGTTTCAAAGTAGGCGGCCTGCTGGTTGGTCGCGGTGATCTCAATTGAGTGGGTCAGCGACACCGCAAAAAGGGCAGCAAAAGCGCCGGTGAGAGCCCAGCGGGCTGACCCCCTCATGCGCTTACCCAGCAGAAGGGCCAGTGCCACCATCAGCAGGGGCCACAGCACATAAATCTGCCCCTGGACCGACAGGGACCAAAAATGCCGGAAGGGTGAGGCCAGCGAGGTGTCGGTAGCGTAGTAGTCCACGGCGTTTTCAATCGACCAGTTATTGTGCTGGTACAGAATCACGGCCTTGGCCTCGTCAGCTATCGAGAGCCAGCGCTCAGCCGGGATAAAGAAATAGGTACCTAACAAAGTGAGTGCCACGGTGAGAGATGCCAGGGGCAGCAGACGCTTAAAGACGTGCACCCAATAAGCTAGCAGGGTTT
Organism: Rothia nasimurium; assembly: GCF_928381705.1. Taxonomy (GTDB): domain Bacteria; phylum Actinomycetota; class Actinomycetes; order Actinomycetales; family Micrococcaceae; genus Rothia; species Rothia nasimurium_G. The sequence continues at coordinate 119,800 of NZ_CAKMSR010000005.1, read as the reverse complement.
TTAGACCGAACCAGGTGTCCGGCCCTACCAGCTTGCCCTGCTCAATCTTGCGAGCAAAAGAGCCGGTCAACAAAAACGCTGAAATCAACAGGAAGACATCGACACCGCCCGATACACGACCAAACCAGAAGTGGTAGGCGGCAACCAGCAGGAGGGCGAGCGCACGCAGCCCCTGAATCTCGGGGCGCCAGGCACGTTCTGCTGAACGAGTGACGGTTGCGATGGTGCCGGTGGCTGGTGTGGGCTCGGCTGCGGGGCGGGGCACTGCGGTCTACCTCCTTTGCTGACGGTTATCTGGTGCCAGAACACCGGTTACTGAGGGGTAACGGGCAGGAAGACACCAAGTTAAAAATGTTACTCCCGGCGACTGAAAATTTGCTTTAAAAAGCAAATCCCGCCCTTACGGTGTTAGTCACTGCAAGAGCGGGATCTGCTGTACCCGAAAGGGGCTCCGGGTAAGGAGCCTTGGAGCGGAGCCTTACTTGGCTTCGTCCTCGTCCTTTTCCTCGGGCTTTTCGACAACAAGGGTCTCGGTAGTCAGCACCAGGGCAGCGATGGAGGCTGCGTTTTCCAGGGCTGAGCGGGTGACCTTGACAGGGTCGATGACGCCGCGGGCGATGAGGTCCTCGTATTCACCGGTTGCGGCGTTGAAGCCGTGGCCGATGGGCATATCTGCCACACGGGAGGTGACCACGTAGCCGTCCTCGCCGGCGTTCTCCGCGATCCAGCGCAGGGGCTGGACCAGGGCGCGGCGGACGATGTCTACACCCACCTGGGCATCGCGGGATTCGAGCTCAACGCCGTCCAGGGCTGCCAGAGCGTGAACCAGGGCGGTACCGCCACCTGCGACGATGCCCTCTTCGAGTGCTGCGCGGGTGGAGGACACGGCGTCCTCGATGCGGTGCTTGCGTTCCTTGGCCTCAACCTCGGTAGCAGCACCCACCTTGATGACGCCCACGCCACCGGCCAGCTTGGCCAGGCGTTCCTTGAGCTTTTCGCGGTCCCACTCGGAGTCCACGCGCTCAATTTCGGCGCGGAGCTGGTCAACGCGCTCAGCAACAGCCTCAGAAGTACCGCCACCATCAACGATGGTGGTGTTGTTCTTGGTGACGGTCACGCGGCGGGCTGAACCGAGCTGATCCAGGGTGACGGCATCCAGGGAAATACCCAGTTCACCGGTAATAACGGTGCCGCCGGTCAGGATAGCCAGGTCCTGGAAGATTGCCTTACGGCGGTCACCAAAACCGGGTGCCTTCAGGGCAACAACATCGAGGTTGCCGCGCAGCTTGTTAACGACCAGGGTGGAGAGGGCTTCGCCGTCCACGTCCTCAGCGATGATGGTCAGGGACTTCTTAGCCTGAACGATCTTCTCGAGCACGGGCATAATCTCAGCCACGGTTGAAATCTTGCCCTGGTAGAGCAGAATGGCGGTGTTCTCGAGAACAGCCTCAGCACGCTCCGGGTCGGTGACAAAGGAGGGTGAGAGGTAGCCCTTATCGAACTGCATACCCTCGGTTACTTCGAGCTCAATCTCGGTGGTGGAGCCGTCCTCGATAGTGATAACGCCGTCCTGGCCTACCTTACTGAAGGCCTCAGAGAGCAGCTCACCAATCTGAGGTGACTGGGCAGAAATAGCTGCTACGTGAGCAACCTCTTCGCCGGTTACCTCGCGGGCGTTAGCCAGCAGGCGCTCTGACACCAGCTTGGTAGCGGTCTCGATGCCGCGCTTGACCTCACCGGGGGCAGCGCCCGAGGTGACATTACGCAGGCCCTCAGAAACCAGAGCCTGGGCCAGGACGGTTGCGGTGGTGGTACCGTCGCCAGCAACATCGTTGGTCTTGGTAGCTACTTCCTTAGCGAGCTGGGCACCCAGGTTTTCGTAGGGGTTTTCCAGTTCAATCTCGCGGGCGATAGATACACCGTCGTTGGTAATGATGGGTGCGCCCCACTGCTTATCAAGCACCACATTACGGCCGCGGGGGCCCAGGGTCACCTTGACAGCGTTAGCAAGCTTATCAACGCCTGCCTGCAGGTGCTTACGCGCATCATCATTGAATTCAAGCTGTTTTGCCATGAATCCTTACTTCTTTCTCGTGTTTCGTGTTGTATTCGGTAGAAACAGCGAAAACTTAGGAAACGACAGCCAGTACGTCGCGGGCTGACAGAATCAGGTACTCAGCGCCACCGTACTTAACCTCGGTGCCACCGTACTTGGAGAAGATAACGACATCGCCTTCAGCTACGTCAACGGGGATGCGGTTGCCCTTGTCGTCGATGCGGCCGGGGCCAACAGCAATAACCTTAGCCTCCTGGGGCTTTTCCTTAGCGGTATCGGGGATGACCAGACCTGATGCGGTGGTCTGCTCTGCTTCAACGATCTGAACGACAATGCGGTCTTCGAGGGGCTTGATAGCCATGATGAGGTACTCCTTCAAGTGAGGTCTCAGCGTAAAACTTATGGGGTGACCGTGGGGCACTAAGGCGGCTATACCCGGTATCGTCGCGGTGCTACCGGTTGCCGATTTAGCACTGTTAGCGGTCAAGTGCTAACTAAAACTTTATTCCCCTCACCCCCTACGGGCAAGATAAGGCGCCGGTTTCGCAGACAGCGCACCACCAGCATCACCACTGATGTGCAATAAAATACAGGTTGAAAGCCCCAAACCCGGCAGAAAGGCAAAACATGCTCAAACTCATCTTCTGGCCGGTACTCGTCCCCTCCTTCCTCTTCGCAGCCGGCTTCGGGGCCGTCGTCCCCATCCAAATCATTGCAGCTATCAGGCTAGGAGCCTCACCCGAACTCGCCTCCCTGCTGGTAGCCGCCGCGGGCGTCCTCGCCCTCATCTGCACCGTCCCGGTAGGTGCAGGCATCGACCGTGTAGGCGACAAACGAGCCATGACCTGGGCAACCCTCAGTGCCGCTGGAGCCCTCACCCTTTCAGCCCTCTCCCTCGCCCTACCCCTGGCAGGGGCTCTATGGCTCTACTTTTTCGCCCACGTCGCCCGCGTACCAGCCACCGTCGCCTGGGGGCTCGCCCGACAAGCCGTACTAGCAGAAACTGTCGCTGCCCAAGACCGCGGCAAAGCCATGACCGCCCTCGGCGGCGCCCAACGAGCAGGCGCCCTCGCCGGGCCCCTCGCCTCAGCCCTCCTCCTTCTCTGGCTCCCCCTCTGGACAGTCTTCCTCTTCGCCCTCGCCCTCGTCGTCGCAGCCACCCTCTGCCTGCGCATCCGCAAACTCAACCAGCGCTTCGACACCGCCACCAGCACAGCCCGCTCAAACCGCACCGAAGAAGACCTCGCCCTAGCCGTCCGCTGGCCCGCCGTCTGGGTCGCAGGCCTCGGCATCATCACCCTCGCCATGAGCCGAGTAACTCAACCCATCGTTGCAGCCCTCTGGGGCCTGCACCTAGGGTGGAGCGATTCCCAGATCGCCCTAGCCATCGCCCTGGGATCAGCCCTCGAAATGGTCCTCATGGTTCCCGGAGGCTACCTCAAAGACCGAGTAGGACGCTCCGCCGTCCTCGCCCTCTGCCTCAGCATCTTCGGCGCCGGCTTCATCCTCGTACCCCTACTACCCACCAGCGCCGGCTTCATCGCGGGTCTTGCCCTCATGGCCATCGGCAACGGCTTCGGCGCCGGCATCAACATGACCATCGGCGCCGACCTCTCCCCCAACATCGGACGCGCCAAATTCCTCTCCATCTGGTCCATGTTCTCCCAGGTCGCCATCGTCGCAGGGCCCCTGGCAGTCTCTGGCATCATGCTGATCTCTTCACTCCCAGTGGCCTTTACCGTCATCGGCTCTAGCGCCCTGGGCGGAGCTGTCTGGGCGCTTGCCACCCAGCCCATCACAAAGCTGCCTACAGGGAGAATGGCAGATAAGGGACAGGACGAAGCGCGTTCTGGAACTTAATTGGTTGGGGACGGGGCGGGGTAGACCCGCTTGCGCCGACTGACCCTCTCGGGCTCGCCCTGGAGGGCTCGCCCGATTCACGCCAGACCCAGCCAGTCGGCTTTCAGCGGGTCTTCCCCTGCCCTCTCGCTCGCTCGATTCACGCCAGCCCCAGCCAGTCGGCTTTCAGCGGCTCTCCCCCGCCCCTGCTTACCCCTTAAACTTAGGTGCATGACTTCTTTCCCCCGCGCCGGCACCCACCCTTTCTCAGCTGACCAGCTAGCAACCCTTGACCAGCTCGTCCCCTACAACCCCGCTGACTCCCTGCAGGCGGTCTCCAGGCTCCGGGCTCGGGGCATCAGCGCCGAGGACTCATCAGCCCTGCTGACCCAGGCCCGTCTTCGCACGCTGGGGGTTACCAAGTTCGGGGAAGAAGCCTCGCACATGCTTTTCACCGAGGCCGGCTATGAGCAGGCAACCCGCGCCGCCGTCGCCAACCACCACGCCGCCCGCTTCGTCGAGGCCGGACTCAACTCAGTTGCTGATTTAGGCTGCGGCCTGGGGGCAGACTCCCTCGCCTTTGCCCGCGCAGGGTTAGCGGTGACGTCCGTTGAGCTTGACCCCGCTACAGCAGCCCTCACCGCCCACAATCTCTCCCCCTACCCGTCCGCCCAGGTACTCGTGGGCAATGTGGAAGACATTGAGCTCGAAAAACTCACCACCGTAACCGGCGAGCGCGTCTCTGCTCTCTGGCTGGACCCGGCCCGCCGCGAGGTGGAGGGCGGTTCAACGACCTCCCGGATCTTTGATCCCGAGGCTTTCTCCCCTCCTTTCTCCTTCTTAGAGAAGTTGGCGGCAACGGGCATCCCCATGGGAGTCAAGCTGGGGCCTGCCCTACCCCACGAGGCGATACCGAGCGGGGTGGAGGCTGAGTGGGTCAGTCACGGCGGCTCCGTAGTGGAGGTGGTGCTCTGGTTCAATGCCCTGGCCCGCCCCGGGGTTGCTCGCTCAGCTACCGTGCTGGGGGCGGACGCCGTCACCCGGCAGGTCCTGGGCGGGATTACTTCCCCGCTGACAGCGTCAGCCGATGGGGAGCCGCTTGAGGTAACTGACCTGGGCGCCTACCTGATTGAGCCCGACGGGGCGGTGGTCCGCTCCCACCTGGTGGAAGACTTCGCCCGAGCGATTGGGGCTACCCTGCTTGATGAAAATATCGCCTACCTAACCTCAGACTCCCCCGCCCCTAGCCCGCTAGGCCGGGCCTACCGCGTCCTGGGTACCATGCCCCTCAACGAGAAAAAATTGCGCCGCTGGGTCAAAGAGCAGGGTATTACCACCCTGACCGTCAAAAAGCGGGGAGTCGATGTGATTCCCGAAAAGCTCCGGGCCACCCTACTCGCCGGGGTGAAAAAGAAAAAGGGGACGGCTGGCCGCGAAGCCACCCTGATTCTGACCCGTCTGGGCGAGGGCGCAGCCTCCCAGCGCCTGGCCATCTGGGCCGAACCGGCCTAGTTTATTACGTCTATCTCACCAGTAGCGTCATAGAGTGAGCCGGATTCTTCTGCGCTAGCCCCTGCCCCTAAGATAGAACCAGCACCGCACCGAGACCCTGGAGCCAGCGCATGATTTTTCACCCCTCAGACCAGTCCACGATTGGTGTGGAATGGGAGGTCGCCCTCGTCGACCCCGAAACCCGCGAACTGGCATCCCGTGCAGACGAAGTGCTAGCACTACTGCAAGAACAGCACCCGCAGGTTCTTGAAGCAGCCCCTGACCGGGCCCATATCACCGGCGAATTTTTGAATAATACCGTTGAGCTTGTCACCGGCATCTGCCGAACCCCGGCGGAGGCCGCCGACCAGCTCACCCAGGCCACCGGCGTCCTGAAAGACATCACCAACCAGCTGGGCCTAGCCTTCTTCTCAGCCGGAACCCACCCCTTCTCCCGAGCCCTGGACCAAAAAGTCGTTGATAAGGATCGCTACCTGCGGGTGCTCGACCGCTCCCAGTTCTGGGGCCGCCGCCAAATCATCTACGGGGTACACGTGCACACCGGGGTCACTTCTCGAGATAAAGCCCTGCCGGTACTCAACGGGCTCACCAACTTCTACCCCCACCTACTGGCCCTATCAGCCTCCTCCCCCTTCTGGGAAGGGGAAGATACCGGGTTCGCCTCCCAACGGGCCCAGATTTTCCAGCAGCTACCCACCTCTGGCCTGCCCTTCACCTTCGAACGCTGGGAAGACTACGAGGACTACCTCAACGACCTGGTAGTCACCGGCGTCATCGACGACCCCAGCGAAAACCGGTGGGACGTCCGCCCCGTACCCAAATACGGCACGGTAGAAATGCGGGCCTACGACGGTCTGGCCTCTATTCGTGACATCACGGCCCTGACCGCCTTTACCCAGTGCCTGGTGGAATGGTTCTCCCGCCAGCTCGATGCGGGCAAGCGAATTGAGCCCCTCAAACCCTGGCACGTGCAAGAGAACAAGTGGCGGGCTGCCCGCTACGGCACCGAGGCCATCGTCATTCTCGATAACCAGAACACCGAGCGCCTGGTCACCGAAGACACCCTGGGGCTCTTGAACAAGCTAGAAGATATCGCTGCTGACCTGGGATGCTCTACTGAACTGGCTGATGTGGAGCGTATCTGCCTGGCCGGGGCTGGCTATCAGCGTCAGCGCCGAGTTGCTGCCGAAAACGACGGCAACCTGCAGGCGGTAGTGGACGATCTAACGACCCAGGCCATCGAGGGGCTGTAAGTCTCTCTCCAGCCCCTCGCCCGCACCTGCGTGCTTGCCTACCTACCCCCGTTTAGAGGGAAATTTTAGTGACGGGCAAGGAAGAATCTGCCGTAAAGTCGATGCCTGATGGGCTCCGCCCCTCTGACACCAGGCGGGCTCCCAGGGCCGCCACCATAGCCCCGTTATCGGTGCAGAGGCTCAGCTGGGGAATGACCAGCTTAATGCCGTGTTCGGCACAGCGCTGGGCGGTCAGCTGACGCAGGCGCGAGTTTGCGGCTACTCCCCCGCCCAACAGCAGGGTGGTGATACCGCGCTCGGTACAGGCCAGCATGGCTTTCTTAGTAATCACATCGACCACAGCCTCCTGGAAAGAGGCGGCAATATCAGCAACCGGTACTTCTTCGCCTCGGGCTTCAAAGCCTTCAACGACGCGGGCAACCGCGGTTTTCAGACCCGAGAAGGAAAAATCGTAGCGGTGGGGACCGGGTTCCTCGGCGGTGCCCATGAACTTGCGGGTTGATAGGCCGCGAGGGAAGGCAAAAGCTGCCCCGTTGCCGTCCGCAGCCGCCCGGTCAATCACCGGCCCACCCGGGTAAGGCAGACCCAGCAGACGGGCTACCTTGTCGTAGGCTTCACCGGCTGCATCGTCCAGGGTAGCCCCCAGCAGCTCAACATCGCCGGTAATATCGCGCACGGCCAGAATTTCCGTGTGCCCGCCAGAGACCAGCAGAGCCCCGATTCCTTCGCTGGGCAAGCCGTCAAGGAAGTCAGCCGTATGCCCCTCAATACCGCAGTCATCGAGCAGACCAACCCCCACATGGGCTACCAGGTGGTTGATCCCGTAGAGGGGCTTGCCGGTGGCAGTTGCCAGAGCCTTGGCGGCAGAGACGCCAACCATGAGGGCACCGGCCAGCCCGGGACCTGCGGTCACGGCGATAGCGTCCAGATCATCCAAGCTCACCTGGGCTTCGTCCAGGGCAGCTTGGAGGGCAGGGACCATAGCGTCCAGGTGGGCGCGGGAGGCAATTTCGGGAATCACACCGCCGAAGCGCACATGCTCATTCATGGAGGACGAGACGGTATTGGTCAGCAGAGTGGAACCCCGCACAATGCCGATGCCGGTTTCATCACAGGAGGATTCAATGCCCAGTACCAGGGGTTCGGTCTTAGCGGTCATGGCTGGTTTCTCCTTGTACAGGGGTCATCTCGGTCAGGTCGCGGCGCATAATGAGGGCATCGACCCCGTCATTGTAGTAGCGGCGGCGCACATGAATCTGCTGGTAGCCGTTTTTCAGGTAGAGGTCTTGGGCCCGGGGGTTATCGGCACGTACTTCCAACAGCATCTGTTCGGCACCCCGGGCAGCCGCTTCGCGGGCCAGAAAATCCAGCAGAGCCCGCCCGTAGCCACGGCCCTCGTAGGCGGGGGCAACAGCGATGGTTTGTACGTCGGCGGTGTCGGCTACGCTCATGAGCCCGGCATAGCCGATAACCTGCGGGCCGGTTTCTGTAGGGATTTCCAGGACGACATATCCCCGGGTTTCGTGGGTGATTTCGGCAAGGAACATGTCCAGGGGCCAGGCGTCGGCCGGGAAGAGGTCGAGTTCTAGGGTATGGACGGCTGGGACATCGTGCAGGGTCATTTCCCTGGCTTGGGCTCCGTCGGCCAGACCCGTGGGGAGGTCAGTCAGTAGCATTAGGCGCTGGCCTTCTTACGGGCGGCCGGCACCTTGGCATCGGATTCGCGCAGGTAGAGGGCGCTCGTATCGGCGCTGAGGTTGGTCAGGCCCAGGCGGGCAGCGGCTGCCAGCAGGGCGGCGGCGTCCGGCTGGGTATGCTCAAAGCCGGGCTGGGCATCCAGGGACTCCGGGTAAAGGGAGGTGCCAAAACCGTAGGCTGGCAGGTCGGGAACCTCGCTGGCCGGGCCGACGGTGGGGCCGCTCTCCAACTGGTAGCCGCTCTCGGTTAGTTCATAGACAGCCGAGTATATTTCCTTGCGGCGGGCATCTGAGGCGACAAGAAAACGGGTATGACCGGACGCCCGCGCGGTACCTTCAGCGAGTTCGGCGAGGGCGGTAAGACTCATGATTCCGTAGAGGGGCTTGTTCCAAGCAAAAGCTAGGGAACGAGCGGTGACGATGCCGGCGCGCAGACCGGTAAAGGGCCCAGGACCGGTACCTGTTATTACAGCGTCAATGTCTTGGCCTGTTACTCCGGCTTCAGCCAATACCTCGGTGACGAAGGGAGCCATCACTTCGGCGTGAGAGCGGGTGTCTTCGGTTGACCGTGAAGCGAGCAGGGTTAGGGTCTGCCCGTCCAGGCGCCCCAGGGCGACAGAAGCAATAGCGGATGAATCAAGAGCAAGAATAAGCACCCCACCAGTCTAGCGTGTTTAGGCTCGGAGACTATGTGATAGGTATTTCCTGAAGCACCGCGGGCTCGCAGCGAAGCTGCTGGCTCGGCGGCTGGCGTGAATCGCATTGTGAGCGAAGCGAACCATGCGAGAGGGTCGGCAGCGAGCGCGAGCCCGCGGTGTTCCCAAAAGCCCCTATGCGCCCTCCGCCCCGCTACCGCTCAGCTTCTCTACCATCTCATCCCAAGCATTTTCCCAGCGGGGTCCGCTTCCGATGAGGCGGAGGCGGCGTGGTTCGGGGGCTCCGTCGTCCTCGTCTTCTTCTTCCCAACTGCCGGGGGCGTAGAGGGCGTAGGGGTCGGTCTCGGCTAGGTCTGCGCCTGTCACTCGGGTAAATTCCAGATCGAGAATAGATTCTGAGAGGTGTTCGGCTTTGTCGCGGCCCCATTCGATGACGGTGACTGACAGGTCGAGGGAGTATTCCAGGTCGAGGTCATCGAGTTCTTCTGAGCTGGCGAGTCGGTAGGCATCAACGTGGACGAGGTCGGGCCCGCCGGGGCGGGGGCCGTCGGGCAGGTTGGGGTGGACGCGGGAGAGGACGAAGGTGGGTGAGATAACGCCTTCACGCACCCCGAGCCCTTCGCCGAGGGAGCGGGTGAAGGTGGTTTTGCCGGATCCCAGTTCGCCGGTGAGAATCAGGACGTCGCCCGCGGTGAGGAGGGGGGCTAGGGCCAGGGCGATAGCGCGGGTGTGCTCGGGGCCGGTAATTTCGAGGTCAAGGACGCGGTCGGTCACGGTTTACTGCTCGCTTTCGGTGTCTCGCTGGCGCCAGGATCCGCCGACGCTGATGCGGGTGACGCGCGGGGATATGCGGGTGACGATTTCGTAGTTAATCGTTCCGGAGGCTTCTGCCCAGTCGGTGACAGGCGGGTTGTCGCCGGTTCCGAAGAGGACGGCGGGGGCACCCAGGAAGCCCGCTGCGGGGTCAGCCAAACCGGGTTCACCGAGGTCTACGACCAGCTGGTCCATGGCAATTCGTCCCACTGCCCGGTAGGTTCGGGCAGGGCCGGATGCCGGGTAAATACGGACCGGCCCGCCGGTTGCGACTCGGGGAACGCCGTCCGCGTAGCCGACCGGTACCAGGGCCAGGGTCGTGGGTTTGTCGGTCACGTAGTTGAGGCCGTAGGAGACGCCTTGGCCTGCGGGGACTTCCTTGACGGCGTTGATGAAGGTTTGCAGGTGCATGACCGGCTTGAGTCCCAGGTCTGCTGGGGTCTGCCCGGGCAGGGGGGAAAGCCCGTAGAGACCGAGACCCACCCGGACGGCGTCCCGTAGCAGTCCTTCTTCAGCGCCGACGGACGCCGCGCTGAAGGTCGCGGGAGTATTAGCAAGGTGGCGCAGGGTCGGGCGCAGGCCGGCAGAACGCAGGATGTCTAGTGCCCGGTCGAAGGTCTGGGACTGTTCGGCTGTTTCGGTACGTTTTGGTTCGTCAGCTACTGCCAGGTGGGAGAATACCCCGACCACCTGCAGTACCCCGTCCTCTTCGAGCTGGCGGGCAGCGGCGGCGAGCGCCGGTAGTTCGCCCATGGTCACGCCGTTGCGGCCTAGTCCGGTATCTACTTTGAGGTGAACCTTGACCGGCTCTTGCTGCCCGCTGTCACGGTGGGCGGTTGCGATGGCGTCAAGTTCCCAGGTGCTTGAGACTCCCAGTTCGAGGTTGTCCGTGAGGGCTTGGGCAAAGTCGGTTCGGGGGGTGTGGAGCCAGGCGATAATGGGGGCTGTAACGCCACCGGCTCGGAGGGCGCGGGCTTCTGTGACGTGGACTACGCCCAGGTAGTCAGCACCTACCGCCACCGCCGACCGGGCTACGTCGAGGGCCCCGTGCCCGTAGGCGTCCGCTTTGACCACGGCGATGAGGGCGCGCTGGCCGATGAGGGTTTTGATGCGCCGGACGTTATGTTCGACGGCGTCCAGGTCGATGACGGCGAGGCGTTCTGCGTCTGTGGGGGCGTCAAGGGGCACGAAGCCGTGGGCGCGGTAGAGGCTGTCGATAGACACGGTGTCCTCCTTGGGCGTAGGGTCTTTTCTTCTCTAGCTTAGTTGAGTTTGCCGGTAGCGCACCTGCGCTGACGTCTACGGGGTGCGGGCAGATGTGGCAGGGGTAGAGTAGAGATGTGAGTTTTTCTTTTCCGCTACACCTGCATATCTTTTCGCTACATACCTCTCCCCTGGCCCAACCTGGATCAGGGGATGCTGGCGGCATGAACGTTTATATTGAGCGTTCTTTGGCTGCTCTTCTTGAGGTCAACCCGCAGCTAACAGTGGAAGTTTTTACGCTGGCAACCGACCGCCAGCAAGCTGGGCAGGTACGGTATCACGAGCGGGCCACCGTTACCGCTCTCTACCTACCTGAGGCTGAAGGAGCCCGTAAGGAAGATCTACCTGAGCTGGTTCCGGGCTTTGCTATGGCCGTTCGGGCTATAGCGTCGCGACCACCCCAGTTGATTCACAGCCACTACTGGCTCTCGGGTCTGGCGGCCCTTGCCGCCTACCCGCAGGTACCGCTCGTTCATACAATGCACACCACCGCAGCTGCTAAGAACGCCCGGCTGGGTGAGGGCGAGCGCCCGGAACCCGAGGTGCGTTTGCGGGGCGAGCAGGCGTTGGTGCGTAGAGCCGTTGCCCTGGTAGTGAATACAGAGTATGAGGCTACCCAGATGCGCGACTTCTACGGGGCACAAGAATCCCAGCTGGTAACGGTAGCCCCCGGTGTTGACCTTTCTGTTTTCTCCCCGAGCGATGGCCTCCGCCCTCTTCATGAGGGGCAGGACGGCGCAGCCCACCTGGTCTTTGCCGGCCGCCCCCAGCACCTCAAGGGCCCTCACCTGCTGGTTGAAGCCCTCGGCTTACTTCCGCGAGAGCTGGACGTTACCCTCGACATCATTGGAACCTCCGGCACAAGCTATGAGCAGGGTCTCGCTACCCGAGCAGAAGAGCTGGGATTAGGTGACCGCGTCCGCCTGCTTCCCTCGATGCCCACCCCCGACCTCGCCCAGGCTTTCCGAAAGGCCGATATCGTTACCTGCCCTTCATCCTCAGAAACCTTTGGCCTGGTTGCCCTGGAGGCCTCTGCCTGCGGCACCCCGGTGCTCGCCAGCAAGGTAGACGGGCTCAGGGAGGCGGTGGCCGATGGCGCCACCGGCCTGTTGGTAGCCCAGCGGACGCCCGCTGCTTGGGCGGACGCCATCGAACAGCTTGTGAGAGACCCACAGCTTCGACGCACTTTGGGGCAGGCCGGGGCCCGGCGCGCCCACGACTTTACCTGGCAGGCAACAGCCCAGGCCCTTATTCAGCTCTACCAGTCCCTTGCTCGTTCCTAGGAGGAACCCCGTGACCTTTTCCATGACCCGCCCAGAATTCGCAGCCTACCTCGATAAATCCCGGATCACCGGGCAGGTAGCAACCGCCCGTGAGAACAACCTCGCCCATATGCAGGGCTTTGTTGAGGGCAATGAGCACCTAGAGTTCGGTGTGAAGTGGACCAGGGACTGGACCGTCGACGACATCTTCGAGCTAATGGTGCGCAGGGTCGGCACCAGCTCCGACCCCAATCACAGGGAGGGCCAAGACACCATCAGCGCTGATCTCTGTATTGATGGGCTCACCGAATACGCCCGTATCTTCGGTGACGCAGTACGGGCGGGTAAAAGCCTGCTTTTTGCCACCGGCCACCCCGCCGGCCTTTTCCCTATCTACGCCCGTCTTGCAGCAGCAGCCAAAACTCATGGGGCAACCGTCCTGACCATCGAGGAGGGCGACCGTTTTCTTGACGGCGATATCCGCCAAATCTTTGACGTCATTATGTTCGAGCAGTACGGCAACCTGCAGCATACCCACTTCCCAGGCCCCATGCAGCTGGCACTGACCCAGCTCCAGGAACGAGGAATTACACCGGAGCTTGTCATTGCCGATCACGGTCTCGCCGGATATGCGGCGTCCGCGGGGATACCCACCATCGGCATTGCAGACTGCAACGACCCCGGGCTTTTCGTTTCAGCCGAGCAAGGGCAAATTCTCGTTGCAGTGCCCATGGACGATAACGTCACCCCTCACCTCTATGAACCGGTGATTGACTTCATCCTGGCAGAGGCCGGTCTCAGTAGCTAAGAACACCCTGACCAGTAAGGATAAGTTACTTTCAGCTGAAAGTGTGAAGCATATTTCAGAAAATCGGCCTGCTCTTAGGCCGACTAGCACTGTAGTATTAAAAGCCTAATCGTACAGGTCTGCCCACCTCACTCTCGCACCCGGAGCAGGCACCATCTTTAGGGGAATACACACTAGTGAACGAACAGTACATTGAGGAGCGGTGGGCAGAAACCCGTAACCGCCGCACCTGGCATCCTAAGGTCAAAGCTGCGCTTTACCTAGTCGATATTTTGGCTATTGCGGTGGCTATCACGGTGTCGCATATCGTCAGCTTCGGCTTTCAAAACACCGAAGTTGTATCCCGTACTCCCCTTCCGCTTGGGTATGTGGGAACCGGCATCGTTTTTGGCATGATTTGGTTCTTTGTCTTGTCAATCGCCAATAGCCGCAACATCCGTTACCTGGGCCATGGCGTCGATGAATACCGACTCGTCACTAAAGCGACAACCTACTTCTTCGCGGTTATCGCAATCTTCTCCTACCTGACCAAAATTGATTTTGCCCGCACCTACGTCATGCTGGCCTACCCCATCGGCATTGTTCTGCTGCTCTGCGCCCGCTGGGGCGTCCGCCGCTGGCTCGTTCACTGGCGGTATAAGGGGCGCGCACTTTCCCGCGTCATGATTATCGGTGACTCAGCCTCGGGCGAGCACCTCTACAACACCCTCCAGGGGGCCCGCACATCAGGCCTCTCTCCGGTAGCAGCCTACCTGCCCCGCTCTCGTCCCGGCACCCAGCTCGCCGAGGGGGCTATCCCGACCCTGGGCTACTCGCCCGATGCAGCCGAGGTCCTCAAGGTAGTCCGTGAGAACAATATTCACGCGGTAGCTGTCTCCACCGGTCACGGCCTCAACCCCACAGAGCTGCGCCGTCTGGGCTGGGCGCTGGCAGCCGCCCACGTCGCACTCATCATGGCACCTGCCATGACCGATATCGCGGGCCCCCGCATCCATACCCAGCCCCTCAACGGCGTGCCCCTAATTCACGTTCACACTCCCCGCATCGAAGGCATGCAGGCCCTGATTAAGCGAGCTATCGATGTTGTAGCCTCGGGCCTGGGCCTAATTTTCCTGGCCCCCCTGCTGGTTCCGGTTGCCCTGCTGGTCAAGAAGGACGGTGGACCCATCTTCTTCCTGCAGGAACGCGTCGGCTACCGCGGCACTCCTTTCCACATGATTAAGTTCCGCTCCATGGTAACCAACGCAGAAGAGCTCAAAAAGGAGCTCATGGATCAGAACGAGGGTAACGGGGTGCTCTTCAAGATGGCAGACGACCCCCGCATCACTAAGATCGGCAAGTTCATCCGCAAGTACTCTATCGATGAGCTTCCCCAGCTCTGGAACGTCTTTGTCGGCGATATGTCGCTGGTAGGCCCCCGCCCCCCGCTGCCTTCTGAGGTTGAGCAGTACGAAGAGGACGCCTACCGCCGCCTGCTAGTCAAGCCCGGCATTACCGGCCTCTGGCAGGTCTCTGGCCGCTCGAATCTTTCCTGGGAAGAGTCTATTCGCCTAGACCTCTACTATGTTGAGAACTGGTCGGTTATGAGCGATATCGTCATTCTCTTCCGCACCGTCCGCGCGGTCTTCGCCAAGGACGGCGCCTACTAGAACTCGTATGCAAGAAGGCCGGTTACCGTTACGGTAACCGGCCTTTGGTATAGGCTCTACAGCTCAAGGAATATGGCAACGGCCTCTGGGATCTTCTGGGCCACCAGGGTAGGTGGCGTGGGGCCAGAAATCCCTGCTCCGTGCACCAGGCCTGCTGCTAACTGGTGGACCCGGACGGCCGCCCCCGCTAGCCTGGCGTAGTCAGTTGAGAGGGCACCGGGCTTGGATTCTTCTGCCTGATAGCGGGCAAGAAGAGCCCCCAGAATACCGGTGAGAGTATCCCCGCTACCGGCGGTGGCCAGCCAGTGGTTCTCGCTGGTTATCTGAAAGAGCTCACCGGTGGGTGCGGCGAAGATGGTCGTGCTGCCCTTAAGCAGAACAGTTGCACCCGTTACCTGAGCCAGTAGGCGGGCAAAGCGGTACGGGTCAGCTTCGATCTGCTCCCGGCTGGGTGGCTCGGTGAGCTCGGGGTCCACGGCATAGAGCGCGGACGGCGCCAAGGCAAAAATCCAGGTCAGGGCATCGACCAGCTCACCGGCATGAGGGGTCAGAATATGGTGTGCCGTCAGCTCTAGCCCGTCAGTCACCAGCCGGGCAGCTAGGGATACTGCACCTGCGTCAATAACAGCCGGCTGCCCTCCCGCAAGGACGGCCAGGGCTTCAGCTTCTCGCGCTTCGCCGGCAATACCTGAGCCAAGAGCCCAGGCATCTACGTGTAGATTCTCGGCTTCGCTCACGCTGCATACAGCTTCAGGCACTGCCAGCTGTACCTGGAAGTTCAGGGAGGACGTTCCAGCAAACCGAACCATGCCGACCCCGGTATTGACGGCAGCCCGGGCAGACATGAGGGCAGCACCCGGGTAGGTATCGCTCCCGGTCAGCAGACCTAACACCCCGCGGGTGTACTTATGAGAGGAAGAAGTAGGGCAAGTGACATATTGTTCGACGTCCCCGTGGGCCAATTCTTTGGCGCTAGCCACTCTAGTTCCCCTCTTCTACCGGGCGAGCTAACAGCAGCCCCCGGGCAGAGGGATCTAAACGCAACAGGTTCAACAGGTCACTGTCGCTCAGGTGCTCTGCCACAACGGTTGCGGTAGCTATAGGTTCATCGTGGCTCATCGTGAGGTGCCAGCGGTTGATCCCCAGTTCAGCAGCTCGCCGGGCAACCGTCCCTTCTGCGACCAGGTAGGGGGCGCCGTCCGCGTCCTTCTCCACCCAGCAATCCTGCCAGGACATACCTGCCGGAGCCCGCAGGGCCTTAGCGACAGCCTCCTTGGCAGCAAAACGGGCAGCTAGGGAGCGGACGGGCAGCCCCCGCTCCCCCGGCACAAAAAGCCGTTCCAGCAGGGCCGGGGTGCGCTCAAGCAGGGCAGCGAATCGCTCTATATTGACGACGTCCGTGCCGGTACCAATAATCACGGCGGCTTCTCCTTTATGCCGGTGCCTGTTTGAAGAGGTCTTCGGCTCATTCTACGCCCCTGTCGAGGGAGACAAAAAGGACCCCGTACCTTGATAGGGCACGGGGTCCTCCTGTCTTTACGACAAGCGCTTTACTCGACGGTTACTGACTTAGCCAGGTTACGGGGCTGGTCAACGTCGTAGCCCTTGGCATGAGCCACTGAGCAGGCAAAGATCTGCAGGGGCACAGTGGAGAGCAGGGGCTGGAGCAGGCTGGGTGAGGAAGGAATGCGGATGATGTGATCTGCGTGTTCCTCAACAGCGGTGTCGCCCTCTTCAGCAATCACGATGGTCACTGCACCGCGAGCGCGGACTTCCTGGATGTTAGATACAACCTTGGAGTGCAGGGAGTCGCGGCCGTTGGGTGAGGGGACGATGACGAAGATGGGCTGGCCTTCTTCCACCAGGGCGATGGGGCCGTGCTTGAGCTCGCCAGCTGCGAAACCTTCGGCGTGCAGGTAGGCGATTTCCTTGAGCTTCAGGGCGCCTTCCATGGCTACGGGGAAGCCAACGTGGCGGCCCAGGAAGAGCACGGACTTGGCGTCCTTCATAGAGGTGCCGAGATCCTTGACCTGCTGCTCGTTGTCGATAACAGCCTGAATCTTCTCGGGCATCTTCTGCAGCTCTTCAAGGATGGTACGGATTTCATCCTTGTACATGTTGCCGCGCAGCTGGGCCAGGTAGAGGCCGAGCAGGTAGGCAGCAGCAATCTGCGAGAGGAAGGCCTTGGTGGATGCAACTGCGATCTCGGGGCCCGCGTGAGTGTAGAGAGCTGCATCGGATTCACGGGGCAGAGTTGAGCCGTTGGTGTTACAGATTGAAATAACCTTGGCTCCCTGTTCCTGGGCGTGGCGCACTGCCATGAGGGTGTCCATGGTTTCGCCGGACTGGGAGAGGGCAACGACCAGGGTCTTCTCATCTACGATGGGGTCACGGTAGCGGAACTCATGGGCCAGCTCGACCTCGGTGGGGATGCGGCACCAGTGCTCGATAGCGTAGCGGGCTACCTGGCCAGCGTAGGCAGCGGTACCACAGGCGACAACGATGATCTTGTTGACGGAACGCAGGGTGGCGTCGTCAATCTTAAGTTCGTCGAGGGTCAGGTTACCCTTTTCGTCCAGGCGGCCCAGCAGGGTATCGCGCACGGCTGCGGGCTGCTCGTGGATTTCCTTCTCCATGAAGGAGTCGTAGCCACCCTTTTCAACAGCAGCGGCGTCCCACTCGATGGTGAATTCCTTGCCGTTGGCGGGGAAACCTTCGAAGTCGATGATGGAGTAGTCGCTACCGGTGATGGTAACAATCTGGTCCTGGCCCATTTCGACTGCCTTCTTGGTGTAGTCGATGAAGCCAGAGACGTCTGAGCCCAGGAAGTTTTCGTTTTCGCCCAGGCCAATAACCAGGGGTGAGTTGCGACGGGTTGCTACGACACGATCGGGGTGGTCAACGTGGATGACCAGGATAGTGAAGGCACCTTCAAGGCGGTTTGATGCCTGACGGACAGCCTCGGTGAGGTCCTTGCTCTCCAGCTTGTTGTAGATGGAGGCAATCAGGTTAGCGGCAATTTCGGTGTCGGTCTGTGACTTGAACTCGCAGCCTTCTTCAATCAGTTCTGCACGCAGCTCTGCGAAGTTTTCGATGATGCCGTTGTGTACAACTGCCAGGCGGCCGTTGTCGACAACGTGCGGGTGAGCATTGTTATCGGTGGGGCCACCGTGGGTAGCCCAGCGGGTGTGACCAATACCGATAGTGGTAGCAGGCAGCGGGTTGGCTTCTACTTCAGCTTCGAGGTTAACAAGCTTGCCTGACTTCTTACGGAATTCGATGCCGTTATCGCCAATGAGGGCGACACCGGCTGAGTCATAGCCGCGGTATTCCTGGCGGCGCAGACCTTCGAGAACCACATCGTATGCGGTATGGTCAAATTTCTTACCGTCTGCGGCAGTGCCGAGACTTACGTATCCTACGATTCCACACATGCCTTCATCTTACATCTAAGAATTCGCTGACCCACTGCAGTCTTCGCCACAGTGTCGCAACCTATTGCCTCTCTATAGACCTCTGTCATATTAGGTGCTCTTTCTTCCGACCTCTAGACTGATGTAAATGAGCATGTCCGCGCTTTCTTCTAAATACTCTCCTTTTACCGAGCTAGACCGGGATACCTGGTCGCGTCTCGCTAGCGAGATTTCGGTTCCGCTGACGGAGGACGAACTACAGCAGCTTCGCGGTCTGGGCGAGACCATTGATCTAGATGAGGTGGCTCAGGTTTATCTTCCTATTTCTCGACTGCTCAACCTCTACGTCAATGCAGCCGCGAGCGCTAACCACATGACGAACGACTTTTTAGGCCTTCAAGGCCAGAAAGTCCCTTTTATTATCGGTGTGGCAGGGTCAGTAGCTGTCGGCAAGTCCACTACCGCGCGCGTCCTGCAGGAGCTTCTCCGGCGCTGGCCCTCAACCCCGAACGTCCAGCTAGTGACGACCGATGGCTTCCTCTACCCCAATGCCGAGTTAGAACGCCGGGGGCTTATGGGACGCAAGGGTTTCCCAGAGTCCTACGACCGCCGTGCCCTCTTGAGGTTTGTGTCAGAAGTGAAGTCAGGTGCTCCCCTCGTCACCGCCCCTAAGTATTCCCACCTCTACTACGACATCGTAGAGGGTGAGCGCATTGAGGTTACCAGCCCCGACGTTCTCATTGTCGAGGGCTTAAATGTATTAGCCCCAGCCAAGCTTGATAGCGAGAAAAGCTCAGCCCTGAGCCTGGCTGACTTCTTTGATTTCTCTATCTACGTTGATGCCTCCACACGGGACATCGAACACTGGTATGTGCAGCGGTTTTTGAAGCTGCAACGGTCAGCTTTTACCAACCCCAACTCCTACTTCAAACGGTATGCCGATTTATCGGAGGACGCAGCGGTTGAGCTAGCTTTGAGTATTTGGCGCTCTATCAACGAACCTAACCTGCGAGAGAATGTGCGCCCCACACGTGGGCGAGCCCGACTGATCTTGAAGAAGTCCCATGATCACAAGATTCGTAAGGTTCTGCTACGGAAGAACTAGGTATGCGCTCTTATCTTTCACACTTTTCATTGGCTTTAGCGGGTAGCCTCATGGCTCTGTCGCTGACCGCCTGCGGTCAGAGCACATCCACTGAGCCGGACGCCGCCCCGTCGTCTGCCAGCTCAGTGGCGGCTTCCATTCCTCAGCAGGTAGCTTCTTCGAGCGCACCACCTTCTTCTAGCGCGAGCGCTGAGTCAGCTGCCCCTAGCCAGGCTGCCACGCGCCGTCCTGCCGATATTGAGTCGGCATCATCGATGACGGTTCTCGTCAATAAGCACAATCCTCTCTCCCCTCTCACCTACGCTCCTGATGATTTACAGCCGTTTGGCTCCGTCCTGCTTCGTGCCGAGGCAGCGCAAGCAGCGCACCGCATGTTTGCTGACGCTTCGGCAGTTGGTGCCCCCATGGTGGCCCTCAGCGGCTACCGGTCGTATGAGACCCAGCAGGGAACCTACGCCAGCTGGGCTGCCCAGTACGGTACAGATCAGGCAGATGTGGCTTCTGCCC
Source organism: Rothia nasimurium (assembly GCF_928381705.1). Classification (GTDB taxonomy): domain Bacteria; phylum Actinomycetota; class Actinomycetes; order Actinomycetales; family Micrococcaceae; genus Rothia; species Rothia nasimurium_G. The sequence goes on along the minus strand of NZ_CAKMSR010000005.1, from coordinate 99,967 downwards.
GCCCCGGTTATTCGGAACATCAAACGGGTCTTGCCCTCGATATCGGAACCGGTGGCGCCTGCGACCTCCAGCCCTGCTTCAAGGACACGGCAGCTGCCCTGTGGGCAGCCGAGAACGCCCACCGCTATGGCTTTGTAGTGCGCTACCCCTGGTGGCACCACGAAACCACCGGCTACTGGTATGAGTCCTGGCATTTGCGCTATATCGGTGTTGACGAAGCCACCGCACTGAAGGAATCCGGGTTTGAAACGCTAGAAGATTTCTGGGGTACGGGGCCCGCCCCCACCTACCAAGAAACGGGTACCTAGTGAGGGGTTGACGGTCGGTAACCTACAAATTTTTAGCATAAGCTGGCAGGCTACCCTAGCCTGTAAGTAAACCCACTGGTTTACAGCGAAAATTTCAGCTCAGATTGGTGTTCACCGCTGGCAGAAACCGCTATTCTTGAACTCATGCTTAGTGGTTTTAAAGATTTCATCACCCGCGGTAACGTCATCGACCTCGCAGTCGGTCTGATCATTGGTACCGCCTTTACTGCAGTAGTTAACTCTCTCGTTGAGTCCGTCATGATGCCCGCCATCGCGATGCTGACCGGTGGAGATATTTCCTTCGATCAGTGGCTAGCATTCGGCGACGTCAAAATCGGTGTCTTCCTGACCGCAGTTGTTAACTTCCTCATCGTTGCAGCAGCCCTGTACTTCTGCATCGTTATGCCCATCAACAAGTTCAACGAGCGTCGTGCTGCCAAGCTCGACCTTGAAGAAAAGGTTGAGGAAGAGGATCCCCAGGTTGCTCTGCTGAAGGAAATCCGCGACGCGCTGACCGTCAAGTAATTTTCTATCCTTTGATAGAGAAAGCCCCGGTAGTTACCTACCGGGGCTTTCTCATGCCCTGTTGTTTCTTGCATAACCGGAGAAAACAATTTCTCACATAGGTTAGACAAGTATAGGCTTGAGCGCAAAAAGCCGGGCACCGCTCCCCCGGTGAGGGAGAACAGGGCCCGGCAGGGGCTAAGAGGAGGCTACCTTAGATAGCCAGTTCACGAGCCACGACGTCGGCTAGAGCCTGGGCGGTTGCATCGGCAACCTCCTGGGTTTCAGCTTCAACCATGACTCGCACTAGGGGTTCGGTACCCGAGGGGCGAAGCAAAACTCGACCGGTATCGCCCAGCTGGGCCTCGGCGTCCTTAATCGCTTCTTGCAGGGGCACACAGCCAGCCACGCCAGCGCGGTCAACGCCCTTGACGTTAATCAGCTTCTGGGGGGTTGCCTGCATGCGGTTAGCCAGCTCAGAGAGGGGCAGGCCGGTACGGGCCATTTCAGCAGCCAGATGCAGGCCGGTCAACACGCCGTCACCGGTGGTGGCGTGGTCCGACATAATCACGTGGCCCGACTGCTCACCGCCCAGGTTAAAGCCGTTCTTGTTCATGGATTCCAGCACGTAGCGGTCGCCCACAGCGGTGCGCTCTAGCTTGATGCCGTGTTCCTTGAGGAAGATTTCCAGGCCCAGTGAAGACATGACAGTGGCGACCAGGGTGTCATCCTTGAGGGTTCCTGCTTCCTTCATCGACAGCGCCAGAATCGACATAATCTGATCGCCATCGACCAGGTTGCCCTGCTCATCGACAGCCATACAGCGGTCGGCGTCGCCGTCGTGGGCAATACCCAGGTCAGCACTGTGGCGAACGACCGCTTCCTGAAGCTTCTCGGGGTGGGTCGAGCCCACACCGTCGTTGATGTTAATGCCATCGGGTTCAGCGCCGATCACAAACACCTTGGCTCCCAGGGTACGGAAGGCGTCGGGAGAAACCCCGGATGAGGCACCGTTAGCACAGTCCAGTACAACCTTAAGGCCGTTGAGGCGGCGGTGGTCGGGCATGGTTGAGACCAGGTGGGTGACGTAGCGGTCTTCACCGTCAGTCAGCGGACGGACTCGCCCCACCTCACCGTGGGTGGGGTAACGGAAGTCCTTGGAGCGATAGAGGGCCTCAATGGCGTCCTCAATCGCATCATCCAGCTTCTTACCGCCGCGAGCCAGGAATTTAATTCCGTTGTCTTCAGCCGCGTTATGGGAAGCAGAAATCATGACGCCGAAGTCGGCTTCTGTGCTTGCCACCAGGTAGGCCGCCGCGGGAGTGGGCACCATACCCGCGTCGAGCACGTCGACACCTGATGCTGCAAAGCCTGCGGTCATTGCCGCGCCAATGAACTCACCTGAGATACGGGAGTCATGGGCGATAACAGCCTTGGGGCGGACACCTTCTTTAACCGTATTGAACCCAAGGACGATGGATGCGGCCTGCGCAAGCTCCATAGCAAGAGCAGGAGTAATCACTTCGTTAGCGAGGCCGCGAACACCGTCGGTTCCGAATAATCTAGACATTACTGATTATTCTACGCGCTCAGTTCTATTTTTCTTCGCGTAGGACGGGGAAACCTTCTGGGTTTTCTGGCACATCGTCCTCGAGAACATCCGATCCCTTGCCCACAATCAGCGGGTCTGTAGAACCGACCAGGGCGTGGTCCTTATCGGGGTAGTCGAACTGGTTGAGCACGTGGCGCATAGCTTCAAGGCGGGCGCGCTTCTTGTCGTTAGACTTCACAACGGTCCAGGGGGCATCGCCGGTGTCGGTGTAGAAGAACATAGCCTCTTTAGCTGCCGTGTAGTCATCCCACTTATCGAGGGAGGCCAGATCGGTGGGAGACAGCTTCCACTGGCGGACGGGGTCGGTGCGGCGGGAGTTGAAGCGGGCCAGTTGTTCTGCGCGGGTGACGGAGAACCAGAACTTGATCAGCTTGACGCCAGAGTTGACCAGCATGCGCTCCAGCTCGGGCACTTCACGCATGAATTCGTAGTACTGCTGGGAGGTGCAGTAGCCCATGACGCGCTCTACGCCTGCTCGGTTGTACCAGGAGCGATCCATGAGCACGATTTCACCGCCGGAGGGCAGGTGCTGGATGTAGCGCTGGAAGTACCATTGGGTCTGCTCGACGTCGGTGGGCTTTTCAAGCGCAACCACGCGGGCACCGCGGGGGTTCAGGTGCTCCATAAAGCGCTTGATGGCACCGCCCTTACCAGCTGCATCGCGGCCTTCGAAGATAATCAGCACCTTCTGGCCGGTTTCCTTGACCCAGAGCTGAAGTTTAAGCAGCTCGATCTGCAGGGCTCGCTTTTCTTTTTCGTATTCCTTACGGGAAAGCTTCTTGTCGTAGGGATAGCCGGCTTTCCAGGCGTCCGACTTCTCTGCATTCCCACTCAGTTTCTTAGTGAGGGAGGAAATCTCATCAAGCTCTGCGCTGTAGTCCTCTACGACCGATACGCGGCGGGTCTCCTTGGTGAGGGCCGCTTTCACGGCTTCCTTCTTTGGGTCGGTAACCTGCTGGGGGGCGTCCTGTTCCACAGCTTCAGTGCTGGGAGTTTCTAGCTCGGTAGCGGCGTCCTTGCCTGCGGCCTTGGTGGAGCGTGAGGTGCGAGTGGTGTTCGAAGATGCCATGGGCACCCTTTCTCTCGTGCGTATGTTCCACATCTATTCTAGATGCAAGACGTGAGACACCCCACTGTTACACGTCTTTTGACCCTAAGCCGGGTAAGGCAAACGCCCCATTTCTCTTCGCAGAGAAATGGGGCGTTTGACAATAAGCCTGAGCTGCAGGCCCAGTAATCGTAGCTTAGCGCTTTGAGAACTGTGAAGCCTTGCGTGCCTTCTTAAGACCAGCCTTCTTACGCTCGATAACACGAGCGTCGCGGGTCAGGAAGCCTGCCTTCTTGAGGGCGGGGCGGTTGTTCTCAGCGTCAATCTCGTTCAGGGCACGAGCAACGCCAAGACGCAGAGCGCCGGCCTGACCGGAGGGGCCGCCACCTGAGATGCGGGCGAAGACGTCGTAGGCGCCTTCGAGTTCAAGCAGCTTGAAGGGGTCGTTTACTTCCTGCTGGTGCAGCTTGTTGGGGAAGTAGTTGTCGAGCTCGCGACCGTTAACGGTCCACTTGCCGGTACCGGGTACCAGACGGACGCGGGCAACGGCTTCCTTGCGACGGCCAACAGCCTGACCACCAACGGTCAGTGCGGGACGGGCAGCCTTTTCAGCAACGGGTGCTGAGGACTCGGAAGTGTAGCTGGTGAGCTCTTCTTCGGTGGTGTACTCTTCGTTCTGAGCCACGATGTCTCCTTTAATAGTTCTTTCGTAGGCCCGAATTACTGGGCAACCTGGGTGAATTCGTAGGTCTTGGGCTGCTGAGCTGCGTGGGGGTGCTCGGAACCTGCGTAGACCTTGAGGTTCTTGAGCTGCTGGGCAGCTAGCTTGTTCTTGGGGAGCATGCCCTTAACAGCCTTTTCTACGGCGCGAACGGGGTTGGTTTCCAGCAGTTCGGCGTAGTTGACTGACTTCAGACCACCGGGGTAACCGGAGTGGCGGTAGGCACGCTTCTGCTCAAGCTTGGCACCGGTCAGTGCAACCTTTTCAGCGTTGATGATGATGACGGAGTCACCCATGTCAACGTGGGGTGCGAAGGTGGGCTTGTGCTTGCCGCGCAGCAGGATTGCGGTCTGGCTTGCGAGACGGCCGAGAACAACATCAGAGGCATCGATGATGTGCCACTGGCGGTTGTTGTCGCCTGACTTCGGAGTGTAAGTGCGCAAAATTTCGCCTTTTCTCGTTTCTTGTAGCGCTAGTTGGGTATCGCGCTGGTTTACATAGGTGCGTTTTCGCAGGGTTTGGGTGAGGGCCAAACGCATCTGCGTTACCGATTTCCTCAGACCTCTTGTTCCCCGTTATTGTCCTGCAACTAGACCGAAGAACAGGGTACGAAATGAGGGCGGTATACGCACAACGTATGAAACTATACAGAGTTTAAGTCTCTTAATCCAGGGCTTAGCCCTTTAAAGACGGGGTTTTGACCGACCTCACGTTTAAATCACAGGCTTGTGATTTAGAGGGTTCGCAGGTTTCGGGCTTTCTCGCTTTGGGCTGCGTAGCCGGACGCCTCAGGGTAGGTGATTGAGGCTAGGGCCAGACCGCGCGGAGCAGCTAGGCGGACCTGGGAATCGCGCACCGGGGCGGTGATACGGGAGATGAGCCAGGCTTCGTCCTTTTTCCCCTCCCCTACCATGACCAGGGAAGCAATGAGGGTGCGCACCATGTTGTGGCAAAATGCGTCGGCTCTAATGGTTGCCTCGATGAGGCCGTCCTCCCGCCGGATAAATCGGAGTTCGCGCAGCTCACGAATCGTAGTAGACCCTTGGCGAGGTTTACAGAAAGATAGGAAGTCATTGAGACCCAACAGATTCTGGGCAGCGCGGTTCATCAGATCAAGATCAAGTATCGGGTTGATTTGCCAGGCATGATGGCGGTTGAGCGGGTTACTACCGGTTTCGTCCTGCCCGTCTTCGAGCAGGTACCGGTAAGAACGCTCTAGGGCCGAGAAGCGAGCATCGAAATCGCTTGGGACCTCCTGACAGCTGCTAACCGTAATAGCTTTTTGCAGGTAGCCCTGTAGGCGGGCCGGCAGCCCTAGTTCTGCTTCTGCATCGGCCAAAGCCCGGCTGAGGGCTCCGCGCAGTTTGCGGCATAGGGCGGACGCTGGGGCGTCCTGACTGCGCCCGGGTAGTCGCTCCCAGGCGTCCTGGGCAACATTGAAGTGCACCACCTGGTGCAGGGCGTGAACTCCGGCGTCGGTGCGCCCTGCCACCGTCGTGTAGATGGGGCGGCGGAAAATGAGGGCTAGGGCTTCTTCGAGGACGCCCTGGACCGTGATGAGTCCCGGTTGTTTGGCCCAGCCTGCGAAGGGACCGCCATCGTAGGCAAAATCAAGGCGTACGCGCACACACGGCTCATACACTTGCTCTAGTGTTTCGGTCACGGCTTTCCTTCGTTGATGGGCTTGGACTCACTCAACTTTACCCTGTACAGGCAAAGGCGGCTCTTCCCTATGAGGGGAAGAGCCGCCTTCTATCTACCGGTAACTAGGAATTAGTCCTCGGAGATGGTCTGTGCTGCTGCACCACCGGCAGGTGCGTAACCTGCTGCTTCAGCTGATTCCTTGGTGTCGAACCAGATTTCAGCCTGGGTGTTTGCGTACCAGCGTGAGCCGGGTACGTGGTACTTCATGGAGTCAGCGTTGCCCTTGATTTCGAAGCCCTCGGGAGCTTCGCCGTTCTCGGTTGCTGCGTGTGCGCCTGCGGGCAGGTCTGAGGACTCAGCTGCTGCGGGTGCGGCTGCCTTGGTCTCTTCTGCTGCGGGTGCGGCGGTCTCAGCTACCTTGGTAGCTTCAGAAACAGCTGCTGCGGTTGCAACGGGCTCCATGACCAGTTCGATAACTGCCATGGGAGCGTTGTCGCCCTTGCGGTTACCGATCTTGGTGATGCGGGTGTAGCCACCGGGGCGCTCTGCCATTGCGGGGGCAATGACGGTGAAGAGCTCGTGGACTACGGTCTTGTTACCGATGGAGCGCAGGACGCGACGGCGAGCGTTGAGGTCACCCTTCTTTGCGAAGGTGATCAGGCGCTCGGCGACGGGGCGCAGGCGCTTTGCCTTGGTAACGGTGGTGGTGATGCGCTTGTGCTCGAAGAGCTGCTGAGACAGGTTGTTCAGCATGATGCGCTCGTGGGTCGGTGATCCGCCGAGGCGGGGACCCTTAGTGGGAGTAGGCATAATTTATTCTCCTGGTAAGCCGTTCCTTACTGCCTCACGGCAGGGGAACCAAAGATGTTTGACTGGTGTAACGCGTGGAAGCGTTGACTGCCGGTGTCTTAGTAGTCGCTGCCGTAGCTGTCGTCGTCCTGCAGGCGGGCTGAAAGGTCCATTCCGGCGGGTGAGTCCTTGAGGGACAGGCCAAGCTCGGTGAGCTTTGCCTTGACTTCGTCGATGGACTTGGCACCGAAGTTGCGGATGTCCATGAGGTCTGCTTCGCTGCGGGTCACGAGTTCACCCACGGTGTGGATGCCTTCGCGCTTGAGGCAGTTGTAGGAGCGGACGGTCATGTCCAGGTCTTCGATGGGCAGAGCCAGGTCTGCGGCCATTGACTCGTCAGCGGGTGACGGGCCAACTTCGATACCTTCAGCGGCGGTGTTGAGTTCACGGGCCAGGCCGAAGAGCTCAACGAGGGTGTTGCCTGCTGATGCGACTGCGTCGCGGGGAGCAATTGCTTCCTTGGTTTCGACGTCCAGGGTGAGGGAGTCGAAGTCGGTGCGCTGCTCAACACGGGTCGCGCTGACGCGGAAGGTGACCTTAAGGACGGGTGAGTAGATGGAGTCGACCGGGATGCGGCCGATTTCTGCGTCACCTGACTTGTTCTGTGCTGCCGAGACGTAGCCGCGGCCGCGTTCGATGGTCAGTTCTGCGTTGAAGTTTGCGCGGTTGTTGAGGGTTGCGATGTGGAGGTCCGGGTTGTGGATCTCGACGCCTGCGGGCACCTCGATGTCGCCTGCGGTGAGTTCACCTTCGCCCTGCTTGCGCAGGTAGGCGATGACGGGTTCGTCGTTCTCTGAAGAGATGGAGAGTTTCTTGATGTTCAAGATGATCTCGGTGACGTCCTCGGTCACACCTTCTACAGTGCTGAATTCGTGCAGCACACCGTCGATGCGGATGCTGGTTACAGCGGCACCGGGGATGGACGAGAGAAGGGTGCGGCGGAGGGAGTTACCCAGGGTGTAGCCGAAGCCGGGTTCGAGGGGCTCGATGGTGAAGCGTGAACGGTTTTCCGATACGTGTTCTTCACGCAGGATGGGGCGCTGTGCAATGAGCACTATGTTTCCTTTCGGTGAGCATCCGCTATATGAGCTCACAGGTTGGGAAAAACGAGTGAGGAAGCAGACGAAGCAGTCTGTTCATTGACCTGCAACTGGTAGGTTACTGGTCGCCCGATGTTCGGGACGCGTCTAGCCGGTGGGGCTTAGACGTGGCGGCGCTTCGGAGGACGGCAGCCGTTGTGAGCAACGGGGGTGACGTCCTGGATGGAGCCAACTTCGAGGCCGGTAGCCTGGAGTGAGCGGATAGCGGTTTCGCGACCGGGGCCGGGGCCCTTGACGAAAACGTCTACCTTGCGGACACCGTGTTCCTGAGCGCGCTTTGCAGCGGTCTCAGCGGCCATCTGAGCTGCGTAGGGGGTTGACTTACGTGAACCCTTGAAGCCCATTTCGCCGGCGGATGACCAGGAAATAACAGCACCAGAGGGATCAGTGATTGAAACGATGGTGTTGTTGAAGGTTGACTTGATGTGTGCCTGACCGGCAACAATGTTCTTGGAAACCTTGCGGCGGCCGGTACGCTTGGCCGCTGCGCGAGTCTTGGGAGGCATTTTTGATTCTCCTACAAAGTTTTGGTTGAAGTGTTGGTCTTACGCGATGTGCAAGACTGAGGCAACACTGTTTACTTCTTCTTACCTGCGACGGTACGCTTCGGGCCCTTGCGGGTACGTGCGTTGGTCTTGGTGCGCTGGCCGTGTACGGGAAGGCCACGGCGGTGACGTAGACCCTGGTAGCTACCGATTTCTACCTTGCGGCGGATGTCGGCAGCAACCTCGCGGCGAAGGTCACCTTCAACCTTGTAGTTGCCTTCGATGAAGTCACGAAGAGCTACGAGCTGGGTATCGTCAAGGTCCTTGACGCGGGTGTTGGGGTCAACACCGGTTGCAGCAAGCGCTTCTTTTGCACGGGTCTTGCCCACGCCGTAGATGTAAGTAAGAGCAATTTCCACGCGCTTTTCGCGGGGAATATCGACTCCAGCGAGACGTGCCATGGGGCGTTCTCCTTGTTTTCGCAGAGGTCTGTGACATCACTGCCCGGTTATCCCGGTCCCCGGCCTCTGTGCCCGGAGGTATCCTGCTTTATTAGCAGGAGCGGTGCCATTTTCTGTTGTGCCACCTGGTGGGGTGGTCTTGTCAGCGTTGGCTAGTGATTAGCCCTGGCGCTGCTTGTGGCGCGGGTTTTCGCAGATCACCATGACCACACCGTGACGGCGGATCACTTTGCACTTGTCGCAGATCGGCTTAACGCTCGGCTTGACCTTCATCGCATTCCTTTGCGTTGATGTTTCAGCTAATGCTTTTGGACGGGCGGGGTAAGAGGTTCTGTGTCCGGCTAGCCGGTGGGAGAACTGTTTACCCCTTTTACACGGCGTAAACGCCGCTGCTTAGCGACGTTTGGTGCTCGTGTTTACTTGTAGCGGTAGACGATACGACCGCGTGAGAGGTCGTAGGGGCTGAGCTCGACTACTACTCGGTCCTCAGGCAGGATTCGAATGTAGTGCTGACGCATCTTGCCTGAGATGTGTGCAAGTACTTTGTGTCCGTTGTCCAGCTCAACGCGGAATGATGCGTTGGGCAGTGCTTCGACCACGGTACCTTCAATCTCGATGACGCCGTCTTTCTTGGCCATATCCTCCGCTTTACTTTCGTGCTCCCAAGGTGTCTTGGGGGCTCTTGGTAGTGTTTTTTCTGTGTTCGGTGCGTTCTCCCGGGTTCGGGTACCGCTCCGCTTGCGCACTAAACGCATGGCACAGACAACCAACAAACTAATATACGGCAAAAGCCCCGGAATGTTAATGGTTTTCGCAAAACATAGCGAGCTTCACATTAAGGTCCGGGGCTTAAGCGCAGCGGATGCGCTGTCAGCCTGCTGGCTGGGGCTGGCGTGAATCGCTCGTGAGCGTTAGCGAACCAGCGAGAGGGTCAGCAGGCAAAAGCGCATCTGCTGCGCATCAGCGTTTAGTCTTCCTTAGCTGCCAGCTGGCCGCAGGCACCGTCGATGTCGCTTCCGCGGGTGTCGCGTACGGTGGTGGGGATGCCGTGGGCGCGTAGGCGTTCGACGAAGTTTTGTTCGACGCCCTTGCGGGAGGCTGTCCATTTGGAGCCGGGGGTGGGGTTGAGTGGGATGGGGTTGACGTGTACCCAGCCGCGGCCGCGGGAGGCGAGTTTTTTGCCGAGGAGGTCGGCGCGCCAGCCCTGGTCGTTGATGTCACGGATGAGGGCGTATTCGATGGAGATGCGGCGGCCGGTGGTGCGGTAGTAGTCGTAGGCGGCGTCGAGGGTTTCGTCGACTTTCCAGCGCTGGTTGATGGGGATGAGTTCGTCGCGGAGTTCGTCGTCGGGGGCGTGGAGGGAGAGGGCTAGGGTGATGGGGAGTTTCTCTAGTTCGAATTTGCGGATGCCGGGGACGAGTCCGACGGTGGACATGGTGATACCGCGGGCTGAGATGCCGAGCCCTTCGGGGGCGGGGTCGATGAGGCGGTGGACGGCTCCCATGGTGGCTTTGTAGTTGGCGAGGGCTTCACCCATGCCCATGAAGACGATGTTGGAGACGCGCAGGGGGCGGGTGTCTTCGGAGCCGCCTTCGGCCTGTTCGAGGCCTTTCATGTCTTTGAGGTAGCGGGCGCCTGCGATGACCTGTTCGACGATTTCGGCGGTTGAGAGGTTGCGGGTGAGGCCCTGCTGGCCAGTGGCGCAGAAGGGGCAGTTCATGCCGCAGCCTGCTTGGGATGAGATGCACATGGTGACGCGGTTGTCGTAGCGCATGATGACGGATTCGACGAGGGCTCCGTCGAAGAGGCGGTGGACGACTTTGAGGGTGTCGCCGCCGTCGGCTTCGAGGGTGCGGACGGTGGTGAGCAGCTGGGGCATGGCGTCTGCGACCATTTTTTCGCGTTCTGCTGCGGGCAGGTCGGTCATCTGGGCCGGGTCGTTGACGAGGCGTTCAAAGTAGTGCTTGGAAAGCTGGGCGGCTCGGAAGGGCTTGTAGCCGAGTTCCTCGAGGAAGGCACGGCGGCCGGCCATGTCGAAGTCTGCAATGTGGCGCGGGGGTTTGCCGCGGCGGGGGGCTTTGAGGATGATTTGGCCGGGTTCAGGCCGTGCGCTGGAGATTTCCAGGGGGACACTGGTGGTTTCGGTCATGGTGGGTGCTTTCGGTGTGATGCGGGGCGGACGCGGTGGGGCAGGTTGCGAGGTTTAGGCGGGGATGGGCTTGACGGTGACGCCGAGCTTGGAGAGCTCGGAGGCGCCGCCGTCCTCTGCGGTGAGAACCCAGATACCCTCAGAGTGTACGCAGACGGAGTGTTCCCACTGGCAGGCATCTCCCCCATCGATGGTTTTAATGGTCCACTCATCCTCGAGGGTGACGGTTTCGATTCCACCGGTTACGAGCATAGGTTCAATGGCGAAGGCCATGCCTTTTTTGACGCGGGGTCCGAGGTCGCGGGCGGCGTAGTTGAGCACGTCGGGGGCCATGTGCATGGAGGTGCCGATACCGTGGCCGACGAAGTCTTCGATAATGCCGTACTTGTCGCCGGTTTCTTGGCGGACGAAGTTTTCGATGGCAAAGCCGACTTCGCCGATTTTCTTGGCGGTGGCAAGCGCTGCGATGCCGTGCCAAAGGGCGGCGCGGGTGACCTCGGAGAGTTCGCGGCGGGCGTCCGATACTTTGCCGATGAGGGCGGTACGGGCTGAGTCGCCGTGCCAGGTGGTGCCGCGAGCGTCCTGTACTGTGGCGCCGCCGTCGATAGAGATCATGTCGCCTTCTGCTAGGGCAAGGTCGCCGGGGATACCGTGGACGACAACGTCGTTCACGGAGGTGCAGATGGTGGCCGGGTAGTCGTAGTAGCCCAGGAAGTTGGACCCTGCTCCGTATTCAGCTAGGACGTCGCGGAAGACGGTATCGAGTTCAGCGGTGGTGACGCCGGGGGCGGCAGCTGCTACCGCTGCGTCCAGGGCACGGGAGGTGATCACACCTGCTCTGGCCATTTCAGCAAGCTGGCGGTCTGTTTTGTATTCGATGCGGCGCATAGTGCTCTTTCCTGGCTAGGTTTGTGAGGCGTAGTGGAGTCAAACTACACCAGTCTGCTTTAAAAGCCTGTGCCCCCGCAATGACCGGGGGCACAGGTGGAACGGACGTTTACTTGAGTGCGTCCATGATTCGGGCGGTGACTTCGTCAATCTCGCCGAGACCGTCAATTTCGGTCACGAGGCCGCGCTCGGTGTAGATAGCTACGAGAGGTGCGGTTTCTTCTTCGTAGACCTTGAGGCGGTGGCGGATGACCTCTTCGTTGTCGTCTGAGCGGCCTTCCTTAGCGGCGCGTCCCAGCAGACGTTCGACCAGTTCATCGTTGTCAGCGACGAGCAGCAGCACCTGACCGATTTCCTGGCCCATGTCTGCGAGGATGGTGTCGAGCTCGCCGACCTGGGCGGTGTTGCGGGGGTAGCCATCGAGCAGGAAGCCGTTAGCGGTATCGTCTTCAGCCAGGCGGGCGCGGACCATACGGTTGGTCACGGAGTCGGGGACCAGGTTACCTGAGTCGATGTAGCTCTTGGCTTCCTTGCCCAGCTCGGTTTCTTCCTTGATGTTCTTGCGGAAGATGTCGCCGGTAGAGATAGCGGGGATGTTCAGCTTTTCAGCGATTTTAACGGCCTGAGTGCCTTTACCGGCACCGGGAGGGCCAATGATGAGCAGACGGTTCATCGGAGCAGTCCTTCGTAGTTGCGTTGTTGGAGCTGGGCGTCGATTTGCTTGACGGTGTCAAGGCCAACGCCGATAACGATCAGCAGTGAGGCACCGCCGAGCGGGAAATTCTGGTTGGCGCCGAAGAGGACGAAGGCTACCAGCGGCAGGAGCGCTAGTAGGGCTACGTAGATGGCGCCGGGAAGGGTAATACGGTTGAGCACGTAGCTCAGGTATTCCTGGGTGGGGCGGCCTGCGCGGATGCCGGGGATGAAACCGCCGTACTTCTTCATGTTGCCTGCAACTTCTTCGGTGTTGAAGGTGATGGAGACGTAGAAGTAGGCAAAGCCCAGAATCAGCAGGAAGTAGAGGATCATGTAGAGCGGGTGATCGCCCATGACCAGGTAGGTGTTGATCCAGTTGACCCACTCGGGCGGGGCTGAGCCATCTGAGGGGGTGTTGAACTGGGCGATGAGGCCGGGCACCATCAGCATGGAGGATGCGAAGATGATGGGGATAACGCCGGCCATGTTGACCTTGAGAGGAATGTAGGTGGTGGTACCACCAATGGTGCGGCGGCCAATCATTCGCTTGGCGTACTGCACGGGGATGCGACGCTGAGACTGCTCAACGAAGACAACCGCAACGATAACTAGCAGCCCGACCGCGACAACTGCGGAGAAGATGCCCCAGCCCTGGGTCTGCAGAATGGAACCAAAAGCGGAGGGAAAGGACGCTGCGATCGAGGTGAAAATCAGCAGGGACATACCGTTGCCCACGCCCTTTTCGGTAATCTGTTCACCCAGCCACATGACCACACCGGTACCGGCGGTCAAAGCGGTGATAATCAGCAGAATGTTCCATATACCGTCATCGGGAATAATCGGCAGGGTGCAGCCCTGTAGGAGCATACCTGAACGAGCCAGCGACACAATGGTGGTGGCGTTCAGCAGGGCAAGCAAAATGGTGAGGTAACGGGTGTACTGGGTCAGCTTGGTCTGCCCCTGGGCACCTTCCTCATGGAGCTGCTGAAAGCGGGGAATGACGACGCGAAGCAGCTGAACAATAATGCTCGCGGTAATGTAAGGCATAACGCCCAGGGCAAAAATCGATAGCTGGAGCAGCGCGCCACCGCTAAAGAGGTTAATCATGTCGTAAACGCCACCGCTTGCGGTAACAGTCGACAGGCACTGCTGCACATTTCCGTAGGAGACACCGGGGGCGGGAATAAAGACGCCCACGCGGTAGATCACGATAATACCCAGGGTGAACAGCAGCTTATTACGCAGGTCGGGCGTCTTGAAAGCCCGTCCGAAAGCGGTCAGCACATGTCCTCCTGTGAGACAAAAAATTAGGTTGCCCCGGGCAACCTGATAGTGGCAGGTGGACGGGGCGAGTACACAATCTTGTCCAGTCTATCGCTTAAAAGTCTTTTGTGGGTAGCGCAGGCCCTCTGAGCGTAAAGAAAGGTGCCCCGCCCACCGAAGTGAGCGGGGCACCCCGCAAGAGTTTGCCGCGTCCGGGTTACCCCGGTGCGTCATGGGACTACTTGACGGTTACAGAACCGCCGGCAGCCTCAATCTTGGCCTTAGCTGACTCAGAAACCTTGTCAACGGTTACGTTGTAGGCTGCTGAGATTTCGCCGGTACCCAGAACCTTGACCAGTTCGTTCTTGCGAACTGCGCCAGCTGCTACCAGAGCGTCAACGGTGATGTCGCCGCCCTCGGGGAACAGTTCCGCGATGCGGTCCAGGTTAACAACCTGGTACTCGGTGCGGAAGGGGTTCTTGAAGCCGCGCAGCTTGGGAAGGCGCATGTGCAGCGGAAGCTGACCACCTTCGAAGCCGGCGCGAACCTGGTAACGTGCCTTGGTACCCTTGGTACCGCGACCTGCGGTCTTACCCTTTGAGCCTTCACCGCGGCCTACGCGGGTCTTAGCCTTGTGGGCACCCGGAGCCGGGCGCAGATCGTGAATCTTGATAGCGTCGTTGTTTGCCATCTTTACTTGACCTCCTCAACCTGAACCAGGTGAGCTACGGTGTTGATCATGCCGCAGGTGACGGGGTCAGCAGTGCGAACAACCTTGTTGCCGGGGCGCTTGAGGCCCAGGGAACGGAGGGTGTCGCGCATGTTCTGCTTCTCACCGACGTAGGACTTGATCTGGGTGATTTCCAGCTTTGCGTCGCTGGGCTGAATACGCTTACCGGTCATTACGCACCTGCCTTTTCAGACTGAGCGACACGCAGGAAGCCGGGGATAACCTCGTCCTGGGGAAGACCACGGCGTGCAGCAACTGCTACGGGCTCTTCGAGCTGACGCAGTGCTTCGATGGTCGCGTGGACAATGTTAATCTGGTTCGATGAACCGAGTGACTTGGACAGAACATCGTGGATGCCTGCTGCCTCAAGTACGGCACGAACGGGACCACCAGCGATAACACCGGTACCAGCGGTAGCGGGGCGGAGCATAACTACGCCTGCTGCTGCTTCGCCCTGAACGCGGTGAGGAATGGTGCGGCCTTCAACGCGGGGTACCCGGAAGAAGTTCTTCTTTGCTTCTTCAACACCCTTTGAGATAGCTGCGGGAACTTCCTTCGCCTTGCCGTAGCCAACGCCAACCATACCATTACCGTCACCAACAACGACGAGTGCGGTGAAGCTGAAGCGACGACCACCCTTGACGACCTTGGAGACGCGGTTGATGGTGACAACGCGCTCGATGAACTTGTCCTTCTCTTCTTCGCGGCCGCGGTTGTTGCGGCGCTCACCGCGGTTGCCGCGGCGTTCGCCGCGCTCGTTACGGCGGGCTTCGCGCTTCTCGGAGGTTTCAGCGGTAGCTTCTGCGGTTGCTTCAGTCACCTGAGTTTCCTTTTCGTTTACAGTCTGCTCGCTCATTAGAGTGCCAGACCTCCTTCGCGTGCGCCTTCTGCAACTGCTGCGACACGGCCGTGGTACTTGTTACCACCGCGGTCGAAGACAACTGCTTCGATGCCTGCTGCCTTGGCACGCTCGGCGACGAGTTCGCCGACGCGCTTTGCCTTAGCGGTCTTGTCCAGCTCTGCTGCGCGCAGGTCTGCTTCCATGGTGGAAGCTGATGCCAGGGTCAGGCCCTTGGTGTCATCGATGACCTGTACGAACATGTGACGAGCTGAGCGGGTGACGGACAGGCGGGGGCGTGCTGCGGTGCCTGAAACGTACTTGCGGACGCGTGCGTGACGGCGTGCGCGCTGTGCTGACTTAGTCTTTACAGCCATTGTTACTTACCAGCCTTTCCGACCTTGCGACGGATCTGCTCGCCTTCGTAGCGAACACCCTTACCCTTGTAGGGATCGGGCTTGCGCAGACCGCGGATGTTAGCGGCTACCTGGCCTACCTGCTGCTTGCTGATACCGGAAACGGTCAGCTTGTTAGCGCCCTCAACAGCGAAGGTGATACCTTCGGGTGCTTCGATGGTGATGGGGTGTGAGTAGCCAAGTGCGAACTCGAGGTCGGAACCCTTAGCGGTTACGCGGTAACCGGTACCAACGATTTCGAGCTTCTTGGAGTAGCCCTCGGTAACACCGATGATCATGTTCTGAATCAGGGTGCGGGTCAGGCCGTGCAGTGAACGTGATGCACGCTCATCGTTCGGGCGGGAAACGGTGACAACACCGTCTTCGAGTGCAACGGTGATGGGAGCAGCAACCTCGTGGGTCAGCTCGCCCTTTGCACCCTTAACAGCAACTACGTTGCCGTCGATCTTTACCTCAACGCCGGCAGGAACCGAGATGGGGAGACGTCCAATACGTGACATTCTTCTTCCTTTCTCTTCTACCGACTACCAGATGTAAGCGACGACTTCGCCGCCAACACCCTTCTTCGCAGCCTGCTTGTCAGTGAGCAGACCTGAAGAGGTTGACAGGATTGCGATGCCGAGGCCACCGTGTACCTGGGGCAGGTTGGTGGACTTTGCGTATACACGCAGACCCGGCTTGGAAATGCGGCGAACGCCTACGATGGAGCGCTCACGTGAGGGGCCGAACTTCAGTTCGAGGGTGAGGGTCTTACCGACCTTTGCTTCCTCTTCCTTGAAGTCAGCGATGTAGCCTTCAGCCTTGAGGATCTCGGCGATGCGAGCCTTGAGCTTGGAGTAAGGCATTGACACGGTGTCGTGATGTGCTGAGTTTGCGTTGCGCAAACGGGTCAGCATATCTGCGACAGGATCTGTCATAGTCATGGTGGGCTGAGCCCTTCCTCGTTATGGTTTCCTCACCGTGATTCGGTGCGGACCTATAACGTAGTCGTTACTGGGTCTTGAACGGGAAGCCGAGTGCCTTCAGAAGCGCACGGCCTTCATCGTCGGTCTTTGCGGTGGTTACTACGGTGATGTCCATACCACGTACGCGATCGATTGAGTCCTGATCGATTTCGTGGAACATGGACTGTTCGGTCAGACCGAAGGTGTAGTTACCGTTACCGTCGAACTGGCGGTCCGAGAGGCCGCGGAAGTCGCGGATACGGGGAAGTGCCAGGGTGACGAGGCGGTCGAGGAATTCCCACATGCGATCGCCACGGAGGGTGACGTGTGCGCCGATGGGCTGACCTTCACGCAGCTTGAACTGTGCGATGGACTTCTTCGCGCGGGTAACGAGCGGCTTCTGACCGGTGATAGCGGTGAGGTCGCGGATAGCACCATCCATGAGCTTCGCGTCCTTAGCAGCTTCACCAACACCCATGTTAACGACGACCTTTACGATCTTCGGTGCCTGCATGACGTTCTCGTACTTGAACTCTTCCTGCAGGGCGGGGGTGACTACTTCGTTGAACTTAGTCTTGAAACGAGGGGTAATCTTTGCTTCGGTCATTAGATGTCCTTACCCGAGCTCTTGGCAACGCGAACGCGAACAGTGCGTTCCTTGCCATTGCGCTCTACGGTCTCGAGGCGGTAACCAACGCGGGTCGGCTTCTTGGTCTCGGGATCAACGATTGCAACGTTTGAAACGTGAATCGGTGCCTCAACCTTTTCGATGCCGCCAGCTTCGCCGGTCATGGGGTTAGCCTTGTTGTGCTTGGTGACGATCTTGACGCCTTCAACCAGCACGCGCTCGGTCTTGGGGAATACCTTCAGAACCTTGCCCTGCTTACCCTTATCTGCACCTGAAATAACCTGTACCAGGTCGCCAGACTTGATCTTAGCCATGAGTTAGAGCACCTCCGGAGCAAGTGAAATGATCTTCATGAACTTCTTGTCGCGCAGTTCGCGGCCAACAGGTCCGAAGATACGGGTGCCACGGGGGTCACCATCGGTGTTCTTGAGAATTACTGCTGAGTTCTCGTCGAACTTGATGTAGGAGCCGTCGGGACGACGAACTTCCTTCTTGGTGCGGACGACTACTGCCTTAACAACGTCGCCCTTCTTTACGGTACCGCCGGGGATTGCGTCCTTGACGGTTGCGACGATGATGTCGCCAATGCCTGCGTAACGACGCTTTGAGCCACCGAGAACACGGATGGTCAGGATTTCCTTCGCACCGGTGTTGTCAGCAACCTTGAGTCGTGACTCCTGCTGAATCATATTTCTCCTGTCGTCTCGCCGGTTCCGACACACGGTATTTTGTGAGCCAGCCTTGCGGAACATTTCTACGGGATGTTGACGCGCCGGTCTCTTTCAGTTCTCAAGGGAAATGAAGAGTTGGCGGACACGCCTGGGCTCCTATCATGCCGACGAACATCTAGACCCGCGTGAGCGGGCGAACCCCGCCAGGTAGCGGCATTATGTTGTGGCACGGTAAGAACCGTGGTTGTGTGGGCATAGAGAACCACACAGAATCAAAACTCTACCAGTTAATCAGCACTTAGAAAAGAGACCTTCCCTACAAAGAGTCCTAGCAGCACGTTGTTTTCAACACATCTTGCAACCTCGTAAATGCCTCAGGGTGGGGAGCCTCCCGTTGGAGACTCCCCACCCTGAGCTAATGTGTGGAGTTACTACTGAGTGATGTTGTACCGCCTACCGTGCTACAGCTTAGGAAGCGCGACGGCGAGCGACGAATACCACCCAGCCTGCAACCAGTGCAAGGGCACCGATTCCTGCTAGTGCAGCAACCGAAGCGCCGGTCTGAGCCAGACTGCCACCGCTGGCCTGCTTACCTGTCTGCTGGGTGGTTGCTCCTGCCTGAGAGCTTGTTGCACCGCTGGCACTCTGGTTAGCTCCTGCCGCCTGCTGCTGTGAGCCTGCTGAACCATTGCCAGCCTGCCCTGTTGCTTCTGCGCTGGGTGCAGAGCTGGGGTCAGAGTTGGGGGCACCGGTCGGTTCTGTGCTGGGTGAAGCCGCAGGTCCTTCGGTGGGCTGAACAGACGGCTCAACGCTGGGAGCAGCAGTGGGCTCAGCACTAGGAACAGGGGTGGGCTCAGCACTAGGAACAGGGGTGGGCTCAACGCTAGGAACAGGGGTAGGCTCAATACCTACAGCTGAGTCTACGAAGGTTCCGTAGCCGGCAAAAGCTGCCAGTGTTGAAGCAACTGTGGTGGCTTGGGGAGCTCCACAAGTGGTCTGAGGAGCCGGAGCAACAGTAACCTCCACGGGGATGCTTCGTGGCTGGTCCCCGTCCTTCAGGCTACCGGTGAGAACTCGCACCCTATGGGTTGATCCAGCCAACCAGGCGTTGTTGGAGTTCTCCGCGGTGGGTACAGGCAGGGTGACAGAGAATTTGCCTTGCGCTTCAGCTTCAATAGTCCGAACGACGTTGCCTTCACCATCTTTCATCTGGGTTGCCCTGTCGTCATACAGAAGACCCAATACTGAGCCACCACCGGAGGGGTGGGTGAATCCGGTTCCAGTGAGGGTCATCTGGCCATTTTCAGAAACGTTTGTAACAACCAGCTTTGCCCCATCAGCGCTGGAGCCTTCAAAACTATTGATTGCTTCAGCCGGTGTAACCGCCTGACCTGCCACTGTGCCATTGTCGGTAACTACGAACTTTGTCATGGCATGAGCGTTGATGGGTATAGCTTCAACCTCCTGCCAGTCGGCAGGTTGTCCCTCTGCAGCAACATTCCGCAGGCCCTTGATTTCAGTTGAGGCAGTAACGTATTTGCCGGTCTTGTAGTCAAGGGTAAAAGGTACTTCCACACCGGTAAAGGCGGTTCCGCGCTCAAGACCGATAACACCGTGGGGGGTTACAACAACGTCGTTTGCCCCCATGCCTTCGCCGACGGTACGTGTTACGGTGCTGGCAATTCGGTCAGTTTGCCCGTCGATGACGTAGTAGGAGCCGGTGGCTAGGTCGGTTGCATAGACCAGGTCTCGGGCTTCGTCAGCGTCAATGGAAAGCCCCTGGGTCCCAAAATTGATCCAGTTCTTGAAGGCACCGGTGGTCTTATCGTAGACCCCAACGCCTGCGTTGACGCCCTTGGATCCCTGGCTTGATACATAGAGTTCGTTGAGTGAGCGATCAAAGGTGACATCTGATGCGACGAGGTTTGCACTGGCGTCGTTACCCTGCAGGGCAAATTCATTGACGACAGTAAGCGTATTGAGGTCGACAACAACCAGCTTAGGGGTGCCAAAGACAGGGAAATAGCCTAGGCCTGCTTCATCATCCAGGGCGAAATTCATGACGCTTGCGGCCCGGCCAGAAGTGTCACTGACGGGAATGGTTGCAAGATGCTGGTAGGTGGCGCCATCTAGAACGACGATAGCCCCCTGGGTTCCGATGAAGACTTTGCCCTGCGAGGCCCGCACTTCGCGCGGATGGGCGGTTGTGATGGCCTGGCCCTCAGGAAGACCCAAGGTCGTAAAGACCTGCTTCATGGTGGTCTGGTCAAAGGCCGTCACACTGTTAGTGCGGGTATTGGTGACCCACACGGTGCCGTTGACGTCATCAACTCCAACGCCGTAGGCACCCGCGACCTGGAATCCAGCAGGGTTTTCCCCTTCCCAACCACGAGGTGAGTAGCTGGCAGTGTTTAGACCGACAGTGTGGGTAATTTGCATGGTTGCCGGGTCAACCTTTGCAAGGGTTGAGGTCATGATAGGTGGACGCCCGCTGGAACCTGTAACCCACAGGGTATCGTTTGCCGCTGAGTACCCCAGCTGGTACTGCCCGGGCAGGCCCTGGTACTGGGTTGAGGCAACGTTAAACGCTCGGAAGGTGCAGTTCTGGGCAGGATCATTTGCAAATGCGCTCTCTGCTGAGGTGACAGGAGCAACCAGAAGAGCACCGAGCATCATTGCTGTTGCACTACCGGTAAGCAGGAAGCGGGAGCGGGTACGGCGGGGTGTCTGATGAGTGAGTTTCATCTGTCCTCTTAATACATGTGTGGTGGGGCAGGGCAACGAGGCCCAATTAGGATACATTCAGCGCTATATAAGGATAGCCTTACCGAATACATAGTTAAGTTTTACCTAATTAATGACTAGAGGCAAGCATTTTTCCACATTAGGTCATATTTTTCTTTCTTAATTGGCAGGACTTTGCAGAATTTGCTCAATCAGAGCCGCTTTCAGCACGTCCGTATGACCCCCCTCAGCCACGACAAGCTCGTAATCTGAGCAATACGCCTTCCAGGCCTGGCCGGGGGCACCTGCATCCAATGTCTGCTGAGCCGCTAGTAGAACGAGGGGAGCTTCAAGAGGGGAAGGAGTTCCCTGACGAACCCACTCCATCGCTTTTTGAACCAGCTTCAAACAGACCTGTAATCGCTCAGGCGGCAAAGAGCCAAGGGCACTACCACTTAGCCTCAGGGCCTCTATGACACCAGCTTCTGTCAGGTCTTCCTGCTGTAGCTCTAGGCCGCCCAATCTCGCAATAGCCCGCCAGCGGTCTTCCTCTTGGGCAGGAGGGAAGGTCCTCCAGTAGGACTGGGGGTAGGCGTCCAGAACAAGAACTTTCTGGGGAGGAAGCCCCCTTGCCTCCAACCTGCAAGCCAATTCTTGTGCCATCATGCCGCCTAAAGACCAACCCACGAGAGTAGCTCCTCGCAGGTTAGAGTTCTGCATCTCAAGCAGTCTTTCAAGGGCCCTACCAGCTGCCTCCGTAAGAGAAGATGACTCCCCTCTGCTGGCCCCAGAATATTCTTCAGCCTGAATCAGAAAAACCGGGCTGCTTTCGGGAACCGCTGAAAGCAAAGGAGCATAGCACCAGCCCAGCCCTCCTGCTGGAGGCATAAAGATGACGGGGGCACCGCCGTCGCCAGAACGCAGCATCAAGCAGGGATCAAAATCGTCCAAATACTCCTGAAACATGCTGGCAGCAAATCCCTCGGGCGTAGGGTTGGCAAAAATACTCACCACAGAAACCTCACACCCGAATTCTTGACCCAGCTCCTCTGCCAGAACCATGGCCAGTAAGGAGTGACCACCAGCCGAGAAAAAGTCAGTAGCAGCCCCCACCTCCTGCCCTAGGACACGACTAAAGACCCGGCAACACCGTTCAACCGTAAAACTTGGTGGGGGTACTTCCCCAACTTCTTCCTCCGGCAGGGGATAGCCCATCAGCTGGGAGCGGTCAATCTTCCCATTAACAGTCAGCGGAAGATTCTCAAGAACCTGCCAGTGGGTAGGAATCATGTAGTCACTCAGGTGCCGGGCAACATGATTCCGGGCAAGATCTACCGCTTCCTCAGAGCCCATTCCGGGAGCCACCTCGACAAAGGCGAGGAGGTACTCCTTAGCCCCTTCCTGACGGTAGATAAGGCAGCTGCTGGCAAGAGAAGGGGCTTCAGAAAGAACAGTCTCAATTTCTGTAAGTTCAACCCTTTGGCCCCGGATTTTTATTTGCTGGTCTAGCCGCCCCCGGTAATACAGCAGGTTATCTTTACCCCACACCACAACATCGCCTGTGGCGTAGACCGGTTGACCGAAATCGTCAGACGAAAAAGCTGCAGCTGTCATATCTGGCCGGTTAAGGTAGCCGTCACTCACCTGCACTCCGTGCAGGTAGAGCTCACCGCGCATCAGCGGTGGGCACAGCTGGCCCGCTGCATCCCGAATCGATACTGCAGTATTCCATACAGGTTTCCCCATGGGCACAAGATCAGGCACCTGCCCGAGATCCAGGCAGTAAGCCGTGACGTCAATTGCAGCTTCAGTTGGCCCATAAAAGTTATAGATTTTTGCGCCCATCACCTGGTGGGTCTGCCGAACCAAGGATGCGTCAAGAGCCTCCCCGGAACACACTAGGGCCCGCGGCCCATCCCATCCTTGCATGAGCTCTTGCGCCTGCTTCGACCTCACAAAGGCTGCCAGCATAC
This sequence comes from Rothia nasimurium, assembly GCF_928381705.1. Lineage (GTDB taxonomy): Bacteria > Actinomycetota > Actinomycetes > Actinomycetales > Micrococcaceae > Rothia > Rothia nasimurium_G. Next base: position 77,315 of record NZ_CAKMSR010000005.1, on the reverse strand, counting down.
TTGGCACAAAGTGAAGCACATCAATTGCAGAACTCCTGATAACCCTCGCTAGATAAGCGGGGTCGCGGTGCCCCCACGGGGCGCAAAGCACAGTTTTCGCCCCTTGGGTCACTCCCCAATAGAGCTCCCAGATATGAACGTCAAAGGAAATAGGAGTCTTATGCAAGACCCGGTCTTCCTGCCCCAGGCTAATGAGCTGACTCTGCCAGGCGAGGCGGTTGTGGAGGGCTAGGGCTTTAACACCCACGCCTTTGGGGCGGCCGGTAGAACCGGATGTAAACAAGATATAGGCCAGCTCATCAGCACCAAGAGTCTGCCCCTTCAACGCAGCGAGATCACCCTCTGCTTCCCTATCTTCAAGATGTTCCGGGAAGCTCATGACCTTCACCCCGTACTCTTGGGATAGGTCTTCAAGCTGCAGCTGACTCAAGTAATCGCTGCTCACAACTAACCCAAGTTCGGCGTCCTGACACATGCTACGAACCCTACTACCCGGAAGAGAAGGCTCAAGGGGAACATAGACCGCTCCAAGATAGGTTAGAGCAAAAACCACAACCATGAACTCGAGGCTGCGGTGGCCCCGGACCCCGACCCTGCTCCCCCGGTCTACTCCCCAGCTAGCCAGTTCAAGAGCCAAACTCATGCTGCTATTTCGAAGCTGGGCATAAGTCAGTTCCCGTTCCCCCTGAAAATTCCAGGAACCCTGCTGGTAGGCAGGAGCCTCAACAAAAGCTACCTGATGAGGGATTTCCTGTGCCTTCTGCTCCAAGATAGCTGCAAGGGGCTTAAAATCTAGGTCAACGTGCTCCCCCTCCAAAGACTCCAGCAGAACTTCATCGCCTGGACTCAGCAAAGACAGAGAGTCCATAGAACCATCGTCGAGGGCAATCTGAGCCCACTTGCCTAGCCAATGAACAAGTCGCTGCGCTAAAGCATCAGCATCTTGGGCCAGGAGCAGATCAGCGTTGATGTCGATTTCTACCGAAAGCTCATGCCCCCGATAGGGCATCCCGCGGACGGTCACGGTCATATGGGGAACAGGCCCGGCTGCCACGTTGATAACGCGCCCTCTCCCTGCACTGCCGGCACTAAAGTGGGCATCGAAGGGCACGATATTAATCTGGGCTCCCCCCAGCAGTACCCCTTCCTGGGAGGCGCGTGCCTGCAGATCTTCATAGGGCGCAAGGGCATGTTCGGCGTTATATTTCATCCCAGCTTGCACCGCTTCTAGCGCTTTCCGGGCCTTACCACGGGCAGGGCAGACAAGCGGAAGCAGGTTCACAGCACTCAAAGCTGTTTGAGCACTCAGCCGAGGAGGGAGCCCCGGTATCAGCCGGTTCATTTGCGGAACCAGAGCCCGGAAGGAGTCCACCCCCTGATGCCTGCCCAGAAAAGCACCTACTGCCGCAACCATCATGTGCGGCCAAGAAGCCCTCGCGAGGTCACCAATTTTCCGGTAGGTGCTCTGCAACTCAGAAGAGAGTGGGACTCGAACACGCACAACGTCATTTGCTACCCCTGGGCCACCAGCACCAGGAGCAACATCCAGGCTCGGGTCCTCACCCCAGGCAAGCTCCGGTAGTTTCTGCAGGTAGGCGGCACGCTGAATCTCCAGCTCCTGCTGAAGGTGAGCGTCTTCTTCAGCAAGCTCAGCCAGAGAAGGACGCTTGTGGAAAGTCATTACTGCGCCAGCCTCTAGCTGGCTGTAGGCAGAAAAAATCTGCCGCAGGATCTCATAGGCAGCAAAACCGTCAGCAAGGAGGTGGTGAATGGAATGATAAAACCAGTGCTGGCCGTTGACCTGCACCAGGGCAGAATCGAGTCCCTGCCCCTGGCACACGGGCATGGGTTTTTGGCGCCGTTGCTGGGCCCAGGCTAATACGGTTGCTTCTTCATCTCCCGGTGCTGCCTCAAGGGATAGCTCTTCTAGAATCTGTAGACGCTGACTATGCTCCTCCGCTGGAAGCGCAGCCCACACCACCTCCCGCTGGATCTGGCCCCTATACCCTAGCTCAATGACAGTTCTTAGGGTTTCGTGTTCCGCATAAACTGCTCGGATAGCTCGTCGCAGGAGCCCTGCGTCCAAGAGGGTTTCAAACATTATCAGCTCAGCTGTGATGTAGCTAGAACCTTCAGGCTCAAGCTCAGTAGCAAAAAAGATTCCCTGAGCAGAACGAGGAAGAGGGTACCAGGTCAGTGACATCTTAGGCAGTCGCCTCCCTCAAAAAGTGAAGGGTGGGATGGGCAACTAAGTCTGTAAATTCAATCTGATACCCGGCAGATGCCAGGTCATCGAGTAAGAGGAAAGCCCCCATTGAATCTAGACCTGCATCAAAAATATTGCTAGACGGCTCAAGATCCTGTGAGCCCTGGGGAAGATAGGCGGCGAGAAGTTCTTTTAGCTGGTCAAGTGACATAGGAGCGTCCTTACTGTGAGTGCTTGGGGCCGAGCAGCTCTTGTGCGAGCTGGGACCTGAGATCTTTTCGTGAAATTTTTCCAACATTGGTCAGGGGTAGGTCATTGAGGACGAAAACCTGGTCTGGGAGTTTGTACTCACTCAGCCCTAACGCCCGAAGCTGCTTCCTCACCGACTGCACGGTGGGGCACTGGGCTGGTTCCTGAAGGGTGAGAGCCAGACCCACCTTTTCCCCTAGCCGTTCATCTGGGATGCCGATGGCAATAGCGTCCTTGATATCTGCCAACTGCAGGGCAGCGTCCTCAAGCTCATCAATCGATATCTTTTCTCCTGCGCGATTAATCTGGTCTTTGATACGGCCTACCATTTCAAGGTTTCCCAGCCCGTCAATCTTCACCAAATCCCCTGTGCGGTAGAAGCCATCTTCAGTAAAGTTGGCCCCTGACTGGGTGTCAGCACCGTAGTACTGACGGATGGTATAGGGGCCGCGGGTCAGCAATTCCCCTACCTGACCGGTGCCGACCTCCCTACCCCGTTCATCTACGACCTTGATTTCATCGTGGGGGCTAATGGGTCGGCCCTGGGCGGAACACACTGTTTCGGGATCATCGCCCAACCGGGTGTAATTCACCAGCCCCTCTGCCATACCAGCGACCTGTTGCAGGGTTGCCCCTAGCTGAGGCGTAATTTTTCGGGCCAGGGTAGGAGATAACTTGGCCCCACCTACCTGAATAACTTTTAAACTGGGCAAGCTCAGCGAACGACGCTCAGCCAAGAGCAACCAGCTCTGTAGGAGCGGGGGCACTAAGGAAACCTGGGTTACCTGGTGGCGTTGAATCAGGGCAAAAGAGGTTTGGGGGCTAGGGTCGTGGGCAAAGACCAGGGTCGCTCCGCGGTAGAGAGAGCCTAAAATACCTGGCGAGCTCATGGTGAAGTTATGGGCAGCAGGGAGCACCACGAGGTTAGTTGTCTCTTCTGTTACCCCACAAATTTCTGCTGAGGCACGAACGGAGTAGAGATAATCTGCGTGGGTTCGGGGAATGAGTTTGGATAGCCCGGTGGTTCCGCCAGAGAGTTGGAAGAGGGCCGTATTTTCGCTGAGGATTCTTGCCCCGCGGTCGGCTATTGGCTGATCATACTTCAGGTCTTGTTCCTGATGGACAGCAGGTGCCTGGGTCAGGTCTAGGGCCTGGGGAGGTTCTACCCCTTCTTTTTGGAGTTGCTTACTGTAGTCGGCGTAAAGAGCCCAGTAATCTGTGTTTTCTGCGCCTTGGGCAAAGAGGTGCAGGGCTGCGTCTGTGGTTCGCGCATAGTGGGCCAGATCTTGAGCGCGGTGTTTCGGGAGGGCAAAGATGGGCAGGGTACCGGCGATAAAAGCCCCAAGCATGTAGGCGAGAAATTCAAGGGTGTTAGGAAGCTGTAAGATGACGCGATCGCCCGGGCTAATGCCGAAGCTCCGGATATGGTGGGCAGCTGTATGGGCTTCCTGCTCTAGCTGCCGGTAGGTCCAGCTCTGAGTTTCGGTGCTGGATACCGGGTAGTTTCCCCGGGTACTAATTCCATGGGCAGCAATGTTATCGGGGTATTTTTTGAAGATCTTTTCTATAAATTCGGGGAAGGTCTCTGGCTGGTAGTAGCCAGCCTCCCGATAGGTACGGGCAAACTCTTCGGGCATGGGGGCGATGGGCTGTAGGGGGCTGCGGGCCGACGTCTTTGTCATGGGGCGTTAGCTTTCGTTTTGAGGGGCAGGAAAGATTTGGATTAAGTGGCCCACGAGGCTGTTTCTCCAACAGGCGTAGTCATGGCCACCGTTATATGTCGTGAGTTGGGCGTCAATCCCTGCTGTGTGGGCAGCTTGTACAAAATCCTGGTGGGGTTCGAGGAGTACCCATTCTTGGGTTCCGCATTCTAGGTAGAGTCGGATTTTTTGCCTTTGGGAGGGAGGCAGGGTGGAGCTGGCTTTCTCCAGGGCTTGTTCTGCGGAGGGGTTCCACAGGGAGGCTGACTGGCTTAGGGCAATTCCAAAGATTTGGGGGTAGGTAAGGACGCCGGTGAGGGCTGCGAGCGCACCGAGGCTTTGGCCCACAAGGACGGCCCGTTCTGGGCGGAGTCTGAGGGCGTATGTGTGAGCCAGGTGGGGCAGCAGGCCGGTGGCGATCTCTGCCAGCAGGGGGCTGTCTTGTCCGAGTTGTTTCCAGCGTTGTTCGCGGCCGCCGGAGTGGATCAGCAGCAGGTAGTGGTCTTGTAGTTTTTCGTCCTTGACTGCTTGAGCACTTGCTGCGGGCAGGCCTTGGTGGGACCATATTTCTCCGTCAAAGATGATGAAGAGTGGCGAGGTATCGGTGGGGACGCCGATGGGAAGGAGTTCGTAGTCTAGGGCGCCTTGATCGGGGTGGAGTTTTGGGGGGGTGTATGTGTTCCAGTGAGGCTGATAAGGTACGCGATAGTCAGCTGGATAGGGGGCATTTGGCGCCTGCGGCAGCTCAACGACGGAGAGCAGGTTACCTCCCCTGTTCGGGCAGTGGCGGGGGTTGGCGGGGTCTGCCTGGCCGGCATCGAGTGCTGCCCTCAGCTGGGGGTGGTGGGTGCTACTGAGCCAGGCGGGTTGCTGGCCTTGAGGGGTGGGTAAGAAGCAGTACGAGGCTCGCCAGTTATTTTCTAGCTCAAAGGAGGCATACCAGTAGGGGGTTGCGGGGATTTTTTCGAGAAGTGTTGCTTCAAGATTAGTCTCATCTGTCAGCCGATTTGCGAACAGGAGCACTGATTCTAGGGGCTCTGTTTGGGCGTAGATAAAGGTGACGATGCTGTGGTTAGGCTTGCTCGTTTCAAGGAGGGGTAGCTGATGCATCAGGTGGCTGATCTGGGTGCTGAGGTCTTGGTCCGTCAGGTACCCGGAGTTTCGTGCCTCCAGGAGGGCTGAGATACGGGGTGAGGTGGTTCTAGGGACGGGGCTAGGACGGGGACGTTTGGGAGGTTGGGGGGTCTGGTTCATGGCTACTGGATGTTTCATGAAGGTCTAGGGGTTGCGGGTATCGTGGGGAATCATGAGCGGGGTATGGCTATGGGGGTCGGTGATGATACTGGCCTTGATGTCAAAGACCTGTTCAATGATTTGCGGGGTGACAATCTCTTGGGGTGAACCTTCTGCCATGATTGTTCCGGCTTTCATCAGGATGAGGTGAGTGGCGTAGCGGAAAGCCAGGTTGAGGTCGTGTAGCACCAGCAGAAGCGTTTTCCCCTGCCGGTGAAGTTCAGCTGCCAGATCGAGCACCTGGAGCTGGTGAGTGATATCCAGGTAGGTGGTGGGCTCATCAAGTAAAAGCAGGGGTGTGTCTTGGGCTAGGGTCATTGCTATCCACACTCTTTGTCGCTGGCCGCCGGATAGCTCTTGTAGGGTTCTGTCTTTGAGGTCTGCTATGCCGCAGGCATCCATGGCTTCTTGGCAGATACGGTGGTCTTCTCTCCGCATTCTTCCCAGGAAGCCTTGGTAGGGGTAACGTCCTAGAGCCACGACGTCCGCGACGGTGACGGAGTCTGGCGCGTGGGGGCTCTGTGGTAGTAGGGCTAGAGTCTGGGCTATTGACCGGTTTGATAGGTCTGTAATTTTCTGCCCTTGAAGATATATTTCTCCTGCTGTTGGCTGGTGGATTCTCGCAAAGGTCTTGAGAAGAGTTGATTTGCCGCAGGCATTAGGACCTAGAATCACGGTTAGCTCTTCGCGAGGGATTGAGCAGTTGATACCGTGAAGTACGGGGTGCTTCTCGTAGGCGACATGGAGGTCTTTGGCTTCTAGCGCACTCTCGTTTAACTTACTCACTGCTGTCCTTACGTCGTGCTCTGTAGATGAGGAAAATGAGGTACAGGCCGCCGAGGGCTCCGGTGACGACTCCGACTTGGAGGGAGGTAGGGAAGGCAAACTGGCCTAGGGCGTCTGCCACTAGGGTGATGAAGGCACCCGTGCAGGCTGCTGTGCCTAGGTTCCCAGCTGCTTGGTGGCTCAGATGACGGGCGATATGAGGAGCTGCAAGAGCAACAAAGGCAATGGGGCCAGTCAGTGCTGTTGCTAGGGCGACCAGGAGCACTCCCAGAATGAGGCTTATTAGCCTGACGCTGGCTACTGGCACCCCGATGCCCTGGGCCAGGGTATCCCCGTAGTTGAGGGTCCGCAGGGGCCTGGCAAGCCAGAGAAGTAGCGGGGCTACCAGGGCAAGCGGGAGAGCTAGAAGGGCTACTTTGCCCCAGGTCATACTGTTCAGGGAGCCTGCCAGCCAGGCTGCTGCTGTTTGAGCTTGTGTCACAGAGGCCTGCACTACTAGCAGGGAGTTTACTGCCGCTAGGGTTGCGCCTAGCCCCAGGCCAACCAGGATCAGTTGAAACCCTTCAAGGCCTCTTGATCGAGTAAGCAGATAGACAGCGCAGGAGGTGGCAGCTCCTCCTACGATTGCGCCTAGGGCAGTACCCCAGGGACTGGTTCCCCACACAATCATGGCGCAGAGGGCCCCGGTAGCTGCCCCGTGCGTGAACCCTATGACGTCAGGGGATCCCAGAGGGTTGCGGGTGATGGTTTGGAAAATTGCCCCCGATAGTCCCAGGGCAGCTCCTACGAGGAGGGCAGCTAGTATTCGGGGAGCTCGAATTTCCCGGACGAAATAGCTTCCCAGCCCTGTTTCGGAGCCGCTGAGGGCAGCTACAACGTCTGTAACTGTGAGGTTGTAATCCCCCTGCATCAAAACCCACAGTCCGAGGAGTAAAGAGCTAAGTAGGGCGGAGAGGGTGACGGCTCGGATGCGGTAGGTCATAGCTCGCGTACCTTTCGTCGAGACATCAGGGCCAGGAAGAGAGGGCCTCCAAGCAGGGTGGTGATGATTCCTACCTGAATTTCTGCAGGCGCCATGATAGTGCGAGCACAAACGTCACTTGCAATGAGCCAGGCGGGACCTGCCAGCACAGCCCCTGCAGTCACCCAGCCCACCTTGTTGCCCAGAAGGGTTCGGAGGATAAAAGGTACCGCTAGCCCAACGAAGGCAAGAGGGCCAATCGCGGCGGTTGATATTGCCGCTAGGAGAGACACCGTCAGTAATGTAAGGCAGGTAATTTTTTTCACTGAGGTTCCCAGCGCCAGTGCAGCTTCTGCCCCGAGCGCTAGCGTACGCAGGGAGGGAATGAGACAAAATCCTAGGATCAGAGCTAAGCCAACGAGGACGGAGGCGGGAAGCAGCACCTCATACCCGCGTCCTTCAAGGGACCCAGCTGCCCAAAAACGAAATTCGTTATAGGCCGTCTGATTAGCAAGCAGGAGTGCCTGAGCGATGGCGGTCAGGGACGCTGCCAAAGCAACACCGGCCAAAATAAAACGCGACATCGACTGCCCTTTTGAGCTACCCAGGGCAAAGACTGCCCCCACGCTCACCAAAGCTCCCATGAAAGCAGCGCCCATGAGAGTCAGGATGGGGAGGGGCCCCAAAATCACCACGGCAAGAACCACGGCTAAAGAGGCTCCCGCGTTGACCCCCAGAAGACCGGGATCAGCGAGCGGGTTGCGCGTCAGAGTTTGCATCAGGGATCCAGCGACAGCCAAAGCTGCCCCGCACACCAGGGCAAGGAGGGTACGCGGGATTCGCTGGTCCCAGACAATGGTGTAGGCAGGGCTAGTGCTATCCCCTGCAAGAGCAGCCCATATGTCTTGGCCTTCTAGGGCGTTAGAACCGAACCTCAGGGATAGCAAAAGAGTCAGACCCAGCGCAGCCGCACAGACCGTCAGCACCAGGTATCTCCGAGGGGCTAGGGCTTTGTCTCGCAGGCGCGAGCGCACAGGTGAGGTAGTCATACGGTGGTTTCAGGAGAGCTTATTTCTCAGAAGTCTTGTGACGACGCAGCAGGACGAAGGCAGCCACGATGATTGATGCCCCAAAGACAAGCGCACCCATCCATGGGAAGGTTCCCTGCTGAGCGATACTTGCTGCAGTCTCTTCTTCGGGTTCCTGGCTTGCGCTGGCTTGGGCCTGAGCTGACGCTGTTGAGCTTTCACCGGCGGTTGGGCTCATCGTGGCTGATGGGCTGGCCTGCTGACTTTCGGGGGCTGAAGCTGTGCTTGTTTCTTGTGCTAGCAGGGCTTCATATTCTTCTTGGCTAATAGGATTACCCTCAGCATCGAGGTAGATGGTGGTTCCGTCTGCTGCGGTGTCGGTGCTGACGGTAGCCACGCTAGATTCAGCTGATGAGGAAGTAGTCTCCTGGTTCTGGCTATCTGTTGTGGCCGGGTTAGTAGCCATCTGGTTCTGGTTAGAAGTTTCAGCCTGGGCTACGTTTTCTTCGATGCTATTGATGACGCTCGGATCAACGTTGACGGTCGTACCACCGCTTGATGATTCGTTCACACCCGAGATGGTAAATTCGGGCGATCGGTTGGTGTAGCCCTTTGACCCCTGATAGTTGCCGTCCGCATCGTACATAATTTCTGTGGCCAGGAAGCGGAGGGTATGGGGCCCTTCGCTCAGTTCCTTCGAGAGGATGAAAGAACCGGAAGCGGTACCGTTACTCGATATTTTTTGCTGGTGGACGACGCAGGCGCCTTGGGCAGCGTCTGAGGGGCAGGCTGCGCCGTCATCAACCTTGATGTAGAGCTGTTCGCCTGCGGGGAAACCGGAGACTGAGAAGGTGAGAGTATCGCCTGCCTGAAGGCTTGCAGGTGAAACGCTAGAACTGGTGCCGGGGGTATTGGAGGTTGCGGCTCCGCCCGGAGGTAGGGCATGGGCAGGTGCCAAACCTACTGGACCGCATAAGGCGGCTACTCCTAGACCAAGCGCAACGCAGAAGACTCTCATTTTGGGGAAAACAGACATACTTCTTCCTTATGACTTTTTCTTTTGGCGGGTGAGGGCGAGGGTGGCGAGCAAAACTGCTGCAGCTGCGCACAGCAAGAGGTTATTGGGGTCAAGGAGCGAGGAGCTTCTGGTTGTTGCCGGGTTTTCGGCTTGAACAACAGAGCTATTGCTTGTTTCGGGCTGCTCGGTGACCTTTCCTGGGGCTGGTGGTGTGCTGGCAGGTTTTACGGTGGGGCTCGTGACGGGGCTGGCCACATTCTGACGAGGGGCGGGGGCCCGCAGCACCTGAGAAGGCAGCGAGGCCAGCTGGCTGACTGGGACGTTCATTCCAACAGCTGTGGTGGCAGATGAACCTAATGGGCTGTGGGCGACAGATTCAGCTAGGCTGTAGCCAGCTGCAGCTGAAACAGGGAAGGCTGAGAGGTTGCCGGTTGCCCCGCTCACCTGGGATTGGCTGGGTCGAGTAGCCGGGGTGGACGCAGTCTCCTGATGAGCTTCTGCGACAGAGAGGGATGCCCAACCCAGCAGGGCACCAAAATTTTCTAGCTCCCCGCTTTGGGCGACAACCTGATAGTCACCTGCTGCTAGATCTTCCGGTAGCAGGTAGCTCACAGACTTATTGGCATCTAATTGGACCCAGCCTGAGCCCCAGTTGCTCCGCACAGACCCACCGATATAGGGATTAATCATCACCCACTGGCCGGCCTCTGCCCCGGGTACGGTTACGCGCATATTTCTACCCGTGAGTTGGGCCGTCATGTGACCTTGAGAAGCAGCTGATAGGTCTTCGCTTGAGAGCGTATCTGGTATGGCGTGAGGAGAATACTGCCCAATCACGAAGTCCAGTTTTCCGACGCCGCCTAAGGTAACGGCCCGGTCCCCTGGGGCAAGAGAGCCAGAGAGCACTCGCAGCGAATGGCTGCCCTCTGCCAGAGCGGGGGAAGAACTTGCTGTAGTTCCGTCAGGCAAGTCGATGGTGGCGTCGATGCGGCCGGTGGCGGGATCCGGGTGCAAAATAGCCCAGATTGTACGATTTGAGTGAAGGGACGTATCAAGCCGGCTGATTCCACCGTCATCAATTTTCACCGCAACAGTGGTTGCCCGCTGGTTCTCGGTATTGCACCAGCCCTCTCCCACGACACGAAGTTTCCCACCCAGTTCAACGGTGGGGTTGACAATTTCAAACGTGGGGCTATCCAGGTCTGTGGCGCAGACGGTCTGATGGTCATCATCGCTAGGAAGAGAACCAGCTACCCCGTTGACCGGTATTGGTTCAGAACGAACAGAACGAGTTACATCGGCCTCAGCGTTTCGCCCGGACTGTATGAAGACTGCCAGGTAGTCCCCTGCTGAGCCTTTCTGTACTTCTTCAGGCAGTTCGAGTTCAATATCGAAGCTACCGTCAGCGCCAACAGCTAGTAGCCCCTGGTCAGGTTGGGCACGCTCTGCATCTGGGATGAGCAGACCCCAGCTCGTAGGATCTGCTGCCCGCCCAACAGACTGCAAATAGGATGAAATCGCCCTATCGGTTCGTTCATACTGGCGAACCTTGCCTTCTGTATCCAGATATTCCAGTTTGATCGATACTGTTGAAGCGCTGGTGCCATCCTCTTTAGTCCAGCCCTGCCCAATCAGTCGAATGGTGGCTTGCTCCCCTGTTGTTACAGGTGAGATACGCACCTGTGCAGAACCCGCTGTTACAGAGGGCCAGGTTGATGTGTCCTCAAGGCTTGTAGAGGGAACAGTAAATGAGGCAGCTACGGAGCCAGGGGAATCACCGTCAGCCAGCGAACCTGCCAGGGCCTGAAGTGTGTGAGAGCTGCCTGCCTGCCAGTCTGTGTCCTGCACCTGGGCTGTTGTTGAGTCTGGCAGCTTGATATTGACGCTAAAGGTGCCGTCGGGTGATGCCACCGTATAGAAGTTGACGTTTGCAAAACGGGCTTCGGTCAAGGGCTGTCCGGTCAGGGGGTGAGCCGGAAGCTCATGATTGAACACCGCTCCCCCATCCCATTTAAAGGCAACCACGGCACCGCGGTCTGGGGCTGTTGAGGTCCAGCCACTACCGCTCACCGTCACCGTTCCATCATCGTTCAGCACCTGGCTTACGGTGACCTGCTTTGTAGCGTTGGTTTCTTGGGCAATAGCCAGGCTACTTCCTTCCAAAAATGCAGCAGGCGCCAGGATTGGGTGCAGGACGAGACCTGAGGCGGCAACACTTGCGGCCAGGGCAAGTCCGGTGAGGGTCGGCAGGTACTGAACGGATGACAAACTTTGTGGTGTTTTCATGGTATGTTTTCTCAAATTGTTTTAGAGCAAATGTGTTTTCACGTCTTCGATGATTCCTCGCATCAGCAGGGGGCCACCGGTAGAGGTCCATAGCGAACCGTCAACCAGCAGGATCCGGCCGGCCTGGTAGGCTTTCAGATCTGTGAAGCCGGAGGTTTTTGCGGCCTGCTCTAGCGCCTGTTGCGCCCCCTGGACATTAGCTAAGCCTTCAGCTGTAGGGTCAGATTGGCTGGCTCCCCCCAGGGTTCCCAAGAACATGTAGTCCGCATCTATGCTGGCCAGATTCTCCAGAGAAACAGGTTCTGAATGGCCCCGTCCCATCCTGTCTTGACTTTCAGGACGTTGTAGCCCAAGACTTTCAAGGGCTTGACCGGCAGGGAGCTCTTTCAGAATTAAAGATGGCCCACTCCCCTGCCATCGAACGATAGAGAAAGTTGAAGAACTATATTTCTGGTTCAGTTCTTGGGCTGTGGCCGCTACAAATGCCTTGTAGTCCTGCAGATAAGATTCAGCTTCGCTTGTCTTACCTAAGGCCTGGGCGACATAGGTGAAGTTTGTTTCCCAGAGCCCGCCAGCATAGCCGCAGAAGACGACCGGGGCAATGTTCCGCAGGATCTCGAGGACATCGGGCCTGTTATTGATACTGGTACCGTCCGCCAAAATTAAATCTGGGGAGAGAGCACCGATCGCTTCATACTGTAGTTCTGAGACGGTGCCAACGATTTCTATACCTGCTGCCTTATCCCCCAGGTAATGGGGGGCGCCGCTTTGCCCCCGTCCGGCAACTGCTCCGACCGGGGTAATGCCCAAGGCTAATACCGCGTCAAGGGTTGGTTCGGAGAGGGTCACGATTCTTTGGGGGTTTTCAGGAAGGGCAACCGTGTTGCCCTCGATATCTGTTACCGTACGTCCTGCCCCAAAATCTGATGGGGTTTCAGATTCGGTGGATTTTTCAGCACAGGCAGTAAACAGTGCTAAGGCAGAGAAACTAGCTGTAAGGAAAAGATGTCGACGGGTAAGAGGCACAGTACTGTCCTTCGGACTCAGGGAGTCATTACTTGTTTTTCAGGATAGGCTAACCTTATCTTTAATGATGGTAATTACGCAAAATTTTTCTACCCTTATTGAGAGCCTAGCTCGGGGCAGAAGATCAGCGTCACCTATACCCCTGTAGACCCCCACCTCATTGAAGGACGATTATGCTCCCTACCATCGATCGCTACACTCTTAGCGCTCAGGACCTTCCTCCCAACACCGTCGACTGGATTCCAGTTAGGGAACGCGCAGCCTTGCTAGTACACGATATGCAAAACTACTTTGTGCAGGCCTTCGACCGGGCACCTGGGTCCGCTATCCAGACCGCAATTTCCAATACAGCACGCCTGATCCACACAGCTCATCAGCACCAACAGCCAGTAATCTACACGGCGCAACCGCCCCGGCAAACTGCTGGCGACAGGGCCCTACTCACCGACTTCTGGGGGCCAGGACTCACCCAAACAGAAGACGCCCTCATCATTTCTGAGCTTGCCCCCACTGACGCAGATACCGTTCTCACGAAATGGCGCTACTGTGCCTTTTACCGCACAGACCTCGAAGAACGTCTTCGGGCAGCTGGGAAAAATCAACTCTGGATCAGCGGTATTTACTCGCATATCGGGTGCCAAACAACCGCGCTCACTGCCTTCATGAAGGGCTTCCAAGTCTTCTTTATTTCAGATGCCCAGGCAGATTTCGACGCTACCTACCATCGCTCAGCTCTCAGCTACGTCGCCAGCCGGTGTGGCTACGTCACGACCACCAACCAGCTCCTAGAACTTTCATGACCAAACCACAAGCAATCATCATCACCGGCGCAGCAGGAGGAATCGGATCCGCCCTGCTCGATCTGTTACTCCAGCTGCCCGACTTCTCGCACTGCCACCTCATTGCCAGCGATACAGCCCAAAACCTCGAAAAAGCCCAGGTATATACCAAAAGCTGGCCATCACGAGTAATCCCTGTAGCTCTCGACCTAACCGACCACGAGGCGGTGAGGTCCTTCGTTCCTGCTATAGCGCAAGATTACGACCTTATTGGTCTGGCCCATGTAGCTGGTGTTCTTGTCCATGGACCGGTCTTAGAACTTGATTTGCGAGAATTCGATTCTCTGTTAGCTCTCAATGTCACCGCCATGGTCCACCTCTACCAAGCAGTAGCACGCGCTATGGTGAATCAGGCCCAGGAAACAGAAGGGGTAGACCGCTCCATTGTCACTGTTGCCTCCAACGCTGCTAACGGGCCACGGGCGCACATGGCAGCCTACGGGGCGTCCAAGGCCTTTGCTGCTCATTTCACCACATCACTCGGCTTAGAACTTGCACCGTGGCGGGTACGGACCAACGTCGTCAACCCTGGCACTACCCTAACCCCTATGGTCCACACCATGTGGGGCGGCGAAGACCGAACTGCTGAAAGTATCGCCGGCAATCCTCAGCTCTACAGAACAGGAATTCCACTTGGACGGGTCGCAGATCCTTCAGATATCGCCCACCCTGTTGCTTTTCTCCTGTCTCCTGCGGCTAGGCACATCAATCTGGCAGAGCTAACCGTCGATGGAGGGGCAACCCAGCGATGAACCATACAGCGACTTTTGATTTCATCACCCAGCAAAAACTCTATCGAGTAAGAAGCTCAACTATTTGCCAAGATCCGGTACGATCCGCTCAGGCTAGAAAATTTATCCGGCAGGCCCTTACCTCCAGCGAGGGAAAACCTGCCAAAGACAAAGTGGTCTGTGGAATCATCCCCTTCAACCCCCAAGAACCCGCCTACCTGCTTGCAGCCCCCAAGCCTCAAGCTCAAGATCCCGCGGGCTTGGTAGGTAAGGGCACACTTTTTAGCCCAGGGGAAGAACCTCAAGCGTCTGCGGCTTCCAGGTTAAGAGCAGATATTTCCTTCAACCAGGCAGAAGAGCGCCACTACCTGTCAGCTGTTGAAAGAGCCCTCACTATCCTGAAGCAGGGTGAACTGCACAAAATTGTTCTGGGAAGGTATAAACGGTATACGGTAGCCGAAAACCAACCCCTACAGGGGATAGATTTAGCCGGTGCCCTTCACCGGGCTAACCCCCGAGCTGATACATTCTGCCTAAGAACCGCAGATCAGCAGCAGTGGGTAGGCGCTAGCCCCGAAGTCGTTGCAGATGTTCGTGACCACCATTTTTACACTCACCCGCTGGCTGGATCCCGGCACAAACAAACCTGCTCAACTCTCAAAGAAGCCCAGCAGGTTCTCCTCAATTCCTCCAAAGATCTCTACGAGCATTCTTTCGTGGTTGAGCATATCCGCCAGCAGCTCCAGAACATGCCGGGGGTTCGTCTTGGAGCTATCTGCCCACCAGAAATCACTGAAACAGATTCTATGTATCATCTGGGAACGCCGATGAGTGCCCAGGTACCTGCTGCCTACAATCCTTTGCAGCTGGCTTTACAGATACACCCCACCCCAGCTGTGGGTGGTACTCCCGCTGCCATTGCCCTCCCCCACATAACCCGTCTTGAACGAACACCCCGTCAGTACTTTGCAGGGCTCGTGGGCTGGATGGACGGAGCAGGTCAGGGGCGCTGGTCCTTGATCCTACGGTCAGCTCATATCTACGGATCGACGATTGATCTGTGGGCTGGAGCTGGAATCGTGCAGGGTTCTGAACCAGACCTAGAACTGGCAGAAACTGAGGCAAAGATGCAAACAATCCTTTCAGCCTGCCAGAACATTCTCAGTCCGAACATGGTCTTTGCTTCATCGTGCCCATAAAACCCCTATTCGCCCACAGGAGTGACCAGCTAGAAATGGCGGTTTATGACTCACAGAGGATTATGGGCTTGATTCCGCCTTCACTCTATCGGGAAGAACTAGAGCCAGGAGAACACAAACGGGCTCAGGAGTTTAGCCACCGGCACCTAGGCCAGCAGTGGCTCTTGCACCGGTGGCTGGCTAAAAGGGCGATTGCTTCATACACAGGGCAGAGAATAGAAAATATCTGCTGGGAGACAACTCCTACAGGTAAGCCAATTCAGCCCACCTGTTCGGTCTCAGTCAGTCATTCAGCTAATTACCTGGCTGTTCTTCTTGGCCCTGGCGAATATAACCTAGGGATTGATTGCGAATCTCTTAGAGTAGCTCCCCTCCTTGAGCAGAAGGCGATCAGGATCATCCGCTATTTTCACCCGGCAGACCAGGCTCGTTTAAAACAAGCCCTAGAGGCAGGATGCTTTGTTCCCACCTTCTTGACCCTGTGGACCCGTGGCGAAGCCCTGTATAAGCTGACGGGAAGCGAATCTTTGGTCGAAACTTTAGGTGAAAGACCATTGTTAGATTCCACTTTGAGCGGCAGGGGTAAGGAAGAGTACAGCCTCAAAACCATAGGCTCAGATTCTCGCCTTCCCTGTCTGCTCAGCTATGCCTGTTCCCCTAGGCTTGACGAATAAGGTAGAAAGTCCTTGATACGGCAAAAGGCTCCTGTTTTCCCCTAAGGGGAAAACAGGAGCCTTTTATCTTGTCCTTCTAAGAAAACCTAGGGTTTACTTAGCCTTTTCGAGGATCTCGACGATGCGCCAGCGTTTGGAGGCTGACAGGGGACGAGTCTCGGCCAGGAGAACGAGGTCACCGATACCAGCAGCGTTCTGCTCGTCGTGTGCCTTGATCTTGGAGCTACGGCGCATAACCTTGCCGTACAGGGCGTGCTTTACGCGGTCCTCGACCTCAACGACTACGGTCTTGTCCATCTTGTCGGACACTACGTAGCCGCGGCGAGTCTTGCGGTAGCCGCGCTCTTCAGTCTTTACTTCACTCATGTGATTTAACCTTCGGTTGCGGGACGAATACCGAGCTCGCGTTCACGCAGCACGGTGTAAATACGTGCAATGTCGCGCTTGACCGAGCGGATACGACCGGGATTTTCAAGCTGACCGGTGGCTGCCTGGAAACGGAGGTTGAACAGCTCCTCCTTCGACTCACGCAGCTTCTCTACCAGATTCTCATTGGAGAGCTCTGCCAGCTTGTCGATGCTCAGATCCTTTGATCCAACTGCCATTTCTATTCACCACCTTCGCGACGCACAACGCGTGCCTTCATCGGGAGCTTGTGGATTGCGAGGCGCATAGCTTCACGAGCCACTTCTTCGGATACGCCGGAGAGTTCAAACATGACTCGACCGGGCTTGACGTTTGCGACCCACCATTCGGGTGAACCCTTACCGGAACCCATACGGGTTTCAGCAGGCTTCTTGGTCAGCGGACGGTCGGGATAAATGTTGATCCAAACCTTACCGCCACGCTTGATGTGACGGGTCATTGCAATACGTGCAGCTTCAATCTGGCGGTTGGTGACGTATGCGGGAGTCAGGGCCTGGATGCCCCACTCGCCGAACGCTACCTCGGTGCCACCCTTAGCCATACCTGAACGCTTGGGGTGATGCTGCTTGCGGTACTTTACTCGACGGGGAATTAGCATTTATGCCTCACCGTTTTCTGCAGTCTTAGCCTCAGCGGGTGCTGAAGCGTTGTCGGAACGACGTTCACGGCGGGGACCACGGCCACCTGCGCGACGACGGTCGCCACCGCGGCCGTTGCCACGACGGTTACCGGCAGCCTGCTGTGCAGCAAGCTCGTTGTCGGTGAGGTCACCCTTGTAGATCCAAACCTTGACGCCGATGCGGCCGAAGGTGGTCTTTGCTTCGAAGAAGCCGTAGTCGATGTTCGCACGCAGGGTGTGCAGGGGCACACGGCCTTCGCGGTAGAACTCGGAACGTGACATTTCAGCGCCACCCAGACGGCCGGAGCACTGGATACGGATACCCTTTGCGCCTGCACGCTGTGCGGACTGGATTGCCTTCTTCATGGCGCGGCGGAAAGCAACGCGTGAAGCGAGCTGTTCTGCGATGCCCTGTGCAACCAGCTGAGCTGACAGATCGGGGTTAGCAACCTCGAGGATGTTCAGCTGAATCTGCTTGCCGGTCAGCTTCTCGAGCTCACCGCGGATGCGGTCAGCTTCGGTGCCGCGGCGGCCGATAACGATACCGGGACGTGCGGTGTGGATGTCCACACGGACGCGGTCACGGGTACGCTCGATTTCGACCTTGGCGATGCCTGCGCGCTCCATGCCCTTGGACAGGAGTTCGCGGATCTTTACATCTTCACGAACGAAGTCTGCGTAGCGTTCGCCTTCCTTGTTGGAGTCAGCGAACCACTTTGAGACGTGGTTGGTGGTGATGCCAAGTCGGAAACCGTTGGGGTTAATTTTCTGACCCATTTAGCGGCCCTCCTCCTTCTCCGGGGTAGCGACTACCACGGTGATGTGGCTGGTGCGCTTGTTGATGCGGAACGCACGGCCCTGGGCACGAGGCTGGAATCGCTTCATGGTGGGACCTTCGTTCGCGTATGCTTCGCTGATGAACAGCTCTTCTTCCTTGAAGGGGACGCCCTGCTGGGCAGCCTTCTGGCGAGCGTTTGCAACAGCTGATGCAACGATCTTGTATACCGGTTCTGAAGCGCCCTGAGGAGCGAACTTCAGAATCGCCAGAGCCTCTTCCGCCTGCTTACCACGGATAAGGTTGATGACGCGGCGTGCCTTCATAGGCGTAACGCGTACGTAAGACGCAGTTGCCTTGGCTTCCATTGCCTATCTCTCTTTCGTCTATTGCCGAAAGGAAAACGTTTCTAAGGTACGGGGTGAACCGTAGCTTAGCGACGCTTACCCTTGCGGTCGTCCTTAACGTGGCCACGGAAAGTACGGGTGGGCGCAAACTCGCCGAGCTTGTGACCAACCATGGACTCAGTGATGAACACGGGTACGTGCTTGCGTCCGTCGTGCACTGCGATGGTGTGACCGAGCATGTCGGGGATAATCATCGAGCGGCGGGACCAAGTCTTGATAACGTTCTTGGTGCCCTTCTCGTTCTGAGCTGCAACCTTTACGAAAAGGTGCTGATCAACGAAAGGGCCCTTCTTCAAACTACGAGGCATGTTTCAGGCTCCTTAGCGCTTCTTGCCAGTACGACGGCGACGAACAATGAGCTTGTCGCTTTCCTTGTTGGGGCGACGGGTACGACCCTCGGGCTTACCGTTGGGGTTAACCGGGTGACGGCCACCTGAGGTCTTACCTTCACCACCACCGTGGGGGTGGTCAACGGGGTTCATGACGACACCGCGGACGGTCGGGCGGATGCCCTTCCAGCGGTTACGGCCGGCCTTACCCCAGTTGATGTTGGACTGCTCAGCGTTACCGACGGAACCGACGGTTGCGCGGCAGCGGACGTCCACGTTGCGGATTTCGCCGGAGGGCAGACGCAACTGGGCGTACTTGCCTTCCTTAGCGACCAGCTGGATGGATGCGCCAGCAGAGCGGCCCATCTTGGCGCCGCCACCGGGGCGGAGCTCAACAGCGTGAATCACGGTACCAACGGGGATGTTGCGCAGGGGCAGGTTGTTGCCGGGCTTGATGTCGGCAGAGGGACCTGACTCTACGATGTCGCCCTGAGCGAGCTTGTTGGGGGCGATGATGTAACGCTTGGTGCCATCAACGTAGTGGAGCAGAGCGATGCGGGCGGTACGGTTGGGATCGTACTCGATGTGTGCAACGCGTGCGTCGACGCCGTCCTTGTCGTGACGACGGAAGTCGATCAGACGGTACTGGCGCTTGTGGCCACCACCCTTGTGACGGGTAGTGATGCGACCGGTATTGTTACGGCCGCCCTTCTTGGGGAGCGGACGAACCAGGGACTTTTCCGGGGTTGAGCGAGTGATTTCTGCGAAATCTGAGACGCTCGAGCCGCGGCGACCCGGGGTCGTCGGCTTGTGCTTACGAATACCCATTTAGATATTTCTTTCCTTCGCTAAAGTGGTCTCCGGTGCTTATGCAGCCGGACCGCCGAAGAGGTCGATTGAACCTTCCTTGAGGGTTACAATCGCACGCTTGGTGTTCTTACGAGCACCCCAACCGAAGCGGGTGCGCTTGCGCTTGCCCTGACGGTTAGCGGTGTTGATGGAAGCAACCTTGACATCGAAGATGGTCTCGATGGCCTGCTTGATTTCCAGCTTGTTGGAGCGGGGGTCTACGAGGAAGGTGTACTTACCTTCGTCGAGCTGACCGTAGCTCTTTTCCGACACGACGGGAGCGATGATCACGTCGCGGGGATCCTTGAAAGTTGAGGTGGTAACAGACATTACTTAGCAGCCTCTTTCTTAGCCTTGGAAGCAACTGCGACGAATACGTCGTAGGCATCCTTGGTGAAGATGACGTCGTCTGAGATCAGAACATCGTAGGTGTTCAGCTGATCTGCGTAGATGACGTGAACGTTCTCAAGGTTGCGTGCTGACAGTGCTACCAGGTCGTCCTTGCGGTCGATGACAACCAGTGCGTTCTTGCGGCTGGTGATCTCTGCGATTGCTGCCTTAGCTGCCTTGGTGGAGGGCTTGGTGCCTTCTACCAGAGCTTCAACAACGTGAACGCGGTCGTGACGAGCGCGATCTGAGAGAGCGCCGCGCAGTGCAGCTGCAATCATCTTCTTGGGGGTACGCTGTGCGTAGCTACGCGGGGTCGGGCCGTGTACGATGCCACCACCGGTCATGTGGGGTGCACGGATTGAGCCCTGACGTGCGCGGCCGGTGCCCTTCTGCTTGAAAGGCTTACGACCTGCGCCGGAAACTTCGCCGCGGTTCTTGGTCTTGTGGGTACCCTGGCGTGCTGCTGCGAGCTGGGCTACTACTACCTGGTGAAGCAGGGGAATAGAGGCCTGAGCGTCGAAGATGTCAGCGGGCAGGTCTACCTTTACGGTCTTGACAGCCATGGTTTATTAGGCTCCCTTCACAGCAGTGCGAACCAGAACAACGCCGCCCTTAGGACCGGGGATAGCACCCTTGATCAGAAGAACGTTGTTTTCGGCGTCTACACCCTGAATAGTGAGGTTCATGGTGGTGTGGCGTGCAGCGCCCATACGGCCTGCCATGCGCATACCCTTGAAAACGCGTGCGGGGTATGATGCGCCACCGATTGAGCCGGGCTTACGGTGGTTCTTGTGGGCACCGTGTGATGCACCTACACCTGCGAAGCCGTGACGCTTCATAACACCGGCGAAGCCCTTACCCTTGGTCTTGCCAACTACGTCGACCTTCTGGCCAGCTTCGAAGAGCTCAACGGTCAGTTCCTGACCGAGTGAGTATTCAGCGGCGTCTGAGGTACGCAGTTCAACGAGGTGACGGCGAGGAGTTACGCCTGCCTTCTCGAAGTGACCGGCGAGGGGCTTGGTTACCTTGCGAGCTTCGATTGCACCGAAACCGATCTGGATAGCTTCGTAGCCATCGGTCTCAGCGTTGCGCAGCTGGGTAATAACGTTGGAATCGGCCTTGACGACAGTAACGGGCACGAACTTGCCGTTTTCGTCCCAGACCTGGGTCATGCCAAGCTTGGTGCCCAGCAGGCCCTTAACCTGGCGCTCGAACTTGTTAGTCATTTAGATGCGATCCTCTACAGCTTGATTTCGATGTTTACGTCTGCCGGAAGGTCAAGACGCATGAGGGCATCAACAGCCTTGGGGGTCGGATCAACGACGTCGATCAGACGCTTGTGCGTGCGCATTTCGAAGTGCTCGCGGCTGTCCTTGTACTTGTGAGGCGAACGGATAACACAGTAAACGTTCTTTTCGGTGGGCAGCGGCACGGGGCCTACTACCGTCGCGCCTGCACGCGTAACTGTCTCAACGATTTTCCGAGCTGAAGAATCAATGACCTCGTGGTCGTATGACTTCAGACGGATGCGGATTTTCTGTCCCGCCATCTGTCGGACTCTCTTTCTTGTCTACTTCCCTGTAACGGAGCGGTTGCTCCTTTTATCTGGCGCTTGAGGTAAAGAGATGATTCTTCGTCTCTTTCGCGCCACCTCTGCGTAGGCTGAATCCGACATCTGCCGGGTTCCTCACCCTACCGAGGCACCGACCCCCGAACTCGGGCGTGTCGCTTTTTTGCTAGGGCAAAAAGGAGCGCACTTTTCCCTCGAACTGATCGATTGGGTCATATTTGGGCTTACCTTCACCCGATTCGAGAAGGAATCAGGGCTACTTTCACGCGGTAAGCGCTTGAACAACGTTATCCATCTTGCCAGAGTCCAGGCTTCCCCGCAAGGTTTTTCTGTGTGAAGTGCCCAGCCCCACATTCAGCCCGCATTTCCTTTCCTCTTCTACTCAATCACGGGCGTCCGCGCACTGCATAGAAGAGAGAAGAAGCCTGTCATATACCGAGCAATAGTGCGCGCCCTCACTAGGATAAAACTATGAGCACACACCCAGATTTCCGGCCCCAATCTCACCGACGCTCTACAGAGAATATCCTGCTCAATATCGGTCTATACCTGGGCAGTCTTCTGATTATCAGCGCCGCCGGGCTGCTGGCCACCTCTCTAGCCACAGCGCCGCAACAGGCCTTTTTGCTGTCTGCTCTTGCCGCTCTCTTCTATACAGCGGGGCTGGGCACCTTTCGCTGGGTTCCCAAGCTGCGACTGGCGTCCTACGCCTTTACCGGTACGGCCCTAGCTCTTATCCCCCTGTGCGGGTTCGCTTTCTACACCCTCATCTGGCCGGAGTCAGGGCCCCTACTCTGGCTACTGGTTTCCTGCATCGGCACCCTTGCCGCCTGCGGCGCCCTAGCCCTGATGCAGGCCCGGGTGATGAGCTACCTGGCCCTAGCCTTTTTGGTCTCTGACGTCCTGGCCATGTCAAAGAACCTGCAAGTCGCGCTGATCTGGTATTTCGTTGCTCTCCTCGTCCTTGCAACCGCCCTTACTCTCTGGCTGCGGGCTTTCCAGGACCGCATGCCTACTCAACTTGCCGCGGGTTTTCTCGATGCTTCTCGTGTTTTCGTTCCGGCAACTGTAGGCGCTGCCCTTTTCTACACCAGCCTGGCGCCCTGGGAAATCAGCATCATTGCGGCCTTGGCGACCCTTTATGCGGGAGCCCAGCTCAGGCAGCCGCCCACCTGGCTCTACTACTTCCAGGCCCGTATCTATTCCTTGCTAGCAGTAGCTGCCCTAGCCCTGTGGCTTCATGAGCGCAGCGTCATTTCGTTCCCTTTCTCTATTCCTATTGCCCTTTTCCTGGTGGCAAGTGCGCTTGTACTGGCTTGGGCCCGCCCTCCCCTACCCTGGCGGACGGACGTCGATGCTTGGGTTACATGGGCACTCGCCCAGCCTTTCCTTGCGTCTGCCCTCGCATGGCTCATAGACCAGATGCAGGCAGTTCCCACCTTTATTGATACCGCTCCCGCACCACCGCTGGTTTCTTTCACGCAGGAGAATCTTTCGAGCACGGTGTTCCTGGGCCTCCTCAGCCTCGCCACCTGCGGTTCCCTCGGCCTTTTGGCCTACCGCACCCGGCTCAGTCAGTATCTTCCCCTAGGTGCCTTAGCTCTGGCGTGGGTAGGATTTTTCGTTCTACCACCGGTTCCCCTAGCGGTTACCCTGATCCTGCTTGGGGCTTTCTGCCTGCCAGCAGCGAGCGGCATCGCTCAAGAAATCGACGGCAGCAACGCTACCTGCTTGCGCCCCGTCCGCTGGGCTCAGTTCGCCACGCTCACGCTCACTGCTGTCGCGGTTCTTGCTCTAGGGTTCGTAGCAGGTAGCCCCCGTTACCTGGGGCTAGTCCTTCTGGCGGCAGGAGCGTCCACTAGCTACCTCCTAGCCGAGCTTCTCCTACGTTCCCGGGCAACAAAACCTGTTGCACCCCACAGGCGTCTTCCTGTCTCCCAGACCTTGCCCTTTTTTGCTCTCCTCACGGGCCTTCTCGGAACAACGGCAGCTATTACGATGCGCCCCTCAGTATCGTTGACCTTCATGGCTCATACCGAACCGATAGGGTACGGCATTCATAGCCTTGGGCTCGGGGTCTATACCGGGCTGACCCTCTGCGCTGCCCTTCTCACCCTGAGCAGAGCTCTGGCTACCCGCACAATACAGGGCAGGGCTGCGGATCCCCTCATTTCCCCCTACAGTAAGGACGCCCCAGCCCAGCTACGCTCGCCTGGCGGCCTTGAACCGGTAGGGCTTTTGACCACGTTCTATGTGGTTGTACCCCTGGCTCTCATCATGCTGTGCGCAGGCCCCCTACCGGCTAAGTACATTCTCCTTGCCCTGGCAGTCGCGGCGGCGGGCATCCTTGCTGCCTTCCCCCTGCTGAGTTCCCCAGCGCGTTCTCATGCCCTGGTTACCTTTAGGATTTACCTGGTGGGCGCCGCTGTCGTCCTGATGAGCTTTTCTTCCTTCACCGGTCGCACCCGGCTACTGGTCTTCCTGAGCATTACTGCTCTCCTGGCCGCCTGCTCCATACTCTTGCTATCTCGTAGAACTCCGTCTCAAAGCCCGATGGAATACATGGTGGGCCTCGTCTTGAGCTGGGTCTCTGCCGCCGTGGGCCTATTCCTTATAGATGCAGACTGGAACCCCGCCACGGCTCTTGGCTCCCTCATACTCCTAGTGCTTGCTCTCATCTGGCTGCGAGCACCCCGCACCCAGGGCGTCCTTGCTGCCCAGTCAGCCCTTATCTCGGTTGCCCTCACCGTGGGCCTGGCCACCCTGCTATGGGGGCTCACAAGCCTCAGCACCGTCGCTGTTTTGACGTGGATTACGGCAAGTATTCTAGTAATTACTACCCTGGGAGCGGCTCTGCTGCCAGCAGCACAAGCTGCCCGTCCTCCTGTTCCGGGTCGTGTGCCTCTGCGTGTACGCCCTGCTGACCCGCTAGGACGGTGGGGCTACCAGCACAACCGGGCCATGTCACTCACCGGTCTGATTATCGCTCACTTCACCGGGGTCTATCCATACTTCGCCGATGAAAGTTTGCCGCTCTCGCTGCTTCTTGTTCTGCTTTTTACCCTAGCCTGGTTCCTGCTGGTCTCCCCTGCCGCCCGGCCCGCAATCCTGCTTCTAGGGCTCAATAGCCTGCTCCTGAAGACCCTGCTCTATCACGATATGGATAACGGGGTGTTCTACTTCTTCCAGGCCCTTACCCTCAGCTGTGCACTTTTGGCCATGGTAGGCCGCCCTGATGTGCTACCGATATGGATGCGTGCCCAGCCTGCTGGCGTCCCGCGTCTGAGCAATCGCCCTGCCCGTCTTTTCTGGTTAGCCTTTAGCGCCCAGGTCTTCTATAGCCTGCTCATTCTCCCTTTCAACTATCCCTATCTAGCCCCCTACGATACGATTTTGCTGCTTGCTGCCACCGGCACGCTTCTCGGGGCCTCCGCCATGGTAGGGAAAAAGTTGGCTCCTCCCCTCACGGCTCTACTGCTGACCTACCAGGTGCTCTATGTCTTAGACGGTTTAAATGCCTGGTCGCTCCTCTTCCTGGGCTTTGTTCTCATGGGGCTCGTTATCTGGCGGCTCCTTGCTCGGGCAGAAGAACCTGCAATGCAGCCTCAAGCCCAGAGCCAGAGCCAGCCTCAGAACCAGGTCCAGCCTCAGAGCCAGGGCAATCGTGAGACTCCGGTTATCCCCTGGGCTAAGCATCAATAGACACGCTGCTTATCAGGGGCTCATCAAGAAACAAAAAAAAGGGGCTGGCCCCCGCAGATTGCTCTGCGGGGGCCAGCCCTCTATCGCCCTCCGCTAGCTGGACGCTAGCAGGAGTTCAGATCGGGAAGTAAGGAACTTACTTGATGATCTTGGTAACGCGACCTGAACCAACGGTGCGGCCACCTTCGCGGATTGCGAAGCCGAGGCCCTCTTCCATTGCGATTTCCTGGATGAGCTCAACGGTCATCTCAGTGTTGTCGCCGGGCATAACCATTTCGGTGCCCTCGGGAAGGGTGATAACACCGGTAACGTCGGTGGTGCGGAAGTAGAACTGGGGGCGGTAGTTCGAGTAGAAGGGGTTGTGGCGGCCGCCTTCATCCTTGGAAAGGATGTAGACGTTAGCCTCGAACTGGGTGTGGGGGGTGATTGAGCCGGGCTCAACAACAACCTGGCCACGCTCTACGTCGTCGCGCTTCAGACCGCGAAGCAGCAGACCACAGTTCTCGCCTGCCCATGCTTCGTCGAGCTGCTTGTGGAACATCTCGATACCTGTAACGGTGGTCTTCTGGATGGGGCGGATACCAACGATCTCAACTTCGGAGTTGATCTTCAGGGTACCGCGCTCGGCGCGACCGGTAACAACGGTACCGCGACCGGTGATGGTGAAGACGTCTTCGATGGGCATGAGGAAGGGCTTGTCCTTCTCACGAACGGGGTCCGGAATGTAGTTGTCAACCTCGTCCATGAGCTCTTCAACCTTAGCAACCCACTCGGGGTCACCTTCGAGAGCCTTCAGAGCGGAAACGCGAACAACGGGAGCGTTGTCACCGTCGAACTCCTGTGAGGAGAGCAGTTCGCGAACTTCCATTTCAACGAGGTCGAGCAGTTCCTCGTCCTCAACCATGTCTGACTTGTTCAGAGCAACGAGCAGGGTGGGAACGCCAACCTGGCGAGCCAGCAGAACGTGCTCGCGGGTCTGAGCCATGGGGCCGTCGGTGGCAGCAACAACGAGGATTGCGCCGTCCATCTGAGCAGCACCGGTGATCATGTTCTTGACGTAGTCAGCGTGACCGGGGGCGTCAACGTGTGCGTAGTGACGCTTCTCGGTCTGGTACTCGATGTGAGCAATGTTGATGGTAATACCGCGCTGGCGCTCTTCAGGAGCGGAGTCGATCATACCGAAGTCGCGCTGCTCGTTCAGGTCAGGGTACTTGTCAGCCAGAACCTTGGAGATTGCAGCGGTCAGGGTGGTCTTACCGTGGTCAACGTGACCGATGGTACCGACGTTTACGTGAGGCTTGGAGCGCTCGAACTTAGCCTTAGCCAAGAGTATTCCTCCTATAGAGAAGATTTGAGAACCTGCACTCGGGTTTCACACCGGCGCACTCCGCCGTAAAAGGCGGTCTAGCTACCACAATAGCGGATAAGGCCGGTGGGGCGAAACCCGAAGACGGGTTCAATTACAAGGTTTTTTTGAAAAGCGGTGCGGCTCACACGGGGTGAGCCGCACCCGGGTGAGAATTACTCGCCGCGGCTCTTCTGGATGATTTCATCAGCGACGTTCTTGGGAACCTCGGCGTAGCTGTCGAACTCCATGGAGAAGACTGCACGACCCTGGGTCTTTGAACGGAGGTCACCGATGTAACCGAACATTTCTGACAGCGGTACAAGAGCGTGAACGATCTTGACGCCTGCTGCATCTTCCATGGACTGAATCTGACCACGACGTGAGTTCAGGTCACCGATAACGTCGCCCATGTAGTCCTCGGGGGTACGTACTTCAACAGCCATCAGGGGCTCCAGCAGGACGGGAGCAGCGCGACGTGCGCCTTCCTTGAAGACCATTGAACCAGCGATCTTGAAGGCCATTTCAGACGAGTCAACATCGTGGTAAGCACCGTCGATCAGGGTTGCCTTGACACCAACAACGGGGTAGCCAGCGAGGATACCGAGCTGCATTGCGTCCTGGATACCGGCGTCAACGGAGGGGATGTATTCGCGGGGAACACGACCACCGGTGACGACGTTGTCGAACTCGTAGAGCTCTTCAGCATCGAGGGCGATGGGTTCGAAGGAGACCTGAACCTTCGCGAACTGACCGGAACCACCGGTCTGCTTCTTGTGGGTGTAGTCGACCTTCTCGACCTTCTTGGTGATGGTTTCGCGGTAAGCAACCTGGGGCTTACCAACGTTAGCCTCAACCTTGAATTCGCGCTTCATACGGTCAACGATGATGTCGAGGTGGAGCTCGCCCATGCCGCCGATTTCGGTCTGGCCGGTTTCTTCGTTGAGTGAAACGGTGAAGGTGGGGTCTTCAGCAGACAGCTTCTGGATAGCGGTTGACATCTTCTCCTGGTCGCCCTTGGTCTTGGGCTCGATGGCCACGAAGATCACGGGGGCGGGGAAGGTCATGGATTCCAGAACTACGGGGTTAGCAGTGTCGCAGAGGGTGTCACCGGTGGTGGTGTCCTTCAGACCGATTGCTGCGTAGATGTGACCTGCCTGGATCTCTTCAACAGGGTTCTCCTTGTTGGAGTGCATCTGGAAGAGCTTACCGATACGTTCCTTCTTACCCTTGGTGGCATTCAGAACCTGCTGGCCCTGTTCTGCCTTACCGGAGTAAACGCGGATGTAGGTCAGCTGACCGTAGAAGGGGTGTGCTGCAACCTTGAAGGCCAGAGCTGCGAAGGGCTCGTCAGCTGAGGGCTTACGGGTTACCTCAACCTCTTCATCAGAGGGCAGGTGGCCGATCATCGCGGGGACGTCCAGCGGTGAGGGCAGGTAGTCGAGAACTGCGTCGAGCATGGGCTGAACACCGCGGTTCTTGAATGCTGAGCCACAGAAGACGGGGTAGGCTTCGTTAGCAACGGTCAGGGCGCGAACGCCTGCCTTGATTTCCTCGATGGTCAGTTCGCCCTCTTCGAGGTACTTTTCCATGAGGTCTTCAGAGGCTTCTGCTACGTTTTCAACGAGCTCGGCACGGTACTGTTCTGCCTTTTCCTGCAGGTCAGCGGGGATTTCCTGGATTTCGTAGGAAGCACCCATGGTAACGTCACCCTTGGCATCGCCGGGCCAGACGTAGGCCTGCATGGTGAGCAGGTCAACGACGCCGATGAAGTCGTTTTCAGCGCCGATGGGCAGCTGCATAACGAGGGGCTTAGCGCCGAGGCGCTTGACGATGGTGTCTACGGTGAAGTAGAAGTCTGCACCCAGCTTGTCCATCTTGTTGACGAAGCAGATGCGGGGAACTTCGTACTTGTCAGCCTGGCGCCAAACGGTTTCAGACTGGGGCTCAACGCCTTCCTTGCCGTCGAACACTGCAACAGCGCCGTCGAGGACGCGCAGTGAACGCTCAACTTCAACGGTGAAGTCAACGTGGCCGGGGGTGTCGATGATGTTGATCTGGTTGTTCTTCCAGAAGCAGGTGGTTGCCGCGGAGGTAATGGTAATACCGCGTTCCTGTTCCTGAGCCATCCAGTCCATGGTGGACGCACCGTCGTGGGTTTCACCGATCTTGTGGTTGATACCGGTGTAGAAGAGGATGCGTTCGGTGGTGGTGGTCTTACCGGCGTCAATGTGCGCCATAATACCGATGTTGCGGACCTTATTCAGGTCGGTAAGCACGTCTAGTGCCACTTTGTTCTCCCTTGTGAGAAACTCCGAAAGCCTGCCGCTATGTACGTATGTAATAACGGCAGGCTACGAAGAAATTACCAGCGGTAGTGTGCGAAGGCCTTGTTGGACTCGGCCATCTTGTGAGTGTCTTCGCGACGCTTCACAGCGGCACCGAGACCGTTGGATGCATCCAGGATCTCGTTCATGAGACGCTCGGTCATGGTCTTCTCGCGGCGGAGCTTTGAGAAGCCAACGAGCCAGCGCAGGGCCAGAGCGGTTGCGCGGCCTGCACGAACTTCGACGGGGACCTGGTAGGTCGCGCCGCCAACGCGGCGTGAGCGAACCTCGAGTGAAGGCTTGACGTTGTCCATTGCCTTCTTGAGGGTTACTACGGGGTCTGCACCGGTCTTCTGGGCAACGCCTTCGAGGGCACCGTAAACGATGCGCTCAGCGGTTGACTTCTTGCCGTCCAGCAGAACCTTGTTGATGAGCTGGGTAACCAGCGGTGAGCCGTAAACAGGATCGTTTACGAGGGGACGCTTAGGAGCGGGACCCTTACGAGGCATTACTTCTTCTCCTTCTTTGCGCCGTAGCGTGAACGAGCCTGACCGCGGCCCTTAACGCCCTGGGTATCCAGTGCGCCACGTACAATCTTGTAACGAACACCGGGGAGGTCCTTCACACGACCACCGCGAACGAGCACGATGGAGTGTTCCTGAAGGTTGTGGCCCTCACCGGGGATGTATGCGGTAACCTCGACGCCGCCGTTGAGCTTAACACGTGCGACCTTACGCAGTGCTGAGTTCGGCTTCTTCGGGGTGGTGGTGTATACACGGGTGCATACGCCACGCTTCATGGGGTTGCCCTTAAGTGCGGGCGCCTTGGTCTTTACGACCTTGGGTGCACGGCCCTTACGGACCAACTGCTGAATTGTAGGCACTTGTTCTCCGTTTGGTATCGGCGGCCCCGTTAGGGGCTACCGGTTTACTTGCCTTCTGTCACTTAGGATAAGCGCAAAAGAAAATCTTTATGACTTAGCAGGAGCCCAGACACAACAAAAAATGGCATTTAGGCCTCAAGATCGCTGTTCGGGCTAGATGCCCGGGCGAACAAGGCCAAAGGACGGTGTCCATTCTGCCATTGGTTCTTATGTACTGCTCAGAACGTGTCTGTGCGGGCAGTAGATACTACTGCTAAGTACTCCAGGTACTACTCTAGCTGGTTAGAAAGGCTTAATCTACCCCCTGTGTGCTCTGGGGGCAGCTTTAAGCTCTTTAATCGGGGTGATGTCTGGCACTTAAGGCTTTTAAAAGAGCAAGGACGCCAGCGCTCCCCTCCCCTGCCAGGGGAAAGGGGGTGCCGGCGTCCGCATCCTGAAGGAACCTGCCTGCCTAGCTGACGGTGAAGTTCTGGGTTGCCCCGGTGAAGGGGGTGATGGTGCCGACCCCGTTCTTGGAATCCCCGTGGTAGAGAATCCGGTAGGTGCCGGGAACCGCATCGGCAGGAATCTTCCATTCGATGGTCACGCGGGACTGGGCCGCCAGGTGCCGCTTCCAGCGGAAGCGGGTAGCCGGGTCGTTATCACCGGCTACGGTCACCCACTGGTTACCCTCTAGACGCTGAACTTCAAGGTAGCTGGAGTTCAGCTGCTGGTCGTTGTTGGGGTGGGCACCCACAAAGAGGGCGCTGACGGTTGCACCCCGGGCCGTGTTGGCGGGCTGGGTGAGCACCTTACCGTAGTAGTGGCCAGCGCCGGGCAGGTCGTACCAGACCTTACCCACAGCGCTCTTCATGGGGGTGCGTACAGTGGGCTTATCGCCCAGGGGCAGCTCGGTGCCATCGCGCAGGGAAGTTGCAACGGTGTTGAGGGTCTGGCGGAAGGCCCCCATGGTATTGATACCGAATACGGTGGCCCCACCCTCGTACTGCTGCGAAACGTATTCCTGCGGAGTCGTCACATAGTGGCTGTAGGCGTTGGTGTAGCCCTGCACGATAATCTGTGACTCATCGACTCCCAACAGAGCCGCCATATCCTGGCGGTACTGCACACCGACCGCACCGTTGTGCTCGCCGGGCATACCCAGCAGGTAGTAGTTACCGAAGCGCATGACCTGCACCGGCAGCTTCTGCTGCACCTTCTCGTGGACGGCCAGCAGGTTAGCCTTGGGGTACTGGCAGGCGCTCAAGCTGGCAGATGAGCTGTAGGCCAGCCAGTTGAAGTCGCTCCAGACCTTATTGGCGTTAACTCCCTCATTGAAGCCGGCTGCGCCGGGGCCATCCTCCACGCTACCGGCGGCAAAGGGGGCACCCAGCGAGGCATTACAGGTAGAGCCCGCGTAGCCGGTGCCCGTCCACCGGGCGTCCACCTGCACCTTGGAGAAGTCCACGTAGGTGATGCGGGAATCCAGGCCCTGCCCCACTGGAGTACCTGCGCTTGCTAGCTGGGTGCGGACGGCGTCCGCCTGCTTGGTTCCCTGAATCTCAAGGTTGGTGAACATGTCGTTGGTGGGGCCCATACCCGGCTGCAGCATGGTGTTGGGCGAGACGTCACCGGTGTTGCTGTTGGCAAAGGCCGCGATGAAGGCATCATCTTCAGCCCCCGCGTTCAGGTTGACCCCGTGGTCTACGGTTTCGAGCAGGTACTGGGCATAGCCCTTGTTATCTGAAGAGACCAGGGTGTTCTGGTTGGTCAGAGAAGTGGGGTGAATAGCGAACCAGTTCAGGACGGCGCGGGTCACCCCGTCGTGCTCAAAACGGAAGGTGGTGCTGGTGGGGTCTACCCCGTTGATGAGTTCGTCGGTGAGGTTAGCCGGGTCTTGTTCCAGGGCCACCGCCGATCGATTGACGCCCACACCGGTGAGCTGACTGCTGGAGACCGTCACGTTGCCGGGGGCCAGGTCGGCCAGGGCCTCGCGGATAGCCTGCATAGACCCGTTGACCTGGTTATTGAAGGTGGGTTCGTTGAAGCCCAGGGTTGCCAGGTTGTAGAGCACGTCCTTGCTCACGCCGCCGGGGGTGGCGTGGCTGTGGGAGGCCGTAATCATGATGTTCGCTTCGGTGAACTCGGGGCCGAGTTCGGCCTGAATACGGTTCACCAGTTCAGCGCGAATGCTATTCCAGGCGCTCAGAGCATCGAGTACCACAATCAGGTTGCGGGAACCGGTGGCAGGGTCAATGACCACAAAGGCACGGGCGTACTGGCGGGAGTGAATTCCAGACCCCTTCTGGGTGTCAGTACCGTAGCCCACGAAGGCCACCTCGGCGACCTCACCGGTAATGTCGGCTACGCCCGCCCCGACCAGGTAGGGGTTATCAGCGGTAGGCTGGGTGGAGTTCACCAACTGGGCCAGATTCTGGGCATTGACGCCCGCCGGTGTCAGCTCAACGTCGGCCTGGGACGGGATCAGATAGGCCCCGGCGGCTAAAGACAGGGCAGCCCCAAAGACGCCAAGTTTGACCCCTACATGTCGTGATAGTTTCATTCAACCCTCAAGATGTGCGAAAAGATAGGCGGGTTTATACCCGCCCGTGTGTGCTCCCCTAAGCCTACCGACCGGGGCCTCTTCCAGCTAGCTGGGCTTGCCCCGCGATTCGTGGTAGAACGGAAGAACTTTAACCCCACGAAAAGGACAGCACGAGTGAGCACCCCCAACGAGTCTTACCTGGTCGGCCTGCTAGGTAGCGGTATCACGGCCTCTCTTACTCCGCCCCTGCACGAGTTCGCAGCAGACCGGGCAGGTGTGCGCTATCTCTACCGCCCCGTTGATCTTGATGCTCTGGGCCCCGGGGCGCGAGCAGCGGGTGTACTGCCCGTGGGAGATCTGCTGCACTGGGGGTTTGACTTTGGCTTTAACGCTTTCAACATCACCTTCCCCTACAAGCAAGCGGTACTTGAGCACCTCGATGAGGTGTCGGACGCCGCCGCCCGCCTGGGGGCTGTCAATACGGTGGTAGCGAAAGAAGGCAGGCTCCTGGGCTATAACACCGATATCAGTGGTTTTGCCTCGGCTCTAAGTCAGGACCTTGAGCCTACCCCCGGTGATCTGAGGGTGGTCACCCAGCTGGGTGTGGGTGGTGCGGGTTCTGCCACCGCAGCTGCCCTCCTCAGCTTAGGAACTAGAACGCTCAATCTATTTGACCTCGATACTCAAAGGGCTATAGCCAAAGCCCAGCAGCTGGCCGAGCTCTACCCGGGCGCAACCGTCCGCGCCGTCACTGAGGATGAGCTAGCTGCTGTTCTTGCTGCCTCTACCGGCCTGGTCAACGCCACCCCCATCGGCATGCACCATCACCCCGGCGCTCCCCTACCCCTGGACTACCTGCACTCACAGCTCTGGGTCTTCGACGTCATCTACCTACCGCAAAACACACCGCTGATACAGAAAGCCCGTTCTATAGGCTGCCGGGTACTACCCGGCGGGCTCATGGCAGTGGGACAGGCAGCCGATGCCTTTGAACTCATCACCGGCCTGAGCCCAGACAGGGCAGAACTCCTTACTCACTTCGAAAGGCTCCTGGCAGCACAGGGCAACCAGCTCACCTAAGATTTCCCCGCAAATAGGCGCCCTTCCGTCCACCTGTTCCCTCGCGCAGACTAAACATACCCCTACAAGCAAGGCCCTCCCCCGCAGAAGTGCGGGGAAGGGCCTTACCTATACCGGGCTAACGGCGGACGGTTTACTTACCGAACTCGTAGTCATCCAGCGGAATAGCCTGGAACTCGGGGCTGATAGCACCCTCGTTGGTCTCGGCGTAGCTGAAATCATTGTAGGGAGTTGCGGTCTGAGCAAACAGAGCCTCGCGAGCCTCGTCGGTGGGCTCAACCTCGATGTCGTTGTACATGGCAAGGCCAGTACCGGCGGGGATGAGCTTACCGATGATGACGTTTTCCTTGAGGCCGACCAGCGGGTCTTCCTTACCTTCCATCGCAGCCTGAGTAAGGACGCGGGTGGTTTCCTGGAAGGAGGCGGCAGACAGCCAGGACTCGGTAGCCAGTGACGCCTTGGTAATACCCATCATCTCGGGGCGACCTGAGGCAGGGCGCTTCCCCTCAGCCAGAGCCGCACGGTTGGCGTTCTGGAAGGCGATGTTCTCAACCAGCTCACCGGGGAGCAGGTTGGTCTCACCGGAGTCGATGACGGTGATACGACGCAGCATCTGGCGAACGATAACCTCAACGTGCTTATCGTGGATGCCTACACCCTGGGAGCGGTACACGCCCTGGACCTCGTCCACCAGGTGCTTCTGAGCCTCACGGGGACCGCGGATACGCAGGATCTCCTTGGGGTCAACAGCACCGGCGACCAGCTGGGTACCGACGGTGATGTGGTCACCTTCAGCAACTTCCAGGCGGGCACGACGCAGCACGGGGTAGGCTACCGGGTCATCGCCGTTATCGGGGGTGACAACAACCTTCAGGGACTTGTCGGTGTCCTCGATGGTGACGCGACCGGTGACCTCAGAAATCGGGGCAACACCCTTGGGGGTGCGGGCCTCAAAGAGTTCCTGAATACGGGGCAGACCCTGGGTAATATCGTCAGCCGATGCGACACCACCGGTGTGGAAGGTACGCATGGTCAGCTGGGTACCGGGCTCACCAATGGACTGAGCCGCGATAATACCGACGGCCTCACCAATGTCGACCAGGTTACCTGAAGCCATGGAACGGCCGTAGCAGAGGGCACAAACACCAACTGCTGACTCACAGGTCAGGACGGAGCGGACGCGAACCTCTTCGATACCGGCCTTGAACAGATCGTCAATGACGATATCTGAGACGTCAGCGCCAGCAGCAGCCAGAACGGTACCGTCTTCAGCCACAACGTCAACAGCAAGAGCGCGGCCGTGAATTGAGGACTCGACGTTCTCGTGCAGGGAAACCTTGCCAGAGGCGTCCTTCTCAATCAGGGGCAGGGTCAGACCGCGGCGGGTGCCACAGTCGTGCTCGCGCACGATGACATCCTGAGAAACGTCGACCAGACGACGGGTCAGGTAACCGGAGTTTGCGGTACGCAGCGCGGTATCTGCCAGACCCTTACGAGCACCGTGGGTTGCGATGAAGTACTCCAGAACCGACAGGCCTTCACGGTAGGAAGACTTAATCGGGCGGGGCATAATCTCACCCTTGGTGTTAGACACCAGACCACGGATACCTGCAATCTGACGAACCTGCATCCAGTTACCACGTGCACCCGAGGTGACCATGCGGTTAATGGTGGTGTTCTTCTCAGCCAGGTTTTCCTTCATTGCCTCGGCGACCTCGTCGGTTGCCTTGGTCCAAATGTCGATCAGTTCGGTACGGCGTTCGACGTCGTCGATCAGACCCATGGCGAACTGGGATTCGATGTTGGCTGCCTGCTCCTCGTAGCCTTCCATAATGGCGGGCTTGGTGGGGGGCGCTGCGATATCGGAGACCGCAACGGTCACACCTGAGCGTGAAGCGTAGTAGAAGCCGGTGTTCTTGAGCGCGTCAAGGGTCTTGGCTACCACGTGCATGGGGTACTTCTCAGCAAGGTCGTTGATGAGGGCACCCAGGGACTTCTTGTCGGCAATACCGGTGTACCAGGGGTAGTCGGCAGGCAGGGTCTCGTTGAAGATGACCTGACCGACGGTGGTTTCTACCAGGACGGGCTGACCGGGCTCGTAGCCTTCGGGGGCTTCCCAGCCTTCGTAGGGTACGAAGTCGTCCAGCACGATCTTGACCTTGGTGTAGAGCTCAATCTCGTGGCGGTCCATAGCCATGATGGCTTCTGCGTAGGACGAGAACAGGCGGCCTTCGTTCTTCTCACCGTCACGGGCGGTGGTCAGATGGAAGAGACCGATGATCATGTCCTGGTCAGGTACCGCAACGGGGCGGCCGTCTGAGGGCTTCAGGATGTTGTTGGAGGACAGCATGAGGATGCGGGCCTCGGCCTGAGCCTCGGGTGACAGGGGCAGGTGGACTGCCATCTGGTCACCGTCGAAGTCAGCGTTGAATGCTGAACAGACCAGGGGGTGCAGCTGGATAGCCTTACCTTCGACCAGCTGGGGTTCGAAGGCCTGAATACCCAGACGGTGCAGGGTAGGTGCGCGGTTCAGCAGCACGGGGTGCTCGGTGATGATCTCTTCGAGAACGTCCCACACCTGGGGGCGGAAACGCTCGACCATGCGCTTAGCAGACTTGATGTTCTGGGCGTGGTTGAGGTCAACCAGGCGCTTCATGACGAAGGGCTTGAAGAGCTCCAGAGCCATCTGCTTGGGCAGGCCGCACTGGTGCATCTGCAGGGTGGGGCCACCGACGATAACGGAACGACCCGAGTAGTCAACGCGCTTACCCAGCAGGTTCTGGCGGAAACGACCCTGCTTACCCTTGAGCATGTCAGAGAGGGACTTGAGGGGGCGGTTACCGGGACCGGTGACAGGGCGACCGCGACGGCCGTTGTCGAAGAGGGAGTCAACAGCTTCCTGCAGCATGCGCTTTTCGTTGTTGACGATGATCTCGGGGGCACCGAGTTCCAGCAGACGCTTGAGGCGGTTGTTGCGGTTGATGACGCGACGGTAGAGGTCGTTCAGGTCGGAGGTCGCGAAGCGGCCACCGTCGAGCTGCACCATGGGGCGCAGTTCCGGCGGGATGACGGGAACGTAGTCCAGTACCATACCGAGCGGGGAGTTGTCGGTGGTCAGGAAGGCGTTGACAACCTTCAGACGCTTGAGGGCGCGGGTCTTCTTCTGGCCCTTACCGGTCTGGATGATGTCCTTGAGGGCTTCTGCTTCAGCTTCCATGTCGAAGTTCTCAAGACGCTTCTTGATTGCTTCTGCACCCATGGAGCCTTCGAAGTACATGCCGTACTTGTCGACCATGCCGCGGTAGAGGGCTTCGTCGCCTTCAAGGTCAGCGACCTTGAGGTTCTTGAAGCGGTCCCAGATGCGGTCGAGCTGCTCGATTTCGCGTTCTGCGTTCTTGCGGACGGACGCCATCTGGCGCTCGGCTGCGTCACGCAGCTTGCGCTTTTCGGCGGCCTTGCCACCGTCAGCCTCGATCTTGGCGAGTTCCTCTTCGGTTTCGCGGGCGATCAGGTTGATGTCGGCTGCAAGCTGGTCCTGCAGGACCTTCTTGTCGCGGTCGTGGGCGGCCTGCAGGTTGGGCAGGTCCTCGTGGCGGGCTTCTTCGTCCACATGGGTAATCATGTAGGCGGCGAAGTAGATGATCTTTTCCAGGTCCTTGGGAGCCAGGTCAAGCAGGTAGCCCAGGCGTGAGGGTACGCCCTTGAAGTACCAGATGTGGGTCACGGGAGCTGCCAGCTCGATGTGGCCCATGCGCTCGCGGCGCACCTTGGCACGGGTTACCTCTACGCCACAGCGCTCACAGATGATGCCCTTGAAGCGTACGCGCTTGTACTTACCGCAGTAGCATTCCCAGTCGCGGGTAGGGCCGAAGATGCGCTCGTCGAAGAGGCCTTCCTTCTCGGGCTTCAGGGTTCGGTAGTTGATGGTTTCGGGCTTCTTAACCTCGCCGTACGACCAGTCCAGGATGTTCTGGGAGGTCGCCAGGCCAATACGCATCAAACCAAGTGAAGATTCGTTGGACATTTGGTCCTTATCTCTTTCCTAGTGTTTTGAAGTCTTGTTCGAACAGATGGGAGGGTTTAGACCTCTTCGACAGAGCTGGGCTCTGCGTGGGACAGGTCAATACCCAGGTCATCTGCTGCTCGGAAGCCTTCGTCTTCTACATCGCGCATTTCGATGGTCTTACCGTCGGTTGAGAGAACCTCAACGTTCAGGCAGAGGGACTGCATTTCCTTGATCAAGACCTTGAAGGACTCGGGCACACCGGGTTCGGGGATGTTCTCGCCCTTAACGATGGCTTCGTAGACCTTCACGCGGCCGTGAACGTCGTCAGACTTGACGGTCAGGATTTCCTGCAGGGTGTAGGCGGCACCGTATGCTTCCAGTGCCCACACTTCCATTTCACCGAAGCGCTGGCCACCGAACTGGGCCTTACCGCCCAGGGGCTGCTGGGTGATCATGGAGTAGGGGCCAGTGGAGCGTGCGTGGATCTTGTCGTCGACAAGGTGGTGCAGCTTCAGGATGTACTGGTAGCCAACGGATACCGGCTCGGGGAAGGGCTCGCCGGAGCGGCCATCGAGCAGGCGGGCCTTACCTGAGCGGTTGATCAGGCGGTCGCCGTCGCGGTTGGGGTTAGCGTGGTCCAGTAGCTCGAACAGTTCCTCTTCACCGGCACCGTCGAACACGGGGGTTGCGACGTTGGTGGGGCCGGTTTCCTTGGGGAAGTTGTGGAGCTTGTCGAGCCAGGCGGGGTTGCCCTCGATCTTCCAGCCCTGCTTGGCCAGCCAGCCGGTGTGAACTTCGAGTACCTGACCGATGTTCATACGACCGGGAACGCCCAGCGGGTTGAGGATGATGTCGACGGGGGTGCCGTCTTCCATGAAGGGCATGTCCTCGATGGGGAGGATCTTGGTAATAACACCCTTGTTACCGTGGCGGCCTGCCAGCTTATCGCCGACGGTGATCTTGCGCTTCTGGGCAACGTAGACGCGGACCAGCTGGTTGACGCCGCTGGGCAGGTCTTCGTCGTCGGTTTCGCGGTCGAAGATACGGACGCCGATAACGGTACCGGACTCGCCGTGGGGAACCTTGAGTGAGGTGTCACGGACTTCGCGGGACTTCTCACCGAAGATGGCGCGCAGCAGGCGCTCTTCGGGGGTCAGTTCGGTTTCGCCCTTGGGGGTGACCTTACCGACCAGGATGTCGCCGGCCTCAACCTCGGCACCGATGTGGATGATGCCGCGCTCGTCGAGGGCTGAGAGCACCTCTTCGGAGACGTTGGGGATGTCGCGGGTGATCTCTTCGGCACCCAGCTTGGTGTCGCGGGCATCGATTTCGTGCTCTTCAATGTGGATTGAGGTGAGCACGTCGTCGGAGATCATGCGCTGGGACAGGATGATGCCGTCCTCGAAGTTGAAGCCTTCCCATGACATGTAGGCCACGAGTAGGTTCTTACCGAGTGCCAGTTCGCCCTTGTCGGTTGAGGGGCCGTCAGCAATCAGGCTGCGCTCTTCAACGCGGTCGCCCACCTTAACAACAACGCGGTGGTTGTAGCAGTTACCGGGGTTGGAGCGCTGGAACTTGAGGATGGGGTAGGAGGTGGTGGTGCCATCGTCGTTACGAACGACTACCAGGTCAGCGGAGACCTCAGAGACCACACCGGCCTTCTTAGCAACGACGGAGTCACCGGAGTCAAGAGCTGCGTAGCGTTCCATACCGGTACCAACGACAGGTGCCTCTGATTCGAGCAGAGGCACAGCCTGACGCTGCATGTTAGCACCCATCAGTGCTCGGTTAGCGTCGTCGTGTTCCAGGTAGGGAATCAGGGCGGTTGCCACAGACACCATCTGGCGGGGGGAGACGTCCATGAACTCAATCTCAGAGGCGTCTACCAGCACAGCTTCGCCAGAACCGTCGCCCGCACGGCAGAGGACCTGCTCTTCGGCGAAGGTCATGTCTGCGTTCAAGGGCGCGTTAGCCTGAGCGATGGTGTTGCCCTTTTCGTCATCGGCGGTGAGGTACTTGACCTCGTCGGTGACC
Source organism: Rothia nasimurium (assembly GCF_928381705.1). Classification (GTDB taxonomy): domain Bacteria; phylum Actinomycetota; class Actinomycetes; order Actinomycetales; family Micrococcaceae; genus Rothia; species Rothia nasimurium_G. The sequence goes on along the minus strand of NZ_CAKMSR010000005.1, from coordinate 38,053 downwards.
TGACCGTTCTTGACGATACGGTAGGGGGTCTCGATGAAACCGAAGGGGTTGATGCGGGCGTAGGTTGCCAGCGAGCCAATCAGACCGATGTTGGGGCCTTCAGGGGTTTCGATGGGGCACATACGGCCGTAGTGGGAGGGGTGCACGTCTCGCACTTCCATGCCTGCGCGGTCACGGGAGAGACCACCGGGGCCCAGAGCGGAGAGACGACGCTTGTGAGTCAGACCTGCCAGCGGGTTGTTCTGGTCCATGAACTGGGAGAGCTGGGAGGTGCCGAAGAATTCCTTGATGGAGGCAACCACGGGGCGGATGTTGATTAGGGTCTGAGGGGTGATGGCCTCGACGTCCTGGGTGGTCATACGCTCGCGAACGACGCGCTCCATGCGGGACAGACCGGTGCGGATCTGGTTCTCGATCAGTTCGCCCACGGCGCGGATGCGGCGGTTGCCGAAGTGGTCGATGTCGTCAACGTCAACGCGGATGTCGACTTCCTGGCCGTCGCGGATGCCCTTGATGCTGGTGCCACCTGCGTGCAGGGTGACCAGGTAACGAATCATGGCTGCGATGTCGTCCTGGGACAGCACTGATGCTGAGGGGTCGTTGACGGGGGTGTCGATGCCGAGCTTGCGGTTCACCTTGTAGCGGCCGACCTTTGCCAGGTCGTAGCGGCGGGGGGTGAAGTACATGTTGTCCAGCAGGTTCTGGGCAGCGTCAACCGTGGGGGGTTCGCCCGGGCGCAGCTTGCGGTAGATATCAAGCAGGGCCTCTTCGCGAGTCTGGACGGTGTCCTTCTCGAGGGTGGCGCGGATGGAGTCGAATTCACCGAATTCAGCCAGAATCTTGGCTTCGCTCCAGCCCAGGGCCTTGAGCAGGGTGGTGACGGACTGCTTGCGGCGGCGGTCCAGACGGACGCCAACCTGGTCGCGCTTGTCGATTTCGAGTTCGAACCAGGCACCGCGGGAAGGGATAATCTTCGCGGTGTAGATATCCTTATCGGAGGTGCGGTCGGCGGTCTTTTCGAAGTAGGCGCCGGGTGAACGAACCAGCTGGGAAACAACGACGCGCTCGGAGCCGTTGATCACGAAGGTGCCGGATTCGGTCATCAGGGGGAAGTCACCCATGAACACGGTCTGCTGCTTGATTTCGCCCGTGTTGTTGTTCATGAATTCGGCCTTGACGTACAGGGGAGCTGCGTAGGTCGCGTCGCGATCCTTGCACTCTTCCATGGTGTACTTGGGGTCAGCGAATTCGGGATCGGAGAAGGACAGGGACATGGTGCCCTGGAAGTCTTCGATCGGGGAGATTTCTTCGAAGATGTCGGCAAGACCTGAGGTCTGACTGACGGAGGTATCGCCGGTTTCTGCTGCTACAGCTGCTTTAGCTGCCCAGCGTTCGTTACCGACGAGCTGATCAAAGCTGTCGAGCTGGAGCGCGAGCAGGTTGGGAACCTGCAGGGGCTCAGCAATTTTTGCGAATGAGATTCGGCGCTGCGAACCTACGCCGTTAGCGGCTTCAGTATTAGAGGTGCTCGAGGCGACCAAGATTGGATCCTTCCACAGACATGTCTGTTCGTACCCGCTCCCCCACCAGGGGCGGTACACTCAAGGACCCGTTGAAGAGGCAAACTAGCCTGTTATAGCACCTGTGCCGTGCTGGGATAGTGGCTAGATTGATGTTCGGGGTACTGGGGCGTACTTAAAACCTGTTACAACCTGCCCACCGCTATATGAAGGCACAGAAGATTAGGGAAGCGCAAATATTCATGCTACAGCAAAACATTTGCGCTGTCTATACCCAATCTCTGCGACTTTTGCAAACTCCGGCTAGCACTCCACCACGTTGACGGCCAGGCCGCCCATGGAGGTTTCCTTGTAGCGGTGCGACATATCTTCGCCGGTCTGGCGCATGGTTTCGATGACCTGGTCCAGGGAGACCCGGTGCTGGCCGTCCCCGCGCAGGGCCATCTTGGCGGCGGTAACGGCGTTGGAGGCCGCCATAGCGTTGCGCTCAATACAGGGAATCTGCACCAGGCCACCGACGGGGTCGCAGGTCAGGCCGAGGTTGTGCTCCATGGCAATTTCGGCGGCGTTTTCTACCTGCTCGTTGGTACCGCCCATGACCTGGGCAAGACCGGCTGCCGCCATAGAGGAGGCGGTGCCAACCTCGCCCTGGCAGCCCACTTCAGCGCCAGAGATTGAGGCCCGCTTCTTGTAGAGGGCACCGATGGAGGCAGCCGCTAAGAAGAAGTCGACGACAGCATCATCAATGACCTTTTGACCGCGGTGACGCACCGAGGGCACATAGTTGAGGGCGTAGTGCAGCACGGCCGGGATAATGCCGGACGCCCCGTTGGTGGGGGCGGTGACGATCCGCCCGCCAAAGGCATTTTCTTCGTTGACGGCCAGAGCAATCAGATTAACCCAGTCAATAGCGAACTCGGGGGACTTCTTGGGGTCTTCAGCCAGTAGGTCGCGGTGCCACTGGCCAGCTCGGCAGCGCACCTTGAGGGGGCCGGGCAGGTAGCCCATGCGTTCCAGGGAGGAGCCAATACATTCCTTCATGACCTGCCGAATATGCAGGATTCCGGCGCGCACTTCACTCTCGCTCCGCTCGGTCTTCTCGTTTTCCATCTTGAGCTGGGCGATGGAAAGCCCCGCGCTGTTGGCCATGTCCAGCAGCTCTTCACCCGATCCAAAGGGGTAGGGCGCCTTGGAGAGCCCGGTGGAGCCTGATGATTCTTCGTGTTCTTCAACAATAAAGCCGCCACCGATAGAGAAGTAGGTGCGCTCCAGCAGCACGCTCTCCCCCGCGTAGGCGGTGACCTTAATGCCGTTAGTGTGGCGGGGCAGCACCGTGAGCGGACGCAGGGTGATATCGGCTTCCTTGTAGGTCAGGACGGGCCCGCCCACCTTGGTTGCCTCGGGGCCGGGGGCGCCGGACTCAAAGGCAGCTGAGGGGTAGCCTGCCAGGGGCAGGGTGCCGTCTACCTGGTTGCGGTCCATGAGGGCCTCGGCCGCGGCGATATCGATGGTTTCGGGCACGAAGCCGGCCAGCCCCTTAATGGCTGCGCTCATAGTGCCGTGCCCGGAGCCGGTAGCGGCCAGAGATCCGTAGAGGTCGATGTGGACCCGGGTGACGTCGTTGAGTGAGCCTGCGTCAATCAGCTCGGCGATGAACCGGTTGGTGGCTCGCATCGGGCCCACGGTGTGGGAGCTGGAGGGGCCAATACCGATGGAGAACATCTCGAAGACAGAGATGTCATAGTCCAGGGCTTCTGCTTTGGTCTGCGCTTCTGAATGGGGTGGATCAGAAAGGTAGTCGGGGGCGTCGTTGAGGTCCATAGGTGATATTCCTTCGGGGTGTCAAGGGGGCCTAGGTCAGAAAGAACCCTGTGCTACCAACCGGCCCAAGGCCGGTTGTGACGGGGTGGCAGTAGCACAGGGTTCTAAAATAGGGGCGCGCTGAGCGGCTTACTTCTCGCGCTTGTAGAAGGGCAGCTCGACGATATCGAAGGGAGCAACCTTACCACGGATATCGACGTTGACGGTCGCACCTGATGTAGCGTGCTCGGTGGCCAGTAGAGCCATGGCAACGGGGTAGCCCAGGGTAGGTGAAGGAATACCCGAAGTAATCTCACCGATTTCGGTGCCATTCTCGTCTACCAGCTTGGAGCCCGCCCGGCCGGGGCGCTTGCCCTGGGCCTTAAGGCCGACCAGGGAACGAGCCGGGGTCTGCTCAGAGAGCTGGACCAGGGCGTCCTTACCCACGAAGTTGGCGGACTTCTTGGTCAGGGCAATCTCGACCAGCTTGCCCATTCCCGACTCGAAGGGGGTAATGTCGCGGCCCAGTTCGTGGCCGTAGAGAGGCATGCCGGCTTCAAGGCGCAGGGAGTCGCGAGCCGCGAGGCCTGCGGGAATAGCCCCGTGCTTCTCACCGCGCTCGGCCGCCAGGGCCCAGAGCTTAGCGGCGTCCTCGTTAGCGACATAGATTTCGAAGCCGTCCTCACCGGTGTAGCCGGTTCGAGCCAGCAAGGCCTCAATATCGCCGAAGCGGATGGGGGCAGCGGCGTAGTAGCCCATGGAGGTGATGGTCTCGGCGTCGGAGGGGTCCATATCGAGCAGGATAGCCTCTGAGGCAGGGCCCTGAACCGCAACCAGGGAGGTGGCATCGGTTTCGTTGGTCAGGGTCACGTCAAAGCCCTCGGTACGGGCACTCATAGCCTCGTAGTCGACTGCCACGTTAGCGGCGTTGGGAATGACCAGGAACTCTTCCTCACCCAGGCGGTAGGTAATCAGGTCGTCGATGACGCCGCCATCCTCAGCCAGAAGCAGGGAGTACTTGGCCTTGCCCACCTTGAGAATCGACATGTTGGAGAGCAGGGCGTAGTCCAGGAAGGCGCCGGCGTCGGGGCCGGTAACGCGGAATTCGCCCATGTGGGAGAGGTCGAAGAGACCGGCAGCTGAGCGCACGGCCTTGTGCTCTTCAACGTCGTTGGTGTACTTGAGGGGCATATCCCAGCCGCCAAAGTCGGTGAAGGCGGCACCCAGGTCAACGTGGACCTGGTAGAGGGCAGTTTTCTGGGGTGACATAGGGGTAAACCTTTCTAGCCTTAAGCGCTGTGGACTTCGATGTCGAAGGCTTCCATGGGCGGGCATTCGCAGACAAAGTTACGGTCGCCGCCGGCACCGTCGATACGGCCAACGGGGGTGAAGTACTTGTTCAGGCGCAGCTCGTGCACGGGGTAGGCGGCCTGCGAACGGGGGTAGGGGCGGGTCCACTCGTCGGCGGTGACGACCTCGGCGGTGTGCGGGGCGTTGCGGAGTACGGATTCCTCGGCGCTGACCTTGCCGTCGATAACTTCCTGGATTTCATCGTGGATGTTGGTCATTGCCTCGATGAAGCGGTCCAGCTCAGCCAGGGACTCTGACTCGGTGGGCTCAACCATGAGGGTGCCGGGCACGGGGAAGGCCAGGGTGGGGGCGTGGAAGCCGTAGTCCATGAGGCGCTTGCAGACGTCCTCGGCAGTGATGCCGGACGCGGCGGTCAGTTCGCGCAGATCCAGGATGCACTCGTGGGCCACCAGGCCGGTTTCACCCGCATACAGCACGGGGTAGAGAGAGCCCAGCTTCTTGGCGATGTAGTTGGCCGAGAGGATGGCGGTCTCCGAGGAAGCGCGCAGGCCCTCGGCACCGGTCATGGCGATGTACATCCAGGAGATGGGCAGCACGCCGGCTGAACCAAACATGGCCTGGGAGATGGGCAGGGGCGCATCTGCCAGCTGGCCGTCGGCGTCCGCCTCATAACCGTTGCCGGGCAGGTACTTCTCCAGGTGGGCGCCAACAGCGACGGGGCCGACGCCGGGGCCGCCACCACCGTGGGGGATGGCGAAGGTCTTGTGCAGGTTCAGGTGGGAGACGTCGCCACCGAACTTGCCGGGCTGGGCCAGGCCCATCTGGGCGTTGAGGTTGGCGCCGTCTACGTAAACCTGGCCACCGGCGTCATGCACCAGCTGGCAGACCTCAACGACCTGCTCCTCAAAGACACCGTGGGTGGAGGGGTAGGTAATCATGATGCCGGCGATGGTATCACCGTACTTTTCAATCTTGGCCTTGAGGTCTTCAACGTCGATAGAGCCGTCGGGAGCGGTTGCCACACCGGCAACGGCCAGACCCGCCAGGGCGGCAGAGGCAGCGTTGGTGCCGTGGGCGCTCATGGGAATCAGGACGACGGTGCGCTGGGTATCGCCGTTAGCCTCGTGGTAGGCACGGATAGCACGCAGGCCAGCGTACTCGCCGGACGCACCCGAGTTGGGCTGCAGGGAGATAGCGTCGTAGCCGGTGATTTCAACTAGCCAGGCAGAGAGCTCGTCAATCAGGGTCTTCCAGCCGGCAGCCTGGTCGGCAGGCACGTTGGGGTGGATAGAGGCGAACTTGGGCCAGGAGATGGGTTCCATCTCGGCTGCTGCGTTCAGCTTCATGGTGCAAGAGCCCAGGGGGATCATGGTGCGGTCCAGGGCCAGGTCCTTGTCTGAGAGGGAGCGCAGGTAGCGCATCATGGAGGTCTCAGAGCGGTAGAGGTGGAAGACCGGGTGGGTCATGTAGTCGTCGGTCCGCAGCAGGGCTTCGGGCAGCTCGTAGGCGTCGGTCTCCCCCAGTTCCCCGCCCAGGGCAGCTGCCAGGGCTTCCAGGACCTCATCGGTGTGGGACTCGCCCACGGAGATGGAGATACGATCTGCTGAGATTTTACGGACGTTGATACCGGCGTCCAGGGCCTTGGCGACCAGCTCGTCGGCGCGTCCTTCAGCTTCAAAGGCGACGGTGTCGAAGAAGGTGTCGTGGACCAGCTTCAGGCCGGCTGCGGTACCGGCAGCAGCGATGCGGGAGGCCTTGTCGTGCAGGCTGTTGGCGATGGCGCGCAGGCCCTCGGGGCCGTGGTAGACCGCATAAGCACCGGCAGCGATAGCTAGCAGGGCCTGGGCGGTACAGATATTAGAGGTGGCCTTTTCGCGGCGGATGTGCTGCTCGCGGGTCTGCAGGGCCAGGCGGTAGGCGGGCTTGCCGAAGGCGTCCTTGGAGACACCGACCAGACGGCCGGGCAGGTTGCGTTCCATGCCCTTAGAGACGGCCATGAAGGCTGCGTGGGGGCCGCCATACCAGAAGGGCAGGCCAAAGCGCTGGGAGGAGCCAACAGCGATGTCGGCACCCTGGTGGCCGGGGGCGGTCAGCAGGGTATGGGCCAGCAGGTCGGCAATGACAGTGACCAGGGCGCCGCGGTCCTTGGCAGCCTTGATGAGCGGCTCGATGTCGCGGACTTCGCCGTCGTGGCCGGGGTTGGAGATAATGACGCCGTAGAGGTCACCTTCGGGCAGGCCGTCAGCGAAGTCGGTGATTACAAAGGGAATGCCCAGAGCTTCGGCGCGGCCGCGGACGACCGAGAGGGTCTGGGGCAGGGCGCGGGCGTCGAGAGCGAAAAAGCCGTTCTTAACCTTGCGGTTGGCGCGGTGCATCATGACGGCTGCCTCGGCGACGGCGGTTGCCTCATCGAGCAGGGAGGCATTGGCGATGGGCAGGCCGGTCAGCTCCATGACGGTGTTCTGGAAGTTCAGTAGAGCTTCGAGACGGCCCTGGGAGATTTCGGGCTGGTAGGGGGTGTAGGAGGTGTACCAGCCCGGGTTTTCGAGGATGTTGCGGCGGATAACGGCCGGGGTGATGGCGTCGTAGTAGCCTGCACCGATCATCTGGTGCTTGACCTGGTTCTGGGCGGCGTAGGAGGCAATCTTGTTCTGGGCCTCAAGCTCGGTCAGGGGGGCGGGCAGGTTGAGGTCGCCCTCTAGGCGAATATTGGAAGGGATGACCTCGTTGATAAGGGCGCCGAGGCTGTCGTAGCCCAGCACCGAGAGCATGGTTTCTTGGTCGTTTGAGCGGGGGCCAAGGTGGCGGTCGATGAATGACATGGTGACTCTCCAGGGGTAGAGGGTAAACCTGCCCACAGGGGTGCCCTGTGGTGGTGCCCTCCCCGCTCTGTTAAAACCTGAGAGTTTTGGTTCGCAGCTACCCATCACGCTTGGTAGCGGGCGCGAATTTTGCCCCTTCGGTGGGGGTTTGACGCCCCTCTCCAGAGTTGCCTAACTGAGCGGTACATGTGCCTGAGAGTTTCCCGGGGAGGGTTTGCTCCTTCGGCGCCGGTGCCCGTGGTCCCTCAACCTCGAGCATGTACGGTCTCTCCCGCACCAGTTGTAACGGCGTTTTAGTTGTAACAACCCTTATTGTGCCATACCTTACACCCAAAGCACCACATGAGGGACTTTTGGGGTGGAAAAGTCGATTGTACGGGGCGGACGCAACCGCGCCCCGCCCCTGCCCAAAGGCAGGAAAGCGGGGCGCAGGCGTCCGGATATCTCCCTGAACAGAGAGAGCCAAACTGGGCTTAAGCGGCGCGGGCAGGCTTCTTATCTGAGGCCATCCAGAGGGAAACCGCAATGGAGATGACGCAGGTCGCGCCAAGGGCCAGAACGCCCCAGAAGTAGTTGCCGAAAGCGGTGTAGGCAGCGCCCATAATCAGGGGCGGGAAGTAGCCGCCCAGACCACCGGCTGCTGAGACCAGGCCCGATACGGTGCCGGTGTCCTGCGGGCGAACGACCTTGCCCAGCCAGCCGTAAATGGTGCCGGTACCGAACCCCACGAAGAGGGCCATGACCACGTGAAGCAGGGTGTTCACAGCGGTACTCTCGGGCTCGAAGGCGATGCAGACAGCCAGCACGGTCATAGCAACAAAAACGATGAGGGTGGTGAGCTTGCCGCCGAACTTATCGGCTGCGACACCGCCGAAGGGGCGGGCCAGCACGGCGCAGGCTGCGAACATGGCGGCGAAGGTACCACCAGCAACGGCCTCATAGCCGTAGATGTTCTGCATGTAGGTTGACAGGAAGTTGGAGAAAGCCACGAAGGCGCCGAAGACCACAGCGTAGATGAAGCAGAGCTGCCAGGTCACCAGTTTCTTGGACACCGCCAGAATCTTGGGCAGAACAGGCTCGGGGGTGCGGGCCTTCATAACGGGTGAGTCACGGATGAAGAGCCAGACAATGACGGCGTAGGTCAGGGCGACGCAGCTCATAATGACGTGGGTGGGAAAGTAGCCGAAGGCAGCCAGCATACGGGGGTTAAAGAAGGCAGCGCAGGCGGTACCGACCATACCCATGCCGAAAATACCGGTGGCTAGGCCCTTGCGGTGGGGTTCAAACCAGGCCGCGGCGAAGGGGATGCCCACCGCGAAGATAGAACCGCCAATACCCAGGAAGAAGGCTGCCAGCAGGAGCAGGGAGAAGTTACCCATCTGCCCCACCAGGCCGGTAACGAGCACCATGGACCCGGTAAGGGTCAGCATGATGGTGAACATAATGCGCCCACCGAAGCGGTCGGTCAGTGCACCCACCGGAATACGGGCCAGGGACCCAACGATTACCGGGGTAGCAATGAGTAGGGAGCGCTGTCCCTCGGTCAGGCCGTAGGTTTCGGTGTAGTACTTGGCCAGGGGGCCAATCATGGTCCAGCCCCAGAAGCCAATCATGGAGGCCAGGGCCGCCATAATGACGTACTTGAACTGGCCAGCAAGCTGCGGATCTTTCGCAGCAACAGCCGTAGTAGACATGGTGTTTTCCTTAGTGGTGGTGGTGCTGGCGCTCGACCGTGCGGGCGTCCTTATTCACGGAGTCTGCGGTGCCTACCGGCGACCAGCCGCGGGCGTGGTTACGCTTGCCCCGCGAGCGGTAGACGATGTAGGGCCGGAAGATGTAGTGCAGGGGTGCGGTGAAGGCGTGCACCAGGCGGGTGAAGGGCCAGAGACAGAAGAGGATCATGGCCACAATGACGTGGATGTGGAAGGAGGTAGTAGCGCTGGCCATGGCCTCGACGTTGGGCTGGAAGTAGAAGAGGGAGCGGAACCAGACTGAGACGGTTTCACGGTAGTTGTGGTGCCCTTCAATTTCCATAGCGTTGAAGAGGGTTGCTACCGAGCCGAGGACAATGGCGCTGGTGAGGGCCACGTACATCATCTTGTCGTTCCAGGTGGTGGCGCGGAAGACGGTGGCGGAGGTGCGGCGGCGGTAAATCATGGCGAAGAGGCCGATGAGGGTGGCGACCGCTGCAATGGAGCCCAGCACCAGGGCGTTGATGTGGTAGAAGTGCTCGGAGATGCCAACCGCGTCAGTCCAGGACTTGGGGATTACCAGACCCACGATGTGGCCCACGAGCACGACCAGGATGCCGTAGTGGAACATGGGGGAGGCAATCCGCAGCAGCTTGGACTCGTACATCTGGGAAGATCGGGTGGTCCAGCCGAACTGATCGGTCTTGTAGCGCCAGAGGGTTCCGCCGATGACGATGGCGAGGGTGATGTAGGGGAAGATGCCCCAGAGGAAGAAGTCGAGGGCGTTAACTGTGCCGGTCACAGGGTGGCTCCGTTCTTATGGTCGGCACCGATGGTGGCGCCGGGTGTCTGTTCGTGGGGCAGCAAAAGGGGTAGCAGGCGGGGGTCGCCGGGGGCCAGGGCCAGGCCGACAGCTTCTGCGGGCGGGCCTGCGGTGACCAGTTTTTGCACGTCCGCCTGGGTTTCTGGGGAAACTCCGGGCAGGGTCTGGCAGACCGCCTCAATCAGCTCGTAGTAAGGCAGGTTGTCATCGCGCAGGGCCAGGCGAAGAAGTTCCAGGGAGGGCCGGTAGGCCTGAAGCGCTGCCCGCCCGGCACGGGCGTCCACCAGGGCGGTGAATTCAAGAACCATGGGCAGGTAGTCCGGCAGTTCCCCGTGCAGGGTGGTGACCATGCCGGAGTCGCGGTACATCTGCTTGAAACGGGCCAGGGCCTTGCCGCGGCGGCGGGTGTCCCCCTCGGTCCAGTAGGACAGGTGGAAGGCGTGGCGACGCGACAGGTCGTATTCCTGCACATATTCAGCCTGCATGGCGTCGAGCTCGGTTGCCTCGTACCAGGTCTTGATGCGGGCTACACCGCGCATTAAGTAGTCATTGCCGGTTTCTTGGGCAAGCGCGGTGAGTTCGGGCAGCAGGGCGCGGGTTTCTTCGCTGGGGTAGCGCATGAGGACGCTGGTGAGCTGGTAGACCACGGCGTCGGTGGGGTGCCCGCTCCCCCAGTCCATGTCGAAGGGGTCGCCCGAGGGCGGGGTGGGTGGTTCCACCTCCGCCGCGTTGCGTTTGAGGAGTTTGGAGAAGAATCCTGCCACGGCTAGACCTTCTTGCTTCCGGAAGTATCGGGGAAGAGGGAGTCGGGGCGGGTTTTGCCGTCCCACATGAAGATATCGACCTTGCCGTCGGCGCGGGCGGCGTTAGCGTAGGAACCTGCGGAGACAGGCACGGGGCGATCGCCGGGGTCGGTGAAGGCTCCATCGTAGAGCATGCCGGGGCCGCCGTCGGTGTCGAGGGAGCAGCCGATTTCTTCGAGGTTGTGGGCGTCTTCCAGATGGGCGGGAGGAATGACGTAGCGTTCTTCGTACTTGGAGATGGCCATGAGGCGGTACATCTCGTACATTTCTGCACCGGTCATACCGACTTCGTGGGCAATCTCTTCGTTGCCGACGCCGCCGAGGGTGATGTCTCGCATGTAGGCGCGCATGGCGGCTAGCTTTTTGAGCACATTGACCACGATGGTGGTGTCACCTGCGGTGAAGAGCTCGGCAAGGTATTCGACGGGGATACGCAGGGAGTCGATGGCTCCGAAGAGGTTGGCCTGGGACTCTGCGTCGTGGCCCTGTTCCTTGAGCAGGTCGATGATGGGTGAGAGCGGCGGTACGTACCAGACCATGGGCATGGTGCGGTATTCGGGGTGCAGGGGAAGGGCGATCTTCCATTCCTTGGCCAGCTTGTAGACCGGGGACTTCTGGGCTGCGGTAATCCAGGAGTCGGGAATGCCCTGCTTGGTTGCCTCGCGAATCACCTCGGGGTCGAAGGGGTCGAGCATGATGTCAAGCTGTGCCTGGTAGAGCTGCTTTTCATCGGGCACAGAGGCAGCTTCGGTGACGCGGTCAGCGTCGTAGAGGAAGATGCCAATGTAGCGCATGCGGCCCACGCAGGTTTCGGCGCAGACGGTGGGGATACCGTGTTCGATACGGGGGTAGCAGAAAGTACATTTTTCGGCTTTGCCGCTCTTGTGGTTGAAGTAGATCTTCTTGTAGGGGCAGCCGGTGATACACTGGCGCCAGCCGCGGCACTGGTTCTGGTCGACCAGCACGATGCCGTCCTCTTCGCGCTTGTAGATAGCGCCGGAGGGGCAGGATGCCATGCAGGAGGGGTTGAGGCAGTGCTCGCAGATGCGGGGCAGGTAGAACATGAAGGTGCGTTCGAATTCGAACTTGATCTTCTCTTCTGACTGCTGGCGTACCTTCTCCACGAGGGGGTCAAGGTGGCCGGATTCGTGGGCGCCGCCCAGGTTGTCGTCCCAGTTGGGGCCCCACTCGATGGAGGTATCTTCACCGGTAATCAGGGATTTGGGACGCGCGGTGGGAAAGTCATCGCCCAGGGGCGCGCTGGTGAGGTTCTCGTAGTCGTAGGTCCATGGTTCGTAGTAGTCCGAGAGCTCGGGCTGAACCGGGGAGGCAAAGAGGGTAAAGAGCTTCTTGAAGCGGTTACCGCTCTTGAGCTCTAGGCGGCCGCGCTTGTTCAGCACCCAGCCGCCCTTCCACTTTTCCTGGTCCTCGTAACGGCGGGGGTAGCCCTGGCCGGGGCGGGTTTCGACGTTGTTGAACCAGACGTATTCGGTTCCGGCTCGGTTGGTCCAGGCCTGCTTACAGGTGACGGAGCAGGTGTGGCAGCCCAGGCACTTGTCGAGGGCCATGATCATTGAAACTTGTGCCATGACGCGCATTAGTAGGTTACCTCCTGCTTGCGGCGGCGAATTCTTGAAACGATATCTCGCTGGTTACCGGTGGGTCCCAGGTAGTTGAAGGCGTAGGCCTGGTGGGCGTAGCCACCGATCAGGTGGGTGGGTTTGACCATGATGCGGGTGACGGAGTTGTGAATGCCGCCTCGCTTGCCCGACACCTCTGACTTGGGAATGTTGACCAGGCGCTCCTGGGCGTGGTGCACGTAGACCACACCTTCGGGCATACGGTGGGAGACCACCGCGCGGCCCACGAAGACGCCGTTGGCGTTCTCACACTCGATCCAGTCATGGTCCTTGACCCCGATCTTGGCAGCGTCCTGAGGGCTCATCCAGGCATGGGTGCCACCGCGGGAGAGGGTCTGCATGTAGAGGTTGTCGTGGTAGGAGGAGTGGATAGCCCACTTGTTGTGCACCGTCACGTAACGTACAGCTACCGACAGGTCACCGGTCTCACCAATTTCAGGTTCACCGAAGAGGTTGTGCATATCCAGCGGCGGGCGGTAGACCGGCAGCTGCTCGCCCATCTCACTCATCCAGTCGTGGTCGAGGAAGAAGTGCATACGACCGGTGAGGGTGTGGAAGGGCTTGAGCTGCTCGATGTTGAGGGTGAAGGGGGCGTAGCGGCGTCCGCCGGTCTCAGAACCTGACCATTCCGGTGAGGTAAAGACGGGGCAGGGCCGGTCCTGGGTATCGCGGAAGGTAATACGCTTTTCTTCGTTGCCCTCGGCCAGGTGGTGCATCTTTTTGCCCACCCGCTTTTCCAGAGCCTTGAAGCCCTTGAGGGCCACGGGGCCGTTGGAGGTACCCGAAAGCGCCAGGATGGTGTCGGCCAGTTTAATATCGGTGTCGAGAGCCGGCAGGCCAGCGCCCTTACCGCTACCCATGACGCCGTGTTCCTCAGCCAGCTGGGCTAGCTGCTCGTTGACGTCCACGGTCACAAACTTGGTGGTGGTGCCCAGCTTGGAGAGCAGGGGGCCGACCGAGGTGTACATGTCGTAGATAGCCGGGTAGTCACGCTCCACCACGGTAAAGATGGGCATATTCTTGCCCGGGATACCGGCAATTCCCTGGTTCTTCCAGTCAGGCGCATGGCCGCCGGGCTGGGCCAGCTGGCCGGGGGTATCGTGCTGCAGGGGCACGGATACCAGGTCGCTGCGCTTGCCCAGGTGCTTGGCTGCCCACTTGGAGAACAGATAGGCCAGTTCCTTGAAGACCTGGTGGTCGGTCTTGGTCTCCCAGGGCGGGGTAATGGCCGGGGAGAAGGCGTGGATGTAGGGGTGCATATCGGTGGAAGAGATATCGTGCTTCTCGTACCAGGTAGCGGCGGGGAAGACGATGTCCGACAGCAGGGTGGATGAGGTCATGCGGTAGTCGGTGGTCACCAGCAGGTCCAGCTTGCCCTCGGGCGCGCTCTGGGCCCATTTAACCTCGGCAGGCTTGAAATCCTCGGCGTCCTTACCCATGACCGAGTTGTGGGTGCCGAGCAGGTGCTTGAGGAAGTATTCCTCGCCCTTGGCGGACGAGCCCAGCAGGTTGTTGCGCCACAGCACCAGGGTGCGGGGCCAGTTGACCGGGTTATCGACGTCCTCCACCGAGAAGTCCAGGTCGCCCGAGTTCAGGCGCTGGGCAACGTAGTCTGCCGGGGACTCGGCGGTGCCAGCGGCAACCGCTGCGGCACCGGCGTCCGCCAAATCCAGGGAGTTTTCGGGGAACTGGGGGTAGAAGGGCATCCAGCCCATGCGCACGGAGCGGGCTAGGACGCCCGCGGTGTGAACCCCGCGCAAATCCCCCTTGGCTAGGGGTGACTGCAGAGAGTCGGTGGTACGGCCGTCGGAGCGGAACTGGTCGGTGTGCATGTACCAGAAGGCGGTGCCGGCCTGGGTGCGCGGCGGGCGAATCCAGTCCAGGGCGTTGGCCATGTGGGACCAGCCGGTGATGGGGCGAGCCTTTTCCTGGCCGACGTAGTGGGCCCAGCCGCCGCCGTTGCGGCCTTCAGCGCCGCACATCATGAGCAGGGCTAGAATCGCGCGGTAGGTGGTGTCACCGTGGTACCACTGGCAGATACCGGCACCCATGATAATCATGGTGCGGCCACCCGAATCGATGGAGTTCTGGGCGAATTCGCGGGCGGTGCGAATCACAGCATCGGCGGGTACGGAGGTAATGGCTTCCTGCCAGGCCGGGGTGTACTGGGTGTCGGCGTCCTCAAACCCGGTGGCCCAGGTACCGGGTAGACCGGGGCGGCCAATGCCGTACTGAGCCAGCATAAGGTCAAAGACGGTGGTGACAGTCTTGCCCTCGACGGTGATGGTGGGTACGCCACGGGTAATAATCTTGCCGCGGCCCGAGGGCTCGTCGAAGGCGGGCATCTGGATCTCGACGGCGCGCTCGGCGCCGGTCGGCAGATCAAGGATGGACAGGGCGGGTTTGACCCCCTGTAAGTCCAGGTTCCACTTGCCTTCGTCCTCTGCGTTGTAGCGGTAACCCAGTGAACCGTTGGGTACCACAACCTCACCGGTTTCGCGGTTGAGCAGGGCGGTCTTGAAGGACGCATCGGGCACCTGGGCGTGCTCGGTGAGGTTGGCGGCGGTGAGGAACTTAGCCGGCACCGTCACCCCGTCCTCGCGGGCCTCAAGGGTGACCAGGAAGGGGAAGTCGGTATAGGTGCTCACGTAGTTCTCGAAGAACTCAACGCGGCGGTCAACGAAGTTCTCCTTGAGAATTACGTGACCCATAGCCATGGCCAGGGCAGCGTCGGTGCCTGCCTGGGCCGGGAGCCACTCGTCGGCGAACTTGGTGTTATCGGCATAGTCGGGGGAAACCGAGACGACCTTGGTACCGCGGTAGCGCACCTCTGCCATCCAGTGGGCATCGGGGGTGCGGGTCACCGGGATGTTGGAGCCCCACATCATCAGGTAGGTGGCGTCCCACCAGTCACCTGACTCGCGCACGTCCGTCTGGTCACCGAAGACCTGGGGTGAGGCAACCGGCAGGTCGGCGTACCAGTCGTAGAAGGAGGTCATCACGCCGCCGATGAGCTCAATGTAGCGAGCGCCTGAGGCGTGGGAGACCATGGACTTAGCCGGAATGGGTGAGAAGCCGATGTTGCGGTCGGGCCCGTAGGTCTTGATGGTGTGAATCTGCGCGGCGACCACCATTTCGAGAGCTTCGGCCCAGGAGCCGCGCACCAGGCCGCCCTTACCGCGGGCGCTCAGGTAGCGGGATCGTTTTTCGGGGTCAGAGACGATCGAGGCCCAGGCTTCGACGGGGTCGCCCAGGCGGGCGCGGGCTTCGCGGTACATTTCAAGCAGCACACCGCGGATGTAGGGGTATTTCACGCGGGTCGGTGAGTAGGTGTACCAGGAGAAAGCCGCGCCGCGGGGGCAGCCGCGCGGTTCGTATTCGGGGCGGTCGGGGCCGACGGTGGGGTAGTCGGTGGCCTGGGCTTCCCAGGTGATTACGCCGTCTTTGACGAAGACCTGCCAGGAGCATGAGCCGGTGCAGTTGACGCCGTGGGTGGAGCGGACGACCTTGTCATGGCTCCAGCGGTTGCGGTAGAAAACGTCGCCTGCGCGGCCGCCTTTGAGGAAGGCTGCGCGGCCGTCGTCGGTTTCGTCCCACTTGGTGAAGAATTTGCCGAATTTGATGAGCTTGTCAGTGAGCGGCCCGTCGGGCCCAGGTGTGTGTGATGCCTGCTGTGTCATGGGCACCAGTCTACCCAATAATTCGCACAATAAATACCGAATAAAAATCTTCGCTAATTAAGCATCAGGCATACACACATTCAGCGGCGGCAGGGCTTTAAACCACCCGCTCAGAAGCCCTACCCCTGGCTTGTCAGCCAGGAGTCAATGCCACCTTCCACGCTGTAGAGATCACTGAAACCAGCATCGGTAAGCAGCTTCAGCGCCTTGAGCGAGCGCACCCCCGCCGCACAGTAGAGGGCATAGCGCCCCTGGTGACTGGGCAGGATCGTGTCAATAGCCGACCCTAGAGCCGGATCGGTGGAAGCGGCCTCAATCAGCGACAGGGGTAGGTTGAAGCTACCCGGAACAGCCAGCGCTGCGTGCTCGTGGGGCTCTCGCACATCAATGAGGGGAACCCCCTCAAAGTAGGGTGAGCCAGCAATATCAGCCCAGGTAACTTCCATACCGTACTGGTCAGGTTCGGCGGTAGCGGGTTCCCAGTCGGTAGCAGGCGGACGCAGGGGTGCAGGGGCCTGCCCCTTCCCCGCTACCTGCCCACCGGCGTCCGCACCGGAACCCGCAGTGCGGGCGCTCGGGTCGGTGCCCGAACCAGAAGCGGCGCGGGAGGTAGAGGCAAGCAGGGGGATGTACTCCCAGCGGCCGGTCAGACCGGTATAGTAGCCCACCTCGCCCATCAGCGGCTGCCCAATACCGGTCAGCAGCTTAATAACTTCCAGGGCCATCGCGGTTCCAACGATCCCAGCCAGGGCACCGATCACCCCTGCGGTTGCGCAGTTGGGTACCGAACCGGGGGCTGGTTCGAGCGGGTACAGGTCCTCGTAGACCGGCCCGTGCCCTGCCCAAAAGACGCTCATTTGGGCATCGAACCCGAGGATTGCGCCCCAGACGTGGGGAATACCCAGGGCTGCTGCGGCGCGGGAGGCGGTGTAGCGGGTGGGGAAATTGTCGGAGCCGTCCACCAGCACGTCCACCCCGGCCAGCAGTTTTTCTGCATTGGCGTCGGTCAGGCGTTCCTTGACGGTTTCGACCGCAACCAGGGGGTTGAGTTCACGCAGGGTCTGGGCGGCTGAATCTGCCTTGGAAGCCCCGACCCGGGCGTAGGAGTGAACCACCTGGCGGTGCAGGTTGGAGGTTTCTACTGTGTCGTCATCGATTACGACAATGCGCCCGACGCCTGCTCCTGCCAGGTAGAGCAGGGCCGGTGAGCCTAGCCCGCCAGCGCCCAGCACCGCAACCGTTGCCGCGCTCAGTTTTTCCTGCCCCTTCTGCCCCAGCTCCGGCAGGATCATCTGCCGCCCGTAGAGCTGATAGGCCAGCGAGGTTAGTTCAGAGGTCATGGTGGGCCCTTTCTAGCCGGTAGGCGTATCGATTCCTACCCACTGCACGCTGCCGTCGGTGAGTTCTTGTTCTTTCCAGATGGGCACCTCAGCCTTGATGCGGTCGGCGGCCAGGGAGCAGGCGGTGAAGGCTGTGCCGCGGTGGGCTGCTGCCACAAGGACAGTGAGGGCGGATTCGCCGATGGGGATGGGACCGATACGGTGGGCTGCCCACAGGCGCACGCCGGGGATTTCTTCTACCACCGAGTGCAGGACGCGCTCCAGGTAGTCGGTTGCCTGGGGGTGGGCGGTATAGGCCAGGGCCGCTACAGGCTCCCCGTGGTCGTGGTCGCGCACGATACCGTCGAAGACGACCAGGGCGCCCATGGCGCGGGTCATGGTCGCTTCTTTAGCTCCTGCTAGGAGCGGTTCGAGGGGGTCTTCGGTAATGGAGGCGTGAACGACTGTGGAGTCCACCGGTTCGAGCGGACGCCCCGCGTAGGGGTTGGCTCCTGTGGGGTCTGGGTGGTTAGTGGTCATGGTAGTCCTCTAGCTGGCGGCAGATGTGGGTAACGAGGGGTTCGAGTACGGTGCAGCCGTCCTTGACTCCTCCGGTGGAGCCGGGCAGGGTCATGATGAAGCTGGTGCCGATGACGCCTGCGATTCCGCGGGAGAGCACAGCTGCGGGGGTGTTTTTAAGACCCTGATTCCAGAAGGCGTGCATGATGCCGGGTACTTCTTTGGTCAGATGGGGGCGCACAGCTTCGACGATTGTATCGTCTGAGTTGAGGCCGGTTCCACCGCTGGTCAGGATGAAGGTGGGTAGGTTACCGGCAGCGACTAGCCGGTCGATGTAGGCGGGGACGTCGGCGTCCGCTACGACGACGGCGTCGGGGGTTTCAAAGCCCTGGTCGCGCAGCCAGGTGACCGCTAGGGGGCCGGATTTATCTTCGTAGATGCCGCGGGCAGCCCGGGTGGAGGCTACGATGACCAGGCCGGTTCGGTTCTTGGGCAGGGTGTAGCTGCTGCTCACTGTTCTACCTTCCAGTCACCGGATTTACCACCGGTTTTTTCCAGCACCCTGATACCGGTTATGACAGCTTGTTTATCAACGGCCTTGATCATGTCGTAGACCGTCAGCGCTGCCCCGGAGACAGCGGTGAGGGCTTCCATTTCTACACCTGTGACGCCGTGGGTTTTGACTAGGGCCTCGATGCGGATACGGTCGGGGTGCCGTTCAAAGTCGATGGTGATTTTGCCCAGGGGCAGGGGGTGGCAGAGGGGGATGATCTCGGGGGTTTTCTTGGCTGCCATAATACCGGCGACGCGGGCCACGGGCAGGGCGTCGCCCTTGGGCAGGTCGGCGTCAAAGATTTTTTCAATGACGTCTGCCCGGGTAACGATATAGCCCTCAGCCACGGCGGTGCGGGTGGTTTCGTTTTTCTCGGTGACATCGACCATGTGGGCGCTGCCGTCGGCGCGCACGTGGGTGAGCTGGTCTGTGGGGGTGGGGGCGGTCATGATTCTTGGCTAGCCTCTCAACACAAAATTAATCAGTATTTACTATACGTGATTTGCAGGCGGGGTAACTTTTGGTGCATCTACAGGGGAATATACCGCACCAGCTCACCGCCGCGATAGGTGCGCCCGGGTTCCAGCTCCACCAGGGCATCGGCGCGGGCTGCCTGTAGTAGCAGGTGGGAGCCCGTAGCCGCGCTCGGAGCCAGCAGGGTCAGGACGCCCCCGTCCGGCTGGATCTGCCGGGTAAGCTGAGCCCGCCGGTACTGGGTTTTACCTTCCGGAGCAGCAAGGGGAGCTTCGAGCACCAGCCTGCCACAGGCGTCCTCCCGTTCTTCGCCCACCAGATGAGCCAGAGCTGGCCGCAGCAGCAAGTGGTAGCTGATGAGGGTACTGACCGGATTACCCGGCAGGCAGACCACCGGCAGTACCCTGCCAGCAGGAAGACCCAGCAGGGCCAGGCCCTGGGGGCCGCCGGGCTGCTGGGCAACATGGCCAAACCAGCTGGCCCTCACCCGCCCCCCACCGGCAGGAGCAGTACCCAGAGACGCTAACCCCAGACGCACCACCTCGTATTTGCCGTGGCTGATACCGCCGCTGGTCACAATAAAATCAGGTACTCGCTGGGCTAGGGCACTTTGCAGGGCCGCACAGAAATCTTCTACCGAGTCCCCGATGGGCAGGTGGTCGGTGGTGCAACCGTCCTGGTAGGCCAGGGCGGTGAGCACCGGCCCGTTGGCATCAAATATCTGCCCCGGGGCCGGGGCAGCACTGGCAGGAGCGACCTCATCGCCCCCGGTAATGATGAGCAGGTGCAGAGGGCGGTAGACCTCCACTTCCCCAATCCCCTGGGCAGCCAGGGCACCAAGCAGGGCCGGAGTCAGGCGGCTACCGGCGTCGGCCAGGAGCTGACCGGCGGCAACGTCCTCCCCCACGCAGCGCACAAAGGTACCGGGAGAAGCCTGCGGTAGCTCAACCTGCCCACCCTCGCCCACAAACCCGGCGGCGTCCGGCTGCCCTACCAGCGGGCGGCTGCGCTCAACCGGTACCACGGTGGTGTACCCAGCAGGCACGGGAGCGCCAGTCATGACGGGGTAGACCACATCATCAGCCACCGGCAGTCCGCCCACGGGCGCCCCGGCGGGAATATCGGGCCCTACCCGAAAAACACGGCAGTCATCTTGCGCCGCTGCACTGGTCAGGGCGTAGCCGTCCATCTGGGAGTTGGCGAAGGAGGGCTGCGGAATCAAGGCGTAGAGGGATTCGGCGAGTTGACGCCCGGCGGCCTGCTGGAGGGGTAACCGCTGACTGGTGGGGGTGACGGTAGCAGCGACCAGTTCACGCACACAGGCAGCATAGGCGCCCGGCGCGATACTCTCCCCCTCGGGGAGCAGCCGGTCAAGGGTCTCTTGGGCTTGTGTCATGCTCGGCGG
The DNA here is from genome assembly GCF_928381705.1 of Rothia nasimurium. Classification (GTDB taxonomy): domain Bacteria; phylum Actinomycetota; class Actinomycetes; order Actinomycetales; family Micrococcaceae; genus Rothia; species Rothia nasimurium_G. The sequence goes on along the minus strand of NZ_CAKMSR010000005.1, from coordinate 17,693 downwards.
TTTCCTTTCAGTCGGCCCAGCCAGAGGGCAAAGGCTCCGGCGGCCAGCAGGCCCAGGTAGAGGGCGATCAGCATGAGCGCCGCCCCCAGGGCAGCGTCCATGCGGTTAGAGCTTAAAGCCAGGTCAATAGCCAGCGGAAGAGTGCGGGTCACACCCTCAATATTCCCGGCGAAGGTGACGGTGGCACCGTACTCCCCCAGGGCGCGGGCAAAGGTCAGGACGGCTGCCGTCAGCAACCCGGGGGCAGCCAGGGGCAAGAGCACACGGGTAGTAACCTCGGTGGGGCTTGCCCCCTCAAGCCGGGCAATCTCGGCGTATTCAGGAGGCAGCGCTCGCAGTGTGGTGACCAGGGTGGCCACAAAGAAGGGCAGGGCCACAAAGGTTTGGGCCAGAACCACAGCCAGCGGGGTGTAGGCCACCGAGAGGCCTGCCGTTTCAAGCCAGGAGCCGAGCAGCCCTCGCCTGCCCCAGAAGAAAAGCAGAGCCAGACCAGAGACTACCGGGGAGAAAATGATGGGGGTGTAGATCAACCCGTAGAGTGCCCAGCTCAGGCGGCGAGCGCGAGACCGTTCGAGAACCGTGGCCAGCACCAGGGCTGTAGGGGTGCCTAGCAGGGCTGATACAGCGGTAGCAGCTAGAGCAGTGAGCACCGAGAGCCGGACGGCAGCCAGGGCAGCTGGTTCTGCCAGCAGCTGGGGCAGACTCCCCCAGGGCGTACGAACCAGGAGAGACAGCAGGGGACCCGCGATGAGTGCCAGGGTAAGCAGGGTGGGAAGCACGGCGTGCACGGGGACGGATGTAAAGGAGCTGGCCCGTCCTCGTGGCGGCGGGGTGGGTGCGGGGCCGGGTGTGCTCATAGTTCTAGTTTAGGCAGGTTCAAAGCCATAGTCGGCCAGAATCTGAGCTGCTACCTCAGAAGTGACCAGCCAGTTCGCAAAGTTTTGGGCGCTTTCCTTACCTTGACCGCTGCCGGTGAGGGCTAGGGGGTAGGCGTTGCGTTCGACCTGGGGCAGGGTGATGACGGTGATATCGTCGGTGGCTGATATAGCGGTGGCGTCGGTGGAGTAGATGAAGCCGGCATCCACCTGGCCGGTGGCTACCTTGGTGGAAACTGCCGAGACGTTAGCTTCTTCGGTGGAGGTGGTTAGCTCTACACCCTGGCGGGTAAGTTCCTGGTGGGCCAGGCGTCCGCAGGGCACCTGCTCGGCGCAGATAGCGGTCAGGACGCCGGGTGCAGCCAGGTCATCAAGGCTATCAATGGCGGCAGGGTTACCTGGAGCAGTTGCCAGCACCAGGGCGTTGGTGGCAATAGTCTCAGGGGTCGAATCGGCGAGCTCTTCAACTTTTTCAAGAGCCTGGTTCATGGTGGTGCTATCGGCTGTAATGAGCAGGTCGGGGGTAGCGCCTTCGACCATCTGCGTAACCAGCTGGGATGACCCTGCGTAGGTGGCAGTGATAGAGACCTGCGGGTTTTCTTGACGATAGGCTGCTATGAGCTCATCGCCCACAGCTCCTAAGGAGGCCGCGGCAAAGAGCTGTACCTCAGCGTCCTGCCCCTGTGGGGAGGTTGCTGCTCCCCCGCAGGCGGTAAGACCCAATAGAAGGGGGACGAGAAGGGTGCTCAGGCGGCGCATGGGGTCTCCAATGACGGGGTAACAGTGGCTAGCAGAGGGTCTTTGTCTATAGATTAGTGTAGAGCCAGGTGGTGTTCTTCACCCGGTTTAGCTAGGCTAAATATTACATCTGAAATGCCGATTAAGATTTGTGAAAGTGCGGGTATGCCCCAGTCCTCAGCCCTCAACCCCCCGGTGCCCCTGGGTTCTTCTATCCCGGTTGTGACCGGCGGTGCCAGCGCAGCTGCACACCCGGGCGTGCCCTCATCAGGCCCCCTTGCCGACCGCTGGGGACGCACCGCCACCGATCTGCGCATCTCTCTGATGGACAAGTGCAACCTGCGCTGTGTCTACTGCATGCCCACTGAAGGCCTCAACTGGCTTCCCGGAACACAGCTTCTAACCCTCAATGAGGTCACCCGGCTGGTGCGGGTAGGCGTACGAGAACTAGGTATAGAAGAAGTACGTTTTACCGGTGGCGAGCCCCTAGTACGAGCTGACCTCACCGACATTATTGCTGCCGTCCGCGCCGAACACCCCCACCTGCCCATCGCCCTGACGACCAACGGCATCGGACTCGATAAAAAGGTAGATGCCCTGGTTCAGGCCGGGCTCAACCGGGTCAACGTCTCCCTCGACACCATCTGCCCCGAAACGTTCGCGCAGCTCACCCGCAGGGATAAGCTAGCCTCGGTACTCACAGGTATTGAAGCCGCAGCTGCCGCCGGGCTCACCCCCCTCAAAATCAACGCGGTCCTCATGGCCGGCGTCAACGATGAGCAGGGCCATGAACTCCTCACCTGGGCTTTAGAGGGCGGCTACCAGCTCCGCTTCATCGAACAGATGCCTCTGGACGCCGACCACAACTGGACCCGCGAAGGCACCATCACCGCCGAGCAGATTCGTCAGCGTCTGGCTGACCACTACGACCTGCTGCCCCACGGGCGTCCGCGCGGGGCCTCCCCCGCAGCCCTCTGGGACGTCTATCCACTGGGTCACGCCGGCACAGCAGAGCCCCTGGGCCAGGTAGGCATTATCGCCTCGGTCACCGAGCCCTTCTGCTCAGCATGCACTCGCACCCGCATCACCGCCGACGGCAAGGTGCGCTCCTGCCTCTTCTCCCTGACCGAAACCGACCTCATGGGCGCCCTGCGCGGCGGAGCCAGCGATACTGAACTGGCTCAGATCTGGCGCGGAGCCATGTGGGCCAAGCCCAAGGCCCACGGCAAAGATACGGTCGGCTTCGATACCCCCGATTTCACCCAACCTACTCGATCCATGAGCGCCATCGGCGGCTAAGATTCAAGGACTTTCTATGCAGATTAACTTTTTCGCCGCAGCCCGGGCGGCAGCGGGCCGCCCCAGCCTCACCCTCGACCCAGCCCAGCTACCTGCTCCCACTCTTGCCGGGGTTCGTACCTACCTGGCAGAAGAATTCACCGGCAGCACTCCCTCGGGCCAGACCCTAGCCGATATTCTGCCGCGCTGCACCTTCCTCGTCGACGGGGTTGCCGCCAGCGGCGAGCAGCTCGATGACCCGGCGCTCCTGAAGCAGGCTGAGCGCCTGGATGTGCTCCCGCCCTTTGCCGGTGGCTAGGAGGATAACCCGGTGAACACCCCCAGCTACTCGGCCCTGATCCTGGCGGGCGGACGCTCCTCCCGCCTCGGCGGGGTACCCAAGGCCCTGCTCTCCAACGGTGAGCACACCCTGCTCGACGGAGTTCTCGCCGCCTGCACGGGTGCGGAGCGCCGCGTGGTCGTCGGCCCGGCAGAGCTCACCCTGCCCGCAGGCGTCCTACAGACCCGGGAAGAACCGGTCTTTAGCGGGCCAGCAGCCGGTATTTCTGCCGGGCTTGCTGCCTTAGCCACAGCCCAGCCTGACTTTTCGGCATTCTCCCACCACTGGGTACTGGTGCTTTCCTGCGACCTGCCCCGAGCCCGGGCCGCTGTGCCCCTATTTTTGCAGGCGGCAGCGTCCGCACCGGATGAGGTCACCGGCTATTGGGCTGTCTCTGAGGGCATCACCCAGCCCCTGCTGGGCATCTATCGGGCCGCGGCCCTGGCTCCTGCCTTTGCCGGAGATACCGCCAACGCCTCCGTCCGCCGTTTTCTCAGCCCCCTTGAGCCCGCAGGACTAGAGCTACCTGCCGACCTGACCGCCGATGTTGATACCTGGGAGGCTGCCCGCGCCGCAGGCTACACCCAGGCACCGCCCCAGCCCTAAGGAGGACCACCGTGCACCACACCAGCTGGCACCAGGCCAGGCAGCTCCTCCACCGGGCGGGGGCAGCTCTGACCCTCACTGAAGAAGAGGTCCCCCTCGCCAATGCCATGGGCAGAGCCCTGGCCCGTGACGCCCGTGCCCTGCTGCCCGTTCCCCACTACAATTCCTCAGCTATGGACGGCTACGCCACCGCCGGGGCTCCGCCCTGGCAGGTACTGACCCACCCGCCAGCTGCCGACGGCGAGAACGTCCACCGCAAAACCCTCCCCCTCGCCCCCGGCCAGGCAACCCCCATTCTGACCGGCGGGCTGCTTCCACCGGGTACCGAAGCTGTTATCCGCCAGGAACACGCCCTGCGAGAAGGCAACATGCTCAGCCCCGACCCCCGTTTTTTTAGTGGACGGGGCTACCCCAGCCCGGGGGCCGACATCCGCCGCGCCGGTGAAGAACTCCCCGCAGGCAGTAGCGTGCTTGCCACAGGCACCCGTATCACCGCCCGGCACCTCGGCGCCCTCGCCACGCTCGGCCTTGACACCCTGACCGTAACCGCCCGCCCCACCGTGGCTATCGCCTACACCGGCAACGAAATTATTACCGCAGGTCTGCCCGGCCCCGGCCAGGTGCGCGACGCCTACTCCCTGGCCTTCCCCTCCATCATCGAAGATCTCGGGGCGGCAGTCACCAGCACCTCCCGCCTGCCCGATAGCAAAGCCCAACTCACCGACTGGCTCACCACAACCCGCGCCGACCTGCTCCTGATTACCGGCGGCTCCTCCACCTCCACCGCCGACTGGGTACGCCGTGCCCTCCACGACCTTCAGGCCAGCTACCTCTTCGAATCTGTAGCCATCCGTCCCGGCCACCCGGCCCTAGCCGCCCACCTACCGGCCAGCAGCAACCCGGCCGCGCCGCTCGTCCTGGGCCTGCCCGGCAACCCGCTGGCGGCCTACACCGCCCTCTACTCCTATCTCGCCCCCTGGCTCACAGGCACCACCGCATCTCCCCTAGCCGAACTGCCCACCGGTGTCCTCACCCACGAGGTACCCGGCTACCGCAAACACGACCTGCGCCTGCTACCGGCTACCCTTACTCCCACCCCCGAGGGCAGAAAGCTTACCCCCCTGCCCAAGACCCAGTCCCATATGCTCACTTCCTTTGCCACCGCCGACGCTCTGGCGCTCATCCCACCAGACGGAGCTGCTGCCGGTCAGGCTGTCTCCTACCTTCCTCTTCCCAGCTAGCCCCTTACCGGGGCGGCGCCGTCAGTCTCAGGACACAGCTTAGCTTCCGTCACACAGCTCAACACTTCCCAGGGCCTGTTAGACAGGCCCTATAATTGAGAACAGCCCGAGCCCACCCCAACAGACCGGAGCCCCGCGTGCCCAAACCAAAACTCGGCGATGTCGCTGCGCTGGCAGGCGTCTCCCCCACCACAGTCTCCCGCGTGCTCAACAACCGGGGCTACCTCTCCGAAACCACCCGCGTCAAAGTCTTCGACGCCATGCAGCAGCTCGGCTACCGGCCCAACGCCATCGCCCGCTCCCTGCAGGGGCAAAAAAGCCAGCTCATCGGCCTAGTCTTCCCCTCCGTCGCCAACCCCTTCTACGGGGAAATGGCCTACCGCATCGAATCCCACCTGGCCGATATCGGCTACAAGACCATTCTCTGCAACAGCAACGACCACCCCGAATCAGAGCAGCGCTACCTCGATATGCTCATAGCCAACCAGGTCGATGGCGTCATCACCGGCGCCCACTCCCAGGTCGTCGCCAACTTCCCCCACCTGGGTGCACCCCTGATTACCATCGACCGGCAGCACACCGGCCGGGGCCCCAACATCAGCTGCGACAACTTCGACGGGGCCTACCGGGCCACCCGCCTACTCCTTGACGGCGGGGCCACGAATATTCTGCACATCACCTCAACCATCTCCCTCGACAACGCCCGCCAGCGCGGCTACCAGCTAGCGGTCACCGAAGCCGGTTACACCCCGCATATTCTCGAACTGGGCTTCACCACCCCGCAGGCCACCAAACGCGAGCGCATCTTCACCTACCTCGACGAGCACCCGCAGGTTGATGCTGTCTTCGCCTCAAACGATGTCTACGCCGCCATGGTGCTGGGCTATGCCCGCTCTAGCGGCCGGCAGGTGCCCGATGACTTGCAGGTCATCGGCTTTGACGGCACCGAAACCAGCCGAGCCCTCCTACCCGAGCTAACCACCATCGTGCAGCCGATTGACGCAATGGCCCAGCGGGCCGTCGCCCAGCTCATGCACGCCATGAATAGCGAAGAAAAAGAGCTCACCGGCAGCGATGTGCTACCGGTGAGCCTCCATGAAGGGTCAAGCACCCGCTCCCTGCTCTGGGCAGAGAGCGCGGTGGCATAAGCTAGCGCACCCGGCGCAGCCCCTCGGACGCGCTCCAGGTCAGGTGAGCGCCGGACGAGAACCGCAGGTGCATGCGTCCGTCTGCCCCCAGGTGTTCATCGGTAACCGGGTAGCCCAGACGGGTGACGTAGCCATTTGCTAGCCAGTAGTGGTAGAAAGCCCCAGTACCCGACACGCTGCGGGTACCGTGCACCGGGTGCCAATAGATAGCGGTCAGGCTGCCGCCCTTGCGGAAGAACTGCACTACCCCACCGCCGCTCAAAGCGATTTCTGATGTGGACGGGAAGCCCAGGCGGTCCGGCCCGCCCATGCTGTACCATTTACCGGCGATTGCTCCTCCACCCACCATGGTGTGGGTTCCTGTCTCTGCACTCCACAGTACGGCGTAGCGGGAACCTGTCACGGGGTTCCAAAAATTCTGGGCGGCTCCGTAAGAATAGGCGTACTCGCTACTGGTGGGGTAGCCCAGGTGGCCCAGTTCCCAGCGGTTCTGGCGGTAGTGCTCGCCAATACCGGTACCCCATTTCACCGCGTGGGTGCCGTAGGTGGCCGTCCAGTACAGGGCGTAACCGCGGTCAAAGTTCTGAATAGCGCCGCCCCCGACCGAGCCAAACTCGTTCTGGGTGGGCTTACCAAAAACAGCTTCACCACCGTTGGCCTGGTAGTAAGAACCGATTCCGCCCATCACCCGGTAGGCAGGTGGGGGCGGGGTTACGGTTGCTACAGCCTGACCGGTGTTCACCAGGCGGTAGCCACTGGCGGGGCTACCGGTAGATTTTAGGGTGTTTCGGATCTGCTCGATGGTGAGGTTAGGGTTGGCCTGCTTCATCAGGGCGATAGTGCCCGCTACCACCGGGACTGCCTGGGAAGTGCCGTAGAGCCCGCCAAAGCTGGCGGTTGTAGCGGTGGTGCGCCCCGCGTTAGAGGTTGAGTTCACCTGCTGCCAGGCGGTCCCTCCCGGGGCCAGAACGTCGAGGGTTGACCCCCAGTTAGAGTAACCGGTCAAAGCATTATCACCCCCGGTAGCTCCCACCACAATAGCGAAGTAGCAGTTAGAGGGTGTCCAGGCGTTTGCGTTAGCGCCCGCGTTCCCGGCGGCAACAACTACCGGAACGCCCCGGGAGTAGGCTCCCTTAATAGCGGCGTCAAGGGCAGCCGGGCAGGTATCAGACGGCCAGGCCAAGGAGGCGTTGACGACGGTTACCGGGGTCGCGTTCCGGGGCGCGCCGGGCACGTTCCCGCCGGAGGCCCAAGCGATACCGTCCGCGATGTCCGAGGCATAGCCCCAGCCGTTCACGCCCAGCACCCGCACTGGCTGAATCTTAGCGCGCGGGGCCACCCCCGCCAGCCCGGTGCCCTGGGCTGCTGCCGCCGCGATACCGGCTACATGGGTGCCGTGCCAGTTCGAGGGGGTAGAACCAGAGAAGGTGCCGATATCGGTGGGGTCGGCGTCACGTCCGCCCCCGTCGCGGGCGTAGGAATCATCAGAAATAAAGTCATACCCGGCCACAAGGTTAGGGGCCAGATCGGGGTGGTAAGTGATGCCGGTATCGACCACCGCGATGGTGGTTCCGGCCCCGTCCGCCCGGTACCAGGCGGGGGCCACGTTAGCTGCCCTAAAGTTCCAGAGGGTGCTATACAGGGGTTCGCCGGTGGCCGTACCGTGCACATTCTGCACGGCCCGTACCAGCTGGTCAGGTTCAGCGGCAAGGACGCCCGGGTCAGCTTCCAGCGCCTCAATAGCGCTCTGCTGCTCGGCCTCACTCAGGGGGTGGTTGGCTTCAATCACGCCTGTGGTGGCGTCCTCACCCACAGACTCTTTGACCACCTCTGCCGTCTCAAGGGCTCCGGTATCTTCAAGGGCGCGGTCAACGATAGTCTGGCGCTCTTCGGTCGTGGTGCCCTCGGCAAAGGTCACTATCAGGCGGTCGGTTTCTTTAACCAGGGCGCTGCTATCGCCCATCTGCCCGGCCTGGTAGGTTCCCGCAGCATCGGGGGTTTCGGTTGCTCTTGCATAGGTAGTGCCACTAGCAAGCAGGGTCACCGCAGTAACAGCAGCAAGCTGTGCCTTGGCAACTTTTCGGGTATGTGGCAGCGTGAAAAGGGGCATGGGGGTGCTCTTTCTCCGTGTTGCGTGTGTAGTGCCTGCCCGGTGCTACCGGTGGTAGCGGTAGCACCCCGACTGCCACCTATGGGGGATAAGCAGACAGCCCGGCAAACAACAGTATTCTTGCACGCTCACGCGCCCCTGAACAGAGAAAAAAGAATATTACTTGCTTCTATGGTGGTCGTGAAGCGACACCTGAGTCACCGGCGCCGGGTGCAACATACCCAGGGCGGGCTTGCCACCCTTGAAACGGAAGAGCTCAACAAACCCGTGGCGGGCATAGAGGGAGGCTGACCGGTAAGTGGAGGCCTCCAGGTAGGCGGGAACCTCGCCCAGGCGCTCGCGGCGGTAATCGAGCAGGTGGGAGCCGATGCCGTGGCCGCGGGCGTCCTCGTGCACCCCAATGGTGTAGAGGTACCAGTGATCGAACTTGGGGCGGGCTGCCAGCAGGCGCAGCTCGGTGACGGTGGCACGAGCCAGCCCCTTCCCTAGCACCCGGTAGTAGTCGGGCAGGGCCTTAATGTCGGCTAGCAGGTTACCTTTCTGGGCCTCGGGCGAGAGCCAGAGGGCAGCACCCAGCACCTTGCCGTCGGCAGTGACGGCGATATCGATAGTGCCCTTCGGGGCGTAGGTGGTGCGCAGCTGGAACTCAAAAAGGCCGCGGACGGTCTCGGTGCGGCCGTCCCCGCCCATAGCCTTGTTCATGACCGGGTCGTGCTCAAAGGCATTGGTCAGCGCCTCGATCACGCCGGGGTAGTCAGCTTCGGTCGCTTCGCGCACGGTAAAGTCGTAGGTTTGCTCGGGCATGGAATCCTCCTGGGTACGGTGTTACCTTTCAAGATTACCCGGTCAAGAAAGCTCTAGAGAGAGTTTTCCTTGCACCTTCTACGGAGGGGGTGACCCTGCATCGCAGCTCGTTGGCTCGGGGCTGGCGTGATGAAGTGCTCGGGTGCGAGCGAGCGAGCACACAAGAGAGCACGGAATCAGCCGAGTTTACGAGGCTGGACGAGCCCCCGGGCGAGGAGCAAGAGGGTCACGAGCCAAGATGTAGGGGCACCCCCGTACTGGTATAGCGCAAAGCAACCCGCCCCGCGCGCGTCCTTATCAGCAGGACGGGCACGGGGCGGGTTTTCTTCCCTGGGAAGGTTTTAGACGGCTGCGGTCTTAGCGACTACGCTGACCAGCTCGTCGCGGCCTGCGGCCACGGTTGAGCCTGCAGCAACGGCAAGAGCGGTTGAGTCAACAGTCTTCTTGGCGTTGGTGATGACCAGCGGGGTGGTCAGGGGGTAGCCTGCGGCCTTGATGGCGGCCATGTCGAACTCGACGAGCACGTCGCCGCGCTTGACGTCCTGGCCCTTTTCGACCTTGGGGGTGAAGTGCTTGCCATCCAGCTCGACGGTATCGAAGCCGATGTGCATGAGGACTTCTACGCCCTTGTCGGTGCGCATGCCAATGGCGTGGCCGGTGGGGAAGGCCACGGTGACCTTACCGTCGGCGGGTGCGTAGAGCTTGCCTTCGGTGGGTTCTACGGCGGCGCCGGGACCCAGGGCACCGGAAGCGAAGGTGGGGTCTGATACCGCGGAGAGCTCAACGGCGGTACCGTTGAGGTGGGCAGTCAGTTCGTAGCCTTCGGTAGCAGCTGCGGGAGCGGACGCCGCGGGGGCAGCTACAAACGCAGCGGGAGCGGCGGGAGCGGCGGCTTCAACCTCTTCTTCGGCGACCTGGCCGGCGAAGACGCGCTTACCGTAGATGAAGGAAGCGCCGGTGGAAAGAACGGCCGATGTGAGGACTGCGATGATGAAGCCCATCCAACCCATGCCTTGGGCAGGGTCGATGGAAGGCAGACCCAGGAAGCCAGCAGCACCCAGGCCTGATGCCTTGACACCGAAGAGAGCAATCAGGGTTGATGCAACAGCTGATGCGCCCATTGCGATGTAGAAGGGCCAGCGCAGGCGGATGTTAACACCGAAGATGGCCGGTTCGGTAATGCCGAGGAAGGCTGAAGGAGCGGTAGCACCCGCCAGGGCCTTCATCTTCTTGTCCTTGGTGGTCAGGTAGACGCCGAGGGCGGCACCACCCTGGGCGACGTTAGCCATGGAGGCGATAGCGAAGATGAAGGAACCGCCTGCTGCCAGTAGCTGCAGTTCGATGGGCGGGAAGGACTGGTGCAGGCCGGTGATGACGATCGGTGAGTAGACCAGACCGAAGAGGAAGCCGCCCACGGGGCCAGCTGCGGTGTAGAGCCAGTTGATACCTTCACCGAGCAGGGTGCCCAGCTTGAACATGGGCGGGCCGACCAGCATGAAGGTGGCAAAGCCGGTGATCAAGAGGGTCAGGGTGGGGGTGAACATGAAGTCAATGGTGCCCTTGAGAATCTTGTGGAAGAACTTCTCAACGTTGGCCAGGATGAAGGCGACCAAGATGACGGGCAGAACGGTGCCCTGGTAGCCAGCCTGCTGCACCTGAATACCGAAGACGTCCCAGTAGGTCATGGTGCCGTCTTCGAGGGCGGCAGCCACGTTGTAGCCGTTGACCAGGGAGGGGAAGACCATGGCAGCGCCCATGGTCATACCCAGGTAGGGGTTACCGCCAAAGACCTTGGTAGCGGTGAAGCCGACCAGGACGGGCAGGAAGGCGAAGGCGGCTGCGGAGAGCAGGTTAACAATGCCTGCGAAGCCTTCCCATGCGGGGTAAAGCTCAATCAGTGACTTGGTGGGGTCAAAAATCTTGGGTGCGGTCAGCACATTGTTGAGTGCCATGAGCAGACCGGTACCGACCAGCACGGGGATAATCGGCAGGAAGATTTCTGAAACGACCTTGATGAAGCGGGTAAAGAGGTTACCCTGGTTAGCTGCGACGTTCTTGAGTTCGTCCTTGGAGACCTGCTTCATACCTGAAGCGGCCATGTGCTTGTAGACCTCGTCAACGTCGCCGGGGCCCACGATGATCTGGAACTGGCCGGAGTTGTTAAAGGTACCCTTGAGGTCCTCGTCGTTGTCCAGGGCGTCCTGGTTGATGACGTTCATGTCTTTGAGCACCAGTCGCAGGCGGGTGGCGCAGTGGGCACCTGCTGCGATGTTGTCCGTGCCACCAACGGCGGTGAGGACTCGCTCAGCCACGGATTTATGATCCATGTCTTCTCCTTGGTGTATGGGCCAGGCTCCCCCCCTATATCTGTGGTTCTGCCTCGGCGCGAGTGTGTATGTTTTGCGTAAAAACAAATATGCCAATCGTTTGACATACTAGCACCAAAAAAGGGGCCAAAACAGCCCCTTACAAAAGGTCGGTGGCCACCTGTGTTAGGTGACCACCGACCCTATCTCACGCTTTGTTTTAGCCCTTGCGAGCTGCGGTGATGAAGTCAGCACCGGCTGCTACGTCGCTTCCTGCGTTGGCAACTGTCAGGTCGGCAACGGAGCTCTTGGCGTTGGTGATAACCAGCGGGGTGGTCACGGGGTAACCTGCAGCCTTAACCTGCTCCAGATCGAACTCCACCAGCACCTGGCCGCGGGTGACGGTATCACCCTTCTTGACCTTGGGTTCGAAGAACTTGCCGTCCAGTTCCACGGTATCGAAGCCTACGTGAATCAGGATTTCCAGACCGTCTGCGGTACGGATGCCGAAGGCATGGCCGGTGGGGAAGGCAACGGTTACTTCGCCGTCTGCAGGAGCTACCACTACGCCAGAAGTCGGCTCAATAGCGGCGCCGGGGCCTAGGGCACCGGAGGCGAACATCTGGTCGCTTACGCCGGCAAGCTCAACAACGGTACCGTTCATGTGGGCGGTCAGAGCGGACGCGCCCGCGGCGGACGGTGCTGCTGGGGCAGCTGCGGGAGCGGGGGTCTGCGCTACGGTATCGTCGCTACCGCCAAAGAGCTTTTTGAAGAAACCTGCCATGGTTGTCACCTCACAGTGGTTGGGAGTGATGGGGCCGCTGTGTGCGGCGTCTCCACCAGCCTACCACCGCCGGTAACCTGTGAGACAGGTCTTGCTGAGCCCGACCGGTGCCAGGTCACGGAAAATTTTTCGCCCCGCGCACTAAGGCACCGGCCCCTCTCCCCTAGTCTTCTACAAGCCGGGCAGCTTCGAGGCTCAGCACGGCCGCCTCGTCTGCTACCAGGCGGACGGTGCGCTTAGCTCCGGTGAAGTAGGTGCGGGATGAGAAAACGGCGGCTCCCCCATCGAGGAAGAGTTCAGTTCCAGAGGCATCGACCAGCAGGTCGAAGGTGCGGGTAGCGCTGTGCTCTAGGGTGCGATGGCGCTCTGCCCCGCCCACGGCGTAGCGGCTGCCGGTGCGATCCAGGTGGGCACCGTCCTCGCTCAGGGTCAGCACCAGGGCCTGCCCCGCGGCGTCCTCCACGATAATCTGCACGGGCTTGGCTACCGCTACCTCACCGCGCAGGCGCCAGACGCGGGCGTCCGCCAGTTCTGCAATCTCGCCATGAGCTGCGGGTTTAACCGGGGCGGGTGCCAGGGCGCTATCAAGCTGATCCACGGGGTTCTGGTAGATACGGCCAGCACGCAGGGTGAGGCGGCGGGGGTAGGTCTGCATGTGTACCCAGTGGTTGTCCCAGGAGGGGTGGTCGTCCTGGTCGGCGTTGCCGAACCAGCCCTGGAGCACAGCATGGGAGCCGTCCTGCCCCACTCCGTGGAAGCACTGGGGGGCATAGAACTCGGTGCCAGCGTCCAGCTCGGTGAAGGGGGTGGTGACCTCAAAATGGGTGCCGGTGAGGGTGCCCACGATGTAGCCGGTCTGGAAGATGTTGTTGTACTTCTCCCCGTCGGCCTCCATACCCTGGGGGCTGAAAATCAGCACGTCCTTGAGCTCGCCGGTTTCTTCATCGCGCAGCTGAATCAGGCCGGGGCACTCGTACATATAGCCCAGCTTGGCCAGGGCCGGGTCTGAGAACGTGATTTCGCCGTCGAAGGTCCAGGTGCGGCGGTCCGGTGAGGAGTAGAGCACCACGGCCCCGGTTTCGTCCTCGCGCTGGGCACCGATCACGGCGTAGAAGGTGCCGTCGCGCTCCACTACGTGGGGGTCGCGGTAGTGGGCGGTGTAGCCCTCTTCGGGGCCGTTGATAAAGACCTCTTGCTTGGTGAAGGTCTTGCCCTGGTCGGGTGAAGTGAAGAGTACCTGGTAGGCCTCCCGGTTGCCGTCGGCGTCCTTCACGTTGCCGGTGTAGAAGAACTCGAAGGTGCCGTCCTCACCTACGAAGCCGGAGCCGGAGTAGCAGCCGTTCTTGTCGAACCAGTCGGTGGGGGCGATGGCGGTACCGCGGTCCTGCCAGTGGGTGAGGTCGTCGCTGGTGGCGTAGCGCCAGAAGACGGCTCGGGTGGGGTGCACCGGGGAGTACTGGTAGAAGGCGTGGTAGGTGCCTTCATGATAGATCAGCCCGTTGGGGTCGTTGAGGCGGCCCACCGGCGGTGCCAGGTGCAGGGCCGGGTAGTCGGGGTCGGTGCGTACCTGCTCGTGGTAGGTGGCATAGGCTTGCTCAGCGGCTGCGAGCAGTTCGGCGGCGTCCGGACGTCCGGGCTTAGTCACGCGGGGCTCCTTGGGTGGGGTGCGGTGGCGGGTTATGTCAATCGTTTGTCATATCCAGCTTACCCTCTGCCCTCTCCCCAGGTCTTAGGTCGGCAGTGTGCAGAGCAGACCGGCAAATCTTCCAGATTATGATATGGGCTAGCCCACGCGCCTAGCTGCAAAGGTCTACGGCGGCACTTACTGCCAGGTGGTCAGAATTACCTACCTGCTGGTAGGTCACTTCTTCACCACCAGCAGGTGGCCCCTGCATCACCATGATGTGGTCGATGGGTGCTTTCATTCCTAGCACTCCGCCGACTGGCCAGGTGCCCTCAATCCGGTGGGTGGCCAGGGCAGCATCCGCACCCAGGTATGAGCCTACCCCCGCGTAACTGGCCAGGCCGCCGTGGAGCAGGGTCGCGTTGAAGTCGCCGGCGATTAGGTCAGGGCGGTTCTCATCGCGGGCCAGGCGGTCGATGGTGGCTAGGTCATCGCGCCACTGCTGCATGTAGGAGGGCACGGGCGGGGCCGTGTGCACCGCCAGCAGTGAGGGGTGACCACTATCGTCATTTTCAGGAGCCAGCATCAGGGCGCCGAAGGTCATGGGCACTTCCTGCGCGGTGTAGGAGCCCAGCCTGTCGCTGACCAGGGTCAGGGTTGGGGCAATATGGGGCTTTTGGCTCGCGGAGGCAAAGACCTGGTAGCCCGGCACCCCGCCAGCTAGAGCGGGCGTGTCGGGTGAGACTTCGGGGAGCACCAGAAAATCCGGTTGATCAGCCAGTAGCCGGGCCAGGCCCTGGTCGGTCAGGGTGTCGAGGGCGTTGTAGGTAGTGACCCGGTAGGCCTGCATATTAACGCACCCAATGGCAGGCACCCCGCGCGCATGGTAGCGCGCAGCCCCGTAGGGGTCGGTGACAGCCAGCAGACTAGAGACAGCACAGGCTACCGCCGTCAGCCCGGCAAGGGCGCGGGTGGCTCCGCTGGTTGCACGTCGTAGCGCAACCAGTAGGGACACAATCAGGACGCCCGCCCCGGCCACCGCAAGCAGGGTGGGGAAGGCGACGGCCTGGGCTATAACCAGGCGGGTAGTCAGCCAGGCGGTGACCGGGTGCCCCGGCCACACCAGGATAGCCAGCCAGGCCAGAGCACCGGCCAGCAACAGGCACCAGAATGCACGAATCAGAGTCTTACCCATGACCCCAGCCTAACCAAAACCAGCAGGCAGGGGAAGAGGTGAGGGCGGCGTCCGTCCTTAAACAAAAAGCCGCAAGGGCGGCAACCCGTAACGGGTGCCGCCCCTGCGCCAAAGATAAGAAAAGTAAGAAACTTACTTGAGGGTGACGGTTGCGCCAGCGCCTTCGAGAGCTTCCTTAGCCTTCTCTGCGTCTTCCTTGGAAACACCTTCGAGAACGGGCTTGGGTGCGCCGTCAACGAGGTCCTTAGCTTCCTTCAGACCCAGTGAGGTGAGGGCGCGAACTTCCTTAATAACGCCGATCTTCTTGTCGCCAGCTGATTCGAGGATAACGTCGAATTCTGACTGCTCTTCAGCAGCACCAGCGTCGCCACCGGCAGCACCAGCAACAGCAACGGGAGCAGCTGCGGTTACGTCGAATTCTTCTTCGAATGCCTTAACGAATTCGGAAACCTCAACGAGTGACAGTTCCTTGAATGCTTCAATGAGTTCTTCGATTGAAAGCTTAGCCATGAGATTGGCTCCTTCTTTGATTCAGTTGCAAGCCTCAGTATTTCAGCCTGCGAGCTTGAAAATTGTGGGGTGGCCCGGGCAAGTGGGCCGAAGTCTGTGCGGTGGGCAGCTTCGAGGCGATTACTCGGCCTCGGGTGCTGCGCCTTCCTGCTCTTCGAGCTTGATACGCAGAGCGTCAACGGTGCGAGCAACCTTTGCGATTGCGCCCTTTGCGCCGCCTGCGACCTTTGCAAGAAGTACCTCGCGTGATTCGAGGCTTGCAAACTTGTTGATGCCAGCTTCGTCGAGAGCTTCGCCCTCGAAGTAACCGCTCTTAACGATCAGCTGGGGGTTAGCCTTGGCAAAGTCACGCAGACCCTTCGCAGCATCAATGAAGTCGCCCTTGATGAATGCGATTGCGCTGGGGCCGTGGAGCTGACCATCGAATGCGTCGATGCCAACTTCCTTAGCCGCGATAGCGGTCAGAGTGTTCTTTACCACGGCGTACTCGGTCTCAGCACCCAGTGCACGACGAAGTTCCTTCATCTGTGCAACGGTGAGACCACGGTACTCGGTGAGAATTACGCCGTTTGAGGATTCAAGGAGTTCCTTGATCTCAGAGACGGCAGCAATCTTATCCTGTGTTGCCATGGTGTTCCTTCCAGTTCTTATCCCGCCAGGCCAACAAAAAATGCCCCGACGCGCAGGCATCGAGGCATAATACAAGCCCAGCTATAACTGGTTTGTATTCTGTTATCGGCACCTACGCAGGTGGGCTGGTTAGCCCTTATCGTACCTGTAAAAGGCACAGACCGGCGGTCTTTGGTTACTTCATCTAACCACGGTTAGCGGGGCCCTGGCAAGTTAAAACCGGGTTTAAGGGTGCTTAATCACTTAAACCGCCGCTTCTATCCACCTTTGTACCGCATACAGACCAGATGAGGCAGGTTTTTTGGTCAGCACGTGGTACAAACTAGCTTTGCCCTGAGAAACAGTGCAGAGCATCTTGTCGGAGTTTCAGGTAGAGCCCCTGCTCCGCGCCTACCGGGGTTTCTGGCAGCACAGCCGTGAGCGGGCTACCGGCGGGAAGTCTCACGGTACCTTCCTCGTGCGGCAGGTCTACCGCCCGGGTGGTTTCTAGGCTGTAGCGGTCGCCTGCGGTATGGGCGAGCACGCCCAGCACCCGCACGGGCAGGGTACCCGGGGTGTCGGCGTCCGTCCGCTCAAAACCGTGGGCGGAGATACCGGCCGCTACAGACTGCCCCGCAACCTCCACACGCAGCTCGTTGTAGAGCGGGTGCAGCAGGCGGGCAACCTGCGCGGACGCCGGGGCGGCCAGTACCTGCCCCGGGGCGGCAACCTGGGCCAGGCGTCCGCCCTCTAGCACCGCAAGCTGCTGGCCCATCGCGAGGGCTTCGTCGGGGTTGTGGGTGACGTAGATGCCCGTGAACCCTAGCTGGCGGTGCAGGGTCAGCAGGTCGGCGCGGATAGCTTCGCTCAGATGCTCATCGACGCTGGAGAGCGGCTCATCGAAGAGAACCAGGGTGGGCTTACGCACCAGGGCCCGGGCGATACCGGCTCGCTGGGCCTGGCCGCCCGATAGTTGCGCTGGCCTCTTGCGCAGGTGCTCCCCCAGCCCCAGGGTGTCGACGAGGGAAAGGTAGTGGTCTCGGTCTAGCTGCTCCTGGGCGCGCAGGCGCTGGGCGAAGAGGATGTTCTCTTCCAGGCTCAGGTGGGGGTAGAGCACGGGTTTTTGAAAGACAAACCCCACCGGCACAGCCCCTGCCTGCCGGGTCTTGGCCGAGCCTTTGATGCGGGCGCCTCCCCCAACGCCTACCGGCCGGTGGCCGAAAAGCACACGGCCGGCGTCAGCCTGTTCCAGCCCGGCAATAATGCGCAGCAGGGTGGATTTGCCCGACCCCGACTCCCCCACCAGGGAGAGCAGGCTGCCGCCGGGCACGGTCAAGTCAATTCCGCCAAGCACGGCGGACGCACCAAACCGCTTGGTCAGGCCGGTGATGGTAAGGTCGGGGCTGGTCATGACCTCTATTATGCCCGACGGTTGCACGGTAAGCCCTAACCGTAGCCTCCCCACCACAGCGCACCCCTGATTTGACCGAGAGTGCGCCTTATCGCCGAGCGTGCCGCAGATAGG
>NZ_CAKMSR010000004.1 GCF_928381705.1 Rothia nasimurium | reverse complement strand
ACCCCTAGCAGGGTTCACCAAAATAAGCCGGTCAGTAACAGCATTCTCAAGAATGCCCGCTAGTACCTCATGGGCACGAATAACAGATGTGGCCCCTAACGGCTTGCGTTTAGTGGCGCTAGAGCCGCCCCTCTTTGTGTAGGTAAAGTCTTGCCTGCCCTAGCCGTAGACCCTGTAGTAGGCCTGTTCGGCAGCCATACGCTCGGCTTCCTTCTTGCTGGTGCCCTTACCCTGCCCCATGACCTTCCCGGCCAGGAGGACCTTGGCGGTGTAGCGGCGGGCGTGGTCGGGGCCGGTGCCCTCAACCTCGTAGACGGGCTCGCCGGTGCCCTGGGCGGCAGCGTATTCCTGGATTTCGGTCTTCCAGTCGCGCCCGATGTTCAGGGTCTTGTTGTCATCCAGCAGGTGGGAGGTGTGGGCCAGCACCAGCTGGTGGGCGGCCTCAGGGCCGTGCTTCATATACACGGCACCGAATACGGCTTCCATGGTGTCAGCCAGGATGGAGTCCTTATCGGCACCACCGGTTTTCTTCTCCCCCTTACCCAGGCGGACGCAGGGCCCCAGCTTGAGGCTACGGGCCAGGTTGGCCAGGGTTCGGGTAGAAACAATCACGTGGTGGCGCTTGACCAGCTCGCCCTCGGGCAGGTCAGGGAACTTCTTGTAGAGCTCTGAGGCGACGGCCAGGGACAGCACGGAGTCGCCCAGGAATTCTAGGCGCTCGTTGTGGGGTATGCCGCCGTTTTCAAAGGAGTAGGAGCGGTGAGTCATTGCAAGCTGAAACGTCTCGGCATCGAGGTCGATACCGAGACGTTTCAGAAACTCTTGTGATGCAGAGTTAGTCATAAGGCGCGAATTAGGCGTCAGCTACCTTGCGGCCCTTGTACTCGTAGAAGAGTTCGTTGCCAGCTGAGTCAGTCACGAGCTTTGCCTGGTGGGGCAGGGAGTAGGTGACGCGACCGTTTTCTACGGTCTTGACCAGCTGAGGAACGGAAGCCTTCCACTGGGAACGGCGGGCGCGGGTGTTAGCACGGGACATTTTCCGCTTGGGAACAGCCACAGCTATCTCTTTTCTCTTGTTGCTTTATAAGTTTTATTTGTCGTTCGCATCGAGCAGCGCTGATAGCGCGTTCCACCGGGGGTCGATGACCTCATGATGGTGCTCAGGGTCGTCCTCTAGGCGTGCGCCGCATTCGGAGCACAGGCCCTGGCAGGAGTCACTGCAAACAGGTTGGAACGGCAGTTGAAGAATCACTGCGTCCCGCAGCGCCGGTTCGAGATCAATTTCATCGTTCTCTACGGCGTACTGCTCATCTACTTCATCTTCGGGGCCGCCTTCGGGGGCCTTCTCGAAAACAAAAAGCTCTTGAACATCGGCTGTAACATCAAAGTCAACCGGGTCTAGGCAGAGGCTGCATTCACCGGAAACGGTGACAGTTGCAGTACCAGTTACCAAGATACCATCTGAAACGGATTCCAGGCGAACATTGAGGTCAATGTCGCTGCCTTCTTCCGCCTCAATCAGAGCGTTGCCAAAGTCGCTTGGCGCTGGCAGAACTTCATCAAGGGTCTCCATTGCGCCCGGGCGATGAGCTAGATCTCGAACCGAGATCTTAAGGGGCGATGAATCTTTTCGTGAAATGACGAACTCCCTATCGAATGTTTTAAACCAAGTACCTATTTTAGGGGCTTAAGACCGGCCGAATCAAGCGCTCTAGGTTTAACCTCTTGTTTGGCTGACCACATTAATGCTCGGGGTAGAGGGCTCGCTGCACCGCCCGCGGCACGAAAGCACGGACGTCCCCTCCATAGCCTGCCACCTCTTTGACGATGGTGGAGGAAATATGGTTGTACTTGGGATCACCGGCAATAAAGCTGGTCTCAACTCCGGCGATATGCCGGTTCATGGAAGCCATGGGGGCTTCGTATTCGTAGTCAGCGGTATTGCGAAGCCCCTTCACAATGAGCACAGAGCCCTGCTCGCGCACAAAGTTAGCCAGCAACTGCCCCTCGGGGAGCACCTTGGCACTCACCCCGTCGAAGAGGGCAAAGGTTTCTTCAACCATGGCAACGCGCTCTTCGAGGCTAAAACGATACTTTTTCTTAGAATTGTGGGAGACCGCGACGATGACGTTACCGTAGATTTTGGCGGCGCGGGTGATGATTTCGACGTGACCGTTGTGGATGGGGTCAAAGGAACCGGGACAGACAACCAATTGCATGTCTCTAGGCTACAGCAGGTTGGTTAGGTATGACACACTAAGTCATGCTCTCTTGGGCAACAGGGCTAGGCCGGTAATCTTGGGTTCAGACAAAGATACGGACGCCCGCCCTGCACTTGTGATGGTGGGCTAGACGAGAGCGGGGTGGGCACCGAATGGCCACTGAGAAGAAGCAACGAGCCTTTGAACGGGTTGGGCTAGCGGCCGGGCTGATGGGGGCGGACGGCCACTGGCGCTCTACCATCTTCGAAGAGATGTCGGCCCTTGCCCACCGATACGATGCCCTGAACCTGGGGCAGGGTTTTCCAGATACGGACGGCCCTGCAGAGATGCTTGATGCCGCAGCGCAGGCGCTAGTGGGCGGGGTCAACCAGTACGCTACCATTGCGGGCAACCCCGCCCTGCGGCAGGCCATTGCCGAGCACCAGCAGCGTTTCTACGGGCTCACCCTCAACCCCGATACTCAGGTCACGGTAACCGCCGGTGCTTCTGAAGCCCTGGCAGCTACCATTGCGGCCCTAGTAGAACCGGGTGACGAGGTTGTTCTCTTCGAACCCTACTACGACCTCTACCCTGCCGCTGCCGCCCTAGCCGGGGCGCGCGTCCGCACCGTTCCGCTCGTGCCACCCACCTTTGAGCCAGACCTGGACGCCCTTGAAGCAGCTTTTTCTGACCGCACAGCCCTGGTGGTAGTCAACGACCCGCACAACCCCACAGGTATGGTCTTTTCAACTGAGGCGAAGACTAAGATTGTGGAGCTGGCAACCAGGTTCGACGCTGTGATTCTGGCTGACCAGGTCTACGAGCACCTGGTCTTTACCGGCCCCTACCAGCCCATTCAGACCCTGCCGGGAGCAGCAGAGCGTACGGTGGCGGTTTCAGCGATTTCTAAGACCCACTCGGCCACCGGCTGGCGGGTGGGGTGGATGACCGGCCCAGAAAACCTTATACTCCCCATTCGCCTGGTGAAGGGCTATTTCACGCACTCGGCGGCCGCTCCCCTGCAAGCAGCTGCGGCTGTTGGCGTGGGTCTGGGCGATGACTTCTATACCGGTGTGCAGACCCGCTACGCCCAGCAGCGGCGTATTTTGGTGGAGAACCTAGCGGGCTCATCGTGGGAGGTAACTCCCCCGGCAGGTACCTTCTTCGCGGTAGCCGATGTGTCGAGGGTCCTGGCTGAACGGGGCCTGACCTCAGCAGAAGAGCTCTGCCACCTGCTTCCCGAGCAGGCCGGGGTCGCACTGATTCCACTGACAGCCTTTACGACCGAGGCCTACCGGCAGCGGGTACAGACCTATGTGCGGTTTGCCTTCTGCAAACGCCCGGAGGTACTACAGGACGCCGCCACCCGTCTGCGTGCCTATAGCGGCTAAGCCCTAGTTGCGGGCGTCCTTTGCCCGGATGAGGTCAAGGGCAACCAGGCCCCCCAGCATGGCCAGGCGCACGGCTTCGGGGGCGCCGGGGTCGAAGTTCACCCCGTAGCGGCTCTTACCGCGCAGCCCCGCCACCAGGCCGCCCCACTCGCGGGCAACGCGGGCAGCTACATGGCCGTTAACCGTAATGTTGAAGTCGTACTCAAAGAGGCTACCTTCGAGCTCCAGGGTGAGGCCCGGCAGCTCGATGGTGAGGCGCTTGCGCATGAAAGAGAACTGCTTTTGCACATGGGCGAAGAGGGAACCATCGGGGTTCAGCAGTTCGTAGCGGTCCAGGCCAAAATCAAAGGGGTCGACGATCTTGAGAAGAAGGTTCCCGTTACCGTCGACCAGGTCAAAGGTGCGGTTGCCCTTGAGCAGGCGGCCTGCGGTTGAGCCGGTGGTGAGCACCCGGCCGAGCACGCGCCCGTCCTGGCTCTGCATCTCAAAGTCATTGCTCATGAAGCTGCGGGTTTGCTGCACCACCAGGGTGTTTTCGGTCAGCAGGGGCGCGGACGCTCCCTGGTTCGTTTCTGGGGTCGGCTGGGGCTGATACCCGGGGTTGTTTGTGTTCTCACTCATAGTTCTACCCTAAACTAGACGGCGGGCTCCACATAGTAGAGCACGGTCTCACCGTATTTTTTCTCGGCAAACTTTTCGAGGCCTTCGGGCCAGGCGGGCTCGTCGGTGCGGGAGGCCCGTTCAACCACCACCACCGCTCCCTCGGTCAGGCGGGGCGCCAGCAGGGCCAGCAGATCTTCGAGCTCGCTGTTGGTCACGGCGTAGGGCGGGTCAATAAAGACCAGGTCCCAGGCGGACGCCCCCGCCGAAAGGTAGGTGCGGGCCGTCATCTTATGCACGCGAGCAGTACCGCTAGCGGTCTTGCCCACGGCGGCAATGTTTTTTTCGATGACGGTAACGGCCTTAGGGTAGTGGTCCACGAAGTCCACGTGGGCAGCCCCGCGTGAGAGGGCTTCGCAGCCCAGGGCGCCCGAGCCGCCGAAGAGGTCGAGGGCGCGCACGCCGTCCAGCATGTTGTAGGTATCCAGGCGGGAAAAGAGGGCTTCTTTGACCCGGTCGGTGGTGGGGCGGGTGTTATCGCCGGGGACGTTGGCTAGGCGCAGGCCGCCTGCGGCTCCTGCAATGATGCGGCTCATTCGGCTGCGCTCCGCTCATAGTGGTAGAGGGTGGGACTGTTATAAGGGTACCGGTAGGGCTGGTGAGAACAAAGAGAAGGTTAGATATGGGTGACCGGTGACGGAGGGCCCGCCGGGCACTTGAGTTGACCGCACTTATTCTGTTTTACCCGCAACTAGTTGCGGATAAACCAGAATAAATGCGGGGCCTTCGTCTTTGGCCGAGCCTACCCACGCCCCAGGAAGGCCTCGCGGTCGGCGTCGAGGGCCCGGTCGATGGTGCGGGCCAGGTCGGGGTGTTTGGCCAGGGTGGGGTCAGCCTCAATAATTCCAAAGGCGTCCTGCCGGGCCCGCTCAATGAGCTTGGCATCGGTCAGGGCCCGCAACAGTTTGAGGGTGGACTTCTTCCCCGACTGGGCAGCGCCGAGAATATCGCCTTCGCGCCGCTGCTCCAGGTCAACCCGCGAAAGCTCGAAGCCGTCGGTGGTGGCCGCTACCGCTGCCAGGCGCTCCCGGCTGACGCCGTCCGCCGGCTGCTTGGTGACCAGCAGGCAGGTGCCGGGCAGGGAGCCGCGGCCAATGCGTCCGCGCAGCTGGTGGAGGCCAGAAATACCGAAGCGGTCGGCGTCCATGATAATCATGAGGGTCGCGTTGGGCACGTTCACGCCCACCTCAATCACGGTGGTCGAAACCAGCAGGTCAATACGACCGGCTGAGAACTCGGTCATGACCCGGTTCTTCTCGGCGGTATCCATGCGCCCGTGCAGGCCCTCAATACGAACCCCGGCCAGGGCGGGGACGTCCTCCAGTTCCTCCAGGGTGCTCTCCACCGAGGCCAGCGAACCGCGAGCGCTCTCCCCCGCCGCAGCCTGGGATCCCAGGTTCTGGCCTGTCAGTCCGCCCACTCCAAAGAGGGTCTGGCCAGCCTCAGCGTCGGACTTTCCATCTGCCCCACCGATTTTAGGAACCACTACATAGACCTGGTGGCCCGCATCGATTTCTTCGCGGGCCCGGGCCCAGATGCGGTCTGCCCAGCGGGGGTGTTCGGCTAGGGGGACCACGTGGGTGGTAATTTTCTGGCGTCCAGCAGGCAGCTGGTCTAGCACGGAGGTATCGAGGTCGCCAAAGACGGTCATGGCCACCGTGCGGGGTATGGGGGTGGCAGTCATGACCAGGCGGTGGGGCAGCTCCCCGCCGGGCCCGCGCAGGGCATCGCGTTGCTCTACGCCGAAGCGGTGCTGCTCATCGACCACAACCAGACCAAGGTCGGCGAAGGTCACCGAGTCCCCGAGCAGGGCGTGGGTACCGATGACGATGTCTGCCTCACCCGAGGCGATAGCTAGCAAGGCTTCCCGTTTGGCCTTGGTTTTGAGTGAGGCGGTCAGCAGAACGACGCGGACGCCCGCCCCGGCGCTCCCGGAGCTGTCCTGCGGGGCCAGCATGTCACCCAGAATCTCGCAGACCGACCGGTAGTGCTGTTCGGCCAGCACCTCGGTGGGGGCCAGCATAGCCGACTGGGCACCGTTATCTGCCACCTGCAGCATGGCGCGCAGGGCCACCACGGTTTTACCCGAGCCCACGTCCCCCTGGAGCAGGCGGTTCATAGGGGAAGAGCTGGCCAGGTCAGAGCGGATTTCTTCGCCAACGGCCTGCTGGCCCTCGGTCAGCTGATAGGGCAGGGCTTCTAGTAGGGCGTCCGCGAAACCGCCCTCTACATAGGGGCGGGCAACGGTCTGGTGGGCGGCTCGGGCTGCACGAATACGGGCAAGAGCGGCCTGTAGCACGAAGGCCTCGCGGTAGCGCAGGGAGTGGTGGGCTGCCCGCCAGGTTTCTTCGGTATCGGGGGTGTGCACGGCCCGGTAGGTCCATTCCAGGGATGGGATCTTGCGGCTCTTGCGCACGGTAAAGGGGACGGGGTCTTCGAGCTCCTTGAGGTTGATGTGCTCAATCAGGGTCTCGATGGCTGCGGCCACCTTATCGGTGGGGAACTTGGGGCTGGCCTTATAGACCGGTATGGGGGCGGACGCCCGCGCGGCGGCCCGTTCAATCGCTTCGGCGCTGGCGCCGGGGGCGGCGGCCAGTTCTTTTCCGGCGATGACGGCGTAGTGGGGGTTGGTCAGGGTGATTTCGCCCCGGTAGGAGCCCACCTTGCCCGAGAACATGACCTGGTCGCCCTCGTGGATGTCGCGGGCGGCTGTCCAGGCGTTGAAGAAGCTCAGGGTCATGGTGCCGCTGGCTGTCAGCGAGTAGGGTTCGGGGGCGTAGCCGCCAAAGATGTCTCCCAGCTGGTAGCTGGGCTGGGTGCCCGGTAGCTGGGTGTCGGTGGAGCCCCCTGCGCTACCGTGCAGACGGGGGTTGGTGTAGCCCCGGGTGTAGGACGCCGGTGGGGCGGCTCCCCGGTAGGCGTTGGGGTTAGGGGGTTGCCAGGCGGGCTCGGGCTGACCAGCCTGGTCTAGCTGGTCGGTGATGGTGATTTCTGTGATGGACCCGCGACGCGATGCCATCTGGCGGGTGGTCACCCGCACCACCCTGGCGACGATGGTAGCTTCGGTGCCTTCTACCAGGGATGAGAAGGGGGTGAGTTCCCCGCGTGGCAGGTACTTGCGGGGGTAGTAGTCCAGGGCCTGCCCCACGGTTTCTAGCCCCAGGTGGGTCTTAAAGGACTTGGCCAGGGTCGCCCCCAGGTAGTCGGCCAGGGAGGCGTTATCCAGGCGGTCTTCTGCGGCGTACCGGGCCAGGGCGTCCTTTGCCTGCTCGCTTAGTTCCGGGGTCTTTCGTTTACGGGCTGCCATTAGGGGGTGGGCTCCCGGTGGGTGTCCTGATGGGCGGGGTCATCCAGGGAGGTGGTTCGCACGTTGAGGGGATTGCCCGTAGCACGGAGGAGGGCCATGGCGTCCTCGGCCTCGGGGACGTGCACGTGGATAGCCCACAGGGCCTCGTTCCCGGCTTCGACCTGGGCGATGGAGACCGAGTCCCCGACCGTCTCTAGGGCGCTGCGCAGCTGGGTTACTTCGAGCACCGGCAGATAAATCTCGCACATAACCTCAACGCGGGCTTCTGCCGCCGAGCGCTGCCGTGTGCTTTGGGGCGGTAAGGACGCCGCCCCCACCTGGAGCAGGTCGCGGTAGGTGGCCTGCGGGGCGGCTCCCAGCAGCTCTGTTGCCAGGGCCACTAAGACCAGGTGCAGGCCCAGGGCTCCGGAATCAACCCAGCCGTTACGGGCGTGGTCTGCTTCGGCGGTAGCTCGCAGGGCAGTCTCTGAAGCGGCCAGCAGGGTTGTGAGGTAGTCCTGCCAGGGGTCCTCTTCATCGGTAGGATCTGGCAGCGGGCAGGTGGCAAGAGCCTGCATGAGGGTCAGCATGGTGCCATCTGCTGGCTGGCTGAGGGCAGCGGACGCCTGCTGGGCTCCGCGTTCCCAGGCGGCGGCGAGCGCCTGTGGGGTCAGGGGGTGGACGGTGGAGGGCGGCAGTTGCCCGGCCTCCCCCAGCTCTTCTGCCAGTCCCAGCAGCCACACAGCGAGCAGGGTTCCAGAGTTACCTCTGGCCCCGCGCAGGGCTGCACGCGCGGCAAGGGCGAGGGTGGGCTCGTCCGCCATGCCTGCGGTGTCGGCGGCCCGGCCGAGGGTGGCGACCATGTTGGCCCCGGTGTCGGCATCGGCCACGGGGAAGACGTTAATGCGGTTGAGAAGGGATCGGTGCTCCACCAGCTGGGTGCGAGCGCGCAGTAGCCAGTTCAGCCACCAGTCAGCGGGAACCTGCCTCAAAGTGATCCCATCCTTTCGCGGTGTAGGTGCGGCCGTCGACGGTGATTCCGTCACCTGCCTGTACCGTACCAATTCTAGTAAATCCGGGCGGTATCTGTGCGGGTGGGCAGGTGCCTAGTAGGCCGTGGTCTTCCCCGCCGGTTAGCACCCAGCGTAGGGCTTGGGCGTCAGCCTGTTCTGGGGTGCCCGCGGTGAGCAGGGCTGCAGGGCCTACCCTGCTGACCCAGGGGGCCAGGGCCGTCGAGTCGAGGTCAAGAGCCACACCGGAGGCCGCTGCAATACGGCCGCCGTCACGCACCAGCCCGTCGGAGACATCCATGAGGGAGGTCAGGTGGGGGGCGCCCTCCGGCCCCAGGTGAAGGGGCGAGCGGGGGCGCTGCTGGGCGCGGACGCAGGCAGTCAGCTCTTCGGTGGCGGTGAAGGGGGCTGAGTCGAGCAGGGCTAGGCCGGCAGCTGCGGTGCCCAGAGCACCGGCAAAGACTACGGCGTCCCCAGGGCGGGCTCCGCTTCGGGTGATAGGCCGGTCGGTCAGGCCCACGGCGGTAACAGTTACCGAGATTTCGCTGCCTGAGCCCATATCGCCCCCGGCAATCGTGCAGGTGGTAGCCCCCTGGGCAGTACAGGATTCAGTGAGACCCCGGGCAAAATCCTGCACCCAGCTCACGGGGGTATCGGGGGTCAGGGTAAGGGACACCAGCAGGGTGACAGGGGTAGCCCCCATAGCTGCGATATCGGCCAGGTTCTGGGTGGCGGCCTTCCAGCCCACCTCATACCCGCCGGTTGTATAGCCCGAGGGCCAGCTACGGCGGAAGTCCTGGTTTTCGGTTTGGGTGTCGGTGCTCATGACGGTCAGCCCGCCCCGCAGATCGAGGGCAGCAGAATCGTCCCCCGGCCCCAGGACCAGGGCGCCGGGGGCACCCAGCTCGGCACGGACGTCCGCCGCCCGCTCATTGTGCTCGGCCAGCACGGGCATAAACAGGGCAAGAAGCTGGCCCTCACTCACCTGGGCAACGGTCTGCATAGGGCTCCTAGTTCCTGGGCGCACGGTTACGCCACACAAAGTTAAAGACCACCAGGGCCAGGCCCGCCGTAGCAAGACCCGTAAAAATAATGAGGGGGCGCGCACCGTTCATGATGGTGCCACCTCGCTGGAAGACGCTACTACCGGCAACAGCTCCCGACTGATGCCCCTGGGTCTCTGCCCCGGCCACCCCCGCTGCCTGGTTGGGATCAGCCGATGAAGATGCTTCGCTCTGGGCTCCCGATACGTTTAAGAACCCCTCCATCCATTCGGGACCTCCCGCATACCCGGGGGTTTGCTGGCTAGAGAAAATACCCAGCACCGTTCCATCCACGGGAAAGAGTTCTAGCTGGCTGTCGCCTGAGTCCAGTCGGCTCGAAGCCTGGGCTCCAGCCACACTGCTAGCGAGGGTAGAGGGTACAGGGACTTCTTGAGCCGGCACTTGTGTTCCACTGTTGGCAGTCTGGTCTTCTCCCCCGGTTGCAGGAGATGAAGGGGAGGTGCCCCTCGGCACTGAGGAATCAGCGGTTGCCTGAGGGGACGGATCAACGGCAGGCGGGGCTGAGGGGCTCTCGGCGGGTATCTCAGGTAAGCCTGCTGCTCCACCGGTTACATCGGGGCCGGGTCTATCACCCGGTACGTCTGGTACTTGAATTTCAGACTCGCTGGGGGCAGGCTCTGGATCTGCCGATGGTACCGGGTCGCTGGTGGGTTCCGGTTCCGGTAGAGCTGGCTCAGATGAGCTAGGCTCTGGGGTGGAGCTAGGTTGAGGAGAGCCAGGGCTGGTAGCTTCAGAAGAAGCAGTTTCATCCGGTGTTTGTACCGGGCTAGGGTTCGCCGTGCTCTCGGTGCTCGGGGCTGCGGTTGAAGGAGTCGTCACATTGGCTGTAGAGCTAGCAGACGGTTCAACAGCAAAAGCGGCCTGGGGGCTGGTGAGAACCTGCCCCGCCACCAAAGCTAAGGGGCCCAGAGTCGCAGCAAGAGCAGCCCCGGTCACACACGTCTTTCGCTCCACAGCCGCTCCTTTCATCGCTGTTACATCGGTCTACTTTGGGCAGTTACCCTACCCACCCTACCGAATCTGCTCTCCCCCGGCTAGCAGGCAGCGTGCTGACCTGCTGCCACGGCGAAAGTTATACAATAGCCAGGTGAGAACACCGCGCAAACCCCTCGTCCTCGTCCTGACCGCTCTAGGCCTGACCGGCTGCGGGGCAGGTGCCGTCAACCTCGAACCGGCCCCAGACGCCGCCAACCCCACCTGCGCCTACGCCCTGGTTGCTATGCCCGATACCGTGAGCGGCCTGGCCCAGCGCGAAACCACCGCCCAGGCCACCACCGCCTGGGGTGACCCCAGCGCCGTCATCCTCAAGTGCGGGGTCGAGCTCGGCACAGCCCCCGTCTCAGATACCTGTGTCTCGGTCAACGGCGTTGACTGGATCGTTAAGCCCGCCGACGAAGAACTCGCTACTGCCGCCGAGCAAACTGCCACCGGCACCTGGGTTGCCGAAACCTTCGGCCGTGATCCTGCCGTGCAAGTAACCTTCGACGCTGACCGGGTCTCGTCCTCCACCGTCCTTGCAGAAGTATCATCGGCCGTTGCCCAGATACCCCAGCAGATGCAGTGCACCAGTGTCGATGACACCCTCACCGGTGTCGACAGCGGCACCGGCAGCTAAACGAGAAACCGTGTAAGCGAAAACCCCCGTTACCGTCTCAGGTAGCGGGGGTTTCGTTGGCATCTAGAGGCAGGGGGCTTACCCCGGTGCCGTCGAAGGCTCCTAGCGCAGGCCCAGGGGGCGCTCCAGGGCCAGGGAAATCAGCTCGTCGATCAAATCGCCATAGGCCAGGCCGGTGTTCTCCCACATGGTCTTATACATAGAAATCGGGGTAAAGCCGGGCATGGTGTTCACCTCGTTAATCACCAGGCGGCCGTCCTCGGTGTAGAAGAAGTCAGCGCGGCACAGGCCTTCACCGTCAACGGCAAGGAAGGCCTCAATAGCCAGCTGGCGCATCCGCTCAGAAACCTCAGCGGGCAGGTCAGCCGGGCAGCGGGTCTCAGCCGAAGTCTTCGAAACGTACTTAGCCTCAAAATCATAGAAACCGTGCTGCTCATCCACCACAACAATTTCACCGGGGTAAGAGGCCCGGGGCAGCTCAGAACGGTGCCCATCGAGCACAGCACACTCAATCTCCCGGCCCACAATGCCAGCCTCAATCACCAGCTTAGGGTCGTGGGCCTGGGCCTCGGCAATAGCAGCATCAAGCTGGTCAGCCGAATCAACCTTGGTAATACCAAAGGAGGACCCCGCCCGAGCAGGCTTCACAAAGACCGGGTAGCCCAGTTTCTCAATGCGCTCGCGGGCACCGGCCTGGTCAAGCACCCACTGGCGGTGGGTCACAACCTCGTAGGGCCCAACCTCTAGGCCAGCGGCCTCGAAAGCCACCTTCATAAAGTGCTTATCCATGCCGATAGCAGATGAAGCTACGCCACAGCCTACGTACTTCAAATCTGCCATTTCCAGCAGGCCCTGCACCGTGCCGTCCTCGCCGAAGGGGCCGTGGAGCAGGGGGAAGACCACATCAATTGCCGGGCCCATCTCAACGCTGGTGGCATCGGCGGAGTCAATCAGGCGCAGGCGGTTGTCGCCGCCACCCAGGGGCAGGAAGACCTGCTTGCCCTCAGCGGGGAACTCTGCCAGAGCGGTAGCCTCGGTCAGCTCGACCAGGGCCGCCTCGTCGGTCAGGTACCAGCGGCCGTCCTTAGTGATACCGATAGTAACCACGTCGTACTTGTCGTGGTCAATAGCCCCGAGTACGCCTCGGGCGGTAATCAGTGAGATGGAGTGCTCGGACGAGCGCCCACCGCACAGCAGGGCGACGGTAGGTTTGGTGCTGGTTTCGGTCATAACGTCCTTTGGTTTCGTGCGGGGCACAGCCCCGTCTGCCCTAGCCGGCTGCCGGGGTGCTTTCCTCAGATTTGAGGGAGCGGCCCAGCAGGGCGGGGGCTAATTCTTCAACTGATATTCTACGGTCGAGCACGGCGGTGACCGCTTCGGTGATGGGCATTTCTACCCCTACTTTTCGCGCGAGTTCTGCCACAACGGGGGCAGATTTAATAGACTCGGCGGTCTGGGTCATCACGGTGTGTAGCTGGTCAGGGGCAATGCCTTCGGCCAGCAAACGACCGGCAGTGTGATTGCGGGAAAGCGGTGAGGCACAGGTAGCGATGAGGTCGCCCATACCGGCCAGGCCGCTCATGGTCTCGCTCTTACCTCCGAGGGCCAGAGCGAGGCGGGTGGTCTCAGCAAGACCACGGGTCATGACCGAGGCCTTAGAGTTATCGCCGTACTGCTTGCCCTCGCACATACCCACGCAGAGAGCAATGACGTTCTTGACCAGCCCGCCAATTTCTACGCCCACAATATCGGTGTTGGTGTAGGGGCGGAAATAGTCAGCGGCACAGATAGCGGCAACCGCCTGTGCGGTTTGCTCGCTTTGAGCGGCAACCACGCTGGTGGTGGGCTGCTCCGCAATAATCTCCTTGGCCAAGTTGGGCCCGGAAAGCACGGTAACGCGCCCCGGCACAGCCTCAATCGTTTCGGGGGCAGCTCCGCTGGCGATCAGGTGCCCCTGGAGCACCTCAATCATGACCTCGCTCATGCGCAGGCCTGTGCCCATTTCTAGGCCCTTGGCGAGAGACACCAGCAGGGCGTCTTCTTCCATCAGGGGGGCAAAGACCTCAAGCTGGGAGCGCAGTACCTGGGCCGGAATAGCCAGCACCACGATGCTGGCCCCGGTCAGGGCTTCAGCAGCGTCGGCCGTCATGACCATGCTATCGGGCAGCTTGACCCCGGGGAAGTAGCCCTCGTTGGTGCGGCTCTGCTGCATGGCTTCCATCGTGGTGGGGTTACGACCCCACAGTACAACCTGCCGGTCGGTGCCTGAGCTGGTGGCGGCGTCCGCAAGAACCTTGGCAAAAGCGGTGCCCCAGCTACCTGCTCCAAGAACAGCGATTTTCTGGTGCTTCACATGAGTCATGGGTGCGTGCCTCCCCTAGCGGTTACTGGTCAGGTGACTGGCGGACGTCCAAAACGGCATTCCAGCGCCCGGCTGGGGCTTTCTCCCCGCGCAGGCCTTCAAGCAGGCTGGTAACGTCATCAAGCATACGGTTGGTGACGGCATTCAGCTCGTCGTGGGTATAGCGAGCACCGGCTTCGCGACGCTGAACCAGGTCGCTGAAATCAACCGGATCACCTACCACGATTTTGACCTTCTTGCGGGGCCAACCAAAACGAGGTTTCCCGCGGCGAGGCCAGAAGTCCTGGTCGCCCCAGTGAGCCACCGGGTAGACCGGGGCCCCGGAAGCGAGGGCCAGGCGGGCTGCACCGGACTTTCCGGTCATGGGCCACATCTCGGGGTCCTTGGTCAGGGTGCCCTCGGGGAAGATAATGACCGCTCCCCCGGCGTCCAAAACGTTCTGGGCAACCTCAAGAGACTGGCCCGCCCGGGCTGAACCACGGGCTACCGGAATGTGGGCACACTGGCGCATGAGCCAGCCAAGCACCGGCACCCGAAATAGCGCTTCTTTGGCCAAGAACCTAGGTAGGACCCCCTCCAGGAAGAGAGGGTAGGCTGCGGTAATCGGGTCGACCACGGTCAGGTGGTTTGAGACCACGATAAACCCGCCGGTCTTGGGTAGCTTCTCCCGCCCCTCAATCTGCGCCTTCATGGGCAGGTTGTAGAGGGGTCGCAGGAGCGTACCGGCTACGGTGTAGACCGCGTCCCCCATCTTGGTGGGCTTGATATCATTCAAAGAAGCGCTGTTCTTGCTCATCTTAGGCAGTGACCTCGAAGTTAGCGCCCAGGGCGGTGAGCTTATCAACGAAGTGTTCGTAGCCGCGGGAGATCACAGAAACACCGGTGACGTTTGAGGTGCCTTCAGCGGTCAGGGCAGCAATCACGTGGGAGAAGCCACCGCGCAGGTCGGGCACGTTGATGTCGGCCCCGCGCAGGGGGGTCTTGCCGGTGATGATGGCTGAGTGCTTGAAGTTCTGGTGGCCGAAGCGGCAGGGGGTGGGGCCCAAGCAGTCCTTGTGCAGCTGCACGGTAGCGCCCATGCGAACCAGGGCGTCGGTGAAGCCGAAGCGGTTCTCGTAGACGGTCTCGTGAACAACGGAGACGCCCTTAGCCTGGGTCATGGCGACAACCAGGGGCTGCTGCCAGTCGGTCATGAAGCCGGGGTGCACGTTGGTTTCAACGAAGAGGGGGTTCAGGTCGCCGCCCTGGTGGAAGAAGCGGATGCCCTCATCGGTGATGTCCAGGCCACCGCCCAGCTTACGGTAGACGTTGATGAAGGTGGAAAGATCCTTCTGGTTGGCGTTACGCACAAAGATGTCGCCACCGGTGGCCAGGGCTGCGGAAGCCCAGGAGGCTGATTCATTACGGTCGGGCATGGCCACGTGGTTGAAGCCGGTCAGCTCGTCGACGCCCTCGATGATGATCTGGCGATCAGTTTCGACGGTGATGATGGCACCCATCTTCTGCAAGATGGCGATGAGGTCCATGATTTCGGGTTCGATAGCAGCGCCGGTCAGCTCGGT
Source organism: Rothia nasimurium (assembly GCF_928381705.1). Lineage (GTDB taxonomy): Bacteria > Actinomycetota > Actinomycetes > Actinomycetales > Micrococcaceae > Rothia > Rothia nasimurium_G. Next base: position 206,498 of record NZ_CAKMSR010000004.1, on the reverse strand, counting down.
CTTGCCCTTGGCACGGGAGGCCGCCAGCAGAACCTGCTCAGTAGCGCCCACTGAGGGGTACTCTAGGTTAATCTGGGCGCCCTTGAGGCCGTCTGCGGGGGCCTTCATAGAGATACCGGTGGGCAGCTTCTCAATCTTGGCACCAAACTTTTCGAGTACGCGCAGGTGCCAGTTGATGGGGCGGTCGCCAATCTTGCAGCCACCCAGGTCGGGAATGAAGGCTTCACCGATGGTGTGCAGTAGGGGGCCACAGAGCAGAATCGGGATGCGGGAGTCGCCTGCGTGCACCTCAATGTCGGTGTGGTTGGCTACAGAGACCTTCGAAGGGTCCATGCGCAGCTCGCCGGCCTGCACGTTGTAGTCCACCGATACGCCGTGCAGCTCAACCAGGTCGGTAACGACCTGTACGTCCTTGATTTCGGGAACGTTGCGGAGCACCGAGGGGGTGGAACCCAGCAGGGCGGCAACCATGGCCTTGGGGACCAGGTTCTTAGCACCGCGGACGTTTACCTCGCCCTTCAGAGGGGTGCCACCTTCAATACGCAGTGCGCTGACCATGTATGTCCAATCGTCAAAACTATTAGGGTGTTGATTCGCGTTACTTTACGCGTCAATTCTCGTTTACCAACTTTACCCCACTTAGGTGCACTGGTTGTTGTACAGGCGGTGTTCTTAGCCATACCACAGCTTTTACTTATCTAGACGGGCCAGGCAGAACACCAAAAGGACGCCGGTGCTCGGGGCACGGCGTCCTTATGGTTAAGCTGTGGGCTGGTTTTACAGCTGCTGGGTGCGGGGCAGCCAGGCGGGGCGCTTGGCTTCGTAGGCGGTAATGGCGTCCTCGTGTTGTAGGGTCAGGCCAATGTCGTCCAGGCCTTCCATCAGGCGCCAGCGCACATAGTCATCAATCTGGAAGGGTACGGTCAGCGCACCAACGGTAACGGTCTTTTCTTCCAGGTCAACGGTGACCTCGGTACCGGGTTCGGTTTCCAGCTGCTTCCAGATCAGTTCGATGTTGTCCTGGTCTACCTGGGCAGCGACCAGACCCTGCTTGCCGGAGTTACCGCGGAAGATGTCAGCGAAACGGGCTGAGATAACCACGCGGAAACCGTAGTCCTTGAGGGCCCAGACCGCGTGCTCGCGAGATGAGCCGGTGCCGAAATCGGGGCCAGCGACCAGCACTGTACCGTGCTTGTAGGGCTCCTGGTTGAGGATGAAGTTTTCATCCTTGCGCCAGCCAGCGAACAGGGCGTCGTCGAAGCCGGTCTTGGTCACGCGCTTGAGGTAGACGGCGGGGATAATCTGGTCGGTGTCGACGTTGGAGGCACGCAGGGGCACGCCAATGCCGGTGTGCTTCTTAATGGGTTCCATGAAAAATCCGTTCCACCCGGGCTTGACCGGGTTTATTCAAAGAGGGTCTACAGGTCTGCCGGTGATGAGAGAGTGCCGCGAATGGCGGTAGCGGCGGCGACCAGAGGGGAAACCAGGTGGGTGCGTCCGCCCTTACCCTGGCGTCCTTCAAAGTTGCGGTTGGAGGTCGAAGCGCAGCGTTCGCCGGGGGCCAACTGGTCGGGGTTCATGCCCAGGCACATGGAGCAGCCGGCAAAACGCCAGTCGGCGCCGAAGTCCTTGAAAATCTGGTCCAGGCCCTCTTCTTCAGCCTGGGCTCGTACCTTCTGGGAGCCGGGGACAACCATCATACGCACGCCCTCAGCCAGCTTCTGGCCCTTGACGACCTCGGCGGCAGCGCGCAGATCCTCGATGCGGGAGTTGGTGCATGAGCCCAGGAAGACTACGTCCACGGGGATGTCCTTCATGGGGGTACCTGCGGTCAGGTCCATGTATTCCAGGGCGCGGGAGGCGGCCTTCTGCTCGTTCTCGTCCTCGAAGTCCTCGGGGAAGGGCACTGCCTGGGAGAGGGGGACGCCCTGGCCCGGGTTGGTACCCCAGGTGACGAAGGGTTCGAGCTCGTCGGCATTGATGAAGACCTCACGGTCGAAGGTAGCACCCTCGTCGGTGGGCAGAGTCTTCCAGTATTCGACGGCTGCGTCCCAGTTCTCACCGGTCGGTGCGTGGGGGCGGCCCTTGACGTATTCAAAGGTGGTCTCGTCGGGAGCGACCATGCCGGCGCGGGCACCGGCTTCAATGGACATGTTGCAGATGGTCATGCGGCCCTCCATGGAGAGGGCACGGATAGCCGAGCCACGGTATTCCAGCACGTAGCCCTGGCCACCGCCGGTACCGATTTCGGCGATAACAGCCAGGATGATGTCCTTAGCGGTGACACCGGGCTTGAGAGTGCCCTCAACGTTAATAGCCATGGTCTTGAAGGGGGCCAGGGGCAGGGTCTGGGTAGCCATCACGTGCTCCACCTCAGAGGTACCAATACCGAAGGCCAGGGCGCCGAAAGCGCCGTGGGTTGAGGTGTGGGAGTCACCGCAGACCACGGTCATGCCGGGCATGGTCAGACCCAGCTGGGGGCCCACCACGTGCACAATGCCCTGCTCTTTATCGCCCAGGGAGTGAATACGCACGCCAAACTCCTCGGCATTCTTGCGCAGGGTTTCGATCTGGGTGCGGGAGGTCAGATCAGCGATGGTGGAGAAGATGTTCTCGGTGGGAGTGTTGTGGTCCTCGGTTGCGATGGTGAGGTCGAGGCGACGCAGGGGGCGGCCTTCAAGGCGCAGGCCCTCGAAAGCCTGAGGTGAGGTCACTTCGTGGACCAGATGCAGGTCGATGTAGAGCAGGTCGGGCTTGCCGTTTTCGCCGGGCACTACAGTGTGCGCGTCCCAAACCTTTTCAGCCAAAGTTCGCGGGGTATGGTCGGTAATACCAGCCATGGAGTCCTCCATAAAGTTTTCTCGTGATGCTTTAACAAGTGTGACCCGCCGAAGAAAATCTTTCCAATAAATGAACTTGCATATCACCATATGAGAAGTCATGATAGGTTATACGGACACAATCCTTTAGCTCTCGATCTTTCACACCCGAAAGGCTCCCACCGCAACCACTCACCTGGGCCGAAGCCCGGCCCACGACCACAGGCGAAAGAAAAGTCACCATGCACGATAACCGCAGCTCAGGCGTCGGCGTCCTCGATAAAGCCGCACACATTCTTGACTGTCTCGAAGCAGGCCCCGCCACCCTCTCCCAGCTCGTTGAAGCCACCGGCCTAGCCCGCCCCACCGCCCACCGTCTCGCCGTCGCCCTAACCCACCACCGACTGGTCGCCCGCGACGTCCAGGGTCGGTTCATGCTGGGGCCCCGCCTGGGCGAACTGTCCAGCGCCGCCGGCGAAGACCGTCTGATTGCCGCTGCCGGCCCCGTGCTCAACAACCTGCGCAACGTCACCGGTGAGTCCTCCCAGGTCTTCCGCCGCCAGGGCGACTGGCGTGTCTGTGTGGCCTCCGCCGAGCGTCCTATCGGCCTGCGAGACACCATCCCCGTGGGTACCCAGCTCTCCATGAAAGCTGGTTCTGCAGCCCAGATCCTAACCGCCTGGGAAGACCATGCCCGCCTGGTCGAGGGCCTGCACAACGCCCGATTCTCAGCCACCATGCTGGCAGCCGTCCGCCGTCGCGGCTGGGCCCAGTCCGTCGGCGAACGCGAACGCGGAACCGCCTCCGTTTCAGCCCCGGTGCGCTCCCCCTCCGGCAAGGTCATCGCTGCGGTTTCAATCTCAGGCCCCATAGAGCGCCTAACCCGCCAGCCCGGCCGCCTGCACGCCGAGGTCGTCTGTGAGGCAGCTGCCGCCCTGACTGAGGCGCTCCGTAGCTAGAACTGCTGAGAGGCTTATTCAAAGTCTGGGGTGAAGCAGGCTCGCAGCGAAGCTGCTGGCTCGGCGGCTGGCGTGAATCACCTAGTGAGCGCTAGCGAACCAGGTGAGAGGGTCTGCAGCGAGCGCGAGCCTGTGAAACCCCGTTCAATAAGCCTCTTACTAAGATCCAGAAACACAGAAACTCCCCGCTCACCGGTGTCGGTAGGCGGGGAGTTTTCGTTTTATCGGGCCTCGTGCAGGGCCTGGCGGTAGCCCTGGAGGCGGGCCAGTTCGTCCTGTACGGGGGCGGTGACGCAGCGGGCTGCCACATCTGCCAGGTTTGTTTCGAGCTGGCGGCGGATGTTCTTGGCGTAGATGCGGTGTCCCACTGCTGCTAGCCCTCGACCTAGGGCCGCGGTGAGTATGCCCAGTAAAATGCCGGTGGCTACGAACAGGGTGGGCACGGGCAGGGGGAAGCCCTCGATGGTGGGTGGATCGGGCAGCACAATCTGGAAGTAGCCTGCCACTGCCAGGCCAGTGAGCCAGAGCAGGCCCACAAGAGCTGTTGCCAGCCCGATCCATTGCAGGGCGTTGAGCAGGTGCCACCACCAGCGCTTCTTCTGGGCGTCGTAGTGCACGGTGGCTGCGGCGCGCTCGATTTCGCCGGGGAGCTGGCCCTCGAAGGTTCTGGCTGCTGCCCTGATGGAGTGGCTCCAGGGCTCTTCAACGCCATCTGAGACGCTCGTGGCGAAGGTGCGCAGGGAGGTTGAGAGGGCCGCTTTCTGGGGAGCTCCTAGCGGCGGCAGGGAGGACTTAGAGATAGGCGCCCCGTCGTGGTCCTTGTGCAGGCCCAGGCGTTTGAGGGGGTCGCGTTTGATCTTGAGCAGCCAGCGGGTTGCAATCCAGCCGGTAGACGAGGCCGCGTGCAGCTTGTAGGAATCCGCTGCGGCCTTGACCAGGGCTTCTGCACCCGAGGCGGTGTAGAAGTCGTCCTCGAGCCGGGTGGTTGCTGCGGCGGTGATGCCGGCGGGCTCTCCCCCGCCGTCCTGGGCAGCAAGGTCTGAGCGGACGCCCGCCAAGTCGGCTTCGAGACGGGCAACCGCGGCGCTCTTGGCGACGGCAACCTGCCCGAGGATCTCGCGGAGGCGGGGTATCTGGTAGCCGGTGCGGGCTGAGACGCCCAGGGGGTCAGCGAGCAGGGTGGAGCTCAGCCCGTCCTGGGCCAGCAGGAGCTTGAGGGAGTCGAGCACTGCCGGGACCTCGGCTTCATCGAGCCTATCTACCTGGTTGAGCACGGCCAGGGTTACTGCCCCGTGGGCGGCTAAGGGCCGGATGAAGTCCTGGTGAATCACGGCATCGGCGTATTTTTGGGGGTCCATGACCCAGACCAGCACGTCCACGCACTGGGCCATTTTCTCTACGATTGCCCGGTTGGAGGCCTCGACCGAGTCGAAGTCAGGCAGGTCAAGGAGCACGAGCCCACCGGTGGCCTGTTCGGTCTTGCCAGCTCCCACCGAACGGCGGATTTTGTTCCACATGCCCACGGTCACCGGCACATCGGCGCGATTGAGAGCCTCTGCTGCCTGAGCGGGGTCTTCGTCCATGTAGGTGCGGCTGGTTACGCCCAGCCAGTCCAGCAGGGGTTCTGCCCCCTCCTTACCCCAGATAGCGGCCTGGGCGGTGGAGGTGGTGGGGCGGCGGGCTGCGCTCTTGGCGATGTCTTTACCGACTACCGCGTTGAAGAGGGTGGACTTGCCCGAGCCGGTGGCCCCGAAGAAGCCGATGACGGTGTGCTCGGCAGACAGTTCCCGGCGGGCTGCTGCCCGTCCCAGGGTTGCGCGGGCGGCTTCAAGGGTTTCGGGGGCTACTCGCCCTTCGCCCAGGTCAAGTGCCTCGGTGAGGGCGTCCAGGCGGGTAGCCAGGGCGGTGGTGGCGAAAGCTGTATCTGTGGTGGTCACGGTGGGTACTCTCGCTTACTTGGTCTCGGCAGTGGGTGCGGGGTTGGCTGCGGTGGAGGCGGACGCCAGCTGCTCCCCCGCGTGGGCCAGGATCTGGGCCGCTTCGGTCAGGTCGGCAGCTGAGGGGGTTTCGGGATCGCTGCTGCCGCTTGCCTCATCCAGGCGTTGGGTAAAGCGTTCTTGCTGGCTGACAAGGAGCTCTCGCATACGCTCTTCGAGGCGGGTGCGGGCACCGGCTGCCATGCGGCGGACGGCGTCCTCACCAAAAATTGCTTCGAGCAGTTTCTGGCCCACTACGCCCGAGCCGCCGGCGATACCCACTTCTAGGCCGGTGAGGCCGCCGGTCATGGAGAAGACCGCCACCATCAGAATCACGGCGGTGACGTTTACGCCCAGCGACATGAAACGGGCCCGCTGGCGTTTACCGGCGCCTTCGGCAGCGATGATGTCCATGACGTCCTGCTGCCAGGCTCGGATTGACTCGGCGACCTCTTCGGAGAAGTTCTCGCCCAGGGCTGCCAGGTCATCCCCGGCCAGAAGGGCGCGCCCGGCTCGGTCTTCGAGCCAGCGGCGCTGGGCGGTTTCGGCAGCGGCAGCAGCCTCTTCCATAATGACCGAGTGGAGGCCAACTTCAAGGGCCTGTTCCACCTCTACGGCGCGGGTAGGCGGGGTGCCTCTGAAGAAGCCGGCGACGCGGTCGCGCACCTTGCCGATAGTGGTTTCTACCTGGCGGAAGAATTCACCGGTACCCACAAAGTCCTGCCAGCGGGTCAGCACCTCGCCACGGAGCATCTGCCCGTCCTGGGTGGCCTCGTTCAGGTTGGCCAGGGCTCGCTCAAAGGCTGAGGTGACGTCCGCACGCAGGCGGGCTTCGGCGTCCTGCTGTTCACCGGCAGCCTGGGCGAGAATAGCTGCCTGCTGCCCTACCGCCCGCACCGCGCCTTCTAGGGTGCGGCGGGCGATATCGGAGCGGGCATCCACGTCAGCGCCCAGGGAGCGCAGCCAGAAAATCAGGGGGGTAAGGGCGACGGAGGGCAGCAGGCCGCGTTCGTCGCGTTCCTGCTCGGTCACAGAGTGAATCAGGGCGGGAGTGATGCCCGCTTCGGTCAGCATGCGGGTGAGGTCGGCTTCAATTTCGTCTTCGGCGCCCTCAGGCACGCGGTTGAGCACCACGGCGATGGTGATATCGCGGGCAGCGGCCTGGCGCAGAATCTCCCAGGGCACGGCGTCGGCGTAGCGGTTGGCGGTGGTGACAAAGAGCCAGAGGTCGGCAGCGCGCAAAAGCTGCTGAGCCAGGCGGCGGTTCTCGTCTGAGACCGAGTCAAAGTCGGGGGCATCAATCAGGGCGATCCCGGCGGGTAGGGAGTCGACGGGTACGGTGACCAGCTCATCCTGGCCCTTGTGGGGGTTAGCACCGGGCAGGGCTTCGCCGGGGGCTACCGGCACTCGCACCAGGTGGGGCAGCATGCGCTCCGGGGTGAAGGCGTCAGCGTCTTCGGGGCGGTGCAGAAGGACGGGCTGGCGGGTGGTGGGTCGGATCGCGCCGGAGCGGGTGACGGGCTCCCCCATCAGGGTGTTCACCAGGGTGGACTTGCCGGCGCCAGTGGAGCCGCCCACCACGACGGTCAGCGGGGCGTCGAGGGTAGCCAGCTTAGGCAGGATGTAGTCATCGAGCTGGGTGACGGCGGTACGCGCCTCCTTGCGCGCTGCGTCGGCTGAGCCGGTGACCAGGGGGAAGGACGCCGCAGCGAGGGTATTGCGGGCATCGCGAACTGCGGTGAGAGCGGGAGTGATTGATTCGTTGTGCACGTACCCTATTCTCGCATGTTTAGCGAAAGACGCGGGGCTTGGTAGCCAATGACGCTGTGGGCAAAAGAAAAGCTCCACATCCTAGTGGATGTGGAGCTTTTTAGCCTGTGACCCCAACCGGATTTGAACCGGTGTTGCCGCCGTGAGAGGGCGGAGTACTAGGCCGCTATACGATGGGGCCGAAACTCTTTCGAGTCGCTACCGTTTCCGGCAACAGATAAAACTATACACACACCGTTTACCCGCGCGCAAGCTGGAAGGGTGTAATCTGTGCCATTTCTAAGAACACAGGCGCACGGGGCACATGTGGCGCCTACCGCCATATGTGGCGATGGCGCTGCCACATTTGGCGGCCACCGCAACATGTTGCATTCAGACACACGAAAAAATCCCCCGCTTCAACAGAAGCGAGGGATTTTAGCCTGTGACCCCAACCGGATTTGAACCGGTGTTGCCGCCGTGAGAGGGCGGAGTACTAGGCCGCTATACGATGGGGCCGTAACATCTTGAATCAAGATGTTCGCTGGGATACCAGGACTCGAACCTAGAATGACGGTACCAGAAACCGTAGTGTTGCCAATTACACCATATCCCATTATTATTTGCTCCGGCTTGTTTTCCTTTCGGAATTCATCGCCGCAACAAGTAATAACTCTATACGAGCTTTTGAGGGCGTGCAACTTGAAATCTGTAGAGCTGGCTCACACTCAAGTAGTTCACCCCGCGTTTACCCTTATTTCTAGCGGTTTTTGACCCCAAAATTTTTGTAAAAATTCCTGAAAAAGCCGCTGCGGGCGTCCTACTTCCCCACTTTTCCATCTTCCTAGGTCTTATAAAAAGCACCACCCCGCTCCCCCACTAGGCGGGGTCACGGGGCGGTGCGTGAGCTAAACCTCGAAATTTTTTAGGCCAGCGAAGCGCGGAGCTTCTTCAGGCGGGCAAGAGAGGAATCCTTGCCCAGAATCTCCATGGACTCGAAGAGCGGCGGGGAGATGCGCTGGCCGCTCATGGCGGTGCGCACCGGGCCGAAGGCCAGGCGGGGCTTGATCTCAAGACCGTCGACGATAGCTTCGCGCAGGGCAGCTTCGATGGTGGCGGCGGTGAAATCGGTCAGGCCCTCAACAGCGGTGATAGCCGCGTCGAGAACTGCCGGTGCTGACTCCTTGAGCTGCTTGGCGGCGTCCTCAGCAACCTCGATGTTCTCGTCGGCGGTGAAGAGGAAGCCCAGCAGGCCGGGGGCCTCACCCAGAAGCTGCATGCGCTCCTGTACCAGGGGTGCGGCCTCAGTCAGAATAGTCTGCTCGCGCTCGGTCAGCTGCTCAAAGCTCTCGGCTGAGACCAATTCAGCCTTGTGCAGGAAGGGAACCAGGCGGTTGCGGAAGTCCTCTGCCTGAAGCAGGCGGATGTGGGTGCCGTTGATGGCCTCAGCCTTCTTGACGTCAAAGCGGGCGGGGTTGGCCAGCACGTCCTTGATGTCGAAGGCAGCCACCATCTGGTCCATGGTGAAGATGTCTTCGTCGTGGGAGAGGGACCAGCCCAGCAGGGAGAGGTAGTTGAGCAGGCCCTCCTTGATGAAACCGGCATCCAGCAGGTTGTAGAGGCTGGATTCGGGGTCGCGCTTGGAGAGCTTCTTGTTGCCCTGGCCCATGACGTAGGGCAGGTGGCCGAATTCGGGGATGAAGCTGGTGACGCCCACCTCAACCAGGGCCCGATAGAGGGCGATCTGGCGGGGGGTCGATGACAGCAGGTCTTCACCGCGCAGCACGTGGGTGATGCCCATCAGGGCGTCGTCCACGGGATTGACCAGGGTGTAGAGGGGCTTGCCGTTGGCGCGGACGACCACGAAGTCGGGTACAGAACCGGCCTTGAAGGTGATGTCGCCGCGCACCAGGTCGTGGAAGGTGATGTCCTCATCGGGCATGCGCAGGCGCAGGACGGGCTGGCGACCCTCGGCCCGGTAGGCGGCCTTCTGCTCTTCGGTCAGGTCGCGGTCAAAGTTGTCGTAGCCCAGCTTGGGGTCTTCGCCCTTGGCCTTGTGGCGCTCTTCAACTTCTTCGGGGGTTGAGAAGTCTTCGTAAACGAAGCCGCCGGCCTTGAGCTTCTCTACTACCTCAGCGTAGATGTCCATACGTTCTGACTGGCGGTAGGGCTCGTGGGGGCCGCCGATACCGACGCCTTCGTCCCAGTTGATGCCCAGCCACTGCAGGGATTCGAGCACCTGGTTGAAGGATTCTTCGGAGTCGCGGGCAGCGTCGGTGTCTTCAATACGGAAGACCATGGTGCCGCCGGTGTGCTTGGCGTAGGCCCAGTTGAAGAGGGCGGTGCGCACCATGCCGACGTGCGGGGTGCCGGTGGGTGAGGGGCAGAAGCGGACGCGGGTTTCGCTGGGGTCGTTAAGTTTCAGAGCGTAATCACTCATGGATGTTGGCACATCCCTTTCTTCTTGAAAGCTGGTGGTGGGTTCTAGTTTACTCGCCGCTTTTCTTCAGCGCGGAACTTTGCTGAGGGCGGTAGTTTACTCCGCGCGGACGGTATTGATCAGGGAGCCGATGCCCTCAACCTCAATCTCGACCTCGTTACCTGCGCTCAGGCGTCCTACCCCTGCGGGGGTACCGGTGAGAATCACGTCGCCGGGCAGCAGGGTGAAGTATTCACTGGCGGCGGCGACAAGTTCGGCAACGGAGAAGACCATGTCGGCGGTGGTGCCGTCCTGCTTGAGGTCGCCGTCAACCCAGGTTTGGATGGTGAGGTCGTCGGTGTCCAGGTCGGTTTCGATCCAGGGGCCGAGGGGGCAGGCGCCGTCGAAGCCTTTGGCGCGGGCCCACTGGATGTCGGTTTTTTGGGCGTCGCGGGCGGTCAGGTCGTTGGCGACGGTGAAGCCGTAAATAACTTCGGGCACGCGGTCCAGGGGCACAGACTTAGCGATGCGGCCGATGACGACGGCAAGCTCACCTTCGAAGGAGACGTTATCTGACCATTCGGGCAGGGCGATGGGGTCGCCAGGGCCGATGACGGAAGTGTTGGGCTTGAAGAAGAACTGGGGGGTGGTGGGGGTTTCGTTGCCCAGTTCGGACGCGTGGTCGCGCCAGTTGCGGGCCACACCAATAACCTTGGAGCGGGGGATGATGGGGGCAAGCAGGCGGACGTCGGCGATGGGATATCGCTTATCGGTTGGGTTGATGCCGGTGTAGAAGGGGTCGCCGGAGAGGACAGTGATGGTCTCCTCGCCGGGCTCACCTTCAACCAGGCCAAAGTGCAGGGTATCGTCTACAGTAAATCGGGCAATGCGCATGGTTCTAGACTACCGGACTCGCCTCCCCCGCCCCAGAAGGTACCAGGTAAATCAAAAATGACCACCTGGTTCGTGGTCTTTTTTGACTTAGATGGTACCTACCTCTATAGGTTGACATCGTCCGTCCCGCTGTCCTACAGTAATCACCAGTTCTTGTTCCCTACGGAAGGCTCCCCCAGTGGATTTTTCAGCGGCTCTCTAGACCACGCTGAAACCCCTCACCGCGGTTTTCAGCACCTCATCTCTTTGACGCTGAATGGATCGCACCCACATGCCTATTTCCGTATCTGAACCCCACCTTTCTTTTAACAGCCTCAGCCTGATCTGGCCCGACGGCACCCCCTGCTTTGAAAACCTCACCGGCGCTGTCAGTGCCCCGGTTACAGCCCTCATTGGCGATAACGGCTCCGGCAAATCAACCCTGCTCAAGATTCTGGCAGGCACGCTAGAACCAACGAGCGGCAGTATTACCCGACCTAGCACCGTCGCCTATCTGCCCCAGGATTTAGGGCTCACCCCGCAGACCACCATCGCCGACCTCTTCGCTATCACCGACATCCTCGACGCCCTCACCGCGCTAGAAGCCGGCGACTACTCCGAAGAGCTCTACGACCGGATCGGTGATAACTGGGATGCCGCCGAGCAAGCCCAGGCTGCCCTGGCCGCGTCCGGCTTCTCCCCTGCCCTAGCCGCTACCGACGCCCGCGCCCTCATGCGGCGAACCGTCGGCACGCTTTCGGGTGGCGAGGCCGTCACCGCAGCCCTCACGGCGCTGGTTGCCTCACGCCCAGGCGTCCTGCTGCTCGATGAGCCCACCAACAACCTCGACGCCGACGCCCGCGCCACCCTCTACCGGCTCCTAGACAGCCTGCCTTGCCCGGTGCTCGTGGTCAGCCACGACCGCGACCTGCTAGAGCGGGTTGATGAAGTGCTGGAACTCAGGCAGGGAACCCTGCGCTCTTTCACCGGTAACTACAGCGCCTACCGGCAGGCCATCGACAGCGAGCAGGACGCCGCCGCCCGCCACCTGCGCGAGGCCAAGCAGGTTGAGCAGCAGGAAAAGCGGGAGCGCATCGAGGCAGAAACCAAGCTGGCCCGCGCGGCCCGGGCTGGGGCGACCGCCCAGGCTAACCGGCGGGGCTCGCGCATGTCGATGGGGCTGGCTGCTTCCTCAGCCCAGCGGTCAGCCGCTAAGGTTCGGCAGACACACCAGGGCAGACTTGACGCTGCTACTGCAACCCGGAAGGCCCGGGAGCGGGATATCCGCGAGGACCAGGCCATCTACCTTGACTTGCCCGGCACCCGGGTGCCAGCAGGTAAGCGGGTGCTGGAGCTAACCCTGCGGCAGGGTACCTGTGCGGACGCCCATCCCCACCAGGGTGAGCAGGAGCAGGCGGGCGACGGGGCGGCTGCTACTCCTCCCCTGCCTGAGCGGCTGATTGTCCAGGGCCCAGAGCGCCTGCGGCTAGCCGGGTCTAACGGGTCGGGTAAGAGCACTCTGCTGAGGGCCATCATGGGTGATTCTCAGGCTGCTGAAACCGCCCAGTACACCTGCAACCACCGGGTAGCCAATACCGGTTACCTGCCCCAGCGACTGACACTCCCCCAGGAGCAGAGCATGTTAGAGCTAGTGGCGACAGCTAATCCGGCGCTCACCGAGCAACAAATCCGCGATGATCTGGCCCGGCTGCTCTTCCGCCGGGAACGGGTGCACCTGCCCGTGGGTGTTCTCTCCGGTGGCGAATGTTTCCGCGTGGCCCTGGCAACCGTCCTTTTAGCCAGCCCGGCACCGCAGCTGCTGATTCTCGACGAACCCACCAACAACCTCGATATGGCCTCGGTGGACTGGCTGGTGCAGACGTTAGCCTCCTATGAGGGTGCGCTCCTGGTGGTCAGCCATGACGAAGCCTTCTGCGCGCAACTGGGCCTGACGGGCGTCCTGACCTTGCCCTAGAACAACTAGAAAAGACCATTTAAATCAGAAAAACCCACCTAGTTGGTGGGTTTTTCTGATTTAGGTGGTACCTACCAGAAGAAAGACTAGACCAGCTTCACGTTCCAGCCCAGGCGGTCCTCGACCTTACCGGTCTGAATGCCTACCAGCTCTTCGCGTAGGGCCATGGTGACCTCGCCGCCGTCCGCGCCAGAAGCCGAGGGGATCTCAAAGTCAGCGGCCTTGAGCTTACCCACGGGGGTAATGACGGCAGCGGTACCGCAGGCAAAAATCTCGGTGATCTCGCCAGAAGCTACGCCCTCTCGCCACTCGCTCAGGGTAATCTTGCGTTCCTCAACGGTGTGGCCGCGGTCCTCAGCCAGCTTGATAATGGACTTACGGGTCACACCGCGCAGAATCGTGCCGGTCAGCTCGGGGGTGACGATGCGTCCGTCCTTGTAGACAAAGAAAACGTTCATGCCGCCCAGCTCTTCAATGGCGTCATCGCGGTTGGGGTCCTTGAAGATGACCTGCTTGCAGCCCTGGGCCTCGCCCTCCAGCTGGGCAGCCAGAGAAGCCGCGTAGTTGCCGCCGCACTTGGCCTCGCCGGTGCCGCCCACACCAGCGCGGGCATAGGTGGTGGAAAGCCAGATATCAACGGGCTTGGGGGTGCCGAAGTAGTTACCGGCAGGGGACGCAATGATGAAGAAAGAAACCTCGTGGGCCGGGCGGATGCCCAAGAAAGCCTCGGTGGCAATCATGAAGGGGCGCAGGTAGAGGGATTCACCGTCACCGTTAGGCACCCAGTCGGCATCGATGGTGACCAGCTGGCGGATGGCTTCAACAAAGAGTTCTTCGGGCAGGTTGGGCAGCACCAGGCGGTCTGCTGACTTATTCAGACGGGAGGCGTTCTCTTCAGGACGGAAGGTGGTGATGGACCCGTCTGCCTGGCGGTAGGCCTTGATACCCTCGAAGATTTCCTGGCCGTAGTGGAAGACGGACGCCGCAGGGTCCAGGCTCAGGGGGCCGTAGGGCAGAACCTGGGCGTTGGTCCATTCGCCGCCGTCGGTGTGGGTGCCGCGCCAGTCGATGCGCACCATGTGGTCGGTGAAGTAGTTGCCGAAGCCGGGGTCGGCGAGGATCTCGGCGCGTCGTTCGGCGCTGGCGGGGTTGGGGTTGCGGTTGATGGTGAATTCGAGTGACATGCTCATCCTTCAAACTGTGTCGTGGGGTCTCTTATCTAGGGTACCCCAGGGTCTTTCGCTCTGTTAGCTAGCTTACGCAAGACCCCACCGGGTTTCGGTGGGGTCAGGGGGCTTAGCCCAGTTGGGCGAGGATTGCGTCGCCGATTTCGTCGGTGGCGCGGGTTGCGCCGGGGTTGGCGGCCAGGTCAGCTTCAACGGCCTGCTCGATTCGGGCGGCTGAAGCCTCGTAGCCTAGGTGGCGCAGGAGCATAGCAGCGGCCAGGACGGTTGCGGTCGGGTTGGCCTTGTTCTGCCCGGCAATGTCGGGGGCAGATCCATGGACGGGCTCAAACATGGAGGGGTAGGTGCCGTCGGCGTTGATATTGCCGCAGGCTGCGTAGCCTATGCCGCCGGTAATAGCACCTGCCTGGTCGGTGAGGATGTCGCCAAAGAGGTTATCGGTGACGATCACATCGAAGCGGGCGGGGTCGGTGGTGAAGAAGATGGTGGCTGCGTCAATGTGCAGGTAGTCGGTGGTGACCTGGGGGTATTCTTCGGCGACCTTGGTGAAGATGCGGTTGTAGAGGGCACCAGCGTTGACCAGCACGTTGGTCTTGTGGATGAGGGTCAGCTTTTTCTTCTCGCGGCTGGCGGCCAGCTCGAAGGCGTAGCGCACCAGGCGTTCGATGCCGTAGGCGGTGTTGACCGACACTTCGGTGGCGATTTCAGCGTCGGTACCGGCGCGCAGTACACCGCCGTTACCGGCGTAGGGGCCTTCGGTACCTTCACGTACGACTACAAAGTCAATGTCGCCGGGGTTGCTCAGGGGTGAAACAGCGCCGGGGAAGAGGCGGGAGGGGCGCAGGTTGATGTAGTGGTCGAAGGAGAAGCGCAGGTTGAGCAGGATTTCTCGTTCGATCAGGCCGCTGGGCACAGCGGACGAGCGCGGGTCGGCCCCCACAGCGCCAAAGAGGATGGCGTCGTGCTGGGCGAGTGCGGTCTTGGTCTCTTCGGTGAGGGTCTGACCGGTGGCGAGCCAGTGCTCTGCACCGAGGGGGTATTCGGTGGAGGTGACAGTGATGTTGTCGAGTTCGGCTGCGCGGGTGAGGACGCGGTGGGCTTGGGCTACTACTTCGGGGCCAATGCCGTCGCCGGGGATGACGGCCAGGTTGATGGAGCTGTTTTCAGTCATGGTTTAAGGCTAGTCCTGCGAGCGCAGCTTTGCCCATATTTTGACTGATGGTTTCATATATTGGTTTAGGGTGTAAGGTCGCCGATAGCCGGCAGCACCTCTACCGGTTTGTTACCGGTGGGGGCTACTTCGAGGGTAGCGAGTTTATCCCCTACCAGATGGGCGAGGACGAGCGCATCCCCGTCCTTGGTGTTTGCAGCCAGGTAGGTGCGGGGCAGGTCCTGATTGATGGGCTCGCCCTGGTAAAGCAGGTTGTAGGTGAGGCAGGTGCCGCAGTCGCAGGCCTGCACTATCTGAGCTTCTTCAAGGGCAGCAATTGCTGCCTCACGTTCTGTTGTATTCGGTTCACGGTCGCTTGGGGTGTGGGGCTTGGCCAGGCGTAATACCGCAGCAAAGAACTCTTTTTCTTGTTTCATAGCCACATCATAAGAAATTAAGAAAACTGCTGCTAGTGAACAGACACATAAGGTCGTAGGGCCTTCGACAGCGGCCGTTCAACGAACTTATAGGAAAGCCAGGCGATAATTGTTGTCGTTACGAGCACCAGCGGGAACCTCAAGGAATATCCGATTCCTTGAGTCAGCCATAGAAATTGAATCGGATAATGCCAGAGGTATACCCCGTAGGAGATAGCACCAAACCAAACTAAGGGCTTCCATGACATGAAAGAGTTAATCCACGAAATTTCACCGCAGGCAAGCAAAGCCACAACCATAACAGAACCCCAGGTAATTAAAGTCAGCTCAACAGGCATTGCCACAAATTGCGGTGCAAAGGTCATAAATCCGATGATTATAAGCCCTGGTATGGCAAGAATCCTACTCCAGCCTTTAACGGTTTCAGGCCAGTAGCGGTAGGCAATCGCCAGTAGTGCACCTACTAGAAGATTATCCATACGAGCATCTAGACCGTTATATATACGATCTTCAGAAGAAGCATAGATAAATTTGATAGCCGTTGATCCAGCAATAAGCACAAGGGCGGTTACTGCCACTCCCTTGACCTTCTTAAAGGCGTAGGCAGCAACAAGCAACAAGGGCCAAAAGAGATAGAATTGCTCTTCGACAGCCAAGGACCAAAGATGACCATAAGCGCCCATGTCATTGCCTGAAACACGCACCCAGTTTGAATAATACAGAAGGGCTGAAAAAATTTCAGCTACTGGAGGGGTCAGTAGGGGCACAGTTACTACAAGCATAAGAATGAGTGCAGGTACAAGTCGCAACAACCTGCGACCAGAGAATTTAATTAGGTTAATTGACCCATATTTTTCACGCTCATTGAGCAGAAGTCCCGTAATGAGAAATCCAGAAAGTGCGAAAAATAAGCCAACCCCCACAGTTGCACCGTAAAAGTGGCGTGTCCATGCGTGACCGAGTATGACCAGTAAAACCGCAATTGTTCGCATGCCATCAAGCTGCGGCCAGTACTGCGCCCCTGAGGAATGGTGTAAGGAAGGGGCAGAAGTTTTTTGCTGAGAGCTCATCATACGCTAGACCTCCTTAAGAATCAGTTCCTTGACCGCCTCAACCTCGTTGGGCAGGTCAATCACGTGGCGGTCGGCTTCCATGATGCCGGCAAAGCGCTCGGGGATGGCAGGCTCAGCGCCGGTTGCTTCGAGGATAGTTTCAGCGAATTTAACAGGCATAGCGGTTTCTAGGCAGATGATGGGGGTATCAACCTTCTCAGCCCAGTCGCGGGCTACCTTGACGCCGTCCGCGGTGTGGGGGTCAAGCAGCACACCCAGGCGCTCGTGGGCATTACGAATGGTGGCGACGCGGTCGGCGTGGGTTGAACGGCCAGAGGCAAAACCGTAGCGCTCAGCAGCTTCGGCAAAGGCCGGGTCATCGGTCAGGGAGAATCCACCCTGGCGCACCTTGAGACCAAAGAGGTCAGCGGTGCGCTCGGCGTCCCGGCCCAGCAGATCAAAGACAAAGCGCTCAAAGTTTGAGGCCCGGGAGATATCCATGGAGGGGCTGGACGTCTCGTAGGTATCAGCC
Source organism: Rothia nasimurium (assembly GCF_928381705.1). Taxonomy (GTDB): domain Bacteria; phylum Actinomycetota; class Actinomycetes; order Actinomycetales; family Micrococcaceae; genus Rothia; species Rothia nasimurium_G. The sequence goes on along the minus strand of NZ_CAKMSR010000004.1, from coordinate 189,373 downwards.
GAAGAACGCACCCGGTAGTCGCCGGTGCGGAAGAATTCGTCGAGCACGTCGTTCTCGTTGGTGGCAACAATCAGACGGTCAATGGGCAGGCCCATCTGGCGGGCGATATGGCCGGCGCAGATATCACCGAAGTTACCGGTGGGCACGCAGAAGGAAACCTGCTGGTCGTTGCTTTCGGTAGCGCGAATCCAGGATGAAACATAGTACACAATCTGAGCCATCAGGCGGGCCCAGTTGATGGAGTTCACCGCACCAATGCGCTTATCAGCCTTAAAAGCGGCGTCAGCAGAAATAGCCTTGACCACATCCTGGCAGTCATCAAAGACGCCGTCGAGGGCAACATTGAAGATGTTTTCGTCGTCCAGGCCGAACATCTGGGCCTGCTGGAAGGGGGTCATGCGCCCGGCGGGGGTGAGCATGAAAACCTTGATGCCGGGGCGGCCGCGCATAGCGTATTCGGCAGATGAGCCGGTATCGCCCGAGGTGGCGCCCACAATGTTGAGGGTTTCGCCGCGGCGGCCCAGCTCGTATTCGAAGAGCTCACCCAGCAGCTGCATGGCCATGTCCTTGAAGGCGGCGGTGGGGCCCTCAGACAGGTGGCCGATCAGGATGCCGGGTTCCAGTTCGGTCACCGGAACGATCTCTTCTGAGGCGAACTTGGGGTAGGAGTAGGCCCGGGCGGTCATAGCCTTGATGTCTTCAGCCGGAATATCGTCGATGAAGAGCTGCAGTACTTCTGCGGCCAGGGCTGCGTAGCCTTCCTCAGCAAGCACAGCACGCCAGCGGGTCAGAGTGGCATCGTCGAGGGTGGGGTAGGTTTCGGGCAGGTAGAGGCCGCCGTCGGGGGCAAGGCCACCGAGCAGAATATCGGTGAACTTAGCTGGGGTGCGGGTGGTGTCGCGGGTTGAGATGTACTGCATGGGTATAAGCCTACCGAAACTGCCCGGCCGGTGGTGCTAGGCGCTCATACTGCGGTATGAATTTAGGGTGCGGACGCCCGCCGCCGCCTTCCCGGGGCCGGGGCGGCTTTTAGACTTAGGAGGGTGGATACCCTACAGATAGAACTGGCTACTACCCAGCGCCGGAAGAAGCTGGTCAATGCGCTTGCTGTTGCCCTGGGGCAGATACTGACCCTGGTGATAACGCTTGCCTTTGGTCTTGCCATGGTGGAGGGCACCTGGGCGCTGGTTTATATAGCGGCCTGGCTGGTTGCTACGTCGAGTCTCTATTTCAGGTATTCCCGGCCGGTTCTGGTGGTGGTTCTGGTGGTGGTATCGCTGCTGGTTACCATACCCGCCCAGTACCCGGCGGTGGGTTCCTGGTGGGCTGCCCCGGTGATGGTTTACCACCTGGTGCGGTATTTTTCGAAGCCGGTGCGTATTGGAATTTTTGTCGCAGCTCTCTTAGCTTCAGTCGTCGGTGGGTTTGTTTTCGCCCGCCCCTTTCTGGTCTATGACCCCAGTTCCTTCGAGTTCTACGCCACCGCCCTAACCGCTGCTTTTATCTGCGCGGCGATTGTCACGATTGCCTGGTTCTTTGGCGACTCCCGGCGGCTTCGCGAGAACCGCCACCGGGCCCTAATTGAGCGGAACCGCCAGTTAGAGCACGAGCGGGAGCAGGAACGGGCCCTTGCCGCCCTCGATGAGCGGGCCCGCATTGCCCGGGAAATGCATGATATCGTGGCTCATTCGCTGTCTGTCATCATTGCCCAGGCGGACGGCGCCCGCTACGCTGCCGCTGCCCAGCAGGCTGGGAGCGGGGCGGGGGCGTCCGCGCAGAATGAACCCGTGGAGCTAGCCGCCCTGGGCACGATTTCTGAGGCGGCGAGGTCGTCCCTGCAACAGATGCGTACCCTGCTGGGGGTTCTGCGCACCGATGAGGGTACCACCGTTGAGCCCCTCCCGGCCCTGCACAACGTCCCCCAGCTCATTGAGCAAACCCAGAAACTGGGTATACCGGTGCGCTTTAGCACGGTATCGGGGGTTGAGGAGAAACTACCGCAGGGCGCCGACCTGACCATCTACCGTATTGTGCAAGAGGCCCTGACCAACGTGGCCAAGCACTGCCCAGGCACTCCCCTGGTGACCGTCACCATTAGCGAGGGTAAGCAGACCCTGGATATCGACATCACCAACCTGCCCCAGGCCGAGCCCACCCAGCCCCTGCCCGGTGCCCGCCGCGGACTGCTGGGTATGCGCGAACGTGTCGATATGTACCACGGCACCCTGCACTACGGCCGCCTAGCCGACGGGTCTTTTAGGGTTTTTGCCCAGATTCCCTTTGTGCCCTAGACCCGCTTAAATTAAGGACCAGCCAACCAATGATGACCAGGAGCGATAGAGTAAAACCGTGATTAGAGTTCTTCTTGTAGATGACCAGCAACTGGTGCGGTCTGGCCTAGCTATGCTGATTGGCTCCCAGGCCGATATGCTGGTGGTAGCCCAAGCCGGGGACGGCCAGCAGGCTATCGAGCAGGTTGCCGCGTGCCAGGCCCAGGGACAGGGTCCGGACGTCGTGCTCATGGACGTCCGTATGCCGGTACTCGACGGCATTGAAGCTACCGGCGCTATCATCGCAGCCCACCCCGAGGTCAAAGTCGTCATGCTGACCACCTTCGACATCGACGACTACGTGTACGCTGCCGTCCAGCGCGGAGCCAGCGGCTTTTTACTCAAGGACGCCCCACCCGAGGAGCTTCTGGGCGCCATCAGGACGGTGCAGCGCGGGGATGCCGTCATTGCCCCCAGCGCCACCAAGCGGCTTCTAGAACAGATGATCCCCCATCTGGCAGGCGGAGCCTCACCCCAGCGGACGCCCCAGAAACACGCCGATAAAATTGCCAGCCTCACCAACCGCGAACGCGAGCTGTTCCTGCTCATTGCCCAGGGGCTGTCGAACGGGGAGATGGCCCAGCAGCTCTTCGTGTCTGAGGCAACCGTCAAAACCCACGTCTCGCACATTTTGGCTAAGCTCGAAGCCCGCGACCGGGTGCAGGCAGTGATTATCGCCTACGAGGCAGGGCTGGTTTAACCTGGAGAGGTTTTCATACCTAGGTATGAGGCTCACCCCTTTCACATCACTCCCGGGTGCGATGTGCCCTACCCCACTGTCTTGCCATACTGGGTATATGAGCACCTCACACACTATTCCTATCGCTGTTTCTGCCCGGCATCTTTCTAAAACCTACGCGGGCGAGTCCCCCCGTGCACGCCCTGCGCAACATTTCCATTGATTTTGAGCGGGGCAAGTTCACGGCCATCATGGGCCCCTCTGGCTCCGGCAAGTCAACCCTGCTGCACACCCTGGCAACTCTCGATGCCCCCGACCCCGGGGAACAGACGTCCGTACAGGTCAAGGGCGTGGAGCTGACGGGGCTCAAGGATGCCGCCCTAGCTGAGTTCCGGGCCCGTAATATCGGCTTTATTTTTCAGGCCTTCAATCTGATTCCCACGCTCACAGCGGCCCAGAATATGGAGCTTCCCCTGGGGCTGGCCAAGATGGCGGTTGATACCATCTGGCACGATGAGCTGGTACGTACCCTGGGCCTTGAGGACCGCCTCAAGCACCTGCCTTCGCAGCTCTCCGGTGGGCAGCAGCAGCGGGTGGCTATCGCCCGGGCCCTGCTCCCGCGCCCGGCCGTCATTTTTGCGGACGAACCCACCGGCGCCCTCGACTCGGCGACCAGTACCGAGGTGCTGGGGCTCCTGCAGCAGGCCAGCAGGGAACAGGGGCAGACCATTTTGATGGTGACCCATGACCCGCTCGCGGCCTCTTACGCTGATCGGGTGCTCTTGCTCAAGGACGGCCAGCTAGCCGGTGGTCTCGAAGCCCCCACCCAGACCAGTGTGCTCTCAGCCCTGGCAAGGCTAGGTGATTAAGATGGCTACCACCCTAAGTACCGTCGCTTTCTCTAACCTGGGCAAGCACCGCCTGCGTTTTGCCCTCACCTCTATCGGCATCGCGATTTCAGCCTTCTTTCTCACCGCTGTGCTACTGATTAATACCACCTTCTATGACGAGGTGAGACAGACAGCAGGCCAGAAGTACTCCACCGCCGATGCCGTTGTTGAAACCACCAACAAATTCACTCAAGGGGGCGCCACCGACTTCCTTCTCAGCAAGGAGCAGGCCGACCGGGTACTGAGTCTTCCCGCAGTTGAATCTGCCTGGGCAGTGGCCTCTACCTACTCCGTTATCCATACACCGGCTGAAGGAGAGCAGGCAGAGAGCACCTACAGCATCGTTCAAGCCGATATGCCAACCGATGCCTTCTTCCCCTACCCCCTGAAAGAGGGCAGCCTACCAGCGTCCACCCATCAGATAGTGATTACCGACCGGGCAGCAGAAGCTCTCTCTGTAGGGGTGGGCGGAGCGGTCGTCCTCGATGATCTTTCTACCGTAACCGAGCAAACCGACCTGGCAGAGCCCCTCCCCCAGGCGGCCTACACCGTCACCGGTATCTACGAACGCCCCACAGGCTACAGAGCGGGACCAGATATGGTCTTTACACCGGGTAACGGTGTAGCAAACTACATTGAACGCAGCCACGCCTATTGGGGTAACACCCCCGACGGCATCTACGAGCAGGTTCTTCTGAAGCTCAAAGACCCCACCTCCACGTCCTTAATGGAGCTCAAGCAGACTCTTACCAACTCTCCCGGCCTTACCGTCTCGTCGGTTGAGGAACAGATTAGAAACGACGTCGGCAAGGGAATGGGCAGCTACACTGCCCTGCTCTCTATTCTTTTCGGCTTTGGGGCTCTCTCGCTCCTTATGAGCTCCTTCATCATCGCCAGCACCTACAAGGTGCATGCGGCAGCCCGCTCCCGTGAACTGGCCCTGCTCCGCACCCTGGGCGCTACCCGCCTAGCGGTGGTGCGCATGCTCCTGGTTGAGGCAGCGGCTCTCGGCGCGCTCTCCTCCCTCGCAGGTATCATCACCGCCTACCTTGCCGCTCTAGTTTTCAACGAAAGTGGCCGCATCACCTTTAACCCCCTAGCGGGTATCCTGGCCATGCTGGTCTGTACGCTCATCACTCTCTTAGCCGTGCTCAAACCGGTTTGGGCCACCCGAGCCATACCACCGGTAGCAGCGCTCAGGGGCTACCAGGACCTTCCGAACGCTCCCCGCACTAGGAACACCTGGGCTTATATCGGCCTCTGCCTTGTACTCACCCTGGCTACAGCAGCCTGCGTCCTAGCCGGGCTTCAGGAGAGCCATGCGGGTCTCATCATGCTGGCTACGGTTCTGGCAGCCCTTACCTTCGTGGTGGCAGCTCCCCTACTGGTAGCGCCGGGCATCGCCCTGCTCCGGGTCTTTGCCCGCCCCTACTCCACCGCGGCCCTGGCCCACAGCAACATCACCCAGTCCCGGGCGTCCGCCTCGGTAACCATCCGCATGGTCTTCATCTGTGCCGCCTTCGTCAGCGCAGCCCTCACCGGTTATTCCACCATGCAGCAGAGCTTCATGGCAGAACTAGACCGCAACTACCCCTACGACGTTGAAGCGGTGCTTGCAGAGCCGGAGATTGCCCGCCTGCATGAGATACAGCGCCAGGTCTCCCAGCTCGACGGTGTAGATGCTGCCCTTGTGGCCCTGCCCCAGGGTAGTGTGCTGACTTCGTCCGATAGCCGATTCAGCACAACGGTCTACTCCGTAGACCCCGAAACACTCACCCGCCTGCACGGTGAACAAACCGGCCAAAAGCTGACCGAGCAGACGGTGCTGCTGAGCCAGGGCTACGCAGACTCCTTCGGGGTACAGGAGGGCCAGCAGCTCTACATCGAAGGAACCCGTGACGCTGTAGAACTCACCGTCAGCATCACCCCCGATACGCTGCGTGGCTTCCTCATCACCACGCAGAACGGCACCCTCATCAGCGGCACGGACCTAGTAGACCCCACCGGAGAGAACACCGAGGCTGGCCTGCTCCAGGCTAATCTTGATCCAGATATTAGCTGGAGTGACCGCTTCTCGGTACTCAACCCCATCGCCGAAATCACCGGCCTCGATGCGGGTGAACTTTCGGGCGTAGAAACCGAAAAAGCCCGCTTACAGGATGATATGCGCTCAGTTCTCTGGGTCGTTCTGGGGCTCCTATCAGCCTCACTGCTGGTCTCGCTCGTGGGACTTGCCAACACCCAGTTACTGAGCACCCAGCAGCGGCGCAGGTCCTACGCCCTACTTCGCGTCAACGGCCTCTCTAGCCGTCGATTGCAGGCTGCCGTCAGCTACGAAACCCTGCTATTGGCTGTCTTCGCCCTCATCTGGGGTGCTGGAGCCGGTCTTGCTACCGCCCTACTCCTGCTCCAGGTTTTTGCTGTCAACAATTTCACCCTGGTTTACAGCGTGCAGCCCTGGCACTACCTAGCGGTTATCGCAGGTGGCCTTGCCCTGGCCTGGGCCACGGTCTTTTTCCCGGCCAGGTCAGCCTCCCGCATACCACCGGTTGCCGCCCTACAGGAGGTGAACTAGCCGGGTAGGCGGGCGTCCGCTTCTCTCAGGGGCCGGACGCCCGCCCCGCCTTAGCTAGCGCTGGGGCTAGCGGTGGGAGTGGGGACCGTCACCGGCGAGGTATTCTTGGGGTCTGCTTTATCGACCTCAACCCGTTCAAGGGCGGTTGCGTGAGTAGCTTCCAGATCTTCAGAGAACTGCTCAAGACGCTGGTAAACAGCCTCATAATAGGAATTCTTCAGATCGGTGATAGAAGAGTCAAAAGAGATGCTCTCACGGCAGGAGATGTCGAACTGTAGCATCTTCTCCGCGTTATCGGCACCCAGCAAACTAGAGCTATAGGCAGCCTGATCGGTGCTCGAAGCCTGACCAAACCCCGCGTTCTTCATGCAGGTCGCCCAGGACTCCTGCAGAGCCAGATAATTTTCATCGGACCGCAGGCTAGTCTCAATAGCCTGGGCGAATTCTGGGGCCAGCAGAGCAGCCTTCACGCCGTTCTCAACAGATCCGTAGATGTACTCGTAGCTCTGAGCCATGCATCCAGCTGAGTTGAGCTCACCGCTGGAATACTCCATGAAAGTCACGGTAAAGGGCTCGCCGCCCTTACCCAGGTAGGCGTCCAGCCCCGCCTGGTCAAAGCTAGCGGTAGCCCGGCCCTCAGTGGCAGGTAACTGACCGTAACCCGAGGCTTTCAATTCCTCGGTGGTTCGGCCCGTGTAGACCGCAGAGTCCAAGGTCAACCCAGCCTCAGGCTCCTGGTAGTTACCACCGGTCTCAGCCACGCAGCGCTCCACAAAAGCCCGGCGGGCAGACTCAGCCTCAGCTGGCGGGAAAATCCAGGACTGCAAACTGTCAATGTGCTCGGTCTTGGCGGTCTCGGCGGTCAACTCATCAAAGTTCTGGGGCTGTGAAGTACAACCAGCCAGTCCCAAAGCTGTGAAGCAGCCAAGCAAGGCCATCCCCTTCACACAGCGGTTCGTAAGTAATGACACGGCGTCCTCCCTAGATAATCAACCTCAATTCTAACTACTATGAATAAGCAGCATCACCACAACCCCCACATGAAACCACGACGACCTCGTCACAGAAAGCAGACTAATAACGTAATGACCTCCCTTGACCAGCAAGGACTTCAGACCAGCCGCCGTGGCCTCATGCGCTTTGCCGCGCTCACAGGTGTGGCCGGTGTTGCCACCGCAGCAGGAACCGCAGCCATCAACCCTACCGCCCACGCAGCGGACGCAACCGCCAGCGTCTTCCCCTCAGATTTCTCCTACCCCACCGTTACCGGCCCCTCCCTGGCCCTGTGGGGTAGTTCATCTTTTGAAGGTGCTCAGGCGGAACAGGGCGTACCGGCAGGTTTTAACGCGAGTATGGAAGCTCTACTCAGCAGCTACCTTTCAGCCCCGGTTCTAGAATTTGGCCGTGGTGGCGAAACCTCAACCATGATCGCTGCCCGCAGAGGCGTACCCAACAACATCTATAAGCTCTCTTTCCCCAATGACCGCATACCGGCCAGCGGAACAGTAAATATCACTCTTTCTGATGCCACCTATGTCGCATGGGGTGCAAGTGCCTATGCACCCGGCTACGTTGGCGGTGTAGCGGGTGTGCTCGAGGCAGGGACAGCAGAGGGGACCTACACCTTCACCCGCGTTGTTCCCGGTGAAGAAATCTATGCTCCCGCCAATACTGAGGCTGCCTGGTTCTACTCCTACCAGGAGATGATTAGTCGCTCTTCCTACCATGTGCTCCAAATCGGCCGTAATAACATCAGCGACTACGACCGCATCACTCAAGACACCCAGCGTTGCTTTGACGTAGCACCGGAGCGCACGATCGTAATGGGCCACTTCGCGTCAAAGGGTGATGCCCTGGACTCTAACCGTGTCAAGAAGGTCAAAGCCTATAATAAGTGGGCCGCAAGCATCTACGGGGCTAAGTTCATGAACCCCGAAACCTATCTGCGCGAAACTACCCAGGAGTCTTGGCTGCGCTACGGTGCCCTAGCTGGCTCGGGGGTTTGGTCTTCAGATGAAGACCGTAAAGCCTATGATGCTGGGCAGATTCCCCCGTCACTATACTCATCTGATGGCCTGCATCTGAACGGCTGGGGCTACGTTGCCCTGTCGCAGATGATTTACTACAAGGTCACTGAGCTCGGCTGGTTTTAGCCCTAAAGATTTTTAGGAATAAGGACGCGGCCCCCGCCTTTCGCTCTGAAAGGTGGGGGCCGCGTCCTGAGGTTTTAGGTGAAGCCTTATCAGCGACTTAGGCGCTCTTGGGCTCCTCATAGCGGGGGAAGATAGGGGCCGGGGCGGGCAGCTCGGTACCGGGTACCAGGGCTTGATCAAGCGCTGCGAAGAGGCGGTTCTCGGGAGCAACCGCCAGCAGGTCAAGCATCTTGCCCATGGATGTGGGCATAACCGGCTGGGTGAGGGTAGCGACGATGCGGAGTACCTCGGCGGTTACATAAAGCACGGTGTTCATGCGCTCCAGGTTGGTCTTGCGCAGCTTCCAGGGCTCCTGGGCAGTGAAGTAGCGGTTGGCTTCGCCCACGACCTGCCAGATACGCTCCAGGGCGCGGTGGAAGGCCTGTTCGTCGAAGTCAGCACGGACGGGATCGTACAGGGCAGCTGCCATCTCAAGCATGGCGGTGTCTTCTGCGGTGAAGGTGCCATGAGCAGGAACCTTGCCGTCGCAGTTCTTGGCGACCATGGAGAGGGAGCGCTGGGCCAGGTTACCCAGGTCGTTGGCTAGGTCGGAGTTAATGCGGTTCTTGATACCTTCGGCTGAGTAGGAGCCGTCCTGGCCGAAGGAGACATCGCGCAGCAGGAAGAAGCGCAGCTGGTCCAGGCCGAAGCTGGCGACCAGATCGGCAGGGTCAACTACGTTGCCGATGGACTTGCTCATCTTCTCGCCGTCAACCAGCAGGAAGCCGTGGCCGAAGACCCGCTTGGGGATTTCAAGGCCGGCTGACCAGAGGAAGGCGGGCCAGTAGATGGCGTGGAAGCGAGTGATGTCCTTACCAATCAGGTGAAGATCAGCGGGCCAGTACTTGGTGAAGAGTTCGCCCTCGGTATCGGGGTAGCCCAGGCCGGTGATGTAGTTGGTCAGGGCGTCCACCCAGACGTACATGACGTGCTTGTCGTTGCCGGGTACAGGTACGCCCCAGTCAAAGGTGGTGCGGGAGATGGAGAGGTCGGTCAGGCCGTTCTTGATGAAGGCGGCCAGCTCATTGCGGCGGGATTCGGGGTAGACGAAGCCCTCGGTGGAGTAGAGCTCCAGCAGGCGGTCGCCGTACTTGGAGAGACGGAAGAAGTAAGATTCCTCTTCGGTCCATTCAACCTCGGTGCCGGTTGAAATGGCGTAGCGGACGCCGTCGCGCACCTCGGTTTCGTCTTCGGTGTAGTAGGCCTCGTCGCGCACGGAGTACCAGCCGGCGTACTTATCGAGGTAGATGTCGCCGTTCTCCTCCATCTTCTTCCAGATGGCCTGAGAGGCAGCGTAGTGGTCGGCATCGGTGGTGCGGATGAAGCGGTCGTAGTCGGCACCTACCAGATCAGCCATAGCGCGGAAGCGGGCTGAGTTCTCGTCGGCCAGTTCCTTGGGGGTCTTGCCCTGTTTAGCAGCGGTGGTCTGCATCTTCTGCCCGTGCTCATCGGTACCGGTCATGAAGCGCACGTCAAAGCCGTCAAGCTTCTTGAAGCGGGCCATGGTGTCGGCGGCAATAACCTCGTAGGCGTGCCCGATATGAGGGGCACCGTTGGGGTAAGAAATCGCAGTGGTGATGTAGTACGGGATAGAAGTCATAGCTACCACTTTACCCGTTTACACCAACCACTGCGAACGCTATTTCACACGGGAAAAAGGCGCGGGTAGGCTTTCCCGGAGCCGACTGGCTGGGATGAGCAAAGGTTTCCGCAAAGCGAAAAAGAAATCCTGAGCGAATCAACCGAGCTTGCGAGGTTGCATGATTGTAGAGCGCCCCAGCGCGAGACCAAGAAGGTTAGTCGGCAAGGGAAAGCCTACCCGCGACTTCGTTTAGTCAGCCAGGTTAATAACCGCCGCGCGGGAGGCGTTGACCACGCGCTTGATGGATTCGAGCACCTCGGCTGAGAGGGCTGAGTCCAGGGCAAGGACGCAGAGGGCTTCAGCCTTCTTGTCGTTGCGGGAGACCTGCATACCGGCGATGTTGATGGAGGCGGTGCCCAGCAGGGTACCGATAGCGGCAATGACGCCCGGGCGGTCTTCGTATTCGAGTACCAGCATGTGGTCGGTGATGGGGATTTCGATATCGTAACCGTTGACGTTGGTCAGTTTTTCGATGAGCTTGGGGCCGGTGACGGTACCGGCGACGGAGACCACTTCACCGTTAGCGAGAGCACCGGTGAGTACGGTTTCGTTGCGGAAGTACTCGGTATCGGTGGTGGTGGCCAGCTCGACCTCAACGCCGCGCTGTTCGGCTAGCACGGGGGCGTTGACGTAGGAAACCTTGTCTGAGACGACGTCGGTGAAGACACCCTTGAGGGCTGAGAGCTTGAGGGAGGTGACGTCCTTGGTGGCGATTTCACCGGCGATCTTGACCTCGACGCGGGTGAGGGCTTCGTCGCCGCCGATGGCGGTGAGGATGCGGCCGACCTTCTCTGCCAGGGGGACGCCGGGGCGGACGTCCTTGTCGATGGCGCCGCCTGCGACGTTGACGGCGTCGGGCACCAGGTCGCCTTCAAGGGCCAGACGTACAGATTTTGCAACCGAGATACCGGCCTTTTCCTGGGCTTCGAAGGTGGAGGCACCCAGGTGGGGGGTGGCAACGACGTTGGGCAGCTCAACAAAGGGTACGTTCTTGGCGGGTTCCTTGACGTAGACGTCAATGGCGGCACCAGCAATTTCGCCCGAGCGCAGGGCTGCGTCGAGGTCTGCTTCGTCGATCAGGCCACCGCGGGCTACGTTGACCACGTAAGCGGTCTTCTTCATCTTCTTGAAGCTCTCGGCGTTGATCATGCCCAGGGTTTCGGGGGTGCGGGGCATGTGGATGGTGATGAAGTCAGAGCGCTCTACCAGCTCATCCAGCTCAACCAGTTCTGCGCCCAGGGCTGCTGCGCGGGCTGAGGTTACGAAAGGGTCGTAGGCGATAATCTCGGTGCCGAAGGCCTTGAGGCGCTCTGCAACCAGACCACCGATTCGGCCCAGGCCGATAATGCCGATGGTCTTTTCAAAGAGCTCAACGCCTGAGAAGGCGGAGCGCTTCCACTGGCCTGCCTTCATGGAAGCGTCGGCAGCAGCGATGTTACGGGCCAGGCCCAGGATGTGCCCGACGGTGAGCTCTGCTGCGGAAATGACGTTAGAGGTGGGAGCATTGACTACCATGACGCCGGCCTTGGTGGCGGCCTTGATGTCTACGTTATCGAGGCCTACACCCGCACGGGCAATGACCTTGAGTTTCTTGGCTGCAGCGATGGCTTCGGCGTCCACTTGAGTTGCTGAGCGAACCAGAATGGCATCTACATCTGCAATGGCGGGGATGAGTTCTTCGCGGTTGGCGCCGTCGCAGGAGCGGATTTCAAAATCGGGGCCCAGGGCTTCAACGGTGGCGGGTGAGAGTTCTTCAGCGAGCAGAACGACGGGTTTTGCAGTCACAGGTGGTTTCCTTAGATAGCGGGTGACGGTTAGAGAAAGTGGGGCAGCTGGCGCTTCGGACCCTAAGGACGCCGCTGGTAGGGGTGCTCTGGTGAGAGCAGGAGTGCGGTGGTTAGGCTACAGTTCACCGTACGGCTGTAGCGAGACCGCTCCCCCAGTTTACTGGGGGTTGGCAAGAGCCGGCTACCTTGCCCTGGGTGGGTGAGGTAGCCGGCTCTTGAGAGTTCACTGCTGGTGCAGGTGAGAGTAGCTTGGCTTAGCGGGCAACTGAGCCGTCGACGTAGTCTGAGTCAACGGAGTTGTTCCAGGCAAAGAGCTTGCGCAGTTCGCGACCGGTTGCTTCGATGGGGTGGGCTTCACCCTTGGCACGCAGCTCCTTGAACTCGGGGCCGCCGGCTGCCTGGTCTTCCATGAAGCGCTTGGCGAAGGTGCCGTCCTGAATATCAGCCAGAACAGCCTTCATGTTTTCCTTGACCTCGGGGGTGATAACGCGGGGGCCTGAGACGTAGTCGCCGTATTCGGCGGTGTCTGAGATGGACCAGCGCTGCTTGGCGATGCCGCCCTCAATCATGAGGTCAACAATCAGCTTGAGCTCGTGCAGCACCTCGAAGTAGGCGATTTCGGGCTGGTAGCCAGCTTCGGTCAGGGTTTCGAAGCCGTACTGGATCAGCTGGGAAGCGCCACCGCAGAGAACTGCCTGCTCGCCGAAGAGGTCTGACTCGGTTTCTTCCTTGAAGGTGGTTTCAATGACGCCTGCGCGGGTTGCGCCCATAGCCTTGGCGTAGGCCAGGGCCAGGTCGAGGGCCTTACCTGATGCGTCCTTTTCAACGGCGACGAGGGCGGGCACGGCGCGTCCTGCCTCAAATTCGCGGCGGACGGTGTGGCCGGGGCCCTTGGGGGCGACCATAGCAACGTCGACGCCCTCGGGGGCTTCGATGTAGCCGAAGACGATGTTGAAGCCGTGGGCGAAGAAGAGGGCGTCACCTTCGTTGAGGTTGGGGGCGATGTCGTTCTTGTAGACCTCTGCCTGAACCTGGTCGGGGGTGAGGATCATGATGACGTCTGCTTCTGCTGCTGCTTCTGCAACGGTGAGGACGCGCAGGCCTTCTGCTTCTGCCTTGGCGCGTGACTTTGAGCCTTCTGCAAGACCAACGCGGACGTCTACGCCGGAGTCACGCAGGTTGAGGGCGTGGGCGTGGCCCTGGGAACCGTAGCCGATGATGGCGACGGAGCGTTCTGCGATGTTCGCCAGATCTGCGTCGTCGTTGTAGTAGATCTTTGCCATGGTGTTCGATCTCCTTGATCCATTGAGGGGCAGCAGCTGCTGCTAAACCTTGGTTGTGATGAACCGTTAGTCTCTAGCCTAGTAGGTTCGGCTGATTTTGAGACGCAGGTTTCATATTTTGGAACGATATTTTTGGGCGGCTCTTCGCCTAGCCGCGCAGGGCCTTTTCGCTCATGGAGCGGGGGCCGCGAGAAAGCCCGATGGTGCCAGCGCGCACAATCTCACGGACGCCGAAGGGCTCAAGCACCTCAAGCAGGGCGTCAATCTTATTGGCAGAGCCGGTGGCCTCGATAATGACGGACTCGGTAGAGACGTCCACAATCTTGGCGCGGAAGAGGTCGGCGGCCTGGGTGACCTGGATGCGGGCTGCCGCGTCCGCCTTGACCTTAATGAGAATGTGGTCGCGCTGGGCCGACTGTTCATCGGGCAGTTCCACAATCTTCAGCACATGAATCAGCTTATTGAGCTGCTTGGTCACCTGCTCTAGAAGCACCCCTTCTGCGTCCACCACTACGGTAATGCGGGAGATACCCGGAACTTCGGTGGGGCCCACGGCCAGGGAGTCAATATTAAACATGCGGCGGGCAAAGAGGCCTGAGACTCTGGCCAGCACGCCGGGCTTATCTTCTACAAGAACCGAGAGGGTGTGGCGGCTCATAGCATCTCCTCATCTTCGCCCCAGGAGGGTGAGATATCTTTAGCAATCTGAATCTGGTCGTTGGACACACCCGCGGGCACCATAGGCCAGACCAGGGCATCGGGGCTGACGTTGAAGTCCACGACGACAGGACGGTCGTTAATGGCCAGGGCCTGCTTGATGGTTTCCTCAACATCCTCATCGCTCTCACAGCGTAGGGCGGCGCAACCATAGGCTTCAGCCAGTTTGACGAAGTCAGGTACTCGCTCGGTACCCATGCCGGTCTTGAGATGGGTGTTGGAGTAGCGCCCATCGTAGAAGAGGTTCTGCCACTGGCGCACCATGCCCAGGGAAGAGTTGTTGATGATGGCAACCTTGATGGGAATGTTGTTCTGCACGCAGGTAGCTAGTTCCTGGTTGGTCATCTGGAAGCAACCGTCACCGTCAATAGCCCATACGACGGAGTCGGGGAAGGCAACCTTGACACCCATTGCAGCGGGAACAGAGAAGCCCATGGTGCCCAGACCCGCTGAGTTGATGAAGTGGCGGGGGTTTTCGCTCTGGATAAACTGGGCTGCCCACATCTGGTGCTGGCCCACACCGGTGACGTAGTAGGCATCGGGGCCGGTGAGCTCACTCAGCTTTTCGATGACGTACTGGGGAGAGCCCAGGCCGTCGTCAGTCTTGGTGTAGCCCAGCAGGAAGGTTTCCTTGAACCGATTAACCAGCTTCCACCAGTCCGAAAGGTCGGGAAGTTCAGAAGCAAACTCGCCCTCGAGAATCTCGTTAAGCTCGGGAAGCACGTAGCGCAGATCCCCCACGATGGGTACGTCGGCAATACGAATCTTTGAGATTTCTGCGGGGTCTACATCGACGTGGATGACCTTAGCGTGCGGAGCAAATTCCGAGACGACGCCGGTGACGCGGTCGTCAAAACGGGCACCCAGGGCAATAAGCAGGTCAGACTTCTGCATGGCGGTTACAGCAGGTACCGTACCGTGCATGCCCGGCATACCCAGGTTCTGGGGGTCTGAGTCGGGGTAAGCACCGCGGGCGGTCAGGGTGGTGACGACGGGGGCACCGATGGTTTTAGCAAGCTTGAGCAGCTCGTCGGACGCTTCAGCGCGGACGACACCGCCGCCTACATAGAGGACGGGGCGCTGGGACTCGGTAATAAGCTTGGCCGCTTCGCGAATCTGCTTGGAGTGGCCGCGGGTGACGGGATTGTAGCCGCGGGGGTCGGTGTTAGCGGGCGGCCAGGAGAAGTCCATCATGCCCTGCTGGGCGTCCTTGGTAATGTCAACGAGGACGGGGCCCGGTCGGCCGGTTGCAGCGATTTTGAAGGCGGTGGCGATGCAGCGGGGAATCTCTTGGGCATCGCGCACCATGAAGGAGTGCTTGGTGATGGGCATGGTCATGCCCACGATGTCGGCTTCCTGGAAGGCGTCGGTGCCAATCACCTTTGAAGAGACCTGGCCGGTGATGCACACCAGGGGCACAGAATCCATATTGGCGTCTGCGATGGCGGTGAGCAGGTTGGTGGCGCCGGGGCCCGAGGTGGCGATAGCTACGCCGACCTTACCGCTGGCAATCGCGTAGCCTTCTGCTGCGTGCCCTGCCCCCTGTTCGTGGCGCACCAGGATGTGGTTGAGCTTTTCAGAATCAAAGAGGGGGTCATAGGTGGGCAGAATCGCGCCGCCGGGCAGGCCGAAGATATCGGTTACACCCAGTTCTTCGAGGGAGCGGACGATGGCTTGAGAGCCGGTCATGCGCTCTACCGGTGAGGTTTCTGAGCTGCTACGGTTGCCCAGGTTTTTAGCTAGATCTGCAGGGTTGATGGGATTTCCCGCTGTCATTGGTGATCCTCGCGATGGTCTGAAGATGATCTTGTGTGTGAGCGGATGGGTACGCCCGTTGGGTGTAGGTAGTGCCGGGTTGCGGTATAAACCTAGAAAAAAACCCTCCGCTTGGTTGAGCGAAGGGTGCGCACGCCGTAAGACACATCAAAGACTTATGCTGCGCACTCGTTCACGAGTCGCACCACAAGAATAATCTGTGACTGCTGGCGTGTTGTCATACCCTTTATTCTTGGTGCTCAAGGGCACACCGGTCAAACCGGTCTTAGAATGTGACACAACATTTTCACACATCAAGACACTACAAGGAAGCCTCTGCGCCTCAATCTCGGCGAGTCGACACAAACTTGCACATTGTCATTTAAAGACTTTTAGGCAATCAGCAGTACTTTTCTGGGCAAGATAACACTTATAGCACGTAGACTGATGACATGACTGAACCCCAGCTCACCAGTAGTGAAATCGCCAAGGCCCTGCATACTGTCTTCGATAGTCAGATTATTAACTATGGGGCCTACAACCTGGTTTTTGCTACAGGTTCATCTATCTACCGAAACCCCGATGTAGCATCCCGCCAGGAAGAGGGTCAAAGCCATTTCCTCATTGGCTACAGGGATACCCCACGAGAGGCCGTCATTGCCCCGCTCTCTCTACCCGAAGTTCGCGGTACCGGCACGCCCACCTCGATCGATAACACCAACGCCGCACGTACCTTCACTCTTTCAGAGTTTTCGTTTGGCCTAGAGTCCACGAACGGCACCTCATTTTCCCTCACCTTCGAGCCTCAGATGACTGTACAGACCTCAGAAGGTAGCGGCGTGCTCGACCAGGCACTTGATATCGAAGATTTCAAGCGTGTCATTATTGAGGCTTGGGAGCTCTAACCCTTCTCCCCATGGTGAAGCCCGCATACAAAAGACTGGGCATCACCTGAAAAATAGACACAGACAAACCAGGATAAATGAAAAGAAGCCCGACCGGATAACCGGTCGGGCTTCTTACGCTGTGCGCCCCCTGGGACTCGAACCCAGAACCCATTGATTAAGAGTCAATTGCTCTGCCAATTGAGCTAGAGGCGCATATTTACTTGTCAGACCGAGAATCTGTCTCAGCAACGGGTTCTACTATACGCAGCTTTTTTGAGGCGCGCAAGCTGAAAAGGGTGTTTGTGAGCACCTTCATAAAAAGCGTATGTGTACAGCCCATACAGAAGACCTCCCGCCGTATCGGAAGGAGGCCCAGAAGCACTATTTACGGTACTCTGCAATCATCTCTGGCGTAATAACGTCCATAACAGCGGTATTGACGCGCTCAATGATAGGCTCCGCGACATTAGCCTCGGGTACGTCGGCTTGTGCCGACGGAGCCTCTGCTAAAGATTTAGTGATAGCCCCAATCTGGGCAGTGCGCTCACCGGCGACATCATCGAGCACCTCACTACCAGCATGGTGCTCGTTGAGACTTTCAATAATATGAATGAGCATTTCGCGAAATTCAGGGTTTGAAAGCTCGCCGGCAGATCCCAGCTTGCGGTCAATATTCTCCGCTTCAGCCAACACACGCCGCCCCTCTTCGGTGATACCCAGAAGGTAGCTACGGCGATCTATGGTGTTCCTGGTACGGAATACATGGCCGTGTGCTTCAAGACGGGCAAGGGTTTTGCCCATGGTCTGCGCCTGCACACCCACAAGGGAGGCAACTTTCACCTGTGAAATCATGCCTTCGCGGGCGATGACGCCGAGAGCGGTTACGCCAGCATGAGTGAGCCCAAGTGACTTCAGCTGATCGTCCCAGCTGTATTCCAGCATGCGCGCTGCAGTTGAGAGGAGTCGATTAATCGACCAATTACGAATTTCTGGCATAGCACCATTATAAGCATACTCACCACTTATATGCCTAGACATGACAGGTGCTTGACATAATCCACCGTACACTGAGTAATTGTTGAACAACCCTGTATCTCAGCTCAATCCTGGGTTACGTACCCCTGATAAGCTGTGAACAGTGGCATGCCCCTGCTAGCTGCACCCCTACTCTGATCACCTTTTGTGAAAGGACGCCCGTGGAACGACTCACTCCGGGAACCCCCGCACCACAGTTCACCCTGCCGGCTGCAGGAGGTGGAACTATCTCCCTGGCCGACTACGCAGGGCAGAAGATAATCGTCTACTTTTACCCCAAGGCATCTACCCCCGGGTGCACCACCCAGGCCTGCGACTTTAGAGATAATCTAGCCTCGCTCACCTCTCACGGGTACGCCGTCCTGGGCATCTCACCCGATAGCGTCAATGCCCTCGATACCTTCACCGAGAACCAGGAACTCACTTTCCCCCTGCTTTCTGACGAAGACCACGCGGTTGCGGAAGCCTACGGAGCCTGGGGCGAAAAGAAAAACTATGGCAAGACCTATGTAGGCCTGATTCGCTCCACCCTCGTCATCGATGAAAAGGGCATCATAGAGGTCGCCCAATACAACGTCCGGGCCAAGGGGCATGTTGCAAAGCTGCGCCGAGATCTAGGCATCGATGCCTAACCGCGACGGCCGTATTTAGCAAAACCTCTCAAGGTGTTGTAGCATAGACACTGTTGTGCTGACAGCACCGCATGCGCGAGTGGTGAAATTGGCAGACACGCAGGATTTAGGTTCCTGTGCCTTACGGCGTGAGGGTTCAAGTCCCTCCTCGCGCACATAGACGAAACACCCGTTCAGCCCGGTTTATCCACGGTTGGACGGGTTTTTTGATAGCTAAAACCTGACGGTAAGGTCTAGGTCAACGTGCCTCAGAACGAAGGGGATTCTCTTATGGCAGCATCAGCCCTGTCTCGCCGCACTCTGCTTCACTATGGTTCCATACTGACCGCTGGCCTAGCCCTTTCAGCCTGTTCGAGCCCGACTGAAGCCAACCCCGCAGCGTCCGCGTCCCCCACCGAGAGTGCAGGTCCCACCTTCCGTTTTGCCCAGGGCGCGCAAGTACTCACCCTTGACCCAGCAGCGACCTACCGGGTAGAAAGCCACCGCATCAGCGCCCAAATTCTAGAACCTCTAGTTCGATCTGATGTCAACACCGGTGAGCCCGCCCCTTCTCTTGCAACCAGCTGGGAGACTAGCGAGGACGGTCTCACCTACACCTTTAATCTGGTTGAGAATGCCACCTTTAGCGATGGCACCCCGTTGACAGCCAGTAGCATACTGGCCAATATCGAGCGTTGGTCTACTCTGGGAAAAACTGCTCTCACCCGTATGACTCAGCCTTTTCATCAGCTCTTTGGCAGCGCTAAAGCCGCAGACGGCAACGAGATTAAGCCCCTGGTGACCGCCTGGTCGGCACCTACAGATACTAGCCTTGACATCGTTCTCAGCCGACCTTCTCGCAGTTTTCTCAAGGCCCTGAGCCAGCCAGCCTACGGGGTTGTTCAACCCAGCAGTATCGGGGCGGACGGCTACCTCACCGGCTCCCCCGTAGGAACCGGAGCCTTTACGCTGAGTTCCTGGGATGGCGGTACCGCCGTCCTCACCCGTAACAGTTCCTACCGGGGCGAGCCCGCCGATCTCGGTGCCATCGAGTTCCTTACCATCCCCGATGCCGAAAAGCGCTACTACAACCTGCTCGAAGGCAGCATCGATGCCTACGACCAGGTGGCCCTCAAGGACTACGTCCCATTGGCCCTGGACGGGTATGCGGTGCAGTCCCGCGACCCCTACGCAATTGCCTATATCGGTATCAACCTCTCCCACCCGGCCTTCGACGACGCCCGGGTGCGCCAGGCCCTGGCCCGCGCCATCGACAGGGCCGCTATCGTCGAGGCCTACTACCCCCAGGGCACCAACACCGCGCCCGACTTCATCCCCGCCCTCTTCCAGATGAAGAACGAGGACATGGAGCAGGTCTATACCTATAACCTCACCCGCGCCCAGGAACTCCTGCGCGCCAGCACCTACGCCAACCAGGCCATTGATTTCTACTACCCAGTTAACCTCTCTCTACCCTCCCTACCCTCCCCCGAAGGTATCTACTCGCTGATCTCGGCAAACCTGGTTGAGGCAGGCTTCAATATCGTGCCCAAACCCTACCGCTGGTCGGACGCCGACACCGAGGACGTGCCTACCGCCCACCCCGACTACGGGCTGGAGCTTACCGGCTTCATCGGAGCTTTCCGCGACCCCACCGCCTTTCTGGGGCACGTGCTGACCCCGGCGGCGTCCGCACCTACAACCATTAGCGAGGCCAGCCCCAGCCCAACTCCCACACCTTCCCCCACCTCTACGGCAGCAGCTGCTGAGCCTGCCAAAGCAAGCGCCAGCTACGCCAGCATCCTCCAAGCTATCAACGAAGCTGACACCTACACCGATATCACAGACTGGCGAAATGCTTACAAAGAGATCAATAACCAGGTAGCCAACCTGCTGTCTGCAATTCCTCTGGTCTACCCTGTCTCGGGCGTCACCCAGGGCCAGAGGGTGCGTACCTACACGGTGAGTGCTACTTGCATCGACGATTTCTCCACCGTGCGCATCGACGACTAGCCCACCCCGGGCGTCCGCAAAAGAGCGTCAAAGAACTGCGCGTGTTAGGTAGGTCGCTCTATCTGTACTACTCTAAAGAAGAGAACGGGGCCGAGCGGCTCCACCCCAGCCGGTGTCCAGCGTCGGGCACCACAGTCTTAGAGTGACGGAGTGTCAATCACGTGGCAAACGAAGTACAGACCGATGTCGTCCTAGTGGGCGGCGGTATTATGAGCGCAACCCTGGGCGTCCTACTCAAGGAAGTAGAGCCCACCTGGAATATCACCCTGCTGGAGCGCCTCGATCAGGTAGGGCAAGAGTCATCTAACCCCTGGAACAACGCGGGAACCGGCCACTCAGCGCTCTGCGAACTCAACTACGCCCCGGCAGGCCCTGACGGAACTGTCGACCCGGCTAAGGCTCTGGGTATTAACGAACAGTTCCAGGTCTCCCGCCAGCTCTGGGCTTCCCTGGTTGAAGAGGGAAAGATTAAGGACGCCAGTTTCATCAACCCCGTGCCCCATATGTCCCTGGTCTTCGGTGAAGACCATGTGCGCTACCTGGGCAAGCGCTTTGAGGCCTTTGAGAACCAGAAGCTCTTTGAGCGTATGAAGTTCTCCACCGATTTCGACCAGATCCGCCAGTGGGCTCCCCTTGCTGTGGAGGGCCGCGACCCCAACCAGAAAATCGCCGCTACCTGGTCCCCCGAGGGTACCGACGTGGATTTTGGCAACCTCACCCAGCAGATGGTGGATTACCTGGTCGAGCAGGGCGTCACTGTTCAGTACGGCCAGCAGGTCACCAACCTCGAGCAGCAGAGTGACGGCAGCTGGCTGGTCAAGGTTAAGAACCGCCTGAACTCCGAGCACAGCCAGACCATTCGTGCCAAGTTTGTCTTCCTGGGTGCCGGTGGCGGTGCCCTCAACCTGCTGCAGAAGTCAGGTATTAAGGAAGGCAAGGGCTTCGGCGGCTTCCCCGTCTCGGGCCTCTTCTTCCGCAATACCAATGAAGAAACCGCTCTCAAGCACAATGCCAAGGTCTACGGCCAGGCTTCGGTGGGTGCCCCGCCCATGTCTGTGCCCCACCTCGACACCCGCTACGTGAACGGCAAGCGCTCCCTGCTCTTTGGCCCCTACGCTGGCTTTAAGACCAACTTCCTCAAGCAGGGCTCCCTGCTCGATCTGCCCCTCTCCCTGCGTCCGGACAACCTGGTCCCCATGATTCGCGCGGGTCTGGACAACGTAGATCTCACCAAGTACCTCATCGGTGAACTGCTCAAGAACCGTGACGAGCGTGTAGCTTCTCTGCGCGAGTACTACCCCACCGCGGTAGCAGATGAGTGGGAGCTCATCACCGCCGGTCAGCGCGTACAGGTTATTAAGAAGGACGCCAAGAAGGGCGGCGTGCTGCAGTTCGGCACCGAACTCATTGCATCGGGCGACGGCTCCATCGCGGCCCTGCTCGGTGCCTCCCCCGGCGCCTCAACCGCCGCCCCCATCATGCTGACCCTGCTGGCCCGTTGCTTCCCCTCCAAGATGAACCAGTGGGAGCCCCGCATCAAGGAACTGGTACCCGGCTACGGCGTCAAGCTCAACGACAACCACGACCTGGCTGACGAGCTCTTTGCCCACACCGCCAAGGTGCTGGGTATCGATAACTAGCCCACCGGCGTCCGCCCACTACCGTGTGGGCTACCCTGTCTCATAGCTGCCCCGGCATCATGCGCCGGGGCAGCTACTGTTTTATCACGAAGCAGACGCTCAGCCAGCTCAAAGGTTTATCATGCTACTGATAAGATGTTTACTGATTAAATCACCGCATGCCCAAAGGACGACACTATGGCTCTCAAAGAACAAACCATTAGCCGGGCGGTTACAGAGGAGGCCCACAAAGAGGCTCCCAAGCCCGCCAAGCTCTCAGATATGAGCGGGTCAAGCTGGAAGTATATTTTCAAACGCGCTCTCAGCGAATTCACGAACGACGGCTGCACCGACCTTGCAGCCGCTCTCACCTACTTTACGGTGCTCTCTATCTTCCCCGGCCTACTGGCCGTGGTCTCCCTGCTGGGTGTCTTTGGGCAGGGTCAGCAGACCACTGACGCGATTCTCAACTTCCTTGAAGACTACGCCCCGGCTGAAATGCTGACTCTCCTAGAGGAACCCATTACCCAGCTCACCAGCTCAACTGCTGCTGGTCTGGCTCTGGTTACCGGTGTGGTTGGTGCCCTCTGGACAGCATCAGGTTACATCGGTGCCTTTGGCCGCGCGATGAACAAGATTTACGGTGTGGTCGAAGGGCGTCCTATCTGGAAGCTTCGCCCCTTCAATCTGCTGGTAACCGCTGCTATGGTGCTGATTGTAGTTGCAATGATGCTGGTTCTCCTCTCATCAGAAGACGTACTGACCACAGTTCAGAACGCTATTCCCGCTGTTGAGCTCGGTGGTTTCATCGGTATCTGGATGTGGCTTCGCTACCCCATCATGCTGGTTCTAGCTGTTATTTTAATTAGCCTGCTCTACTTCGCGACCCCCAATATCAAGCAGCCTAAGTTCCGCTTCCTCACTCCCGGTGCCGGTATCGCTCTCATTGTGATGGCAATTGCAGCACTTGGTTTCACCTTCTACGTTTCGAACTTCGGTTCCTACAATGCCACCTACGGCCTGATTGGTGGCGTTATCGTGATGCTGCTTTTCATTTGGATCATGAACAATGTGCTGCTGCTCGGTGCTCAGATTGACGCTGAAATTCAGCGCGGCCGCGAGCTGCAGGCAGGTATCAAGGCTGAGGACGAGCTCCAGCTGTCCCCGCGTGATGACACCATGGCGATCAAGCTCCAAGAAAAGAAGGAGAACCTGGTCGAAGAAGGCCGCAAGATTCGCCTGGCCCATAACGGTGTTGATTTCCAGCAGATGGCCGAGAAGCAGGAGAAGAAGGACTCCGAGTAGACGCTATGTGCGAGCCCTGTCTTTCGGTCGAGACTTTCTGCGCCCCTGCTGCCGGGGCGGACGCTCCGCCCCGGCTTCTTGAGGGCCAGCAGGTGGTGGCGGTGCACGGTTTTGCCTCCACCCCCGAGGTGACCTGGGAACGGACCGGTTGGGTTCGGCAGTTCCAGCGAGCAGGGGCAGATGTCCATCTGGTCACCTTGCCCTACCACCGGCTCGAAGAAGCAGGGCACGAAGGGGCAGAAAGGTCTGGCGGGCAGATAGCCGTCACCTGGCAGCAAGAAGGGCTCATGGCCTCCCTGGGCACAGCCCTTGCCCGGGCTCTGGCAGATATAGATACACCGGTTCATCTGCTGGGCTATTCCCTGGGCGCCCGCATCTGCTGGCAGGTAGCGCTCAGCTCCCCGCACCTGGTACAGAGCCTGACGCTCGGAGGCCTGCCCCTAGCAACCCACCTCGACGAGGTGCAGTCTTATCTGTCGGAGTCTCCCTCCACCCCCGGCACCTCCCTACCAGAGGGACTCCAGGCCGTCCTCGATGCCAGCCCCCTGCCCCGCGCTGCACTGGCCGCTTTTACAGCCCAGCCAGTTGAGCCTTTCACACCGAACAAACTACCTATCTGCCCCACCCTCCTCTTTGCCGGCAGCGACGATACCCTAGCCACCGGGCTCCCTGCCCTTGCCGCGGCCCTGCCGCACCCGGCGTCCGCCCATCTGGAGCTAGCTGGCCGCGACCATATTAGTGCCCTGACCAGCGGCCAAGCCCGCCGGGCAGCTGCCGACTTCATAGCGCGTCACGCGGTCTCACCGGCTGGCAGGGAACCTAGCCACACGGTAGCGTAGAGGGTAGCAGCAGGTAGCTCTATCTGCCCCGATATTCCCTCCCGCTACAAAAGGAGCCCCATGCACAAGGTCAAGGCCGTTGTTTCGCTGGCCAAGGATCAGCCCGTCGAAGTTGTCACCATCAATGTGCCCGACCCCATCAAGGGTGAAGCCCTGGTCAAGGTGCTCACCTGCGGTGTCTGCCAGACCGACCACCACTACGTCCAGGGCGGAGTCGGCAATGACTACCCCTACCTGCTGGGCCACGAATCAGCAGGAATCGTCGAAGCCGTGGGTGAGGGCGTGACCAATGTAGCTCCCGGTGACCTGGTGATTCTCAACTGGCGTGCTGTCTGCGGCGAGTGCCGCGCCTGTAAGAAGGGCAAGCCCCAGTACTGCTTTGCAACCCACAACGCGACCCAGAAGATGACTCTTGAGGACGGCACCGAGCTCTCCCCCGCCCTGGGCATCGGCTCCTTTGCCGAGAAAACTCTGGTAGCAGCCGGGCAATGCACCAAGATTGACGCTGAGCTAACCGAAGACCAGTACGCCGCCATCGGCCTGCTGGGCTGCGGTGTTACCGCCGGTCTGGGCGCTGTGCTCAACACCGGTGAGGTTGCCCGCGGTGAGTCCGTCGCTGTGATTGGTTGCGGCGGTGTAGGTACCGCCGCTGTTGCCGGAGCCAAGCTGGGCGGGGCCACCACCATCATCGCTGTAGACATTGACGACGATAAGCTAGCCCGCGCCAAGGAGCACGGGGCCACCCACGTCATCAATTCCAAGAACCAGGATCCTGTTGCCGCTATCAAGGACCTGACCGATGGCTTCGGAGCCGACCTGGTCATTGACGCGGTGGGTGTTGAAGCCACTTTCAAGCAGGCCTTCGAAGCCCGCGACCTGGCCGGACGCGTTGTCCTGGTGGGCGTGCCCGCCCCCGGTACCACCTGGGAAGCTCCCCTGGACGAGGTCTTCGGCCGGGGTGGCTCCATCAAGTCAGCCTGGTACGGCGATACCTTACCCTCCCGCGACTTCCCCATGTTCGTGCAGCACTATCAGCTGGGCAACCTCGACCTGGACGGTTTCGTCTCAGAACGCATCAGCCTGGAGCAGGTCAATGAGGCCTTTGAAACCATGAAGACCGGTAAGGTTCTACGCTCAGTTGTTGAGCTCTAGGGAAGGTGGCTCCTATGTCAGAACGCATTGAACGAGTTATCACCTCCGGTACTTTCTCCCTGGACGGGGGCACCTGGGAGGTCGATAACAACGTCTGGATTATTGGCAACGACAGCTCCGTAGTCATTATCGACCCTGCCCACGACGTCGATAAGATTTCTGCCAAGGTAGCTGGACGCTCGGTAGAAAAAATCCTGCTCACCCACGCCCATGACGACCACATTCGCTCAGCCAAGGAAGCCGCCGACCGCTTCGAGGCTCCGGTCTACCTGAACCCGGCAGACCGGCCTCTCTGGGAGATGGTCTACCCCTCCTGGGACTTTGATGGGAAGCTGGCAGAGGGCGACACCATCACTATTGGCTCCACCGAACTGAACGTCCTGGCGACACCCGGCCATTCCCCCGGCTCCGTCTGCTTCTACGCCCCCTCCCTCTCCTGGGAGAACAGCGAGGGTGTGGTCTTCTCGGGCGATACCCTCTTCCAGGGAGGTCCCGGGGCTACCGGACGTTCCTTCTCCAGCTTCGAAACCATCATCGAGTCAATCTCAACCAAGCTCTTGCCCCTGCCCGAATCTACCGCTGTGCTCACCGGCCACGGGGACTCCACCGGCATCGGTCTAGAAGCCCCCGAACTCGAGAACTGGATTAAGCGCGGCCACTAGCCGCGCGGGCGTCCGCCCCTCAACCTATACCAAGGGGCCCTACCGTCAGCTGACGGTAGGGCCCCTTGTGCTTGGAGCGATGAGAGGACGCACTAGGGCAGCAGGGCTAGGCGCTCCTCGTAGGTGCGACGCCACAAGAACCCGTAGAGATGCCCCAGGCAGAAGTAGATCGCAGCGGCGATGAGAGGAATAATCAGGGCCACCTGGTAGCTGTAGGAGCCACTCAAATCGGCTGCCCACACGAACCCCACCGCAATACCGCCCAGGGAACAGGCCTGCAGGGTAGAAAGAGCCAGATCCAGGTTCTTACGCACCGAGAGGCTGGTGGCCACCGAGTCCATGGTGACCAGGCAAATACCGTAGGCCAGGCCCACGCCGATTAGGGGTAGTAGCATGCCCAAAGCTGAGGTGGGCAGAGATAGGGTCATAGCGGTCAGGGTCAGCCCGACCCCGCTCACCAGCCAGGCCCCCCAGCCAAACATGGGCAGGCGCTCAAAGAGCACAAACAGGGCAGAGATAACCGCGCACAGACCGAGTAGGGCTATGAGGAAGCCGGTGATGCCTATCTGGTCGGTTGAAATGGCGTAGGCCACGATAGCTGCCTGGGTAGCGCCCAGGGACAGGCCCAAGCAGATGGTGCCTAGCTGGGGTATCCAGAGCAGGGAGCGGCTTACACCGCGCAGGGGCTTGCGGCGGTTGCCCCCGCTAACGTCCCGGGTCTCAACCGGTAGATTTTCCGGGCGCCACAGCAGCATGAGCAGGCCCAGAACATCGAGCACAATCACCGCAAACAGGGCCGACTGGGCCGTCAAAAAGACCGTGGTCATACCGGCAATCACGGCCCCGGCAGGCAGGGCGATGACGTCGAACATGGTTTCAAGCGAAATGGACGCGTTGAGCTTACGGCGGTCCTTAGTGGTGAGGTACTCGGCGCTCCAGTAGCTTCGCATCATCGCCCCTAGCGGCACGGTGGTCACGCCCGTCACCGCGCAGGCTGCGAGGAACCTGCCGATAGACCCACTACTGGTCTCAGCAAAGCGCAGGGACTCTAACATAAGCCACATCAGGGCCAGAATATTGAGCACGGTAACTGCAAAGAAGATTCTTCGCTGGCCCCAGCGCTCAGAGATAGACCGGTAGACCGGCACCATGAGCGCCGCGCTCAACCCCACCGTACCGGCAGCGTACCCGCCGAGGGTGGCCTCATTATTCTGCACGGCCAGCATCATCATCACCGCCAGCATCACCATAGCCGCGGGCAGTCGCATGAGCAGGGAGAAGAAGAGGAAGCGCCAGCCATGGGCCAGCAGTAGGTCGCGAATACGGGTGCGGGCGTACTCGGTTGAAATACGCAGGCGAGTGACGCTCTCCCGCAGGTTATTCCGCAGGTCAGGGCTACTGGACCGCTGGCGGTCACGCCGGTAGCCCAACCCCGTACGGGGAGAAGAGCTGCGATTCTTGGGGTTACGGTGAGGGCTCACGCTGCTCCTGCATCTGCGACCAGGGAGGACCCCTGGGGCGAGCTTGTAAGGACGATGTGCTTGTTAATGCGGTTCTTCATCTCGGCCACATGCGAGATGAGGCCGATGACCCGCCCGCGCTCGCGCAGGGAGTCGATGGTGGTCATGACCTCTTCGAGGGTTTCATCATCGAGAGAGCCAAAGCCTTCGTCAACGAAGAGGGTGTCGATGTCGATACCGCCGTTGGCCTGCTGCACGACGTCGGCAAGACCCAGTGCCAGGGCCAGAGAGGCCATGAAGGTTTCTCCGCCCGAGAGGCTTTCGGGGCGGCGGCTGGCGTTATGCCAGGCATCGAAGATATCGATAGCCAGGCCGGATTTCTTGTTGCGTCCCTCTGCCCGGTCGGTGTGTTCCAGGCGGTAGCGGCCGTGGGTCATTTTTTCGAGGTGCTCGCTGGCTGCCTCGGCAACCTCAGCGAGCTGGTAGGCCAGCACGTAGGACGTCAGCGTCATGTGCAGGCGGTTATCGCTGCCGGGTGCCGCCGTGGCGGTCGCTGCGAGTTCATGTTTGAGGTGGGCGTCTTCGAGTAGCAGGCGGCTCTTTTCTAGGGTTGCTTCGAGTAGGCTCAGCACCTCGTGCAGCTCCTCGCGGGCACCGGTCAGGCGGGTGGCATGGCTAATGAAGCTATCGCGCTGGGCGCTGAGCTGGGCGATAGCTGCCTTGAGCTGGGCTAGCTGTTCGGGGGCAGGTGGTTGGCCGCCGTCCGCCTGGAGCCGGGCGATAGCTGCCAGGGCGGGGCTAGTGAGCTGGGCTGTGACTGCCAGGGTGCGGTCGCGGTGGGTGGTGATCTGCTGCTCTAGCTGGCTGGCCTGGGCCTTGGTGAGTAGCTGGGCTTTTACCTGCTGGGCGTCCTTGAGCTGGGCTTCTTGTAGGGCGATTCTCAGTTCTTCCTGGGCGGACGCCTGGGCTTGGGCCTGCCGCTCCCGATCGGCGTAGGCGGCAAGTAGGGTGGGCAGCTGCCGAGCCAGCTGGTTGAGGGTGGCGATGCGGTCGGCGAAGCCGGGGCCCTGTCGGTGGGGGGCCAGCTCGGCTTCAAGGCTTTCTCGCTGGCCGGTGAGCTGGTGCAGTTTGGCTTCTTCGCTCGTGTGCTGGCGTTCGGCCTCGGCCAGGTCTGCCCGGCTGGTCTCAAGAGTTTCTTCGGCGGTGGCGATGCGCTGGGCAAGGGCTTTGCGGTGGGCGACCTCAGCCTGGGCCTGGCTGAGGCTCTCTTGGGCAGAGGTCAGGGCTGCCCGGGCTTCTTCGGGTTCGGGTGTGCCCTGCTCTACCAGCTGGTCGAGGGTGCTCTGGGCTGCGCTCAGGGCGGCGAGCGCCTGCTGGGCTTTTGCTTCTGCCGCGTCGCGCTGGTGCTTGGCGCGGGTGAGGGCTTCTTCGGTGACGGGTGGGGTGTTTTGGTCGTAGCTGGCGGGGGCGGGGTGGTCTGTGGAGCCGCAGACGCTACAGGGTTGGCCGTCGGTGAGGGTTTCGGCCAGGATCTGGGCGGCGGCGTCAAAGCGCTGGCGCTGCAGGGTTTCGGCCTGGGCGGACGCCTTCCGTCGGCTTTCTTCGGCCCCGTGGGAGGCCCGCTGGGCAGCTTCTAGACTGGTGCGGGCCTGGGTCAGGCGGTCGGCGGCGGTGACCCGGTCGCGGGCCTGGGCCAGCAGGGCGCGGGCGGCTTCTTCGCGGGCGGTAGCCTGCTCGGTTTTCTCGTAGTCCTGGCGCTGCTGGGTGAGGCTCTGCTGGGCTTCTGCCAGGGCCTGGGTGAGCTGGGTGCGGCGGGTGGTCAGGCCCTGGAGGTTGCTGGTACTGGCCTGTGCCTGAGCGGCCAGGTTGGCGATGTCTTTTTCTGCCTGCTGGTAGCGGGTGAGCTGGTCGATGTGGGCGCTGGTGAGTTCGCTCAGCTGCTGGTTGGTCGCGTCGGTGAGGGGGGTCTCAAGGGCGTCCTGGGCTTGCGTGAGTAGGTCGTATTCGAGGGCGGTTTCGGTGAGGTTTTCCCGGGCGGACGCCAGGAGCCTGCGGGTGCTGTCCAGGTGGGTTTCTGCCCGGTCTGCTGCCTGCTGATAGGCGGTTGCTGCCTGTTCAGCCGCTGTTACCCGAGGCAGAATCTCGGCAGCTACCCGGTGTTCCTCAAGGCGGGTGCGGCTGGCAGCTATCTGGCTCTCCTCGTTTGCCAGGATTTCCTGTTCCTGGGTGAGCTTGAGATAGGTGGCCCAGTCTTTTTGCAGCTGGGCGGTTTCGGTGTGCTCGTTTGCCAGTGTTTCGAGGTCGTGGGCAGTTTTGTCCCGCCGCTCTTCTAGACTCTGAATGAGATCTGCTAGCTGGCTGAGGACCTGGCGCAGGTGGTCGGGAAGATCCGCTACAGCGGCGGGCGCGGAGTCTTCGGGGGTGGAAGAGCTTTCGG
Source organism: Rothia nasimurium (assembly GCF_928381705.1). Classification (GTDB taxonomy): domain Bacteria; phylum Actinomycetota; class Actinomycetes; order Actinomycetales; family Micrococcaceae; genus Rothia; species Rothia nasimurium_G. The sequence goes on along the minus strand of NZ_CAKMSR010000004.1, from coordinate 159,503 downwards.
TGCCTTCGTTCGCCTCTTGCCCCAGGGCCCGTTGTGCCTGGTCGGCCCGAGCGGCCTGCTCGGCACGTTCTGCCCGCTGCTCTAGCACCCGCAAATCCTGCTGGGCTGCCTCGGCTGCCGCGGCGGCGTCCTTGGCGTATCTGTGGAGCAGATCCTGTACCTTCTCGAAGTCCTCGGTGCCAAAGAGCTGCTTGAGCAGCTGCTCCCGTTCCCCGGAGGTAGCGACCAGGAAACGCTGGAACTGCCCCTGGGGCAGCAGCATGACCTGGTTAAACTGTTGGGCGTTGAGGCCCAGTACAGAGAGCATGAAATCACCGGCGTCTTTGTGGCGGGTGATGGCCGGGTCTGGTTCCCAGCTGCCGGTGGCGGTATCAAACTTCTCAATCAGGGTTTTGGCCTGCTCGGTGGTAGTGCCCTCACCGCGTTTCTTGGGGCGCTCATAGGCCGGGCTGCGGTCGATCCGGTAGCGGTCGGTGCCGATGGTGCAGTCCAGCAGCACCCGGGGCTGCACATGGGGGTCAGCGAAACGGGATTTCAGGTCGGTGCGCCCCGATGAGGTGGAGCCGTAAAGGGCGTAGCAGATGGCATCGAGAATAGATGACTTGCCCGAACCGGTAGGGCCGTTGAGCAGGAAGATGCCCTCTCGGTTGAGGTCGTCAAAGTCGATGGTGACGGTGCCCGGGAAAGGGCCGTAGGCGGTCAGTTCTAGTCGGTGAATTCGCATCTAGTCGCTCGCTCCCCTGGTACGGGCCTGGTCTAGGACGTCGGTGAGATAGGTGGCTTCAGCCTCGTTGAGGGCACGACCGCGCACATGCTCGTAGAAGGACTCGCAGATAGCCTGAACGCTCTGACTCTCGCGGGTGCGGCGGTAGCTGTGCTCTTGGCTTCTCTCAGCGCCTTCGGGGGCGAAGAAAAGTTCCTGGACATGCTCGTAGTGGGCTTTGAGCCTATCGAGGGCAGCGGCTGGGCGCTCAGCGTCGGTCAGGGTAATACTGACAAAAGCCCGGCCGTAGGCCGCCACGGTGCTTTCGGCAAGCACCTCGTCGAGAGTGCCTTTGAGGGTTTTGAGCACAAGGTGGGTCTGCCAGGTATGTTCGTTCACCTCAATAGCGCCGTCAGGGGCTACATCGATGATCCAGGCCCCCTTACGGTGGTTTTGCTCGCTGAAAGAATAGGCCAAAAGAGAGCCGGAGTACCTGACGGTATCGGTGACTTTCTGCCGCCCGTGCAGGTGCCCCAGGGCTGTGTAGCTGGCAGCGGCAAAGGTGCTCGCCGGCACCTGCTGTACCCCGCCTACCGAGATATCACGTTCTGACTCTGAGGGCTCTGAACCCGTGGCAAAGCAGTGGGCAAGAACCACCGTAGCGGCAACCTGGCGGGTGGCGGCGTCCTCTTCTACCCTCCTCATGGCTTCAGCCAGCACGCTCGCGTGGCTGGCCTCGGTGCCCCAGCGGGCAGCAATCGGGCGCGGCTCTAGGTAGGGTATGCCGTAAAAGGCCACCTCAACGCCCCCGGCGGACAGCAGGACGGGCTGGCCCACCTGGGTTTGCGAGGTCACCAGGTGCACACCCGCAACACTCAGCAAAGAAGAGCCAAAGCCCAGGCGAATAGCCGAGTCATGATTACCACTAGTTGCTACCACCTGCGCCCCGGCCTGCACCAGGCGGGTCAGGGTACGGTCAAAAAGTTGCACGGTCTCGGTGCGGGGCTGGGCCTGATCATAGACGTCCCCGCTGATCAGCACCACGTCAATACCCTGTTCCTGAACCAGGTTCACCAGCTCATCGAGCAGCTGCTCGGCATAGGAGTGCAGGGAGGTACCGTGAAAGGTGCGGCCCAGGTGCCAGTCTGAGGTGTGCAAGATACGCATACCACCAGTTTAGTGGTCCCGCTCTTACCCCGCTTTAGAATAGGGAGCATGACTTCTGTTTTTCCTGCCCCCGATGCCCTCTCCCCCGCCTACCGGTCGGCCCTGCGTGGCTCCCTGCTGGGTACCGCCCTGGGGGATGCCCTGGGCTACCCCCTAGAGACCAGCACCGCAGACCAGATTACTGAGCGCTGGGGTGGGCGTACAGGAGCCGACCTTATCGCGGCTATCGCCCGGGAACCCCTGCTGGTTTCAGACGACACCCAGCTCACCCTGGCAACCCTCGACGGGCTCACCGAGGTACTGGAGTGGAACAACGAGGGCCAGGCAGCCGACGAGCTGGCCTGCATCTGGCTAGCCTACCTGCGCTGGTACACCGGCACCGGCCACCCGGTACCCGAGACCGCCCCCTATTCTCTCCCCCGCCCCCTCGATGCGCTTCAGGTGATGCGCCAGCAGCGGGGCCCGGGCAAGGCCACCCTGGCAGCCCTTGCCACAGGGGAAATGCAGTTTATCTCTAAGAACATCAACCCGCAGGCCCTGGGCACCGGGGCGCTCATGCGCTCTGCCCCCTTCGGTTACCTGCCGGTGGCCGATGACGCTACCGTCATCAAGCTATCCGCCCACGCCGCGGCCCTCACCCACGGCCACCCCGAGGCCATCATCTCGGCGAGCGCCTACGCCCTGCTCATTCGCTATCTGCTGGGTAGCGCCAGCCAGGGCGCCGGGCAGGCTCCCCGCCCCGGTGTGCTTGAAGCATGCACCCAGCAGGTGCTGAACTGGCTGGGCACGGTGGAGCAAAGCCAGGCCCTACCCGGCGATGCCGCGCTCACCCGCACGGCGCTGGGCACCGCCGTCCGCCTGGCTCAGCAAGAAGCGCAGGTGGCGGACGCCTGCCCCCACTTCGGCGAACTCCTGGTGGCCCCCGATGTGCTCGGCTACGCCCTCTTCTTAGCTCTGCGGGCAGAGGCGGACGTCGCTGCGGAGAAGCTGAACCAGCAGCAGGCAGTGAGGGAGGCCCTGGGCGCGGCAATTGCTGTCACCGGCGATTCAGATTCAATCGGGGCTCTGGTCGGCTCCCTGCTCGGAGCACTCTGGGGCGACGATACTTTCCCAGCAGACCTCGCCCCTGCTACCGATGCCGCAGAAGCCCTGAACCTGGTTGAGGTAGCCTGGTTCAAGCAGCTTGGGGTGTAGGTAAGGGCAGGCAGGCTCGCAGCGAAACTGCTGGCTGCGGGGCTGGCGTGAATCGCTTGTGAGCGCTAGCGAACCAGCGAGAGGGTCGGCAGTGAGCGTGAGCCTGCCTGCCCTTCTTTCGCTAGGGTTCCTAAGCTGCAAGCACCTCGGTGCGGTGGTCCAGGTACCATTCGTCGGCGCGTTCCACGGCCAGGCGTTGGATAGCTCCGCCCATGCCGTTGCGCATGGTGTAGGCCAGGGACTGCAGCGGTAGCAGGCGGGCCACTATTTTGGCGCGTTCCAGCTGGGTATCATCCAGTGCCTTGGCCAGGGAATCCCAGCCGTAGAAGTTACCCAGGGCGGCGTGGTCAACGGCTGCGTCCCCTACCGAGGCGTGGTCCCAGTCGATAACGCCGACCAGTTTGTCGCCGTTCCAGAGAATATTGTGGCCGGCGAGGTCGCCGTGGACGAGAACCGGCGAGGCCGGTTCCAGAGCCAGTACCCGATCTATGGCTGCGTGAGCTACCTTCTGGGCGCCGGTGAGCAACTGAGGTACGACCTGCTCGCGCAGGAGCACCTCCCAGTTATCGCGTCCGCCCCAGTGCTCGTGCACCATGTCAAGGTAGGGCCCGTAGCCGCTGAAATCTACCGAGTGGATAGCTTTGACCAGGGTGGCAAGCTGCTTGGGCGGGGCCGAACCCTGCAGGCGAGGCTCCCCCTTAATCCAGGTTAGCCCTACAGCGGTGAAGCCGTTCCGGGTGATAACCCGGGTGATAGGCCGGGGTACCGCAAAGGGAAGGTCCTGGGGTAGCCGCCGCAGGATCTCGGTGCGGCGGGCTACCAGGTGCCCGGTCTGCTGGGTTTTGGCGATACGCACACTCAGCTCCGCCCCCATGTTGACGATGATGTGGGCAGAGCCGGTGGTCCGGATGTCCCAGCGGTCGCGGGGAATGTTCAAACCGGCTTGCTCCATCACCGCCGTGACCACGGGAAGAGCCTTCATCTGTTCAATGAGTGTAAGGTGCGCTGCCATAGGGTACCTCGTACAGGATTGTTACTGGGCCAGGGCGGCCTGTAGGTGGGGAAGAAGCTTGGCTAGAGCCTGGCTCCGGTGGCTGATGGCATTCTTGACATCGGCGGGCACCTGGGCGCAGGAGAGGCCAGCATATTCGCCGGTGAAACCGTCGGCTGCCAGGATCGGGTCATAGCCGAACCCGCCCTCACCGCGGGGCTCGCGCAGCAGGGTTCCGGCAAGCTCCCCCTCTTCCACGGCCTCTACACCTTCGGGGGTAACCATCGAGGCGGCGCAGACAAAGCGGGCGCGGCGGTGTTCATCGGCGATGTCTGAAAGCTGCGCTAGGAGCAGGTTGAGGTTAGCTTCATCGTCTCCGTGCTGGCCGGCCCAGCGGGCGCTGAAAATGCCGGGGGCACCGCCCAGCACGTCGACCGACAGGCCTGAGTCGTCGGCAATGGCAATCAGGCCGGTAGCCGCAGCTACCGCGCGGGCTTTCAAGAGGGAGTTCTGGGCAAAAGTGACGCCGTCTTCAACGACGTCGGGGGCACCTGCTGCACCGGCGTCGATCACCTCGGTGTCAACGTCCAGCCCCTCGATAGCGCCGCGCAGTATCTCGCGGAACTCGCGCAGTTTCCCCTGGTTATGGGTGGCAAGAACGATTTTGGCGGGCATTAGTCCTCCAGGGCTTCGCGCTGGACCTGGGCTAGCTGCGCGGTGCCGTGCAGGGCCAAGTCGAGCAGGGAGTTCAGTTCGTCGCGGTCGAAGGGGGCGCCCTCTGCGGTTCCCTGAACCTCAACGAACTTGCCTTCGCCGGTGACGACCACGTTCATATCGGTCTCGGCGCGCACATCTTCTTCGTAGGGCAGATCAAGCATGGGAACGCCGTCGATGATGCCCACAGAAATTGCGGCAACAGAGCCGGTGAGGGGCTTAGCCTTGGCCGGGATAATGCCCTGGGTCTGGGCCCACTTGATGGCGTCGGCCAGGGCAATGTAGGCGCCGGTGATAGCGGCGGTGCGGGTGCCGCCGTCCGCCTGGAGCACATCGCAGTCGAGCACGATGGTGTTCTCGCCCAGCTCAGCGGTGTCGATGACGGCGCGCAGGGAGCGGCCAATCAGTCGAGAAATTTCGTGGGTGCGGCCGCCAATCTTGCCCTTGACCGACTCACGGGAGTTACGGGTGTTGGTGGCGCGCGGTAGCATGGCGTATTCTGCGGTGACCCAGCCGGTGCCCTGGCCCTTGAGCCAGCGGGGCACGCCCTCGGTCAGTGAGGCGGTGCAGAGCACCCGGGTGTTGCCGAATTCAATCAGGGCCGAGCCTTCGGCGTTCTTTGACCAGCCGCGGGTGACGGTGATGGGGCGGAGCTGGTCGGGAGTGCGGCCGTCGCCGCGTAGGGTGGGTGCTGCCATGTTTTCTGTCATGGTTTCAGCCTAGCGTCTGTTGCCCGGGGCGCACAAAAACACGGGCGCTTTTCTGCACCCGTGTTGTCTGCGTTGGCTACTTGTGGGCAGGGGCGGTAACTAGCTCCCCTGGTGGCGGCTAATGACGTTCAGGGTGGTGGTCTGCGGGTTGCTGGCATATTCCTCGGGGCTACGGCGGGGGTTGACCCGGTAGGTTGCCGAGGCCTCAGCCACCGATATCGGCCCGTCAAAAACGCTCTTGGCTTCGGCCAGGGCAATAGCGGGGTCGTTCCAGATGGGCAGGTGGGTGAGCAGTAGATTGCGGACGCCTGCCTCGGCTGCCGCTTCACCGGCACGTTTGCCGGTCAGGTGGATGCCGCGCAGGGCGTCGTCGCGGCCCTCCTGGTAGGCCGCTTCGCAGAGGAAAAGGTCTGCCTCGCGGGCTGCTTCAATCAGGCCGATGCAGGAGTCGGTGTCGCCGGAGTAGGTGAGCACGGTCTTGCCTTCACCGGTTTCACACTCGATGCGCAGGGCGTAGGGCTCCTTGGTGGGGTGTACGACCACGTGCGGGGTCACTGTGAAGGGGCCGATTTTGACCTCGGCGTGGTTGGTCCACTCATGGAACTCAAACTCGGTGTGCATGCCCGGTTCGATGGGCAGGCCGTGGGTGTTGACCAGGTACTGGTGAATATCGCTGGGCCCGTAGAGGGGAATGGGTCCCTTAGACCAGCCGTTGGGGTTCCATTTGACCGCTACGTGCAGCCCTGAGAGGTCGATGCAGTGGTCGGGGTGCAGGTGAGAAATCAGGATGGCGTCGATATCTTCGAGGTTGATGTGGGTCTGAAGGGTGCCCAGGGCGCCATTGCCCATATCGACGATAATGCGCCAGGTCTTTCCCAGGTCATCAATAGTCGAGACCATGTAGCAGCTGGCCGCTGCATTGGGCCCGGGGAAAGAACCGGTACAGCCTATGACGGTCAATCGCATCAGTGGCCTTCCTTCTTCTGTGTGTGTCTGTGGGTTAGGGAGTGTCTGTGGTGATGGTAATGCGCGGGGTGGTAACAGTCTGGGTGATGAGTTCGGGAGGAACGACTGCCAGGGAGCCGGTGGGGAATCGTTCTGCCACCGAGTTGGTATGGCGTACCTTGGCGACCTCGGGCCCTAGGAAGCGGCGGGCTAAGTGCTCGAAGGTTTCGGTTTCACCGGTGGCCAGGAATTCGTGGGAGGGCGGCAGGGCGGCAGGGCGCTCTAGGCCAGCTCTTAGCAGAGCCTTGTAGACGTCCTTAGCCGACTCTTCCGAAGACGATACCAGGGTAACGTCATCGCCCATGATGTAGGAGATGACGCCGGTAAGCAGGGGGTAGTGGGTACAGCCCAGCACCAGGGTATCGACCCCGGCCTCCTTGAGAGGAGCCAGGTATTCTTCGGCAGTCTCAAGGAGCTCAGGGCCGCTGGTAATGCCCTTTTCAACGAACTCTACGAAGCGGGGGCAGGCCACAGAGTAGATTTCAAGGTCGCTCATGACCGAGAAGGTGTCTTCATAGGCCCGGGAGGTCACGGTAGCTTCGGTGGCGATGACACCGATTTTACGGTTGCGGGTTGCCGCCACCGCTCGGCGGGCGGCGGGCTGGATAACCTCAACCACCTGAATACCGTACTTGCGGGTGTAGCGCTCGCGGGCGTCCCTCAGCACAGCGGCCGACGCCGTGTTGCAGGCAATCACCAGGAGCTTGACCCCGGAGTCCACCAGCTCGTCCATGATGCGCAGGGCGTGGGCTCGCACCTGGGCGATGGTCAGAGGGCCGTAGGGGCCGTGGGCGGTGTCGCCCACGTAAATCACCGACTCGTGCGGGAGCTGGTCCATGATGGCGCGGGCAACGGTTAGGCCGCCCACTCCCGAATCGAACACGCCAATGGGGGCGCTTGCGGTGGGTTCGGCAAGCACCTGACTACCCCAGGGGGTTACGAGTTTCGGGTTGGTTTCGCTCATTACACACCTGACATTAGCTAAAGGTTGAAGAAAACTGTAGGGCGCCCATCGCAGCGACCAGCTTTTGAGTGGACTATCACGCCCCGGCGCCCGCGCGGGGCGTCATAATCGGTCACGAAAGATTATTTACGGTGCGGACGGCCCCGCCCCAGCGTCGTCCAAGCCCAGTAGGAGGCTCTGCATGAGGCTTTCTTGCAGCCAGGTAACGAAGTTGTAGAGCAGGGCCATGTAGTCTTCGGTGCTCTCTACGCTGCCCCAGTCGGTGTGTTCGCCGATGCGGTCGGCGTCCTCAGCGCTGTTAATCCCTAAACGGGTGCCTAGGGTTAGGCGCACGTCGTTGAGGGCAGCGGCCCAGCTATTGGCCCGCTCGGTATCTAGCCGCACAACCCCGGCCTGCAGGTCCATGGAGGCCTGGGTGAGGTGTTCTATTTTGGCCCGGCGTAGGGAAAGGTCGGTGAAGCGGCGGTATTCATCAGCGACTTCCGGATCGTCGCTGGCTACCGGCAGCATACGGGCAACAGCAGGGTCACTGGGCACACTGGCGGTCTCAGAGATCCCCACCAGGGCCGCCAGGGGGTCAGCATTGGGGTCTTCTTCCGGCTCCAGGGCCAGGGCGACGTCCTCAAACAGGCGGGTAAGCACCTGTACCTCTTCAGGGGTGAAGCGGGCGGTAATGCCACGGGAGGTTGGGGTAAAGGGTTCAGCCATAAGACTATGCACCTGCTTGCTCGATGGTTGCCCACAGTCCCCAGGTATGCAGGGCGGTGGTATGCCGTTCGGCTTCTTCTTTGGAGCCGCTAAAGACGGTGGCCTTACCTTCGGTGTGCACCTGCATCATGAGCTGGTGGGCTTTTTCGGTGCTGTAGCCAAACTGGGTGCGCAGCACATAGGTCACGAAGCTCATCAGGTTAACCGGGTCGTCCCAGACAATGACCGCCCAGGGCAGGTTGAGCTGGGTGCTCTCGTCTAGGGCCAGATCGAGCTCAAGATCTGCCAGGGTGTCGGTGGCTGAGGCAGCCGAAGGCATAGGGCGTACTCCTTAGGTCATTTGTACCTTATCTATCATAGGGCTCTTCTTTCGCTGCACCCTAGCTCGTTCACTTTCGGGGCAAGCAGGACCGCGGCGGTGGGGCTGGGCTTAGGCGCGGTCAAAAGGATAAAGTTATACCCGTGACTCAAAAAACTTCCCTCCTCACCGACCACTACGAGCTGACCATGGTGCAGGCTGCCCTAGCCTCAGGTGCTGCCCACCGGCGCACCGTCTTCGAGGTTTTCACCCGCAGGCTTTCGGGCGGACGCCGCTACGGCGTCTTGGCAGGCACCGGCAGGTTGCTTGAGGGGCTAGAGAACTTCCGCTTTGACACCGAAGAGCTGGAGTTTTTAGCCTCCCGTAAGGTGATCAACGAACAGACCTTGGATTACCTTGCTAACTTCCGTTTTTCCGGTTCTATCCGGGGCTATGCCGAGGGTGAGGTTTTCTTCCCCCACTCCCCCGTCTTGCAGGTTGAGGCGTCCTTTGCAGAGGCCTGCCTGTTAGAGACCTTTATTCTCTCCATCCTTAACTTTGACTCTGCCGTCGCTACCGCTGCCTCCCGCATGACGGTTGCAGCGGGCAAGCGCCCCTGCCTTGAGATGGGCTCCCGCCGGGCCCATGAGCAGGCTGCTGTATCTGCCGCCCGCGCCGCCGTCATTGCCGGCTTTACCGCCACCTCGAACCTTGAGGCAGGACGCCGCTACGGGCTCCACACCGTCGGCACCAGCGCCCACGCCTTCACCCTGCTGCATGACTCCGAGCGCCAGGCTTTTGAAGCTCAGCTAGCCTCTCTGGGGGTGGGCACTACCCTGCTGGTCGACACCTACGATGTTGAAAAGGCAGTGAACCTGGCCGTTGAGCTGGCAGGAAAGGAGCTGGGTGCCGTCCGCCTGGATTCTGGTGACCTGGTTGCCCAGGCCCAGAAGGTGCGCGAGCAGCTCGATGCTCTGGGCAACACCGGCACCAAGATTACCGTGACCAGTGACCTGGACGAGTACGCCATCGCGTCCTTAGCTGCCGCCCCCGTCAACGCCTACGGGGTGGGCACCAAGCTGGTCACCGGCTCCGGGGTTCCTACCTCCTCCATGGTGTATAAGGTGGTTCTGCGCGAGAACTCCCAGGGAGTGATGGAGCCTGTCGCTAAGGCGTCCTCGGGTAAGGCATCTGTGGGCGGCAAGAAAACCGCCGTCCGCCGTCTTGATGCCACCGGCACCGCCACAGCCGAAGTGGTGGGGCTCGATATTGAGGCCCCCGCTGACTCCAACGACCGGCCCCTCATGGTAGACCTGGTGGTGAACGGGCAGATCCAGCCCGGCTTTACCGGGGCTGAGGGCGTACGCCGAGCTGCCGAGCGTCATGCCCGCTCCCTCACGGAGCTGCCGGTAGCCGCCACCCGCCTCTCCCCCGGCGACCCGGTCATTCCCACAGAATTTATCTCCTAGATAGGTAAGGACTTAAACGATGTCAAAAGCACTCATTATTGTTGATGTTCAGAACGATTTTTGCGCCGGTGGCTCACTCGCTACCGAGCGCGGCGCCGAGGTTGCTGCCCTCATTAGCGAGTTTGTAGAGAACCATCACGGGGACTACGAGGCGATTGTTGCCACCCAGGACTGGCACGTTGACCCCGGCACCCACTTCTCCGAGAACCCCGATTTCAAGGACTCTTGGCCGGTGCACTGTAAGGCGGAGAGCCGCGGGGCTGAGCTACACGAGGACTTGGATACCGACTACATCGAGGCCTACTTCCGCAAGGGCGAGTTTGAGGCTGCCTACTCGGGCTTTGAGGGTCTACTGGCTCCCGAGGATACGGTGATGACCGGTGAGCGCGAGGCCGGTGCCCCGGTCAAGGATGATACCCCCAAGGTCTCTCTCGATGACTGGCTAGCTGAGCGTGACATCACCGATGTTGATGTGGTGGGTATTGCCACCGATTACTGCGTCAAGGCTACGGCCCTGGATGCGGTGGATGCCGGCTACGAGACCCGCGTGCTATTTGATTTGACGGCTCCGGTTGATGAGGACGCCCTCGATGAGGTGAGCGATGAGCTTGAGGACGCCGGGGTGACGGTCGCCGAGGTGCTGTAGCCCAGGAAATTTGATGTTCTAGTGGCTGTGCTTGTGGTACTAGCAGGCTGGCTCGGGGCTGGGGTCTACGGCGACTGATGGTTGTGATGCTAGCAGGCTGGCTCGGGGCTTGCTCTACGGGGGCCGGTGGTTGTGGTGCCAGTAGGCTGGCTCGGGGCTGGCGTTTAAGGGTGCCTGCTGGCACCACAACCACTGGCCCCAGGCAAGAGTACCTACTTACGCCCCACGAACCAGTCCTGTAGCTTGTCCAGGCGGGCCTGGAGCTGTTCGGCTGAGGCCTGGGCAACGGCGGGTCCACCGCAGATGCGGCGCAGTTCGTTGTGGATTGAGCCGTGGGGTTTGCCGGTGCGGGCTGCCCAGGCGGCAACATTTTTAGCCAGCTTGTTGCGCAGGTCTTTGAGCTGGCGGTGGTCGACAACCTGGGGGGCGGCGGACGCCGGTCGGCGGGAGGCGTGGTCTTTTTGGCGGGCGCGGAGCAGGGTGCCTACCTGGTCGGCGTCGAGCAGGCCGGGGATGCCGAGGAAGTCTTGTTCTTCGTCGGAGCCGACTTCCAGGCCGCCGGTGGAGAATTCGGCGCCGTCGAAGAGGACGCCGTGGAAGGAGGCCTGGGAGCCGATGGCTTCGAATTTGCCGCGGGTGAGCTGGTCGCTAGCGACTTCTTCTTTGTTGGCTTCTTCGATGAGGTGGTCGTCTAGACCTTCGTTGAGGGGGTCTACTACTTCATCATTTGCCCCCTTGCGGTCGAGGGCGTGGTCGCGTTCGGTTTCCATTTCGTTGGCCAGCATCATGAGCTGGGGTACGGAGGGCAGGAAGACCGAGGCAGTTTCGCCGCGTTTGCGCGAGCGCACGAAGCGGCCGATGGCCTGGGCGAAGAAGAGGGGGGTGGAGGTTGAGGTGGCGTAGACGCCGACGGCTAGGCGGGGGACGTCCACGCCTTCGGATACCATGCGCACGGCGACCATCCAGCGGGAAAGACCTGCGGAGAACTCTTCGATGTTGTTGGAGGCTTCTTTGTCGTCGGAGAGAATGAGGGCGGGTTTTTCGCCGGTAATTTTTTGGAGCTGTTTGGCGTAGGCGCGGGCGTCAGCGTGGTCGGTGGCGATGACGAGGCCGCCGGCGTCGGGGACGGTGCGGCGTACTTCGGTCAGGCGTTTGTCGGCGGCGGCGAGTACGGTGGGGATCCATTCGCCGTCGGGGTTGAGTGCGGTGCGCCAGGCTTGGGCGGTGACGTCCTTGGTAAAGCCCTCCCCCAGGTTGGCTGCCATTTCTTCGCCAGCGGAGGTGCGCCAGCGCATCTGACCCGAGTATGCCATGAAGATGACAGGGCGCACGACGTGGTCTTTGAGGGCAGGGCCGTAGCCGTAGGAGTAGTCGGACTTTGAGCGGCGGATGCCGTCGGCGTCCTCCTCGTACTGGACGAAGGGGATAGCAGCGGTGTCGGAGCGGAAGGGGGTACCTGTCAGGGCTAGGCGGCGGGTGGCCGGTTCGAAGGCTTCGCGCAGGCCGTCGCCCCAGGAGAGGGAGTCGCCGGCGTGGTGGATTTCGTCCATGATGACCAGGGTGCGGCCGTTTTCGGTGCGGGCCCGGTGCAGCATGGGCTTGTTGGCGACCTGGGCGTAGGTGAGGGCGACGCCCTGGTAGCCGCGTCCCATGGTGCCGTCGGAGTTTTTGAAGTTGGGGTCGATGGAGATGCCAACCCGGGCGGCAGCATCGGCCCACTGGCGTTTGAGGTGGTCGGTGGGGGCAACCACGGTCATGCGGTTGATGGTGCCGCGGTTGAAGAGTTCCTTGGCGACGGTGAGCGCGAAGGTGGTTTTACCTGCACCGGGGGTTGCCACGGCCATGAAGTCGCGGGGGTTCTCGGTGAAATACTTGGTCATGGCCTCGGCCTGCCAGGCGCGGAGCTTAGGCGCGGTTCCCCAGGCGGCGCGGTCGGGGTAGGCCGGTGGCAGGGGCGGGTTGGAACCTTCGCCGAAGAGTGGTAGCTGGCTGTCGTTCATCTCGTATCTTCCCTTCCCTCTGTGGCTGCCCTCAAGGTTTTTGGGCACCACAAAAGTTTAGCCCCATTCGGGAGGGAATGGGGCTATGAGTCATCTCTCGATGAGTCTGGTTGACTAGGCTACCGGCAGGGCAGGCAGCAGGTTGGTCAGGGTCTGACCGGCGAGGTTGATGGTCTCAGATCGGCCGTCGGTGGCGTTGATAACGATGGCGCCCGAGACTACGGTCAGAACGACCTCGAAGTCGGCTTCGGGGTTGTCCCCGTAGTAGACCGGGGCCTGGCTGAGAAGTAGCTGGGCCAGGGTTGAGGTGCTTGAGCCGTCGGAGGTGAGGGTGATGGTCTCATTAGTGGTGTAGGTGACGCTCACGGTCTGCTGCTGGCCGTTGGTTGTCTGCGCTCCGTAGGTTGCGGTCATTTCGGCACTGTTGACGCCGGTGGCGGTTACGGCGCTGCCGCCGCTCTGCTTGACCAGGTGGCGGGTTTCGCCGTCACGCGCGCTGTCGATGGGGAAGGGGTCCCAGCCGTCGGGGAAGGTGACCACGTAGTCCAGGCGGAAGGAGGCTCCCGCGGCGAGGATGGCGGTGCCCGCTACGGGTGCTCCGGTGGTGTCTTCGGGGCTGGAGAACCAGAGGCCGGTGCCGCCGTAGGTGCCGGAGTTGAAGCCGCCCAGGCTACCGCCGGGGGTGAAGGTACCCTCACCGTTGGCAACCAGGCCGGTTGCGCCGTCCGTAATGAGGCCGGTGGAGTCGTCAAACTGCACGTCACCGCTGGTGTTGCTGGTACCGCCGAAGGTTGAGGCTACGCCGACGTTGGTGTTGTAGCCGGCGCTGGCGTCCTCGATGACGACCTGGGAGAAAAGCCCCCAGCGTACGGTCAGGGTGGGGGCGGTGACGCTGGAGCTAGCAGCATAGGCGGGTACCACGGCTGAGGCAGCGACGACGGGTGCTGCCCAGAGCCCGGCAGTCGCCAGGGTACGGCGGGAAGTTTGGGGTGGGGTCATGTGTTGTGTGTTTCCTTATGAGAGGTGCTTCTGTATCAGTGATTGTGTTGTGTGTTAGTTTTGGTCGTTATCCCCGGGGGCAAGGCCTTCATAGATTTCCTTGCATTCGGGGCAGACGGGGAACTTTTCGGGGTCGCGGCCGGGCGTCCACTTTTTCCCGCAGAGGGCGCGCACGGGCTTGCCGGTGAGGGCTGACTCCATGATTTTTTCTTTGCGCACGTAGTGGGCAAAGCGTTCGTGGTCGCCGGGTTCAACGTTCTGGACTTCTTCGCGTTCCAGTAGGGCGGTGCCGCCGGAGTGGGCGGTTTCGGGGAAGGGGTCTTCAATGCCGGGAATCGATGACATACCGTTTTCTCCTTATCTCAAGGCACGTGGTCTTGACTACCAGTGTAGTGCCCCCGTCAAGACGGCGCCCACCCCTTGCTATAGAGCAGGGGGCGGACGCCGGTGATGGGTTGCCTGCTTCTAGCAGGCCGAGAGATGGTTTAGCTGTAGCGGGCTACGCGCTGGTAGATATCTGCCGTGTGCCGTTCGTAGTTTTTGGCTCCGGCACGGACCCCCAGGAAGAAGGCCGCTACCCCGATCAGGGCGGTGACGATAGCCCCCAGCCAGAACCAGACCATACTACCGACAATGTCGGTAGCAGCCATACCGATGAGGGTCGGCAGTGAGAGAGCCATGGGGATGAAGAGCAGGAAGCCACGTGCCATGGTCTTGGCCATACCATCGGGCTGTTCCGGGGTCTTCCAGGGGCTGGTTCCCGGCGGTACTACCGGTGCATTGAAGGTGGTGTCCAGGTAGTTGGCCATGCCGTTAGCGATGTAGTAGGTTCCCAGAGCGCTCACCAGCAGGGGCAGGGCCCAGGTGGCGTGACCGGTCAGGAAGGCGAAAGCCAGGGTGCCCACCACAATCATGGGCAGGTAGAGCAGCATCATGCCGTAGGCCCGCCCCAGTCTGTCATCTATACCGCGCAGGGGTGAGATAGCGTGCAGGGAGAAGGCTGACCCTTCAAAGGAGGCCAGATTGGTCTGGGAGCAGCCTGCCATAGCCGGTATGAAGGCGGCCACCGCGATCAGAGGCATAGGGTTGGCCGCAGTCTCTGCCTCCCCGTTGAGGGCGAAGGTGAATGAACCTGAAAGTATGATCATCAAGATATACATGAGCGGCATCATGAGCACGTTGAGGTTAGCGCGGGAGTCTTTCAGCATCATGTTCAGGGTACGGGCGGCGATAGCACCGCGGACGGTGGCGGGGAAGCGCCCCAGAAGCCCCAGGTTACCCTGAGCCACGGTTTTCCCTTTCTCCTGCACTCCGATGGAATCCCCCACGCTGGCCATGGTCTTAGCCGCAAAGAACTGCCAGATGACCCAGGTGAGGGCACAGTAGACCAGGGTGAGCGCGGCAAGAACTGTTGCCAGGCCAAAGCGGCCTGCCCCAACCTGCGGGGCGATAGCCCAGGCTGAGGCTACAGGAGTCCATTGCAGGTAGCTGAGAATCTGCCGGAGCTGGTCGGTGTTGCTGGTAATGCCCGTGATAGTCGCCAGCATCAGGGGCCCGGCAAACACTAGGGCGGTAAAAGCCACGATGGTCAGGACGTTGCTCACCGAGCGTCGCGAGCGGACGGGGATTGAGGCCACTGCGGTCAGGCGTCCGCCCAGAATGGCAAGAGCAAGCCCCAATAAACCTGCCGGGATGAAAGCCAGGGTAGCCGCCAGCGAGTAAAAGTTGGAAGTAATGAGAGCCAGCGTGGCAAGTACCGTCAGCACACCGGGCAGGCCTATGAGCGCACCGATAGCCTGACCGGCCATCAGCTGGCGGACGGTGATGGGGTAAGGTGCCAGGCGCTCCGGGTCAAGGGTGGGGTCAGCTCCTGCCGCGACCAGGGGAATGAGCCACCAGGCCAGGGTCAGCAGGGCACCGCCCACCCCCAGAATCAGCAGGGAGTCTGCCGGGTTCTGCAGGGTGAACCCTAGACCGGCTACAGCTGTCAGGGCACCGAGCCCGTAGAGCAAGCCAAAGACCAGGCCCACAATGGACCAGACATTGCCCTTACGGAAAATCGCCAAGAAATGGTCAAGCTTGAGTTTTAGGAGGACTGCAACCATGAGATTCCCTCCGATACAACGCGTCCGCCCACCAGCTCAACAAACCGCTCTTCTAGGGTTACGCCGCCGCGCACCTGCTCCACGGTGCCAGAGGCCAGAATGCGGCCAGCGTTCATGATGGCCACGTGGTCGCAGAGGCGCTGGACCAGGTCCATCACGTGGGAGGAGATGATGACGGTTCCACCACCGGCCACATAGGCCTTGAGAATATCCTGAATGTTGGAGGCAGAGACCGGGTCGACTGCCTCGAAGGGCTCATCGAGCACCAGCAGGGAGGGGGCGTGAATCATGGCGCAGGCCAGGGCAATTTTCTTGGTCATACCGGCTGAGTAGTCGGAGACCTGGCGGCCAGCTGCCCCGGTCAAGTCCATGGCAATGAGAAGGTCACGGGTTCGCTCGGCCACGGTTGCCTTATCGAGCCCGTGCAGGCGGCCAGCGTAGGTAAGGAGCTGCTCGCCGGTGAGCTTGTCAAAGAGGCGGACGCCATCCGGCAGCACGCCCACCCGGCGTTTAGCATCTAGGGGGTTGGCCCAGACGTCCAGACCGCCCACCAGTACCTGCCCGGCGGTGGGCTTGAGCAGGCCCGTTGCCATGGAGAGGGTGGTGGTCTTACCTGCGCCGTTGCGCCCTACCAGCCCGTAGAAGGAGCCTCGGGGCACGGTGAGGTTGACTCCGTCTACCGCGGCCTGCTGGCCAAAGACCTTCACCAGGTTGGTGATCTCCAGGGCTGCGCTGCCCCTGCTGGCCTCTGCCACTTCAGCTTCTACCGGCGCTGAAACCGGCTCAGTCAAGCCGCTGCTGGGTGCCTCTTCAGGCCGGTTGCGGGTTTGGTCGTAAGGTTTATTCTGCGGGGGAAGGTTCTCGTGTGCCATATCTCCACTGTAGCCAGCATCACGGGCTTTTCCCTCCCCCGCTAGGGTGATTCCTTAAAAAAGAGCCATCATCAGGGCTGAGCGGGCCTTTGTGACGCGGGGGTCGGCTGAGCCTACAACCTCGAAAAGTTCCAGCAGGCGTTCGCGCACCGTGGTTTTAGTCTCCGCGTCCACAGCCTTGAAGAGGGCGATAAGACGGTTGAAGGCGTCTTCCACATGCCCGCCAGCTACATCTAGGTCGGCAACGTTGAGCTGGGCCTGTACGTCGGTAGCGTCGGCGGCAGCTTTTTGGCGTTCTTCTGCCAGGTTCAGAGTTGAGACGCGGTGGAGCAGGTGCACCTGAGCCAGGCCGATTTTAGCGTCCGTATCGCCCGGGTTCTCGTTGAGCGCGCGGGTGTAGGCGGCTTCCGCTCCCTGGTAATCGCCCCGGTCCAGCGCCTCGATAGCTTCCCGGTGCAGGGGCGGCAGGGGCTTCTCAGCCTCTGACAGTACAGGTTCGAACCCACCGGGTAGGCCCTGCTGGGCGGCGAGCTGCAGCACCTGGCCCAGTACCTCAGTCAAAGCCTGGGGCTCAACGGGACCGTTGAAGAGCGGGGCCGGGCGGCCAGCGAGCACAGCCACGGCCGCAGGTACGCCCTGAATCTGGAAGGCCTGCCCGATCTCAGGGGTCTTGGTGATATCGACGGCAGCCAGCAGCAGATTGCCACCGGCAGAGTTCACCAGGGCCTCAACCTGCTCCAGCATCTGGACTGACGCCGGTGAGTGAGGCGCCCACAGGGCAAAAATCACAGCACCCCGGTTGGACTCCTGCACCAGCTGCTGGAACTGGGCCACATCGGTTACGTCCAGTCGCCAGCTGGCTGCGGCGCTCTCCTCAGCAGGCTCAGCGCTGGAACCTGCCGAACCCGTAGCCCCCAGGTCCAGGGCGTTTCGTACCGAAGCGGGTAGGTTCTGATCGTCAATCCCGGCCATTGGCCTTCCTTTCACAACGACAAATATCTCTACACTCTATGGTGCCAAAGCTCAGCCGGTGAGCGGGCACCCCTGCCCTAGTTCTAGCCCAGGGCAGAATCACGATAAGGTTGAACACAGTAACTACACCACTACCCGAGTAGCCAGCATGCCCTCATCTTTTTCTCTCTCCCGACTCCTGCGGTCTCTGACCGCCCGCACTAACCGCACGCAGGCGTCCGCGCAACCAGATTCCCCGGCCAACACCGAAGAAAGCGGCACCAGGCAGTCACAGAACAACAAGTTCGCCCTACCGACTATCCCCGGTGCCCGGCCCCGCCACCGCCTCCAGGTGCCCGAAGAACCGGCCCACCTCAAAGAGAATAAGGACGGCGCCGCCCCCGCTCCCCCAGAAACCCACGCCCTCGCCCCCGGCAAGGGACGCTACATCAGCAACCCAATCTACTTTGGTTTCATGCTGGCCGTCGGTGTGGGCCTGGCCTGGATGGGCATGTACTTCGTGCTCAACATTGGTGCCTTAGCCGGTTGGCTGACCGGCGCAGTTTTCATCGGTCTGGGGCTAGACCCGGCTGTACGCAAACTCGAACAGTGGGGCCTTCCGCGCGGGGCAGGCGTCACCGTCGTCTTCCTCTTCTTCGTTGCGGTAGCTGCCGCCCTCATCTTCTGGATAGTACCCATCATCGCCCGCCAGGCAGTTTCCTTCATCACCGGCTTCCCCCAGCAGTTTGAGAACTTCCTCAACTCAGATCTTTTCTCAGGTCTCGATGAGCGTTACCACATCCGATCAGCGGTAGATGCCGAGGTAGAGAAGTTCTTTGAACAGGTCACCTCAGACACCTCTGTGGTGAGCGGCTTTATGAACTCCCTCATGAACGCGGGCTCCACCCTGGCGGAAATCACCACCGGCACGATTATCGTGCTCTTCCTCTCCATCTACGTGCTCGCCTCCCTACCCACCATCAAGGCCTGGTTCATCCGCCTGGCCCCTGCCTCCAAGCGTGAACGCGTCGGCTACCTCACCGAAAAAATCACCAGCTCTGTTGGCCAGTACGTCATGGGCCAGGCTCTCGTGGCGATCTGTAACGCCACCTGCGCAGCCATCATCATGCTGATTGTGGGTGTGCCCTTCGCCCAGCTGCTTATGCTCTTCGTCCTGCTCCTGGCCTTCATTCCCCTAGTCGGTGGCGTCAGTGCCGCCGTCCTGGTCTCGGTTGTCTCGCTCATCGATAGCTGGCAAACCGCCTTCTTCTTCCTTATCCCCTACCTGATTTACCTGCAGATTGAGGCCTACTTCATCTCCCCCCGCATCATGAGCAGGGCAGTGGCCGTGCCCGGTGCTGTAGCCATCATCGCGGTGGTTGCCGGTGGCTCCCTCTGGGGTGTGCTCGGTGCCCTCATCGCCATTCCCGTCGCAGCTTCCCTGCTGATTCTAGTCAACGAGGTACTCGTGCCCCGCCAGGACCAGCTCTAACGACCCATCCGCTTTCCTTGACCCGGTAGCGCCCTGCCTTTGCGTAGGATCGCTACCGGGTTTTTCTACGCTTCTAACGCCCTAGTTCTGGTGCAACCCGCCGGGTTCTACCAGAATCTACGAGTTGCCCAGCACCGCTCGTGCCAGTGGCGACGCTCCTCGATAGCCCGCTGAGCACCAAACATGTGGTCCTGCTGCCAGACCACCAGGTGCGCGATACCTGGGTGGATAGGCCGCCCACATTCGGGGCACTTATAGGTTTTCAGAGCGTTAATCGAGGGAATGTATTGCACATACCAGTCCCCGTCTTGGGCCCGCTCCACTCGCGGGGCAGGGTCAAGGATACGGGAAATATCGCGCCCAGCGGGGCGGGCTTTCTGCCACTTGCTGGGAGCTGCCCCGGAGTTAGAGTTGGGGCGGCGGGGCTTAGATGAAGAACGACGAGGCATTCCCCCATTCTTTCATGCACCGGTGTGCCCGCCCAAGCCACCTGTTAGAGTGGTACGGTGCGTTTAGTTATAGCTGATTGTTCCGTAGACTACATGGGCCGTCTCAATGCCCATCTACCCCGTGCTACCCGCCTGCTCATGATCAAAAATGACGGCTCGGTACTGATTCACTCCGACGGCGGCTCCTACAAGCCCCTAAACTGGATGAGCCCACCCTGCCGCCTGCATATTTCCCCTCGCGAAGAGTTCGAGGGCACCTCGGTAGCCGAGGATCTTGACCCCGATGTGAGCGAGCTGTGGACCGTGCAAGCCGCCAAGAGCGACGACAAGCTAGTCATTCGAGTCTTCGGCACCCACGGGGAACTTAGCCACGACCTGGGTATTGACCCGGGCCTTATTAAGGACGGCGTTGAGGCCGACTTACAGCGCCTGTTGGCTGAACAGATTGAGCTTCTTGGTGCGGGCTACCGCCTGGTGCGCCGCGAGTACCCCACGGCAATCGGCCCGGTGGATATTTTGGCCAAGGACGCCGGGGGCGTCTCTGTGGCAGTCGAGCTCAAGCGTGTGGGTGATATCGACGGCGTAGAACAGCTCACCCGCTACCTAGAGCTCCTCAACCGTGACCCCCTGCTAGCACCGGTTCAGGGTGTCTTTGCTGCCCAGCGCATCAAGCCCCAGGCCCGCACTCTGGCAGAAGACCGCGGCATCCGCTGCGTTGCTCTCGACTACGATGCAATGCGCGGAGTCGATGACGTGGAATCCCGCCTCTTCTAAACAAGAAGAAAGCTAAAAAATAAGGACGCCGCCCTCCCCCATCTCTGGGGAAGGGCGGCGTCCTTTCGTCACAGTAATCTGGTTAGATCTGTGCGTGCTTAGCTGCGATGGTGACTCGATCGTTAGAGACGGTCAAGAAACCTTCGTGCAGGCGGGTGGTCTTCTTCTCACCGCTGGTTGCCTCAATCAGAAGCTCACCGTCTTCAGCGAGAAGGGCCATGGTGGGGATGTGACCGGGCATGATACCCAGGTCGCCATCGACGGTGCGCGCACGCACGTACTTGGCTTCGCCAACCCACACGATTCGTTCACGGGAAACGACTTCAACTTTCAGTGCCATAATTACTTGGCTCCAGACTGTGCCTTGATTTCCTCGTAACGGCGCATGACGTCGTCCATACCACCGATGTTGTAGAAGGCCTGCTCGGGGATGTGGTCAACATCGCCGCGGCAGATCATCTGGAAGGATTCGATGGTGTCCTTGATCGGCACGGTTGAACCCTCAACACCGGTGAACTGCTTTGCAGTGTAGGTGTTCTGTGAGAGGAACTGCTCGATGCGGCGGGCACGTGAAACAACGACCTTCTGCTCTTCGGAGAGTTCGTCAACACCGAGGATGGCGATGATGTCCTGAAGTTCCTTGTTTTCCTGCAGGATAGCCTTGACCTGGATTGCGGTGTCGTAGTGCTCCTGGCCGATGTACTGGGGGTCCAGGATTCGGGAGGTGGAGGACAGGGGATCAATCGCGGGGTACAGACCACGAGAAGCGATCTCACGAGAAAGCTCGGTGGTTGCATCCAGGTGGGCGAAGGTGGTTGCAGGTGCGGGGTCGGTGTAGTCGTCCGCAGGAACGTAAATTGCCTGCATGGAGGTGATGGAGTGACCACGGGTTGAGGTGATGCGCTCCTGCAGCAGACCCATTTCGTCCGCCAGGTTGGGCTGGTAACCCACAGCAGAGGGCATGCGGCCGAGCAGGGTTGAAACCTCAGAACCTGCCTGGGTGAAGCGGAAGATGTTGTCGATGAAGAGCAGAACGTCCTGGTTCTGAACGTCACGGAAGTATTCCGCCATGGTCAGGCCGGTCAACGCAACGCGCAGACGGGTTCCCGGCGGTTCATCCATCTGGCCGAACACGAGAGCGGTGTCCTTCAGAACGCCTGCTTCTTCCATTTCAACCCAGAGGTCGTTACCCTCACGGGTACGCTCGCCAACACCGGTGAATACTGAAGTACCACCGAAGTTACGGGCAACGCGGGTAATCATTTCCTGAATCAGAACGGTCTTACCAACGCCTGCACCACCGAAGAGACCAATCTTACCGCCCTTGATGTAGGGGGTCAGAAGGTCGATGGACTTGATGCCGGTTTCCAGCATCTCGGTCGAACCTTCGAGGTCTGCGAAGCCGGGGGCTGCGCGGTGGATGGGCCAGTAGGTGTCGGCCTTGATTTCGTCGTTGGAGACGTCAAGGGCATCACCGAGGACGTTGAAGATGTGGCCCTTGACGCCGTCACCAACGGGGACGGAGATGGGGGCGCCGGTGTCAACTACAGCCTGACCGCGGACGAGGCCGTCGGTCTGCTGCAGGGAGATTGCGCGTACCAGTGAGTCACCGAGGTGCTGGGCAGTCTCGAAGGTGATCTTACGGGTGGTGCCGTTGAGGGTCAGATCAGCGGTCAGCGCGTTGTAGATGTCAGGTACCTGGCCGGCAGGGAACTCAACGTCAACGACAGGGCCGATAACGCGAGCAATGCGACCGGTTGCGCCCTGAGCCGGCGCGGTAGCCGATTCGTTCAGAGTGGCAGTCATTGTTCTCACTTACCTATGTAGAGAGTGGAAAGTTGTCTGGTGGATTAGGAGGCGAGTGCGTCGGCGCCGCCAACAATTTCGCTGAGCTCCTGAGTAATTTCTGCCTGGCGAGCGTTGTTCATCAAGCGGGTGTACTTCTTGATGAGCTCGTCAGCGTTATCACCTGCGGACTTCATCGCGCGCTGGCGAGATGCCAGTTCGGAGGCCGCTGCTTCTAGCAGGCACGCATAGATGCGGGAGGCGATGTAGCGGGGCAGCAACTCGTCGAGAACTTCCTGGGGGCTGGGCTCGAATTCAAAGACTGAGTTCTGCTGGAACTGGTCATCTTCGAGACGTTCGCCGGGCAGGATTTCTTCACCGAGTTCGCGTGCGTCTGCTACCTCGATGGGGAGCAGGCGCAGGACGCGGGTTTCCTGGCTGACCATGGAGACGAATTCGGTGTAGATGATATGAAGGTCATCGACTTCGCCGTTTTCGTAGGCTGCCAGGATGGCGTCGCGTGCTGCAACGGCCATCTCGATGTTGGGGTTGTCAGTGTTGCCTTCCCAAGCCTGCTCGTATTCGCGTTCGCGGAAGTCAAAGTAGGACTTTGCCTTGCGACCGATGAGATAGAGCTTGACTTCACGTCCCTCACCGCGGAGCTTCTCAATAAGACCCTCGGTTTTTTTGAGGACGGATGAGGAGTATGAACCCGCAAGGCCGCGGTCGCTGGTGAGGACGAGAACTGCAGAGCGACCGGTCTTTGCCTTTGAGCGTGCGTTAAGCAGGGGGTGCTCAATGTGGTGCTGGGTCGCGATGGCAGTGACGGCCTTGGTCAGCGCATTTGCGTAGGGGCTAGCGGCCTCTGCGCTCTTACGTGCCTTGTTAATGCGTGAGGTTGCGATCATCTCCATCGCCTTGAAGATCTTCTTCATAGACGATGTTGAAGTAATCTTTTGGCGGTAAACCCTAATCTGGGCTCCCATAGAGATTCCTTTCACTCCTAGGGTGAGGGCCCCTCCCCCAGGTTCTGTTGGAGGGGCGTCTCACCTGCTAGGAAAATCGCTAACCGATGGTTTCCTGTGATACTTCGCTGTCTGACAGGGGCTGGTGCTCTTCGTGACCGGCCTCAACGAGGTGGCTGGTGCCTTCTGAGCGGAAGCCCTGCTTGAAGTCAACGATGGCAGTCTTGAGAGCTGCTACGGTTTCGTCTTCGAGCTTGCCTGATGCTGCGATGTCCTGCAGTACTGAGGTGGAGCGGCGCAGGTGGTCGAGGAACTCTGATTCGAAACGCAGAACGTCTGAAACTTCGAGGTCATCGAGGTAGCCGTTGGTGCCTGCCCAGATTGAGACAACCTGGTCCTCAACTGCGTAGGGGGTGTACTGGGGCTGACGCAGCAGCTCGGTAAGGCGAGCACCGCGGGTCAGCTGGGCCTTTGAGGCTTCGTCCAGGTCGGAAGCGAACATTGCGAAGGCTTCCATGGCGCGGTACTGAGCAAGGTCGAGCTTGAGGGTACCGGAGACCTTCTTCATCGCCTTGGTCTGTGCTGCACCACCAACACGGGAGACGGAGATACCTACGTCGACCGCAGGGCGCTGGTTAGCGTTGAAGAGGTCTGACTGCAGGAAGATCTGGCCGTCGGTGATGGAGATGACGTTGGTGGGAATGAAGGCTGAAACGTCGTTTGCCTTGGTTTCAATGATCGGGAAGCCGGTCATTGAACCTGCACCCAGCTCGTCGGAGAGCTTTGCACAGCGCTCGAGCAGGCGGGAGTGGAGGTAGAAGACGTCGCCGGGGTATGCTTCGCGGCCCGGAGGACGACGCAGCAGCAGTGATACCGCGCGGTAGGCTTCTGCCTGCTTTGAGAGGTCATCGAAGATGATGAGGACGTGCTTGCCGCCATACATCCAGTGCTGGCCGATGGCGCTACCGGTGTAGGGAGCCAGGTACTTGAAGCCTGCTGCGTCAGATGCGGGGGAAGCCACGATGGTGGTGTATTCCAGTGCGCCCTGCTGCTTGAGGGTTTCGCGTACTGCTGCGATGGTTGATGCCTTCTGACCGATAGCAACGTAGACACAGCGAACCTGCTTATTGGGGTCGCCGGTGGCCCAGTTGTCCTTCTGGTTCAGGATGGTGTCAACCGCGATAGCGGTCTTACCGGTCTGGCGGTCACCAATGATCAGCTGACGCTGGCCGCGGCCAATCGGAATCATGGCGTCGATTGCCTTGAGACCGGTCTGGAGGGGCTCGTGAACTGACTTACGCTGGGTAACGCCGGGAGCCTGAAGTTCGAGGGCGCGGCGGCCTTCGGCTTCAATGTCGCCCAGGTCGTCGATGGGGTTGCCCAGGGGGTCAACTACGCGGCCCAGGTAGGCGTCGCCTACGGGTACTGAGAGAACCTCGCCGGTACGGTGAACTTCCTGGCCTTCTTCAATGCCGGTGAAGTCACCGAGGATGATGACACCGATGTCACGAGTGTCGAGGTTCTGTGCCAGGCCAAGGGTGCCGTCTTCGAAGCGAAGCAGCTCGTTAGCCATTACTGAGGGAAGGCCCTCAACGCGTGCGATGCCGTCGGATGCTGATGCAACACGACCCACCTCTACGCGCTCTGCATTGCCGGGTTCGTAAGACGCTGCGAATTCGTTCAGCGCGTTACGGACATCATCGGCGTTGATGGTCAAATCGGCCATCTTATGTCCCTGCTCTCCTAATTTGTTGGTGTGCCTGCCGACTGGCGGCAGGCCCACCGAAACTTGTGTGACGTGCTCGGGCTGGGCCTTTAGGCTTGCCCGGTGTCGTCTGTGTATCTTCTAAATCACCGTCGAGGTCTCGACTGTGTAAATCGCCTATGCGAAAGCGCGGCTGAGTTCTGACAGTCGGGTGGACAGTGAGCCATCGATGACTTCGTCCCCTACCTGCACGCGCAGACCGCCCAGAAGTACGGGGTCTACGGTGATGTCGAGCTTCAGCTCCTTGCCGTAGGTCTTGTTGAGTGACCCCTGCAGCTTTGCAATCTGCTCTGCAGTCAGCGCGGTTGCTGAGGTAACTCGTGCGATCCAACGGTTTTGACGCTTGACGATGATTTCTACGAACTCGTTAGCCAGACGGGCTGCGGTGGTTCCGCGGGCCGCAGTGGCAACTCGTTCTAGCAGAAGCTTGCCTTCAGCGGTGGCTACACGGCCACCGAGGCTGACAGCCAGCTTCTTGAGTGCTTCCTTGCTTGCCCTGGTATCGGCAAGAGCAGCCTGTGCTTCTGCTGAGGCATCAACGGTGTTGATGAAGGTCAGCAGTTCGTTGACGGTCTGCTCCAGTGCATCGATACCTCCGCGCTGTTCAGCAGAAAGCGCTACTGAGGTAACAGCGGTTGTTTCGAGGGCATCAGCCAGATCGCGTTCTTCACTCCAGCGGGCTTCTGCTGCTGCAGAAACGATAGCCAGAGCGGCGTCGGAAATCTTGCCGCCCAGAACGGAGCGGGCGATGCCTGCTCGCTGCGCTGCTTCGCGGGAAGGATCGGTTAGACCTCGCCGGAACCCGCCATTGCTGTCGATAGCGTCGACAACAGCGAAGAGCTCTTCTGCGAGGTGGGTCGGGTTATCGGTAGGCTGGGCCACCAGAACCTGTTCCACCTTGTTCAGTGATTCAGTCGATACTGCTGACATTAGCGGGCTGCACCTGCCTGCTGCTGCGCGTCAAGGTCAGCAAGAAAACGATCGACTACACGTGCGGATCGCTCATCATCGTTGAGGGATTCGCCCACAATCTTGCCAGCCAGTGAGGTTGCCAGAGCGCCAACTTCGGTACGAAGTGATGCTGCGGCAGCTGCACGTTCTGCCTCGATGGTCTTCTGGGCGTTTTCGGTGATGCGAGCGGCCTCAGCGTTTGCGCGCTCCTTAGCTTCTGCCACGATGGCGTCGCCTTCGGCGCGTGCTTCTTCGCGAATCTTCTGAGCTTCCAGACGAGCGCTTTCGAGCTGCTGGCCGTACTCTTCGCGTGCTGCCGCGGCCTCTGCCTGAGCCTTTTCAGCCTTGGCTAGACCACCCTCAATTGCTTCTTTACGGTCCTGGTAAATCTTTTCGAATGCCGGGACAACGTACTTGGTGACGATGAAGAGGAGGAGCAGGAACCCGATGGCGGTAATGGCGATTTCCCAGACATTGGGGATCAGAGGGTTCGCGCCCTCTGCTGCTGCCATTAAGTGAGACATAGGGGGTTTTCCTGTTCTATAGTTTGGTCAATCTTTCGGCGGGGCCAAAAATTACTTGATAAACGCAAGAACCAGGCCGAGAACTGCCAGTGCTTCAACCAGTGCGAAGCCCAGGAAGAGCATGGGCTGCAGGGTGCGCTGTGACTCGGGCTGACGGGCAACAGAGGTCATGTAGGCTGCGAAGATCAGACCTACGCCGATGCCACCGCCGATAGCTGACAGACCGTAACCAACTGCGGTAAGTGAACCGGTGAGTTCCATGATGTTTGTTTCCTTTCACAGTGCCCCTTGCGGTTTGTGTGTTGTGTAAGGGGCAGAGTTTTGATGTGGACACTCCCCGCTAAAGCGGGTTGCTTTTCTCGTCCGCCGGTGTGCCCGACGGAGAAAACCTATATTTTTAGTGGCCTTCTGAGACCGAGCCCTGCAGGTAGACGGCAAGGAGCAGGGTGAAGACGTAGGCCTGGATAACCTGAATCATGAGTTCCAGGAAGTAGAGGAAGAGACCCAGGGCGCCTGAACCGACCGAGGCGATAGCGGCGATGCCGCCTGCTTCAACAATCAGGTACTGGGTAAGGGATGCTGCAACCATAATCGCCAGGTGGCCACCGAACATGGTAGCGAAGAGACGCAGGGCGTGGGTTGCGGGGCGGATGAGCATGTTAGACATGAACTCGATGGGAATCAGGATGACGTAGACCAGCGGGGGAACGCCGGAGGGCATGGTCATGTCCTTGAAGAACTTCCCCAGACCCTTGCGCTTGATACCAACACCAACCCAGGTCAGGTAAGCGATACCTGCCAGGGCGTAGGCAGAACCTACGTGAGACATGGTGGGCAGCTGGACGAAGGGAATTGAACCGTAGAGGTTGTTGACCAGGATGAAGAAGAATGCGGTAAAGAGCAGGGGAACGAAAGGCTTGTAGTGGTGGGCGCCAATCAGTTCCTTGCCCAGGCTGTTACGGACCAGGCCGTACCCCATTTCGCCCACGAACTGGGTGCGTGAGGGAACCATGGCACGCTTGCGGGCAGCGAAGAGGAAGAAGCCAGCAACGATGACCACCGACAGGATGACCAGAAGCATCTGCTTGCTGAACTCAAAATCACCGATCGTGAAGATGGCAGGCAGGTGCATATCATCGATAGTGGGCGGAACGTAGCCCTGCTGCTCTCCCGCTGCGACAACTAGCCCGTTTGAAATCAAGGCAAGTCCTTTCATTGCTTCGTGTTGGCCGCTGGCTCCAGCAACCTCAGAGGTTTAAAGAATCAAAAGTATGTGTGTGCCAACCGGTTTCAGTTGGTCTTATTTACGCTGCTGCATGTGGATAAATACCAGGTAGATACCACCAAAGGCGCCAACGAATCCGCCTACCCAAGCAATCCAGGTTGTACCTAGTAAGTGGTCCAGACCATAGCCTACCAAACTCCAGATACCAATGCCTATCATGACGTACAGAAGTGTCATAAAGGCCCCGGCTGTTCCGCCACCGGCAACCAGGTCGCCAGCAGAGCGTAACTGCTTATCTTGCTTGTACCACTTATCGTCGGTGTTGCCCACGGGTGTATGCTCCTTTGCCTAGTTTCATCCTACCGAATCGAAATAGAGGATTCTCTGTTTCGAGATAATTTTCGTTTCAATGACAAGCTGGGCCACCAGTGCCAGGACGGCTCCGGTGAGAAGCCAGCCGTTACGAAAATCCTGCGGTATAGGGGCGAACACTAAGAGGCCGGTGAAAACCATAATCTTGAACGGATACATGGCCGCTAGAGCCGCTGCCGCCGCTTTCATCGACTTCTTCTCAGCCGGTATCACAACCATGATTCCGACCGCGAAACTGAGATAAACCAGGGTAAGCCCCGTAAGGAACCCACCCGCAGCCGGTTTACCTGCGATAAGTACACCAACTATCGTACCGACTAGGGCCAAGATAGCCAAAGCCAGCGAGACAGACCGGAAGATTTTTAACCAGGGCATCTCGTTGATGCCCAGCGGCTTAGGCCCCATTTTTCTGACGCACCTTCCCGAGCAAGGTCGGCAAAAAGATGTAAAGGGCCAAGATAAGCACAACTAACAGGGCAGACCAAACAGCGTTCTGGGTTTCAAAGGGCAGGGCCATCACTGTCACAGCGGTCACCACAAAAGTAGTAAGCGTCACAAGTGTCGCGCTGCCCAGGTGGCTGAAACCGACGTCCGTCAACCGCTGATAGGCGTGGGTGCGATGGGGTTTGTACCACTGTTCACCCCGCACGATTCGGCGCAGTAGCGTGGTCCCGGTATCTGCCAGGTAGACCAGCAGGGGGGCAAGAATATATTCCACGTAAACCCCCGAAAGGAAAGCCCCTACCGCCATAGAAGCGATAGCTCCCCCCAGGAAGTAGGAACCGGCGTCCCCTAGAAAAACGTTCTTACCGGTACGTACATTCCAGGGCAGGAAGGCAAGGTAGGCCGCAGCCACAGCCGCTCCCCCGGCAAGTAGCCAGGGCATTTGGTTGACCCAGCCCGCGTAGGCATAAGCCCCACCCACGGCAAAGCCGTGCAGGCCCGAGATACCGTTAATGCCGTCCATAAAGTTCACCACGTTGATGTAGGCGGCGATCGCAAAGACGCCTAGGGGAACCCAGAAGATGGAGGTCCCCAGCATCAGGGTCATTCCCAGAGTGACGATAGCGCCGATGAGCAGCTGGGCCGCAAAGCGAACCTTGATAGAGACCCCGCGGTAGTCCTCCATCCAGCCCAGGGCGCCCGATGCCACCATGCCAAAGAGCACGAAGAGGGCGATAGACCGATCGGTAAAAATCTGTCCGTCGATGAGGGCAACCAGGTAGGCCAGCACCGCTGCAAGTGCGGTTGCCAGCCCCATGCCTCGGAAGACCGGGGAGCTGTGGGAAGACCGTGCGGTGGGGATGTCGACCAGGTTCCAGCGATGCAGGAGCGGACGCACGGCGAAGGGTAAGAGCAGACCGGCGACCAGGCCGACAACGGTGGGCACCAGAAGCAGGGCCAGAAGTTCTGAGGTAGTCATTAGGCCTCCTGCCCCCGGTGCTCGGTGCGCTCGTACCCGCGGTGGCTGCGGTAGTTTTCAAGCCAGCGGGCGTAGTCAAGGTCAGCGGGATTAAGCCTGGGAGCTTGAGCCCTCATGATATTTTCGTTCTCTTCGCTGCGCTGGTGTACTTCGTCCTGGCCAAAAAGCACCTCGTCGCGCTTTTCGCCCGCACGCAGGCCAATAACCTCGATAGCCACGTCGAAGCGCTCATAGAGGCTGCGCATATGCTCCGCCACCTTGAGAATCTTGACCGGCTCGCCCATATCGAGCACCATTACCTCGCCGCTGCGTCCGATTGCCCCGGCCAGCATGACCAGTAGGCAGGCGTCCGGAATCAGCATGAAGTAGCGGGTGGCGTTCCGGTCGGTCACGGTCAGGGGGCCGCCGTCCAGGATCTGCTTGGTAAAGAGGGGCTTAATAGAACCGCGAGAGCCAAAAACATTGCCGAAGCGCACCGAGACATAGGTACGCCCGGTCTGCTCGCCGTACCAGCTCGTCAGCATTTCCGCGCTGCGCTTGGACTGCCCCAGGGCAGTGGTGGGGTCGGCAGCCTTGTCGGTCGAGATATTGACGAAAACTTGAACATCAACCTGAGCTGAAGCCTTTAGTACGTTAGCGGTACCCAGAGTATTGGTTTTGTAGGCTTCCTTGGGGTAAGCCTCAAGGGCCGAGACGTGCTTAAGAGCGGCAGCGTGAAATACAACCTCAGGCTGACGTTCAGCAAAGACCGCCTCTAATGCCTCAGCATCCCGTACGTCCGCCAGAATCACGCTGGGGTCGTCCAGGCTTGATAGGCCGGTCAGAGAATACCGGGTATCCATGAGCAGGGACTCGTCGCGGTCGAGCATCATAAGCTCAGCCGGCTGGTAGGCACTAATCTGGCGGCAGAGCTCAGAGCCAATCGACCCACCAGCGCCGGTCACAAGTACCCGTCGACCCTGCACATAGCTACGAATGAGGTCATGGTCAATCTTGTAGTCAATTGTGCCGCGAATCTTCTCAAGAAGCTCCCGCTCATTATTCTCTTCACTGCGTCGGCGACCGTGACCAATATCGGGAACGGCAGAGTTGATACGTATGGTCTCTACGCCCAGTTCTTTCATACTCTGAGCGATGCGAACCAGGCGTCGTTCAGGAATTTCTTCACCAATAGCAATGAGCACTTTCTCAGCCTGGTGGTGTTTTACCAGAGCCGCCAGATCAGCGCTGGTTCCCTCAACCTTAACCGAATGAATACGGGCGTTACGCACCGAACGGTCATCGTCAACAATCGCGACCGGCAGGTACTTGGCCTTAGGGTCGGTCATCAAGGTTGACACCAGGTTGCGGCCCAGAAAACCTGCACCGTAAACAATCACCCGCTGCACATCTTTACCGCTGGGGCGGTTAGTCTTTTCCTCATAGATCCGCTTGCTGTAGCGGAAGCCCATCATCAGCAATACAGCGATGGGGAAGGCAATCAGCACCACCGAGCGGGGTACTCCAAAGGCACGGGACGATACCATCAGCAGTATCTGCATAATGATGGTGTTAGCTAATATCAGGGGGTAGAGCTTGCTGCCCTCTTGCAGGGTGCCGTAGCTATGGACGCCACGGTAGAGACCCATCATCAGGCCTCCACCAATTTGCAGGGCAACCATCACCAGGGCAACCGCGGTGAGCCCGCCTGCATCGATCTGGCTCAGATCCATGCCGTAGCGCAAAACAAAGGCAGCGGGTAGAGCTATCAGCCAGGCTAGGGAGTCTAGCCCCATCTGCACGTACTTCCACCAGGTTTTCCGCTCGGTGCTCGAGGTCAGAATGGGAATAGAGGTGGTCTGCGGGGACGGTTCTTTAGACATTGCTGCCCTTCTCTTTCTTCCCCTGCGGGGTTCGGCCGGTCATGGCCCTAAAGGCCCGGGTGCGCAGTTCTTCTGGTGCTAGGCGGTAAACACCGCGTATGGCTAGGTTCTGGGCGAAGCGGACAGGGCTCAGCACTCCCCCGGTATAGAGCCTGCGCTGGACCTGGAGGTCCTTGCGCAGGGCATCCATCCCCCCGCGTCGTGTGTAGGCGGTGGCCACCCGGTAGCTTACCAGGGGCTGGCTCAGGTTGCCCAGGACGAACCCGGCTCGACTCATGCGGGCCCAGAGCCAGTAATCTTCGGCTCCCGGAACCTCAACGTAGCTGCCAACAGCCTCTACAGCGCTCTTGCGGAAGACCACGGTGGGGTGCAGCATGGGGTTGCGCTTCGGTAGCATCTCTCGGATAGCTCTCGCCCCGGTCACGGCCTTCCGTTCGGCCTCGGGGCGGGCGGGGTCGTCCGTAAATTCGTACATGGCGCTACCCAGCACGTCGTACTGGCCCGCGGCAAGCAGGGGAACCTGCTGGGCAAAACGGTCAGGAGCAGAAACATCGTCTGAGTCTGCCCGGGCCACGATATCGTAGTCACAGTAGGTGAGCCCCTCGTGCAGGGCGGCAGCTAGCCCGTGGTTCTCGGCAAGGCGCACCACGGTCACCGGCAGGGAGCTCTGCTCTTCAAAATCAGCGATGACCTGAGAAAGCTCAGCGCTCACGGGGCCGTCCTGCACCAGCACCAGCTGGTTGGGGCGCAGGGTTTGGTGTTCGGTATTCGAGGCTAGGGCCAGGCGCAGGTGCTCGGGCTGATCCCCGGCATAAACGCTCATCAAGACAGAGAACTTGGGGTCACTCCCGTAGTTTGCTTTGATACGCTGGGCCAGCTGGGGGGTTTCAAGCTGGTAGACGCCGTCCAGCACCTCACTGTTGGAGCGGTAGCCGGCGGCGGCGTCCTGAAGCCCCTTGAGGAAGTAGCCGGTGTAGGTCTTCTTCTCATCGGTGCGCAGCAGGGTGCTAACCCACAGGCGGGCTGTTGAGCCGCCGTAGAGCAGCTTTTCCAGCGGGGTTAGGGTGCGACGGGCACAAAAAACCCAGAGCTTATTGCGTACATCGTTGTAGAAGCGGGGGCCGGGTTTGGCGTCTGTGGTGCCAAAGGTCTTGGTGTGGTGACGGGCTACCGACTTCTCAGTAGCAATACCGTTGCTGTGGTGAATCAGGCGGGTGGTGTATTCGAAGTCGTCGTTCCAGATAAAGAAGTCTGCCAGGGGCAGGTCGGTGGCCCGCATGGCGGCAGCGTCCATCAGGATTGACACAAAGGACGCCGAGCGGATGGGCCGGGCACCCACAGCGGCTGCCCGCGCGGTACGGTCAGGGCCCGCGGCGAACATGGTACGCATGGTGTTCATGGGGTGGTCCTGGCCGTTGGTCCACACCACTTTAGAGGCCACGACGGCCGGGCGCTCTGCCCGCACCGGGGAATAGTCAGCCCAGGCCCGGTAGGCCTCAGAGAGGGTGTTCTCGGTAGGTTCAGTGTCGTCGTCCATGGCCCAGACCAGGTCTGCTGCATGGCGGTTTAGGGCCCGGTCGATGCCCACAGTGAAGCCGCCTGCGCCGCCCACGTTCTGCGGTAGGTGCACAATGTCGGTAGCCAGTGAACTCCGATAGCTGCCCAGGTACTCTTCGGTACTGTCGGTAGAAGCATTATTGACGATGATGACCGTATCGGGAGTCAGCTCCCCCGCCTCTATCCCGGCTAGGGTCTGTTCAAGCAGCTCACGGCGGTTATAGGTCACCACTACAGCAACAATGCGCTCCTGGGGGCGCACCTGGGGTGTCGGGGCAGATACCATGGGCAAACAGGTCCTTTCGTGGGGTGAGGCCACCTGCAAAGGCGTGCTTACCCCGATTTCAGGGCACAAAGCACACAACTCTATCTAAGTTTAGCGAACTCACCTGTGGATTATCCCAGCGCAGGCGGCCAGAAGCCCAAACCTTTGCCCTTTGTAGCCTGCCCTACGTGTTTTTTGCTCCGGCCTATGTCACCCTAGGGGGTAGGGGCACAGACGGCCCACCGGTAACCACCGTACGGACGGAGTAAAGGCATGGCTCAGGCCACATGGAAAGTAATTGGGGCAAGCGGGTTTGTGGGTTCATCGATTGTAGCCCGGCTAGCTGCCGAAGGCGTCCAGGTCGATGCGGTTGAGGCTCCCCGCCTGCTCACGCGCACAGCCGAAGCCAACCAGCTCATTCGCGAAGCCCGGCAGCTAGACGGCATTATCGACACTCTCGCCGAGTCTTTCGCAGGGTGCGAGGTTGTCATCAACGCTTCGGGCCTGGCTGCCCCTGACCAGGAAGACCTAGCTCCCCTGCTAGGCGCTAATGCTCTGCTGCCTGCGGTCATTGCAATTGCTGCCCAGCGCACCGGCGTCAGCAGGGTAATCCACCTGAGCTCTGCTGCTGTCTTAGGGCCGGTCCCTGTGCTCAGTGCAGAGGCAGAACCACAGCCTTTCTCTGCCTACTCTTTCTCGAAGGCCCTGGGCGAAGAGGTGCTTCTGACCCTGCGGGCCTTTATCGAAGAAACAGCTGCTCAGGGGCAGGCTCCCGGCTCTGAAGCGTCGGAATTCCCGGCGGCTCCTTCTCACTCCCCCGTCGCTGTAGCCGGGGATCACGCGGTTGATATCTGCATTATCCGGGCCACGAGTGTGCAGGGCCGTGGCCGCCGCACCACCGAGGCTTTCGCAAAAATTGCTTCCTCCCCACTGGCGTCCGTCGCAGGGCGCACCCCGCGGCGCACCCCGGTCTCCTCCAACTACGCCCTGGCAGAATTCGTCTACCGGGTAGCCAGTTTCACCGGCCCTCTGCCCGCCATCGTAATGCAGCCCTGGGAAGGGGCAACCACCGAGTCCGTCCTTATTGACGCAGGACGCCGCCGCCCCCTACACCTACCGGCCCCCCTCTGCCGGGCTCTGGTAGCCACCGGCTACAGGGTCTCTGAGCTCCTGGGGGACCGCCTGACCGGGCCCGTCCGCCGGGTTGAGGTGATGTGGTTCGGTCAGGATATTGACGATTCGTGGGCTCAAAAAAATGGCCTGGTGCCCCAAGCACGGGTGAGCGAGGTGCTTCGCACCGCCCACAGCGCACTGGGCACCAGGCAGGACCGCAAGTTTGAAAACTAGACGGTAGGAGTGCCTTCTTTGCCCTCGCCATCCGCTTCGGTCAGCGGTTCGGTGGGGGCTTCTTTCTGGGTGCCGAACACCAGCGAACGGGCATCGGCCACCGAGTAGGGCTTGGTGTTGTCTTGTACCACGCGGGTTTCGGGAGCATGAGCGCTTGCCGTACGGCGCTGGTCAACGGCTACAGTGCCACTAGCACCGCCTACCAGACCCGCAGCGAGCGAACCAGCTACAGGAGCGGCGGCCTGGCGGGAGGCAGCCTCAACCTCTTTTGTCTCAGGCTCATCCACCTGGCGGGGAGAAAACTCGGTATCTTCCATTGCCTCTGAGCTTGCTACCAGAGCTGACTCAGCTTCGCGGCGGGCCTTCTCCTGGGCCTCAAACTCAGCGCGGGTTAGCACACCGGGTACGACCTCGCGCAGGCGCTCTACTGAAATTGCACCCTCACGCACCACAACCAGGCGGTCAGAGGTACAGTCAACGATGGTCGAAGGTAGGGCGTCCTTGGCTTCAAAGCCCTCAGGACGGTTCTCGGGGCGGGGTCCACCGTCAAAGATAACGGCTACGTCATCGCCCAGCTGGGCCATGGCTTCCTGGGCGGTTGTAGCTGCCGGGCGCCCGGTCTTATTGGCTGAAGAAACAGCCAGAGGGCCCAGGTTTTTCAGAAGCTCAATAGCTACAGGGTCGTTAGGCACGCGCAGGGCAACGGTGCCCTGGGTCTCGCCCAGGTCCCAGTTCAGGGAGGGCTGAGAATAGAAAATCAGGGTGAGAGCACCGGGCCAGAACTCGGTAGCCAGGGCGCGGGCGTCCTCGGAAATTTCGTCGGCCAAACCCGGCAGCACAGACTGGTCGTAAATGAGTACCGGCGGGGGCATCTGCCGGGTACGGCCCTTAGCGGCAAGCAGGTTCCCAACGCCCTCAACGGAGAAGGCGTCGGTGGCGATACCGTACACGGTGTCGGTAGGAATCACGATGGTCTTGGCTGCGCCGATTGCTGAGTTGGCGGTCGCGATGGCGTCGCCCAGGGTCTCAGGGTCGGTTGCACTAACAATGGTTGCTTTCACGCTCATTATTCTTTCACATTCTTAGGTGCCTGGTAGCGGTTTATAGCCCGAGGTGTGACGGGGTTTACCCGCGAAATCGTCAATAGATTCGATACCTTCAAAGCCGGCGGCGGCAAGGGCCTGACGCATCAGTTCCCGCTGGGTTTCGGCGTGCTCCATAATCAGGTAGCCACCGGGAGCAAGAAGAGCATAGGCTCGGGCTGCGATGGCGGTAGGTAACTCCATACCGTCCTCTCCCCCGCCGTAGAGGGCCAGGGCCGGGTCGTGGTCGCGAACCTCTGGATCTTTAGGAATTGCCCCGGCAGGGATATAGGGCGGGTTGGAAGCCACCAGGGTCACGGTTCCCTCGTACCCGGGCAGGGCCGTGCGGGCATCGCCCGCTACCAGTTCCACCCCGGCGGGGCCCAGGTTACGCTCGGCCCAGGCGGCAGCGTCGGTCGAGAGTTCAACGGCAAGGACGCGCGGGGGCGGCACCTGCTCATCTGCGGCTAGCTCGGTAGCAAGGGCAGCTGCAATGGCACCTGACCCGGTACACAGGTCAACCACCAGGGGCTGGGCGGGCAGGGCCTCAGCCATGCCCCGGTAGGCGGTGAGGGCGTGCTCCACCAGCAGCTCGGTCTCGGGTCGGGGCACAAAAACCCCCGGCCCCACCGACAGGGTCAGGCCCCGGAAGTGGGCCTGGCCGGTCAGGTGTTGAAGCGGTAGACGCTCACCGCGCAGGGTCACCAGACGGGCAAAGCCCTCAGGCACCGCATGCCCCAGCAGGGCCAGGGACTGAACACGGCCCCGCGATACCGGCTCACCGGCGTCCTTCTCCAGTAGATAAGCAGCAAGAAGCTGCGCGTCCACCGCAGCCGAGTCAATACCGGCTGCGCCAAGATAGAGCGCAGCCCGGCGAAGGGCTGAATCAAGCTCTTCGCCGGGCTCCAGGCTAAAATCAGCCACTCTTACTTGTCTTCCTGACCGAGCTTCTCAAGGCGGGCGGCCTCGTCCATCTCGATAGCGGACTGCACAACTGCCTCAAGGTCACCGTTGAGGACGGCGTCCAGGTTGTAGGCCTTGTAGCCGGTGCGGTGGTCGGCAATACGGTTTTCGGGGAAGTTGTAGGTGCGGATGCGCTCAGAACGGTCCATAGTGCGCACCTGGGAGTGGCGCTTCTCGGCGTTCTCAGCATCAATCTGCTCCTGCTGCCAGGCCAGCAGGCGGGCCCGGAGCACGCGCATGGCAGCTTCACGGTTCTGAATCTGAGACTTCTCGTTCTGCATAGCAACCACGATGCCGGTGGGCAGGTGGGTAATACGCACAGCGGAGTCGGTGGTGTTCACCGACTGACCACCGGGGCCTGATGAGCGGTAGACGTCAATCTTCAGGTCGTTCTGGTTGATCTCGATTTCCTCGGGCTCATCGACCTCGGGGAAGACCAGCACACCGGCAGCTGAGGTGTGGATACGGCCCTGGGACTCGGTCGCCGGAACACGCTGCACGCGGTGCACGCCACCCTCGTACTTGAGGTGGGCCCAGACGCCCTCAGCGGGGTCATTCGAGGTACCCTTGATAGCTACCTGGGCGTCCTTGTAACCGCCAACATCGGTGGTCTGGGAGGAGATCATCTCAGTCTTCCAGCCCTTGGATTCAGCGTAGCGGGTGTACATGCGCAACAGGTCAGCAGCGAAGAGGGAAGCCTCGTCGCCACCTTCGCCACCCTTGACTTCGAGAATGACGTTGCGGCCGTCGTCCGGATCACGGGGAATCAGCAGACGGCGCAGCTTCTCTTCAGCCTCGGGCAGCTGGGCTTCAAGCTCCTTGACCTCGTCAGCAAAGTCGGGGTCTTCGGCAGCCATCTCGCGGGCAGCTTCGATGTCGTCGCGCAGGGTGTTGACGCGGTTGTAGGCTTCAACGATGCCGTTGAGCTCTGAGTAGCGGCGACCCAGCTTACGGGCCTTACCCTGGTCAGCGTGGACGGCTGGGTCAGCCAGCTGCTTCTGGAGGTCTGCGTGCTCGTCGAGCAGACCCTGGATAGATTCAATCACGGTGATGTCCTTTCCTTATTCGCCGTGGCCCAGGCCGCTCTTAGCAACGGTGAGCAGGAATTCGACGTTGGACTGGGTCTCGCGCAGCTTGGAGAGCAGAACAGACAGGGACTGTTCCTGGTCCATGCCGGCCAGCACGCGGCGCAGGCGCCACATGATCTTGACCTCGTCGGGTGAGAGCAGGGCCTCTTCGCGGCGGGTTGAGGACGCGTTGAGGTCGATGGCGGGGAAAATACGCTTGTCTGCCAGCTGGCGGGAAAGGCGCAGTTCCATGTTGCCGGTACCCTTGAATTCTTCGAAGATGACCTCGTCCATCTTGGAGCCGGTCTCGACCAGGGCGGTCGCCAGAATGGTCAGTGAGCCGCCTTCTTCGATGTTGCGGGCAGCACCGAAGAACTTCTTGGGCGGGTAGAGGGCAGCTGCGTCCACACCACCGGAGAGGATACGACCTGAGGCGGGCGCTGCCAGGTTGTAGGCACGGCCCAGGCGGGTCATGGAGTCCAGCAGGACGACGACGTCGCGGCCCTGCTCCACCAGGCGCTTGGCGCGCTCGATGGCGAGCTCGGCAACGGTGGTGTGGTCATCTGCCGGGCGGTCAAAGGTGGAAGCGATCACTTCACCGTTGACGGTGCGCTGCATGTCGGTGACTTCTTCGGGGCGCTCGTCTACCAGAACCATCATGAGGTGAACCTCGGGGTTGTTGGTGGTAATCGCGTTGGCGATGGACTGCAGCATCAAGGTCTTACCGGCCTTGGGAGGTGCCACAATCAGGCCGCGCTGGCCCTTACCGATGGGGGCAATCAGGTCGATAACGCGGGTACCGAGCTTCTTGGGGTCGGTCTCCAGGCGCAGGCGCTCCTTGGGGTAGAGCGGGGTGAGCTTGTTGAATTCGCGGCGGCCCTTGGACTCTTCGGGGGTCAGGCCGTTGATGGAGGTCAGCTGTACCAGGGCGTTGAACTTCTGGCGGTTGTTGTTATCGCCTTCGCGGGGGGCGCGGATGGTACCGACCACAGCGTCACCCTTGCGCAGGCCGTAACGCTTGACCTGGGCCAGGGAAACGTAAACGTCGTTGGTGCCGGGCAGGTAGCCGGAGGTACGTACGAAAGCGTAGTTGTCGAGGACGTCGAGCACACCGGCGACGGGAATCAGTACGTCGTCTTCGCTAATCTCGGGCTCGTAGTCGTCGCGGCGGTTGTTACGGCGTTCGCGGCGCTCTGCCTGACGGTCGCGGCGGTTCTTGCGGTTGTTACGGCGGTCTTCGTCGGGGCCGTTGTTGTTCTGGCGGTCGTTCTTGCCGCCGCGGTCGCGGTTCTCGCGATCCTGCTTATCGCCGCGGTCCTGACGGTTATCGCGGTCGTTGCGGTCACGACGGTTCTTGCGCTCAAAACGCTCGTTCTTCTCGCCGTTCTCAGCGGTAGTGTCGTTCTGCTCGGCAGAATCGACGTTCTCGCCCTCGTTCTTGCGACGACGGTCGGTACGGGTGCGGGTACGGGTGCGCTTGGCACCCTCTTCGCCCTCGTTCTGCTCATTGCGGGCAGCCTTCTGAGACTCCAGACCGTCAAGGGCAGCTTCAACCGCCTCAAGGGCAGAGGTATCGGGCTTGGTTTCCTTCTGGGATTCAGCAGCTACGGTTGAGCTGGTGGCGCGGCGGTTACCGCGACGCTTAGTAGCGGGCTTCTCAGAAGTAGCTTCAGCAGGTGCGTCAGCGGCTTCGGCGGCGTCCTGCCCCTTGGGCTGCTCTGCTTCGGCAGCCTTTTCAGCTGCGGTCTTGCGGGTGCGGGTGCGCTTGGGCTTCTCTGCCTCAGGCTGAGCCTCGGCGGGAGCTTCTGCTTCGGCAGCCTTCTCGGCTGCGGTCTTGCGGGTACGGGTGCGCTTAGGCTTCTCTGCCTGATCTGCGGTTTCAGCAGGACGGTCGGCTACAGCTGAGCCACGCTGGTGGGCTGAAATGGCCTCAACCAGGTCTGATTTACGCATGCGGCGGGCGCCGGTAATACCTAGCTGGGAAGCCAGGGACTGGAGCTGAGCGAGTTTGAGGGTGCTCAGACTGGGGGACTTCTGCTCAGCCGCTGCTGCGGCCTCCGTACCTGCGGTCAGGTCGGTGTTTTCTGCCACGAAGATTCCTTCTCTCGAAATGTCGTTGATTTCGCGGGTTGTTCTGGCGCAACAGATGCGCCATGCCCAGAGCGGGCGAGTGATAGTTTCAGGGGTCAGGTGACGCTGTCGCTGGGAAAGCGAGAGTATCAGGTGACCCGGGTTCGGGCACCCGGCTGCACCAAACGGTAGCTGACGGGATACCCGGCAAGGGAACGCCCCCCACTAGTTCAGTGAAAGACGTAAATGAACGGTTGAACCTGCTGAGGCTTCTACAGACCTGCCAAACCGTGGGATGAGGCCAACACAGGCGAGCCCGGGCACAAATAGTGCTGGAGCGCGCTAGGCGGTTTCCTTATAAGTAAGCATAACACCTTTAGTGTCGATATCGATATCGAGCACCCGCCAGCTTACAGCCCGACTCTCGTGCTGATTAGGCTCGCTTTCGGTGGCGAAAGCCTCAATAGCTTCGCGAACTCGGGCGCGTTCGTCCGCCCCGTTGGCCAGGGCCATGACGGTGGGGCCTGCCCCCGAGATCACCGCAGCAAAACCCTTGCCGCGCAGGTACTTAACCAGGGCCGCTGAGGGCTTCATGGCAACGGCGCGGTAGGACTGGTGCAGCAGGTCGCTGGTTGCGGGCAGTAGGTAGTCGGGGTAGGACGCCAGTGCCTGGGTCAGCAGGGCCGCACGGCCGGAGTTGGCGGCGGCTTCCCGGTGGGGAACAGTCTCGGGAATGAGGCCGCGGGCTACCTTGGTCGGCACCTCGTAGTCAGGAATTGCGATGACCGGCAGTACGTTCTCGTGGGCCGGTACGGGCAGGGAGTGCCAGCCCGAGTCGTCCCCGTAGGAGATCACAACGTGGCCATAGAGGGAGGGGGCCACGTTATCGGGGTGGCCTTCCATGCCCGAACAAATCTGTAGCACGGCCTCGTCATCAAGCTGGAGCTCAGCGGGGAGCAGGCCGTTCGCTGCGGTCACGCCGGCCACGATGGCTGAAGCGGATGACCCCATACCGCGAGAATGCGGGATGCGGTTATGGGCCTGAACGTGTAGGGAGGGTAGCTCAAAAAGCCCCACTGCCTTCCAGGCAGTCACCATGGCCTTGATGACCAGGTGGCTGGCGTCCTGCGGAACCTCGTCCGCCCCCTCACCGGTGAGATCGAAGGTCAGCTCCCCCACCCCGGGCACGCGGGTGACCGTCAGGTCATCATAGTGGGCCAGGGCCAGACCGAGAGAGTCGTAGCCGGGGCCGAGATTGGCTGAAGAGGCCGGGACCTTGACGGTCACGCGCGCGCCAACGGGGATTACATCGGGCTGGACGAAGGGCTCGTCTGAGCCGTCGATCATGGGAAGTGACATAAGAATCGGTGTTTAGCCTTCTACGCGGATAACGGAGGTGATGTCGCGGACGGTATCGAGGGCATCGACTACCGCCATGGTCTTTCGCAGGTTAGCGTCGGTAGCACGGTGGGTGACGATACGAATGGAGGCGCTGGTGCCGTCGCCGGTTCCCTTAGCCTGGCGCATGGTCTCGATAGAGACACCGTGCTCGGCAAAGATCCGGGCGATGTTGGCCAAAACACCCAGCTTATCTTCCACGACGATGCCCACAGAGTAGCGGGAGACAACGTCGTTCATGGGGGTTGCCACCAGGTTAGCGTGGGAGGACTCGGGGATACCCGGGCCACCGAGCACCAGGCGGCGGGCCAGGGAAACGAAGTCACCCAGTACCGCAGAGGCGGTGGGAGCGCCACCTGCGCCGGGGCCGTAGAACATGAGCTCACCGGCATTTTCAGCCTGTACGAAGACCGCGTTGAAAGCCCCGTGGACCGAGGCCAGCGGATGACTGCGGGGCACCAGGGTGGGGTTTACGCGGATGTTAACGCCCTCGCCGTCCTTTTCGCAGACCGCCAGGAGCTTGATGACATAGCCGTCGGCAGCGGCTGCCGCCACGTCGTCAGCGGTGATGGAGGTAATGCCCTCGCAGTGGACGTCGTCGATGGTGAAGTCAGAGTGGAAGGCCAGGGAGGCAACGATTGCGGCCTTAGAGGCGGCGTCGTGGCCCTCGATATCGGCAGTGGGGTCAGCTTCGGCGTAGCCCAGGCGCTGGGCCTCGGCCAGGGCATCGGTGAACTGGGCGCCGGTGGTGTCCATCTGGTCCAGGATGTAGTTGGTGGTGCCGTTCATGATACCCAGCACGCGGGTGATCTGATCACCGGCCAGAGAGTCGCGCAGGGGGCGCAGGATGGGGATAGCACCGGCAACCGCTGCCTCGTAGGAGAGCTGGGCCCCGCTCTTAGCGGCGGCAGCAGCCAGTTCTACACCGTGCTTAGCCAGCAGGGCCTTGTTACCCGATACCACCGACTTGCCAGCGGTCAGGGCGCGCAGGATGCGGGTGCGGGCAGGCTCGATACCGCCGGTCAGTTCAATGACCACATCGGCGGCGTCAATCAGCGCCTCAGCATCGGTGGTGTAGAGCTCAGGTGCAGCCTCATAGTGGCGCTTGGCTGAGGTATCGCGCACGGCAATACCGATGAGCTCAACCGGCGCACCAATGCGGTCTTGCAGGGACTCGGCATCTTCGGTGAGCATGCGGGCTACCTGTGAGCCGACGTTGCCGGCGCCCAGTAGCGCTACTTTGATGGTGGTGTTGCCCAAGAGCGTCTCCTGACGTAGATGGGAAATAGGTTCAGGGGTACGCTCACCATGCTAGCGGGTAAGACAGCGTAACCCAGAGTATGAACTTTATTTTCTCACGGAGTGGTTTATGACAGGACGCCACCGCCCCGCTCCCCTGCCCTTTGACGGCTAGGGCGCGGGGCGGCGTCCTGATGACAAAGCCTAGACCAGGCCCAAGTCCCGGGCTAGCATGTCCTCTTCGGTTTCGCGGCGGATGATGGCGCGGGGTTCCTTACCTGCTGCCGTTGCGATCACCGGCGGGCGGGTCAGGTAGTTGTAGTTAGAGGCCATGACGTGGTTGTAGGCGCCGGTGGCCGGAACAGCCAGAATGTCGCCCGCTGCCAGGCCAGCTGGCAGGTAGCAGTAACGAATCACGATATCGCCAGATTCGCAGTGCTTACCCACCACGCGAGACAGAATCTGTTCCCCTTCCGGGGCCCGGTTGGCCAAGGTCACGGCGTAATCGGACTCGTAGAGTACCGGGCGGGGATTATCGCTCATGCCGCCATCGACCGAGACGTAGCGGCGCACGCGGGTATCTCCGTGCTCGTCCTCAATCGCAACGTCTTTGATAGTACCGACAGTGTAGAGGGTAATACCCGAGGGCCCCGAGATGGAGCGACCCGGCTCAAAAGACAGGTGGGGAATCGCCATACCCACGTTGGAGCAGGTCTTAGAGACCATGTCAGCCAGCTCGGTAGCAATATCGGCAGAACCGCGCGGGGTGTCCTGCTCGGTGTAGCCGATACCGTAGCCGCCACCCAGGTCAATCTCGGGCAGCACCACGCCAAAGCGCTCGTTGAGTTGCTGCATGTAGGTCAGCACCTTCTCAGCGGCCTTACCGAAGCCCTCGGCCTCAAAAATCTGGGAGCCGATGTGGCAGTGCAAACCGCGCAGGTCAATGTGCTCACTGGCCAGGGCCAGAGCGGCAGCCACG
This sequence comes from Rothia nasimurium, assembly GCF_928381705.1. GTDB lineage: Bacteria > Actinomycetota > Actinomycetes > Actinomycetales > Micrococcaceae > Rothia > Rothia nasimurium_G. The sequence continues at coordinate 116,453 of NZ_CAKMSR010000004.1, read as the reverse complement.
GTGGCGTAGGCATCGTCTGCGGTAATTCCCAGCTCGGTCAGCTCTTCAAGCGACAGACCTGCCAGCGGCGCGGTACCGGCTGCCAGAGACTGGCCAAACTTCTGATCCTCGTGGGCGGTAGCAATGAAGTCGTGAGTCGAGGCGTGGACGCCGGGGGTCACGCGGAGCATGACCGGGGCGGTGACGCCCAACTCGGCTGCTACCTTCGCAATCAGCTGCACCTCGGGCACCGAGTCGGCCACCAGGCGTCCTACCCCGTAGCGCAGGGCGCGGGCAATCTCGCCCGCCGACTTGTTGTTACCGTGCAGGGCGATTTTCGCACCGGGTACCCCGGCCCGCATGGCAATCGCCAGCTCACCGCCACTCGCGGTATCAAGGCACAGGCCCTCTTCCTCAGCCCACTTGGCCACGGCAGTCGCCAGGAAGGACTTCCCGGCGTAGTAGACCGAGACCTCAGCCCCGTGCTTCTCAAAAGCCGTCTCAAAGGCGGAACGGAACTCAGCGGCGCGGGCGCGGAAGGTGGTCTCAGAAAAGACGTACTCGGGGGTGCCAAAGTCGGCAACCAGGCGGCTGACGGGGGTGCCGTCCACCTCAAGCTCGCCACTCTCGGAGCGGGTGAAGGAGGGCTTCCAAATCACCGGGTCGAGGTCGGCCGGGGCAGACGGGTAGCTCAGCCAGTCGGGCTTGAACAGTGCGGATTCTGCGCCCATTTACATCTTCTCCGGTGCGCTGACGCCCAGCAGGCCTAAGCCGTTGCCCAGTACCTGGCGGGTTGCATTGTTCAGCAGCAGGCGGGTGCGGTGCAGGTCGGTGACCTCTTCATCGCCCTTGGGGGCAACGTGGGAGACACCGTACCAGCGGTGGTAGGCGCCGGCCAGGGTTTCCAGGTAGCGGGCCACGCGGTGGGGCTCACGGAAGTCAGCGGCCTCCTTGACGGCACCGGCGAACTGGCCCAGGGCAGCGAGCAGGGCTGAGTCTGCCTCTGAGTTCAGCAGGGCGGTATCGACGGAGTCGGTGGTGACGCCGGCTGCCTCAGCGTTGCGGGCAATAGCGCAGGTGCGGGCGTGGGCGTACTGCACGTAGAAGACCGGGTTCTCGTTGGACTGCTTGGTCAGCAGATCCAGGTCGATATCGATGTTGGAGTCTACCGAGTAGCGGGTCAGGGAGTAGCGGGCTGCATCCACGCCCACGATTTCAACCAGGTCTTCCAGGGTCACGACGGTACCGGCACGCTTAGACATACGCACGGGCGTACCGTCCTTGACCAGGTTAACCATCTGGCCAATCATGACCTCAACCATGTTGGGGTCATCGCCCAGGGCAGCGGCAGCGGCCTTGAGGCGGGCTACATAGCCGTGGTGGTCAGCACCCAGCATGTAGATTGCCAGGTCAGCGGGGTTCTCTTCGCGCTTGGTCTTGTCCTGGAAGTAGGCGATGTCACCGGCGATGTAGGCGGCGTTGCCGTCAGACTTGATAACCACGCGGTCCTTATCGTCACCGAAATCGGTGGACTTAAGCCACCAGGCGCCGTCCTTGAAGTAAAGGTTCTCAGATTCCTTGAGCTTTTCAAGCAGCTCATCGACCTTGCCGTTTTCAAAGAGGGAGTTCTCGTGGAAGTAAACGTCGAAGTCAACGTGGAAGTCATGCAGAGAGGCCTTGATGTCCTCAAACATGAACTCAACACCGGTGGCGCGGAAGACTTCCTGGGGGTCTTCAGCCTCAAGAGCGTCGGGGCGGACCTCTAGCACCCGGTTGGCGATATCGGTGATGTACTCACCGCCGTAGCCGTCCTCGGGGGCGGCTTCACCCTTGGCGCGGGCCAGCAGGGAGCGAGCAAAGCGGTCAATCTGGTTGCCGTGGTCGTTGAAGTAGTATTCACGCACGACCTTGGCGCCCTGGGAGATGAAGATACGGGCCAGGGAGTCACCCACAGCGGCCCAGCGGGTACCGCCCAGGTGAATGGGGCCGGTGGGGTTAGCGGAGACGAACTCCAGGTTGATGGTCTGGCCGGCCAGGGTTTCGTTGGTACCAAAAGCTGAGCCCTGCTCAACGATGGTCTTGGCCAGCTCACCCGCCGCGGCAGCGTCTAGGGTGATGTTGAGGAAGCCGGGGCCAGCGATGTCTACGCTTGCCACGCCGGCAATCTCGGTGATTCGGGCAGCCAGGATCTGGGCTACCTCGCGGGGGTTCTTCCCCACCTTCTTAGAAATCTGCAGGGCGATGTTGGTGGCCCAGTCGCCGTGGTCGCGGTTCTTAGGGCGCTCTACGCGCACAGCGGGGGCGGTTTCGCCGTCGGTCAGGGTCAGTTCGCCGGCTTCGAACGCTGCGGTCAGCGCGCCGTCAATTGCACTTGAGAGTTCTTCGGGAGTCATAGGGTCAAGTCTACAGGGTGAGCTGTAGACCTACCCAGCGAATGATATGTTCCCAGGCGCTCTCGCTGGCGTAGATTGCCGGGTCGGAGTGCTCCGCCTCGCCAATCAGGGTCAGTTCGGTGGCGATTCCGGCGGCTGAGAGGGCACGGTGGGCCTCGACGGACTGGTTGGGAGGCACGCAGGTGTCCCCGCTGCCGTGGATGTAGTAGACCGGGGCGTGGGTTCGCTCCCCTGTTTTCTTTGCCTCTCTGGCGTAGTCGATGGGGTGGGCCTTGGCCCAATTGACCTCTGCTGGAGTGCCTACCGGGGCAGGGTAGGTGGAGCCAAGCAGACGCCATTCCGCCCCGTCGTCCTCGGGGTGGTCATAGGGGAACCCCCAGGCGACGCGGTCGTCGAAGATGGTGCGCAGATCGCTAACCCCGTAGATGGAGACGGCACAGCGGACGGACGAGTCCGGCTCACCGGCGATGGTTCGGGCAGCGAGCGCGCTGGCTGAGAGGCCTTCGAGGTAGGGCTCGTTCAGGTGGCCGGTGGCGGCGGCTAGCTGGACCAGGTGCCCGCCCGCCGATCCGCCTGCGAGGACGATACGGTTGGGGTCGATTCCGAAGTCTTCGGCCCTGGTTTTGAAGTAGCGGATGGCTGTTTTGAGGTCGTTGATTTGGGCGGGGAAGAGGGCTTCGTGACTGAGGCGGTAGTTGATGGAGGCGGTGGCGTAGCCTGCGTGGGCGAAGCGTTCGCGGACGCGGTGCAGACCGTTATCAGCTAGCAGGAAGGAGGATTTATCGCCGAATCGCCAGGCTCCGCCGTGGACGTAGATGAGCAGGGGCACGGGGTGGTGTTCACCGGTTGGCGCGCTGGGCGGGTAGAAGTCAAAAGTCTGGGAGGGGTGGTTGGTTCCCGCGTAGTTGCCGGTGAGTGTGGTCATTGATTCAGCCCTTCGGTGCGCTGGTCTTTGTTCCTACTGTAATCGGTTTGTGTTGTGGGGTGGGGTTTCTGATAGAGTAATCAGGTCTGAGTTTCACTATCTATTGTGAAGGTTCAGTGTTGCCCTCGTAGCTCAGTGGATAGAGCACCAGTTTCCGGAGCTGGGTGTCGAAGGTTCGAATCCTTTCGAGGGCACAAAAAGAGAAGGTATGCCAGCGCTTCGCGCATTTTGGCATACCTTCTCTTTTTTGTGCCCGGCGTCCGCCTTCTTCCCCGCATTTATTCTGTTTTACCCGCAACTAGTTGCGGGGTTTTCAGACTAAGTGCGGGTTAGTTTGGGGCGACGAGTTCCACTTCAAACCCCTGCTTATTTTCGAGGTAGAGGGCGTAGTGGTCGGGGCCGCCTGCGTGCGGATATCGGTCTGCGAAGAGTTCACTCCAGCCGTGGCTGGTAGCCTCGCTACGGAGCTTATCGAGCAAGGCTGCGGACGGCACTGTGAAGGCCAGGTGGTTGAGACCGGCGTGGGTGCGGTTATGGGGGCCGGTGGTATCGGGGGATTCTTCGAGGACGAGGTAGGAGCCATCATGAGCCTGCCAGGAGATTCCGCCGGGCCACTCCTGGTAGGTCGTCCACCCTAGTTGCTGGGTGAGCCAGGCCCAGGATGGTAGGGCTGTTGCCAGGGATTCGATCCAGAGTTCAACGTGGTGGAAGCCGGGGCGGGAAACTGCCTCCTGGCAGCTCAGACTGGCCGGAGTGCGTCCGCCCCTGCGGAGCCTAGCGGCTATCACCGCGTCGTAGGTCTGCCCGGCGTAGAGAAATTTCTCCCGCTCAATCCCTTCAACCTGGAATCCGGCTGCGGCGGCAACGGCTCCGCTCGCGAGGTTGTTGGCGCGGTAGCCCAGTTCCAGACGGCGGAGGCGGGGTGAGGGTAGGGACGCCAGCAGGCCGGTATCGAGAGTAGGTAGGGTTGGTGCGGGGTTGGGATCGCCCAGGGCCCAGGCGCACACCGCCGTGAGAGCCGCTTTTGTGTAGCCCTGCCCGCGATAGGGGTCAGCTAGCCAGTAGTAGACCCAGGCCCTGTCCCAGGCTCCGGTATCGCTGCGGGCCGTAAAGTTCAGCCCGATGAGCCCTGCGGGCCGTCCCTCGTCACTGAGGCAGAAAATAGCCCGGTTTTCAGCCGGTAGGTAGCTGGTTTCGATGAGGTTCCGGGCGTCCTCTTCGCTGGCGAGGGCTGGCATCTGCCGCTCGAGGCCTGATGATGTGCGGTAAATCGAGTAAAGGTCAGGGGCGTCGATGAGTGCCCAGTAGCGTAGCTCCATGTGCCTAGTTTAGGTCAGGAGCAGGCCGACGGAAGGCAACCCAGACTGCTGCTATCACTCCGATAACCAGGGCAAAAATGATAGAGAAGATAGCATCGAAGATAAAGTCCTGCGGGTCGATGCGGGGTAGGCTTATTCCTAGCCCGAACACCGCGCCCAGCAGGAAGGCCCCGGAGGGGCGAGCCGTAAACTGTCGACGGTAGATCAGGTGAAGGTCGGAGCCGGGGAAACGCAGGGCAGCTAGGCTGATGAAAGTCAGGGCAACTGCCCCAATCGTCATACCGATAAGATAGGGCGTCAGTTCTTGCTCTGGGAGCGCGAAGGCCCGCAACAGACCGATGACGCCGCTAATCGAGGCACCAAAAGCTGCGACCAGGGTGAGATAGAGTGCTTTCTTCATTGACTACTCCTTTCGGCGTTCCCTCCCACCCTACCAAATTACTAAGTAGGGTTGCTTATATGAAGCCGGGTAGACTAGGGGCGAAAACCCCACCCTTTCGCACCTGAAAAGAGAATGACATGGCAGAAGCCGTCAATACCCCGCACATTGCCCCGAACGGCGCTGAAATTGCCGAAACCATCCTGCTGCCCGGAGACCCCCTGCGCGCCAAGTTCATTGCCGATACCTACCTTGAGAACGTCGTACAGTTCAACACCGTGCGCAACATGTTCGGCTTCACCGGCGACTACAAGGGCCAACGTATTTCGGTCATGGGTACCGGCATGGGCATCCCTTCGGCCAGCCTCTACGCCCACGAGCTGATTCACACCTTTGGCGTGAAGAACCTGATCCGTATCGGTACCTGCGGTGGTATGGCTGAGGGCCTTGACCTTTTTGATCTAGTCGTGGCCTCAGCAGCTTCGACCGATTCCAACTTCATGCACCACTACAAGCTCCCCGGCACCTTTGCCCCCACCGCGTCCTGGCCCCTGCTGTCGGCTGTGGCCAAGGAGGCCGAGGCCCAGGGCAAGACCCTCAACGTGGGTAACGTGCTGTCTTCTGACGTTTTCTACCGCTCTGATTTCTCTGACGCCTCTAAGTGGGCTGAGATGGGTGTGCTGGCTGTTGAGATGGAAACCGCCGGTATCTACGCTGTGGCTGCCGCCGCCGGTGTGCAGGCCCTCTCTGTTTTCACTGTCTCAGACCACCTCTTCAAGGGTGTTGAGACTACCGCCGAGCAGCGTCAGACCGCTTTCACCGACATGATGGAGCTCGTCCTGCCCGTCGCTGCCAGCCTCTAACTTTTCTGTCAGGACGCCTGCGCCCCGCTCCCCTGCCCCAGGGCAGGAGGGCGGGGCGTCCTCGTCTCTAGGCAGCGTTCAATGGAACGATAGCTGCCAAAGTCTCAGCCTTTGTTTCTTCAAGCATATCCAGCTCATACCGGGCCTGTAGATTGAGCCAAAACTCAGCACTCGTACCAAAATAACGAGACAGCCGGGCCGCAGTATCAGCTGTTACTGCTCGCCTACCATGCACAATGTCGTTAATCCGACGCGGTGAGACTCCTATGGCTCGGGCAACCTGGTTCTGGCTCACACTAAGGGGTTCCATAAAATCTTCAAAGAGAACCTCCCCAGGGTGTACCGGAGGCAAACTAATGGTAATCAACGATTTCAACTCCTTCGGGCCCTGCATGAGTCCAGGTAAAACAGATTCTCCATTGATCATTAATTCTTATACTATGTTGCCCAGCCCTATCACCTTTGAGAGCTTCCAGACGGTTACCCGGGGGCACTCTCAAGTCATTGAGTGATGTAGCGGCATCCAATAATCTCAGTTTCCTTAGAGCAACTCGTTCAATGCGCGTGTCAAAAACGGGAACCCGCTGGCGCTGGGCTAGCTTCTCCGTGTTTCGATCTGCGAAAGATTGAATCATAGCTCCAGGCTATAACGCGAGACGTTATAGCTCAATAGGTAGGCTGGCTTAAACCCATTTATCACACCAACGAACCGAAAGTTTATCGACTATAGTCGATAAACTTCTCTTTTTTGATATTTTTGTCGACTATAGTCGATAGGCTTCACGCGACCAGTGAAACCTGACCGTTCGTGCCGGCTCTGCCCTAAAATAGAGGGCAGTATGTCTAGTTCAGATTCTTCCCGCACTCCTGCCCAGCCCCTCTCCGCTATCGCCGCTGCTATGCACGGCGCGGGCGTCCGCGCATCCGAGCCCACCGAACCCCAGACCGCCGAAAAGCGCGGTGGCAGGGGGAAGCAGGCGTCCAGCCCTCGTGAGGGGGCGGACGCACCCGCCCGCTCCCAGCGCCGCGGCCGCAGCTCAGCCCCCCGGGGCAAGCAGGGCGGGAAGAAACCGAACCAGCGCCGTCCCTACACCCCGCTGATTCCCGAAAAAATCACCTATCCCGAGGGCCTGCCCGTCTCTGCCCGCCGGGACGACATCATGGCAGCTATCCGCGACAACCAGGTCACCATCGTTGCGGGTGAAACCGGCTCGGGTAAGACCACCCAGCTCCCCAAGATGCTCCTTGAACTGGGTCTGGCGGAGAAGGGCATGATTGGCCATACCCAGCCCCGCCGACTGGCAGCCCGCTCGGTAGCAGAACGCATCGCTGAGGAACTGGGCCAGAAGATCGGTGAGACGGTCGGCTACCAGGTGCGCTTTACCTCCGAGGTGGGCGAGGGCTCCGCTATCAAGCTCATGACCGACGGTATTTTGCTGGCCGAAATCCAAAACGACCGGCTGCTACGCCAGTACTCGGCCATCATCATTGATGAGGCCCACGAACGTTCCCTCAACATTGACTTCATTCTGGGCTACCTCAAGCGCATTATGCCGCAGCGCCCCGACCTGAAAATCGTCATTACCTCAGCCACCATTGACCCCGAGCGTTTCGCCCGCCACTTCTCCCCCAGCTTTGTACCCGGTGTCGGCATCGTCGACGAGACCCTCAGCCCCGAGGAAAAAGAAATCGCCGAGGCAACCCTACCCGATGATGCCCCGCCCATCATTGAGGTCTCCGGCCGCACCTACCCGGTCGAGATCCGCTACCGCCCGCTGAGCGAGCCGCGCACCGGCGACGGCGGAGAGGACGAGGCGGACGCCGGTGACGGCCTCGAGGACGACGACCGCGACCCGATTGAGGGCGTGCTTGACGCCATCCGGGAGCTTTCTGAAGAAGCCCCCGGCGACATTCTGATTTTCTTCTCGGGCGAGCGCGAAATCCGCGACGCGGCCGACGCTATCGAGGATATGGTGCGATCCACCCGCCGCCTGGCCGACTACGAGGTGCTGCCCCTCTACGCCCGCCTGTCGATGGCTGAGCAGCACAGGGTTTTCAAACCCGGTGGCCGGCCCCGCATCGTGCTGGCAACCAACGTGGCGGAAACCTCCCTGACCGTGCCCGGCATCAAGTACGTGATCGACACCGGCACCGCCCGTATCTCGCGCTACTCCGCGCGGACCAAGGTGCAGCGCCTACCCATCGAGCGCATTTCGCAGGCCTCCGCCAATCAGCGTTCGGGCCGTTGTGGCCGTGTCTCTGACGGTATCGCCATCCGCCTCTACTCCGAAGAGGACTTCCAGGCCAGGGCCGAGTTCACCGACCCCGAGATTCTCCGCACCAACCTGGCCGCGGTCATTCTGCAGATGACCGCAATCGGCGTGGTTAAGTCCCCCGCCGATATTGAGAAGTTCCCCTTCGTTCAGCCGCCCGAAACCCGCGCTATCAACGACGGCGTTAACCTGCTGCGCGAGCTAGGAGCTCTTGCTACCCCCGGCCGTGAGGGTGCGGACGCCCTCCCCCGCGATACGCGCGGGGCACGCGGTAGAGGGGGGCGGCGTCCGTCCTCACCGCTCACTGCCGCTGGGCGCGCCATGGCAGCCCTGCCCGTTGACCCCCGCCTAGCCCGCATGATTGTGGAGGGTTCCAAGCGGGGTGTTGCCAAGGAAATCATGGTGCTGGCTGCTGCCCTGACCATTCAGGACCCCCGCGAGCGCCCCGCCGAGCACCGCGGCGAGGCCGATTCCCTGCACGCCCGCTATAAGGATGAGAAGTCCGACTTCACGTCCTTCCTCTTGCTCTGGCAGTACATCAATGAGAAGCAGGCCGAGCTGTCATCGAGTCAGTTCCGCAAGATGTGCCACCGGGAGTATCTAAACTTCCTGCGTATTCGTGAGTGGCAGGATCTCTTTGCCCAGCTGCGGGAGATTGGCCGCTCGGCCGGTATTACGGTTGAGGGCGGGCGCGATATTGACCCGGCTGCTAGTGAGACCGAGGTGCATAAGTCCCTGCTCTCTGGCCTGCTGTCGCACATTGGTATGCAGGATGAGCAGAACCGCCACGAGTACCGGGGCGCCCGCGGCACCCGTTTTGCGATTTTCCCCGGTTCTGCCCTCTTTAAGAAGAACCCGGTCTGGCTGGTATCTGCCGAGCTGGTGGAGACATCCCGTCTCTGGGCGCGGGTGAATGCCCAGATTGAGCCCGAGTGGGTTGAGGAGCTGGCTGGGCCCCTGCTCAAGCATTCCTACTCTGACCCGCACTGGTCGTCCCGCCAGGGCTCTGTGCTAGCCCACGAGAAGGTTACCCTCTTTGGGCTGCCCATCATTGCCGACCGGCGTATCCAGTACTGGAGGGTTGACCCGGTAGCTGCCCGCGAGATTTTCATTCAGTCTGCCCTGGTAGAGGGCGACTGGCAGACCCGCCACCGCTTCTTTGCCCGCAATCAGAAGGCTCTGGCTGAGGTTGAGGAGCTTGAGGCTCGTCTGCGCCGCCGCGACCTGCGGGTCGATGACGCTGTCCTCTTCGACTTCTATAACGCCCGCATACCCGAGCACGTTGTCTCTGAGCGCCACTTTGACCGCTGGTGGAAGGAGGAACGCCGGGTCAATGAGCACCTGCTGGATTTCACCCCCGAAAACCTGATTGACGAAGAGGCCGCCGATTACGACGAGTCCCTCTTCCCCCGCACCTGGACTGCCCGCACTTCCGGCGGGGAGCTGGCCCTTGACCTGCGCTACGAGTACGCCCCCAGCGTGCAGATTGGTGGGGTGCGCTCGTCCCAGACGCAGACGGACGGCATCGCGGTGCAGGTTCCGGTGCTCTTCTTAGGGCAGCTTGAACCGGCTCCTTTTGAGTGGCTGATTCCGGGTCTGCGGGAGGAGCTGGTGACGGCCCTGATTAAGTCCCTACCCAAGCAGATTCGCAAGAATTTTGTTCCGGCCCCGGACGTTGCCCGCCAGGCCGTCGAGAAACTCAACGCCGACTACTCCCCCGCTGCTGATTCCCTCACTGAGGCCCTGGCCCTGGTGCTGCGCCGCCTGCGCGGGCATGTGGTCGACCCGGCCGAGTTCAATTGGGATGCGGTACCCGAGCACCTGCGCTTCACCTTCCAGGTGCGCAACCACCAGAATAAGATTCTGGGCGAGGGCAAGGATTTAGTGGAACTCCAGGGCCTTTTGCACGCCGAGATTCGCTCTGCCCTGGCAGCTTCTCTGGGTGCAAGCCCCGAGACCATGGGCAAGATGGCGGCCATGGCCGCCGGTGGTAAGAAGGGTCAGGACGCCCGCGGCGGCTCTGCACCCTCTGCGGCTCCCAGCGCGGCTGGGAGCCGGGGTGCAGGTGTCAAGGGGGCACAGGCGTCCGCCCCGGAACAGGCGGTGGGCAGCAAAGCCGTGCGGGAAGTCTCGGGCCTAACCGACTGGCCGGAACAGGACCTACCCCGCAAGGTCGAGCGCGTCATTGCTACCCAGACGGTAGCAGGCTACCCGGCCCTGGTGGATGAGGGGGCGTCCGTTGCTGTGCGGATCTTCCCCACCGAGGCTGAAGCTACCCGAGCCCAGCGCGGGGGTGTGATTCGCCTGCTCAAACTCAATACTCCCTCGCCCGAGCGCTATGTTTCAGAGCACCTGAACAACCGCGAAAAGCTAGTGTTTACGCAGAACCCCCACGGGTCAATTGAAGCCCTCATTAGTGACTGTACGGTAGCCGCTATTGACCAGCTGGTACCCGCTACCCCGCCTTTTACCAGGGAGGAGTACACTGCCCTGTTCAACAGCGTGCGGGCTGAGCTCATTGACACGGTATTCGTGATGACCAAGCTGGTTGCCGATATTCTGTCGGAAACAGCTAAGGTGCAGAAGCTCATTAAGAAGTCCACCTCGCTTGCGGTCATTCACGCCATGAGCGACATGAAGAGCCAGCTGGAGAACCTGGTTTACCCGGGCTTTGTGGCGTCCACCGGTGCGGTGCAGCTTCATCATCTGCCCCGCTACCTTAAGGCCATCACCAAGCGCATTGAAAAGCTGGGGCCGAACGTCAACCGGGATAACCAGCTCATGCTGACCGTGCAGGAACTAGAGGACGCCTACGACAAGGCTGTGCAGTCCCTGCCAGGAGGCACGGTGCCGACTCCCGAGCTGGAGCAGGTGGGCTGGATGATTGAGGAACTGCGCGTCAGCTTCTTCGCCCAGGAGCTCGGCACCGCCTACACCGTCAGTGAGAAGCGGGTGGCTAAGGCCCTGCGCGAAGCCATGGAGGCCATCAAGAACGCTTAGGCCCGCCCGTCCATGCCCTAGGTACCATCTAAATCAGAAAAACCCACCTCGTTGGTGGGTTTTTCCGATTTTCCTGGTCTTTTCTCTCTTCTAATTGTTCTCGGGTGCATCGGGGAAGAAAATATCCTCGATCCGGCAACCGAAGACTTCAGCGAGCTGGAAGGCCAGGGGCAGGGACGGATCGAAACGTCCTTTTTCAATTGAGATGACGGTCTGGCGTGACACTCCGAGCACGTCGGCGAGCTGCTGCTGAGAGTAGCCCCGTTCAGTGCGTAGTTCTTTGAGCTGGTTCTGCACAGGCTATGCACCCTTACGCTTGTAAACCTGGTAGCTCACAAGGAAGACCAGCATGGCCAGCACGGTGACGGACGCCAGCAGAAGGGACGGCGATACCTGCCAGTCGAAGATAGCGAAAGCCCCGGCACCCAGCCCCATCACTGCAATCATGAGGTGAAAGGTAGTTTCCGCTGCCTTTCCGTACCAGTGGTTTTCGATGCTGGATTCTGGGTTGCGGGTGGTTCCTTTAACGGTGTTTCGGTCGACCAGAAGCGCCCAAAAGGTGGCGGCTAACACCGGAACAAAAGCTAACGAGGCAACCGGCACCCACCACCAGGTGACCTGCTCAGAACTAATGACAATAATGCCCCAGGCCAGTAGCTGGGCCAGTGCAGTTGCACCCAGAATACTGACAAGTATCAGGGTTGCTTGGCTACCACCGAAGCGAGAACGGCCCCAGGTGCTTTGGGTCTTGTCGATGCTCATGCTATCTCCTTATGTAAAGGTTACTTTACAGTTGATGTGAAATAAACTTTACATACAGGCGCGAAGCTATGTCAAACACACTTTACTTATTTTTAGGCCGTCGGCCCCTACGCCCCAGACACTCAGCCACTACACCAGAAAAGACCATCTAAATCAGAAAAACCCACCTAGTTGGTGGGTTTTTCTGATTTAGATGGTACCTACCTGGCGGAGGGGCTAGGAAGCTACCGAGTCGCCGTAGCCCAGCTCGGTCAGGGCTGCCCGCAGCTTTTCAGCAGCCTCATCCATAGCAGCTGAATCGGGGTTACGGTTAGCCTGCTCGAAAGTGAACTCACTCTGGTCAACAGCGGGCCACACATGAATATGGGTATGGGGCACATCAAAACCGGCAATAATCATGCCCACGCGGGTGGGCTCAAAAGCCTTCATCAGACCCTTCGATACCTTCTGAGCCACGTCAAAGAGGTGGGCAGAGAGCTCCTCAGGTAGGTCAACCCAGTGGTCAATCTCAGCCTTGGGAACCACCAGGGTGTGTCCATACTGGAAGGGCTCGATGGTCAAGAAGGCAACTGCCTGCTCGTCCTCCCAGATAAAACGGCCGGGCAGTTCTCGGTTAATAATCTTGGTAAAAACAGTGCTCATGGGGCTTACTCCTAAATCTCTACAGACTGGCCGGGGGCCAGGTACTCAAAGGTGGTGCCGTACTTCTGACCAAAGTTGGTTGCGTGGCCAACAATCATGTTTCGACCGTTTTCGGCAAGCAGTGAATCATGAATCTGGAAGGCCCGCGGAGCGCGCACAGCGATAATGAAGTCAATGACCTCCTGAATCTTGTTCCAGGGGGCATGAATCGGCACCAGCAGAGTACCCACCTCAATGCCGTGGGGTACCACAAAAGAATCCCCTGGGTGGAAGAGGTTATCGTCAATCAGGTATCCCACGTTATCGATCACCGGTAGCAGGGGGTGGATCACCGCGTGGTTACCGCCGAAGGTTTTGATAGAGAAGGACGAGAGGGCCAGCTCCCCGTCAGCTTCCACCGACTTTGCAAGGGCCTCGGGCAGGGCCGCAAGAACGGCATCAATGACAGCGGCGGGGGCGTGAATGGTGACCTGCGGGTTCTCTCGCAGAAAGGCAACCACTTTACCCTCGTCGAAGTGATCGGGGTGTACGTGGGTGACCAGAATATGGTGGGCCCCGTCCAGCGCCTGCTCGACCTCGGAGAAGTTTCCGGGGTCGAGCACCAGCACGGCGCCGTCCTTTTCGAGCCTGACGCAGGAGTGGGTGTATTTGGTAAGTTTCATACCTACCACCCTAGTAGCTCCCACCACAGTCAGACTAGTTGGAGCTGACGGTTTCTTTCTGCTGAACACATACGCTGTTACCTGAAAACGTTGTTTTTCGCCCCGCGCGAGGGCCGTTTCTGCCCCTGGAAACCTGGTGTACAGTAGGCACAGAGAGAGACCGATTTTAGACGAGGGAATGACCCGTGAACACCAACTCAGCGTCGTCAGCCAGCAAGCCCACCGAAATTCGCAACACTAAACAGCGCCGGGCAGTCACCGCAACCCTCGAAACCCTCGAAGACTTTATTTCTGCTCAAGACCTGCACCAGCTCATGCTCTCACGCGGCGATAAGGTGTCGCTGGCAACCACCTACCGTCTCTTGCAGTCCATGGTGGGCACCGGTGAGGTAGAGGCCCTCAAGACCGAGGACGGCGAAGCTATCTACCGCCGCTGCGACTCCGAGCACCACCACCATCACCTGCTCTGCCGTATCTGTGGGGCTGCCCGGGAATTTGAGATTCCCGAGCTTGAAGAGCTAGCCCTGGCGATTGCGGCAAAGAACGGCTACACCGAGGTCAAGCACGTCATTGAGATTACCGGGGTCTGCTCTAACTGCTCTGCCCACCAGCAGGGCTAGGTGCTGCTGCGGCTTCAGCTGAGCGGACGCGCCCCGATGCTGAGTAGCGCTGACGGACGGCTCGTACCAGGCGGCAGACCACGAAGATGAGGAAAGACAGGGTGGTCACGTAGGGGCTGATAGGCAGGGAGCCTGCCAGAGCCAGAAGAATACCGCCCACCATGGCTGTTTCTGCAAAGAGCACTGAAAGAATTAGAGCGCGCAGGGGCGAGGCTGTGATTTGCAGGGCTGCCGCTGCCGGGGTAATCAGCAGGGCCAGAACCAGCAGGGAGCCCACCACCTGCACCGACAGGGCTGTGGCAATACCCAGCACAATCATGAAAGCAATGGAAAGGGCCTTCAGCGGCACCCCCTTGGCTGAGGCAACCACCGGGTCAAGCGAGGCGAACATGAGCGGCCGCCACATGATAGCCAGGGCCGCAATAATCACTACCCCACCGATGATCATAGAGGTCAGTTGGGCAGAGTCAACAGAAACAATCTGACCGGTCAGTAGCGAGAATTTGTTCGCTGCCCTGCCCGAGTAGAGGGAGAGGAAGAGGATTCCCAACCCCAGACCAAAGGGCATCAGGGCACCGATGATTGAATCGTTTTCGTGGGCTCGGGCGCCCATCAGGGCAATCAGCAGGGCAGAGATAATGGAGCCCACCAGGGAACCGGTGACCACGTTATAGCCCAGGAGCAGGAAGAGGGCAGCCCCGGCAAAAGACATCTCGGCGATGGCGTGCACCGCAAAAGCGTGACGGCGGAGCATCACAAAGAGCCCTACAAAGCCACCGATAACACCCAAGATAGCCCCGGCGATAATGGACTGGCTCAGCAGGGCCACCAGCTCACCATAGCGGTCAAAGACAAAGACCTTGCCCATAAAGTCCGCAAAAGTCATCGGTTATCTCCCCCTTTCACGGGTGCAAGTAGCTGGGGGTGGTCGGTTTCTAGGGCGCAGTGGTGCTCCCCGTGCTCGCCGCCCACCACCACGTAGCGGCCGTTGGTCTGTATCACCGATACCGGAGTCTGGTAGAGGTCGGTGAGCACCTCGCTCCGCATGACCTGCTCCACCGACCCCACGGTGAAGCGTCCGCCCGCGAGGTAGAGCAGGCGGTCTACATGGTCGATAATGGGGTTAATTTCGTGGGTCACGAAAACGACCGTAGCCCCGTGCTCCCGGTTGTAGCGGTGAATCAGGTCAGAGACGGCGTACTGGTGGTTGAGGTCCAAAGAAAGCAGGGCCTCATCTGCCAGGATAATCTTGGGGTCATTGGCAAGGGCCTGGGCGATACGCAGGCGCTGCTGCTCGCCGCCCGATAGAAGCCCCACCGGCACGTTGGCGTAGTCGCTGGCACCGACCGCATCGAGCAGGGAGTCAACCTTCTCCCGGTAGGCCCGGTTCTTCATACGGAAGCCCCAGCGGTGGCCGTCCACTCCCAGCCCCACAAAATCGCGGGCCCGCAGGGGCATCTCGGTACCAATTGCCTTCTGCTGGGGAATGTAGCCGACGCCGGGGTTCCCCAGGCGGGCAGGGGCACCCAGAACCGAAATTTTGCCGGCGCTCAGCTGGGTCAGACCCAAAATGACCTTGATAAAGGTCGATTTGCCCGAGCCATTGGGCCCCAGGACGGCAAAATATTCGCCCTGTTCGACGGTGAGGTTGAGATCCTGCCACAGGGTACGGTGGCCAAAGGAAAGCCCGCCCCCGGTCACCGTAAGGGCGGGGGCGAGCTGGGTAGAAGAGTGAGCCATAGGCTTTATGCTACTGCCTTTTCTAGGTTGTCGATGTTCTGGGTCATCCAGTCCATGTAGCCGGTGTTCTCGGGCAGGGTCTCGGTGAAGGAGACGCTGGCAACTCCGGCTTCCTGGGCGAAGGTATAGATTTCGGTGGTCTGGGCGGTCTGGGTCTGCTCGTTGAAGGCCAGCAGGTCGATGCTGCCGCCGGTGAGGGCGTCTTTGGCTTCCTGCAGGGTCAGGGGGGCGATGTCGCTTTCGCTATCGACCGCTGCGATCAAATCTGCCGGGGTGGAGTCGGTGAAGCCGGCGTCCTCCAGCATGTAGCCCGAGACAGGCTCGGTCGCCAGGTAGGTACGCTCTTCGGTGTCGATAGCCTTGAGACGGTCAAGGAGCTGGTCAGCATCGGTGGAGAAGGCTGCAGCTGCGCTGGTGTAGGCATCCGCGTTGGCGGGGTCGAGCTCAGCCAGGTCGGCTGCTACCTGGTCAGCTACCTTCTTCATGGTGTCCAGGTCGTACCAGACATGCTCGTTGTAGGAGTGCACGTGGTCAGAGTGGTCTTCACCGGTGGTGCTGTGCTCTTCTGCCATGTGGGCCAGGTCGTCGGCGCTAAAGAGGCCCGAGAGTTCTACCGCGTTCACCACAATCTGGTCGGGGTTATCGGTGCCGGCCATTTCGGTGAGGAAGGTATCGTAGCCGCCGCCGTTGACGACAACCAAGTCAGCGTCTTTCACGGTCAGGCGGTCCTGGCTGGTGGCTTCGTAGGAGTGGGGGTCCACAGCGGTTGAGGCAATGAGCGGGGTGACCTCTACCTTATCGCCGCCGACTGCCGCCACCACATCGGCATAGACATCGGTGGTGGTGACGACCTGCAGGGTTCCGTCGGTTGAGGACGAGGACGCGCTCGTCCCGCTTGACCCGCAGGCAGAGAGGGTCAGCGCCGATACGGCAAGCAATGAGACGGTGGGGAAAATCTTTCGCATGGCGCTGTCCTTTGGTACGGAGTAAGGGATAGGGCTTCTGCCAGCCTACTCCTTTCTGCGAACGGTTCGCAAATAAAAAGTGCGTACACCGCATCACACCCGCGCCCCGCTAGGAATATAAGGACGCCCACCCCTCCTCCCTGCCACGGGGCAGGAAAGGCGAGGCGGGCGTCCGCGCACCGGCAGAAACCGGTAGCTAGCTAGAGGAAACTAGTCGGCGCTGTGCTTTGAAGCGGCCTCTTCGCGGCGGCGCACATGCTCCTGGGTAGTGTCCTTAATTTCCCCCACCAGCTCTTCGAGGATGTCTTCCAAGAAGAGCACGCCAACGCTCTGCCCTTGGGCGTCAACCACGTGGGAGAGGTGGGCCCGGTTTCGCTGCATGGTGGCAAGAGCCTCATCGATTTCGGTTTCGGGCTTGACGATCGACATCTGACGTAGCTTAGACCAGGCAATGGGCTGGTCCATGCGATCAGCTTCGTAGACCAGGGCGTCCTTGATGTGCAGGTAGCCCATGTAGGTGCCGTCTTGCTCGTCCTTCATCACGAAGCGGGAGTAGCCGGTGTGGGCAACAGCCTTTTCCAGCTCAGCGGGCGTACAGGGGAAGTTCATGGTAACCAGCTGGTCACCGGGCACCATAATCTCAGCAACGGTCTTCGAGCTGAACTCCAGGGCGCCAGACAGCACGCCGGAGCCATCGTCCACGGTTCCCTCTGCGGTTGATTGAGCCACAATGCTTTGAAGCTCATCAAGGGTGAAGGTTGAGGCCACCTCAGCCTTAGGTTCCACCTTCATCAGGCGCAGGGTATGGTCGGCAATCCAGTTGAGGAAGCCCACCAGGGGCTTGAGCACCCGCGAGACCGTGACCAGGGGCGGGGCAATCCACAGGGCAACGCCCTGGGCAGCCAGCGATACCGCCATATTCTTGGGCACCATCTCACCGAAGATAACGTGCAGGTAGGTCACCAGGATCAGCGCGAATGCAAAGCCTACAGCGCTAGCCACCTCGTAAGGGATGCCCCAGCTTTCCAGGGGTGCAGACACCAGGTGGTGCAGGGCGGGCTCTGAAACATTCAGAATCAGCAGGGAGCAGACGGTAATACCCAGCTGGCAGGTAGCCAGCATGAGCGAGACGTTCTCCAGCGCATAAAGTACGGTGACCGCGCGCTTATTACCGGTCTCAGCCAGCGGCTCAATCTGGGAGCGGCGGGTCGACATAATGGCGAACTCACCGGCCACGAAAAAGGCATTACCGGCAAGGAGCACAAAGAGCAGGGCGATAGCTACCCAGTCGTTCATCGGGCCCCCTCCTTTCGAGCGGCGAGGTCATCTGTGGTGAGGGCTTCGGGAATAAAGCGGATGCGGTCAACCCGGCGCTGTTCCATCTTTTCTACGCGCAGGCGTCCGCCCTCAACGGGCACCACGTCGCCGGTTTCGGGAACTCGGCCCAGGTGGTCCATCATGAAGCCGCCCATGGTTTCGTAGGCGGGGTCATCATCCACATCGAGGGTGCCGATGTAGTCCTTGACCTCGTCGGGGCGGAGCAGGCCCGAGAAAATGTAGTCGCCATTGCCCACGCGCAGGGGGCGTTCGTCGAAGGAGTTGGTGTCGTGTTCATCGGAGACTTCACCCACGATTTCTTCAACCAGGTCTTCAAGGGTGGTGATGCCGGCCGTGCCACCGTACTCGTCGAGCACCACGGCAAGCTGTAGGGCGCCCTCTCGCAGCTGCATGAGCAGGGAGTCCAGGTGCACGGTTTCGGGCACCTGCAGCACGTCCTCCATGAGCGTTCCGGCTTCCAGCGTGTCGCGCTTATCGAGGGGAAGGCCCACAGCTTTCTTCACGTGCACGACGCCCACGATGTTGTCTTGGTCTTCCCGGTAGAGGGGGAAGCGGGAGTGGCCGGTGGTGCGGGCCAGCTCGATGACGTCGCTGACAGGGGCTGTATCTTCGAGCATGATGACCTTACGGCGCGGGGTCATGACGTCGGCTGCGGTGAGTTCGGCGAAGGAGAGGGTCTTATCGACGAAGCGGGCGGTGTCGGAGTCCAGGGTGCCCAGGTCGGCTGAGCGGCGCACCATTGAAGAAAGCTCTTCGGGTGAACGGGCTGCCGAGAGTTCTTCCTTAGCTTCCATACCGAAGCGGTGGAGTACCCAGTTTGCTGACCCGTTCGCGGTGCGGACGATGGGGCCCATCACCTTAGTGAAGAGCAGCTGGGCCGGGGCCAGGGTTCGGGCCACGCGGTAGGGCTCGGCAATCGCCAGGTTCTTGGGCACCAGCTCGCCGATAATCATGGAGAGCAAGGTTGCAATACCCATAGAGAAAATCAGGGTGAGCGCCGAGGCCACAGAGGGGGCCAGCCCCCAGGACGCGATGGTGTCGCCGGCTAGGGCGTTGATACCGCTGTCGAGGGTGTAACCGGTAAGCAGGGTGGTGATGGTAATGCCCAGCTGGCAGCTGGAGAGCTGGGTTGAGAGGGACTTGAGGCAGACAAGCACTCGCTCACCGGCGGCGTCCCCTCGGTCAATTTCTTGCTGCACCTTGGACTGGTCTAGAGCTACCAGCGAAAATTCTACGGCCACAAAGAAGCCGGTGCCCAGGATGAGAATAAAGCCTATTAAAAGCAGGAGCCATTCCATGATTTAGGCGCTCACCGCCTCTTGGGCTAGGTGTGCCTGCTCCATGGTGCGGACGCCCGTGGTCTGGTGTAGGGGTTCTATGCGCCTAGGCGCTCGTGAAGGCTGCGAGCTTGCACAGCAACTAGAAGGGTCTTCCATAGTGGTCAATTCTAGCGAATATCTAGCGGTTTACTCAGTGGGCCCCCTTTCACCACCTGCGAAACGTGAGCCCATTTATACCGGACAGCACGTACGTGAGATGTCATAGAAAGTAGTGCGTTGGACGAACCCCCAAAACACTTCTAAACTAGACAAAGATATGCGGTACATCACGCGCCCAACGTAGTGTGCGATGCCCGCCCACCTCGTGCCAAAAGCGGTTTTGGCACTCAGCAATCACAAGAGATGGAAGAGGCGTAAGAGAAGTGCCAAACCAGCCAGAACATACGGTTCCCGAAGAGTTCGCGGGTAACGAGTGGCTCGTCGAAGAGCTCTTTGAAAAGTACGAGCAGGACCGCAATTCAGTCGACGAGACATGGTGGCCCCTATTTGACCAGTGGGCAGGCACAACCGGGAGCGCACCTAGCACCCAGCAGGCAAAGGAGCCTGCTGCGGCGTCCGCCCCGGCCAGCGAAGTCCCCTCCAAGGCGCCAGTTCCCTCTACCCCCAAGACCCCTGCCCCAGAAGCTGACCCCAAGTCCGCTCCGAAGGCAGCACCCAAGGCAAGCAACCCCTCAGCGACCAAGCCCGCTACCCCGAAGGAAGAACCCGTGAGCGACGCTCCCCAAGAAGACCAGATTGTCACCCTGCGCGGCCCCGCCAAGGCGGTTGCCAGCAACATGGATGAGTCACTGAGCGTACCCACTGCAACCACCGTTCGTGCCATTCCCGCCAAGTTGCTGATCGATAACCGTACCGAGATCAACAGCTACCTGGCACGCACCCGAGGCGGCAAGGTCTCCTTCACCCACATCATCGGCTACGCCATTATCCGTGCCCTTGCTGCTTTCCCCTCCATGAACGTCAGCTACGGTGAGGACGCCAAGGGCAAGCCCGCCGCTATCCAGCACGCCCACGTCAACTTTGGCCTGGCCATTGACCTGCCCCGCCCCGACGGTTCTCGCAACCTGGTAGTGCCCAACATCAAGGGTGCAGAGAAGCTTTCCTTCTCAGAGTTCTGGGAAGCCTACAACGACATCGTCAAGCGCGGCCGCGAGGGCAAGCTTGGCGTTGAAGACTTCGCCGGCACCACCGTATCGCTCACCAATCCCGGCGGTATTGGCACCGTCCACTCCGTCCCCCGTCTCTCTAAGGGCCAGGCAGCCATTATCGGCGCCGGCGCCCTGGATTACCCTGCCGAGTACCGCGGCACCTCAGAAAAGGTCATTGCCCGCAACGGCGTCTCCAAGATTCTGACCCTGACCTCAACCTACGATCACCGAGTTATCCAGGGTGCAGGCTCCGGCGAGTTCCTCAAGATTGTGGAGCACTACCTGCTCGGTGGCGATGGCTTCTACGACCAGATCTTCGAAGACCTGCGCATCCCCTTCGAGCCCGTCCGCTGGGCCCGCGACAACCAGGTCAACCCCGAAGCCGAAGTTTCCAAGGTTGCCCGCATCCAGCAGCTCATTCACGCCTTCCGTGTACGCGGCCACCTGGTAGCCCAGACCAACCCCATCGGCTACCAGATGCTCTCCCACCCCGATCTACGCCTGGAAAACTACGGCTTGACCCTCTGGGACCTTGACCGTTACTGGCCCACCGGCGGCTTTGGCGAAAAAGAATCCCTGCCCCTGCGCACCATTCTTGAGCTCTTGCGCGAGGCCTACACCCGCACCCTGGGTGTCGAGTACATGCACATCGAGAACCCCGAAGAGCGTCAGTGGTTCCAGGATCGTTTGGAGCACGGCTACACCAAGCCCTCCCGTGACGAGCAGTTCCGTGTGCTGGGCACCCTGAACGCTGCGGAGGCTTTCGAAACCTTCCTGCAGACCAAGTACCTGGGCCAGAAGCGCTTCTCGCTGGAGGGCGGCGAATCCCTGATTCCCCTACTTGACTCGGTTATTTCTGAAGCAGCAGACGCTGGCCTGAACGGGGTCGGTATCGGTATGGCCCACCGCGGTCGCCTCAATGTGCTGACCAATATTGCAGGTAAGTCCTACGCCCAGATCTTCCGTGAGTTTGAGGGCCAGATGGACCCCCGCCTGACCGGTGGCTCCGGCGACGTTAAGTACCACCTGGGCACTGAGGGAGTCTTTACCTCCCACAACGGTAACCAGACCCAGGTCTACCTGGCCGCTAACCCCTCCCATCTGGAAGCCGTCAACACCGTGCTTGAGGGTATCGTCCGCGCTAAGCAGGACACCCTGGCTGAACAGGGCATCGGCAACTACCCCGTACTGCCGATCCTGGTGCACGGTGACGCGGCCTTCGCTGGTCAGGGCATCGTTCTGGAAACCCTGCAGATGTCTAAGCTTGAGGGCTACACCACCGGCGGCACCGTGCACATCGTGGTCAACAACCAGGTTGGCTTCACCACCACCCCGCGTGATGGCCGCACCGCCACCTACTCCACCGATATCGCCCGTATGATTCAGGCACCCGTCCTGCACGTGAATGCGGACGACCCCGAGGCCGTTGTTCGCGCAGGCTCCATCGCCTTCGCCTACCGTCATGCCTTCAACAAGGACGTCGTCATCGACCTGGTCTGCTACCGCCGCCGCGGGCACAACGAGGCCGATGACCCCTCGATGACCCAGCCTAAGATGTACCAGCAGATTGAGGAACTGCCCTCAACCCGCAAGATTTACACCGAGGCCCTGGTCGGCCGCGGCGACATCTCCCAGGACGAGGCCGAGCGCGCTCTGAAGGACTACCAGTCCCGCCTGGAGCAGATTTTCACCGAGACCCACGAGGCCCAGTCGTCCTCCGCTCCCCTGGTCACCGCAGATGCCGCCGCTGTTTCTAACATCGAGCGCCCTGCTGCCCAGCAGAATGAGGACTCCGTTCACGTTGCCGGCGAGACCGCTATCTCCGCTGAGACCCTGGCTCAGATTGGCCAGGCCTTCGGCAAGATTCCCGAGGGCTTCACCGTGCACAAGAAGCTCAAGAAGCTGCTTGAACAGCGCGTCAAGATGTCGACCGAGGGCGACATCAACTGGGGCTTCGGCGAGCTTGCTGCCTTCGCCTCCCTGCTGCTGGAAGGCCGCGATGTGCGCCTAACCGGTCAGGACGTCCAGCGCGGCACCTTCGTCCAGCGCCACTCCGTGCTCCACGACTCTCTGACCGACGAAGAGTGGAACCCCCTGGCCAACCTCTCAGAAACCCAGGGCAAGTACTCCATCTACAACTCCCTGCTCTCCGAGTACGGCGTCATGGGCTTCGAGTACGGCTACTCCGTAGAACGCCCGGACTCCCTGGTGCTCTGGGAGGCCCAGTTCGGTGACTTCGCCAACGGCGCCCAGACCATCGTTGATGAGTTCATCTCGTCAGCAGAGCAGAAGTGGGCCCAGCGTTCCTCACTGGTTCTGCTGCTCCCCCACGGTTTTGAGGGCCAGGGCCCTGACCACTCATCGGCCCGTATGGAGCGCTACCTGCAGCTGTGCGCCGAGAACAACATGACCGTTGCTGTTCCCTCGACCCCGGCAAACCACTTCCACCTGCTGCGCCGTCAGGCCCACTCCCGTCCGCACAAGCCGCTGATTGTTATCACCCCCAAGCAGCTGCTGCGCCTCAAGGCTGCTGCCTCGTCGGTTGAAGACTTCACCAGCGGTAGCTTCAAGCCCGTCATCGAGGACCAGGGTAACCTGAACCCCGCTGATGTAACCCGCCTGGTCTTCGTCTCGGGCCGTCTCTACTACGATCTGGAAGCAGAGCGCGCTAAGCGCGGCGATAAGAGCACCGCAATTGTGCGAGTCGAGCAGCTCTACCCCCTGCCGTCCGCAGAGATCAAGGAGCAGATTGCTACCTACCCCAATGCGGAACTGGTCTGGGCTCAGGATGAACCTGCCAACCAGGGCCAGTGGCCCTTCATGGCTGTCAACCTGCTCCCCCAGATTGACTACCGTATGAAGCTGATTTCCCGCCCTGCCGCTGCTTCCCCCGCAGCCGGTACCGGTAAGCGTCACCAGCGCGAGCTCGATAACCTCATCTCCGAGGTATTCGACCGATAAAGCAGGGCGCTCGCTCAGCTCCCAGTGCCCGAATCTTGCCCGTCAGGATTCGGGCACTGCCTGTTTGCGGTGCGCCCACCGTGCGCTGGCAGGCTCCAGGGTTTAGACTGGTACAGAACGAACGAGACCAACGTTGCGGGGCGACCTAGCCCTCAACCTTGTAGAAAGAAACACGTGGATCAGCGAAAAATTCGACTTGTAGCCGTTGGCGATGATCTGCTCGCAGGCGTCGGGGACCCCCGCACCCTCGGGTGGTTCGGGCGCGTTATGGCACGTACCCCTCAGACCTCTGCCTCTATCTCTGCCTATAATCTGGCAGCTCCCGGTGAGGGCAGTGAACAGCTCAACGCTCGCTGGTTTGAAGAAGCCAGCCGTCGCTTTGCCCAGGGCCACGAAAATCGCCTGGTCATTGCCCCCTCGACCTTCGACATCGACCTGGGCCTCACCAGTGCCCGCTCCCGCCTGAACCTGGCGAACATGGTCGATATGGCCTCCCAGAACAATGTGAAGGTTCTAGTTGTTGGTCCCCCGCCCACTCTCGATGCTGAGCGCAACCGCAAGATTGCCGACCTGTCGGCAGCCTACGCCGATGTGGTGACCCGCCGTAACCACGTCTACGTTGATACCTTCAACCCCCTGCTGCACCATGAGCAGTGGCGCAATGACCTGGCAGCAAATGACGGCCGCCCCGGCCAGTCCGGCTACGGCCTGATCGCCTGGCTGGTTCTGCACCGCGGCTGGTACAACTGGCTTCAGATTTCAGAGCCCGTTTAAGGAAGCCCCTGGCTTGTGCCTGCCCCTGTGACCAACCCGGGGTGTGCAAAGCTAGCCAAGGTATGCGAAAATAGTGAGAAGTGCCTGTTCCAAGGTGCTATCGACCATTTGTGTTCCGTTATCCTGACGGGCACTCCACCTTGATCAAGGAGGCTCTCATGAGCAAGCGCGGTCGCAAGCGTAAGGATCGCCGTAAGGGTGGCGCTAACCACGGTAAGCGCCCCAACTCATAAGGCAATCAACAAGGGCCCCTACTCGCAGAAGCGAGTAGGGGCCCTTTGTTATTGGCTAGTTAGCTGCCGGGTGCCCTCCGGTATGGATGTCGTCGATGCAGGCGCGGATACGGCTTTTGAGGTCGACGGGGGCGGTTTCCTTGCAGGTGCGGCGCACTGCTTGGCGGATGATGCACTCTAGGTCGTATTCCTTGGCGCAGGTTTCACATTCGGCCAGGTGGGCTTGGAGTTCTTCAAGGTCCTGGCAGCTGAGCGGGTCGTCAATGTAGGTGTAGATCTTGGCCAGGCGCTCTTCGCAGGGGGTAGAAGGGCTCGGGTTGTGTACGGCGGTCATTGGTGGCTCCTTTCTTAGGCCCTAGCGGTTTGGCGGGCGCCGGCCTTGCCGGTGGTCGTGGTTTTGATGCCGCGTTCGGCGGCGTAGTCAGTGAGTTTGTCTCTGAGCAGCTTGCGGCCGCGGTGCAGGCGGGACATGACGGTGCCGATGGGGGTGTCCATGATCTCGGAGATTTCCTTGTAGGAGAATCCTTCAACATCGGAGTAGTAGACGGCCATGCGGAAGTCTTCGGGGATGGACTGCAGAGCCTCTTTGATATCGCTGTCGGGCAGGTGGGCGAGGGCTTCGTTCTCCGCAGAGGGTAGGCCCTTGGAGTCATGAGCTCCAGCCTGGGCTAGCTGCCAGTCTTCGACAGTGTCAGTGTTGGCCTGGTAGGGCTCGCGTTGGCGTTTGCGGTAGACGTTGATGTAGGTGTTGGTGAGGATCCGGTAGAGCCAGGCTTTGAGGTTGGTTCCGGGCTTGTACTGGTGGAAGGCGGAGAAGGCTTTCATGTAGGCCTCTTGGACGAGGTCTTCGGCGTCCTGCGGGTTACGGGCCATACGCAGGGCGGCGGCGTAGAGCTGGTCTACGTACAGTAGGGCTTCTCGTTCGAAACGAGCTTTGCGCTCGGCATCGGTTTCGCGGGAGCGTACATCGGGTTCGTTGCCTTCGGGGGCGAGGACGTCGGTGGTCGGCGCAGGTTCAGTGCTGGGGGCCGGGGGCGTGGCTGTCATTTCCCTCCAGGTGTGCTGTGGTCTTTTGTCTTACTGTACCTGCCAATGGGCGTAGCTACGCGCCGAGTACAACGAAGCCTGTACTGGTTGAACAGGCTCACAGCGAAGCTGTTGGCTCGGGGCTGGCGTGAATCGCTTGTGAGCGCTAGCGAACCAGCGAGAGGGTCGACAGCGAGTGTGAGCCTGAGAAACCTTGAACAAATCTCGTCATGTGTAACGACAGAGAGGCGAGTTTATTCCCCAGCATCAAAGTAATTTTGCGCTGGTGGTGCAATAAAGTGGCTGAACCCACCGGTCTATATGTATGCTTAGTAGTGTTAGGTATCTGTGATACATCGCAATGGGGCCTCGCACCCCGTGAAGGAGGAACTCATGTCTTTGGTTCGCCGTTTTGCTCGCCCTCTGCTGGCATCAAGCTTTATCATCTCGGGTGTTGACCGTCTGCGTGACCCCGAATCGTCTAAGCACCTGGCTAAGGTGGTTAACCTGGCTGCGACTTCTGCCCCTCAGCTTTCTGTGCTGCGTGGCCAGGAGAAGCTGGTGGGTCAGGCTTTGGCTGGCTCTCAGGTAGCTGCCGGTGCCCTTTTTGCTCTGGGTAAGCTGCCCCGTCTTTCTGCGAGCGTACTGCTGGCTACCGGTGCTA
Source organism: Rothia nasimurium (assembly GCF_928381705.1). Taxonomy (GTDB): domain Bacteria; phylum Actinomycetota; class Actinomycetes; order Actinomycetales; family Micrococcaceae; genus Rothia; species Rothia nasimurium_G. The sequence goes on along the minus strand of NZ_CAKMSR010000004.1, from coordinate 90,447 downwards.
TTAACTCCTACGTTGAGTACCGCGCTACCGAGGCTGAGACTAAGGAAGAGAAGACTGCCCGCCGCAATGCTGCTGTGCTCAATGGCTCCCTGTTGGGCGCTATTGCTATCTCAGCTGTTGATACCGACGGTAACCCCTCACTGGCCTGGCGAGCTTCCAAGCTGGGTGATCAGGTAGCTAAGAAGTCCCACCAGCTGGCATCCGATGTTCAGGACGCCGCTTCTGACGCCCAGAAAAAGGTTGAGGACCTCTTCGCCTAAGCTGGCCCCTACCGGGTGTAAGACCCCGTGAACTTTCGATAAACCCCGCATCATATCGGTGCGGGGTTTTCTTGTTTGCTGCCCCGCCCACCTAAAATAGGGAGGGAGTACGCCGTAATAACTGATTCCGAAGTAGGTTTTATTTGTGGTTGATGCGACCAAGCAGCCCTTAGTTGCCGATGGAGACTGGCTAGCGCCCACCGTGACGGTGCCCGGCGGTGCCCATGCCCGGGTGGAGATTCCGGGGTCTAAGTCGCTCACCAATCGTTACCTGCTGCTGGCGGCTTTAGCTGATAGCCCCTCGGTGATTCACGCTCCCCTGCATTCGCGCGATTCGCGGCTAATGGTGGCCGCACTGACTGCTCTGGGTGCCCGTTTTGAAGAGATTGAAACCGGTAGTGCCTTTGGCCCTGACCTACGGGTGACCCCCCTAGATTTTTCTGCGACCGTTGCCCGTGAGGCCTCCATTGATGTGGGATTGGCGGGTACTGTGATGCGTTTTGTGCCCCCGGTTGCTGCTCTACTGCCCGGTACTTTCCATTTCGATGGCGATGAGCATGCGCGGGTTCGCCCCATGCTGCCGGTGGTTGAGGCCCTGCGGGGCCTGGGGGTTGAGGTCGAGGACGCCGGTCGCGGCTCCCTGCCCTTTACGGTCGTTTCTACCGGTTCGGTGCAGGTGCCCGAACTGACCATTGATGCTTCAGGTTCTTCCCAGTTTGTCTCTGCCCTTCTGCTGGCTGCCTGCCGTTTTGAGCGGGGTCTGGTGCTGCGGCACGAGGGTGGCCCGGTGCCCTCGATGCCCCACATTGAGATGACCGTTGAGACCATGCGTGAGCTCGGTATTAGCGTTGACTTCAACGGCACCGATACCTGGACGGTTGCCCCCGGTGGCTTCCCTGGCTTTGAGGTTACCGTTGAGCCCGATCTTTCTAACGCTGGGCCCTTCCTGGTTGCTGCGGTAGCCACAGGGGCCTCGGTGACGGTTCCGCGCTGGCCCGAGTCCACTACCCAGGGTGGGGACCACTGGCGAAAGATTCTGCCCCTCTTCGGGGCTCAGGTGGAGCTAGCTGACGGGAACCTGACCGTCACCGGCCCTGCCGGCGGCGCGGCGTCCGGACTGCCCGGTGTTAAACTCGACCTGGCCGAGGCCGGTGAACTGGCCCCCACCGTTGCTGCCCTCATCGCTCTCTCACCGGCGACCAGCGTCCTTTCCGGCATTGCCCACCTGCGCGGCCATGAAACCGACCGGCTTGCCGCCCTGACCGCCGAGATTAACCGCCTGGGCGGTTCAGCCGAAGAAACTGCGGACGGTATCTGCGTCACCGCCCCTGTAGCTCACGGGGCCCTCATGCGCACCTACGCTGACCACCGCATGGCAACCGCTGCTGCCGTGATGGGTCTGGTGGTACCGGGCATCGTGGTTGAGAACGTCGAGACCACCTCCAAGACCCTGCCCAACTTCACCGGGCTGTGGCAGAACATGCTGGATCAGTGGCAGGCAGGTGCCGCCTAATGCGCCGCTCCTGGGATGAAAGCGATGTGCGCGTCCGCCCCAACAAAAAGGGCTCCCGCCCCCGCACCAAGGACCGCCCGGCCCACAAGGACGCCGAAATCGGCCGTATCATCACCGTAGACCGGGGCCGCTACACCGCCATCCTCGATGAGGGCAAGAGCAGCGAACGGGTCGTCACCGCCGTACGCGCCCGCGAGCTGCGCCGCTCCCCCATCGTGGTGGGCGACAAGGTTGCCCTCGTGGGAGATACCAGCGGCAAGCCCGATACTCTAGCCCGCCTCGTCCGGATCGAAGAGCGCACCAACCTGCTACGCCGCAGCGCCGACGATACCGACCCCGTCGAGCGCGTCGTCGTTGCCAACGCTGACAACCTGGTTATCGTGGTCGCCGCAGAAAACCCCGAGCCCCGCACCGGCTTTATCGACCGGTCCCTAGCAGCCGCCTTCGACGCCGGGCTCACCCCCATTCTCTGCATCACCAAGACCGACCTCAAACACCCTCAATGGCTGCTGGACTACTACCGGGACGTTGAACTGACCATCCTGCTGTCTAAGTCCAAGGACGGCCGCGCCCCCAGCGAGGAAGGCTCCGAGGGGCTCGACACCACCCTCGTTGAGCAGCTCTCTGAGTATCTCGATGGCTCGGTCTCTGTGCTCCTGGGCCACTCCGGTGTGGGCAAATCAACCCTGGTCAACGCCCTGACCGGGGCAGAACGCGCCACGGGGCATGTGAATGCCGTGACCGGGCGCGGCCGCCACACCTCGTCCTCAGCCCTGGCCCTCCAGCCCCAGAAGTCAGCCCCCGGCACCTGGATTATCGACACCCCCGGTATCCGTTCCTTCGGTCTAGCCCACGTCGAACCCGACACCCTGGTCGCCTCCTTCACCGACCTTGCCCCGGGCTCAGCCAACTGCCCTAAGGGCTGTACCCACTCGGCGTCCGCCCCCGACTGCGGCCTGACCGCCTACGTCGAAGCGGGCCAGGCCGGCCCCGCAGGCCCAGAACGCCTCGACTCTCTGCGCAAGCTCCTGCGCGTCGACGAAGAAACCGGCGACACTGAGAAAGAACTCGGCGTCGTAGACCTCTAAACACACCAAGGCACACGAGACCATGACTAACTACACCGACGACCTGCGCCTGGCCCACATCATGGCTGATGCGGTAGACCGCCTCACCCTGGCCAAGTTCACCTCCCACGATTTTGCCGTCGACACCAAACCCGATCTCACCCCCGTCACCGACGCCGACCGCGAAGCCGAGCAGCTCATCCGTTCCCAGCTCTCCCGCGTCCGCACCCGTGACTCAGTGCTGGGTGAAGAATTCGGGGAAACCGGGTCTTCCCCCCGCCAGTGGGTCATCGACCCCATCGACGGCACCAAGAACTTCGTGCGCGGAGTGCCCGTCTGGGCTACCCTCATCGCCCTGCTCGACCACGGCAAGCCCGTCGTCGGCGTCGTCTCCGCCCCTGCCCTCCAGCGCCGCTGGTGGGCAGCCGAAGGCACCGGCGCCTACACCGGCCGTTCCCTCGCCAAGGCTACCCGCATCTCGGTCTCCTCTGTCGCCCAGCTCGAGGACGCCTCCCTCTCCTACTCATCCCTCACCGGCTGGCGCGATTTGGGCCTGCGCGATAACTTCATCGACCTGACCGACACCGTCTGGCGGACCCGAGCCTACGGCGACTTCTGGTCCTACATGATGGTTGCAGAGGGTGTTGTCGACGCCGCCGCCGAGCCCGAACTCGGCCTTTACGATATGGCCGCCCTGGTTCCCATCGTGACCGAAGCAGGCGGACGCTTCACCTCCCTGGCTGGGGCGGACGGCCCCCACGGCGGCAACGCCCTAGCCACCAACGGCCACCTGCACGAGGCCGTCCTTTCCTACCTGGGAACCGATAAGACCCTCTAAAGCCGGGGTCTCACGAGACCGGGCTAAATGCTTCAACCTAGACCAAAGGCCCCGAATCCTACATCAAGGATTCAGGGCCTTTGGTCTGAGCGATTTCTTGTGCTGAACTACTTCTTGCGCTGGTTCAGAATCGAAATCTGCTCGTTGCTGCGGTCGTTCACGGCCTCGGTATGCACCTCGGTCTTACCGGACTCAGAGGGAGCTGAGTACTGCAGGAACTTGGGCTGGGCAGGAATCTTCAGCTGAATCTTCGACTGCTGGGTACGCTGCTTCGATAGGTCCACGCTGTAGAGCATCGACACGGTCTCCTCACGGATGCCGCCCATCATGCTCTGGTAGAGGGCATAACCCTCACGCTGGTATTCCACCAGGGGGTCACGCTGGGCCATAGCACGCAGGCCAATGCCTTCCTTGAGGTAGTCCATCTCGTAGAGGTGCTCAGGCCAGCGCTTACCGATGACCGAGAGCACCACGCGACGCTCAATCTCGCGCATGGCGTCCTCACCCACGGACTCTTCACGCTCGCCGTACTGCATCTCAGCGTCGGCCAGCACTTCCTTGACGATCTGGTCGCGGGTGACCTTGGTCTTGTCACCTGCTTCTTCAGCCAGATCTTCGGGGGTAATGGTAACCGGGAAGATGGTGCGCAGGTTCTCCCAGAGCTTCTCAAAGTCCCAGTCCTCGGCATGGCCCTCGCCTACCTGGGCGTCGATTGCTGAGGTGATAACTTCGGTGCGGAACTTGGCAATCTGTTCCTTGAGGTCATCCCCTGCCAGAATCTGGGCGCGGTCCTTGTACATGGCCTCGCGCTGGCGGTTGAGCACATCGTCATACTTGAGCACGTTCTTGCGCTGCTCAGCGTTGCGGGCTTCAACCTGGCCCTGGGCGTTGGCGATGACGCGGGAAACAATCTTGGCTTCCAGAGCGGTATCGTCGGGGGCACCGGCCATCAGGCGGGCAGCTGCCTGGCCGTTGAAGAGGCGCATCAGGTCGTCAGACAGTGACAGGTAGAAACGGGACTCGCCGGGGTCGCCCTGGCGGCCCGAACGTCCGCGCAGCTGGTTATCAATGCGGCGGGATTCGTGACGCTCGGTACCCAGCACGTAGAGGCCACCCAGTTCTTTGACCTCTTCGTGCTCAGCAGCAGAGGCCTGCTCTGCCGCAGCGAGTACCTCGGGCCACTTAGCCTCGTACTCTTCGGGCTTCTCATTGGGGTCAAGACCCAGGGTCTTCATGGTCTCAACGGCCTCGAACTCGGGGTTGCCGCCGAGCATAATGTCGGTACCGCGGCCTGCCATATTGGTTGCCACGGTGACGGCACCCTTGCGGCCAGCCTGGGCCACGATGGCAGCCTCACGGGCATTGTTCTTCGCGTTGAGCACCTCGTGTCGAATACCGGCCTTAACCAGCAGCTTAGACAGGTACTCAGACTTCTCGACGCTGGTGGTACCTACCAGCACGGGCTGGCCGGTAGCGTGGCGCTCTTCGATATCTTTGACCACCGCGTTGAACTTGGCGATCTCGTTCTTGTAGACCTTATCGGGCTGGTCGATGCGCTTCTTTTCCTTGTTGGTCGGAATCGGCACGACGCCCAGCTCGTAGGTGTTCATGAACTCGGCAGCCTCGGTCTCAGCGGTACCGGTCATACCCGAGAGCTTGTCGTACATGCGGAAGTAGTTCTGCAGGGTCACGGTCGCCATGGTCTGGTTTTCAGGCTTAACCTCGACTTCTTCCTTGGCCTCAATAGCCTGGTGGATGCCGTCGTTGTAACGGCGACCTGCCAGAATACGACCGGTGTGCTCATCAACAATCATGACTTCGCCGTTCATTACGACGTAGTCCTTGTTGCCCTTGAAGAGTTCCTTGGCCTTAATAGCGTTGTTGAGGAAGCCAATCAGGGGGGTGTTCTGTGACTCGTAGAGGTTATCGATACCCAGGTGGTCTTCAACCTTATCGATACCCGATTCGAGCACACCCACGGTGCGCTTCTTTTCATCGACCTCGTAGTCTTCGCCAGCCACCAGGGTGCGGGCGATACGGGCAAATTCGCCGTACCAGCGGTTGGCTTCGCCCATGGCGGGGCCAGAGATAATCAGCGGGGTACGGGCCTCGTCGATCAGAATAGAGTCAACCTCATCGACGATGGCAAAGTTATGGCCGCGCTGCACCTGTTCCTCTTTGGTCCAGGCCATGTTGTCACGCAGGTAGTCGAAGCCGAACTCGTTGTTGGTGCCGTAGGTAATATCAGCTTCGTACTGCTTCCGGCGCACATCGGGGGTCTGGTTCGCCAGAATAACACCCGACTCCATACCCAGGAAACGGAAGACACGCCCCATCAGGTTAGCCTGGTACTCAGCCAGGTAGTCGTTGACGGTGACCACGTGCACGCCCTTACCGGAGAGGGCATTGAGGTAGGCGGGGGCAGTAGCAACAAGGGTCTTGCCCTCACCGGTTTTCATTTCGGCAATATTGCCCAGGTGCAGGGCGGCACCGCCCATAAGCTGAACGTCGTAGTGGCGCTTGCCCAGGGTACGCTTAGACGCCTCGCGGACCACAGCAAAAGCTTCGGGGAGCAGAAGGTCCAGTGACTCGCCGTCCTCAACGCGCTTGCGGAAGGCGTCGGTCTCAGCGCGTAGCTCGGCGTCGCTCATCGCAACAAAGCTGTCTTCGAGTGAGTTCACTGCATCGGTGTAAGCACGCAGCTGCTTGAGGACTTTTTGGTCTCCGCTGCGGAGTAGCTTTTCCAAGAGAGATGCCACTGAAGTTTGCTCCTTGATTGGTTTGGTATGGGAGGTGGGCAGGGTGAGCCCACCGTGCTCACTCTATTCTAGTTTAGTCCGCAAACGGGCTGGGGCCGTTCACCTGTGGGCTTGACGGGCCTACCTTTTAGATTCACAGGGGTAGGGCCGGGCACAGGGCAGGGCCCCCTGCGCTCCCCTACCTGCGGTAGGGGTATGGCAGAGGGCCCTAGGCCGGGCGGGTATCGACCTTAGTCGGTAGTACCTTCTTCGAGGGTAATGACGCCGTAGGACCAGCCCTTGCGGCGGTAGACCGCTGCGGGGGATCCGGTTGCCTTATCGACATAGAGGAAGAAGTCGTGGCCAACCAGCTCCATGCGGTCAACCGCTTCTTCAGGGGTCAGGTGGTCGGCGGGGAAGCTCTTCTGACGGATTTCGATGGGCGAATCTGCCTCTTCGTGCAGGTCGTATTCGCCAGCAAAAGCTGCTTCTTCAACCGGCAGGTCGTCAGTCTGAATTTCGGTGAGGGCGACCTGGTCGGTGATGACAGGCAGTGAGCCGGTGGCTTCTGAGACCGAGATGGGGTGCTTGCCCCCTGCGCGGCGGGTTTTGCGACGGTCGCGGGCGCGGCGGAGGCGTTCTAGGAGCTTGCCATAGGTTTCGTCGAAAACTGCGAACTTATCTTGACCGGTTGCTTCTGCTCGGAGCACGGGGCCGCGTCCGATGACGGTGATTTCCACTCGGATCGCGGCGGGGCCGTTCTGGCCTTCCTTGGTGAACTTGACTTCGATGTCGGTTACGTTGTCGCCAAGGGCTTCGAACTTGGTGATTTTACTTTCAACGTGTTCCTGCAGACGTTCACTTACTTTGACGTTGCGGCCGGTGATGTTGAGTTCCACAATTCCCTCCATTCTCAGGGGGTGAATACCCGACCCTGTGACTGCCGGGTATTGGGGAATCTATCTTGTGGATTCCTTAACGCAACTCTACGCCCTTTTGTGGTCTAAGTCATTTTTTAAGCCTTTTACGGTTCTTTTCGCAGGAAGAGCTCAATATTTTGGTGGCCTAGATTCCCCTGTGCTATATGGCTGCCGCTTGGGAACATAGGCAATCGTTGCCCCTCCCATCACGGTGGCGCCCTGGCTGGTCAGCACCCGGTGGCCCTCCTTCAGGGAGGCTCCGGTGGTAAACACATCGTCAACCAACAGACAGCGGGCCCCCTCTAGACGGTAGTAACGCCCCAGCTGGTGCAGAGCAGGCTTGCCCAGGGTAAGTTTTCCCTGCATCTGCCGGTGGCGCTCTTCGAGGCCCAGTGTTTTCTGGGCTTGGGCACCTTTGGCACCGCGCATTCCCCGCTTCCAGGCAGGAACCTGGGCGAGCGCGTCCGCCACCTTGACCGGTGCCGGGTAGCGCAGGAGGGGTAGCACCGCGCGGGCTAGGAGCGGGGCTGGGGCATAGCCCCGCCTGCGCACCGAGGCCCGGCTGGAGGGTAGGGGCACCAGGTAGATGGGCTCGTCGGGCTCCAGTTCGCTCTCGCTCAGTTCTAGAAGGCAGGTCACAGCCCGGGCCAGGGCCGAGGCGAGGTAGGGGCTCAGGTCGGTGCGTCCGGCGTCCTTATAGGCCAGGACGCAGCGCCCCAGCTCGTGCTCGTAGCGGCCAGCAGACACCACCGACAGCTGCGTGCCGGGCAGGGTAATGGTCTGTAGGTTGAGGGTGGCCAGGCGCACCAGCCGGTCGCAGAGGGGGCAGAGGGCAGCGGACGCCAGCATGCTGGGCCCGTAGGTCTGGCAGCTGGCGCAGACCCTGGGGAAGAAGAGTTCTGTGGTCTGCCGCCAGCTGGTCAGCATATCGGGCAGAAGAGGGTGGGTGGACGTCATACCCCCAGCCTGGCAGGGTCAGGCGGCTACCTGCCAGGGCTGGGGATAAGTGGTCCAGACCATTTCTCTTAGCCGGCGTAGTTGATTTCGCTGAGGCTGCTTTCTATGCGGGTCCAGCTCAGCCCGGCTACGATATACAGCCCGCCGTCCTTGGTCATCGCAACTGCCTGGTCAATACCGTTGCCGGTGACAATGCGGGTAATGCCTTGCAGGGAATCGTACTGGGTGTTCTCGCCGGTCAGGGAGACCAGTTCGGTCTGGGTAGTGTCGGTGTTCCAGAGGAAGACCTCCACGTCACTGACCCATACAGCCCCGCGCGGGTTAATCTCTGCGCCCAAGCGCACCGGGTCAAGGAGCTGGGTGGGGGTACCGTCTGCCGACCGGCGGATAGCCGAGACCCAGGCCCCGTAGTTGCTTCCGTCGGCTGCCGAGGTGACCAGTACGGCCCGGCTACCGTCGCGGGCGATAGAGATGCTCTGCAAGAGCTCCCCCTCAATCCAGCTGGTGACCTCGCGGGCGGCGCTGCCTTCCTGGCCTGCGGCGATAACCCGAACAGAGCCGTCCTGCTCCCCCACCCAGAGCCAGTTCTGGTGGTCAAAGCAGGGCCCTAGAACGTGGGTGCCCCGGTAGACCGAGCGGGCACCGTTGGAGTTAGCCAGCCAAATCTCGTTCTGCCCGGTGTTGGTGTAGGCGTAGTAGTTACGGGTGTAGTTCATGGCAGGCAAGGTAATGAGGGCCTGGGCCGAGGTCTCTACGATGGTCTGCTGGCTGGCGGTATCGTCCAGGGCTGCCCGGGCAATCAGGCGGTTATCTTCGATACCCACAATGTTGCTGGCGGCTTCGGGGTTGACTGCAGGTTCCCGGTAGTTCTCGAGGGTGGGGGCCGCAACGATTTGGTCGTTGATGGTGAGCTGCACCGTGGTGACCGAGGCGAGGTTGGTGAGGGTCTGGGTGAGTTGGGTGCGCAGGCGCTCAGTTTCCAGGGTGCTAGCTGCGGTCAGGGCTGACCCTCCGGAAAGCTGGATATCAGCCACCCCGTTATCGATGGGGACGGAGTTGCGGGTCAGGCTGGTATCGGCCGGTACAGCGGTCACGACAGCCCCGGTGAGGTAGGGGGCCGGCCCTTCAAGGAGTACCCTCACCAGGGAGGTAGCTACCGTGGTGCGCTCGGCAAACCAGCGCACATCGGGCACAGCATAGGTGTAGGTGGGGTCGTAGAAGTAGAGGGTGAAGGGGTTGAAGACGTCCGCGAATTCATTCCTGCTCAGCACCGTTCCATCGGGAGCGGAGGAGATACGCCACTCCCCGTCGACCTGGCGCAGGGTGAACTCTACCTCGGTATCAGCCACTGTGGTGTAGGAGGTAGCCAGGCCCTTATCGTCAACCAGGGTGCTCGTGGGCACGGTGACCAGGTAGCTTGAGTCGCTGACGGAGGCCGTGGTGAAGGATGAGTTGTAGACCAGGGTGCGCCCGTCCGGCTTCCAGGACTGGGCCAGGTCTTCGGTTAGATAGAGCCTGGCTACGCTGTAGTCGTCCTTCACCCCTACCCCGGCGTGCAAGAAACCCTCGATGATCTCGGTGGGCCGAGCCCCGGGAGTAGGACCTTCGGGTGAGTTGCCGCTGGTGGAGGTGCTGCCCGTAGCCTGAGGGTCGGCGTAGTGGTTGACTTCGCCGTCGGTGGGAATAGCGGCGCAGGCGGTGAGGGTCGCGAGAGAGCTCAGGGCCAGGCCGAGAGCTGACCGGCGGGAAAGGTTAGGGTTCAACGGTGGGCTCCGAGGGGGTTGGGGCGTCGGGGTTCACGGTCGGGGTGGCATCGGTAGCCGGAGCGGACGGAGCGGGCAGCGGCTCGCCGCTTAGCAGGACCGGGGAGGGGCCCATGGGCACGTCCTGGTCAATGGGGATAGTCATGCGGAAGCTGGCTCCCTGCCCCTTGATTCCCCAGGCTTCGAGGGTGCCCTGGTGCAGGCGGACGTCCTCGGCGGCGATAGAGAGCCCCAGGCCGGTACCGCCCAGGGTACGTTTGCGGGAGGTGTCAGCCCGCCAGAAGCGGTTGAAGACCTGCTCGGTTTCTTCGGGGCTCAGGCCGATACCGTGGTCACGCACGGCAACGCCCAGGGTGCTTTCGGTGGCATCCACGTATACATCGATGGGCTGACCCTCGGAGTGCTCTACGGCGTTGAATAGCAGGTTGCGCAGCACTCGCTCAATGCGGCGGTGGTCCATATCGACCATAATCTCGGTGTGGTCGGTGTGCACGGTCAAACTGGTATTCGTGCGAATCAGGTGGGGCTCTACGGCCTTGAGTACCTCATCGAGCACGGCCATGAAATCGACCGACACCGTATCGAGGGTCTGGGAGCCGGCATCGAAGCGGGAAATTTCGAGCAGGTCAGCCAGCAGGGAGTCGAAGCGGTCCACCTGGTTATAGAGCAGCTCGGTGGAGCGCTTATAGAGGGGCTCCATGTTGTCGCGGTTATCGTGCAGCATATCGGCGGCCATGCGCACCGTGGTGAGCGGGGTACGCAGCTCGTGCGACACGTCAGAAACAAAGCGCTGCTGCATGGTTGACAGCTTCTCAAGGCGAGAAATCTGGTCTTGCAGGGAGTCAGCCATACGGTTAAAAGACATACCCAGGCGCGCCGTCTCGTTCTGGCCGCGCACCAGCACACGCTGGTCAAGGTCACCGGCTGCCAGTTTCTCAGCGGTAATAGCGGTAGAACTAATCGGGCGAATCACAAAACGGGCAATCATCCACACGATAGTTAGCACCACGACCAGAAGCACGCCGAAGCCCACCCAAACCACCAGGTTGATATACTGCACGGTCGCCTGCGAGGTCGACAGGTCATAAATCAGGTACAGGGAGTAGTCGGGGTTCTGGGGTATCGAGATACTGGTGCCGACCACCAGAACCGGGGTGCGGCGTCCGTCCGCTGAGGTAATACTCGAAGACTGCCAGTAAATCCCCGTGCCCTCACTCACGCTCTGGGCGAGCGCCTGGGGCACGTCGCTGACCGTGACCTCGCTACTCTGGGCCTGCTCCACGATAAAGCCATCGGTGGTGGCGTTCGCGTCCTTGAGAAGCACCCAGTTGCGGTTGCTATCGGCGCTACTGCTCTCGAGTACGGTCAAGAAACGCGAGACATCGCGCTGGATCTCGGTGCGGCCGGTGGCATCAGAGCCGTTGATCAGGGTCTGCACATTACTAAAACCGGCCGACGACTCTTCGAGGGCCTGCTCTAAGTTGCCCCGGAAGAGGGAGTTAGCAATCTGGTGGGAGATAAAAGAGCCCACAAAGACGAAGGCAACCAGCAGCAGGCCGGCCGCTGCCACCACAGCGCGAAACTGTAGGGACTGCTGCCAGAGCCTGCGGGCGCTGGCCAGGGGCCCGTAGGCCCGGGAGGGGCCTGCGGGGGCGGTAGTCCGAGCGGACGCGCGAGGTGAAGTACCAGCCACTGTTTAGCGCTGGCCTGCCGCGGCCTTGTAGCCCACACCGCGCACGGTCAGCACGATCTCGGGGTTCTCGGGGTCGCGCTCAATCTTGGCGCGCAGACGCTGAATATGCACGTTGACCAGGCGAGAATCGACGGTCTTTTCGTAGCCCCATACGTTACCCAGCAGGGCCCCGCGGGTCATGACCTGGCCGGGCTGGCGGGCCAGGTTCGCCAGAAGTTCAAATTCGAGGGGGGTGAGCTGAATCGTTTCGCCCTCGCGGCTCACAGTGTGCCCTGCCAAGTCAATGGTGAGATTGCCGATGCGCAGTGGTTCGTTATGGCGGTCTTCACGCGGGCGCAGACGGGCGCGGACGCGGGCCAGCAGCTCAGCGGGCTTGAAGGGCTTGGTCATGTAGTCGTCGGCGCCAGCCTCTAGCCCCTTGACCACGTCCTCGGTATCGCCCTTAGCCGTCAGCATGATGATGGGTACGTCCGACTCCCCGCGAATCTGGGTGCAGACCTCAATGCCGTCCATACCCGGCAGCATGAAGTCCAGCAGAATCAGGTCGGGGTGGTGGGTGGCAAAAGCCTCAAAGGCACGGTCACCGGCGTCGCAGAAGACCGTCTCGTAGCCCTCTTGCGCCAGCACGATACCGACCATCTCTGACAGGGCATCGTCGTCATCAACTACAAGAATGGTTTCTTTCACGGTGGGTCTCCTGGTGAGGTTCACAATGGGCCTTCCCCTAGTGTACCGGGGTTAGGCGGTGAGCCGGTTTAGGCGTCTTGGGCGATTTCAGACAGGGCACGGGCTGTCTCGGTTAGGTGCCCCAGAACGGTAGTAGCCCGCTGCGGGTCGGTGGCGGCCAGGCTACCGGTTTCGGTCAGCACCAGCTGGTTGAGAAGCTTCTTCCCCAGACCAAGATCCGACCAGGTGCGCCACAGCCCCCGGGCCAGGTCGCCAGCAGGCACCCGGACCAGCGGGTCAACGACCTCTAGGTAAAGCCCCCGCTCAGCTTCTAGGCGGGGGGCTAGGGCCTCCCAGGCCGAGGTAGGCTGGCCTGCCATCGACAGCAGGGGGATAGCAAGGGTCTGTCTGACCTCAGGGTGCAGCTTCACATAATCAGTACGGGTGACCACCTGAGCGCCCAAGCCCTCTAGCTCATCATGCAGGGCCCCCAGCAGGGCCACCAGCTCATGACGCGGCACAGCCCGCAGCGTACGGTAGCCGCTAGAGGTCGGCAACTGACCTGCCGCCACCTCAACCAGCAGGGGCTCTTCTACCTGCACCAGCACCTGCGCACCGGGCACAGCCTGCCGCAGCAGCTTCACCACACCGTGAAAACCAGCCCGCTGGGCCTCGGCAACATCGCGTCGGGCACCATGATCTGAGAGGACGCGCTCACCACTGGTTAAGTAGGTACTGGCAGCTAGGCTCAACGGGCCCAGAAGACGCAACTTAATGGTTCCGGGGGCAGCCCCGCTTTCCTTCCCCACGACGTCCGCCAGGATATTGATATCAGATTCCAGGAGCGACCTGGCAGCCTCCCCCTCAGCAGCGTAGCCGCCGGTAAGCCGCCAACCTGCGGCGGTGCCGTCCGCGCTCAGCCCTTCCAGGGCCGCGATAGACCGTGCCAGCAGGGTTGCCCTGTAGCCCCGGTCGGCCAGCTCCGGCAGGTAACTAATATGGGGCTCCCCCAGCTCACCGCGGATACGGGTCACCGCATCAAGCACATCACTCCCAGCCCAGGGGCCAAGGCCGGTAGCCCCAACCGTCAGGTGCTCCTCAAAGGTCAGCGGGCTCTCTAAGTCCTTACGGGCAGCCAGCATTTCGGCGTCAGTCGGCAGGTAGAGGGCAGGACGAGCAGGCCTCGATACAGGCATAGGGAACTCTTTCTGCCACCTGCCGGTGGCCGTAGGTTGCGGGCTGAAAATTGAGCGGCTAGGACTTCTGTTCGGCCTCAGCCGCAATCTTCTCGTGGTGTCTTATAACCTCAGAAATAATGAAGTTCAGGAACTTCTCGGCAAACTCCGGGTCAAGGTGGGCAGCTTCAGCCAGCGAGCGCAGGCGCTTAATCTGGGCTTCCTCCCGCCCCGGGTCCCCCGCCGGCAGAGAATGCTCAGCCTTGAGGTGGCCGACGCGCTGGGTCGCGCGGAAACGCTCAGCGAGAATATGCACCAGGGCTGCGTCCATGTTGTCGATGGTCTGACGCATAGTGAAAAGTTCTTCCAGGACAGCCGGGGCAACCCCGGTCATCGAGGTTGCCCGGGTATCAAAATCGGTGTGGGCCTGCACATCGTGGGCCTTCGGAGTTGTGTTCATGTGTTTAGTCTAAAAACCTCAGGTGCTGTTTGCAGGGGCAAGCCCACAGATTTCACCCTGTGGACTTATCCGGGTGTAGAAGCTTCAAAAGGTTCAGCAGCGAGCGCGAGCCTGCACAACCTTACCTAGTTAGCGGTGATGTCAGCTCGGTCGAGGCTGTAGGCGCGGGCGATGGTGGACTGGCCCAGCACGCGGGTGCCCTGGTAAATCACCATGGTCTGGCCAGGAGCCACACCGCGCAGTTTCTCGTGCAGGCGCACCACGGTTTCCAGGCGCAGGGCACCGGGCTCAGCGGCTTCATCGTCAATTACCCATTCCAGGTGGGCGGTCGAGGGAACGGGGTCTGCGTGGGCTCGTACCTGGGCGGTGACGTCAAAGGACGCCGAACGGGCACCTTCTACGGGCTCTTCGGATAGGAAGGCTGCAGCTTCTTCTACGGGTAGACCGGCCCAGGTTTCGCGGATACCGCGAATCTCGTCAATTTCGAGCAGGTCCTTACCGCCCACGATGACCTCGTTGGTCTTGGGGCGGATTTCTAGCACGAAGCGGGGCTTACCGTCGGGGGCAGGGTGCCCAATAGCCAGGCCCTTGCGCTGTCCCACGGTAAAGGCCTGGGAGCCGCGGTGCTTGCCGAGCACGCGTCCGTCCGTATCCTTGATATCGCCCTCGGTCATGTCGATGTGCTCTTCGAGCCACTCGCGGGTATCGCCCTCGGGAATAAAGCAGATGTCGTAAGAGTCGGGCTTCTTAGCTACCGAGAAGCCGCGTTCGGCGGCCTCCGCGCGCACCTCGTCCTTGGAGGGGGTATCGGCCAGGGGGAACCAGGCGTGCTTGAGCTGCTCGTGGGTCAGCACACCCAGAACATAGGACTGATCCTTGGCCCAGGTCGCTGCGCGGTGCAGCTCCCGGTTGCCGTTCTCGTCCGTAATGACCTTGGCGTAGTGGCCGGTCACTACCGCGTCAAAGCCCAGGGCCACGGCCTTCTCCAGCAGGGCAGCGAACTTGATTTTCTCGTTGCAGCGCATGCAGGGGTTAGGGGTGCGGCCGTGCTCGTACTCGGAGATAAAGTCATCGACCACGTCTTCCTTGAACCGCTCGGAGAAGTCCCAGACGTAGAAGGGGATCCCCAGCTGGTCGCAGACCCGGCGGGCGTCCATGGAGTCCTCGATAGTGCAGCAGCCGCGGGAGCCGGTACGCAGGGTGCCGGGCATGCGGGAGAGCGCCAGGTGCACGCCAACCACCTCGTGGCCGGCCTCAACGGCGCGGGCGGCGGCAACGGCCGAATCCACGCCACCGCTCATAGCAGCAAGAATTTTCATGTTTTAAGTCCTATATCCAGTAATCGTTGACGTTGATGGGCGGTGGGGCGGGCAGGCAGCCCTGGCCGCTGGCTCGGGGCTGGCGTGAATCGGGCGAGCGCCCCGCGCGAGTCCCGAGAGGGTCGCGGCCAGGTGCCTGCCCGGACTACCGCCTTATCGAACTAGTTCCAGCGGGCGGCGTCCGGGGCGTGGCCCGCCATGCCCGCCTTTTTGGCTTGGGCCCAGGCGCCGGGCAGGGCGTCCAGTAGAGCGGTGACGTCGTCCTCGGTGCTGGTGTGCCCCAGGGTGAAGCGCTGGGCTCCGCGGGCCTCGTCCTCGCTCAGCCCCATAGCCAGCAGGACGTGGGAGGGACGGGGCACCCCTGCGTTACAGGCTGAGCCGGTGGATGACTCCACCCCTGCCATATCGAGCAGGAAGAGCAGGGAATCGCCCTCGCAGCCGGGGAAGGTGAAGTGGGCATTGCCGGGCAGGCGGCTGAAGATGCCGGCTGCTCGGTCCTGGGCGCTTTCGGGGGCGGCCCCGCGCAGCTGGGCTTCGGGGACAGCATCGAGGACGCCCTCAATCAGGCGGTCTCGCAATTCGGCCTGGCGGCCTGCTTCGGCGAGTAGGTTCTGCCCTGCTTCGGCAGCTGCTGCGCCAAAGCCCGCGATAGAGGCGGCGTCAATGGTTCCTGAGCGCACGGAGCGTTCCTGCCCGCCGCCGTGGAGTACGGGCATGAGCTGGGCGCTGCGGGTGGCGATGAGGGCGCCTATTCCCATGGGCCCGCCAATTTTGTGGGCTGAGATGGCCATGGTGGTGGCGCCGGATTCCTTGAAGTTCACCGGCAGGGTGCCAAAAGCCTGGACGGCATCCGTGTGAAAGGGAATTCCAAATTCTGCAGCTACCGCAGCGATTTCTGCGACGGGCTGCACGGTGCCCACCTCGTTGTTGGCCCACATGACGGTCACCAGCGCAACCGTCTCTGGGCTCTTGCCCACCGCCTGCCGAACCGCTTCGGCACTGACTACACCGCTAGCGTCCGGAGCTACCCAGCTCACCTCGGCCCCCTCATGGGCCTGCAGCCACTCAACGGCATCGCCCACGGCGTGGTGCTCGATGCCCGAAACGACAATGCGGGTCGCAGCCGGGTTGGCTTCGCGGCGTTTCCAGTAGAGCCCCTTGATCGCCAGGTTATCAGCCTCGGTACCACCGGAGGTAAAGATAATTTCAGCGGCATCGCAGCCGGCTACCCGGGCAATGCGCTCGCGGGCGTACTCGACGGTAGCGCGAGCAGAGCGGCCCGCTGAATGCAGGGACGAGGGGTTGCCGCCAATTTTCATCTGCTCCACCACGGCTTCGATAGCCTGAGGGAGCATGGGGGTAGTGGCGGCGTGGTCCAGGTAGACCCGGGGCATGGGCGCTGGCCTTTCCGTGGCGATTGGTCAAAACAATTCAGCCTTCCATCATACTCCCCCGCTCTTGGGGCAGGCTATGGACTGCTTCACCCTCTCAACGACTCCCAGCGCGCTTTTATTTCGTGCAGCCCGCGTAAACTGTTGGGGTGTTCAAGATTCTTTTTTATACTCCTGAAATTCCCGGCAATACCGGTAACGCGATTCGCCTTGCAGCTATCACCGGCGCAGAGCTGCACCTGGTCAAGCCCCTAGGTTTTAACTTTGAGGACGCTAACCTGCGCCGGGCTGGCCTCGACTACCATGACCTGGCAGTTATGACCGTGCACGAGACCCTCGAGGACGCTTGGGAGGCCCTAGCCCCGGCCCGCGTCTTTGCTTTTACCACCACGGCCACCACTAACTTCGCTGATATTGACTACCAAGAGGGGGACGTACTCATGTTCGGCCCCGAGTCGGTCGGGCTGCCCGAGCATGTACAGAACGACCCGCACGTTACCCAGCGGGTCAAGATTCCGATGGTTCCGGGCCGCCGCTCCCTCAACCTGGCCAACAGCGCCTCGATTGCGGTGTTTGAGGCCTGGCGCCAGCACGGCTTTGCCGGTGGGGTGATTTAGTCACAAAAAGGCTCTGCAGACTCACCGCGAAGCTGTTGGCCCGGGGCTGGCGTGAATTGCCTCGTGAGCGAAGCGAACCAGGCAAGAGGGTCGACAGCGAGCGTGAGCCTGCAGAGCCTTTGATGTCTCTAGCTGTTAGCGGCATCTCCCAGGGTCACGGTGACCTGCTGGGTTGAGCCGTTGCGCTCAACGGTGAGGGTGACGGTGTCACCTGCTGCTGCCTGGCGGACGGCGGCGGTCAGCTCGGCTGCCTCGCTGATGCTGCGCCCGTCAACGGCGGTGACAACATCGCCTGGCTTCAGGCCGGCGGCTTCGGCGGCTCCACCGCTGGTGACTTCCTGAATCAGGGCACCGTCGCCGAAGGCTTCGGATGAGTCGTTGTTGGCGGGTGAGGTGGAGACGGTAGCCCCTAGCATGCCGTGGGTGGCTGAGCCGTTATCGATGATTTCCTGGGCTACCCGCTTGGCGTAGTTGATGGGGATGGCGAAGCCAACACCGATGTTGCCGCTGGTGGAGGTGCTGGATGAGTCGGTGGAGGCAATAGCCACGTTGATACCGATTACTTCACCGTTGGAGTTGATGAGGGCGCCGCCGGAGTTGCCGGGGTTTACCGCAGCATCGGTCTGGATGACGTTGATGGCGATAGTGGAGCTTGAGGTGGTGCTCTGACTCTGCTGGCCGGGAATCTCAAACTGGAAGGGCGAGCTGCCGAAGGGGTCGGTGGTGCTGCTGCCGGAGTCGCTAGTGGATTCATCGGCTGCCGATGAGGCTACCTCGATTGTTCGTACCAGGTTCGAGACGATACCGGTGGTCACGGTGTTAGACAGTCCCAGGGGTGCACCGATGGCTACGGTGGTATCGCCAACATTCAGGGCATCAGAGTCGCCCAGGGTAGCGGGTGTGAGGGTCAGGCCACTGGTGCTATCGAGCTTAATGACGGCCAGGTCGCTGGTGGGGTCGGTGCCGACCACGGTAGCGGAGCGAACGCTACCATCGGCCAGCTGAACTTCAATGGCGGCGTTAGCGGTGGCCCCGTCGAGGGTGACCACGTGGGTGTTGGTGAGGATGTGCCCCTCAGCATCGAGAATAACGCCGGAGCCGGAGCCGGACGCGTTCGATGAGGTGGCTGCGATGGTGACAGTGGAGGGGGTTGCCTTGGCAGCAGCAGCAGTGACAGCGTTGACGGAGTCGGTGTTATTGACGATGGTGGTGCCCGAGCTGGCGGTTGTGATGCTTGAGGCTGAACCGGTGGAAGTTGCGGCTACTACCCCACCGCCAATACCCCCGCCTAGGAGGGCAGCAATAGCTGCAGCTGCAAGGACGGTGCGGGTTGCGTGCTTGCCCTTGTTCTGCTCGGGCTGCACGGGTACCGCCGCGTAATCACCGGTGTAAGCAGCCCCCGGGGCAGCACCTGCGTAGGCGTAGGCCCCGGCGGCAGGAGCCTGCTGGGCAGCGAAAGCGACGGTGGGATCATCCTGGCTGGAGGCTCCCGTGGTAGAAGCCGCTACCTGCTGCTGATTCATAGGAACGGTGCGATCAGCGGACGACGAATCGGGAGTGGGTTCCCATGAGTTCTGTGACATCTCAAGCAGCTTTCTTTATAAGGTCTGAGGGTATGCACCGGATTCAGGTGTATACAGTGTTTTCTTAGCTCCCACTATGCGCTAACGGTCTGTGTTGAAGATGAACCGTCCCTGTGTGTTTGCTGTGGGCGCAGAAAGTAGCAGTCTCACCGTGAGCTGAGGGTGAACGTCATCACCGGAGCTGACCTGAACAAGGGTGAGCGGGGCTACAATAGAGCTCAAATACAGCTGACCGCCAGAAGAGAGACCCCATGTCACGCAAACCTGTTGCTTCTGCCCTTCTTGCCGCTGCTCTGGCACTCGGGGTTGCACCCGCCGCTCTTGCGGCAGCCCCTTATGATTTGGACGCCGGGGTTCGGGTGAGCGATACAACCTCGGCCCTGGGGAATACAAGCTCGCTAGAGGACGCCATCAGCCAGCTTGCCAGTGACAAACAGGTCAATCTCTTTGTTATAACTATTGATCAGTTTGAAAGCCCTAGCTCCTCTTCAGAGTGGACCAGTGACTTTGCCACACTCAACAACATGGGCACCAACGACGTGGTACTGGTCATCGCTACCGAAGCCCGCCAGGCCTACTTTATGGCCGGTTCCACCTCGGTGCTTTCTAACAGCCAGCAGGAAAAAATCTATCAGACCTACATCTATCCTGAACTTGCCAACTCCGACTATGCGGCAGCGGCTCGGGCCGCCGTTACCGGTATCGAATCTGAGCTGGGGTCAGGCTCTGTCGTCTCTGGTGCCTCCGGAGCCCTGGCAGGCGGCGCTACCCTTCTGGGCGTAGCCGCTCTAGCAGGCGGTGGAGCCTGGGCTTTGAGCCGCTCACGGGCGTCCGCGCGTAAAAACACCGGTGGCAGCAGCAGCGGGCAACCTAGCTCATCCCAGCCCCTGCCCTCTATCGAAGAGCTGCGTACCCGGGCAGGTGCCCAGCTGGTCGCCACCGATGACGCCATCGCCCACTCCCAGCAGGAAGTTGAGTTCGCCCGGCTACAGTACGGCGATGACGAGGTCAAACCCTTCCTGGCTGCTATTGAGGCGGCTAAGAACCACATGCAGCGCTCCTTCCAGCTACAAAAACAGCTGGGCGATGAAATCCCCGACACTGAAGCTGACCAGCGGGCCTGGCTGAACGAAATTCTTGCCCGCACCGAAGACGCCCAGAAGGCCCTCAACGAGCAGGTTGCCAACTTCACCAACCTGCGCAAGCTCGAAGAAACAGCACCCCAGGCTCTCGCTACCCTCAACCAGGGCATAGCCTCAGCAGCCCCGCTCTTTCCTGCCGCCCAGGCGTCCCTCGATCGCCTCGGTACCCTCTATTCCCCCAGCGCCTTCGGGGCGGTGGCAGACAACATCAGCGAAGCCCAGGCCCGCCTCGACTTTGCTCGCCAAGAAGCTACTGAGGCCGAAGAGTTACTGACCAGCCAGCGAAGCCAGGCCATTCTTGCCCTGCGTGCCGGTGAAGAAGCGCTCGGCCAGGCCAGGGGGCTACTCGAGTCTATTCATCACGCTGAAACCGACCTGGGCAAGATGGCAGCCTCACTCGATAATGCCCTGATTTTGGCTGATCGCGACGTTGCCCAGGCCCAGGAGCTGGCCCGCAGCGGAGCGGGCAGCAGCAGCCAGCTCTCCGGTGCTGCCGCCGGGGTTCAGGCCGTGCTCGGCCAGATTCGAGCCGAACGCTCCGCCGGACTGATTGACCCCTACCTGCTCAACCAGCGGCTCCACGAAGTACGGTCAGACCTAGACACTGCCCTCGATGCGGTGCGCCAAACCCACGAACAAGAGCGCAGCGCCCGTGAAACCCTGGGCCATACCCTGGTGTCCGCCCAGGCCCAGGTATCGTCAGCCAGCGAATACGTCTGGGCACGACGAGGCGGCGTAAAGGCCGAAGCCCGCACCCGCCTCCGCGAGGCAGAACGCCACCTCACCGAAGCCCAGCAGCTCCAGCACAGCGACCCCATCGCGGCCCTGTCCCACGCCAATGACGCTATCCGCCTCGCAGGGGAAGCCCAGCGCATCGCCCGCTCCGATGTGGACCGCTTCAACCAGCGCAACGGTTACTCCGGCGGCGGCAACTACAACTCAGCCATGCTGGGCGGCATCCTGCTCGGCACCCTACTCGGGGGCAGCAACCACAGCTCCGGCGGCGGCTTCGGGTCAGGTGGATTTGGCTCAGGCGGCTTTGGCGGCGGTATGGGCGGCGGCACCTTTGGCGGCGGCTTCGGCGGTGGAGGCAGCTGGGGCGACGGCGGAGGTGCCGGGGGCAATTTCTAGCCCACCGGCGTCCGTCCGCCTCTCTCCTCTTGCTCGCACACAGCCCCCTGCCTGTGCACAGGCTTAGTTTTCGCTGACAACGTAGTAACCACAAGGTGTGGCAGACCACCATCTGCCCCAAGTCTTGACAGAATAAAAGAAGGCACAGCAAGCCCGCTCATGCTTTCCTCACCCACCGAAAGGTACCCTCATGGCTAAGCAGACCATTTTCAGCCGCATCGCCCAGCTCACCAAGGCCAACATCAACGCCCTGATTGACGCCGCTGAAGACCCCCAGAAGATGCTCGATCAGATGGTGCGTGACTACACCAACAACATCGCCGAAGCAGAACAGGCTGTCGCCCAGACCATCGGCAACCTACGCATGCTCGAAGAAGACCACGCCGAAGACCTGCGCGAAGCAGGCGAATGGGGCGCTAAGGCCCTGGCAGCCTCCAACAAGGCCGACGAGTTCCGCGCCGCCGGCGACACCGCTAACGCCGACAAGTTCGATAACCTGGCCAAAATCGCCCTGGGCCGCCAGATGCAGGCAGAGAACGAAGCTTCAGCGATTAAGCCCCAGATTGAGTCTCAGACCGCCGTGGTTGAACAGCTCAAGACCGGCCTGACCCAGATGAAGGAGAAGCTGAACGAAATCAAGCGTAAGCGCGATGAACTCGTAGCCCGCCAGAAGTCAGCCGCTGCCCAGTCCCAGGTCAACGACGCCCTCAAGGCCTTTGACGTCATGGACCCCACCAGCGAAATCTCCCGCTTCGAAGACAAGGTGCGCCGCGAAGAAGCCCGCGTGCGTGGCCAGCAGGAGCTCGCGGCGTCCTCCCTCGATGCCCAGTTCAACGACCTTGAAGAACTCGGCCGCCAGTCAGAACTCGAAGCCCGCCTAGCAGCCCTCAAGGCCGGCAAGCAGTAAAACAGCTACAAGGGTTAAAGCAGATGTGGGGCCCACCTCCCAAGGAGGTGGGCCCCACATCTGTATCTAAAAGTGCAAGGACGCCCCTTGCAACTGTTCGTCCCCCGCCTTACGGCTAGAGCTAACCTGCCTGGGCACCAATCTGGCCGGTAATCCGGTGGAACAGCATATCGAGAGCCACCACATTGACGCCTTCGGGGATAATCATGTCTACATAGCGCTTTGAGGGCTCTACATGCAGCTCATGCATGGGCTTGACGGTGGTGAGGTACTGGGCTTCAACCGATTCAATGGTGCGGCCGCGCTCAATCACGTCACGGCGCAAGCGGCGCAGGATGCGCACATCGGCGTCCGTATCTACAAAGAGCTTGATATCGCACAGGTCGCGAATTTCAGGCTCAGCAAAAATCAGGATGCCTTCGAGGATAATGATGGGCTGGGGTTCAACGATGAGAGTCTCATCTGACCGGTTGTGATCCGCGAAATCGTAGACAGGGGTCTCGATAGTCTGCCCCTCGATGAGGGCTTTAAGGTGAGTCACTAGAAGATCATTGTCGAAGGCTTCGGGCGCATCATAGTTCAGCAGGCAGCGCTGTTCGTAGGTGAGGTGGTCATTGCGCTTGTAGTAGTTGTCATGATAAATCACGCCTACCTGGCCATCAAACTTTTCAAGTAGGGAGTTGGTCAGGGTGGTCTTGCCGGAGCCGGTGCCACCGGCGATACCGATAATCAGGGGTTTCATGTGAGTGCAGCCCTATAGGTCGAAGTATTACTGCTATCTATTGTGGCATGCTCCCCGGGGGACGGCACCTACCCGGCTTTGTCCCCCAAAATCCTGGCACAGCTTGTCCCCAGTCGCTACCTATATGTTTCACAGGTAAATTTTTGCCAAACTTTAATACCCAGCTTTTTCCCAGATATAGGGCCTACCAGCTCAAACAGGGAGCAATTTAGGAGATGCGACAAGCGGGGGACAAATTTTTTCTCTACAACCTGCCCTTTGGGGGACAAAATATGTGTATAGTTGGGTACAGCTCGTACACCACCCCACCAACCATTTGAGGAAGAGCACCATGATTTTTGCAAACTGGGCAACCGACACCTACACCAGCGCTTCGCTGGGCTCTGCCGTCAAGCGCCATTCTTCCCACGGTGGGCTCAAGAAGTTCCACAAGGCTCTGCACATGGCAGATTCCATGGTGCGCGATGAGACCGTTGTTGATGTAGCCACCGGCAAGTTTGGCAGCTTTGGCGACTCTCTGTTGGTCATCACTAACGAGCGCGTCCTGATTCTCAAGAACTCCTTCCAGGCAGGCAACAGCGTTTCACTTGACCTTAATGCACTTGATCAGGCCAAGCTGACCCACCTCCCCTTCCTGGGCAACACCCTTACTATTGACGGCTATCGCTTTAGCCGAATCCCTGCCGACTACACCAGCACCCTGCGAACCCTGCTGGCAGCAGACCTTGCAGGCCACTGGGCTCACGCAGCCTAAGCTCCCTCAGTCTTCATATACAAAGGCTGGCCGCACCACCAGGTGCGGCCAGCCTTTTATTTTGCTTTCCGCCCGCCTCGAGATGGAAACACAAACGTCCCTTCATAGGGGCAAGTACAAAGTTAGCTAGATATCAAAAATAATTTTTTAGCCCAAAGTTTCTAGACAAAAAAGATATGACTAGGCTTTTTCTATGTAGCAACAGAAAAACTTCCTCCAGGATTCGAACACGGACGTGTCAAATAAACGATTTGGTGATACGGTTGTTTCAACAGCTGTTGCAGAATCATCCATAACCTTGCACCACCACTAGAGGAAAACTACCATGACTACACCTCAGATCCAGCGTCGCACCCTGGCACGCGGAGCAGCCTGGGCAGCCCCGTCATTCTTGCCAGCACATCTGTACCTGCTTTTGCTGCGTCCACACCCCCGGTAGAAGACGACTGCACCTACGGCAAAATTGTTTCTGCCCCCCCTGGTCCAATGTCTGGCCTTCTCAGGGCAACTTCACCGGCACCGTTGCCAAAGAACTCGAGTGGGCTGTCTATCCCACCAGCAGCTGTGTTAACGGGCTGCAGGCTTTCTCTTTCGACAACTCGCTGCCTACCGCTCAGGCAGGCAACCCCCTCGCTAGATCAAACGCAACCGCCAACACCTGGCCTCCGACCTATCCGGCAGGCGGTAAGTCTGATGCTAACATCAACTCAGTTAACGGTATCGATGGTGTAGGCCAGGGAACCATCATTTCTGTAACTATCGAAAACGTTGCAGGTGATGTGGTCTATCGCCCCACCCCTACCGGTAGTGACCGCTTTATTTTTACTAACGGCGGTGCAAGTTATGGCTCCAACGGCACCCGTGGACTTGGTGCAAACGTCCCCATGATTCGCCTCAACGACGACTTCAAGGGTGCAGACACCACCTATGCAAAGCTCTACAACTACCTGCGTTTTGCAGAAGCTCCTATGGTCACGAAGAACACCATGCATACCTGGGGCTACGGCAACCACTACACCACCGCAGACGGCCGCGACGGCTGGAGCTGGGATATTGAGGTCATGAGCAACATTGCCAACGGTCAGGCCGGTGCCAGCGTGGTGTCTTTCATGACCCGCATGCCGGCAGCTACTTTCGGCGATACCGCCACCACCAGCGGAGCAGTCATTAAGACTCAGTATCGAGTTACCGTAACCTCCCCCTGGGGCGTCGTCAGCTATCTGTCAGCAGGTATCTAATTCTTTTCCATCTAATCTAATCAACAGAGAGTAAGGAGCAGCCTATACCGTGAGTCAGCCTCTCAGTTGTGAGAGAGGCACCTGAAAAAGACGTGCAATAGGCCCGAGCAGGAGTAGTGCCCTGCCCGGGCCTATTGTTATATGTACGTTTTATAAAAAGCTAGAACTGCCAGCAGGAGTTGATGCTGGAGAGCCCCTTGAACTGACGATCCAGGAAAATCAGACCGCGGGGGATGCCTTCAAAAATACCGGCAACGTGGGTGACACCTGCCAGAGTATAGAAGGTGACCCGAGAACCCTGCTGGCAGTAGTTGGCAGCCAGCTGACGGTTGGTCTGGTAGGGGATCACGTCATCGCCCCAGGAGGATGCGATAAGGATTGGCACGTCGGGGTGCCGCCCCTGCTGTCCCAGGTTATTCTGCGCCATGATCTGGGAGACCTGGGGGTCGGTGGTCATTTCGCGGGCCAGGGTCTGGCCGCTGGCGGTGAGGGTGCGGGTGTTCTTGAAACCAAAGGTTCCGACGGCGTCTAGGGTGCACTGGTCACGCACTGTCTCAAGGGCAGCCTGCCCTTCGGCTGAGAGTTTGTGGCTCAGGTCGATGCCGTAGCTATCGGCCAGGCCTACTACGCCCATCAGGGAAAAACCGGTGTAAAGACCGCCGTCGATGAAGCTGGTAACGGCCTGCAGGTTAGCCGGGACGGCGCCGGCGTAGATACCCTTGAGGTTGAGTTCAGGGGCGTAGCTAGCCTGGAGTTCACCGGCGGACGCCACCGCGCCGCCACCCTGGGAGTAGCCCCAGAGACCGATGGGTGAGGTAGCGCTACCCAGGCCGAGGTCAACGGCGGTAGCTGCGCGGGCAGCGTCCAGCACCGCATTGCCCTGGTCAACGCGGTTGAGGTAGCTGTGGGTGCCAGCGGTGCCCAGGCCGATGTAGTCGGTGATGACGACGTTGTAGCCCGCGTTCAGCAAGGAGGTAACGACCAGGCTCTCGTACTCGGTTCCCGCTGCGAACTGGTTGGAGGGGGCGCAGGAGTCCCCGATGCCCTGGGTGCCGGGGGCCATGGCGATGATAGGACGCTCGCCGGGGCCGCTCCAGCGCTTGGTGGTGGTGAGCGCGGTGCCGGTGACCGCCACGGGGTTACCCAGATGGTCGGTGGACTTGTACATAATCCGCTGGGCCTGGGCTACGGGGTGGGCGATGACGTTGTTGGCGTCGACCTTGAAGGTGAAGTTTTCCTTCTTGATGAGGGCACCGTTAGCGGTGGGCAGCTGGGCCGGAGCGTCGTAGAAGTTTACGCTAGTGAGCGCTTCGGGGGCATCGTTGTAGATGACTGCAGGGCTGCTGCCTTCACTGGTGAGGGCTTCTTGAATGAGCGCTTCTGCTTCTTGTACGGCCTGGCTGTTTTCTGTCAGGGGCGCGGTGTCAGTTGCGTTGGCCGGGGCCATGCTCAGGGCCAGCAGAGCGGTGAGTGAGAGGGCGGTTGCCCGGCGTTTGCCAGTGTTTTTGGGCGCGGCGTGGCGTGGTGTGTATTTAGACATGAGTTCCCTAATAAACAAATGCGAGTGAGGGTGCCAAGAAGAATTCAGCACCCTCACAGTGTACAGCTAGTTAACGATAGGCAATGCCTACCTAGATACCGGAAGGACCTGTGTTCTTGGTGAAGGTCTGCTTGCCGTTGGCATCGAAATAGGTCATGACGGTGGTCGAGTTGTCGTGGAAACCATATGGTAGTACTTGCCTGCGGTTGTCTTTGCGGTTCCCAGCTGGGAGGCAGCATAGGCAGGAATCGTAGCAGATGCCAGGAGGACGGGCGCAGCCCAGAGAGCTCCGCGAGTTAGGGTTCTTCTATTGGCAACAGTCATACTTGTTGCTCCTCTTGCAGTGATGGCCAGCCTTCACGGGGTGCGAGCCCAAAGCTGGCGCGAATGAGTGACACTAAAAAGTATCACGGTAAAGCATTTCAGGTACGACTGCACACATTAATTATTTAAATTTTTAATAAGTTTTACATCACAAAAGTTCAACTCAAGTCACGAACCTGCTCAAACAATGAAACTCAACCCTTCGTCACAATCATGCAACCTAAAAAAGGGTGGGTAAAAACAAACAGATTTTTGCTACACTAAAGCGGAAAGGTGAACGATGGTGATGAATTCCAGACATTTAATTACCCCGATAGCCACAACCCTGGTGGCAGCGAGCGCAAGCATCTCAGTACTGACAGCTACCACGGTTGCAGCAACTATCAAAGTACTCAATGAGCACGATGCTAGTGAACCTCTAGACAACTAGCCTTCCCTGATTTCATCAAGGACGTTTACTCTTGAGGCTTACGTTTTTAATAGGTGGAGTTACCGAGTTTGCACAAGGAATGAGCGAAATCCTCAATAACCAAGACCAATAAAATACGCAAGACATAGTTACAGAAAGATGGGGCAAAGAAATGAGTTTTCTCCTTGGACGTGTCATAAGCTACACGGCTATCGTCAACGCTTGCAAAGATCTGAGAGTATAAATGAGCAATACAACCCGTTCGAAAGATACCCTCTGGAAACACCTTGTTCCATTGAACATTTTTGGGCTAGCACTAGGACTTTTCATCTACTTCCTACGACTCCAGTTCAACATAGACCTCTTGGTCAGAAACAGCACTGAGGACATAACCTTCTCCTGGACAGGGCTCTTGCTCTATGTAATACCCTGCGTACTAGCGCTCAATTTTTTTGGCTGGTTCGAATATCTACAGAAGAACATCGGCAGGAACAAGGATTAGAGCTCTCCGCCACTTGACAAGGAAACCATATCATTCTGCATGACATGGAATGATATGGTTTCTTTTTATTTTACTTCCTCAGTTATAAACCCCTAGTCCCCTATCAATTGGGGTCAATCAAGTTATAACTCGCAAAATCAAGCCAGCCCTAAGCCGAGAAGGCCTATCCCAGAAGGAGCTCGCTAATCGTCTTAGCATTAGCGCTGCTAATGTCTCACTCAAAATGCGCGCTGAGGTTTCGTTTACAATGAACGAACTTCTGAGCATTGGCGGGATTCTAAATCTTTCTCTTAGTGAGCTACTAGGCGACTCATTTCTAGTCTCTCGTGTACCCACTTCCGAATATATGGAAGATGAAAAGGGCAAGAAAAAAAGTCGCCCCGATCGGATTCATACCGAACGGGACGACTTATTTGGTTGCGGGGGCAGGATTTGAACCTGCGGCCTCCGGGTTATGAGCCCGGCGAGCTACCGAACTGCTCCACCCCGCGGCGACTCATATAACTATACGCGCTTCACCAACACAGCGCAAGCCAAAACTGGCATTTGTGATGCACTCTACACAAAAGGACGCCACCTGCCCGCTGAGTGCGGGAGGCGGCGTCCTTATCTACCTAAGCCTGCTACAGCCTAACTCCTAGTTGGAGGGTGAGGGGCTGGGGCTTGCCTCGGTGGTGGCAGTACCCTCGATACCTTCAGCATCAATGGCGCGCTGCAGAGCCTCGTTCAGGCGGGTCTGGGCTTCACCGTAGGCGGCCCAGTCGCCGGCCTTCATAGCGGCGTCCGCGTCCTGCATCGCCTTGCGGGCATCTTGCAGGGCGCCGGTCAGGCTCGCGCTGTCAGTGCTGGTCGCAGTACCGTCAGCTGCCTGAGCGGCCTCGGTTTCATCGACACCGGCATCGGCAGCGGTTTCCGCACCAGAGGAACCGCTAAAGAGCTCGTCCAGGGCTTCCTCCAGGGTGGGGGCGAAGCCGACCTGCTCGCCAAAGCCCACAAGGACGCGGCGCAGTGAGGGGTAGGCGGCGTCACCGGAGGACTGCACGTAGACCGGCTGCACGTAGAGAATACCGCCGCCCACGGGCAGGGTGAGCAGGTTACCGTTGATCACATCAGAAGCACCCTGGCGCAGCAGGTTCAGCTCTGTTGATACAGCGGTATCTGAGTTGAACACGTTCTGAGCCTGGCCGGGGCCGGGAACAACCGACGAGCGGGGAAGCTCAAGCAGGGTCAGCTTGCCGTAGCCTTCAGCCTTTTCGCCGTCCTTACCGGTACCGGCATCGCCATTGGCGGAGAGGAAGCCGTACATGACGTTACGGGTGTTGCTGTCTGACTGCTGGGGAATGAAGCTGGTGGTCAGTGAGAACTGAGCTGAGTCTTCACCCGGCATCTGCAGGGACATGTAGTAGGGAGGCAGGGGGCGGCCGCTGTCATTGGTGGGATCGTTGGGGATCGACCAGCGGTCGTCCCCGTTGTAGAGGCTGCTTGCGTTGGTCACGTGGTAAGCGTTCAGAATCTCTCGCTGCACCTTGAAAAGATCCTGCGGGTAACGCACGTGCTCAATCAGGGAAGCCGACATCTCGCTGTAGGGGCGCACCGTATCGGGGTAGACCTTCTGCCAGGTCTTCAGCACCGGGTCCTGGTCGTCCCAAGCGTAGAGGGTAACCGAGCCGTCATAGGCGTTTACAGTGGCCTTAACCGAGTTACGGATGTAATTGACCTGCTGGCTGGGCAGGGCCTGGGTTACGCCGGATGCGGTCTCTGAATCAGAGGTTGCATTATCGAGCTGGGCTGCCTGCGAGTAGGGGTACTGGTTGCTGGTGGTGTAGGCATCCACGATCCAGAGCACCTGGCCATCGATGATGGCCGGGTAGGGGTTGCCGTCTACGGTCAGGTAGGGGGCAACCCTCTTCACGCGCTCTGAGGGGTCGCGGTCGTAGAGAATCTGGGACTCGGGGCGGACGGCGTCCGACAGCAAGATATCTGAGGACTGGAACTTGATGGCGTAGGCCAGACGGTTGAAGGCGTTGCCGATAACGGGGCCGCCGTTGCCGCTGAAGGTGTATTTGGCGTCCGCACCGCTTTCGTCGTCAGCCGTCTGGGGGCGGTCAAGTTCTAGCGGTTCGTCCTCGGCGGTGCCACCCACGATGGAGTAGTCGGGTGAGCTCTGGCCGAAGTAGATACGGGGCTCGTAGTCACCGCTAATTGCACCGGTTGCCTGAATACCCGACTGGATGAACTTGGGCTTACCGTCGGCTTCAACCTGGTTGCCGTAGGCGGCGATGACGCCGTAACCGTGGGTGTAGACCACGTGCTGGTTAACCCAGGAAGACCCGGCATTCTGGTCGGGGTTCAGCTCGCGGGCGGCGATAACGGTGTCGGTCTCTGTTCCGTCGATGGTGTAGCGGTCAACCGAGAGGTTCTGCCCAAACTGGTAGTAGGGGCGGAACTGCTGCAGCTGGGCAAATGCACCGGAGACCACGTTGGGGTCGAGCAGGCGGATGTTAGAGATGGTCTCACTCTCACCGCGCAGGGCACCCGCTGCGGTTGAGGTGGTGGCGTCGTAGTTCTGAACCTCGATCTGGTCCAGGCCGTAGGCGGCGCGGGTAGCGTCGATATTGCGCTGGATGTAGGGGGCTTCTGCGGCCTGTTCGTTCGGTACGACCTGGAAGCGCTGTACAACCCAGGGGTAGATACCACCGGCAACCAGCGAAGCAATCACTAGCACGGCGGTGCCGATGATGGGCAGACGGAAGTTCCCGCGCACAGCGGCCAGAACGAAGAGGGCAGCGACCAGCAGGGAGGCGATTGCCAGAATCGCATTCACCGGGATGATCGCGTTGACGTCGCTGTACATGGCACCGGCCCAGGAGCCAGACTGGTCCTGGGTTGCGTTGTAGCGGGCCAGCCACAGGGTAACGGCTCGCAGCAGAATGAAGAGGGCACCGAGCACTGCGATGTGGCGGCGGAAGTGCACGGTGGTAGTGATACCGCGCTCCCCTACTACAATGCCGCCGTAGAAGTAATGCATTACCAGGGCTGCCATCGCTGAGAAGATAATGGCGGTGCTCAGCAGGCCGGTCACCACATTGAGGAAGGGCAGGGTAAACATGAAGTAGCCCAGGTCGCGACCGAACTCGGGGTCTGTGGTACCAAAGCTTTCGCCCTGGAAGAAGAGCAGGACGGTCTCCCACTGGGTCATCGCCCCACTACCGACGAAAGCGCCCAGGAGAACCGGCACAGCAATCAGAAGGACCTTGCGCATGCGCTCAATACCCTGGCGGTAGCGCTCCATGTTCTGGTTGAAGAGGTCCTGCATATCGCCGTAGGGGTCGGGCACAGGGTTGCCGTTGGCATCCACTCGGGGGCCAGCAGAACGGCGAGGGCTGGGAGTCTGTAGTTGGCCGTGCCTATAGGCGTAGAAGAGGCTGGCCCAGACGGCGATACCTACAACGATACTTGCAACCAGGAAGACGGCACCGCGGGTCAGGTTTTGGGTGATGAAAACCTTGAGGTAGCCCAGCTGGTCATACCAGAGGACGTCGGTGTACACCTGGGTTGCAAAAACAAAGGCTACGACCAGGGCGGCAATGATTGCCACGGTCACGGTCAGCGGCCGGTTTCTACGTTGAGGAGCGCGTGATGATGAACGGGGAGGGGTGCTTCCGGTACTCACGGGTATCCTTCAGTTGTGTTTCATGTCTGCCGCAAAAGGTGCGGCCTGTGTGGTGGGTGACGCCGCACAGTGGGCGACGCTACATATAAGACACTATTTTGCCAAAGAAAGCTGTGAGTTTCGAGAGTAGGCTTAGCATTTCAGCTCTGGGGTGACCAGCTCCGCCCCTTAGGAACAGGTGGGGAAGGTTGAGAGGTCTTCACCCTGGCCGATGCGGGTGACCGCATCTACCGCCTCATTCAAAGTTGATACCTTGATGACGTTCAGGCGCCGAGGCACGTTACCGACCACTTCATCGCAGTTATCTGCCGGGGCCAAGAAAACCGTAGCACCGGCGTCCGCTGCTCCCCGCATCTTTTGTTCAATGCCGCCGATGCCGCCTACGGTTCCGTCCGCGTCGATGGTGCCGGTTCCAGCAAAGTGAATTCCGCCGGTCATCTCGCCCTCGGTTAGCTCATCGATAATACCCAGGGCAAACATCATGCCGGCCGACGGGCCGCCCACTTCTTCGAGGCCGTAGTTAACGGTCATGGGGAACTCAAAGGACCGGGCAATGTAGAGGCCCAGCACGTAGCGCTGCCCCTGCTCGTTGTAGGAGGGGGTGACGGTGACGTCCTGCTCGCTGCCGTCGCGGGTCACGGTGAGGGTGACGGGCTGCCCGGCGGACGCGTTCACCCGCTCGGTCAGGTCAGTGTAGCTTGCCAGCGGCTCACCGTTGAGAGCGGTAATTACGTCGCCCTCCTGGAGTATGCCCTGGCTGGGGCCACCCTCAACGGCACCTGACACCGTTAAAATTTCGGTATAGTCGATACCCAGCTGGGTGAGGGCAGCCGCCTGAGCTACCTCCTGGGAGTTGGTCATATCGGCAGTGTTCTGCGCGGTGACCTGCTCGCTGGTTACTGAGGGATCGTAGATGAGGTCGCTGGGCAACACAGCTGTTGAGTCTTCTAGCCAGGTGGCAAGAGCCTCAACCGCGAACAGGGATGAATTAGGACCACCGGCAACCGAAACAGTGGTCATATCGAGGTTGCCGCTGACCGGGTAGGTTTGAGCACCCTCAATCTCAATGAGTGGCTTGCTGTTAAACTCACCAATTGTATTGAAGGTGGGGCCGGGAGACTCAGTCACAAAATCAACCGGAACTACCAAAGAAAGCATCGACAGCCCCAAAGCGCCCACAGCACTGACCGTACGCATATCAGCCCTGCGTTCACGGGGGCGGGTACCTGCATTGTCCCTCTTCGAAAAAACCATAGGACTAGCCTACTAGCAAAATCGCCCAGCCCAGCCCACTCCCCAGCAAATTCCCACTTGGCTCATGGCTAAAAGCCCCCGGGGCAGGCGCTCCGGTCGGTAGGCTAGGGAGAAACAGGAGCAGCGGGCGCCGCAGCCCCCAAGTGAAACGAGGCAGAACGTGACCAACAACCCCTACGACTCAGCTGGCCGTGACCCCCTGGAAGAGTTCCTCAAGAAGCTCCAAGAGCAGGGGTTTGATCCGTCAGCTATGAACGGGGCCGCAGGCTTCGATGCTGATGCCCTTAAAAACATGGGTATCCCCTTAGACCCTTCCATGCTCTCAGGCATCTTCGCCCAGGTGAACTCCATGATGAACGCCCAGCCCAGCGACGACCCCGTTAACTGGGACATGGCCAAGCAGCACGCCCGCCAGGTACTGACCATGGGTGAGGATCCCTCTGTAACATCCACCCAGGTAGGCGCCGTCCGTGATGCCGCAGCCCTAGCAGATCTCTGGCTTGACCCCGTCACTGTCTTCGAGCGTCCTTCCTTCGGCGTTGAGGCCTGGGCCAAGGCCGAGTGGGTTGAAAACTCCTTTGCTACCTGGAAAGATATCGCTGGCCCTGTTGCAGAAGAAGTTTCAGCAGCCATGACCTCATCGATCCAGCAGCAGATGCCCGAAGACATGGTAGGTATGCTAGGCGGTGGCAACCTCTTTGCTGGTCTCGGTGGCATGATGTTCGGCATGCAGATGGGCCAGGCTATTGGCAAGCTCGCCGAAGAAGTCGTCTCCTCCACCGATATCGGCATCCCGCTGGCTCAAGGGCGCTCTGCCCTGCTGCCCTCCGGTATCGCTGCCTTCGGAGAAGGGCTTGAAATTCCTGCCCAGGAAGTTATGCTCTACCTGGCTGTGCGCGAAGCGGCCCTGATTCGCCTGCACAAAACCAACCCCTGGCTGCGTGAAGATATCATCGACCTGATCACACGCTTCTCCCGCGGTATCCGCGTGGATATTGAACGTATGCAGCAGGCCGCAAACGACATTGACTTTGACCCCTCAAACCCCGAGGCCATGATGGACGCCTTTGCCGGCGACATGTTCAAGCCCCAGTTGACGGAAGACCAGCAGCTGGCTCTTGATCGCCTCGAAACTCTACTGGCGCTGATCGAAGGCTGGGTCAGCCTCATTACCGAACAAGCAACTAAAAACCTGCCCATGGCCCCGCAGCTAGCTGAGACTATGGCCCGCCGTCGCGCCACCGGCGGACCCGCCGAACACGCCTTCTCGCAGCTGGTTGGCCTTGAGCTTCGCCCCCGCAAAATGCGCGAGGCCCTTGCCTTCTGGCGTCATTATGAAGAGAACCATGGCTTCGAAGCCCGCGATCAGCTCTGGGAAGGCCCCGAAACTCTACCCACCGGCGAAGACCTGGACGACCCCGCAGGTTTCACCTCCCGCCGGGCCCTTCTCAACGCCAGCGAGGACGAATTCGACGCAGCCCTCGAAAAGCTTCTAGCGGGTGGCTACGACGAACCCTCTGAGGGAACCGACGGCAAGGACAAGGAATAACAGACAGGGGTCTAGGGAAACATCTTCCCTAGACCCCCTTCTTTCAGGCACCCTCTGCTTGTTTTTTCTGCCCAAAGTTGACGCCTTCCAAGAAACCCCGAGCTTTCTCAAGGTGGGGGTAGCGGGCTTCAAGGGCTCTAAAAGCCGGTGAATGGTTGGGCTCTAGAAAGTGGCAGAGCTCGTGAAATATCACTGAATCCAGGGCGTACTCCGGTGCGCCCTGAAGTGTATGCGAGATGCGGATAGTGCGCTCGGCTGCCGTGGCAGAAGCCCAGCGCTGTTTCTGGTTGGTCACCCAGCGAATCGACACCGGCTCTGGGGCTTCGGGCAGGTAAGTAGCACGCAGATAGTCTGCCCGCTCCCGCAAAAACTCATCACGGGCACCCCGCTGGGCACCGGCGTCTTTGCGGGCCCGACGGGCCTCAATCTTGGGAAGCAGACGGGCAAGGTAGCCCTCGACTTCCTCAGCTGTAGTGGCAGCAGGGACCATCAGGCGCAAGCGTCCGCTCTGGTTCGGTGGAGCTAGCTGCACCGTGCGGGTGCGGCGGGTAGAGCGCACCACCTCAATCTCGGGGCGGGACGCCGTTGCCGGCAGAATCTCACGCGAAATAGCCACTAGACCCCCTTGGGAGCAATGTCGTTGATAAAGCGGGAGCGTTTGCGCCCAGCCCTTCCGCCGGGGGTTCGCGAGCGCGACCAGCTGAGGGTCAGGTAGGAGCGGGCGCGGGTGATACCGACGTAGAAGAGACGGCGTTCTTCGTCTACCTCGTCGCTGGTTTGGGCGAAGGAGATGGGCATAAGGCCCTCGTTGAGGCCGCAGAGGAAGACGGCCTCCCACTCCAGGCCCTTGGCTGCGTGCAGGGATGCGAGGGTGACGCCGTTGAGGGAGGGGGCATCGCGGTGCTGGGAGCGCTGGATGAGCACGGCAACCAGCTCGTAGAGGGTGAATTCGGGGGGCAGGTCGGTGGCGCCGTTAGCGGACGCCCGCTCCCGCGCTTGCCTGCGCTCGTCGGCGAGGCGGTCGGCAAGGGACACCAGGGTTTCAAGGGACTCCCAGCGGGCTCGTTCCTGGCCGGAACGCTGGGGGGCTTTGGCTGACCAGCCCAGGTTTTTGAGGTTATCTCGCACAAGCTGGGTGACGCTGTCAGTAGCTTCAGCGCCCTTGGCTGCGCCCTGGAGCATGCTGATGGCGGCACGGACTTCGGGGCGGTCAAAGAACTGTTCTGCGCCGCGCAGCTGATAGTTGATTCCGGCGTCGGTGAGGGCCTGTTCCAGGGCAGCTGACTGGGAGTTGGTGCGGTAGAGCACGGCGATATCGGCTGCCGGGACGCCCTCTTTGTCGATGAGGTCCTTGATGTCTTCAGCGATACCGATTGCTTCTTGCTCGTCATCGGCGTACTCAAACCACTCGGGTTTAGCCCCGGGCTCGCGCTGGGAGACCAGCTGCAGGGGCGGGGCCCAGGAGTAGCGGGTGGAATCGGGCATCTGACGGCGGGCAGCTAGTAGGCGGTTGGCTAGGTCGACCACCTGCGGGGTGGAGCGGTAGTCACGCACCAGCTTGACCACGGTCGCCCCCTCAAAGCGGGTGCGGAATTCGAGCAGGTGACGGCTGGTTGCACCGGCGAAAGAGTAGATGGTCTGGGAGGCGTCGCCTACCACGCACAGGTCGTCGCGGCGCCCTAGCCAGGCATCCAGTAGGCGCTGTTGCAGGGGGGAGACGTCCTGGTACTCATCGACCACGAAGTGGCGGTACTGCTGGTGAATCTGAGCGGCAATATCGGGATTTTCTTCGATGATGGCAACGGTCAGCAGCAGGATATCTTCAAAGTCGATGACGTTGCGCTCGTCCTTCAGCTCCTCGTAGGTACGTAGCAGGCGCACCATGTCGATGGGGCTGATATCTGCCGGCAGCTCCCGGTGAGCCAGGTGGGGCATGAGGGAGTCGGCCGTGAGCATGGAAACCTTAGCCCACTCGATTTCGCTGGCGAGGTCGCGCACGATGGCCCGGTCGGTAGCCAGCCCTAGGCGGCGGGCTGATTCGATGATGAACTGGGACTTGTTCTTGATAATCTCGGGCAGGGCTCCACCGATGGCCTGGGGCCAGAAATAGCGTAGCTGGGCGAGAGCGGCTGAGTGGAAGGTACGGGCTACAACCCCGGCGGCACCCAGCTGGCGCAGGCGCACCTTCATTTCTTCGGCTGCCCGGTTGGTGAAGGTGAGAGCCAGGACGGCTCGTGGGTTGTAGCGACCGATGGCGATACCGTAGGCGATGCGGTGGGTGATGGCCCGGGTCTTGCCGGTACCGGCACCTGCCATCACGCACATGGGCCCGGCCAATTCGGTAGCCACCCGACGCTGTTCGGGGTCAAGCCCCTCAAGGATAGTCTCGGGGTTGGGGGCAGACAGGGTAATGGGCTGGGCCCTGAGCTTATCGTGAATCATGGTGCTTCTCCCCTACCCTCGTATGTTCTTGCTGGCCGCGCGCGGCCACGCCAGCTATCTAGTCTACCGCCCAGCAGGGCCCAGGGGCTGCCCCAGCCAGAACTCAATCAGGCGGCGGGAAATAGAGCTCGGCCCGGGCAGCTGCACAGCGCCTGACCGGTGGGCATCAAGGAGCTCTAATCGGCTGAACCAGCGGATTTCCTCAATCTCAGCCCCGTCAGCTTCAACCTGGTCGGGATTGGAGATTTCAGCAAGATAACCGCACATCAGCGACCTGGGGAAGGGCCAGGGTTGCGACCCCAGATACTTCAGTGAAGTAACCAGCCCGCCGCATTCCTCGTAGACCTCGCGCAGGACAGCGGTTTCGAGGGCTTCACCGCCCTCAACAAACCCGGCAAAGGTAGAAAAGCGCCCTTTTCCCCAGGCCCGCGCCTGTCCCAGCAGAATCTTGCTCTCACCCCCAAACTCAGCGGTAACGGCTGTGATAACGGCGGGGTCTGTGCGGGGAAAGAGCTCTCTATCCTCTTCGGTAACCCGCACCCAGCCGCCGCGGGTAGCGAAGGTGGGGGTGCCCGTCCGCGCATCATAACCAGAGGATGCATGCCAGGCGCTCAAGGACGCCGCAGCCGCCAGCACCTCGCCCCAGGCGAAGGCTGCTCCCTGCCCCTCATAGGCGAAGGCAGCGTAGTCGCGTATGTTCACCCACTCGCCGCCCGAGCGGGCAGCTACCACCTCAGCGAGGGTTTGCTCCTGGTTTTCAAAGCCCTGGAGGTTCAGGGGTGATTCTCCCAGGTCTAAGAAGCGGTCAAAGTCAGCCAGGATTACGAGCACGGGTTGTTCGGTTGTCTCCCCCTTCTGTGTAGGTGCGGACGCCGCTACCCGGCTTCCTGCGAAGATGAGGGTTGGGTGCTGGTGACGGTCGCGGGACGTGTAGTCGAGTACAGCTTCAGTATGCAGATCAAAAACCTGCGCTAGGTCCAACGGTTCTAGCCCCTGGCCGGTCTGGTGAACCAGCACCTTGCCCCGGTCAACTGCCAGCAGGGCGGGGCTAAGAAGCCAGGGGTAAAGGTCGCTGGGTGTTCTATCTGTGGTGTCTTGCCCGCCCGTCAGGGCCTGCCCCAGGTGAGCGAAGAACCCTGGACGCTCCCGCACGGCGCCGCTGGTTCGCACCCGGTCAGTAGTCAGCGGTAACCGCCCCAGGGGCGAAAACCAGCCCTGCCCGCCCACGCCGGGTGCTGCGTCCGTATCGTCCTGCGAACTAGATGCCGACAGATTAGTCATATTTTCAGCATTCATATCGGGTTCGTTCCAACTTCTCTTGTACCCTTAAAAGTGTGACTTCAACACCGCTTCAACTTGCCGCCATCGTATCAGCTGGGGTCCCCGGGCTCTACCCCGTAGCCGCCCTCCCCTCAGCCGACGACGCCCTCGACTTCGACTCAGCCATCATCATTGACTCAGCCGACAAGCGCTGGCGCGTCCGTGCCCCCAAGCACCCCGAAGCGAGCGTGCGCCTCGAAGCGGAACACGTCATTCTCCAGTCTTTCACGCCGGGGCTCCGCGCCCGCCTGCCCTTCCTCGTACCCACCATTGTGGGTACCGTTCCCCTCGACGGGCGGCAGGCCTTCATCTACACCCACAACCCCGGCTCCCACTACGACATCGACGATTTAGCGGACCTCTCCCACCGAACCCGCGAGGGCCAGCCCAATATTGCGGACGA
The DNA here is from genome assembly GCF_928381705.1 of Rothia nasimurium. GTDB lineage: Bacteria > Actinomycetota > Actinomycetes > Actinomycetales > Micrococcaceae > Rothia > Rothia nasimurium_G. The sequence continues at coordinate 52,157 of NZ_CAKMSR010000004.1, read as the reverse complement.
GATTGCCCGCCACATCGCTACCATTCACGTTTTCCCCACCACCATCGTTGAGGACGCCGATCTACCGGTCTACACCGGCCAGCAGGTCCGCGAGCGCAGGCTTGCAGAGCTGGACCTGGCTGTAGCCACCGGTAAGGTGCCCTCCGGGTTGCTCACCCGCTGGGAGCAGCAACTCAACAACACGGTGATGTGGGACTTCCGCCCCCGCGTCATTCACGGGGACCTCAACGAAGATAACCTCGTGCTTGACCAGAAAAAAATTGTTGAAATCACCGGCTGGTCAGAAGTCTGCGTGGGAGACCCCGCTGCTGACTTTGCCTGGCTTTACGCCTGCGAAGACCCCCTCTTTAGAGAGCGCGTCTTCGCAAGCTACCGGGAAGAAATGCCCCAGGAACCCGACCGTAACCTCGAAGCACGAGCTAATCTCTATGCTGAATTCGGTTTGGCCCAATGGCTCATCCGCGGGGTTGAGCTAGAGGATAGGGTAATGATCTCAGAAGCTGTTTCTATGTTGGATCATCTTGAAGCCGAGTTACGAGCTGTTGGGGCGATTCAACCAGCCAGCTGAGCTGCTCGCTCTACAGCCTTCTCTAACTCTGCCCGGGTGGAGAAGTTGGTAACTTCGATACTCTCTCCGGTGGAGGCATAGAAGAAGTGGGCTTCTACATTTTCTTCGGGCACCCCTTGCAAGCGGGCAAAGCCCAGGCGGTAGAGGGAGAGCTGCACTGAGCGCTCCTTCAGCTCCTTCTTGGTACGCGGGGGGCGCCCGGTCTTCCAATCCACCAGCTGCCAGATAGTTGCGCCGTCCCCGTCTACCCGAGTAAAGATAGCGTCGATACGGCCGCGTACAGTGATCCCAGCCAGAGGAGTTTCAAGGGGGTATTCCAGGGCCCAGGGCTCACGGCTTGCCCAGTCGCTGGCGAGGAAGTTCTCTCGCAGGGCCGGAATATTGAGCTCTTCTTCGGTGCTGTCGTCATCGAAATCTTCGTCCATGTCGAGCATGCCGCTGGTGCCGAAGTGGTCTTCAACCCAGCTGTGGAAGATGGTTCCCTGGCGGGCCGCGATACCCGGCTTTTGGGGCATGGGGCGTCGCATGTTATCGATGACGGCCTGGGGGTCTTTGACCAGGTTGACGAGCAGGGAGGCTGACAGGTGACCGGGTAGCTCGAAGGAGCTGTTTTCCGCGGGTGCGGCCAGCAGGCTCAGGAGCAGGTCGGTTTCTTCCTGCCAGTCTTCGATAGCGTCTCGTGCCTCTTGGGCCTGCTCCGGGGTGGGGTCGGGGAGGGCAGCGAGAGCTTCAGCTAGCACATCTGCCTCAAGCCCACCGCGCAGCACGTTCTGGGCTGCACGCTCGACTACCTGGCGGGGGCTGAGCCCTGTTAGGTTGCCCTGTTTGCTCTCGTTCGGGCTGGGTGCAGGGCCTGCTGCTTCGAGTTCCTGAAGGGAGGTCCAGGTCATCTGGTGGGGCCCGTCGAAGGGGTCGAAGGGCCAGAGGGCAGTGGTAATCGTGGCTGACTGGGGGTTGACGGTGCCTACCTGCTCAGGGTCAAGATCGCTCAGAATTTCAGCTAACTCAACCGGGGCATCGAGCAACTCGGCGACAAAATCAGACATGAGGCGGGGCTTAGCCGTGGTTCCCTTCCAGGCCGAGGTAGTCAGAACGAGCAGGGATCTGGCACGGGTGTACCCCACGTAGGCCAGACGGCGCTCTTCCAGGGTGCGGTGTTCTACCGCCTGCTCCGAGAGCTGGGCCATGAAACCACCGAGATCCTGCAAATGATCAAAGTCTGACCGCCAGCCGGGTAGGTAGGCGGCGTCCCCGCGCAGGGGCCAGGGCAGGGTGTCCGACTGCTTGGTCCATCGCTCGTCCTTAGCATCGGGGAAGTCTCCGGCAGCCATGCCCGGAATATACACTTGGTCCCACTCCAACCCCTTTGAAGCGTGCACGGTAAGAATCTGCACCGCGTCGTGGCGGGGGGTCTCTGCTGCCATTTCGAGCCCGGCTTCCTGCTGGGCTGCCGCATCGAGCCAGGCTAAGAAGCCGCTAATTCCCGATGCCGAGGCGCCGGTGGCGCTGAGGGCAAAGCGGACGCCGGCTTCTCCCTCTTCCAGGGGCTGGCCGTTGGCAGCGGCCAAGAGCAGGGCGTTCACGCGGGGAGCTGTGGACTCGTAGGTAGCGGCCACATCGTAGAAGGCGTCAAGGTGTCTGCGGGCCGATGTTGCGTGTGCCCCCGGGCGGGCAGCTAGCTCGATATCGAGCAGGAGGGTGCGCTCGATTTCGCTGATGAGGGTGGTGAGGTCATCGGCGGTGAACTGGCGCAGGTAGGTCAGTTCCCTCGATACGGCCTGAAGTCGTTTCAAGCCTTCGGCGCTGATGGACCGGCCGCTGCGGGCTGAGACCCAGCCCTCCTGTGGCAGGTTTTCGAGCGCCTCAATCAGGGAGGCTCCGTCGGTGACGTCGGGGGCGGCAGCCTGGAGCAGGCGCCGGTAGTCTTCAGCGGACGCGGGCACCTGCTCACCAGCGTCCTTTAGGTCCCTCGCACTGGTGGCACCGCGTTCAGCGGCTTCGCTCAGGCCCTCAACCTCGTCGAGGATTTCCTGTTCGGCGCGCAGGGCAGCGGCCTGGGCTGTAATGCCAAACCTGATTTCAAGTTCTCGCTGGCGTTTAAGGGCTTCTGCCCACTCGCCAAAGGCTAGCAGGTCAGATAAGCCGAGCCGCCAGCGGGCGCCAGCCAGTATGCGCATGAGCGCATCTGAACGGCCGGGGTCGCTCAGCACTCGGAGTACCGCCACCAGATCTACGATTTCGGGGGTATCGAGCAGACCGCCCAGACCTACTACCTGGTAGGGGACGCCCAGCTCGTCGAAGGCTTCTTGCAGGGGTTCCATCATGGCCCGTTTTTTGCAGAGGACGGCCATGGTCGGCATGTCGGAGAGCGGGCGGCCAGCAAAGCTAGAGCGTTGCTCAGCAATCATCTGGCCAAGGGCACGGGCTTCTTGCAGGTCGGTAAGGTACTCCCCTACCAGCACCCGCCCCGCAGTGGGGTTGGGGCGCGCGACCAGGGGCGGCACCTCGATGGTGTGGGTTCGTTGAACCCAGTCGGGGCTTACGCTCAGGGGCTCAGCTACCCGGTTAGCAGCCGCCAAGATAGAAGTGTCGTTTCGCCAGGCCACAGTGAGGTAGCTGGCGGTACGGTCTTCTGCCGGGAAGTAGTCGTAGAAGCTAAAGAGCTGGCCGTCAGAAGCTCCGCGGAAGCCGTAGATAGACTGCTTGGGGTCGCCCACCGCCATCACGGGGTGGGCAGGGGCATCTGCTTTTGCCCCAAACAGATCGGAGAAGAGCTGCATCTGGGCATGGGAGGTATCTTGGAATTCGTCCAGCAGCACCACCCTAAAGCGTTCCCGTTCTGTCTGCGCAGCTTGAGGTACGGTCTTCGCGATGTGGGCAGCCTTGGCGATGAGGTCGCCGTAGTCCATCACCTGCATCTGTTCTTTGATGGACGAATAGCGTTTGACCAGCTCAGCGTAAAAAATACGCAGTTGTAGCCCCTGCACCAGGGCTCGTTGTTCAGTGGTAGCCCCCTTAACCGTGGGCTTACCCAGGTGATCTACCTGTTTCAGAGTTTCTGTGCACCAGTCGATAACAGCATCGGGGCTTACCAGGTGTTCAGCGCACTCGGACGAGAGTTTGATGATGGCTTCCACCATGGTTGATTTAGCGACGTCTTTTTCAGGCAGCTTGCCCTCATAGTGCTCCACGATTTGGGCAACCAGCTGCCAGGTTTGAGCGCCACCCAGCATTTGGGCATCGTCTTCTACGCCGATGCGAAGCCCGTACTGCTGCACCAGCGTATTAGCGTAGGAGTGGTAGGTGGAGATGGTGGGGTCGCTCGTAACTCCGTCCGCGCCTTGATCAGGGTTTTCTCGCACGAGCCCCTGGCGGCGGAGCTCTTCAAGGCGGGAGCGCATACGCTCCCGCAGTTCACCGGCGGCCTTGCGGGTGAAGGTCACCCCCAGTACCTGGTCGGCGCGCACAAGCCCGTTTGCAACCAGCCACACCACACGGTCCACCATGGTGGCGGTCTTACCCGAGCCTGCTCCCGCTACGACCAGGCGGGGTACCAGCGGGGAGCTGATAATGGCAGATTGCTCCGCTGTGGGTAGGGGGCGGCCCAGGGCTTTTGCAATATCTTCAGGGCTGAGAAAGGTTTCTGCTGGCTTCTGTTCAGTCATGATTCTGCCTTTACTGGGCGGGGCGGACGGTGATAGCGCGGCCCCGTGAGCAGATGGGGCAAATATCGGGGAGGGCACAGCCGATGCCAAAGGGGCCACCTGCGGTATGCCGAGCCTGCAGGTGCTCCCCTGCAATCAGTTCGGCAGCCCGGTTGATGAGTTCAACGGCCCAGGTACTTTCAGCGGTCAGAGGGGCCTGTTCCTGCTCGGAGTAGCTCTTCGTGGTCCCACCAATTTGTAGAAGCAGGGCACCGCCAGAAAGCTCGTGGAGCCCATCGAGTACCGGCACCTGGTTCGGTTGCGGCTTCGCTGGCTGCTCACCCTCTTTCTGGGCTAGGGCATCGTGCTGTAGGGCCTGCTGCATCAGGGCGCCTGCACCGGCTTCTAGAGCAACCTGATAGGCAGCGAGCTGTGGGTGCTGTTCAAGGTCTGCCTTGCTGGGCTTACTCTTACCGGTCTTCAGATCGATGATGATAAAGCGCCCTACCTGGTCTACTTCGATGCGGTCCACACGCCCCGACAGCAGGGCGTCCTTGGCGGGGCCGGGCACCAGCACACTAAAGGAACCTTCGACGCCCACCAGGGAGCGTCCTTTGCCCTTGAGGTCTCGCACGTAGTCGGCGAACTTCTGGAGCATGCCCTCGGCCCGCTCCACCATCTTCTGGCTCTCCCAGGTTTTGGGGAGCCCTAGCTGGGGTAGACGGCGGTGGAGCTCGTCGCGCAGGTCGGTTCCGTTCCCATCGGGCATATCTTCGCAAATGGCGTGGATGAGAGTGCCCAGCGATCGCGAGGCGTCGGTGGCAGCTTCAGCACGGGAGGCAGCTACAAACCAGTCGAGGGGCGAGCGGTGAATCTTTTCAATCTGAGACGGCGATACCGGAACCGGCCCGTCCCCTTCAAAGGCCGGGGCCTGTGAGGACAGGGGCAGCAGTCCCCACCAGGAGCGGGGGTGGGCACCGGGTAGGTTCAGCCCGGAGGTCTGCTCAGGGTCAGCGAGGCGGCCCAGCAGGCGGGCAGCAGCATCGGCTTTCGCCGGTGAAATATGCTGGGCTTCTGACCACTGGCGCAGTTCGGCAACCAGCGAGCGCAGGGTCATGGGGCGGCGGACCTCGGTGAGGGGCCGCTCGCCGCCGGGGGCCGGGGCAAAAATATCGAGCAGCTCGCTGGGGGCCTGGGCTGCAGAAGATACAGCGGTGCAGACTACCCGGGAGCGGGCTCGGGAGGTTGCTGTGGCGAACATACGGAACTCGTCGAAACGGTTGGAGCGTAGGCGTTCAAGGAGCGAATAGCCGGGAGCTACTCCCCCACCGTTATTGCGTCCGTTTGTATCCAGGCGCCCGGTAGCTGCGTCCACAAGGTCGAGGGTTCCCAGTAGGGAGCCGCGGACGGTGGTGTTCGGCCAGGTGCCGTCTTGCAGGCCGGCGATGTAGACGGTGTCCCATTCGCGCCCTGCGGCGAGAGCGGGGGTCATGATTTCTACGGCGTCGCGGTGGTTGGTGCGCTCTGCCAGGGTATCCATGGGTAGGTCTTGGGCATCGATGTAGGCCAAGAACTGTTCGGCGGTGGCTCCTGGCATCTGGTCGGTGTAGCGTTCGGCTGCCTCAAACAGGCCTATCATGGCGTCGATGTCTCGCCCGGCGCGGTCGGCTCCTGCACCGCCTGAGAGGGACTGGGCTTTCCAGAGGGGGGCAAGTTCTGAGGCCTCCCAGAGTGCCCAGAGGACGGTTTCGGCGGTAGCGCCGGGCTGGTTGAGGGCTTTATCGCCTGCGGTGAGTACCCGGCCCAGGCGGCGGGCAGCGGCGCTGCTTTCGCCGGTGGGCAGTAGTTGGGGGTTGACGAGGGCTTCAACTAGGAGGGCATCGCTGTCGCGGGTGCCCCCGGCGCGCAGTTCTTCGGCGCGGAGACGCTGGCGTAAACGACGCACGTCCATGGTCGAGGCCCCGCCCAAGCGGGAGGTCAGCAGGGAAACCGCAGTATCAGCGCCCAGGCCCCAGGTGTTTGCTTGCTGGGTAGTTGAAAGCTCTGTCTCTGCAGCGTGAGGGCTCGTGGCCCGCTCTGTAGCCCGTAGACGCCGGGTGTGCAGGATTAGCCCCAGGGCATCGAGGAAGGGGCGGGCGGCAGGTTCATCGCGCACGGGGGTGATGGAGGCTGCTGTTTGTACGGGAACACCCAGGTTAATGAGGGCTCGTTTGAGCCGGGTGACGTCTGAGCCGTTTCGCACGATAATAGCGCTACGCTGGTAGGCCCTGCCCCGGTAGAGGTGGTCTTCAAGAATCATTTGGGCTAGCAGCTGGTTTTCCTGCTGGGGGGTTTCTACAACCAGGCCCTGCACCTCGGGGTCTGGTTCTGCTGCTTTTGCGGGGTTTAGCAGGGCGCCGTCGTCCCCGACCGGCAGGAGGGCTTCTTCGCTGGGCGCCTGCGGGGCGGGGGTAAGGACGCGCCGGTGGGCTGCCCGGGGCACAACGGGTAGGCGGGAGGCTAGTTCTGCCCAGCGCTCGGCGATAACAGGTGCCATGCGCCAGCTCGTGGTGAGCTCTTCTGTAACGAGAGAGGGGAAGATGTCGGGGAGGCTGGCTGCCAGCTGGGGGCTGGCTCCGCGGAAGCCCTGCACGACCGTATCGGTGCAGCAGGTCATAACCGCTGCCGGGCCCGAGGCAAGAAGGCCGTCCAGGTCTGGTGATTCGGCTTCGGTGACAGAGGCCAGTGAGTTGCTAGCTGTGGTACGCAAATACTCTGCTGACCTGCCGGTCAGAACAGCCAGTAGCCGGTAGATAGAGGGAGTGAGTTCTTGCACGTCGTCAATGAGCACCAGGTCAAAGCGGGCGCGTTCTGCACTCAGAAAATCGGGGTGGGCTAGCAGGGTCTTGGTGGCCTCGTGGATAAGGGCTGCGGGGTCGAAGGCATGCGGGGCGCGGAGGGCGCGCACCTGGCGGTATTCAGTGTAGAGCTTAGCCAGGGCCCGCCACTCGGGGCGGTCGAAGCGCTGCGCTAGGTCTGTAACTGCTGAGGCTGTGAGGTCGTATTCGGCCATGCGATCGAAAAAGTCTCGCACCTCGTGGCGGAAACCGCGGGTTTCAAGGGCTTCACGGAGGTCATCGGGCCAGATAATGCCAGAGCCTTCGCCGCTGCGGTGGCCGTCGAGGAGTTCTTTAATCAGGACGTCCTGCTCAGGGCCTGAAAGGAGCTTGGGGGTGAAGTCCAGGTGGGGTAGGTAACCCTCGATATGGGCCCGTCGCAGCAGATCAAAGGCGTAAGCCTGCCAAGCTCGCACCGGGGCGGTTGAGACTGTTGCGGTGATACGGGCTGAGAGCGCTTCTCGGAATCTGGTTGCGCTGACGCGTGAGGGGGTGAGCACCAGCAGACGGGCAGGGTCTTTACCCTGCTCAATGAATGCGGTAGCTACTTCTAGTAGGGCCTGGGTTTTGCCGCTGCCGGGCGCGCCCAGAAGCAAGGTATCGCCCTGAGTCTCTAGCTGCTCGTGTATCACCGTGCACTCCCCATCTTTTGTCGTGGTCGAGGTTCTCACTGTATTCCAAGTTCATCATAGGTGGCTGACATTTTAAGAGCCTGGGCGCCACCTGCCTCAAATATTTTTGTAGTGCAGGTTCTGTCGCTACTATCGAAGGTATGACTTCATGGACCGAGCTTCCCCGCGCCACTTTCGATCTTGAGACAACCGGTATCGACCCTAAGACTGCCCGTATCGTCACGGCTTCTTTGGTCTTGGTTTCTCCGGACGGCGAGGTGTTGCGCGCCGGGGAATGGCTAGCTGACCCCGGGGTTGAGATTCCTGAGCAGGCGTCCGCTATTCACGGCATCACCACCGAGTACGCCCGCGAGCACGGCAAGCCTGCCCAGCAGGTTGCCTACGAGGTGGCTATGGCTCTGGGCGGTCTCTTTGCCGACGGTGTTCCCGTCATCGCCTTCAACGCTGCCTACGATTTCTCGGTGCTGCATTTTGAGCTGGCTCGCTACGGATACCCGCCGCTGACCTGCTACCCCGTGCTTGACCCCCTGGTTATCAATAAGCACGTGCACAAGTTCAAGAAGGGCAAGCGCACCCTGGAAGTGCTGGCCAGCGAATACAGCGTGGAGCTGGAAAACGCCCACACCTCGAAGGACGACGCCCTGGCAGCTGAGCGCCTGCTGACGGCTATGAGCTTTGAATACGAAGAGATCGAACAGCCTGCTACAGCCCTGCACGAGCAGCAGATTACCTGGGCGGCCGAGCAGGCAGCCGAGCTGCAAGACTACTTCAACCGCATTGGCAAGCAGGCGGACGTCAGCGGCGCCTGGCCGGTGCGCACCGACTAAGGTTCAGGTAGCGTGAAGGCTCCGTCAGAACGCCGGTAGGCAGGTAGGTGCCTTGAGCACCGTCACCTGCCCACCGGCGTCCTTTTCTGCCCTCCCCCTACTAGATTTAAAGAAGCAGATACACCACAACCGCAAGGATGACCGTGAACGAGCCCGCGCCCACCAACAGCATCTACCTCGGCTCCACCCGCAACCAGCACAAAGAACTGGTAGCCCAATCAGCGGTCGTCCTCAAGCTAGGCCTGCTCCTCATGAAATCTGGAGCCAGCGCCTACCGCGTCAAAACCTCCATGTCCCGCCTGGCCAAAGCCGTAGGACTTGAAGAACACCACGCCCAGGTCCACTTCACCGAACTCTCCACCACCGCCTACTCTGGCGGCAACTTCCGCACCGAAATTGCAGAAACCCGCGTCAAGGGAATCTCCGCCTACAAAATCGACCTGCTCAGCGACTTCGTCTCGTCCCTGCCCGAACGCATCGACCTAGCTCTAGCTGACGCAACGCTCACCCGCATTGAGAAAGAAAAACCTCTCTACACCCCCTGGCTCCTAGCTCTCGCTGCAGCCCTAGCCTGTGCAGCCTTCGCCTTCCTCAACCGGGGCGGGGTCATTGAATGCTCAGTCGTTCTCATCGCGGCCTTCGCCGGCCAGCTCCTACGCTCCACCCTCGCCCACCGGGGTCTCAACCATATGGCGGTCTGGATGCTCTGTGGCCTGCTCTCAGCCGGTATCTATGTGGGAGTCATGTCGGCGCTCATCGCCCCCGGTCTCATCGCGGATAACCACCTGGTGGGCTTTATATCCTCGATTCTCTACCTGGTGCCGGGTTTCCCCCTGGTCACCGGCATGCTAGAAATAGCCCGCATGGATTTTTCCTCCGGTATCTCCCGCCTCACCTATGTTGCCCTGCTCCTGGGTAGTGCGTCCTTCTCGGTCTGGCTCATCTCCCTGGTCTTTAGCTTGCCCCTAGAGCAGGCCCCAGCCCCGCACCTGGGCTTCTGGCTGCTCCTGATCCTTCAGATGCTGGCCTCCTTCACCGCAGCCTTCGGCTTCGCCATGCTTTTCTCAGCCACTCCCCTCTCCTGCACCTGGGCAGGGGCAATCGCCGCAATCGTAAACCCGGGTCGTATCTGGCTGGTAGAGGCCGGGTGGGCGCCCCACCTCGCCATCGCTCTGGCCGTATTTACCGCCGGGGTACTCTCAGAAATCATTGCTCCCTTCCATGCCCGCAGGGTTTCCCGCATCTCCCTGGCGGTGCCGGCTACCGTCACTATGGTTCCCGGTGTCATGTTTTACATGTCCATGGCCCACTTCTCTAACGGCGATGTCAATGAGGCCCTAGCCAGCTTCGTGCAGGTCCTGCTCATCTTCGCTGCTCTAGGAATGGGTCTGGCCCTGTCCCGCCTGCTCATGGACAAGAACTGGCTCTACGACCGCGACACCCAGAACCTGGCCACCCTGCCGCAGGGGCACATGAGATAAGGAAACTTACACGCAGAAGTAGGTGAAGCAGGCACAACTATGGGCGCGGCGCACTGACCTTCGCCAACTAACCTTCTCGCTGGCTCGCTAACTGGCTCCCAAGCTCGCCAGATTCGCACCGAGATTTGTTTCCTCGCGCGCTCGGAATCTCGGTGCTCATCACTAGCGATTCATGCCAGACCCAGCCAGTTGGCTACCGGCCAGTGCGCCGCCCCCCGTAGAAGGTATGAGCCTAGGCTGTCGCCTCTGCCGCTGCTCGGGCGGCGTCAGGCAGGGCCGCGATGATGCGGTCCATGGCGGCGTCATCGTGCGCTGCTGAAAGGAACCAAGCTTCGAAGGCGCTGGGGGGCAGGTAGATGCCGGAGTTCAGCATGGAGTGGAAGAAGGCATTGTAGCGGTAGGTTTCTGACGCCTTGATGTCGTCGTAGTTGTGTACGCCCTTCTCATCAGTACCGAAGGCAACAGAGAAGAGGTTACCTGCGGTCTGGATGGAGTGGTTGACCCCGGCAGCGTTGAAGGCTTCAACCAGGGCAGCCTGGAGCTGGGCTGAGCGGGTATCGATAGTCTCATAGACAGCAGCGTCAGCGGCCTTGAGGGTTGCAAGACCAGCAGCCATGGCGATGGGGTTACCCGAGAGGGTACCTGCCTGGTAGACGGGGCCCAGCGGGGCCAGATATTCCATAATTTCGCGCTTACCGCCCAGGGCTGCCATGGGCATGCCGCCGCCGATGACCTTGCCGAAGGTAAAGATATCGGGGGCCCAGTTACCTTCAGCGGGAGCTGAGTAGCCCCAGTAGCCTGCGGATGAGACGCGGAAGCCGGTGAGCACCTCGTCGAAAATCATGAGGGCGCCCTGTTCGCGGGTAATTTCACGTAGGAAGGCGTTGAAGCCCTCAGCCGGGGTCACTACACCCATATTGCAGGGGGCAGCTTCGGTAATGATGGCGGCAATGTCGCCGGGGTTGGCGGCAAAAGCTGCGCGGACGGCGTCCTCATCGTTGTAGGGCAGAACGATGGTTTCTGCGGCGGTGGCGGCTGTGACGCCTGCCGAGCCGGGCAGGGCCAGGGTTGCAACGCCGGATCCGGCTTCTGAGAGCAGGGCATCGACGTGGCCGTGGTAGCAGCCTGCGAACTTAATAATCTTGTCGCGGCCGGTGTAGCCGCGGGCTAGGCGGATGGCGGTCATAGTCGCTTCGGTACCGGTGGAGACCATACGAATCTGGTCGATGGTGCCGGGGGCTACAGCGTTGATACGGTCAACCACCAGTTCAGCCAGTTCGGTTTCGGCGGCGGTTGAAGCGCCGAAGGAGAGGCCGTGCTCTACAGCCGCGTGGACGGCTTCAATCACGCCGGTATGCTTGTGGCCAAGCAGGGCCGGGCCCCAGGAGCAGACCAGGTCCACGTAGTTGTGGCCGTCCGCGTCGGTCAGGTAGGGGCCGGAGGCTTCTACCATGAAGGCGGGGGTGCCGCCAACTGAGTTGAAGGCGCGTACGGGTGAGTTGACGCCGCCGGGAATGACGCGGGCGGAGCGAGCAAAGAGGTCTTCTGAGACGGTCAAGGGGTTTACCTTTCGTTGAGCCAGGTGGCGGCTTCGGTGGCGTAGTAGGTCAGGATGATGGAGGCGCCTGCTCGGCGGATGCCCATGAGGGCTTCGAGGGCTACGGCCTTGCGGTCGATCCAGCCGGCGGCGGCAGCGGCTTCAATCATGGCGTATTCGCCGGAGACATGGTAGGCAGCAACGGGGACGGGTGAGAAGTCGGCGACTTCGCGCACGATGTCCAGGTAGGCGGTAGCGGGCTTGACCATGACCATATCGGCGCCCTGCTCGATATCGAGCTGGACTTCGTAGAGGGATTCCCGGCGGTTGGCGGGGTCCTGCTGGTAGGTTTTGCGGTCGCCGGTGAAGGTGGAGCCCACCGCATCGCGGAAGGGGCCGAAGAAGGCCGAAGCGTATTTGGCGGAGTAGGCCAAGATAGAAACGTCGGTGAAGCCGGCTTCGTCGAGGGCGGTGCGCATGGCGGCGATTTGGCCGTCCATCATGCCGGAGGGGCTGACGGTGTGGGCACCGGCGCGCGCCTGGGAAACCGCCATCTTGCAGTAGGACTCCACGGCGGCGTCATTATCAACGACGGTGTTACCGAAGGCATCTTCGATCAGGGGGCCGCAGTGGCCGTGGTCGGTGAATTCGTCGAGGCAGGTATCTGCCATGACGACCACCGAGTCGCCGAAGTGCTGGCGCACAGCGCGGATAGCCCGGTTGAGAATACCGTCTTCGGCCCAGGCTGCTGAACCGGCTGCGTCCTTATCTTCATCGCGGGGCACGCCGAAGAGGTCAATGCAGCGCACGCCGGCGTCCACGGCTTTTTGTACCTCGTCGATAACGGTCTCCAGGGTGTGCTGATACTGGCCGGGCATGGATTCGATGGCAACGGGCTCCTCAATTCCGTCGCGCACGAAGAGCACCTGCACCAGGTTAGCCGGGGTTAGGGCGGTTTCGGCGGTCAGGGCCCGCATGGGGCCGGTGGTGCGCAGGCGGCGGGGACGCACCGGGAGGGCTGAGGGTTCAAACATGGTCTTCCTTGACAGGTAGGTGTCTTTTTAGCTTAGAGGGCGAGGGCGGCTGCTGCCAGGTCTGCGGCGGCGGGGCTTGCCGCCACGGTGATGGTGGCAGGACGCTGCTGCTCGGGTAGGTTGCGGGCTGCGGCTTCGGTGCTGGCCCCGATGGCAACGGTGGGGGGCAGGGTGCTGCCGGCGGCGTCCGCTAGGGTCTGCAACAGCAGGGGCGAGGTTGCAATCAGGACGTCGGTGGTAGCGAGCGCGGTGACAGCCTCGCCCAGGGTGAGCGCGGAACCTGACGGAGCGTCAAGGTCAGCGGGGTTCTGCTCGGTCAGGGGGTTCTCTGCTGGGTAGGGCAGCATGTCGTAGACCGGTAGGGTGGCTACGGTGTAGCCGTAGTCGGTGAGCCCTTCTTCAAGGGTCGGGGAAGCTGTGGTTCCCTGGACGGCCAAGATGGTTTCGTCCATGGGGTTGTCCCATTCTTCGTCGATGAGCCACTCATCGACCATTCCGGCTGCTGACTGGGTTTCGGGCACGAAGTCGACCAGCAGGCCCCGCTCAACCAGGGCTGCCTCGGTAGCCCGACCGACGGCTGCAACCTGGGCAGCGCCTAACAGCTCGACCAGGCTTTGGCCCAGCCCCTGTGCCAGGGCGTCTAGGCCCAGTACCCCGTTAACCGAGGTGAAAGTGACCCAAGAGAATTCCCCGCGAATCAGGGCGAAAGCGACTTCTTCCCAGTCTTCTGGTTCGGTGCCCACGGGGTCAAGGATGGGGGCGTAGAGTAGCTGCGCTTCGGCGTCCTGCTCCAAAAGAGCGCTGGTCAGCGCAGTGGCCTTAGCCGGGGTGCGGGTAATGAGATAGGAAGTCACAGATCTAAGCACCGCCTTCAAGACCGGCGAGGGCGGCAGCGCCCTTGCCCAGCAGGTCATCGGCGGCCTGGGTGCCGAGGAAGGCGGCGGCTTCTACCGACAGGGTCTCTGTCTGCACGGTATGCCGCAGCAGCTCGGTGCCATCGGGGTTAGCTACAGCGATGTTAAGGACGAGCTGGCCAGCGTCCACCAGGGCGTAAGCCCCAATGGGGGCGGCGCAGCCCGCTTCAAGGCGGCGGAGCAGGGCGCGCTCAGCGGTCACAGCCAGCTGGGTTTCGGTATGGTTGACAGCAGCTACAGCCTGCCCCAGCTCTGTTTGCTCGCCGGCATCGTCGGTACGAATTTCGATAGCGAGAGCCCCCTGGCCGGGAGCGGGCACAACCCTGTCAACCCCCAGATACTCGGTAATGGTCTCAGCGAGGCCCAGACGGTGCAGACCGGCAGCAGCCAGCACAACCGCATCGCAGTCACCGGTGATAGCGCCAAGCTTCTTCTCACCGTGCAGGCCGTGGGCGCCCACCCCGTAGTGCTCGTTGCCAGCCACACGGGCCAGGCGGGTACCCACATTACCGCGGATATCAACAATGGTGAGGTCAGGACGGATAGCCAGCAGCTGGGCGGCCCGACGCGGCGACCCCGTGCCCACACGGGCGCCAGCAGGCAGGGTATCGAGGGTCAGACCGTCCCGGGCGCACAGAGCATCGCGGGGGTCCTCCCGCTCCGGGGTAGCAGCAACGGTCAGCCCCGGGCAGGGCGCACTGGGCAGATCTTTCAGGGAATGGACGGCCACATCCACTCCCCCATCAAGCAGACGGGAGCGCAGGGTCGCAGCAAAAACACCAGTACCACCCAGCTGAGACAGGGGGCCGGTGAGCACATCTCCCTCAGTTTTGACGGTGACGGTCTCTAGCTCAATGCCGGTCGCCTCCCGTATACGCTGAACAGCCCAGCCGGTCTGGGTGGTCGCAAGAGCCGACCCGCGCGTACCTACGGTAAATGTTCGAGCTGCCAATGAGCGTCCTTTCGTGCAATCTTTATCAGAGTTTAAGTCCCGAGGTTAGGAGCTTGGGTTCAGGGGCTTCGGGACGCGCTTTTGCCGACTAACCTTCTTGAGCTCGCGCTAGGGCGCTCGCTCAATTCATGCCAGCCCCAGCCAGTCGGCATCAAGCGCGTCCCCTCGCCCCTAGGGCAAGTTCAGGAAAATATATTCCTGTGCCCCCCCTGTGCCCAGCTAGACGTGCCGGAGGTGCGATAGCGTGCGCCGAAAGCCGACGTGGATCGGGGCTGGCGGTGAATCGCGACGAGCCCCCAGGCGAGGAGCGAGAGCGGCTGTCGGCGCGGCGCACGCTTACGCACCGCACCAACTTGCCCCTGCAGCCTACCCGTCCAGCAAATTACCCCTTGTAATCAGCAATCACCGGCTTGTCGGAGCCGGGGCGCTGGGACTTGCAGCAGTCGGGGTTGCAGGCGTCGAACCAGCCGTTTCCGCCGCAAACGGACTGGCGGGCTGCCTGTACGCCGTCGGCGTCCTGGGCTGGGGCGGTAGAGGCGACTCGTTCGGCGATGAGCTGGCGCAGGCCCTCAACGTAGGCGGGGTGGGTACCTGGGGTGGGGGTTCGTACGGCTGCAAAGCCTAGGCGCTTGCAGGTGTCGAGAGCTTCGGTATCGAGGTCCCACTTGACTTCCATGTGGTCTGAGACGAAGCCGAGGGGGACCAACACGATGCCATCGACCTGCCCTTCAAGGGCTTCGAGTGCGTCATTGACGTCGGGTTCGAGCCAGGGCATGGAGGGCGGGCCGGAGCGGGACTGGTAGACCAGCTCCCAGTCGACATTATCGAGGAGGGCGGGGCCAACGGCCTGTACACCGGCGAGGACGGCGCGGGCAGCTTCCAGGTGCTTTTCGACGTAGGCGGAGCCGCCTTCGTAGTCGACGCCGCGGGGGCCTGCCTCGTTGGCGGCGCTGGTGGGTACGGAGTGGGTGCAGAACATGATGCGGATTTTTCCGTTACCCGCGGCAGCCTGCTGGGCGGCAGCGAGCTGGGCGCGGACGTCCGTGAGCCCTTCAACCAGGCCGTCGATGAAGGGCTGGATGAAGCCGGGGGTGTCCCAGAACTGGCGGACCTTGTCGATCTGCAGTTTGCCGTCTAGGCCCAGCTTTTCGAGGGCGATTCCGTAGTCTTCGCGGTACTGGCGGCAGGAGGAGTAGCCGGGGTAGGCGCTGGTGGCCAGCACAAGAATCTTGCGTTTTCCCTCGTCGTAGGCCTGCTGGACCACGTCGTTGACGTAGGGCTCCCAGTTGCGGTTAGCCCAGGTGATCTCGATGTCCGGGCCCTTTTCGGCCATAGCCTCGCGCAGGGCTGCCAGTAGGGCGCGATTCTGCTCGTTGATGGGTGAGACGCCGCCGTTGGCCCGGTAGTGGGTGGCGACTTCTTCGAGGCGTTCGTCGGGGATGCCGCGGCCGGCGGTGACGTTGCGCAGGAAGGGGATGACGTCGTCCTGTCCCTCGGGGCCGCCGAAGGAGGACAGAATCACCAGGTCGTAGTCCTGCGGGGCGGACGCGCGGGGGCGGGTGAGGGTGCGCTCGCTGGTGTAGGTGCCGATAGTGCTCTCATCGAGCACGGTAGGGCCGTTGGAGGCGGTGTTGGCCGGGTCGGTCTGGTTGGGGATGATGTCGTTAGGGAGCTGGACGGTCATTATGCGATCACCTGGGCAACCTCGGCGGCCTCGATGCGGCGGCCGGTGTAGAAGGGAACTTCTTCGCGCACGAAGTGGCGGGCTTCGGTGTTGCGGAAGGAGCGCATGAGGTCAACGAGGAGTACCAGTTCGGGGGCTTCGAGGGCGATGAGCCATTCGTAGTCGTTCAGGCCAAAGGTAGCGATGGTGTTGGGCAGCACCTCGGGGAAGTCAATGCCCTTCATGCCGTGGTTTTTCATGACCTCGCGGCGCTTTTCGGGGTTGATGGTGTACCAGTCGTAGGAGCGCACGAAGGGGTAGACGCAGACCCAGCGTTCGGGGGCGATACCCTTGGCGAAGGTGGGGGTGTGACCGGCTGAGAATTCGGCGTCGCGGTGTACGCCCATGGTTGACCAGACAATCTTGGTGCCCGAGAAAGCTGCGGTGCGGCGGAAGCTGCGGATTGCTGCCTGCAGGTCTTCGGGCACAGCACCGTGAACCCAGACCATCACGTCAGCGTCGTTGCGCATGGCTGAGACGTCGTAGAAGCCGCGGGTAATCACGCCCTTGGCTTCGAGCTCAGCAACCAGGGCTTCGAGTTCGGCGGTTGCCTCAGCGCCGGTAGCGGCGGGGTCGGCTGCACCTTCGCGAGCAAAAACGGTGTAGAGGGCGTAGTGGAACTGGCTGTCGCCTTCGGCTACTTCGCCGGGGCGCTGGCCCTGAATTTTACCGGCTGCGTCCTTGGCGGTGGGCATGGGCGGACGGCCGCCGTGGCCGCTACCGCCGTGGCTGTAGGCACCGTGGCCTGCGCTGCCGTATGAGCTGGCGCTGTGGGGGTGTTCTGCAGGGTTACCGTGGTGTGACATGGGGTTACCTTTCGATGTGGGACGTTGAAGGCGAGTAGCCGCTACTTAGTCAGTAGCTGATGAGTCGGTGTTTTTCTGGATGAAGCGCCCCAGGTGCTCCTGGGTGTCTGCGGTGACAGCAGCCAGGCCGGTTCCGGCAATCCAGGCGCCGACGGCGGTGGCACCGGGCAGGTCGGCGAGGGCCGAGCGGAAGGCGGTGACACGGTCCCTGTGCCCCGGCGTGGTGGAGGGCAGGGCGCTGCGCCAGCGCACGACGTCCGCTGCGACCAGGTGGCTCTTGGTGATGGGCACGCCTAGCAGGTGGCCTGCGTCGTATAGACCCAGGGTGACCAGCTGGTCATCGTGCAGGGCTAGTTCTGAGAGCGGTGAGGTGTCGTGGTCCTTGCCGCGCCCGTACGACAGGCGTACCACGTGGCGCCCTTCCCCTGCCCGTTCTGCGACCCAGGCCCACTTTGCGGTGGCGTGGGTGAGGGCCTTGGCGCGGACGCCGGTGGCAGCTTCGCTCACCAGCAGACCGGTACCGCGCGGGGCGGTATCGAGGGCTGGCTGGTCGAGCACCAGGGAGACCAGGGCGACTTCGGGGCCGGGGGCAACGGCGGGCAGGGCGGATGCCGGTAGGTGGGGCCCGAGCAGGCGGATGGAGGTCTGGGCGTCGGTGGCTACCACCAGCAGTTCGCCGCGGATAATGGCTGATTTTTCGCCGTATTCGGGCTGACGCTGGATGGCCGTCCACCCGCCGGTGACGGGGTCGCGGTCCACGGCGATGGTGTCGAAGCCGCTGACGATACGCACGCGCTGACGGAGCAGGTCATCCACGAGCGCTTCGGAGAGCTGGTTCATGCCGCCTTCGATACCGGCAACCTGGGAGCCTGCCGGTGAGGCTGCCCGCAGGCGGGCACTGGCTGCGGTGAGGGAGCCCAGCTCGCGGAGGCCGGTCAGCAGACCGGGGGCGATGGTGGCGATTTCTAGCTGGTCGGGGTGTACCGAGTGCACACCGGATACCACCGGGGCTACCAGCTGGTCGAGTACCTGCTGGCCCAGACGCACCCGCACCAACTCACCCAGGGTTTTGGCGTTAGACCCGGCTGAGCGCGGCAGCACGGCATCGAGCTTGGCGCGGCGGTAGCCTGCCCGGCCCAGAATTTTTTTGAGGGCCGGGTCATCGAGGCTACCGGGAATGCCCAGAACACCGGTGGACGGTGAGGGGTAGGGCCCGGTGGGTAGGTAGAGCCAGGAGCCAAGAGGCTCGGGCATCACGATGCGGTCACTCAGCCCCAGGTCGGTCAGCAGGTTGCGGACGGCGTCGGTACGGGTTGCAAAGGACTCAGCACCGGAATCCAGCACCAGGCCAGCTAGCTGGTGGGCACCTACAGCACCTCCCAGGTGGCTTTCCCGTTCAACCAGGGTGACTTTCTTACCGGCGCGGGCTAGTTCACGGGCTGCAAGTAGGCCCGAGATGCCACCGCCGATGACCAGGGCGGTGTTATGCAGGTGCTGGTGCTGTGCCATGGGGTTCTTTTTCCTAGCCTTTGCGAGTTGAGGTGTGGATGTAGTCGACCAGTCGGGTCAGCACGGTGGGGTCGGTGGTCGGGGGCACCCCGTGCCCCAGGTTAACCACGTGAGCCGGGGCGCTGCGTCCTTCTTCAAGCACCGCATCGGTGTGGGCTGCAAGCGCTTCCCAGCCCGAGGCCAGCAGGGCCGGGTCGATATTGCCCTGTAGCACGATGCCGCCGCCCAAACGGCGCTGGGCTTCGGAGAGGGGCAGGCGGTAGTCAACGCCGATGACGTCGGCGCCGGCTTCGAGCATGGCGGGCAGCAGCTCGGCGGTACCGGTACCAAAGTGGATGCGGGGTACCCCGTAGTGTTCAACGGCTGCGAGGGTGGCTGCGGAGTGGGGCATGACGAAGCGACGGTAGTCGGCCTCGCCCAGGGAGCCTGCCCAGGAGTCGAAGAGCTGCACGGCTGAGGCACCCGCCTCAATCTGGGCAGCCAGGAACTGGGCTGAGGTGCGGGCGGCCCAGGCGCCTAGGGCTTCCCAGGCTTCGGGGTCGGCGTGCATCATGGTGCGCGGACGCAGGTGGTCACGGGAGGGCCCGCCCTCTACCATGTAGGCGGCCACGGTGAAGGGGGCACCGGCAAAGCCGATGAGCGGGGTGGAGCCCAGCTTTTCAACGGTCAGGGCGACAGCTTCTCGAATGGGGTCGAGGGCGGAGTCTTCGAGTTCGGGCAGGTTCTTAATATCGGCGAGGGTGCGGACGGGGGCATCGAGCACGGGGCCGCGCCCGGGAACGATATCGACACCCACACCGGCTAGCTTCATGGGGATGACGATATCCGAGAAGAAGATACCGGCATCGACCTTGTGGCGGCGCACCGGCTGAACCGTAATTTCTGCGGCCAGCTCAGGGGTAAGGCAGGAATCCAGCATGGGAATTCCCTCGCGGACTTCGCGGTACTCGGGCAGGGAGCGTCCTGCCTGGCGCATAAACCAGACCGGGGCGTGCTCGGCTTCGCGCCCGGTCAGGGTACGAATCATGGCCGACTCGCCAGTACCGGCGGTCTTCAAGGGGTGGGTAGCGGGCAGGTGGGCAAGCTGCTCGTCGGTGAGCAGGGGGCGCTGACGCAGCGCTGATGACACGGTCTGACTCATATACACCATTCTGCCAAGTTTAAAGCACAACTTTAGAGACAACCTGTCACCAGACCCCAACAGGGAGCTGTCTATAATAGAGTCGTCGTGACTATTTTCAGCCTTGTAGCATCGCATCGCTCCGTCGACCTCACCACCGTGGCTTATCTCAGCGAAGGCGTTGAGAAAATCCACCGGGATCTTGAACGCACCGGCATTCGTGGTGAGGTGATTTTGTCTACCTGCAACCGCTTAGAGCTCTACGCAGAGATTCCCAGCAAGCCGGGGGCCACCGACCAGAACATCGCCAACGATGTTGCTACCGCCTCAGAGCACATCTTTGACCTAATCTCCAAGCGGTCCGGGCTTTCCTACGACCTGGTAGAAAACAGCTTTGATGTGCTGGTGAATACCGATGCAGCCCACCACCTCTTCACTGTGGCATCAGGCCTAGAGTCGGCCGTTGTGGGTGAACGCGAAATCACCGGCCAGGTGCGTCGCGCTCTATCTCTCTCCCAGGAGCAAGGACGGGCCACCGGCAACCTGGTGCGCCTCTTTGAACACGGTGCCCAAACCGCCCGCCGGGTCGGTCAGCAAACCATGCTGGGCTCCCGGGGCCGCTCCATCGTGTCGGTTGCCCTGGATATGGCCGACGACATCGCCGACAAAACCTGGGAGAATCGCCGGGTTCTGGTCTTTGGTACCGGCGCCTACGCCGGGGCTACCGTAGCTGCCCTCCATTCTCGGGGGACGACCAATATCTGGATATACTCCCGCTCAGATCGTGCAGCCACTTTTGCCGACAAACGCGGGGTACAGGCAGTGCCCCACGGGGAACTGCACGAGCAGATGGCAGCGGCCGATATCATCATCGGTTGCTCGGGTGGTGCCTCCCCCATGCTCCCCATCGAAATCCCCGCTGGCAAGCGCGTCATCCTTGATTTAGCGCTCTCCCGCGACTTCGCCCCCGAGGTAGCAGACCTACCCGAGGTAGAACTCATCACCCTCGAATCTGTGCGCCTGGCCGCCCCCGAAGAGACCGTAGAGTCCGTGCACACTGCCCGCACAATTGTGGACGAAGCCGCCGCAGAATTCTCCATCAAAGAGAAAGCCCGCAGCGTCGACGCTGCTATTGTTGCTCTCAGACAACACACCATGAGTGTGCTCGACGCCGAGCTCGCTAAGGTGCACAACCAGTATGGGTGCACCGCAGCAACTGAACAGCTTGAACTCGCAATGCGCCGCATGGTCAAGTCCCTCCTGCACACCCCGACCGTCCGCGCCCGCGACATGGCACGCGAAGGCCGGGTAGACGACTATGTAGCGGCCCTCGAAGTCCTCTACGGAATCGAAGTGCAAGAAACCCCCGAAGAGGCCGAGCCCCAAACCGACGCCTCCTAGCAGGCAGGCACCCCACCAGCCGCGACCCCGTCCGCCCACCACCCCAAAGGTTCGGCAGCAACGATGTCTACCACCATATTTTCAGCTGACTCCGACCCCGGCGACCCCATCGACCCGTCCGGGGCCTCCCGTCTGCCCAAAGACCTGCGCCGCCAGCAGCTCATCGGCAACGCCGTGCGAGTTTTTGCCTCCCAGGGCTACCACGCCACCACCATGGATCACATCGCTGCTGCCTCTAATGTGACCAAGCCCGTGCTCTACCAGCACTTCACGGGCAAACGCGACCTCTACCTGGCCGTGCTCGATGAGCAAATCAATAACCTTATGACCCAGCTGGTGCAGCCCCTCTACACCACCAAGGTCAACCGCGAACGAGTGCAGGGCGTCATTGGCGCCTTCTTCAGCTTTGCCCGCAATAATGTGGCAGGCTACCGCGTCATTTTTGAATCCGATATTCAGAACGACTACGCGGTGCAAGAACGCACCGAGACCATGCACATCACCATCGCCAAGCGAATCGCCGAGGTACTAGCGCCCAATGCGGGCATGCCCTTTGAAGAGGCCCTGATGACGGCCCGCATGCTCACCGGCATGGTGCAGGCAGCTGCCCACATGGTCATCGGCACCGACGCCTCACCCCAGCAGCTTGCAATGGCTGAGCGTGCGGTCTTCCGGCTGGCCTGGGGCGGTATCTCCATCATCGATGAAGATTGGGAGTAGCGCCCCCGCCGTTGCAGCCTTTTTCTCCCCTGTCAGCTCAGACCGAAACCCCGCACCTTTCCTGCCCCTACTCACGTAAACTGGTGGGCAGAGACCCCCTGCAGTCAGGTAGGGAACCATCGAAAGGAAACCTCATGGAAATCAAGATTGGCGTTATCAACGTGCCCAGCCAGGTCGTCATCGACACCGACGAAACCGCCTCAGACGTCCGCGCCAAGGTCGCTGCGGCTCTTGAGCAGGGCGGCATCCTGGAACTGACCGATTCTAAGGGTTCCACCACCCTGGTTCCGGCCGCTAACATCGGCTATGTCGAGCTGGGCGCTGAAACCAAGCACCGCATCGGCTTCGGTATCGGCCAGTAACACCGGGCTTACTCAGCCAGAGGGGCCCCGGGAGTTTGACGCAAAACTCCCGGGGCCCCTCTTACATTTACGGCACTTGGCGGTAGAATAAAGAAGTTATTTGGTTGCCCGGTCGTACCATCCGTATAGACTCACCTGCCTTTAGCTCTCCCGCCCAACGCTCTGCAAGCGTCCGCCCGGCGGTTGATAGAGCTTCTTTGTTGCATGAAAACCCACGATCGGCTTCCTCGTTTGCCCCGGGCCGGGGCCTCACCCTATAAGGAACACGATTCGTGACTAACCCTGATACCACTAAAACTTTCGCCGACTACGGCGTGCGCCAAGACATTGCCGATGCCCTCGCCGAGAAGGGCATCGTCTCCCCCTTCCCCATTCAGGCCCTGACCCTACCGGTGGCCCTGTCTGGCCAGGACATCATCGGTCAGGCTAAGACCGGTACCGGTAAAACCCTGGGCTTTGGTCTGCCTGCCCTGCAGAGTGTTGCTGTCCCGGGTTCGGATGCTTTCAACCAGCTTCCCGCCCCCGGTGCGCCCCAGGCCCTGATTATCGTTCCCACCCGTGAACTGGCTATCCAGGTGGGCGATGACCTCTCTGTTGCTGCCTCAAAGACCGGCGTGCGAGTAGCAACCCTCTACGGCGGCCGCCCCTACGACACCCAGGTCAAAGAACTGGAAAAGGGCGTTGAGCTGATTGTGGGCACCCCGGGCCGCCTGATTGACCTGCACCGCCAGAAGTACCTCAATCTGACCCAGATCAAAATTGTGGTGCTCGATGAGGCCGACGAGATGCTTGACCTGGGCTTTCTGCCCGATGTGGAGCGTATTCTCTCAGCCGTGCCCGAGGTACGCCAGACCATGCTCTTCTCGGCAACCATGCCCGGACCCGTCCTGACCATGGCCCGCCGCTACATGAGCCGCCCCATGCACATCCGCGCCGAATCCGGTGAAGAAGAGACCATGACCAAGGCCTCGATTCGCCAGGTTATTTACCGGGCCCACCCCCTCGATAAGGACGAGCTGGTCGGCCGTATTCTGCGCGCAGAGGGCCGGGGCCGCACCGTCATTTTCACCAAGACCAAACGCTCCGCTGCCAAGCTCTCTGATGAGCTGACCGCCCGAGGTTTCGCGGCCGGCGCTATTCACGGCGACCTCAACCAGGGTGCCCGCGAGCAGGCCCTGCGTGCCTTCCGCAACGGCAAGATCGACATTCTGGTTGCAACCGATGTGGCAGCCCGCGGTATTGACGTTGAGGACGTCACCCACGTCATCAACTACCAGTGCCCCGAGGACGAGAAGACCTACCTGCACCGTGTGGGCCGCACCGGCCGCGCGGAGAAGGAAGGCACCGCCGTCACCCTGGTGGACTGGGAGGACGTGCCCCGCTGGAAGCTCATCAACAAGGCCCTGGAACTGGGCGTAGATGAGCCGGTTGAAACCTACTCTTCTTCCCCCCATCTCTTCACTGACCTGGGCATTGCCAAGGGAACCAAGGGCCGTCTGCCCAAGGAGGAGCGCACCGCAGCGGGTCTGCAGGCTGAAGAGGCTGAGGACTTTGGCGGTGCCCCGGCTCGTGAGAAGCACCAGGGGCGCGGTGGCCGCGGGGATCGTCGCGGACGGTCGGGCTCCCGTTCTCCGCGCCGCGAGGGCTCACGCTCTGGCGGTGAGGGCCGGGGGCAGAAGCGCGATGATCAGCGTGGCGGTCAGAGCGGGGAGGCTGATTCTAAGCCGCGCCGTCGCCGTACCCGCCGGGTTGAGGGTGAAGCCGGGCAGGAGCGTCCGGCCCGCCGCCAGCGCCAGCAGAAGCCTGCTGAAGCGGCTGAAGGTAGCCAGCAGGGTGAAGGCCAGCGCCGCCGTCGCCGCCGCACCCGCCGGGTAGAGGGCAGCGACAGCTAACCCCTAGGTACCATTTAAATCAGAAATGACCAGCAACTAGCTGGTCATTTCTGATTTAAATGGTCCTTTCGGATTTAGATGGTACCTACCTTAGCGGGTGGCGCGGGCCTGGCCCTCTGCGTAGCCAGCGGCTGACTGAATGCCCACCACGGCTCGCTCGGCGAACTCCTCGATGGAGGCAGCACCGGCGTAGGTGAAGGACGAGCGGACGCCCGAGATAATCGAATCAATCTGGTCTTCTACCCCGCCGCGGCCCTCGGGCAGGTAGATTCGGGCTGATGAGATGCCCTCTTCGAACATCTCCCGGCGGGCCTTCTCAAATGCCTCGGTCTTGGAGTTGCGGTTAATGACCGCGCGGCGGGAGGCCATGCCGAAAGATTCCTTGTAGAGGCGGCCGTCAGCGTCCTGTAGTACGTCGCCGGGTGACTCGTAGGTTCCGGCGAACCAGGAGCCCACCATGACGTTGGAGGCACCGGCGGCCAGGGCCAGGGCGACGTCGCGGGGATCCTTGATGCCGCCGTCCGCCCAGACGTGTACGCCCAGTTTCTTAGCTTCGGCGGCACATTCCAGCACGGCGGAGAACTGGGGTCGGCCCACGCCGGTCTGCATGCGGGTGGTGCACATGGCGCCGGGGCCAACGCCGACCTTGATGATGTCGGCTCCTGCTTCTGCCAGGTCGCGGACGCCCGCGGCGGTGACCACGTTGCCGGCGGCTACGGGGATGGAGGGGTTGAGGGCTTTGACCTTCTTGAGGGCTTCGATCATGGTTTCCTGGTGGCCGTGGGCGGTGTCGACCACGAGCACATCGGCACCAGCCTCGATCAGGGCGGCGGCGCGACCTGCTACATCGCCGTTGATACCAATCGCAACGCCGATGCGGAGCTTGCCATTGGCGTCGGTGGCAGGTTCGTAGAGGCTGGCGCGCAGGGCGGCCGAGCGGGTCAGCACGCCGACCAGCTTGCCGTCAGCATCCACAACGGGGGCAACCTTGCGGGACTTCTCGTGCAGAATATCGAAGGCTTCACGCGGGGTGACGGTGTCGGGCAGGGTGAGCAGTTCGGTACTCATCAGGTCTTGTACCTGGTCAAAGTTGTCTGCCCCGCGCAGATCCTTGGGGGTAATGACGCCGATGGGGGTTTCGCCGTCCACGACGATAGCGGCCCCGTGGGCACGCTTGGGCAGTAGATGGCGCACGTAACCTGCGGTGTGGTGGGGCTTGACGGTGATGGGGGTGTCGAAAATCAGGTGGGAGTTTTTGACCCGTTTGATGGTTTCGGCGACGATGTCGGTGGGAACGTCCTGGGGAATGATGGCGATGCCGCCGCGGCGGGCAACGGTTTCAGCCATGCGACGGCCGGAAACGGCGGTCATATTAGCGATAACCAGGGGGATGGTGGTGCCGGTCCCGTCGGCGGTGGAGAGGTCTACGCCCATGCGGGAGCCTACCGCGGAGCGGGAGGGAACCATGAACACATCGTTGTAGGTCAGGTCGGTGGTGGGAGTCATATCGTTAAGAAAGCGCATGGTTCCCACTCTAGAAGATATGACCTTTGTGGGCACGACTTTTCGCCAAGAGCTGATTTTTGTACAGTCTTAGCCCATTCTAAAAGGTTATTAGGTCTATCCTACCCCGATTTTTTATTCAGCGCAACCCTCTACACCTGTTTTCTTAGTCTTGTCGCGCCAGCTTTGGGCAATTTTTCCGTCTAGCTTCTTCTCATCCCTGTGCGCGGACGCCGGGGCGTAGGCTGGTAGGCAGGGGCAGGTGCCCCGCCCTACAGTTTCTTCCGTGAAAGGTTCAACGATGAGCGATTCAAACCTCTTGGTTCCGGCAGCCGATGACCCCACCTGGTGGCGTCAGGCCGTGGTCTACCAGATTTACCCCCGGTCCTTTGCGGACGCCGACGGCAACGGAATCGGTGATCTCAAGGGCATCACTGCCAAGGTTCCCTACCTCAAGCAGCTGGGGGTCGATGCTGTCTGGCTCTCCCCCTTCTACCCCTCAGCCCTGGCCGACGGCGGCTACGATGTCGATGACTTCCGCGATGTCGACCCCAAAATTGGTACCCTGGCTGACTTCGATGAGATGGCGAGCGCCCTGCATGCAGCAGGCCTGAAGCTCATTGTTGATGTGGTGCCCAACCATACCTCCAACCTGCATGTTTGGTTCCAGGAGGCCCTGGCGTCCGCACCGGGCTCGGCAGCCCGCGACCGCTATATCTTCCGTGACGGTCTGGGCGAGAAGGGCGAACTGCCCCCGGCTGACTGGACCTCCATCTTCGGCGGCCCAGCCTGGGAGCCGGTGGGTGACGGCCAGTGGTATCTGCACAACTTCGCGGTGGAGCAGCCCGACCTAAACTGGGATAACTCCGAGGTCCATGAAGACTTCAAAGAAACTTTCCGTTTCTGGGCAGATCGCGGTGTCGATGGCTTCCGCATTGACGTGGCCCACGGTATCGCCAAGGACCTACCCGAGGTACTGCCTAGCCAGGCAGAACTCGACGCTATGCCTAAGGACGGCACCCACCCCATGTGGGACCGCGACGACGTGCACGAGATTTATAAGGAATGGCGGGCCGTTTTCAATGAATACACCCCGCCCCGTACCGCCGTGGCAGAAGCCTGGGTGGAGCGCGACCGTCGCCCCGCCTACGCGTCCGCCCAGGGTCTGGGCCAGGCCTTTAACTTTGACCTGCTCACCGCCCGCTTCGAGGCGGGCGAGTTCCGCAAGATTGTGGCTGAGAACCTGGAGCTCTCAGCCGAATCCGGTTCGTCGAGCACCTGGGTGCTGTCGAACCACGATGTGGTACGCCACCCCACCCGCTACGGCCTGCCCTTCGTGGAGGGTAAGACCAACGAGAAGGTAGGCCACGAGTGGCTGCTCGCAGGTGGCCCGGCCGAGGAACTTGACCGGGAACTGGGTTCTGCCCGCGCCCGCGCCGCTACCCTCTTCGAGCTAGCCCTGCCCGGGTCAGCCTACCTCTACCAGGGTGAAGAGCTGGGCCTGCACGAGGTCGCCGAGATTCCCGACGCAGACCGCCAGGACCCCACCTTCTTCAACTCCCCCGGTGTCAACGTCGGGCGCGACGGCTGCCGTGTACCCCTGCCCTGGGAGGCGGACGGCCCCTCCTTCGGCTTCGGCTCTGCCAAGCCCCACCTGCCCCAGCCGGCCTGGTTCGCCGACTACGCTGTAGCCGTAGAGGACGAGCAGGAAGACTCCACCCTCAACCTCTACCGGGCAGCCCTGGCAGCCCGCCGTCAGCTCCAGACCGCCGAGGAACTGACCTGGCTCGTCACTGATTCGGCTGACTTGCTGGCTTTTGAGCGCCCCGGCGGCTGGGTCAACCTGACCAACTTCAGCACCGAGCCCGCTCCCCTGCCAGCTAACCTGGCTGATGCCGGGTTCGTGCTGGGCTCTGCCCCCGGCGCCGCGGACGCCTTCGCCGCAGGTTCCGTACCCGGGTCAGCTACGCTCTGGCTCAAGAAGTAGCCGAAGAACTAGGGGCAGGGCAGGTGAAGCAGGCTCACAGCGAAGCTGTTGGCGCGGGGCTGGCGTGAATCGCCGGTGATGAGCACCGAGATTCCGAGCGCGCGAGGAAAATAAATCTCGGTGCGAATCTGGCGAGCTTGCGAGCCAGCTAGCGAACCGGCGAGAGGGTCGACAGCGAGCGTGAGCCTGCGAAACCTGGCGCGTCTGCCCTGCCCTATAACCCGGCTATCTAGCCAACTCACGAATCCTCTCAACTGTCTTACCGGGCGTGGTGTTCTCGCCCAGACGGTTAGGTTTGCCTGCACCGTGGTAGTCGGATGATCCTGTGACGAGAAGGTCGTGTTTGGCTGCGGTTTCGAGCAGCCAGGCGCGGCCTTCTTCGGGGTTGTCGCGGTGGTAGACCTCAAAGCCGGCGAGCCCTGCCTCGATCATGGCGTAGATGGTTTCGTTGCTGGCGAGTTTTCCGCGGGCGGACGCCTTGGGGTGGGCCATGACCGGTACGCCCCCTGCGGCGCGCACCAGTTCAACAGCCTTCACCGGGTCCACGGCGTAGTGGGGTACATAGTATTTTGAGCGGGTGGTCAAGATAGTTTCGAAGGCTTCTGACCGGTTGGCTACCGCGCCGAGGGCCACCAGGGCATCTGCGATGTGGGGGCGGCCTACGGTAGCGCCCTCGTGTACCTGTTCTTGAACGGTCTCCCATGTAATTGGGTAGTCTTCGGCGAGTCTTTCTACCATGCGCTGGGCACGGCCTACCCGGGAGTCGCGGGCGCGATTAATTTCAGCTAAGAGGGCTTCATTGGCCGGGTCGTGCAGGTAGGAGAGCAGGTGGATGCTCACCCCCTGAGCCGAACACGAGATTTCTATGCCGGGCAGGAAGTCTAGCCCCAGGCGTCCGGCTGTCTCTTGGGCTTCAGCCCAGCCGGCGGTGGTGTCGTGGTCGGTCAGGGCGAAGCCGGTAAGCCCGGCGGCGGCTACGTCGGCGACCAGCTCGGCTACCGGCTGGGTGCCATCAGAAATGCGGG
The DNA here is from genome assembly GCF_928381705.1 of Rothia nasimurium. GTDB lineage: Bacteria > Actinomycetota > Actinomycetes > Actinomycetales > Micrococcaceae > Rothia > Rothia nasimurium_G. The sequence continues at coordinate 23,644 of NZ_CAKMSR010000004.1, read as the reverse complement.
AGTGGGTGTGCAGGTCATACATAGCACCAGCCTACCTGCGGCGGCCCGTCCGTAACAGGCAGCAACCATTAGCCGCCCTTAAGTATCAGTGCCGCTATCTTCAGCTAGACGCGCCGTTACCCTGCTCACTAGACTGGTAGGCATGACTACTAGCGATAACACCCCCACCCCTGGCGACGACCAGCCCATCGAAGAGCGCGTCACCAACCGCTCTGCTGCCCCCAAGTCCAGCGCTTTTACTGACTTTATGGCAGCCAACTGGGCACCGGCGTCCGACGAGCTCCCGGCCCGCGCCCGTGTAGCCGACTTTGCAGCTGAGCGCCGCGCCAAGATTTCTGCGCTCTTCCCCGGCGAGCGCCTGGTTCTGCCTGCTGGTCCTCTGAAGGTGCGTTCAAACGACACCGACTACCGCTTCCGCCCCCACTCTGCTTTTGCCCACCAGACCGGCCTGGGTCTGGATCACGAGCCGGACGCCGTGCTCGTGTTTGAGCCCGTTGAAGAGGGCCAGGGCGATAACGGGTCGAACCATGAGGTTACTCTCTACTTCCGTCCCCTGGCAGGCCGCGATACCGAGATGTTCTACCGCGACCCCCGCTACGGGGAGTTCTGGATTGGCCCCCGCCCCACCCTCGAATCGCTGGGTGCCGAGTACGGTCTGCGTACCAAGGACCTGGGCGAGCTTGAGGTAGCTATCACCAAGAACGCCGGCCCCGAGGCCCTGGGCGGCGTGCGCATCCGTCTGGTACGCAACGTTGACCTGAATGTCGATGCCCTGGTCGATACCTCCCGCTACAACACCTCTGTTGATCTAGAAGAGTCAGATAAGCTCGACGCTGCCCTGACCGAGGCTCTGTCTGAGGCCCGTTTGGTCAAGGACGCCATCGAGGTGGAGAACCTGCGCCGCTCGGTTGACCTGACCATCGACGGTTTTGCTGAGGTCGTCAAGGCCCTGCCCACAGCTATTGCCCACCGCCGCGGCGAGCGCGTGGTCGAGACCGCCTTCTTCACCAAGGCCCGTGTTGAGGGTAATGACCTGGGCTACGACACCATCGCAGCCTGCGGTAACAACGCCACTATCCTGCACTGGATCCGCAATAACGGCACCGTCGATGAGGGTAAGCTGCTGCTGCTCGACGCCGGCGTTGAAGACGACACCCTCTACACCGCGGACGTCACCCGCACCTTCCCGGTCAACGGCAAGTTCTCCGAGGTTCAGGCCAAGGCCTACAACATCGTGCTCGAAGCTGCCGACGCCGCCTTTAAGGTTGCGGTGCCGGGTAAGAAGTTCCACGAGGTTCACGACGCTGCCATGCAGGTTCTGGCGACCCGCCTACACGAGTGGGGCCTGCTGCCTGTCTCCGCTGAGGTTTCCCTGTCGGCTGAGGGCGGCCAGCACCGCCGCTGGATGCCCCACGGCACCAGCCACCACCTGGGTCTGGACGTGCACGACTGCGCCCAGGCCAAGAACGAGCTCTACATGGAGGGCATCATCGAGCCCGGCATGGTCTTCACCATTGAGCCCGGTCTCTACTTCAAGGAAGAAGACCTCGCTATCCCCGAGGAGCTGCGCGGCATCGGTATCCGTATCGAGGACGACGTACTGGTCACCGAGGACGGCAACGAGAACCTTTCTGCCGCCCTGCCCCGCACCGTTGAGGGTATCGAAGCCTGGATGGCGGAGAACTCCCGCTAAGTAAGGGCTTCATTTCCTGCATAACGAAACCCCGCCTGCTCTCTTCCAGAGCGGGCGGGGTTTTCGTTAAGTTTTGCCGTTTAGAGGCGGGTGATTTTTAGGGACTTGATGAACCAGTCTGAGAAGGTCCAGATGAAGGTAGCCTCGAAACGGTGGGGGCCGGTGACGTCCTGTTCGTAGGCAGTTCCTACCAGCTGTACCTGGGCGGTAGCCGAGCCGGTTTCTTCCCCGGCGGTGGTGGCGATGTCTTCAATGATTGCCTCGTCGAGGTCGAAGAGGTCTGCGTCGAGATCGTCAATCCACTCCTGGGCGGTTTTTACCGCGCCGTTGGGTAGGGTGAGCTGAAAATCGCCGGTGAGGAATTCGATAATGAGGTGCTGGTTGTTCTCGCCGATGTAGCCGATGAGTTCTTCAAAGCGGGTGGCGAGTTTCTGGTCGGGTGTCATTGGCCGTCCTTCTGCGGTGTCTGCTCGGCTTCTGCGGTTTCGGGGGCCTTGCGGATGGTTGCCTCAAATTCTTCGGGGGACTCCACGCGCAGGCCGTAGCGCTGCTCGCCCTTTTCTGCGCGGATCGCTTCGATACGCTCGTTGGTGGCAGGGGGCTCGGGGGCCTTGCGGATCATCTGCTCGAATTCTTCGGGGGACTCCACGCGCAGACCGAACTTACCGGCGGCCTTCGAGCCGTCGCGGTTGGTTTCAGCGGGAGGGGTGAAGACGGGGGCGGACGGACGCTGCTCGGCTGCCGGTGCCTGGTCCTGCTTCTGGTCGGCCGGGTTAAATCCAGGCAGGAAGGGTTCGGGGGCCTGCTCTTGCTTGGGAGAGGGGGCTGAGGGGTCAAACCATTGGGGGGCCTGCTGGTTACTCTGCGCCTGCTGACCGTTCTGTACCTGCTGGCCGCTCGGGGCGCCCTGGGGCTGCTGGGCCGAGTAGCCCTGGGGGTTGGCCTGGCTCATGCCGGGGTGTACGTAGGGGCTTGAGGTCTGCCCGTTCTGGGCAAAGGGGTGGGTGCCGGGGCCGTGCACGCCGCTGTGGGTGCCACCGGGCAGGACGGTTACGCGCAGCAGATGGCGGGCTGCCTGGGCGGTGGCAGGAATAGCCATCAGGTCAAAGCACTGGGGTAGCATCTGGGTGCGGGTACGGATTCCGCGGCCCTTGGTGCGGGAGGCAACGATAATTGCGTAAATTATGCAGAAGGCAATAGCCAGGGGCACAATGCTCAGGAAGTTAGCCAGAATTGAGGTCTGAGTAATCACAGCGTTGAAGAGGGCGACCAGGGCACCGAGGCTCAGGCCCTGGAAGACGCCGCTGAGGGCCGCCCGCGGGTAGGTGGCCTGACCGGTAATGTAATCAACCTGCTGCACGTCCCGGCCCACTACGTAGAGGGAGTGCACGGGGAACTTCTGGCTGGCAAGAAATTCGATAGCCTTGTTGACCTCTTTACGGTCGGTAAAGGTAGCTACCAGCTCGCCGGGAGGTAGGTGGGTGCCGTCTGCCATGGCCAGTGCGGGAGGTGCTTTGAGTTGATCCATGCCCCTATTTTTTCGCAAAGTGCAGGGAGTTTGCTGGGAGCACGCCGGTGTATCGCCACAGGTGAACTAAGTAGGGTTATTCTCATTGTGCTGGCAACCGGTGGCAGCTGCGGGCTGGGGCGAGTACCCTTGATAACTGTGAGTAGCGTACCGAACAAGATTTTTATCGCCCGCCTTCTGGGTCTTGATGTTTTTGACCCCCACGGCGACCGCCTGGGCCGTCTGCGCGATGTGGTGGTGCTGAAAAGCGGTTTCACCCAGTTCAACGCAGTGGGGTCCTTGGCTAAGCTCAAGGAACCGGTTGTGGTGGGTATCGTCATCGAAATCCTGGGCAAGAAGCGTATTTTTGTTCCCATGACTCGTGTGACCAGTATCGACTCCACCCAGGTGATTCTGACCGGTCTGGTGAACCTGCGCCGCTTTGAGCAGCGCGGTTCTGAGGCTCTGGTGGTCGGTGAGCTCTTTGACCGCAAGGTACAGCTACGTGACGGGTCGGGTAGGGCTCAGATTGAGGACGTTGCGATGGAGCAGCGCCGCAACGGCGACTGGTTTATCTCTGAGCTCTTTATTTCGCGCGGCCACACCAGCCTGATGCGCCGCCGCAAGGAAACCCTGATTGTGGACTGGGACGAGGTCATTCTCTCCACAGATTTTGAGCCGCAGGCTGCAACCGCGTTTGTGGCAAGCCACGAAGACTCCAACCCCGCTGACCTGGCAGACGCTATTCACGAGATGCCCGATAAGCGCATGGTTGAGGTGGCCCAGGAGCTCCAGGACGAACGCCTAGCGGACGTGCTGCAGGAGCTCCCCGAAGAAGACCAGGTGCAGATTCTGTCCCACCTTGAGGTGGAGCGAGCGGTCAACGTTCTGGAAGAGATGGAACCGGACGACGCCGCCGACCTTCTGGGTGAGCTCTCAGACACCCAGCGTGAAGAGCTGCTGACCCTGATGGACCCCGAAGATTCGGACGACGTGCGCCGCCTGCTCGAATACGAGGAGGGTACCGCCGGTTCGCTCATGAACCCGGTGCCGATCATTCTTTCGCCCGAAGCGACCGTAGCTGAAGCGCTGGCCCATATCCGCCAGGAAGAAATCTCCCCTGCCATGGCAGCGGCGGTTGTGGTCACGCGTCCGCCCCTTGAAACCCCCACCGGCAAGTACCTGGGCATTGTGCACATGCAGCGGCTACTGCGCCACTCCCCCAGCGAACAGGTGGGCAACATTATCGACACCTCCATTGAGCCGGTCGCCGACGCAGCCAGCATTGAAGAAGTAACCCGCGTGCTGGCAACCTACGACCTGACCATCATCCCGGTGGTCAACGACCACGACCGCCTGGTTGGGGCGGTCACCGTGGATGACGTGCTCGATGAGATGCTGCCCGACGACTGGCGCACCTATGACGATGGAACCCCAATTCGAAAGGTAGGCCGCCGCTTTGAGTGATGCACGCGAGCGCAACGATTCAGCGCAGACTCTCGGGACCCCGCAGCAGAAGAAGCGGCGGCCTCTCTTTCAGCTGAGCCCTAACCCCGATGCTTTCGGTCAAATGACCGAAAAAATTGCGCGTTTTATGGGTACTCCGCAGTTTTTGCTGTGGATGACGATTTTCTGTGCCCTCTGGTTGGGTTGGAATACGTTGGCGCCTGAGGAGCTTCAGTTTGACCCCCGTGCGCTGAACTTTACTCTGCTCACGCTGATGCTCTCTTTGCAGGCTTCGTATGCGGCTCCCCTGCTGCTGCTGGCGCAGAATCGGCAGGACGACCGCGACCGCGTGGTTGCCTGCCAGGACAGGCAGCGCGACCAGCGTAACCTCGAAGAAACCGAGTATCTGACTCGTGAGATTGCGTCCCTACGTATTACCCTGCGTGAGGTTGCCACCCGTGACTTTGTACGCGGCGAGATGCGCGACATTATGGAAGAGCTCGCTGAGGTGCAGCGTCGCCAGGAGGAGCTCTTTGCCCGCGCTGAGGCCCTGGCGGCTAAGGCGAATGAGCTTGAGGCACCCGAAGAAACTAAGCCCTTCGATCCCAATGCCGCCCAGCCTGTGACCAGCGCCTTTGATGTGCTGAGCGATGACCACCCGAAAATGCGTAAGAAGAAGAAGGTAAAGGACATCGACCGCTCGTTTGAGTAGGCGATTTACCCCATGCAGACATCACATCTGAATGAGGAGCTGCTTGCAGCTCTTGCAACCGTTATTGACCCTGAGCTGCGCCAGCCCATCACCGAGTTGGGTATGGTCGACCGGGCTGAGCTGACCGGTTCGGTCGCCGATATCAGGGTGCTCCTGACCATTGAGGGCTGCCCCCTGCGTTCGACGATTGAGGCGGACGTCCGCGCTGCGGTCTCTGCCCTGGAGCAGGTGAGCGAGGTGCAGCTTGAGATTGGTTATATGAGCCCGGATCAGCGCGCGACCCTGCGCCAGCGTCTTGGACACACCAAGCAGAACCCTTTTACTGCCCCCGGCTCACTGACCCGTATCTTTGCGGTAGCTTCGGGTAAGGGCGGGGTTGGCAAGTCCTCTGCGACCGCTAACCTGGCAGCGGCCTGTGCCTCCATGGGTTTGAGCGTTGGCATTATTGACGCCGATGTGCACGGGTTCTCGATTCCCGGGCTGCTGGGCATTACCGCTGGCCCTACCCGCATGGACGACATGATTATTCCACCGGTGGTTGAGGCCCCGTCAGGTGACGGTGTCATCAAGGTAATTTCTATAGGTATGTTCGTGAAGCCAGACCAGCCGGTCGCCTGGCGCGGCCCTATGCTGCACCGGGCTCTAGAGCAGTTCCTCACCGACGTGCACTTTGGTCACTTGGATGTGCTCTTCCTCGATCTGCCCCCGGGCACCGGCGATATCGCGATTTCAATGGCCCAGCTGCTGCCCCACGCCGAGATTCTTCTGGTCTCAACCCCGCAGCTGGCCGCCGTGGACGTGGCCCAGCGGGCCGGAACCCTCAGCCTGCAGACCGAGCAGAAGGTGATTGGGGTGCTAGAAAATATGGCCGCCATGCAGCTGCCGGACGGCACCACCCTGCCCCTCTTCGGAGAAGGGGGTGGGGCCGTCCTCACCGAGTCCCTGGGCAGGGCCCTGGGCTACGAGGTGCCCCTACTGGGGTCGGTACCGCTCGAGGTTGCCCTGCGCGAGGGCGGGGACGCCGGCACCCCGGTGGTCTGGGGTGCGCCCGAGACCGCTGCGGCGCAGGAACTGGTCAAAACCGCCCGGGCCCTGACCCACCGTCCGCGCGGGCTAGCGGGAGCCCCCCTGCCCTTCACCGTCTAGCCCGGCCCAAGGGGACCGCAAAACTTCAAAAGGACCGCATATTATGCGGTCCTTTTTTGAAAATCAGGTCCCCTTAGCGGGAGAAAGAATTTAGGTGGCCTCAGTATCGAAGGGAGCCCAGGCGCCGCGGGGCAGGCGCACACTCACAGAGGGAGCCGGTGCAGCTGCCGCCTTTTCTTCAAGTTCCTTGCGGCGCTCTTCGTCGTCCTCAGCAAAAGCCTCGCGCACAATGACGCGGGGATCGTACTGGCGGGGGTCGTACTGGCGCCAGTTAATATCGCCCAAGTCGGGGCCGAGAGTTTCTTTGAGGTCGTCCTTAGCGTCAAAGGCCATACGGCGAACCCACTTGATAAAGTCTTTGAGCTGCTGGGCATATTCGGGCATGCGTTCTGGCCCGATGACAACAAACACCAGGATCGCTAGAACGATAAATTCGAGGCCGCTAATTCCAAACACACAAAGAGATTACCAGCTCAGCCCGAGTGTTCGCCCATAAAACGAGCGGGGTTGATTAAGATGTTTCCAGAATCATTCCCGCGCGCACTCATGTGAAGGTGAAGTACTAGGTGAATACTCAGGAACAGGCTCGAAGCTGGGTTTATGCTGAAGAGTTCCCGTTGGAGGCTCCGGCGGTGGCTTCTGCCCGGGCTGGGGCCGAGCGGTTGGACGCCGCCCCCGTCGCCCCGTCGGTAGCTTCCCTGCTTACGGTGCTCGCGGCAGCTACCAAGGCCCAACACGCTGTAGAAATCGGTTGCGGTGCCGGAGTTGCTACGGCTGCCCTGCTCACGGGTCTGGCCCCCGGTGCGGCGCTCACCGCCATCGATATCGATGCCACCCGCTGCCAGGCAACTCGCACGCTGCTGGCAGCTGCCGGTCTTGATAAGAGCCACCGGGTGCGCGTCATCACCGGCGATGCTGCCGAGGTACTCCCCCGCCTCTCAGCGGCCTCCTACGATCTGGCCTTTATAGACGCCGGTAGCCAGCTAGCTGAACAGCTGGTCTACGATACGCTGGCCCTCCTAGAACCTGGCGGGCTCCTGATTCTGCACGACCCGCTGGTGGGCGGGGCTGTTGCTAATCCCACGGCCCGTGATGCCGTAACCGTTTCGGTACGCTCTGTCTTACACGAGGTAGCGGCCTGTACCGCCGATGTTTTTGTCTCCCTTGTACACGCGGGCGAGGGTCTTTACCTGGTCTACAAACGCTAAAGCCCCCGCCCCAAACCGGTGGGGTTCGGAGCAGGGGCCGGGCTTAGAGCCGAAGCCTAGACGTTTTCAACGCACTTGCGGATCGCTTCAACTTCTTCTTCGGTGATATCAAGAACCAGGCGGCCGCCACCTTCAACGGGAATGCGCATGACGATGCTGCGCCCTTCGCGCACGATTTCGAGGGGGCCGTCGCCGGTGCGTGGTTTCTGAGCTGCCATCTTGGTTCTCCTTCAACGAGGGTTGGTCTGCGGTTTCTCGGCTTCTGTTGCCGGTCTCACCTTCTTTTAATCATAGTGCTTAGTGGCTCACTTCTGGCGTTTTTGGGTGGAAACTTACAGGTTTAGGGCGGGTAGTCCCCGCCGCCGGGTAGCTGCTTCCAGTGCCAGAGCCAGCCGACCCAGCCAAACTGCAGGGTTGCTCCGCTGAGAATCAGCAGCCAGCGGTAGGCCCGCGAAGCGGATAGGGCCACGAGGGGCAGCAGGAGCGGGAAGAGGGGCAGCAGCAGGCGGAAAGTGGAGGACTGCGGGTTGAAGAAGGCCAGCATATACACCGCGTAGGCTGCACACCAGGTGATGAGCGCCGGGTGGAGCACCCGCCGGGTCACGGGAGCCAGCAGGGCCAGCAGGTAGGCGCCCAGTAGCAGGATAAGGACGAGGGGGCCTCTCCCCTGCCCCAGGTAGAGCTGGCTCTGGGTGTACCAGGGCGCAAAGGGCAGCACGTGCTCCCCGCCAGCTCTCCATGCGGCCTCGGTAGCGGTGTAGGCGTCGATACGCCCGGTGGACGCCCAGGCAATGGCCGGGTGGATAAAGGCGAAAGCACACACGGTGAGGGCAGAGGCCAGCTGCGGGGCGGTTGCTTTCAGGGCGCTCAGCAGGTTCTCAGTGCGGGCCTGCTGAACCCAGCACACGAACCACCAGATGCCAACCACGGCTCCCAGGGGCACACCTACAGGGCGGGACAGGGCCGCCCCAAGGGCCGGAAGAAGCAGAAGTACATAGCGTTGCTGTACCAGCCAGTAGAGGGCCCAGGCCAGGAAGAAGAGGCCGGTTGCCTCGGCATAGCCGGTTTGCAGAATCGGTGCAACGGCGCAGAAGCTAACGGCGGCGGTTGCCCACAGGACGGTTGTCTCTAGCTCAGTGCCCCGGTGGGCAGGAGCGCTTCCGGCAGCTGCCTCGCGTGCCTGTAGGCTGGCTTCAAAGAGCCGGTAGATAAACCAGGCTGCCCCAAAGCCAAACAGCAGGGAGACAGTAGGGGCAACCGTCTGATAGCTCAGCCCGGTCGCGCTCGTCATGGCTCCGCTGATCAGGGGGTAGAGGGGGTAGAAAGCCCACTCGTTTTGGGCAATGTGACCGCTGGCGTCCACGGGGAGAACCGCAGGGTAGCCACCAGCGGCTATCTTGGCGTACCAGTCGGCGTCCCAAATAGTGACAAACTCCAGGTAACCCATTGAGGTATTTTTCCAGGGGCTAAAGGTCTGGTGCAGACCCACGGTTGAGAAAATAAACCAGCCCCAGAGCCGGCTTGCGGCATAGACCAGGGCCACCCGCAGGCCGATGGGCAGGCTCGTGAAGAACAGCAGGCCCCGACTGGCGCTCACGCTCAGGGTCGCAGCGGTGCGGTCAAGCACCCCGCTATGCTGTGGTGCGGACGGACGCCCCACTCCCCTAGCCCTCCCCGCCAAGGTCGGTAGCGGCGTCCTGACCCCGATCACCGCGCAGGGTCTCAAGTTCTGCCCGCAGGCGGCTATTCTCAGCAACCACCTTAGCGAGCACCCCATCAACCTCATCGCGGTTATAGCCCAGGGCCGAGGTAGCAAAACGAACCCGCTCCAGCTCGTCCGCGCCCGGGCGGTCCGAAAGAATCAGGGGCGGCTCAGCGGCAGGAACCAGCGCTACGCCGTCCTTGCTTGCCGCCTCGATAGCCTTCCGCCCCGGAATCAAGCGGTCAGTACCCAGCACCGCGCACCCGGCCATCACCGCCGCCAGCACCACAAAGGTCACCGCAACCAGTAGATAATTCATACCGTCCTCCCGCAGGAGCCAAGCCCTTTCGCCCAGCGCCCCTCAACAAAACCCAACAAATATGACTGTAAAAACACGACACCCCGTGTAACAAGTTGTTTACCTTACAGGGGGTAAGGTAAGGCACATACACCATTTGGTTTGTGCCACAGCACCTCCATGCTACCGGTGCACGCACTGAATCCACCACAAGAGAGGAAGCCCAGTGACTACTGACGCACTGGTTCAGCTCACCCACGTCAACAAGCACTACGGTGAGAACCACGTCCTCAAGGACATCAACCTTTCCATCGGCAAGGGCGAGGTTGTCGTCCTCCTCGGCCCTTCAGGCTCCGGCAAGTCAACCCTCTGCCGCACCATCAACCGTCTTGAAACCATCACCGACGGCACCATCACCATCGACGGCAAAAAACTGCCCGAAGAAGGTAAAGAACTCGCCAACCTGCGCGCAGAAGTCGGCATGGTCTTCCAGTCCTTCAACCTCTTTGCCCACAAGACCATCCTCGAAAACGTCACCCTTGGCCCCCGCAAGGTACGCGGCATGGGCAAGGCCGAAGCCGAAGAACTGGCCATGAGCCTGCTCAAGAAGGTTGGCGTCGATAACCAGGCCTCCAAGATGCCCGCCCAGCTCTCCGGCGGCCAGCAGCAGCGCGTCGCTATCGCCCGCGCCCTCGCCATGAAGCCCAAGGTCATGCTCTTCGACGAGCCCACCAGCGCCCTTGACCCCGAAATGGTCAACGAAGTACTCGACACCATGGTCTCTCTCGCCCGCGAAGGCATGACCATGATCGTGGTAACCCACGAAATGGGCTTCGCCCGCAAGGCAGCAGACCGCATCGTCTTCCTGGCCGACGGCGAAATCGTCGAAGAAGCCACCCCCAACCAGTTCTTCACCAACCCCCAGTCAGACCGCGCCAAGGACTTCCTGGGTAAGATCCTGGGTCACTAAGGACGGCCAGCCATGAATCTCTCCCGCGCCAAAGCAAAGGCCGCAGCCTGCGCCGCTCTGCTCGCCACCGGCGTCCTCGCGCTCTCCGGTTGCTCCGCTACCGGCAGCGAAGACACCATCCGCATCGGCATCAAGTACGACCAGCCCGGCCTGGGCTACCAGGACGGACGCGACTACACCGGCTTCGACACCGACGTAGCCCGCTACGTTGCAGCTGAACTCGGCTACTCCGAAGAGCAGATCGAATGGGTCGAAGCCCCCAGCGCCAACCGCGAAAACATGCTCACCAACAACCAGGTAGACATGATTTTTGCGACCTATTCCATCACCGAAAAGCGACTCAAGACCGTCGACTTCGCCGGCCCCTACTTCGTCGCTGGCCAGGACCTGCTAGTCCAGGCAGAGAACACCGACATCACCGGCCCCGAATCTCTTGCCGGGAAGAACCTGTGCTCCGTCACCGGCTCAACCAGTGCAAAGAAGATCCAGGACAAGTACTCATCAGAGGTCCAGCTGGTTCAGCAGAACTCCTACTCTGACTGCGTCGTCGCCCTCAACGCCGGCATGGTCGATGCTGTGACCACCGACGACATCATCCTCGCGGGCCTTGCCTCTACCAAGGCCAACCAGGGCGAGCTCAAGCTCGTGGGCAACACCTTCTCCACCGAAAACTACGGTGTCGGCCTGCCCAAGGGCTCCGACAAGTGCGCCGCCATCAACGCAGCCATCAACAAGATGGTCGAAACCGGCGCCTGGGAAGAAGCCATCAAAAAGAACGTAGGTGCCGCTAACTACACCTACAACGCCGAGCTGAACCCGCCCGTCCTCACCGACGCCTGCGCCACCGTTGACGCCAAATAAGGCCGCGACGCCCAGCGCACCTTCACCACACCACAATCTTTCAACCATCGGAGGCTTTCATGTCGTTCTCTGAACAGCTCTCCACGCTCTTTGCCACCTACGACGTCATCGGCGCCTTCTGGACCAACATCCAGCTGACCTTCTGGGCAGCCATCGGATCTTTCGTCCTCGGCTCTCTGCTGGCACTTATGCGTATCTCGCCTGTGCCCTCCCTACGCTGGGCGGGTACCGCCTACGTGCACCTGGTTCGCAACACCCCGCTGACCATTCTGATGACCCTGGCAATCCTGGGCGTGTGGACCCAGTTCCAGCTCTCACTAGCAACCAGCTTTGAGTGGAACTTCTTTATCTACGCCGTCATCGTCCTTGCCATCTACCACGCGGCCTTCGTCTGTGAGGCCATCCGCTCCGGCGTCAATACCGTACCCGTCGGCCAGGCTGAAGCGGCCCGCGCCATCGGCCTGGGCTTCCTCCCCACCGCCCGCTACGTGATTTTCCCGCAGGCTCTACGCGGCTCCATCACCCCGCTGGGCAACACCCTGATTGCGCTAGCCAAGAACACCACCGTAGCCACCGTAGCCTCAGTCGCTGAGGCATCCGGCATGATGAAGTCCATGATTGAGTTCAACTCAGACCTCATCTTCATGATCTTCTTCGTCTTCGCCATGGGCTTTGTGATTATTGTTGTCCCCATCGGCCTGCTAACCACCTGGGCCTCTCGTAAACTGGCGGTGAAGCGATGAGCAAGCGTATGACCTCAACCTCGGTACTCTTTGACGTACCCGGCCCCAAGGCCCGTGCCCGAACCCGCATCTTCAACATCGTGGCTCTTGTGCTCCTGGCAGCAGGCTTTGCCTACATCATGATGGTGATGAACCGCCAGGGCCAGCTGGAAGCCGATAAGTGGACCTCCCTCTTCTCGGGTAACCTCTGGGCCAACTACATCCTGCCCGCCCTCTGGAAGACCCTCTCAGCAGCCCTGATCTCTGTGGTCACCTCGGTGGCTTTCGGTCTCTTCTTCGGTCTGGCCCGCCTGTCACCCAATAAGGCCGTGCGAGCCTTCGGCACCGTGGTCGTGGAATTCTTCCGCGCCGTACCCGTGCTCATCATGATGATCTTCTTCTGGCTTTTCCTGGGCAAGCTCAACCTCTTTGCCCCCTCCCAGCTGCCCTTCATCGCCGTTATTCTGGGTCTGACCCTCTACAACGGCTCGGTCATCGCTGAGCTTCTGCGCTCCGGTGTGCAGCAGCTGCCCAAGGGCCAGGGTGAAGCCGGTCTGGCTATCGGCCTGACTCCGTGGAAGGTTCTGACCCTGATTCTGGTACCCCAGGCTCTGACCGCCATGATGCCCTCGCTGCTCTCGCAGTTCGTGGTCATTCTCAAGGACACCGCCCTGGGCTACATCATCTCCTACCCCGAGCTGCTGGCCGCTGCCCGCCGCTTCGGCTCTGGCGAGGGCAATATCTTGCAGATGCTCCTGCTGGCAGCCCTCATCTTCGTGGTGATCAACTTCGCCCTGACCCTCTTCGCTGAGTGGCTCGCTAAGTACATGAGCTCCCGCTCCGACGTAGAGATCAAGCACGCCGACGGTGTGCCCGGTGAAGTGGACGAAGCCCGCCCCAAGACCGAGCTGATGTTCAAGATCCCCAAGCACTAGCGTCCGCGCTTTACGCTCCGGTTACAGGTCAAGGGCCCCATCATACGATGGGGCCCTTGGCATTTTTCTCGATGGGGCTGTGCAGGGTTTTTAGGCTGTGAGCAGGTTTTTCTCTGCACACAGCCCAAGAAGTCTGCACAGGCTGGCAGGGTTAGGACGCCGTCAGCCAGCTTTCCAGCGCCGTATAGCAGGTACGCACCTCGGAGGCTTTAACGTGCTCGTTATCGGTATGGGCCAGCAGGGCGTCGCCGGGCCCGAAGTTTACGGCGGGAATACCGATTTCGCTGAAGCGGGCAACATCCGTCCACCCGTACTTGGGCTTGGGGGCCTGGCCGACCGACTCAATCAGAGATCTAGACAGCGGAGCGTCCAGGCCGGGGCGGGCGGCTGATGAAAGGTCCACGAAATCCAGCTCGTAGCCCTCGAAAACCTCGTGCAGGTGCGCGACGGCTTCATCCAGGGTCTTATTGGGGGCAAAGCGGTAGTTGATATGGATGCCCGCGTCATCGGGAATGACGTTCCCCGCGACCCCGCCTGAAATCTGCACGGCATTGAGCCCCTCGCGGTAGGCCAGGCCCTCAACCTCATAGGTGGCAGGCTGGTAAGCGGCAAGACTCCCCAGAACGTCCGCCATCTTGTGGATAGCGTTGACGCCCTTCCAGGCGCGACCAGAATGGGCGGCGACACCCGAGGTACGAATCCAGAAGCGGATGGTGCCGTTGCAGCCGCCCTCAATGGTGCCGTCGGTGGGTTCCAGGAGCACGGCAAAGGCCGCGTCGGTCAGCTTCTCCCGGTGGTTGCGCATCAGGCGAGCAAGCCCTGAGAGCTCTGATGCAACTTCTTCATTGTCATAAAAGACGTAGGTGATATCGTAGTGGGGCTCCTTCAGGCGGGCAGCTAGGGCTAGCTGCACGGCAACCCCGCCCTTCATATCCACGGCCCCGCGGCCGTAGAGAACCCGCTCCCCCGCTTCCTCAGACCAAGAAGCAGGTACGGTACCTCGTGAGCCCTCGGTACGGGGCAGGGGCACCGTATCTAGGTGACCTGCCAGCACAATGCGGGTATCCCGGCCCAGGTTAGTGCGGGCGATAATGGCGTCACCGTCGCGGGTTATCTCTAAGCCGCCAATCCCCTCAAGGGCCGCCTGCACGGCGTCCGCCAGGCGCACCTCGGCGCCAGAAACAGAATAAATATTGAGCAGGTCAGCAGTGAGATCTTCAACGGGCTGGGTTAGGTTCAGGACGCCGGGGCCCACCTGAGCGAACTCAGCGGCCTGGGCGAGGGTAGGGTTCTTGATCATAGTTCCACCATACAAGCAGATAGCGCCCCGCACCCGCCTGATTCCGTAGACTGGTAGGCATGACTGAAAACAACACCCGTGTAGCATCCGGCTTGGGCCTGGCCACCGTCGTCGCCTCCGGCGAGAACGAAGGCACCGTACTCGATGTCTGGTACCCCGCCCCCGCCCTCACCGACACCCCCGACGACTCCGTAGCAGCCGACCTCGAAGCCCTGGTCGAAGCCGACGAAGACCGCAACGTCGTGCGTGAGCTGGTCAACGTCACCATCAACCTCGACGAGGCCCCCGCCAACGCAGCGGATGCCTACCTGCGCCTGCACCTGCTCTCCCACACCCTGGTTGCCCCCAACACCATCAACCTCGACGGTCTCTTTGGTGCTCTCGCCAACGTCGCCTGGACCAACTTCGGCCCCGTCCTGGCTAGCGAATTCAACACCGTCTCGCTGAAGCTGCGTCGCCGCGGCGCCCTGGTCGTCACCCACGTCGACAAGTTCCCCCGCATGATTGACTACGTCGTGCCCGCCGGTGTTCGTATCGGTGATGCCGACCGCGTCCGCCTGGGTGCCCACCTGGCCGCAGGCACCACCGTCATGCACGAAGGCTTCGTCAATTTCAACGCCGGTACCCTCGGTGAATCCATGGTTGAGGGCCGAATCTCCCAGGGCGTTGTCATTGGCAACGGCACCGACATCGGCGGTGGCGCCTCCACCATGGGCACCTTGTCTGGTGGCGGCACCCAGCGTGTCTCCATCGGCGAGCGCTCCCTACTCGGCGCTGAAGCCGGTATCGGCATTGCCCTGGGCGATGACTGCGTGGTTGAAGCTGGCCTGTACGTCACCGCTGGCTCCCGCGTGACCGTCCTCAACCCCGGCGCTGAGCCCAAGATCGTCAAGGCCCTGGAACTCTCCGGCGCCAACAACCTGCTCTTCCGCCGCAACTCCGTGACCGGCGCTATCGAAGTTCTGCCCCGCGCCAACAACACCGTGGAGCTGAACTCAGAGCTGCACGCTAACTAAAAAGTAAGTAATCATTTCGCGAGACGGGCTTATGCTCGCTGCCGATATTTACTGAAGATTAATATACGCAAGACCCGCCCTACCGGCTTACCGGTAGGGCGGGTCTTTACAATGGGAGAACACACTCACAACACATCAGAAAGCTATTCATGAAGCGTTCTCTTTCTCTGCTGGCAGGTCTTGGCCTGGTTTCTTCCAGCATTCTCGTTCCCGCAGCTTTTGCAGCAGACGGTACTACCGACCTGGGCGATTTGACTGTGCTGGCCTCAACCGACGTCCACGGCCGCGCCCTCAACTACGACTACTTCACCGGCGCCCCGTACGGCGAAGGTGCTAAGGCTCTGGGTATGGAGCACCTGGCAACCGCCATCGCCCAGACCCGGGCAGCAAAGGGTACAGAGTCCACCCTGGTGCTCGATAACGGTGACGCCAACCAGGGCAACCCCTTACAGACCTACTACCAGAACAACCGCACCGCAACCAGTGTTGACCCCATGGCCTCGGTCTTCAACCTGCTGGGCTATGACGCCGGTGTAGTGGGCAACCACGAGTTCAACTATGGCCCCGATGCAGCCTCCCAGTACACCCAGAACCTGACCATGCCCCTGCTCGGCGCTAACGTCATCGACACCGCAACCGGCGCTCCCGCCTACGAGCCCTATACCATGATTGAAAAGACCGTGGGCGGCGAGAAGATCCAGGTAGCCGTGATCGGCGTGGTAACCCCCGGAGTTCGCGTGTGGGATAAGGCTACCGTTGAGGGCAAGCTGGAATTTAAGGACGCCGCCGCTACCGTCGCCGAATGGGCACCCAAGGTCAAGGCGGCAGGGGCCGACGTGGTTGTCGTCCTCGCCCACACCGGCCTGGACGCCGAGGGCTACACCTACGACCCCGCCGACCTGACCGAAAACGTCGCTAAGTCTGTTGCCGAACAGTCCACCGACGTTGATGTGGTCGTGGGCGGTCACTCCCACGTCACCAACAAGGTTCAGGAATACTTCACCAACAAGAACGGTGAGCCGGTGCTCTACACCCAGCCCGGCTACTGGGCCCGTTTCCTCTCCGAAGTCACCCTACCCCTGGTCAAGGAAGCAGACGGTGACATCGAGGTCAAGTGGACTGAAGCCGAAAAGCCCACCGCCGTTGCCCTCAACGCCGGTGACTACGCTGCCGACGCGTCCGTCCTCACCGCTATCGAGCCCTACCACTCAAAGACAACCGAGTGGGTGCAGACCGTCGTTGCTCAGGCAACCGCTGAAATGCCCGCCGCCACCAGCGCCTGGGAAGACACCGCTGTTCTGGACTTCATCAACATGGTACAGACCGAAGAAGTCGCCCGGGCCCTAGCCGGAACCCAGTACGAGGGCCTGCCCGTCCTTGCTGAGGCCTCCCCCTTCTCCCGCACCGCCGTCTTCAAGCAGGGCGATGTCACCATCGCCGATATGGCAAGCCTCTACATCTACGACAACACCCTCTACGCTGTTGAGCTCACCGGCGCCCAACTCAAGGACTACCTTGAATGGTCAGCCCGCTACTACAAGCAGCAGGAGCCCGGCGCTGAGATCACCGACTGGTCCACCGTTACTAACGCCCTCTACGAGGGAGCAACCCGCGGTATCCCCGACTACTCCTACGACGTGCTCTCAGGTGTGAACTACCACATCAACATCTCCAAGCCTGTCGGCGAGCGCATCGAGGGTCTAGCCCTGCCAGATGGCACTCCCCTCGCCGATGATCAGAAGGTCATCCTGGCTCTGAACAACTACCGCTGGTCAGGCGGCTCAGGCTACCCGCACGTCACCGCAGCTCCTATCGTCTACGAGGAGCAGAAGGCCGTGCGCGACCTCATGATCGACTGGGCTATCACCAACAAGACCATCGACCCGACCACCTTCTTCGTCAAGAACTGGACGGTTGGCACCAGCTCCCTACCTACCGAGCAGGCACCCGAAGAGACCCCGGCCCCGGCTCCCAGCGACAGCCCTACCGCTGCTCCTTCGGTTGAGCCCACGGTAGCCCCCACCGAAGAGCCGACTGCAAGCCCCAGCGCGGACGCCCCCGCCCCGGCTCCCAGCGATAGCCCGGCTTCATCGGCCTCCGCTAACACCAGCCAGAGCGCTGTGGCAGGGGCCCATGAAACTGGAAAGAGCGGCGCACTAGCCCACACCGGCGCTACTGCCCTGCACCTCCTCGCAGGTGCTGCCCTCCTGCTAGGTCTAGGCGCTACCGCTTTCTTCGCTGCCCGCCGCAAGAACAGCTAGGAGTAAGCGTCCGCGCCTTTTACCCTAGATGTGCTCAGCCCCGCCACCGCTTATACCGGCTGGCGGGGCTGAGTGCAGGTAAGCTAGAAAAAACACCAATCGTCTACTAGGGGAAAACGTGAAGATTCTCGTTACCGGCGGCGCCGGCTACATCGGCTCCCACACCGTACTCGAACTACTCAAGGCAGGCCACGAGGTAACCGTTATGGACAACCTCTCAAACTCATCCATGGAGTCCCTGGCCCGCGTTGAAGAACTCACCGGCAAGACTGTGGAGTTCCGCAAGGTTGACCTACTGGATTTGCCCGAGATGAAGCAGCTCTTCAACCTGGTCAAGCCCGATGCCGTCATCCACTTCGCCGGCCTCAAGGCTGTAGGCGAATCCGCAGAGAAGCCCCTCTTGTACTACCAGACCAACGTCACCGGCACCCTCAACCTGCTCTACGCCATGGAAGACGCAGGCTGCCACTCCATCGTCTTCTCATCGTCTGCAACCGTCTACGGCGAACCCGAGTCTATGCCGCTGACCGAAAAGCTAAACATGGACGCCCAGTCCTGCTACGGCCGCACCAAGGAACACATCGAGGATATGCTCATTGACCTGGCAGCCTCAGATTCTAAGTGGAACATCGCCCTGCTGCGCTACTTCAACCCGGTAGGTGCCCACGAGTCCGGCCGCATCGGTGAAGACCCGGCCGGCATCCCCAACAACCTGGTACCCTTCATCGCCCAGGTCGCTGTGGGGCGCCGCGAATATCTCAACGTTTTCGGCAACGACTACCCCACTGTCGACGGCACCGGCGTGCGCGACTACATTCACGTCGTTGACCTGGCGGACGGCCACCTCAAGGCCCTGGATTACATCACCACCCACGGCGGCCTGCACACCTGGAACCTGGGTACCGGTAACGGCTACTCGGTGCTTGAGGTTCTGCACGCTTTCGAGAAGGCTGCTGGTAAAGAGCTACCCTACAAGATTGTGGACCGCCGCCCCGGCGATGTGGCTGTTTCCTACGCCGACCCCGCTGCTGCCCTGGCAGATCTGGGCTGGTCTGCTACCCGCGACATCGACACCATGGTGCGCGACCACTGGAACTGGCAGAAGAATAACCCGAATGGCTACGAAGCGTAACGGGTAGCCCCTAAAGCCAAGCCCCGGCGTCCTTATCTCCACAGAGGTAAGGACGCCGGGGCTTAGTGATGCTCTGCCTGGCAGCTTATCGTTCGGGGTAGTGGCGTTCAGCTTCGCCGATGTAGACCTGGCGGGGGCGACCGATCTTGCGGTCGGGGTCCTGGATGCCTTCGGTCCACTGGGCGATCCAGCCGGGGAGGCGGCCCAGTGCGAAGAGGACGGTGAACATGTGCTCGGGGAAGCCCATGGCCTTGTAGATGAGACCGGTGTAGAAGTCTACGTTGGGGTAGAGCTTACGTTCGATGAAGTAGTCGTCGTTGAGGGCCTTCTCTTCGAGACGCTTGGCGATATCGAGCAGTTCGTTGTTACCGCCGATGCTTTCGAGAATTTCGTCGGCGGTCTTCTTGACGATTCGGGCGCGCGGGTCGTAATTCTTGTAGACGCGGTGGCCAAAGCCCATGAGGCGCACGCCGTCTTCCTTGTTCTTGACCTTCTCCATGAAGTCTTCGGGGCTGATGCCCTGATCCTTGATCTGGTTGAGCATCTTCAGCACAGCCTCGTTGGCGCCGCCGTGCAGGGGGCCGTAGAGGGCGTTAATGCCGGCTGAGACGGAGGCGAACATGTTGGCGTTTGATGAGCCGACCAGGCGCACGGTGGAGGTGGAGCAGTTCTGCTCATGGTCTGCGTGAAGAAGCAGCAGCAGATCGAGAGCCTTAGCGTGCAGGGGGTTAACCTCGTACTCCTCGGTGGGGAAGCCGAAGCACATACGCAGGAAGTTCTCGGTGTAGTTGAGCTGGTTCTTGGGGTAGATTGAGGGCTCGCCCTTGGACTTCTTATAGGCATAGGCTGCCAGGGTGGGCACCTTGGAGAGCAGGCGGTAGGTTGAGATTTCTACCTGACGGGGGTCGAAGGGGTCGAGGGAGTCAGAGTAGAAGGTTGACATGGCTGAGACGCTGGATGCGAGGACGGCCATGGGGTGGGCGTCGCGGGGGAAACCGCGGAAGAAGAATTTGAAGTCTTCGTGCACCATGGTGTGGCGGCGAATCATCTGGTCAAAGTCTTCGAGCTGGGCGGGGGTGGGCAGTTCCCCGTAGATAAGCAGGTAGGCGGTTTCGATGAAGCTGGATTTTTCTGCCAGTTCTTCGATGGGGTAGCCGCGGTAGCGCAGGATGCCGGCGTCACCGTCGATGTAGGTGATAGCTGACTTTGCGTTTGCGGTGTTCATGAAGCCCGGGTCGTAGGCTACCTTGCCGGTTTCTTTGAGCATGCCTGCAACTTCGAAGGCACCGTTACCTTCGGTTGCTTCTACTGCGGGCAGGGGCAGTTCTTTGCCGTCATAGCTCAGCAGCGCTTTGTTCTCAGTCATTGTGTTCCTCCTGTCATACGAGGCAACGTACGTGCTGTGTGATGAAGTGGGATTCTAAAAAAGGACGGTGCGGCTTTCGCGGGGTGGTGGAAGGCCGCACCGTGCACGTACGCACGTCATCTATGGTCTACATTACAGCAGAATGATGCGCAGGGTCACATTGGTGTGAGTTCAGAAGCTACATTACGTTCTTTAGCTGAGCTTATTTGACATTAACAGTTTTGCTTTACTCTGACAGTCGGGCAGCGGCACGGGAAATGTCGTCGTCTGAGCCGGTCAGGGCAATGCGCACATAGCCCTCACCTGCGGTTCCGTAGAAAATGCCGGGGCCAATCACGATACCCTTGTCTGCAAAGCGCTGGACGGTAGCCCAGGTATCTTCACCTGCTGTAGCCCACAGGTAGAGCCCTGCCTCGGAGTGCTCGACGGTCAGGCCAAAGCGTTCCAGGGCGGGCAGTAGGGTCTCACGGCGAGCCCGGTAGAGGTCTTTCTGGGCCTCAACGTGCGCGTCATCTGAGAGCGCTGCGGTCATGGCAACCTGCACGGGAGCGGGCACAATCATACCTGCGTGCTTACGGGAGTTGACCAGGTTGGCCATAATCGCGGCGTCTCCCGCGATAAAAGCGCCGCGGTAGCCAGCGAAGTTGGACTGCTTAGAAAGAGAGTAGGCTGCCAGCACCAGGTCCTGGTTCTCGCCACAGACGCGGGGGTCCAGGACGGAGGGCACCGGCTTCCCGCCGCGGGTAGCGTCCCATTCTCCCCAACCCAGTTCTGCGTAGCACTCGTCGGAGGCAACCACGGCACCCAGGGCGCGGGCGTCCTCCACTATCTTTTTCAGCTCATCCACATCGCGCACGATGCCGGTGGGGTTGGCCGGCGAGTTGATCCATACCAGGCGGACGCGGGCACGGGTCGCCTCATCGAGCTCGTCCAGGGAGTCAGCGGCCACGGGGGTTGCACCGGCGAGCTGGGCACCGATGTCATAAGTAGGGTAGGCAACGGTGGGGCGGACGACCACATCCCCCTCCCCCAGACCCAGCAGGAAGGGCAGCCAGGCAACAAGCTCCTTTGAACCGATAGTGGGCATGACCTGGTCGGTGGTTAGGCCGGGCACGCCGCGGCGGCGGTCGAACCAGTCAACGATAGCCTGACGCAGGGTAAGGGTACCGTGGGTCGTGGGGTAGCCGTGGGCGTCGGTGGCACCGGCCAGGGCATCACGGATAACTGAGGGGGTAGGGTCAACCGGGGTTCCAATAGAAAGGTTAATGAGTCCCTCGGGGTGGGCTTCAGCGGTAGCCCGGTAGGGGGCCATAGTGTCCCAGGGGTAGTCGGGCAGGTCGAGGCCAAATTCGCGCATGGTCTGCTTTCTCTTGTAAATATGTTTGTTTTCTAGTGTAAGCCTTCGCTTAAAACTAAAGGAGCGAGTATCTCACGAGATACTCGCTCCTTGAACCGCGTTTAGAATCTTAGTCCTGGTTCTGCGGGGGCAGGGCCGCAATCATGGGGGCGTCCTTAGCGATGACGCCCAGGCGGGCTGCGCCACCGGGTGAGCCAAGATCGTCGAAGAAGTCGGCGTTAGCGGCGGTATAATCTTCCCATTCTTCGGGTACGTCGTCTTCGTAGTAGATAGCTTCTACGGGGCAGACGGGCTCGCAGGCACCGCAGTCGACGCATTCGTCGGGGTGAATGTAGAGGGAGCGTTCGCCTTCGTAGATGCAGTCGACAGGGCATTCTTCGACGCAGGCGCGATCTTTTACGTCGACGCAGGGCTGGGCGATGATGTAGGTCATGGGTGCCTTTCTGGTGGTGACGCACCGGTGCGTGGTGTGTTGGTTAACTGTGCTCTAGTGTATCTGGTCACCGGTGTGGGGGGCAGATTTTTGTGATGGATGAGATAGCTTGTTGAGCCGGGTTAAGTTTTGTTGCGGCGATACCTGGTAGCGCTCACCATGCCGAAGGTTGCTGCGGCCAGGGAGCCTAGTGCCCAGATGGTTCCGGCGGTCCCCACGGGGTTGATGGGGTTGATGTAGACCAGCATTGAGGTGCCTTTGGTGAAGGCGAAGATGCCGATGAGCACGAAGGCGGTGGCCCCAACGACGGCCGCGGCCCAGTTCTTTTCGGTGTGGATTGCTGCCCAGGTCGCAGCGAAGTAGACCGTGAGCAGGCCGAGGGCAGCGCCCCAGGGCACCCAGAGGGTGCTGGTGGGGTACCAGATGTGGGCGTGGTACATGGTTCCGGCAAAACCTGCGATTAGGCCGAGGGCGACGGCGGTAATGGCCGAGTTGATAGGGCCGGGAGCTTCGACGCTCTCTTCGGGGGCAGCGTCCGCTGGGGTTCCTGCTTGGGCAGTACCCCAGAGTAGGCGGTAGGTTTCGGTGGGGTTGATGGGCTGGGAGACCCCGTTTGAGTATTCGAAGGTGGTATCGCTGGTGATGACGATTTGGGTGGCGTGGGCCCGCATGGCCTCACGCTTGTGGTCGATGCTGCCCATGATGACGGCTTGCTGGCGGGTATCGTGCGGGTTGGGGTCGCCCTCGATGCCCCATAGAGCGATGGGAGCCGAGGGGGTTCCGTCCAGGGAACGGACGGCTGCCAAGGTAGCTTCGTAGGTGCGTTTGTGGTCGGGGTGCCCGTAGCCGCCGTCCGCGTCGTAGGTGACGACGACGTCCGGCCGGATCTCGCGGATAGCGCTGGCGATGGCGTCTGCCTGGGACTTGAGGGGCAGGCGGGTGAGGCAATCGTCGGCTGCGGCGGGGTTGGCGATGGCGCGCCCGTCCGACCCCCAGGTCATACCGGAATCGCGGTAGCTGGTGCGCTCGCCGGGCAGGTAACTTGCCCCTTCGCCCAGGTAGAGGTGGTGGCGGATGCCGAGGGCTTTGAGGGAGGCCTTGAGTTCCCCGGTGCGGTACTCGCCCAGGGCATGGCCCCGGTCGGTGTTCGCGGGGTGGGTTGCTTCGAGGTGGCGCAGGGCGGGGTCAATCACTTCGCCCATTTCGCCGCGGGTCATGGTGAGCAGGTGGACGGTGACGCCGGCGGCGGTGAGGGCGCCGATGGTGGCGCCGGTGGATGAGGCTTCGTCGTCGGGGTGGGCGTGGACGAAGAGGACGGTGGCGTCTTTGGGTTTGAGGCCGTCGGGTATCAGGCTGAAAGTGGCGCTGTCGGTGATGACTTCACCGGCGACCGGGTAGTGGGGCTGGGCGTCGAGTTCCATGGTGGCGGTTTTCTGCTGGGTGCTGTTTGGTTCCTAGCAATTTTAGCTTTAGTTACTGGGCTCTAGCTGGGTTTGCTGTTTTAACGATGTGCTTTGGTCATCTCGCTCTTATCCCTGTGGTTATCAGTAGGGCCGTGGCCCGCTCCCTCAACCGGGGG
>NZ_CAKMSR010000003.1 GCF_928381705.1 Rothia nasimurium | reverse complement strand
ACATCAAGACTTGGCGGATTCTTCATACGGGGTTTAGGCGGCCGTTGGGGTTGTATGGGCGGGTGTTTGCGGTGGTGCGGGGGTTGGTGTTTTTGGCTGCGGGTGGGACTTTTGAATAAGCCTCATTGTTTTTCAATATAATTAAACATCTAGTTAAAATTTTGAAATGTAAAAGAATGGGTTGAAAAATATGAGATTTATTCTAAGTGAAAGTATCCCTAAATTTCCACAAAACAACACTTGTTATTTAGTCCCTAATTCTTGGAATGATTGGTGGAAATATAAAACAAGGTTTACTCTCCATTATTCCGACGAAAAAGGTAATTTAACTAATTTTGGCTATTTGAAGATAGGTAAAAAAGGACTGTCTCCAGGGAGTGAAGATAATTATCCCGATTTAGAAATACCAGATATTTTTGAATCTCTGAGCGGCGATTATTTCAGCATCGGACTAGATGTATCATATTATCACCAGCTGAATAGTTTGGGTAAGACCTTTCGTGAAGATGTATTATTTGCCCTAAATGACCTCGCATATAAATATGAATTGATGATTAATGATGTAAAAAATGAAACCATCGCAAAGGAGTCAGTTCTTAGAGATATTCCACTAAATCTGATAAAAAAAACCTTTAGTGAAATTGCAAGAGGCAATGCGGAGAGTAGAGAATATGACTTCATTTTTCCTATCGTGAAAATTCCAAGTAAATATGAAGACAAAAATACAGGTGGCAGATTTAATGAAATAAGGTGTAAGGTTGATCCTCAGTCACCATTGCCAACAAATATTCATGTACTAATTGGTCGAAACGGCGTTGGTAAAAGTAATGCGTTAAAACAGATAACAAAATTACTTGTTTCGATGCCTGAGTACGGTGCAACAAACGTTGTGTCTGTTTCATTTAGCGCTTTTGATAAGTTTGAACCGCTGGAGGTAGACAGTAATTTAGAAGTGAAGTACCACTTCATCGGACTGCAAAAACCAGAAGAGGATTACGATACCTGCCGCGTAAGCTATACAAATACTTACATGAAGAATGAGTTAGCAGAAGAATTTGTTGATGCACTAAATGATTGTTTACAGGGTCCTAAATCCGTAAGATTTTTTAAAGCATTAGAAGATTTACAAAATGACGCGATCTTCGAGTATCTGGATTTGCTTGGAGAATTTAATAATAATAGGGAAAAGTCAAATTTAAGTGACCAGGATAGGGATGTACTTAAAAGGGCCTTCGAAAATTTAAGCTCAGGGCACCAAATTGTTCTATTGAATATCACAAAACTTGTATCACTAGTGCAGGAAGAAAGTATAGTTCTTATAGATGAACCAGAGTCTCATCTTCATCCCCCTCTCCTTTCTGCATTTATCAATTCTTTAGCTAGTCTACTAAAGCAACAAAACGGGATGTGTATAATTGCAACTCATTCACCAGTGATTCTACAAGAGGTGCCACGTAGTTGCGTGAATAAAATTATACGCCATAAATTTGATACCGATATAATGACTCCCCGAATTGAAACTTATGGTGAGAATTTAGGTGTATTAACTAAAGAAGTTTTCGAACTTGAGGTTAAAATGACAGGATTTCATAAGAGGATGCTGGAACTTTCACAAGAGTTCGAAACTTTTGATGAAGCATTTTATTATCTAGAAGGTCAGCTTGGAGAGGAAGGCCGTTCGATATTACATAATCTTTTTTACCAGAAGAATAATAAAAACTCACCCCCATGGGAAGCAAGTAATGTGGAAAACTAAGATCAGTCCGATTTGTTCCGTCGAAGATTTAATTCTTAAAGTGACAGAAACTGCTAATAATAAAGATTATAGAAAAAGGTTCAAAGAGTCAATACCAAATTTTAAGCATAACAGTGATTTGTATCAAACATATGCAAATGAAGGTCGCTTAACTGATTTACAATATTCTTCTGATTTTAGAGATTATCAAGTTACAGATGATGAGATTTATAACCTTTATGATTATGGTTTCCATGGAAGAACACCAGGTCGTGAAATGTATCAAGAATATGTCAAAAAATCAAAAAATATCGACTCTTGTCCATTTTGCCTGAATCCTATGAGAAAACCTGAATTGGACCATTTTCTCCCAAGATCTAAGTTTAAAAAATTTTCCATGGAGCCGTGGAATTTGGTTCCTTCATGTAAGGACTGTAATGGAATAAAACTAGACCATTGGAGTGAATACCCTTATATTGAATTATTTAATCCATATTTCACTTACGAAATGGGTGATTGGCTGAGTGCGAAACTGGTAAAAGAAAACGGTTTCTATGTGGTCGTCTATTATATAGATGAGAGTTTTCCAAATCCTAAAATTCGCCATCGAATAGACTATCATTTTAATCTTTTCAAATTGAATGAATACTACTCAATGAAAGCTTCTATGGAGATACCCTCTATATGTGATAGACTAAATCAAAAGCAAAGTTTTGATGAGAGAAAATCCTATTTGCTAAACGAAAGAAAACTGGAAATTTCAAGAAATTCGAATAGTTGGAAAGGCCTCCTCTATCAGGAATTGGCTTATAGTAATGAATTTTGCAAATCTGGTTACAAAATTTATTTGCCACAAAATCAATGAATCAGTATTAAACTTGATGGGGATAATACTTCTCAGTAAGAAGCGTCGAGACTTAGTTATCAGTAATAAGTTATCAAGTGGGTAGTTTGTACAATTTTTTTGTAATTTGTTGCATCCACTGACTTTCTATGGTAATAGAAGTGTTGCAAAGATAAATTCACTTAGTTGAAACCTCCCTTTTCGTTTTGCTTTTACTCATATCTGCTATTCTGACACCTTATCTTGATTTTCCTATGATTGGATTTATTGCGGCACTTTTTGTTAGTTACTAAGAGTATGTAAACCAAAAAATATCATCAGGCCACTTGATAGTACTGTTTCTAGCCATGATTTCACTGAATTAAGGATAGAACCCCGCGAAAAGACTTTGCTGAACTTTAAGTATTTTTAAATGTGAAAATAATAAGAAATATATTGATTTAAGCTAGACTCTGAAGGAGTGCATTGGTGCTTATTGTTAGATTTGGCGTCTCCATCTTCTCTTTTAAAACTGCGACTCGGTGATATATGGAACGCAGCTGGTGGTGTTGCTTAGTATTTTTGTTAAAATCTACTGATTGTAAATAATCCTCGAAAAGCAGATAAAAATTATTTTAAGATTAGCCGTCCTATCTGAATCATCTGTTGCAGCGTTTTCTGTGATTGTGGACTATAGATCGGGCTGATAAAAGTACGGTCTCCTGAACAGCCCTGATATTGGGCAATACCGATGGAAATACCCTCAGTAGTTGGGTGCCATGTGCCGTCAACTTTGGTGAGCAAACCAGCTGCATCCATAGCAGCGTTGAACTGCTGGGCCTTTACTTTTGAGCCCTCCGGCAAAACACCGCTTTCCTTCCACCTGTCAATGAGCTCAGTAGCAATCAGATATCCAGGCTCATGCCGGTCAACCATCTTCGGCTCTGGTGCAACTGGGTGAGAAGGTGCTGGCTGCGGAACGCTCATTGGAGGTTCAGCCTGCCGGGCCCACGGTGCTTGCTGCACCGGCGTGGGTGCAGATTTTGGCGCAGGTGCAAGGGGAGTAGGCTGCGGCGTCCTCTCTTCCACAAAACTGACAGGTGCCTCCGATGTCAAACCTTGCGAGCCACCGTCACCAAACCAATGCGGGCCAACAACCGCACGCTGACGCACCAACCCAAACACAGGGCCAGTATCCTCCCAACGCCGCTGGCCACCGAAGACAATAAACAAATCCTTGGCACGGGAAACAGCAACATTCATCAGCTCAAGAGTGCCGTCCACGAAAGAAGCCTTTTCAGAATTATCACCGTAAACAGGCGAGAACAGCACAACCTGACGCTCAGCTCCCTGCAAAGTGTGGGCGGTGCCGACTGTTACCCTGCCGGCTAGATTCTCACTCTTCATCCGTAAGGTCTTCCTGACTTCTCGTGCCTGAGCGGCAAACGGGGTTACCACAGCAAACAGAGACTTGTCTTTTGCAGCATCAGCATCGGGGTTGTAGATGGCACGGAAGTACTCAAAATTACCGATAATCCAGTTTGCAATAGCCTCAGCTTCCTGGCTATTGACCCGGCTAGAACCGTTTCGACGATCCTGGGAATTCTCAACTAACTGGAAAAGGAAAGCCCCCGGGGTTTTGCCCTCAAGCTTGTAGCCCTTGAGGGGACGCGAAGGAACAAGCAAGCCGTCATAGAGCAAATCATTGCAGTACTCGATAATGTCTGTATGGCACCTAAAATGCTCAGACAAGAACAAGCCAGGATAGTTCTTGGCGCTATATACCCAATTCGAAGACTGGGCAGCTGCTAACATCAGGGACGATGAGTGAGAGGAAGTCAGCCCGAATTCCTTCATGGAATCCCAGCGCCAACCCAGCTCATGCGCCTCGGCGATACCCTGATCGGTTTCTGGGTCAAGACTCCACACCGGAGCTAGCTGCTGGGCATCGCCAACGACGAGGGCACGCTTTGCAAGAGCAAAAGCGCCAGCGCCCACAGAGGTATCAACCTGTCCAGCCTCATCAACAATCAACAGGTCAATACGCTCTATATCGAAGTTATCGGGCTCACCCTGCGGGGCATAGAGCTTAAAGTATCTCGGCACCTGGTAGGCGGTCATCACAAAACAGGGTGTCAAGGAAGCAACCTGTTCCCAGTACCTCACCATTAACTCGGGAGTGTTCTTGAATCGTTCCTTATCAGCAATGAGCTGCTCTTCATCAGTAGCCGAAAGTAGCCACTCAGCCTCGTAGTAGTGTACAGCTAGCCAAAACTCGACATAGCGTAGGGTGATATCAAGTACCTGGTCAAGTTCTAGAAGGGACCTTGCATTCATCAGCCGAGCTACCTGAGCGTCACTAAGTAGCGCAAGGTAGCGAACCTGGCTGATAATCGGTTCAGCTTGCTGTCTGAACTGGTGTAAAGCAAGTTCTTCCTCAGTTACAGCTGCAGCGATTCGGTTGTCGATATTCGAAAGTGCAAGACCGATTTCATCTAGGCGACCCCGGTAAAAATCAACAAAGGCTTCGACAGTAGAAAATTCATCCGCTGGCTCATGCGGGTCATAGGTGGCGCTGATGATTACTTCAGCTGGCAGGGGAGAGGCTGACTGAGTGCTCCATGCGTCCAGCCTGCTTTGAACGATACTTTGCTCTTGCGAAAGTCTAGCCAGTTCTTCTGTGAGCTGGGCACTCGTTGAGTGGACGCGTCGGTCTGCTTCCCGACGGGCACGCAGCAGAGCACGTTTCTGCTCTTCACAAGATGCAAGAAAGGCAGCTAGCCCTCGCTTTGCTTGCTCAAGACTGTTGACGGCTGGGAGCGAGAAGGCGGCGTAGTAATCGCTGATCTGCTCTAGGAAATATTGTGTACTTTCCTGTAGGTAAGCCTCTGAGGAATACTCGCTGTAGACACCTTTCTTGGCAGTGTCTTCCAACAGGTAACCCTTAGAACGTGCTTCCTTTGCTTTAGCCTGGGAGGGACAGTAGGTTGCCAGGCCAGCTAGGAAATCTGAAGACGCTGCCCCGTCCTTAGCCTTCAGTAGCCAGCGATGTTCAAGCACACCAGGATCATCCTTCGTGACCGAACCGAAGGAGTCAATAATGTTAGTAACAGCCTGGTTATTAGTCGACATGCCCACAATCAGAGGTGCCGGTTTGGCCTCCAACGCATGAGAAACCAGCATGCTCGCAACTACAGATTGAAGCATTGTAGTTTTGCCGGTACCCGGAGGGCCGCTAACTGCCGTGATATCTCCGTAACCATCGTGCATAAAAGCGTGTACCGCTCGGCGCTGGGAAGTCGTCAGCGGGAACTGATCGCTCATACTTCCACAAGCACGCAGGGCAGATTCCAGAAGAGTATCAGCATTCGTGTCAATAGCATCGGACTGAAAATTTTGCGGTTTTCCGGTCGACAAGAGACCCTCGTACAGGGGAGTGCTCTGGTCCGTCGTGTGAAGGAACTGATAGAGACTCAGGACGTGGGCGTTAGCGTTAATGACCGTACCCGGGGTGACATAACAGTTATCAACGTCAACGACCCACCGAGGGTCAACTCCTACCTGTAAAGCGGGTTCAAACACGCCCTCATACATGCTGGTACTGTAATCGACAACGTCCGCCCAGGTCTCAATCTTTGACGCCAGCTCGCTACCCTTCGTATTGCTCCATCGCCAATAGTTAGCGAGAGTTCCTACCATAAACTCGTGGTCGATGACGCTGGGGGACTGTAGGCGAGAACTCGGAATCCACGGAGCTGTCGAGGTGATATCAGCCTGGAGCTCACCCTTGTCGGTTAGCTTTGCGGCGATTAGAACTAGACCGTTTTTAGTGTCACTCTCAGTGTTGGTAAGGGTCACCACCGAGATAATGACGTCAATGGGCTTAGTCTTCTGCGATCCAGACTGAGAGCGTTGTTTTTTGAAACGCCCTTGGGCGTCGGCATCCCAGTCAAAGAGTTCCTGGGTGTCCTCTTCAGAAAGCTTGCCTAATCTGACATCGAGGAAAGGAATGACCTTGTATTTGTTCTGTTGACCGAATGCCTGATCTACAAGGTTTGAACGCTTTTGAACGTCCCTAAAATACCCGGTCAGTTGTTGAGTTACCTGATTCATGGGAACTCCCTCTTAGCTGTGATGGTAATTACTGCTAAGTTTAGTTGAGAAGCATCCTCGATGAGGTGCGCCTGAAGAATTTTGTCTGAAGAGGGTTCTTGCCCCTTGAGTGATGGTATCAATAGCGATACCATAATTTTATGGGTAAGGAAGAAAAGATACTAGCTCAAATGCAAAGTGCACCCCAAAACGTCCGCTATGCAGAGCTGGTCTCTATCTGCGAAAGGTTCTTTGGCCCCGCGCGACAATCTGGCACTTCCCATGCTGTGTTTAAAACACCATGGCAAGGCGACCCCCGCGTCAATATTCAAAACAAAAATGGTTACGCAAAGCCATACCAGGTCAAGCAAGCCCTCCAAGCTATCAACAGACTCAAAGGACAGACCAATGATTGAACACTACACCTACCGTGTTACCTGGTCGCCAGAAGACCAAGAATACATCGCAACCGTCCTCGAAATGCCTTCCCTCTCCTGGCTGGAACCCGACGAGCTAGCCGCCTTGAGTGGAATCAAAAAACTCGTCGCTCAAGTAGCTCAAGACATGCATGCCAATGGTGAAGAAATTCCCCAGGCCTTTGCTGACAGGACTTATTCAGGTAATCTCAGCCTGCGCATTCCGCCTGAACTCCACCGACGCGTAGCCATGGAAGCCCAAGAGCAGGGGATAAGCCTCAATCGTCTACTCAGTGCGAAAATCGCTGCTTAAACCCAGTTCGCCTCGATCGTAGAACAAGAAAGAACGCCCCACGTATATACAAGGGCACTCTTTTCTTTGTAATCAATTCATCTGGTGGCTACAGGTAAACAAGCATTAGCCGACAGTCGGGGGTAAAAAGGTGTTTCTAGATTGCCAGCAGGGGTGCCACTCCAGCACTCAAAATACTATGCTGTATATACAGTGTATTATTCTTCAGGAGGTTTGTGGTGGCTACTACCAGTATTAGCGTCCGCATGGATGCTCAAACGAAACAAGAAGGCGAAGCTCTCTTTAAGGAGCTTGGGCTCAACATGTCCACCGCGATCAACATGTTCGTCAAGCAGGCTATCCGCGAGAATCGAATCCCCTTTATGGTGGGCGACCCCAAACCCAATGCCGATTCGCTCGAAGCAATTCGGGAAGCAGAAGAATTCTTCGCCAGCGGCCGCAAGGGACGGTTTGCTAACGCAGAAGAGCTCTTCGATGACCTAGGGATTTAATTGAGTCTTGCCGCGGAGTATAGCTCCGCTTTCCAGCGTGATATTAAGCGTCTGAAAAAGAAGCACATGGATATGCGCGCGTTGCGCGAAGTCATCAGCCTAGTGTTGGAAAATACTACAGAAGCTCAACAGGTACTGCGTCAACGGCACCGTATGCATACTCTTAAAGGTGAGTGGCTGGGGAGCCAGGAATGCCATATAGCTAATGCTGGCGACTGGTTATTAATTTGGCGTGAAGATAAAGAAATTGCTTACTTCCAAAGAACCGGAACGCACGATCAGCTATTCAGAAAATAGAAGGGTATTCCGTATAGGCCACCAGGGCGCTCAGTCCTCCCGTAAACCTTGATTTATGCAAAATCTGAGTGAGCACTATGCCTGGCTTTCAGTACAATAGCACTGTGGACACCCCAGAAAACTCAACGATGAGAATCCCCAAGAAGCCCGGCATGAGCTTCCTGATTGGCGTGGGCTGGATAGCGGTGGGCGTGTGGTTCCTCCACAACCCACCGGACTGGAGATACCACCGCACCCTGGCAACTGGAGTGGGGTGTGTAGCCGCTGGAATCTTCACCTTTATCAACTACTACCGGCGCAGGTACGCCCTTATTCTTACGCCCGAAGGGTTCTATAACCACTCAACAGTCCTCGACCACGGTAACCACCTGATTTTGTGGAGCGTCATCGGCGACATTACCGCCGATCAGCAGGGCAAGGAGATCAGGGCGGTCATCGCCGATACCCACGCCTATAATTGGACCCTAACCGGTATCCGCGCATTCACCCGGGTCACGCATGAAGGTGCAGCGAACTCAACCATCGTTATCTCAACTATGGCCATGAAACTACCAGAGGGTATGAGCATAGAAGACCTGGCAGCAGCGATGAGAGACTACCGCGACAAAGCCCTGACCAACTAAACTAGTACTTGTGAAAGCCACACCCGAAACCCTCAAACTGCGGAGCCTCGTTGAAGAGCACCGAGCTGAAATAGAACGAGTATTTGAACAGTACGGTGCAAGTAACCCGCGACTTTTTGGGTCTGTGGCACGTGGGGATGCAGACGAAACGAGCGATATCGATATTATGGTGGACCTGCACGAACCAGACCGTAGAAGACTCATGCGATTAGCGGGAATGTCGCAGACGCTCTGTGAAATTCTTAACGTGTCTGTTGATGTAGTAACACCCGGTATTCTCAGGAACAAGGTGTCTGACTTCGCTCTCAAAGAGGCGGTTGCGCTATGAGCCGTCCGATAGAACTTAGACTGATGGACAACCAAGAGGCCATCGACAGCTGTTTCAGATACCAAAAATACCTCGAGGTTTCCGATACTCAAGAAATGGCCCTAGATGCAATCTTGCGGAATCTGGCTATTATCGGGGAAGCGGTAAATCATCTTCCGAAAGCCTTAAAAGACCAGTCTCCAGGGGTAGAGTGGCGGGCAATCGTAGGGTTAAGAAACTTCCTAGTACATCAATACTTCTCAGTATCTGCTGAAGAAATCCACGACATTCTCAATGAGGATTTGAAATCTCTTCGCGTTACGGTTGAAGACTTCATCAAAATCGGTGGCCGAGTTGAACCAGATGGGGCACGGTTTCTCCGAGAGCTGTCAATGCAAGAAGACATCACCCTTGATGATGAATACCCCAGTTTAGATCAATCGGCCGAGTAAAAACCTCCACCGTTGAAACCACATCACTCTGGGAAAAGTTCTTGACCTCGCCACTAGGGGTGTAGCCTATGACCCGCCAGAAAGGTTCGGCGACCTCGGCGTTAGTTGCCACAATTCCCAAGCGTAAGGTGCTGATATGTGAGCACTGCCGAACCGCACCCAAGTAGGCGTCGTGCAGGGCCCGGCCCACCCCGCGTCCTTGCGCCTGCCCAATTATGCGGCCCCCTCCACCAGTCGCTCAATAAACCTGACCGCATTATCGCGGGTGCGAGCTATGCGCTCTTCGAGGGACAGGGTCTCGTCCATCTGGCGAATACCCGCCGGCTTTTTCTTGCCCCGTACATAGTCGGTGCAGGCCAGGTTGGAGCATAGGTAGGTGCCGATGGTGTTGCCGCGTCGCCCCGACTCGCCCGGCCGGGCCGCCGTATACAGTGAGATCCCCGACCCAGGGTGCAGAGTTAGGCAGAACTGGCACATCTGAGCGGCCTTACTCTGGGCCTTAGACTTTTGCAGTAGCACGCCCTGCACCTGCCCTTCGCGTTCCACGACCAGGCAACCCTTGAGCGGGCTTTTTGGGTCGAGCCAGGACAGGAAAATCAGGTCGTCCCAATTCTGCTCCTTGAGGCTGGGCAGGTTGAGGCGTTTAGCCTCGCCCTTAGAGCAGTTAATAAAAGACGAGCGGACGGCAGCTTCGGTCAGTTCTTGCATACCTGCAAGTTTACCCTTTAATGCGGGAATATCCCGGCCCCGCACCCGGTTGAAACAGGTGCACAACACCACCTGAAAGGCCAAATGAACATGACTTCGCCCCTCTTCGAACCCTTTACCCTGCGCTCCATGACCACCCGTAACCGCCTCTGGATTCCACCCATGTGCCAGTACTCGGTTGACCAGCAGGACGGCAAACCCACCGCCTACCACATTTCCCACTACGGGGCTCTAGCCCGGGGTGGAGCCGGTGCCGTCATCGTCGAAATGACCGGAGTTGAACCCGCCGCCCGAATTAGCCCCTACTGCCTGGGTCTGTGGAGCGACGACCGCACCGAAGCCTTCAAGCCGGTCGTCGATGCCATTCACGCCGGGGGAGCTAAGGCAGGTATACAGATTGCCCACGCCGGGCGGAAGGCATCGACGCCCGGTGAGCTGGTTCCGCACGAGGGCGGTTCCCTGGGGGAGGACGAGGGTGGCTGGGTCACTCTGGCCCCGTCCGCTCTTGCCTACCCCGGCTTGAAAGAACCGCAGGCCCTGACCGAGGAGAAAATTGACGACCTAGTGCAGGCCTTCGCCGCGGCTGCAGCCCGCGCTGTGGCTGCCGGCTTTGACTTCATTGAGATTCACGGGGCTCACGGTTACCTGATCACCCAGTTCCTCTCGCCCCTTTCGAATCAGCGAGAAGACTCTTACGGCGGATCCCTGGACAACCGGGCCCGCTTTGCCCGCAGGGTTGCCCAGGCCATGCGGGAAGTGATGCCAGAGGATATGCCGCTGATCGTCCGCCTGTCAGCTACAGAGTTCATGGAGGGCGGCATCACCGTTGAGGAAACAGCACAGGTGGTGCGCTGGCTGGCTGAGGACGGCGTGGACTTCGCCGATATTTCCACCAGTGGAAACTACCCGGCAAAAATTAACGTCTATGCGGGCTACCAGGTACCCATGGCTGCTCAGGTCAAGCGTGAGAGCGGTCTTCCGGTAGGCGCTGTTGGCATGATTAACTCGCCGCGACTTGCTGAGTTCATTGTGGGGTCAGGCCAGGCCGATGTGGTGCTGGTGGGCCGGGAAGCTCTACGCAACCCAGCCTTTGCCCTGCACTGGGCTAACGAACTCAAGGTCGATATCGACTACGTGCCCGCCCAGTACCGCCGGGCCTGGGGCACCCGGCGCTAGATAGCCTCCATATGGTTGACGCGGTTGACGGTGGCTTTTAAGATTAAGAATCATAGAGCCAACCAGGGAGGTTCTCATGTCCTACACCATCGACCGCAAAGACGCTCATGCCCAAGCTGTTATCGACCAGCTCGTTGCTGAGTTCACTCGTGACCTAGAAAGTCTACCCGCTGATTTTTTGGCGTCTATTGACGATCTAGAAGATGTTAAAAGCCGCATGAGGTCGCTAGTGGCCCGCGCCAGTGTCAAGGGCTACGGCGACCTCATCGGGCCAGTCTACGACCTCGATAGCACCATGAAACTGCTCAAAGTTACCAGCCGGGCAGCCATTAGCAAGCAGGTCAAACACCACAAGTTACTGAGGCTGACCATCGAAAATAGTGAGTCGATTTTCCCTGTATTTCAGTTCGAGGGCAGAACTGTACGGGCAGATATACAACAGGTGCTGCGAGCCTTTGGCAATGCAGACTCATTCGCTATTGCCCAGTGGTTCAACACGCCGCTCGACGGGGTAACTCCCTTAGATTTACTTGATCAAGGCCGACTCGATACAGTTTTGACCGAAGCCCATGCTCTTGCAGCAGGGTGGCAGGCAGTATGACCCGGCAAAAAATAGCTCAGCATGGTCCTATGCCTGGGTCCAATCTCTCGCTGACTCCCTCTATAGAGTACGAAAAGGGTAGCGAATTTTTCCGCGCCCACAGTCAGCAGTACGACCCCTGGTATTTTTCTTCATCGATGCAGGGCCGTTTTGACCTGCCTGAACCCCAGGGAACCTGCTATCTCGCAACCAACCCGGGTGCTGCCGTCCGCGAGGTTCTAGGTAACAGACTCAGCCAGTCCGGGCGCCTGCCCCAAAGCCTCGCCGAGGGAAGAGTGATTTCGCGGTTGCCTCTGCCGTGTTCAGTGCGTTCTGCGCATATTTCCCACGATGATGCCTTTATCCTGGGGATTACCGGAGAACTCACAACCATGCCTAGTTACGAGGTGCCGCAGGCCTGGGCTCAAGCCTTGTATAAGGCAAGGTTTGGCGCGATAACCTACCGGCCCCGATTTTCGCCGGGAGACTCTTTAGCTTTAGCTCTCTTTGGTGACGCCGGTGCGGCCCAATTGCCAAGTAGATTTGAGAGTACCCTGGCTGACGCCGCAACTAGTCTTGGCTTGGAGCTTTACGCGACACAGTCCCGAGACCTTTATACATTTGCTACTTTCACCGAGAGCGATTAGCGATGCAGATTCCCGACTACACCACCGATGATTTCGAGCTACCCGGTGTGCCCGATGCCTTCCAGCGGCTCTGGACGCCCCACCGCCGCGCCTACGTGAAGGGCGGGCAGAAAGACTACACCGAGAACACCTGCCCCTTCTGCGACGCCCCTGACCATGACGACGCTGAGTCACTGATTGTGCACCGCGGTGAGCATGCCTACGTCATCCTCAACCTCTACCCCTATAACCCCGGGCATCTGCTGGTTTGCCCCTATCGGCACATTCCTAACTACGACGATGCAACACTGGAAGAAACTGCCGAGATTGCAGCCCTGACCCAGAAAGCTATGGGAATCCTGCGGGAGGTTAGCCGAGCAGCCGGCTTCAATATCGGCATGAACCAGGGTAAGGTCGGCGGGGCAGGGGTCGCCGCCCACCTGCACCAGCACATCGTGCCCCGCTGGAGCGGCGACACGAACTTCCTACCCATCGTGGCAGGCACCAAGACAGTCACACAGACCCTGGACGAGATCCGAGACCTGCTCAGTACCGCCTGGGATTGCTAGGCGAAGGCAGCAGGCAAGCCAAGTAAGCCCGCTGGCTCGGGGCTGGCGTGAATGATATCGAGCGCCCCAGCGCGAGATATCAGAGGGTCGGCGGGTGTTTGGCTTGCCTGCTGCCTTATGTCGACTATCTTCCTAGAACAGCGATTCCTGCACGGACGCCGGGGGAGTGAGTTCCCGGTGCTGGCGGCAGGCTCTGTTGGAGAGCTCTGCGGTGTTGATCAGGAAGGTCTGGTCGGGGTCGCCGAAGTGGGCTGTCAGGAATTTGCCGGTTCCGCCGGTGATATAGAAACCGTGAGCCCCCTCGGTGAGGGTGGGGTAGGCCGTAAGGGGCTCGGGGTTCTCCGCCCGTAAGGACGCGTAAGCCCGGCTCATTGCCAGGGAAGGCACCCAGCGATCCGCGGTGATTTCAAAACCCTCAACAGAGTCGTGGGCATCTTCGAGAGCCCAAGTGGCGTTTTCCACGGCCATGTAGTGCTCAGATTTGAGGCGCTCGGTGCTGGCTGGGGCAACCCAGGCCTTGTATTTGGTGGAGGCCCGTTTGAACTGGGTGAGGTTGGCCTCGTGCGAGACCAGGTCTTCCAGCTGACGTACGATGATGCCGGTGTCTGCCCGGGCTACGAAGGTGGCTGCGGCAACAGCCTGGTCGTCCAGACGGCGGGGGTTGGAGTGCAGGGACGCGGTGCCGACCTTAGATGTGCCATCGGGAAAAGTGGCGATGTAGAGGTAGTGTTCAAGGTTGACGTAGGCCAGAGCTGCCTCGTTCATGCGGGAGCCCAGGTGAATGCGGTGAATGGGTGCGAATTCGTCGCGGGCCAAGCAGGAGTCGCACTGCTTGCCCTTAGTGATGGTGTTTCCAGCTGGGCAGGGAACCTGGTGAAAACCAATGGTGTCGACAGCTGCCCGTGAGTAACCGCTGCAGTAGGTGCCGGCGCCGCGGACGTCCGCCGGGAGGGCAGTAAGGCCGAGGAAGCTACCCGGGGTGATGGCGATAGTTTCAATCTCACCGCTAGGTTGACCGTCAAGAAGAGGCTCAACTTTAAGGTAGGGGGCCCTGTCGCGCCAGGTGATGTCACGCCAGATAAATTCGGGGAAGGGTACAAGCTGGTTCATGGAAGTAGTCATTACAGGTTCGAAGCATACACAAACCCGGTAAGATAGTCACCATGTCACGACCTGTTGTTCGCCTTGTTGGCCAAGGCATTCGTTATGCGACCAAGTTGCGCGGGGGCGGCTCTGCCTTCCCGGGCTTGGTCATGGAGAAGTTGCACCCTAATTTTGTGGCGGAGGAGCTGGCTAAGCTGCCGCGCGGTGTTGTCGTTGTTTCGGGTACGAACGGTAAGACGACCACCACCAAGATGGTGGTGCAGCTGCTAGAAGCCCAGGGCCTGAAGGTCTTTACCAACCGCACCGGGTCGAACTTCGTGCGGGGCGTAGCTGCTGCTCTGCTGGGTGAGATGAACCTGGCGGGTAAGTTGGACGCTGACATCGCGGTACTTGAGCTGGACGAGGCTCACGCTGTGCACTTTGTACGCAAGGTCAAGCCCAACTACGCGCTGCTGCTCAATGTTCTGCGTGATCAGCTAGATCGCTTCGGTGAGATTGATACGACCCGCCGTATGCTGGCTACTGTCGCCGGTGCAACCACGGGCACGGTCGTGCTCAACCGCGAGGACCCACGCATTCGCTCTTTAGCAGAAAATATTCAGCCTGGCACTCAGGTTAGCTACTTTGGTTTATCAGAGAAGCTACGCGCCCTCTTCCCCTCCGATGACGATTTGCGCACCAGCCCCGAAGGTACCGAGCGCGCGGACGCCGGCCTTCTGGCACCGGAGCTGCCGGCGGCGTCCGTCCTGCTCAAGGACTTCAAGGGAACCGCCGCCACCTTCGACGTTGCCGGTAAGGAATTAGCGGGCACTATTAACCTCTACGGGGTCTACAACATCTTTAACGCCGCTGCGGCAATGGCCCTGACGCGCGAAGTCATGGGGGATGCCCTCAATGAGACTAAACTTCTGGCTGAACTTGAGCATATCGCCCCGGCTTTTGGCCGCGGTGAAACCCTCAACGTTAACGGCCAGACCCTGCAGCTACTTCTGGTGAAGAACCCCAGCGGGTTCCGTCTGTCGCTGGCATCCGCCGACGCTAAGGACTACGCCACCATGATCACCATCAACGACGCCTACGCCGACGGCCGCGACGTTTCCTGGCTCTGGGACGTCGACTTCCACTCCCTGACCCAGGGCGGCGTCACCATGGTGTCGGGTGTGCGCGCCTACGACATGGCCCTGCGCCTGCAGCACGACGATGTTTATGTAGAAAACATCAACGAGGACCTCGAAGAAGCCCTCGCCACCTTTATTGCCAAGTCAGAGGGGCGCCCCATGCGCATCTTCTGCACCTACACCGCCATGCTGGCCATCCGTAAGGAACTAGCCAAAATCACCGATGTGGAGGAAATCTAATGAGCGATTTTGAGAACGCACCGGTCGAAGCGGGCGAGCAGATTATCACCCAGACCGGCAACAACAAGAGCCTCAAAATTGTGCAGCTCTACCCCAAAGACATGAACATCTACGGGGACTGGGGCAACACTCTGTCGCTCTCCCGCCGGGCCCAGGCCCACGGTTTCACCACCGAAATCGTTGACTACAACCCCGGTGATGAATTCCCGCTCGATGGCGATATCTTTGTGGGCGGCGGCGGCCAGGATTCAGGCCAGTCCGTGATTCAGGACGACCTGCTCGCCAACGCTGAAACCCTGCGCATGCTGGCAGAAGACGGCACCCCCATGCTGGTCATCTGCGGTCTGTACCAGCTCTTCGGTAGAGAGTTCAAAACCGTAGGCGGCGTCACCCTCAACGGTATTCGCGTTTTTGACGCTAAAACCGTAGGCGGCGAAGAACGCCTAATCGGCAACATCGTTGAGGAATCTGAAGAGTTCGGCACCATCATCGGGTTCGAAAACCACTCGGGGCTCACCTATCTCTCCGGAGATACCAAGCCCCTGGCAACCGTCACCAAGGGAGAGGGCAACAACAAGGAAGATTCCGGCGAGGGCGCCCGCGTCCACAACGTCATCGGAACCTACCTGCACGGCTCCCTGCTGCCTAAGAACCCCGCCATCTCAGACTTCCTTATCAAGCAGGCAGCAATCAAGAAGTACGGTGAATTCACCCCCGTCGTTATTGACGACACCCTCGTGGAAAAGGCGCGCGCCTCAGCGTCCGCCCGTCCACGCTAGAATAGTACGAGGTATATTGCGCCCGCCCGCGTGCGGGCGCACCAGACGAACAAGGAGAATCATGTCAGGTCACTCCAAATGGGCCACTACCAAGCACAAGAAGGCTGCCATCGACGCCAAGCGCGCCAAGGCCTTCGCTAAGTACATCAAGGCAATTGAAGTTGCAGCTCGTATGGGTGGCCCCGACCCGGCAGGTAACCCCGCCCTCGACCTCGCAGTCTCAAAGGCCAAGAAGAACTCGGTTCCCAACGACAACGTTGAGCGCGCTATCAAGCGCGGCGCCGGCCTGACTGGTGAAGCCGTTGACTACACCGAAATCATGTACGAGGCTCGCGGCCCCCAGGGTACCGCCCTCTACATCGAATGTCTGACTGACAACCGCAACCGCGCAGCTGCCGAGGTTCGCACCGCTGTCACCCGCAACGGCGGCACCATGGCAGACTCCGGCTCCGTAGCCTTCCTTTTCGAGCGCAAGGGTGTTGCCGAAGTTGCTAAGACCGAGGGTCTGACCGAGGACGACGTCCTCATGGCAGTGCTCGACGCCGGCGCTGAGGAAGTTATCGATGAAGGTGAGATTTTCACCGTTGTCTCCGAGGCAACCGACCTGCCCGCCATCCGTAAGGCT
This sequence comes from Rothia nasimurium, assembly GCF_928381705.1. Taxonomy (GTDB): domain Bacteria; phylum Actinomycetota; class Actinomycetes; order Actinomycetales; family Micrococcaceae; genus Rothia; species Rothia nasimurium_G. Next base: position 233,360 of record NZ_CAKMSR010000003.1, on the reverse strand, counting down.
CTGGAAGAGGCTGAGCTCGAGTACAACAACGATGACCCGGTCTTCCGCCCCACCATGCAGGTAGACCTCGACGCCGAAGGTGCTAAGAAGTTCCTCAAGCTCGCTGACGCCATCGAAGAACTGGACGACGTACAGAACGTCTACTCCAACGCAGACATCAGCGAAGCCGTTATGGCCGAGCTCGAAGCTGAGTAACCAGCAGGGAAAGGAGGAGCGCGTGGCCCCGGCTCACGGCACCTCACACCAGCGCCCGGAACCCGCCCCGCGAGTTCCGGGCGCTGCCCGCATTCTGGGGGTCGACCCGGGCCTCACCAGGTGCGGTTTCGGTTTGGTCGATATGACGGCCAACCGCAAGGCCCACTTCGTCAACGTGGGAGTAGCGGGTACCGCCGCTTCGGAGAGTCTGGATGCCCGTATCCTCAAGATTCTGCGCGCGGCCGAGGCATGGCTCGACACCTACCAGCCCGACGCCCTGGCGATTGAGCGAGTTTTTGCCCAGGAGCAGGTCAATACCGTGATTGGTACTGCCCATGCCTCCGGCGTGGTGATTGCGGCTGCCGCTGCGCGCGGTGTGCCGGTACACTTCCACACGCCCTCAGAGGTGAAGGCAGCTGTGACAGGTTCAGGACGCGCTGACAAGGCATCGGTGGGGCGCATGGTCACCCGCATTTTGGGGCTTGACACGATGCCCAAGCCGGCGGACGCAGCGGACGCCCTCGCTCTAGCTATCTGCCATGGCTGGCGCGGCGGTGGTATTGGTTCCGGCATCAACATGGCAGCCACTACCCAAACCCATCAGGGGTCGAATCCGGCGGCAGCACGGCGAACATCCCAGCTTACCCCCGCTCAGCGGGCCTGGATGGAGGCGGAGGCTAGGGCAAGAAGGTAGCCTCCCTTGTATTAGTACATATATTCGAATAGAATAGGTTTCATGATTAGCTCACTGACCGGTACCGTGACCCATCTGGGGTTGGAGACCGCTGTTATCGACGTTAATGGTTTTGGCATGCTGGTGCATCTCAATGCCCGTACCGCCTCGCAGCTGCGCCTGGGGGAGAAGGCTACTGTTCTGACCACCATGATTGTGCGTGAGGACTCCATGACTCTCTACGGGTTTGCTGAGCCTGCCGAGCGCGAGGTCTTTGACATGATGCTGTCGGTTTCGGGTATCGGCCCGCGTATTGCTCTGGCAGTGCTCGGTGTGCATACCCCGGCTGAGGTTGAGCGCGCTGTGGCCACCGGCGACGATAAGGCTTTCACCAAGGTGCCCGGTATCGGCCCCAAGGGGGCGCGCCGCATCGTCCTGGAGCTTGCTGGCAAGCTGATTTTGGCGGACGGCGCTACCGACCAGCTGCCGATTGACCAGGGTGTGAGCTGGAAGCCTCAGGTGCAGGACGCCCTGACCAGCCTGGGCTGGAACGAACGCGATGCCGTCAGCGCCATCGAGTCCTTTATCGAACATAACCCGAAGGCTGAGACCATGGGCGTGGCTGAGGCGCTGCGTTCTGTGCTGGCCTCACTGGGTAACCAGAACACGGTAGGTCGATAGGTAATCTATGAGTCAGTTCCCTCATGCCGATGGCCAGATTCCCGGCCAGCGCCTGGTTTCGATGGATGAAGAACCAGAAGAAAAAATGATTGAGGCGGCCCTGCGCCCCAAGTCTCTTGATGACTTTGTGGGGCAGCAGCGCGTGCGTCAGCAGCTGTCGCTGGTGCTTGAGGCATCGAAGATGCGCGGACGCTCGGCCGACCATGTGCTCCTGTCGGGCCCTCCCGGCCTGGGTAAGACTACCCTGGCGATGATTATTGCAGCAGAGATGGACGCCCCCCTGCGTATTACCTCCGGGCCGGCTATTCAGCATTCGGGTGACCTGGCTGCGATTCTTTCGTCGCTCACCCCCGGAGAAGTGCTCTTTCTCGATGAAATTCACCGTATGAGCCGCCCGGCTGAAGAGATGCTCTACATGGCCATGGAAGACTTCCGTGTGGATATCGTGGTGGGCAAGGGTGCCGGGGCAACCTCTATTCCCCTGGAGCTGCCGCCCTTCACCCTGGTGGGGGCAACCACCCGCGCGGGTCTGCTGCCCGGGCCCCTGCGTGACCGCTTCGGCTTTACCGGCCACCTGGAGTTCTACTCGGTTACCGAGCTAGAGAGTGTAATCCGCCGGTCTGCTGGCCTGATGGAACTCAACATTAGCCCCGAGGGCTTTGCAGAGATTGCGGGTCGGTCCCGGGGTACACCCCGAATCGCCAACCGCCTGCTGCGTCGCGTGCGCGACTGGGCTCTGGTCAACGGCATCGACCGTATCGAGGCCTCAGCGGCAGCAACAGCCCTCAACATGTACGAGGTCGATGAGCGCGGCCTGGACCGCCTAGACCGTGCGGTGCTTGAAGCTCTGATTACCAAGTTCGGCGGGGGACCGGTGGGCCTCTCCACCCTGGCTATTGCGGTGGGCGAAGAGACCGAAACCGTTGAGACCGTCGCCGAGCCCTACCTGGTACGCGAGGGCCTGATCGGGCGAACCCCCCGTGGGCGAGTTGCCCTACCCGCTGCCTGGGAGCACCTGGGGCTAGAGGCACCCGAGCTGCCCTAGCCGTCCGCCCCTGTAATATCAGAGGGTAACCAGCCAACTGCAAGGAACTTGGCATAGAATGGGGACTTAGTTTGTTCACCCCCACCAACTACGTTAAGAGGGATTCTCGTGCAGTCAGGCTCACCCCTGTTTATGCTCCTACTTCTGGGCATCATGATGCTGGTGCTCATCGTGCTACCGGCCCGCCGCGCCAAGAAAGCCCAGCAGCAGATTAAGGAACGTCAGGACGCCATGGTGCCCGGCACCCAGGTCATGACTAACTTTGGTCTCTACGGCTCTGTTGTCTCCATCGACAAGGAAGCCAACACCGCCCACCTGGAAATCGCTCCGGGCACCGTGGCTAAGGTTCATCTCATGACCGTCACCAGCATCGAGGAAGACACCGCTGCCGCGCCGGTAGCCGACGCCGAGCGTCCTGTTATCCAGGGTGAAGTCGCAGACGATCCCAAAAACTAAACCACAGCTTAGGGTGCGCTACCTCTAGATTCAGAGGTGGCGCGCTTTTTCACGTTTCACGAACCCACTCACCTGAAGGGGCACAGATGGCTCAACCATCCAACGTCACCAAAGCCAGAGGGGCACTTGCCTCGATGGCCCTGGTGCTGCTCTTACTCGCCGGAGGAATCTTCGGCACCACCTTTTCCGGGGGCAGCTGGCTGCCCAAGCTGGCCCTAGACCTCTCTGGCGGTACCCAGCTCATCCTGTCGCCCGAGGTCAACGACTCCTCGGGCGAGGCCATTACCGCTGAGCAGCTCGACCAGGCTGTTGAAATTATCCGCCAGCGCGTCGACGGCGCGGGCGTGGCAGAAGCTGAAGTGACCACCCAGTCGGGCCAGAACGTCGTTGTTTCTGTGCCCGGTACCTTGAGCTCAGAAACCCGTGACCTGATTCAGACCTCGGCGCAAATGAGCTTCCGCGCGGTCATCAACGCTGGCACCCCGCAGGCGGTTGCGGCGGACGCTGCCGCTGCCGAGGACGCCCTACCCTCACCGACGGCTGAACCCACCGACGGGTCCGACTATAACTGGGTTACCGGCGACCTCTGGCGCCAGTACGAGCAGCTGGACTGCACCGTCCCCGCTAACGTGGATACCTCCAACCAGGATCCCAACGCCGCTATTGTGGCCTGTGCTTCCGATGGCAGTGAGAAATACATCCTTGGCCCCATCGAAATTGAGGGTACCGACATTGACACTGCCTCCTACTCCCAGGTGGCTAGCTCAACCGGCTTCGCCACCGGCCAGTGGGGCGTTAACATTGTCTTCAATGAGGCCGCTACCCAGACCTTCAAGGACGTCACTACCCGCCTGAACGCAATTCGCGGTGCCAACGCGTCCGACCCCCGCGCCCGTTTCGCCATCATGCTGGATGGCCAGGTACTTTCTTCCCCCGTCACCCAGGCGGTCATTACCAACGGCCAGCCCCAGATCACCGGTAACTTCACCGAGCAGGACGCCGCAAACCTGGCTGAGCAGCTCAAGTACGGTGCCCTGCCCATTAGCTTCACCATTCAGTCAGAACAGCAGATTTCTGCAACCCTGGGTGCTGACCAGCTAAAGATGGGTCTGATTGCCGGTCTAATCGGTCTGCTACTGGTGTTTGTCTACTCCCTCTTCCAGTACCGTCTGGTGGGCCTGGTCAATATCACCTCGATTATTGTGGCTGGTCTGCTCTCCTACGGGGTGATTGTGCTGCTGGGCCACTTGATGAACTACCGCCTGTCTCTGGCGGGCGTGGCCGGTCTGATTGTGTCAATCGGTCTGATGGCAGACTCCTTTATCGTTTACTTTGAACGTATTCGCGATGAGATTCGTGCCGGCCGCACCATCCCTGCCGCTATCGACCACGGCTGGCTGCGGGCCAAGCGCACCATCATGGCCTCCAAGGCCGTGAACCTGCTGGCCGCTGTAGTGCTTTACTTCGCCTCGGTTGGTAACGTGCGCGGCTTTGCCTTCACCCTGGGTCTCACCGCTATTTCAGACCTGATTATCACCTTCCTCTTCATCCACCCGCTTATGGTTCTGCTGGGCCGCAAGGACTACTTCCGTAACGGCGGCCGCTTCTCGGGCATGGACCCGGTAGCCCTCGGCTCCACCCCGCTCTACCGGGGTGCGGGGCGCGTCCGCACCCCTGAGGAAGCCGAAGGTTCTCTCTCCCTGGCTGAGCGTAAGCGCCGCGAGCGCCTTGCCGCTGAGGCGGCTGAAGCCGAAGCGGAGCAGGGGAGTGCTGATGCGGAGCCCCTGCCTGCCGCAGATTCCACCACTACCGAGGAGGCCCGCCGTGGCTAATAAACTCGCTCAGTTCGGTAATGAACTGCATTCTGGTCAGCGGTCGTTTGGGTTTGTGCCTAAGCGGCGACTGTGGCTGACGATTGCCCTGGCTCTGGTTGTGCTGGCGGCCCTGGTGCCGGTGGTGCGCGGTGGCTTCAATCTGGGTATTGAGTTCCGCGGTGGTTCTGAGTTCACCGTGTCGCAGGTGGCTGATACCGATATTTCTATTGGCCAGCAGGCGATTGCGGACGCCGCCCCCGAGGCTACCGACGTGCGCGTCACTAATATCGCTGCGGGTACCGTACGCGCTCAGATGAGTGAGCTGACCGACGATGAGACTCTGGCTGTGGGCCAGGCCCTGCAGTCGGCCTATGGTGTGAGCGCTGACCAGGTGACCTCGTCCTTCGTGGGCCCCACCTGGGGCGCTGGGGTGACCCAGCAGGCTCTGGTGGGTCTGGTCTGGTTTATTCTGCTGGTGATGATCGGTATGGCTCTGTACTTCCGTACCTGGAAGATGTCGGTCTCGGCAATTGCTGGCCTGATCTTTACCATCGTGACCACCGTGGGGCTATACGCTCTCATCGGTTTTGAGATTACTCCCAGTGCGATTATCGGCTTCCTGACGGTGTTGAGCTACTCTCTCTACGACACGGTGGTGGTTTTCGATAAGATTCGTGAGAATACCGAGGGGCTTGAGAAGCGCCGCGACACCACTTTCGCTGAGCAGGTGAACCTGGCAGTGAACCAGACCCTGGTGCGCTCTATCAACACCTCGATTGTGGGTATTTTGCCGGTGGGCTCGATTCTCTTCATCGGTGCCCTGCTCCTGGGGGCGGGAACCCTCAAGGACCTCTCCCTGGCCCTCTTCGTCGGTATCATCATCGGTACCCTGGGCACCCTCTTTGTGGCGGCTCCTGCCTACGCTGCCCTGCGCTTGGGTGAGAAGGGTGTGCGTGAGCATACCGAGCTCGTCCGCCGTGCCCGTCAGGGGCAGGTAGAAGAGGCCGAAGAGCGTGAGGACGCCGTCGCGCAGCCGGCTGCCCCGGTGATGGTTACCGTGCATTCGGTTAACCTCGATAGCAAGTAGGGCCAAGAGCTAGGCGTTTTACCCTAGAAACGGGAGCGGATGACTGTCCGCTCCCGTTTTTGTTACACACAGTGTGGAATTAATCTAAGATAGTCCCACACGAATATTTCAGTTTGAGGGGGAATTGGGCATGAGCCGGTCAGAAGAGAGCAGCCAGAAGGATTCTCGCGCAGAGGGTAAGCGGCCGGTTCGCGGGTCGCACCGGGTCATGTCTGCTTCGGGGCGTGTGCCAACCCGCCTGGTATTTGGGCGTGAGCAGCAAGAGGGCCCCGCCCCCCGTTTTTCCCCGGTACTGGCACCGGTGATTCGCACCGTCAAGAAGTACCACCCCGACGAAGACCTTGAGGTGCTGCAGCGGGCCTTCCAGGTCGCGAACCACTACCACCGGGGGCAGAAGCGCAAGAGCGGGGACCCCTACATCACCCACCCGGTAGCCGTGACGACCATTCTGGCTGAGATAGGTGCTACCGGCCCCGTGCTGGTCGCTGGTCTGCTGCACGATACGGTCGAAGATACCGAGTACACCCAGGAGCAGCTCACCGCTGATTTCGGCTCTGAGGTGGCCTACCTGGTTGATGGCGTCACCAAGCTTGATAAGGTCAGCTACGGCGATAACGCCCCCATCGAGACAATTCGCAAGCTGGTTATCTCGATGTCGCAAGATGTGCGCGTGCTGCTCATCAAGCTGGCTGACCGCCTACACAATGCCCGTACCTGGCGGTTCGTCTCCGGTGCCTCTGCGGCACGTAAGGCCGAAGAGACCCTGCAGATTTATGCCCCGCTGGCTCACCGCCTGGGTTTGAACACCATCAAGTGGGAGCTGGAAGACCTCTCCTTTGCCGCTATGAGCCCCGATATCTACGCCGAGATTGTGCGGATGGTGGGCGAGCGTACCCCTAAGCTCGAAAAGTACCTGGCCGAGGCCCGCGTGACGATTGAGGATCGCCTGGCCCAGGTAGGTATTGAGGCCACTGTAACGGGCCGCCCCAAGCACTACTACTCCATTCATCAGAAGATGAAGACCAAGGGTAAGAGCTTCGACGACATCAACGATATTCTGGCCGTGCGCATTATGGTCGAGGACGAGAACGATTGCTACACCGCCCTGGGGCATGTGATGTCCCTGTGGATGGCGGTTCCTGGGCGCTTCAAGGACTACATCAAGCAGCCCAAGCACAACCACTACCAGTCACTGCACATGACGGTGCACGGGCCCGGCGGCCTGCCCCTGGAAATCCAGATCCGCACCTACAAGATGCACGAAGAGGCTGAGTACGGTGTGGCTGCCCACTGGCGGTACAAGGCTGCCTCCCGCGGTGAAAAGGTAGACCTTTCACCCAAGGAACCTAGCACCCAGACCGCTGCCTTCAACATCGGCATTTTGCAGTCAATTTCTGAGATTTCGAACTCCAACCCCGAGTCTGAGCAGTTCTACCAGCAGCTGTCTGAGCGGCTTGAGACCGATGAGATTGTGGTGCTGACTCCGCAGGGTAAGCCCATTAGCCTGCCGGTGGGCTCAACCCCGGTTGACTTTGCCTACGCTATCCACACCGAGGTGGGGGACCGCACCATTGGGGCTAAGGTCAACGGCAAGCTGGTGCCCCTGCACACCGAGCTCGAAACCGCCTCAACGGTTGAGATTCAGACAACCAAGGATGAGAACCACGCCCCGAGTGAGGACTGGCTCAAGTTCGTGCGCACCAGCAAGGCGCGCACCAAGATTCGCCAGCACTACGCCAAGGGCCGCCGCATCGAGGCCATGAACCGGGGCAAGGAGCGCGTGGTCAAGGCTATGCGTCAGCACGAGCTTCCCCTGACCAAGATGATGACCCCCGAGCTCATGCTGCAGGTAGCCCAGGACCTGCACAAGCACGATGTGGCCACCCTCTACCACGCTGTGGGCGAGAACGAGGTAGAGACCCAGGCCGTCATTACCTCCCTGGTCAACCTCTACTACGGTGAGGACGAGGTCGACCAGACTGTTGAACTCGATAGTTTCGACGCCTCCCTGGTATCTAACCGCCGCTCGGTGGGCGATGACAACGGTGTGGTGGTACCCGGGGCCGAGGGTATTCTGACCAAGATTGCCCGCTGCTGCACCCCTGTACCGCCCGACGATATCGTTGGTATCGTCACCCGCTTGCAGGGCATCTCGGTGCACCGTACCGACTGCCCCAACGTACTGAGCCAGGCTGACGACCCCCGCCAGACCGCGGTGGAGTGGGCATCGCACGGTAACTCCGTCTACCGGGTTTCAATCCAGGTGGAGGGCATCGACCGTAAGGCCCTGCTCTCAGACACCATCCGGGTTATTTCTGAGGCCGGCTGCAACATCGTGGACGCCAAGGTGCACACCAGCGACGAACGGTTTGTGGTCAACCGCTACACCGTAGAGCTCTCTGACCGCTTCATGATGGAGCACCTACTGAACCAGATTCGCAACGTCCCCGGCATCTATAATGCCTACCGCCTGACCGGCTCGCGTCCGCTCATGAACCAGCAGGGCTAGACCCCGGCTATCTCTGCCGCCTCAAGCTGGTGAGCCAAGTGCTGGGCTCTGAGCAGGGCTGTAGCTTTAAGGCTCATCTGCTCCCGGGCACTCTGGAGCAGAAGCTCAGGAGTAACGCTGTTCTGGCTATCGAGCAGGATTGCTTTGACGATAGCCAGGTCGCCCTCATCGACCGAGTGGGTAATGATATCTAGGGCGGTTTTCAGTGGCGTGGTCAGACGAATCGGCCCGATCGTCATGGTGTCGTAGGGGCGAAGCTGGGCCTGATGGGTGGCAAAGTCTGCCCGGTAGGAGCGGGGGAGATTACACCGGTTATCGCGGTCGTAGTCTACATGCAGTCGCCCTTCGGGTAACTCGGGCAGGTAGCCCAACACCCAGGCTGCGGTGGTTCGGCTATAGCGAATCCGATGGTGGTAGCCTGCCGGGGTAAGTAAACCCAGGCTGGCTGCCCGCATAAGTGGGGTGGGCTCGTCCTCCGGCTCCCGGTAGATGCCGTGATGAAAGTGCACCAACCCGCGCTCCTTGAGGAAGGCCCGCCACTGAGCTGCGGGGAGCCCCGTGGTCTGCTGGCTATACAGGCGGACGAGCGCCGGTAGCTCCCGCGGATCGGCCTGTTTGTGCTCTGCCCGGGCGGGCTGAAAAGAACTGCTGTCGTGGGCGATAACCTGCAGGGAGTTGTGGGGGCTGGGCCTTCCCGGGGCTAGGGGGAAGGGGAGCTCTGAGAGAGCGCCGAGTGAGTTGAGATGTTCCATGCCTACGTTTTAGCACATCAGATGCAGGTGCACGATAAAAAGTTGTCAGGCTGTGGATAACTTTCCCGCCTAAAATTACTTATCCACAAAAATCCCCCGTCTACCGGCCGGTAGACGGGGGATTCTGCGTCACAAAGACGTCACAGACAAGTCTGGGGGTTAGGCGCCAAACTCAGCAGAAGAAGCCTTGAGGGTCTCAAGCCACTGCTTGCGGGCGTCCAGGGCTTCCTGGGCCTTCTTGATCTTCTGGGCGTTGCCGCTGGCTTCAGCCTTAGCCAGGTCGGCTTCAAGACCGGCGATGGCGTCCTCCAGCTGGGTCAGCATGGAGTTAGCGCGAGCCTGCTTAGCGGGGTCGGTCTTCTGCCACTTGGCGTTCTCGGCGCGGTGGATTTCGTCCTGAACCTTACGCAGTTCCTGCTCAACGCGGCGCACCGAGTTGCGGGGTACGCGTCCGATAGCTTCCCAGCGGTCCAGAATACCCTCAAGGGCCTTCTTAGCCGCAGCGATATCGGTAACGGGCAGGATGCCGCGGGCCTCTTCCAGCAGGGCTTCCTTAGCCTGTAGGTTAGCCTCGAATTCCTTATCCAGTTCAGCGTTCACCGCGGTGCGGGCGTCGAAGAAGACGTCCTGGGCTGCACGGAAGCGGGCCCAGAGGGCGTCATCTTCCTTGCGGGTGCCGCGGGGGGCTGCCTTCCACTGGTCCATCAGATCGCGGTACTTAGCGGCGGTTGCTGCCCAGTCGGTGGAGTTCTGCAGAGCCTCAGCCTCAGCGATGAGGGCTTCCTTCACGCGCTTAGCCTTGGCATTAGCCTCATCGAGCTGGGAGAAGTGGGCACGGCGGCGGCGGTCAAAGCTGGTGCGGGCAGCGCGGAAACGCTTCCACAGCTCGTCCTCGATGCTCTTGGCCAGGTGGTGTTCCTTCTGGGTCTTCTTCCACTCTTCGAAGAGCTCGTTCATGCGGGCGTGGGAGTTCTTCCAGTGAATAGCGGAGTCGTCCTTAGCCACGATAGCCTCAGCCTCAGAAACGATAGCTTCACGGGCTTCAAGGGCTGCCTGGCGAGCTTCGGCGCTCTCGGTCTTCTCTGCTTCCTCACGCTCATTGATTTTGCCAACCAGGGCAACCAGGCGTTCTTGCAGGGCGGCGTAGTCGCCCACCATGTTGCGCACAGCAACCTGCTGGCCCAGGTGGGCAGCTGCCTTCTGCAGGTCAGCGGCCTTGGCCTTGCGCTCTACGCGCTCTTCGAGCAGGGCAACCTGGGCTTCAAAGTTCTCAAACTTACGGGCGAAGTAGGCGAGGGCTTCGTCGGCAGATGCGCCGGGTACCTGGCCTACGGCGTATTCTTCACCGTCAACGATAACGAAAACGTGGCCGTCCTCGTCCACGCGGCCGAACTTACGGGCCTTGTCGAGGTCTACGTTGAGGGTGGTGTCGTCGGATTGGGTAGTCACCGCTATAACTCTTTTCGCATCAGTAGTGGGGGGCGAACCCCCGTTTAAGTAATGAAAAGTGCACCAGACCGGGCCGTATCGATAGGGCTGGTTGCCGATTCGCGAAGAGGCGGCAATAATCTATCGGGCGCAGGTGGCGCAGTTACCAGCATAGCGTGTTTAGGGCGAAAGCGGGTGCAATTACCCGGCAGGTGCGCCTTCGGTCTAGTATTAAAGGGACTGTGCTCTGCTGTGAGACCGCTTGTTTCCCGGGGGCACGTTACCTACTTCGACCGTTTTCAACCGATAAAAGGGGAGCACATGGCTCGCAAACAATCGCTTTCTGGTTTTCCGGAGCACCTGCCCGAGGAACGCCTGGTAGAGAATTTTGTTCTCGATACTTTGCGAGAGACCTTTGAGCTTCACGGTTTTTCGTCGATTGAGACCCGTTCGGTAGAGACCATTGAGCAGCTTCTGCGCAAGGGCGATATTGATAAAGAGGTCTACGCGGTCTCCCGCCTGCTTGATGATGCGGACGAAGCCCGGGGCGGCAAGAAGGAAAAGCTGGCCCTGCACTTTGACCTGACCGTTCCCTTTGCCCGCTACGTGGTAGAGAACGCCGGTTACCTTTCCTTCCCCTTTATGCGCTACCAGATTCAGAAGGTCTGGCGCGGTGAGCGCCCCCAGGAGGGTCGCGCCCGCGAGTTCACCCAGGCCGACGTGGACGTCGTTGGTGACGGTGTCCTGCCCTTCCGCTACGACGTGGAACTGGCCCTGGTCATCGTCGATGCGCTCTCTAAGCTGCCGATTCCCGACTTCAAGCTGCGCGTCAACAACCGCAAGCTCTCCGAGGGCTTCTACCTGGGTCTGGGCCTGACCGACACCGCCGGGGTGCTGCGCAATATCGATAAGCTTGAAAAGATCGGTGCGGACGCCGTCGCCCAGCTTCTTAAGGACGAGGTCGGCGCTACCGACGAGCAGGCCGCTGCCGCCCTGAAGCTTGCCAGCATCCGCGCTGAAGATACCTCTTTTGCTGATCAGGTGCGCGCTCTGGGCGTCACCCACGACCTGCTCGAAGAGGGCCTAGCTGAACTGACCGAGGTAATCGGTGAGGCAGCTAAGCGCGCCCCCGGCAAGGTAGTAGCTGACCTTTCTATCGCCCGCGGTCTGGACTACTACACCGGCACCGTCTACGAAACCGTGCTGGTAGGCCACGAACAGCTGGGCTCTATCTGCTCCGGTGGCCGCTACGAGTCCCTGGCCTCAAACGGCAAGAAGACCTACCCCGGTGTGGGCCTGTCCATCGGTGTGACCCGCCTGGTGGCCCGCATCCTGTCCCAGGGCTTTGCCGAAGCAACCCGCAAGGTGCCCACCGCCGTCCTCATCGCCCTCACCAACGACGATATGTGGTCAGGTGCCCAGGACGTCGCCGACGCTCTGCGCGCCCGCGGTATCGCCTGCGAGGTCTCAGCCACCGCCGCCAAGTTCGGTAAGCAGATTAAGTACGCCGAGAAGCGGGGCATCCCCTTCGTCTGGTTTATCTCAGCGGGGGAGAACGGCGAACTCACCCACGAGGTGAAAGACATCCGCACCGGCGAGCAGGTAGCTGCTGACCCCGGCATCTGGGCCCCGCCCGCCGACGACCTGCACGTGCGCGTGCTCCCTACCGCCTAATTCACACCCGTCCAACCGGTGCCAGGCGCACCACAACACGGTAAAATCGGGAGCAAACTGAACTTTAGACAGTGCCACCCGGTACCGTGCCCCATCGAAAGGAACTCAGTGCTACGCACTCACACCCTCGGCGAGCTAACCGCCGAGAACATCGGAGAAACCGTTACCCTCTCTGGCTGGGTAGCCCGCCGTCGCGACCACGGTGGCGTGGCCTTCGTTGACCTGCGTGACCGCGAAGGCGTCACCCAGGTTGTCTTCCACAACGAAGCCGACTTCGAGCACTTACGCAACGAGTACGTCCTCAAGGTCGTGGGCGAAGTAACCCGCCGCCCCGAAGGCAACGAAAACCCCAACCTCACCACCGGTGACATCGAGGTCATGGTCAAGCAGACCGAGGTGCTCAACACCTCAGCGCCTCTGCCCTTCCAGATCGATGAGCACGTTGAAGTAGGCGAAGAAGCCCGCCTCAAGTACCGCTACCTGGACCTGCGTCGCCCCGAGCCCTCTCGTCTCATGCGCCTGCGCTCAGAGGCCAACCGAGCCGCCCGCGAGGTTCTGCACGGCCAGAACTTCACCGAGGTTGAGACCCCCACCCTGACTCGCTCCACCCCCGAAGGTGCCCGCGACTTCCTGGTGCCCGCCCGTCTGGCCCCCGGCTCCTGGTACGCCCTGCCCCAGTCACCCCAGCTCTTCAAGCAGCTGCTGCAGGTGGGCGGTATCGAGAAGTACTACCAGATTGCCCGCTGCTACCGTGACGAGGACTTCCGCGCTGACCGTCAGCCCGAGTTCACCCAGCTTGACATCGAAGCCTCTTTCGTAGACCAGGAAGACATCATCGACCTGGGCGAGCGTATCGTTGAGGCCGTCTGGAACCTGATTGACGTGAAGGTTCCCCGCCCCATCGAGCGTATTACCTACAAGGACGCCATGGAAAAGTACGGTTCGGACAAGCCCGACCTGCGCTTCGGCCTGGAGCTCACCGCGCTGACCGACTACTTCAAGGACACCACCTTCCGCGTCTTCAAGGCCCCCTACGTCGGTGCTGTTGTCATGCCCGGCGGTGCCTCCCAGGCCCGCCGTACCCTGGACGCCTGGCAGGAATGGGCCAAGCAGCGCGGTGCTAAGGGTCTGGCCTACGTGCTGATTCAGGAGGATGGTGAGCTGACCGGCCCCGTTGCCAAGAACATCACCGAGGCTGAGCGCGAGGGTCTGGCTGTTGCTACCGGCGCCAAGCCCGGTGACTGCATCTTCTTCGCAGCCGGTGAAGCCAAGGCTTCCCGTGCCCTGCTGGGTGCAGCCCGCGTGGAAATCGGCCACCGCACCGGCCTTATTAAGGACGGCGACTGGTCCTTCGTTTGGGTCGTGGACGCCCCCATGTTCGAGTCCGCTGCTGACGCAACCGCGTCCGGCGACGTCGCCCTGGGCCACTCAGCCTGGACCGCAGTACACCACGCCTTCACCTCACCCAAGCCCGAGTACCTGGACTCCTTCGACGAGAACCCCGGCGAGGCTCTGGCCTACGCCTACGATATCGTCTGCAACGGTAACGAAATCGGTGGCGGTTCAATCCGTATCCACCAGCGTGACGTGCAGGAGCGCGTCTTCAAGGTCATGGGTATTACTGAGGAAGAGGCCCAGGAGAAGTTCGGCTTCCTGCTGGAGGCTTTCAGCTTCGGTGCACCCCCCATGGGCGGTATCGCCTTTGGCTGGGACCGCGTGCTACAGCTGATCGGTGGCACCGACTCTATCCGCGACGTCATCGCCTTCCCCAAGACCGGTGGCGGCTACGACCCGCTGACCGCAGCCCCTGCACCGATTACCGCGCAGCAGCGGAAGGAAGCAGGTGTGGACTTCAAGCCTAAGAAGGACGGCGAGAAGTAACCAACCCTTCCCGGTAGGTACCATTTAAACCAGAAATACCCACGAACTAGGTGGGTATTTCTGGTTTTTCTGGTCTTTTCTAGCCGGGAGTGAAAAATGCTTACCTTCCTCTTACCATGGAAGTATGAGCAGAAAAGTGGTTGCAATAATCTGCGCATTGTGTGTATGTGGGATGGTTTGCTGGTTTCTAGCGTGGAGTCTGGTTCCGGATTTCTCTATTTCTGAGTATGAGTTCTCGGTTTTAGGGGATTCACTACGGAACTTGGGTGGAGTAGCCGCGGTCTTTGTTGCAGGTACTGCGGCATGGATTGCTTATAGGACTAATGAGAATCGGCGCAAGGAAGCAAATAGGTCAAACTTCAAAGATAGGATGCAGTGGACGGTTGAGCACCTTTCGAGTACAAGCCATGTAGAGCAGGTCTACGCCCTAAAGCTGCTTGAAGAGCTTTCCCGTGATCCTGAACTGGACCCTGCTGATAGTAGGCTGGCTCAGTCTATAGTTAAGACCTATAAGGAAGAGCTCGAACAGGAAACCAGACAAGTATCATCTAGAAAGTCTTGGAGATTCAGCCGCAACCGACGATAATTGAGTTAACTGAGAAAGGGGTACACCTGATGACTTCGATAGTAGTTACCCATTCACCAAAGTCGACTGATAGGGTTGGCCGTAAGGTCCAACATGTGTCTCAAAGCCGCCGACAGCAAGAAGTGGCAGAACAACTGAAAATTATTGCAGAGATTGAGGCTAATTTAGCAAAGCCTCGTTCATACTTTAAGAATCTTCGCCGGAAAGAACAGGCAAAGTAACCTGCAGGTAGTGGAGGGGTGCCTCATCCGATGAGTCTGACCTTCACCCGGTAGGTACCATTTAAACCAGAAATACCCACGAACTAGGTGGGTATTTCTGATTTAAATAGTCTTTTCTAGGGCAGTTGATAGGCTAGAACCGTCAGCCACCCTCCAGACAAAGGAGCACCCATGCGCGCAGTTCTTCAACGGGTAACCTCAGCTTCCGTTACCGTTGACGGCGAACAGGTAGGAGCTATCGACCAGCCCGGCCTGCTGGTTCTGGTGGGTATTACGCATACGGACGGCCCCGCCCAGGTTGCCAAATTGGCAGATAAAACCGCTCACCTGCGGCTTTTAGAAGGGGAGCGGTCTGTGCTCGATGAGGGTGCCCCGGTGCTGGCGGTCAGCCAGTTTACCCTCTACGGGGACGCGAAGAGGGGGCGGCGTCCGTCCTGGTCGGCAGCTGCTCCCGGCCCGGTCAGCGAACCCCTCTTTGAGGCCTATGTGCAGGCCTTGCGTGACTTGGGTCTGACGGTTGAAACCGGCCTCTTTGGAGCCAATATGCAGGTCAGTCTAACGAACGACGGCCCTGTGACCCTGATTCTCGATACCGATTCCCTCTAAGGTAAGTTGACCGTGGAACCCTCCCTCTTCTTTTTTGACGATTCTCAGCCAGATACCGATAGCGAGCAGGTGACGCGTCGGCGGGAGCGGGCACCGCTGGCCGTGCGTATGCGCCCCCGCACTCTCGATGAGGTGGTAGGGCAGAAGCACCTGCTGGGCCCAGGCTCACCCCTGCGGGTACTGGCGGGTGAAGGGGGCGGACCTGCGGGGCCCAGTTCGGTGATTTTGTGGGGCCCACCCGGTACAGGCAAGACTACGCTGGCCAACGTGATTGCCGGGGGAGCCGGGCGCAAGTTCGTTGAGCTCTCTGCCATTACGGCAGGGGTGAAGGACGTCCGCGCCGTGATGGAGCAGGCCCTTGAGGACCGCGATTTTCGCGGACTTACTACCGTACTTTTTCTTGATGAGATTCACCGTTTCACTAAAGCCCAGCAGGACGCCCTCTTGCCGGGTGTCGAGAATCGCTGGGTGGTGCTGGTGGCGGCAACCACCGAGAATCCCTCGTTTTCGGTGATTGCACCCCTGCTGTCGCGTTCTATTCTGCTGACCCTGCAGGGTTTGACCGACACTGACATCGCTGAACTGCTCCAACGGGCGGTTGCCGACGCCCGGGGTTTTGCCGGTGTGATTTCTCTAGAAGACGATGCTGCTACGCACCTGGTCAAAATGGCCAATGGGGACGCCCGCAAGGCTCTGACCTCTTTAGAAGCTGCTGCCGCTGTGGCCTTTGGTGAGGCTGAGGACGCCGGGGTTGAGTATTCGGTGAACCAGCCATTGCCGGTGACGGCTGAGCACGCAGCTTTAGCTGTGAACAGGTCGGTTGTGCGCTACGACAAGCAGGGGGATCAGCACTACGACGTCACCAGTGCCTTTATTAAGTCGATTCGGGGCTCAGATGTTGATGCCGCCCTACACTATCTAGCTCGCATGATCGAGGCGGGGGAGGACCCCCGCTTCATTGCCCGGCGACTCATCGTTCATGCCAGTGAGGATATCGGGATGGCCGACCCTACAGCCCTGACCGCAGCGGTGAACGCTGCCCAGGCTGTTCAGCTGGTGGGGATGCCCGAGGCTCGGCTGAATTTGGCCCAGGCAACCATTCACCTGGCATCTGCCCCTAAATCCAATGCTGTCTATCGGGCAATCGACGGAGCCTTGGCGGACGTCCGCGCCGGCTTGGCAGGGCCGGTGCCCCTGCACCTGCGCGATGGTCATTACCCGGGGGCCGTTGCGCTGGGGCACGGCAGGGGCTATATCTACCCCCACGACCAAAAGAACGGAGTAGCCCGCCAACAGTATACCCCCGATGCCCTCGCAGGGAAGGTCTACTACGCCCCTACGGTCTTCGGAGCGGAAAAGGAGCTGGGAGAAAGACTGAAAAGGGTGGAATTATTGAGAAAGCCTGATGGTTATTGGTAGACATGAGTGGGTCAAGTGGTGAAAAATTACTTGAACTTACCGAATATCACAGTGAATTGCCACACATAATGTGGGATTTGTGGGAGAAGATTATCAATCCCAAGAATTGTAAAGGGTTGTGAAAACTGGGGGTAAGCTCCGCTCTGACAAGCTCATATAGCAACAATAGCTGTGAATGTGTTGACCTATCTGGTAAAAATAGTCATATAAAAGTGGTTTCTTCTCACGCAATTTCATATCTCAGCTGCGTCAAAGGGCTGTATCTTCTATTTTTCTTTCCTATAATTGATTTAGTTTCCATTGCGAACGGCGGTTCGCACTAGGCTGCTGCAGTGGTAACACGTCTTTTTCATCCCCCTATATGAGGAAAACATACATGACTCACAATGTTTCTCGCCGCACCCTGGCTAAGGGTGCCACTTGGGCGGCACCTGCCGTTGTGGCAACTGCTGCTATTCCTGCGTATGCAGCTTCAATGAGCTGCCCTGACGATATTGATATTCAGGTCGATGCTGTCTTCCAGGCACGTTTGGCTTCTTTGCCTAGCCTGCGGAACACCACCTTCCGTTTCTGGTTCACAAACAACGCTGGTACCAACGGTGCTTTGCACACCTCTAACCTGCGTATGCAGGTCACCAACGGCGGGTCTCTGAACGTCTCTGGTTTACCTTTTGGCTTCGAGTTCGCTCAGCGTAACGTTGCCACTTCTCCCGCTATCAACAAGCTCTTTGGTGGCGGCACCATCCGCAGTGCCCGGATGCCTGCTGAATGGCCCGCCAACGCCAAGTGGAACACTCGCACCGGTGTAGCTGATGCTTCACCCGCAGCTATCAACGTGGACAACCCCAACGCTCCTAATCAGCGCGACGTTTCCCACGCCTCTTCCTTCATTAACGTCTACTCTGCCGATGGCCGCTACAAGAACCTGGGTGCCGGTGAATTTGGTGAAGAGACTGGTGTTGTTGAAGGTAATCACCTTAAGTGGCTATTCTCCGTCAAGCCCAACACTGCCGCCACTAAGGGTTCTGCTGTTGACTTCATTAACTCCCACTGGCGTGATGCCACCCGTCTTGGGTCCGGTGCAATTTATACTGCTATCGGCATTCGCCCCGTTGGCTTCTTGCCCCCTAGCTTCGATGAGGTTCGCGCTTCCATCGGGTCCTCGGTTGATGAGGCCTGCCTGCTAGAGGCATACACTAAGCGTGCAGTTATCTGGAACAATAGTAACCAGCGTTTCGCAGGTGCTACTATCCAGTTCTCTGGCTGGTCCCATGACACCAGTGGTGATACTAAAGCCGTTACCTACCCCGGTAGCGATTATGTTTATTCCAATGAGATTGGTGCTTTCCAGCGTACTACCCCTGCAGGTAACGCTGGTACCGGCTTCAACGGCTCTACCAGCAACGCTATTACTTTCTTCAATAACCAGCTGGTTGGACTCCCTCGTGGCCAGAACACCCAGCTTGGCTACCAGCTCATGTATGCAGATGGTATCTGGTAAGATTAAAGGATATAAATCCAACTCTTTGTGTCTATAGTTAGACTCATAGGGAAAGGGATAAGCGGGGGAGGGTTTACATATCCCTCCCCCCGCTCTGGTATGTCCTCTGAGAGTCCCGTGTGGGGCTGATAAGGCGCAAATAGAGAGTTTTTGCCCCCATAAAAGGGGGGGGTAAAAACGAATGCATAGTCAGTCTTTAGCTTGCTAAAATCTTAGGTATGCCGCTGATTGGTTAAGATTTAATAGTTGGCCCCCTCGGCATATTTCTCACGCTTCCGTATCTTTAGAGATCGGATGATGTACCTATGATGGAAAAGACCCTGACTGCAACCGCTGTAGGCGCTCTAGCCCTGGGCGGTGCAGCCCTGACTCCTGCGGAGGCAGCTACCACACCTACCTCTGTTGATGTCTACACCAACGTAAGTTCTTTCGCTCCGGTTCCCGGCCTAGCCACCATCGGCCAGCTCTATCTAGGGAATGCAGGCTCCGCCTCAGGTAACCTGCCCCGTCCGGAACACCTCTTTAACCCTCACTACCTCGATGTCAACCAAAATCAAGATTGCTCGTGTTAACTCCCACACCTTTATGGTGACCCTCCGCGATGAGCTGGGCCCCGGCAAGCAGATTCGTCTTGACTGGGCTCATGGGCACTACTTTAACCACTCCAAGCGTAACAAGATTGTGGTTACCACCGACTACATCCCTAAAAATGCTGTAGACACCAACACTGCCAACAATACCAGCGTCTACGATAACTACGGCCACGGCATCTAAGAAATTAAAGGTTCCACCTATATGAGAGTAAGTCGGCTCTAGGAGATTTTTCTCCCCTGGAGCCGACTTCTTATGTTTGTAAACCCAGAAAAAGCTTGTTGAGCATACAGGAGACGCTATGTTTAATATCATAGTCACTTCCTCCTCCCTAACCTACCCTGAGTGGCTACACTAGGGAAGTAGCTGGCAGACTACCCAAAACGCAGCGTCCGCCCCGGAGTCGGGGTAGAAACTGATCACCGGGTAGCTCGTAGTACCGAGAGTGCGGCTGCTCTCTACTCTCCACCGCCCAAACCGTGGGCGGCCCACCGGAGGCCAGACCACCAGAACAATGGCACACCCACACCCGTGGGAACCGCTCAGCACACCACCGTATATGCGTTACGAGCCGTGCCAACCGCTAAAGAAAAGGAATACGAACTGTGGCAAACCACAACCGTACCCGCCGTGCCGTGCGTCAGTCACGTGCCCTCGGCATCGCACTGACCCCCAAGGCAGAAAAGTACCTCGAGCGTCGTCCTTACGGCCCTGGCCAGCACGGCCGCAGCCGCAAGAAGGCTGACTCAAACTACGCCGTACAGCTGCGCGAGAAGCAGCGTCTGCGCGCACAGTACAACATTCGTGAAGCTCAGATGCGCCGCGCCTACCTCGAAGCTAAGCGCATCGAAGGTCAGACCGGTAAGAACCTGGTCGAGATCCTCGAAACCCGCCTCGACGCTCTCGTCCTGCGCTCAGGTTTCGCTCGCACCATCGCACAGGCACGTCAGCTCGTCGTCCACCGCCACATCATGGTAGACGGCATCCGCGTTGACCGCCCCTCCTTCCGCGTCAAGCCCGGCCAGCTCATCCACGTTCACCCCAAGTCAGAGAAGATGGCACCCTTCCAGGTTGCAGCCACCGGTGCACACCAGGACGTTCTGCCCGACACCCCTGCCTACCTGAACGTAGAGATCGAGAAGCTCCATGCAAAGCTCGAGCGCGCACCCAAGCGTGAAGAAATCCCCGTGACCTGCGAAGAGCAGCTCGTGGTTGAATACTACTCACGCCTGGCCTAATCACGCCAAGCTTAACCAGCCCGCCCACCTGCACCCACACGGGAGCAGGGGAGCGGGCTGGCTCCTTAATGCCGTGTAAAGTAAGATTGTTATCAAATCGTGTCCTTTAACAGCCGGGTGACTCGGCAGAAAGCAGGAAAGCCGTGAGCGGAGCAGATATCGCGGGCCTCATTGCCGCAGGCGTATTCGCCATCTTGGTAGCCCTGCTAGCCCTACCCATCATCAAACTCGGCAAGGTCTTCGACGAACTTACCGCAACCATTCGGTCCCTCAATAATGAGACCACCCCGCTGATCGGCGAAGTCACCAAGACTGTGGCCAGCACTAACGCCCAGATTGAAAAAGTCGATAGCATCACCAGCAACGTTTCGGACGCCTCAGCTAACGTATCTGCCCTCTCTTCTCTGGTTACTTCCACAGTAGGTCAGCCCCTGATCAAGGTGGCAGCCTTCTCCCACGGCATCCGCAAGGCTGTAAAGGGGGACGGCGGTACGCCAGCAGGTTCACACCAGGCAGCACCCCGAACCGAAAGCCAGGGCTACACCGGCACCTCACCCGAAGGTCACTAAATGGGACTGCTTAAAAATCTACTCCTTATCGCAGGTGGAGCTGCCGCAGGCTATCTAGCCACTCGATCCACTAGCGCAGCACCGGCGTCCACTGATTTAGAGGTTTCAACGAACCGCCCCCTGCAAAAGATCACCGCACAAGGTAGCACCATGGCTCAATTCTTTGACTCTAAATACGGCGCCCCCTTTAAAGGTGCCGCCCTCAAAGCGATGAGCTTCGCGGCAACGGTCAAAGCCGGCATGGACGAAAAAGAAGCAGAGCTTAAAGACCGCTTCGACGCCCAGACCAAGGACGCTCGCCCCGGCTCCCTCGATACCTGGCAGCAGGGGAGTGAGCATCACCAGCTTGCAAGCGACCAGGTCATTGAATCTGAAGCCCTGCCACCGGCCGGTAGCCTGGCAGAGCGAGAAGCTGACATTAGACGGCGCCTAGAGCGCGATGCCGATCTCGGCAAAGACTTTTTCGCATAAGCGAACCACCCCAAGATTTACTATCAACCGAAGGAAGAAAGCCTCGATGCTCTCACAGGAAATCTCAAAGCGCTGGATCGAATTCTTCGAAAAGCGCGGGCACACCGTAGTACCCTCAGCTTCACTCGTATCACACGAGCCCGGCGCCATGTTCACCATCGCGGGTATGGTCCCCTTCATCCCTTACTTCCTGGGCCGTGAGACCCCCAAGTTCTCCCGCGCAGTGAGCGTGCAGAAGTGCATCCGCACCCTGGATATCGACGAGGTTGGCAAGACCGCCCGCCACGGCACCTTCTTCCAGATGGCCGGTAACTTCTCCTTCGGCGACTACTTCAAAAAGGAAGTTATCCCCTGGGCCTACGAGCTGCTCACCTCATCCATCGAAGACGGCGGCTACGGCCTGGACCCCGAGCGCCTGTGGGTCACCGTTTACGAGGGCGACGACGAAGCCTACGACATCTGGGTCAATGACGTAAAGTTCCCCGCCGAGCGTATCCAGAAGATGGGAATGGCTGAGAACTACTGGTCCACCGGCCAGCCCGGCCCCGCAGGCCCCGACTCTGAAATCTTCTATGATCGTGGCCCCGAGTACGGTAAGGAAGGCGGCCCCGCAGCCGACGACGACCGCTACATCGAAATCTGGAACCTGGTCTTCATGCAGTACCAGCGTGGTGAGGGTACCGGCAAGGACAGCTTTGAGATTCTTGGCGACCTGCCAAAGAAGAACATCGATACCGGCCTGGGCGTAGAACGTCTGGCCATGCTCCTGCAAGGTGTTGAGAACTTCTACGAGACCGACCAGGTGCGCCCCGTCCTCGATGCCGCAGCTAAGCTCTCCGGTAAGAAGTACCATGGCTCTGAAAACGCTAATGACGAGGGCTACGAGGACGACGTCCGTATGCGCGTGGTTGCCGACCACATCCGCTCCTCCCTCATGCTCATTGCTGACGGCGTCACCCCCTCAAATGAGGGCCGCGGCTACATCCTGCGCCGTCTCATGCGCCGCGCTATCCGCGCTATGCGCCTGCTGGGCGTGACCGAGCCCTGCCTGCCCGTCCTTTTCCCCGCCTCCAAGGACGCCATGGCCGGCGCCTACCCCTACGTAGCCGAAGACTTCGAGCGCATCTCCCGTATCGCCTACGCCGAAGAGAAGGCCTTCCTCAAGACAATCGAGTCTGGCACCACCCGCCTGGAAGAGGCAGTTGCATCCGCCAAGGCTGCCGGTAAGGGAGAAGTCTCAGGCACAGATGCCTTTGCCCTGCACGATACCTACGGTTTCCCCATCGACCTGACCCTCGAGATGGCTGAAGAAGCCGGTGTGAAGGTCGACGAAGCCCAGTTCCGTGCCCTCATGGAAGAGCAGCGCCACCGTGCCCAGGCCGACGCTAAGGCCAAGAAGGGCGGCATGGCCGACCTCTCTGTCTTCCGTGAGCTGGCTGATGAACGCGGCTCTATTTTCACCGGTTACAACGAACTGCGGACCGAAACCACCCTGCGCGCCATCCTGGTCGACGGTGTTTCTGTACCCGCGGCGTCCGCAGGTCAGAAGGTTGAAATCGTACTCGACGAAACCCCCTTCTACGCAGAAGCAGGTGGCCAGGCAGCTGATACCGGCGTGATCACCGGTAACGGTTTCACCATTGACGTTTCAGATGTGCAGCAGCCCGTCAAGGGTCTCTCTGTACACCGCGCAGTTGTGCGCGAGGGCGAGGTTGCTGCAGGCACCCCCGTTATTGCCCAGGTTGATGTACAGCGCCGCCAGGACGGCGAAAAGGCTCACTCGGGCACCCACATCATCCACGCAGCCCTGCACCAGGTGCTCGGTAACGAAGCAACCCAGCGCGGTTCCTTCAACAAGGAAGGCTACCTGCGTTTCGACTTCGCCTGGAGTGAGGGTCTCTCTGACGCTGCTAAGCAGGAAGTCGAAGAGGTAGCTAACACCGCTATCCGTGACAACTTCCAGACCATTACCCGCGAGATGCCCCTGGAGGAAGCTAAGAAGCTCGGCGCAATGAGCCTCTTCGGCGAAAAGTACGGCGACACCGTACGTGTGGTTGAGATGGGCGGCGACTTCTCCCGCGAACTCTGCGGCGGTACCCACGTTGGTTCAACCGCTCAGATCGGCTCCCTAACCTTGCTCACCGAGCAGTCTGTCGGTTCAGGTAACCGTCGCGTCGAAGCTCTTGTCGGTCTGGACTCCTTCAACCACCTGGCTGCCGAGCGCACCCTGGTCAATCAGCTGACCGGTTTGATGAAGGTGCAGTCCTCCACCGAACTGCCCGAGAAGATTAACCAGACCCTGACCAAGCTCAAGGAAGCCGAGAAGGAACTGGCAAAGCTTCGCAAGGAAAAGCTGCAGGCTGAGGCCGGTAAGCTGACCGAAACTGCCCAGATGGTAGGTTCCGTCCGCACCCTTCTGCACAACGCAGGGGAACTGGACGCCAACGGCGTGCGCGAACTGGCCCTTGACCTGCGCTCTCGCCTGGGTGAAGAGGCCGCTACCGTAGCCGTAGCAGGTGTGAACAATGGTCGTCCCGTTATTCTGGTTGCCACCAACCAGGCTGCCCGCGATGCTGGTATCAAAGCGGGGGCCCTCGTCCGCGTCGCTGCCGGTGTGCTCGGCGGTGGCGGTGGCGGTAAGGACGACGTCGCCCAGGGCGGTGGCCAGGACGCCACCAAGATCGACGAAGCTTTCACCGCTATCCGATCCACCATTTCAGAGCTGGGGGCCTAACCCAGTGACCTTCACCAGAGGCCGCCGCATGGGAGTCGACGTGGGTAATGCCCGCGTCGGCCTAGCCCTGTGCGACCCCGACGGCATACTCGCAACTCCCCTCAAAACCCTACGCCGCGATTTGAAAAAGAACTCTGACCGGCGGGTCCTTCGTAAACTCATTGAAGTTAACGAAGTGACCGAAGTATTTGTGGGGCTACCGAAGACCATGCGCGGGGGAGAGAGCCCCTCAACCCTCATGGCCCGCGAGTATGCCGAGGCCCTGGTGCAGGAACTAGCCGCTGACGATGCTTCCGTGCCCGTGTGGCTGGTCGATGAGCGACTCACTACCGTGAGCGCCCACCGGTCCCTGCACGAGGCAGGTGTGTCGAGCAGAGACTTTAAAAACATGGTCGATCAGGTAGCTGCCGTCAATATCCTGCAGCATGCTGTCGACACCCTCAAAGCCGGCCAGCACCTGGCCGGCTACCGCCTTGAGCTCACTGCCCCTCACGGTGAGCTTGATTCCAGCACCTCCAACGACGAAACGGAGAACCCGAATGTCTGAGAACTCGAGTTCTAGCCGCCCGCCGCGCCGCCGCACCAAGAACCAGCAGACCGACCTGGACGGCCTGCTGGGCTCAACCGAAGACGGAGCTAACGGTGGGTTCTTCACCGCCGTTGAAGAAGAATACACTAAGGACGATCGAGACCGCACCCGCCGTCGCTCCCGCAACTTTGTTATCTCAGCTGCTCTAGTTTTTGCTGTTGCACTCGTTCTGGTTGTCTCCATTCTTGCCCCCAAGTTTGGCTGGTTCGAGCGAAAAGACTTTGCCGGTGAAGGGAACGGCACCGAAGTTACCTTCACAATCCCCGAGGGTGCATCGGCTATAGGTATTGCTAACTCTCTGGAAGAGCAGGGCATTATTGCTAACGCCGACCGTTTCTTGCAGGAGTACTCAGATAAAGGCCAGGACCAGTTCTTCCAACCCGGTGAGTACACAATGCAAGAAGAAATGAGCAGCGCTGCTGCTCTGGGTGAGCTCCTGCGTTTTGACGAAGCCAACACCAACTACGTGGCGGTTGCCCGTACCTGGCGTATGGATAAGACCTTTGAAGCTCTTGCTACGGGCACCGGTATTAGCGCCCAAGAGTTCAAGGCATTATCAACCGACCCCACCCGCTTCGGTATTCCTTCACAGTTCCCCACGATTGAGGGCTTCCTCTTCCCGGGCGAATACCGCTTCCCCAAGGACGCCGGTGCTGAAGAAATCCTGCAAATGATGGTTGATAACACCTTCAACGCTCTAGAAGAGGCCGGTGTTTCTGGCGATGACCGAATCTTCCACGTGATTACCGTTGCCTCAATCCTGGAGTTCGAAGGTCGCGAGGCTGACTACTACCCAATTGCCGGTGCTATCGAGAACCGCCTGAATAACCCAGATGGCGAAACCAGCGGCTACCTACAGTCAGACGCAACCGTAGCCTACGGTCTGGGCATTCAGAGCTACCATATCTCTAATGAACAGAAGCAGGACGCCAGTAACAAGTACAACACTTTCTACTACAAGGGCCTGCCCGAAGGTCCTATCGGTTCACCCGGTCTAGCGGCTATTAAGGCAGCTGCCAACCCTGAGAAGAACGACTACTACTTCTGGGTCACCGTTGATCTCTTCACCGGTGAGACTCTCTTCGCTAAGACCTACGAAGAGCACCTGAAGAATGTTGAAGTATACGATGAATTCTGTAAAGCTCACGAGGGTGTCTGCTCCTAATGAGTAAGCAGATTACCGAGTGCCCCAAGGCTTTTGTCTTGGGGCACCCCATTAAGCACAGTAAATCACCCCTGCTGCATCTGGCCGCCTACCGGGCTATGGGGCTTGAGATGGGCTACGACCGGCTAGATACTCGCGAGGACCAGCTGGCCGACGTATTTGCCCTCCATACCCCCGAGCATGGCACCCGCGGCTTTTCTGTCACCATGCCGCTCAAATCAGCGGTCAAAGAGCACCTGGATTACCTGACCCCGTTTGCCCAAGCGGTCGGTGTGGTTAACACCGTCTACTGGCGGCACGATGTTGATGGCCGGTTGGCCTCCTGGGGCGATAACACCGATGTGTCTGGCATCGTCAATGCTCTGCGCCAGGCGGGCTTGGTCGGGAACCCCCAGCGGGCTGCCATCATCGGTGGCGGTGGTACCGCAACCGCCGCCCTCGCTGCCCTGAGCGCGATGGGGGCGGAGGGCGTCCGCGTTTTTGTGCGAGATGCTGGCCGGGCTCAGGGGGTTGCGGACGCCGCCACCCGGTTGGGCCTGAACCTTGATTTTTCTCCCATCGACAGCTTTGCTCAAAGCTACGCAGAGTTTGATGTGACAATCTGTACCCTGCCTGCTGGAGCAGCCGATGGGCTGCTGGCTACCGCAGAACGGGGTGAATCTGCGGGCTACCTGCTCGATGTCTCTTATGACCCCTGGCCCTCGGTTCTAGCGGGGGAGTGGGAGGCCCGAGGAGGGGCCGTGACCAGCGGACTTGAGATGCTGATGTACCAGGCAGTAGACCAGGTCAAGCTCTTTACCGGCCACGACAGGAGCCACCCCTTACCCCGGCAGGACGAAGTGCTCACCGCCATGCGTCAGGCGGTAGGGCTACCGGTTACAGACTTTGAACCCGAATCGGTGAACGAATCAGCCTGGCTCACACGCTGAGACTACTCGTACCGAATCGTGAAGTAGCGGTTTGCTATCGACCGCTATTTTTGGAAATCTTAGAACACAAGACCCACAGGCAAACGTAAAGAAGGTTAGAGATGCTACGTTGGCTCACAGCCGGTGAATCCCACGGCGAAGCCCTGGTAGGAATTATTGAAGGCGTACCGGCAGGTGTCGAACTTACCAGCGAGATGGTGCACGATGCTCTAGCCCGCCGCCGCCTCGGCTACGGCCGTGGTGCCCGTATGAAGTTCGAAGAGGACCGCGTGCGCATCCTCGGCGGTGTCCGTCACGGTAAAACCCAGGGCGGCCCTGTAGCTATTGAAATCGCTAACACCGAATGGCCCAAGTGGGTTGATGTGATGTCATCAGACCCCGTTGACCCCGCCCTGATTGAGGGGCGCGCCCGCAACGCGGCCCTCACCCGCCCCCGTCCCGGCCACGCAGACTTCGCTGGTATGCAGAAGTACGGATTTGACGAGTCCCGCCCCGTCCTTGAACGCGCCAGCGCCCGCGAAACCGCAACCCGCGTAGCCCTGGGCGTCGTTGCGGCCCAGATTCTTAAGGCTCTCGGCGTAGAACTGGTCAGCCACACCACCGCTATCGCTGAGGTAGCAGCCCCCGCCGACGCCCCGCGTCCTACCCCTCGCGATGTTGCTGCCCTCGACGCCGACCCCCTGCGCTGCTTCGACGCCGCAACCTCCGAAGCCATGGTCGCTACCGTCGATAAGGCCCACAAGGACGGCGAGACCCTGGGCGGCGTGGTAGAAGTTCTCGCTTACGGCCTGCCCCCGGGACTCGGCTCCTACGTGCACTGGGACCGCCGCCTCGACGCCCGCCTGGCCGCAGCCCTCATGGGCATTCAGGCCATCAAGGGCGTAGAAGTAGGCGACGGCTTTGAAACCGCAAAGCGCCCCGGCACCCGCGCCCACGACGAAATCGTACCCGGTGAGCACGGCGTCCAGCGCGTCTCAAACCGCGCAGGTGGTATCGAAGGTGGCATGACCATCGGTGACCTGCTACGCGTACGCGCCGCCATGAAGCCCATCGCCACCGTGCCCAAAGCCCTGGCCACCATCGACACCTCTACCGGTGAAGTTGCCCGCGCCCACCACCAGCGCTCAGACGTCTGTGCTGTGCCCGCAGCCGGCGTCGTCGCAGAGGCCATGGTCGCCCTGGTTCTGGCAGAAGCAGCCCTCGAGAAGTTCGGCGGCGATTCCATCACCGAAACCCACCGCAACATGGACTCCTACCTGGCAGCCATCCCCGAATCCCTGGCCTGGGAATCCAACGTAGCAGGGTGGGACGCCTAACCATGACCCCCCGATCACGTGACCACGCGATCGACATGACCGAGGTGCTCGCACCCAACCAGGTGCGCGAGGTGCAAGAAACCTATATCGAAAAATCCCGCCCGGTCGTGATCATCGGCCCCATGGCTGCGGGTAAGTCCTATATAGGCACCCACCTCGCACGCTTCTACGGCTACGAGTTCCTCGACTCTGACCACCTCATCGTCGAAAAGTACGGTGAGGTGTCACAAATCTTCGCCGACTACGGTGAAGCTGAGTTCCGCCGCATCGAAGCTGAGGTGATCCGTGAAGTGCTAACCTCACCAGCCCGGCGCAACACCATCTTTTCTCTTGGCGGGGGAGCTCCCATGACCCCCGAGGTGGCACGGGTGCTCAAAGACGAGACAGTTATCTACATCAAGGTTGATGCTGAAACCGTAGCCCCGCGCATTCAGAACAGCAAAACCCGGCCCCTGCTCCAGCCCAACCCGGTACAAAAGTGGACCGAAATTTTCGAGGCCCGCCGGGACCGCTATGAAGAGCTCGCCAGCTACACCTTGGATGCCTGTGGCGGCAGGGGAATTGCCGACATGGCAGCCGAAATTCAGAACTTCATCATCAAGAACCGAAAGGGTCAAGCGTGAGCGACCAGGCCACCACCGTCATACCCGTCACCGGCACCCAGCCTTCAGAAAACTACGACGTTTACGTAGGCCACAACCTGCTCGGCACCATCCCCGAGATCCTGGGCAACCGAACCCAGCGCATCCTGGTGATTCACCCCCGCGCCCTGCGCTCCACCGGTGAGCTGGTGATGGAGCAGATGCGCACGGCAGGGTTTGAGGCCTACTCGGCTGAAATTCCGGACGCCGAAGAGGGCAAGCACATTCAGGTTGCAGCCTTCTGCTGGCAGGTACTGGGGCAGAATGACTTCACCCGCACCGACGCAATTATTTCCGTTGGCGGCGGCGCCGTCACCGACCTCGCCGGCTTTGTGGCAGCAACCTGGTTGCGGGGCGTCCGTGTCATCCACATTCCCACCACCCTACTAGGCATGGTGGACGCCGCAGTCGGCGGCAAGACCGGCATCAACACCGCAGAGGGCAAGAACCTGGTGGGGGCCTTCCACCCGCCCGCAGCCGTCCTCTGCGAACTGGGTGTGCTGCGCACCCTGCCGCAGCACGAGCTGCTCACCGGTATGGCCGAAGTGATTAAGTGCGGCTTCATCGCAGACCCGGTGATTCTCGACCTGATCGAAGCGAACCCCGGAAAGATTCGTGACTCCCAGTCTGAGGTAGTGCGGGAGCTCATCGAGCGCTCCATTCGGGTTAAGGCTGAGGTGGTGTCTGAAGACCTGAAAGAGTCGGGCCGCCGTGAATTCCTGAACTACGGGCACACCCTGGGCCACGCCATCGAACACGCAGAACGCTACCAGTGGCGCCACGGTGCTGCTGTAGCAGTAGGCATGGTCTTCGCCGCAGAACTGTCCCTCGCCGCTGGCTACCTTGACGAGGCCACCGTCGAGCGAACCCGTGCCATCTGCACCGCCCTCGATCTGCCTACCACCTACCCGGCAGACCGCTGGCCCAAGCTGCTTGAAACCATGCGCCGCGACAAGAAGGCCCGCGGCAACATGCTGCGCTTCGTCGTTCTGGAAAGCCTGGGCAAGCCCCGCATTTACGAGGTACCCGACGACTCGATCCTGTTTATGACCTACCAGGAAATTGCCAGCTAGGTGTGAAACTCGCTAACTAATAGCGCAAAGCGGCGGGGGAGCCGGTAGACTGGTCTACGGTTTACCCCGCAACGCTTATTGAAAATTTCAGTTTAGAGGAGAGTCTGTTGGCTACTACCGCAGATATCAAGAACGGTGTCGTTCTCAAGATTGACGGCAACCTCTGGTCCGTCATCGAATTCCAGCACGTCAAGCCCGGTAAGGGCGGCGCTTTCGTCCGTACCAAGCTGCGTAACGTCACCTCAGGCAAGGTAGTTGATAAGACCTTCAACGCCGGCGCTAAGGTTGAGACCGCAACCGTCGACCGCTCCGACTACCAGTACCTCTACCAGGACGGCACCGACTACGTCTTCATGGACCTGAAGACCTACGACCAGATCAACGTATCAGAGGTCACCGTTGGCGACGCCGCCAAGTACATGCTCGAAAACCAGACCGCAACCATCGCTATGCACGAAGGTTCACCCCTCTACATCGAGCTCCCCGCCTCAGTCGTCCTCGAAATCACCTACACCGAGCCCGGCCTGCAGGGTGACCGCTCCACCGGCGGCACCAAGCCCGCAACCGTCGAGACCGGCGCCGAGATTCAGGTGCCCCTCTTCCTTGAAACCGGCACTAAGGTCAAGGTCGACACCCGCACCGGCGACTACCTCGGCCGCGTCAACGACTAAATACCGTGAATTCAAGAACCAAAGCTAGACTTCGCGCCCTCGAAGTCCTGTTTGAGGCCGATCAGCGCGGCGATGACGTCATTGACGTCCTGATTCGCCGCCGCACCTACACCTCAGCGCAGATTTCGCTCTACTCCGAGCAGATTGTTCGTGGCGTACGCGACCACGACGAAGAGATTCGCGAGTACATCGAAACCTACGCCCAGGACTGGACCATGGACCGCATGCCCAGCGTGGACCGCGTGGCTCTGCGGCTCGGCGCTTGGGAGCTCCTCTTTAACGATGAGATTCCCGATGCCGTAGCTATCTCAGAGGCTACCGGCCTGGTTCGCCTGCTGTCGACCGACGATTCACCCAAGTTTGTGAATGGCCTGCTCGACCGCCTGCGCCAGGTGAAGCCCACCCTGCTGGCCTAGGCCCATAGGTACCATCTAAATCAGAAAAACCCACCTCGTTGGTGGGTTTTTCTGATTTAGATGGTACCTACTGAAAACTGTCTCAAATTCAGCCGCGGTGAGGGGTGGACGTGATACATTGAGGTGTGACAGCAACCTTTAAGTCCGTCCTGTGAGGCGGGGAAGGAGGCCGGCACATGACCGATACCACAGGTATACCCACCGACGTATCTGCAGGAGCCCACCGGGTCATCCTGGAGTCAGCCGACATTGAGCGAGCTCTTACTCGCATCGCCCACGAAATTCTTGAAGCCAACAAAGGCAGCGAGAACCTGGTTCTCCTGGGTATTCCGCGCCGAGGTTTCCCCCTAGCCCAGCGTCTGGCCGATAAAATCGCCCAGACCGATTCCGGCTTCAATCCCGCTTTTTCTCTGGGGCAGCTCGACATCACCATGTACCGTGATGACCTGCTTTCAAAACCGGGGCGGACGCCTGAGCCCACCCGCTTGCCCGCAGCGGGGATTGAGGGGCGCACCGTCGTCCTCGTTGACGATGTACTTTTTTCAGGGCGCACCATCCGCGCCGCCCTCGATGCCCTCAAGGACTACGGCCGCCCCGACGCCGTCCGCCTCGCTGTGCTGGTTGACCGCGGCCACCGCCAGCTCCCCATCCGCGCAGATCACGTGGGAAAGAACCTGCCCACCAGCACCCATGAATCGGTTAAGGTGCTGCTCTCATCCATCGACGGTGAGGACGACAAGGTGATTATTTCTCAGCCCGCCCACTCCGCTACCTCAGCCCAGGAAGGAGGGGAGTAGCCATGCGTCACCTGCTCGATACCAAGGATCTCTCCCTTGACGATGCCCTCAACATTCTCGATACCGCCGACTACATGGGTGAGGTCGGCCAGCGCGAGGTAAAGAAACTCCCCGTGCTCCAGGGGCGCACCGTGGTCAACCTCTTCTTTGAAGACTCGACCCGCACCCGCCTGTCCTTCGAAGCTGCCGAAAAGCGCCTGTCTGCCGACATCATCAACTTCTCAGCCAAGGGTTCTTCCGTCTCTAAGGGAGAGTCGCTCAAAGACACCGCCCAGACCCTGGCAGCAATCAACGCCGACGCCGTGGTAATTCGCCACAGCGCATCGGGTGCCCCCCAGCGTCTGGCTGAAGCTGGCTGGATTGACGTGCCCGTGCTCAACGCCGGTGACGGCACCCACGCCCACCCCACCCAGGCCCTGCTGGACGCCATGACCCTGCGCCAGTTCAAGGCCCAGGTTGAGGGCGTCACAACCCGTGGCCTCACCCTAGAGGGTCTGCGGGTGGCGATTGTGGGCGATATCCTGCACTCCCGCGTGGCCCGCTCCAACCTCTGGCTGCTCCACACCCTGGGAGCAACCGTCAAGTTCGTTGCCCCACCCACCCTGCTCCCGGTAGATATCGAAAACTGGCCGGCAGAGATTTACTACAACCTCGACGACGCCATCGAGTCGGGAGTTGACGCGGTGATGATGCTGCGTATCCAGAAAGAACGCATGAACGCGGCCTTCTTCCCCTCATCCGAGGAATACTCCCGCCTGTGGGGGCTTACCCCCGAGCGCTTTGCCCGCCTCGACGCGTCCGCCCACGAAACCGCTATCCTGCACCCCGGCCCCATGAACCGCGGCCTCGAAATCTGCGCCGAAGCAGCAGACTCACCCCGCTCCTGGGTGCTGCGCCAGGTCACCAATGGTGTGTCTGTACGCATGGCGGTGCTCTACCTGCTCATGACCGGTGGCTCCGCCAACGACTTCTACCCCGGCTCCTAAGCCCTGGACGAAAGAGAAACAATGACTGAATCTGTTTACCTCATCAAGGGCGCCTCACTGCTAGGTGAGAAAACCGCCGATATTTTGATCAAGGACGGCCTCATCGCTGAAGTTGGCGAGAACCTTGCGGACGCCGACGCCCAGGTCGTCGAGGCCCAGGGGCTTATCGCCCTGCCCGGCCTGGTCGACCTGCACACCCACCTGCGTGAACCCGGCCAGGAGGACGCCGAAACCGTCGAAACCGGCACCCGTGCTGCAGCCCTGGGCGGTTACACCGCCGTCTTTGCCATGGCTAACTCCAACCCCGTTGCCGATACTGCCGGTGTGGTGGAGCAGGTCTATGAGCTGGGTAAGAACTCCGGCTGGGTCAAGGTTCAGCCTATCGGTGCTGTAACCGTGGGCCTGGCAGGGGAGCGCCTCTCAGATATCGGAGCGATGGCTGAATCCCGCGCCCAGGTGCGCGTCTTCTCAGACGACGGCATGTGCGTCTGGGACCCGGCCCTGATGCGTCGAGCCCTGGAATACGTCAAGACCTTCAACGGCGTTATCGCCCAGCACGCCCAGGAACCCCGCCTGACCGAAGGCGCCCAGATGAATGAGGGCAAGGTGTCAGCAGAACTGGGTTTGGCTGGCTGGCCCGCTGTTGCTGAAGAATCCATCATCGCCCGTGACGTGCTGCTGGCTGAACATGTTGGTTCCCGCCTGCACATCTGCCACCTCTCAACCAAGGGCTCCGTTGAAATCGTGCGCTGGGCTAAGGAACGCGGCATCAAGGTAACCGCCGAGGTCACCCCCCACCACCTGCTGCTGACCGATGAGCTGGTGCGCACCTACGACCCCGTTTACAAGGTCAACCCGCCCCTGCGCACCGAAGAGGACGTGCTGGCCCTGCGTCAGGCAGTTGCCGACGGCATCATCGACATCATCGGCACCGACCACGCACCCCACCCCGCCGAATCCAAGGACTGCGAGTGGGCCTGCGCTGCTAACGGTATGACCGGCCTTGAGCAGGCACTGTCCATCATCCAGAAGACCCTGGTTGATACCGGCTACATCACCTGGGCCGACGTTGCCCGCATCATGAGCACCAAGCCCGCCGAAATCGGTCTGGCAGCCGACCAGGGCCGTCCGCTCGAAGCGGGGGAGCCCGCCCACCTGGTCTTGGTTGACCCCGCAGCCACCCGCGTCATTGACCCTGCCGCTCAGGCAACCAAGGGTAAGAACAACCCCTACCGGGGCCTGGAAGTTCCCGGCGCGGTCGTAGCCACCTTCTTCGGCGGTCACCCCACCGTTCTCGACGGTGCACTAAACACCCCGTCCGCTAAGTAACCCGCTAGGAGAGTGCCCGTGTCTGACAAGCTAATTCCCACCCTGATCCTGGCTCTTGTTGCCGCCCTCATCTTCTGGGCTATGTGGCAGGGCTGGAAGAGTAGGAAGCAGCGTCAGGTTCACACCGGCACCCTGCTCGATGTGCCTGAGCGCTACGACGACGCCGAATCCCTACTTGCGGTACCCGGCACCTATGTTGCCACCACCGTCATGGGGGACTGGCTCGACCGTATCGCCACCAACACCCTGGGCGTGAAATCAACCGGTGTCTTCTTCGTGTACGAAGACGCTGTCATCATCATGCGCAACGGCTCCCAAGATATCTGGATTCCCGCCAGCGACATTATCGGTGTGCGCACCGAAGCCGGTATGAACGGTAAGTTCGTCGAGAAGGACGGCCTGGCCGTCCTCTCCTGGTCACTCAACGGCAACCCCGTCGATACCGGCTTCCGCACCCGCTATGCAGCTGACAAAAAATCAATCCTGGATGCCGTTGCAGCTATCGCGCCCCAGGCTACCGTCGGCCACGACACTCTGGCCCGCCCCTAAGTTTCCACCTGCTGATTGCAGGTGCCTACACCAACCAACAGGAAGTGTGTGAATGTCCCACCCAGCACCCACCCCACGTGCAGCAGTACTCGTCCTTGAAGACGGTACCTTCTACCGCGGCGAAAGCTACGGCGCCACCGGCAAGACCCTTGGCGAAGCGGTCTTCTCAACCGGCATGACCGGCTACCAGGAAACCCTGACCGACCCCTCCTACGCGGGGCAGATCGTGGTTCAGACCGCGCCCCATATCGGCAACACCGGCGTTAACACCGAGGACGCCGAATCCCGTAAAATCTGGGTTGCAGGCTATGCCGTTCGCGACGCAGCCCGACGCCCCTCCAACTGGCGCTCAGAGCGCTCTCTCGATGAAGAGCTGGTAGAGCAGGGCATCGTGGGTATTCAGGGCATCGACACCCGTGCTCTGACCCGCCACCTACGCAGCGCCGGTTCCATGCGCGCCGGTATCTTCACCGGTGCTGACGCCGAGCTTCCCCTGGCAGACCTGGTTGCCCAGGTACAGGCAGCAGCCGAGATGAAGGGCCAGAAACTGGCTGACTCTGTCTCCATTGACGAGGCCTACACCGTAGAACCCGCTGACCTCGGCTGGGACGGGGACGTTAAGGCAACCCTGGTTGCCCTTGACCTGGGCATCAAGGCCATGACTCCCAAGCGTTTTGCCGAGCGCGGCGTCCGCGTGCACGTGCTGCCCGCAACCGCTACCTTAGAGGACATCACTGCCCTGAACCCCGATGGCGTCTTCTTCTCCAACGGGCCCGGCGACCCCGCAACTGCGGACGACCAGGTTCAGCTCCTCCAGTCCGTGCTGCGTACCGGCACCCCCTTCTTCGGTATCTGCTTCGGCAACCAGCTCTTGGGGCGGGCCCTGGGCTTTGGTACCTACAAGTTGCCCTTCGGCCACCGCGGCATCAACCAGCCCGTCATGGACCGCACCACCGGCAAGGTAGAAATCACCGCCCAGAACCACGGCTTTGCCGTGGACGCCCCCCTGGATGGAGCCGTCACCGCACCCAACGCTGAATTCGGTCGCGTCGAAGTTTCCCACGTAGGACTCAACGACCAGGTAGTCGAGGGCCTGCGCTGCCTCGACATCCCCGCCTTCTCGGTGCAGTACCACCCCGAAGCAGCAGCAGGTCCCCATGACGCTGCCTACCTCTTTGACCGTTTCATCGACCTCATGCTCGAGAAGAAGAACTAAGGACACCGAACCATGCCGAAGCGTAACGATCTCAACTCAATTCTCGTCATCGGTTCTGGCCCGATTGTGATCGGTCAGGCCGCCGAATTCGACTACTCGGGCACCCAGGCCCTGCGCGTGCTCAAGGAAGAAGGCGTGCGCGTCATTCTGGTCAACTCCAACCCGGCCACTATCATGACCGACCCCGAGTTCGCCGACGCCACCTACATCGAACCGATTACCCCCGAGGTCATCGAAAAGATTATCGCCAAGGAAAAGCCCGACGCGATCCTCCCCACCCTCGGCGGCCAGACCGCCCTCAACGCAGCTATCGCCCTCGATGAGCAGGGCATTCTCGATAAGTACGGTGTTGAGCTCATCGGTGCCAACATCGAAGCCATCAACCTGGGCGAAGACCGTGAGGCCTTCAAGGGCGTTGTCGAACGTGCGGGCGGCGAGTCTGCCCGCTCCGTTATCGTCCACACCATGGACGAAGCCCTCGAAGCTGCCAAGGAACTGGGCTACCCCATGGTGGTCCGCCCCTCCTTCACTATGGGTGGTCTAGGTTCAGGTATGGCCTATAACGAAGAAGACCTGCACCGCATCGCAGGTGCCGGTATCCAGTACAGCCCCACCAGCGAGGTTCTTCTCGAAGAATCCATCCTGGGCTGGAAGGAATACGAACTGGAAATGATGCGAGATAAGAACGACAACGTGGTTGTCGTCTGCTCCATCGAAAACTTCGACCCCGTAGGCGTGCACACCGGCGACTCCATCACCGTGGCTCCCGCTCTGACTCTGACCGACCGTGAGTACCAGAAGCTCCGTGATATCGCTATCAACGTGATTCGCGAAGTTGGCGTCGATACCGGTGGCTGCAACATCCAGTTTGCTATTGATCCCGCGACTGGCCGCGTCATCGTCATTGAGATGAACCCCCGTGTCTCCCGCTCGTCCGCTCTGGCGTCTAAGGCAACCGGCTTCCCGATTGCCAAGATCGCCACCAAGCTCTCCCTGGGCTACACCCTGGACGAGATCCCCAACGACATCACCCAGAAGACCCCGGCCTCCTTTGAACCCACCCTCGACTACGTCGTGGTCAAGGTGCCCCGCTTTGCCTTTGAGAAGTTCCCAGCAGCAGACCCCACCCTGACCACCACCATGAAGTCAGTGGGCGAGGCCATGGCCCTGGGCCGCAACTTCACCGAAGCCCTGCAGAAGGCCATGCGCTCCATGGAGCAAAAGGGCTCGACCTTCCGCTTCGACAACCCCGAACTCGGTGCGGACGAACTGGCTGCCCTGATTGAGCAGACCAAGACCGCTACCACAGACCGTATTTTCCAGGTCCAGCGGGCCCTGCTGGCCGGTGCCACAGTTGAAGAGATGTACGAGGCAACCGCCATCGACCCCTGGTTCCTGGACCAGCTGGTGCTGCTCAACGAGGTAGCCGCAGAAATCGCTGCCTCCAAGACCCTGGACGAGCGGACTCTGCGCCTGGCCAAGCGTCACGGTTTCTCCGATGCCCAGATTGGTGAGATTCTGGGCATGAACGAGGCAGTAGTGCGCGGTATCCGCCACGCCCTGAACATCCGCCCCGTCTTCAAGACCGTTGATACCTGCGCCGCCGAGTTTGAGGCCTTCACCCCCTACCACTACTCCTCCTACGACCAGGAGGACGAGGTAGCCCACCACGAGAAGCCCTCCATTATGATTCTGGGTTCCGGCCCCAACCGAATTGGCCAGGGTATTGAATTTGACTACTCCTGTGTTCACGCCTCCATGGTGCTGCGTGAAGCTGGCTACGAGACCGTGATGGTCAACTGCAACCCCGAGACCGTATCTACCGACTACGACATCTCAACTCGCCTCTATTTTGAGCCCCTGACCCTAGAAGATGTGCTTGAAATTGTTGAGGCCGAGCGCCGTACCGGTGGCCTGCTGGGCGTCTTCGTTCAGCTCGGCGGCCAGACCCCGCTCAAGCTTGCTCAGGAACTTAAGGCAGCCGGTATCCCGATTCTGGGTACCTCACCCGAGGCTATCGACCTGGCCGAGGACCGCGGCGAATTCTCCCGTGTGCTCGAAGAATCTGGTTTGCTTTCCCCCAAGAACGGCACAGCCTACACCTTCGAGAATGCCAAGAAGATTGCGGACGAAATCGGCTACCCCGTGCTGGTGCGCCCCTCCTACGTACTGGGTGGCCGCGGCATGGAAATTGTCTACTCAGAGGCCCAGCTGGCCCGCTACCTAGAGAACGCCACCGAGGTTTCCCCCTCCCAGCCCGCTCTGATCGATAAGTTCCTTGAGGACGCCGTCGAAATCGACGTCGACGCCCTCTTTGACGGTGAAGAGCTTTACCTGGGCGGCGTCATGGAGCACATCGAAGAGGCCGGTATTCACTCGGGCGACTCCGCCTGCACCCTGCCCCCCATCACCCTGGGCCCGGACGTCATCGAGCAGGTCAAGGAGGCAACCTACAAGATCGCCGCCGGCGTGGGCGTGCGCGGTCTGATCAACATTCAGTTCGCTGTAGCTTCTGAGATTCTCTACGTCATCGAGGCTAACCCCCGCGCTTCTCGCACCGTGCCCTTTGTTTCAAAGGCGACCGGTGTGCAGATGGCGAAGGCCGCAGCCCTCATCGGTACTGGCAAGACCATTGCCGACCTCAAGGCCGAAGGCTACCTGCCCGCAAATATGGACGGCGCCTCCCTGCCCGCCGAAACCGCTATCGCAGTCAAGGAAGCTGTGCTGCCCTTTAGCCGTTTCCGCACTCCCGAGGGCATCGTGGTTGACTCCCTGCTCGGCCCCGAAATGCGCTCTACCGGTGAGGTCATGGGCCTGGACCGCCACTTCGATACCGCCTTCGCTAAGGCTGAGGCGTCTGCCGGTTCTAAGCTGCCGACCGAGGGTAAGGTCTTCGTTTCGGTTGCCAACCGTGATAAGCGCAACTCCATCATCTACGTCAAGATGCTGCAACAGCTGGGCTTCGATATCGTCTCCACCGGCGGTACCGCTGAAGTTCTGCGCCGCAACGGTGTTGAGTCCCTGGTCGTCCCCAAGATCGCAGAGACCAAGGACGGGGAGCGTTCCATCGTCGATATGGTGCGCGATGGCGATATTGACCTGATCTTCAACACCCCCTCTGGCGGTCAGGCCCGCGGTGATGGCTACGAGATCCGCGCTGCGGCCACCTCGGTAGGCTGCCCCGTGATGACCACTGTCTCTGAATTTGGTGCCGCAGTTCAGGGTATTAACGCCCTGCGCGAATACAGCTGGGATGTGATGAGCCTGCAGGAGCACGGCGCGTCCATCGAGGCAGCCCTGAAAGCGCGGGAGGCCTAATGTCATACGGTTTTGGTGATCGCCTGGCTGCAGCCATGGGGGAGAAGGGGCCCCTCTGCGTGGGCATAGACCCCCACCCCTCCCTCCTTGAGGCCTGGGGGCTCCCCGATACGGCGGCGTCCTTGAGCACTTTCGCTACTGCCGTGCTTGAGGCCTGTGGCCCGGTGGCCGCAGCCCACAAGCCCCAGGTGGCGCTCTTTGAGCGCCACGGCTCTGCGGGTCTTGCCGCTCTGGAGCAACTTCAGCGCGATGCTGCGGACGCCGGTGTGCTGGTAGTTGCGGATGCCAAACGTGGTGATATCGGATCGACCATGGCAGCCTATGCGGACGCCTGGCTAGGGGAGGCTTCCCCCCTGGGAACCGATTCGGTGACGCTCAGCCCCTACCTGGGTTTTGAGTCTCTGCGCCCTGCTCTAGACCTCGCTGACCGCAATAACCGGGGTACCTTCGTTCTGGCACTCACGTCTAACCCCGAGGGGCAGACAGTTCAGCATGTGGGTGGAAGCTCCTCGGTGGCATCCCTCATTATCGAGGCAGCTCGTGCTGAGAACGGTCAGCGCCAGTGGGAGGCGATGGGCCCCTGCGGTCTGGTGGTAGGAGCAACCGTAGCAGGTGCCTTGAAGAAGCTAGAGATTGACCTCTCAGCCTTCAACGGCCCTATTCTGGCACCGGGTTTCGGTGCTCAGGGAGCTACAGCGCACGACCTCTATACCGTTTTTGCCGGTATTGAGAACCAGGTGCTGGTGAACTCGAGTCGAGGCGTGCTGGCGGCGGGGCCGTCGACTCAAGGGCTACGTCAGGCAGCTGAAAAGGCTCGTGACGAGCTTCTAAACGCCCGGTAGAGTCTAGACCAACAAAAATGGTGGGAGTTTGAAACAAATTCCCACCATTTTTGTTTAAAACAAGGTTACCGACGGGTAACTATCTTCCATAACCGTTTCTGACATGCTATTTTGTAATTGTTGGTTCGCAAATAGATAAGCAACAACCCCCAAGAATGAGCAAAGCTGCTCGGTTGCCTGTTTATTCCAGCACACCCCACCCCTTTTGCCTCACACGGCATCTCGCACAGAAGGATTAGAATATGCCACTCCAGCCTCTCACCGAAGAACAGCGAGCAGCAGCCCGCAACAAGGCCAAGAAGGCCCGGGTCACCCGCGCCGAAATCAAGGACGCCGTTAAGAACAAGCAGATTACTATCGCAGAAGTTCTCAAGCGCGCCGAAACTGACGAAGCAGTCGCTAGACTGAAGGTAACCGACCTGCTCACCTCCCTGCCGGGTGTGGGTGAGGTACGGACCGAGAATATTTTGAACGAACTGAACATTGCTGCGTCCCGCCGTCTGCGTGGTCTTGGTATCCACCAGCGTAAGGCACTCATCAATCTTCTCGACCGATAAGGGAAACCATGGCTGAACAGAACGCCGCACCTAAACTGACCGTGCTAGCTGGCCCAACCGCCGTTGGCAAGGGAACCGTGTCTGCTTACATTCGTGAGCACTACCCCGAGGTGTGGTTCTCTGTCTCCGCCACCACCCGCGATCCCCGTCCGGGCGAAGAGGACGGCGTGCACTACTACTTTGTCTCAGACGAAGAGTTTGAGTCGATGGTAGAGAACCGCCAGATGCTGGAATGGGCCACCGTGCATAACTCCTACAAGTACGGCACGATTCGATCCATGGTTCAGAAGCAGCTGGACGCCGGTAAGCACGTCCTGCTTGAAATTGACCTGCAGGGCGCACGTCAGGTTCGTAACGCTATGCCCGAAGCGCAACTGATTTTCTTGGCTCCTCCCAGCTGGGATGAGTTAGTCTCCCGTCTCATTGGCCGCGGCACCGAATCTCCCCAGGAGCAGGAAGCCCGCCTCGATACAGCCAAGATTGAGCTGGCTGCTGAGCCCGAGTTTGATTACACCGTCATCAACGAAACCGTGGCAGAAGCGGCTGAGGAAATCGTGCGCCTCATGGGTGCAGACCGCTCATAGCCTCTGCGCCTGCTAGGGCGGCGGTTTAGGGGAATATCACCCCTGCACCGTCGCCCTTTTGCGTGACAAAAAATCGGTTGACCGATAGTATAGGTAGAGTTTTATGCCACCGGTAGCGCCGGTGGTGAGCAAGCATAGTTAAGATGGAGTCTTACGTGGCAAACGCACACAACGATGAAGGTATCATCAATCCCAGCGCAGACGCTCTGATCCAAAAAGCTGAGTCGAAGTACGGTCTGGTGATTTTTGGTGCTCGCCGTGCTCGCCAGATTAACGCCTACTACTCACAGCTTCATGAGAACCTGTACGATCACGTTGGCCCCCTGGTAGATTCTGAGCCCAACGAGAAGTCGCTCTCTGTGGCTATGCGTGAAATCAATGAAGGCCTGATTGAGGCCCGCCATATTACCGATGGCCAGTTCGATGAAAACGGCACCCTGCTGCACGACGAAGAGCCCAGCGCCTTCCTGGCCGGTGGCGATTTCTACATCGACGAACCCTTCGTTGAGTACGTTGACGCTGAAGACGCAGATCAGGCCTAATCTGCAGTAGCTCATGCGAGTTGTTATTGGCATTGGAGGGGGCATTGCTGCCTATAAGGCGGCAATGCTCCTTCGTCTTTTTGGTAAAGCCGGGCACGAGGTTATAGCCGTGCCCACCGAAGCTGCCCTCAAATTTGTAGGTCGGCCCACCCTCGAAGCTCTGAGCGGCAACCCCGTATCGGTGGATGTTTTTGAGCGGGTTCCCGAGGTCAACCACGTACGCCAAGCTGAAGAGGCTGATGCTGTTATTGTTGTCCCGGCAACGGCTGACCTCATGGCCCGTTTAGCAGCAGGGCGGGCAAATGACCTACTGACTGCAACAGTGCTCACTACGCATGCCCCGGTAATTCTTGCACCGGCTATGCACACTCAGATGTGGGAGCACCCGGCTACCCAGGCCAACGTAGCGACCCTGAAATCCTACGGCTATCACATCATCGAGCCTGCCGTGGGTCGGCTGACCGGCCCAGACTCCGGTGTCGGTCGTCTGCCTGAACCTGAAGATATCTATGCCCAGGCTTTAACGCTTTTGGGGTGGAATCAGGACGCCGCAGGTGAGGGGCAGTCGACAGGGGGCAGTGACCTGCCCCTGGCTGGTCAGCGCCTGCTCATTACGGCTGGTGGTACCCGCGAAGCGCTTGACCCGGTGCGGTTCTTGGGCAACCGCTCTTCGGGAAAGCAGGGTATTGCACTGGCTACCGCAGCCAGTGAACTCGGCGCTAAGGTTCACCTCGTTGCAGCCCACGTTGAGGTTGAGATACCGGGTCATCTAGACAGGGTTACCCGGGTATCGAGTGCCCTTCAACTGCGTGAGGCTGTCTTTGCACACCTGGCTGACACCGACGTCCTGATGATGACGGCAGCGGTAGCCGACTTTAGGCCGGCTGACTATGTTGGTACCAAGATTAAAAAGACGGACGACCCCGGCCAAGACCCCGTGATTAGGCTGGTGCGTAACCCCGACGTCCTCAAAGAAGCTGTGCTCTACCGCCAGAGCAACCCCCAGCAGGCCCCCCACACCATCGTCGGTTTTGCTGCTGAAACCGGGGATGCCACCACCAGCCCGATCGAGTATGGCCGAGCGAAACTGGCCCGCAAGGGTTGCGATTACCTGGCTGTGAACACCGTCAGCGAAACCCAGGGCTTTGGCGCAGAAGATAACGCCATCACCCTGCTTTCGGCTAAAGGCGGGCGTGAGGTAAGCCTGCAGGGTAGCAAGCTTGACGTCTCCCGTGCAATGCTTCGTCATATAGCGCAAGAATTCAACAATCATTCATCAAGTAGCCCTGATGGGCCGAGAGAAGTACAGTAAAAACCGTGACAGAAAATACCCATCTTCGTTTATTCACCAGTGAGTCCGTCACCGAGGGCCACCCCGACAAGATTTGTGACCAGATCTCGGACTCTATTCTGGATGCCCTGCTGACCGTAGATCCCCTCTCTAACGTGGCAGTTGAGACCCTGGTAACCACCGGTCAGGTCCACGTAGCTGGCGAGGTAACCACTAACGGTTATGTTGATATTCCCAGCATTGTTCGCAAGACCATCTTGAACATCGGCTATAACTCCTCAACCCACGGCTTCGACGGCGAATTCTGTGGCGTTTCGGTTTCGATTGGCGAGCAGTCACCCGACATCAATTCGGGTGTCTACAACTCCCTCGAGGCCC
The DNA here is from genome assembly GCF_928381705.1 of Rothia nasimurium. GTDB lineage: Bacteria > Actinomycetota > Actinomycetes > Actinomycetales > Micrococcaceae > Rothia > Rothia nasimurium_G. Next base: position 190,040 of record NZ_CAKMSR010000003.1, on the reverse strand, counting down.
GCCAGGGTACCGCAAGCGACGACCTGGACCGCCAGGGCGCTGGCGACCAGGGCATCATGTTCGGTTACGCCACCAACGAGACCGATGTGCTGATGCCCGCTCCCATCTATGTTGCTCACCGCCTGGCTGAACAGCTGACTAAGGTGCGTAAGGACGGCACCCTGCCTAACCTTCGCCCCGACGGCAAGACCCAGGTAACCCTGGGCTACGACGAGAACTTCAAGCCCGTCATGATCGATACCGTGGTAGTCTCAACCCAGCACACCGCTGATTACGACCTGGACCAGCTTGCTGCCGATATCAAGCAGTACGTAATTGAACCTGTTCTAGCCAGCTTCGACTTCGACTCGTCCAAGGCTAAGTTCATCATCAACCCCGCAGGTCGCTTCGTACAGGGTGGCCCTGTAGGTGACGCTGGCCTGACCGGACGCAAGATTATTGTGGATACCTACGGCGGTATGGCCCGCCACGGTGGTGGTGCCTTCTCGGGCAAGGACCCTTCAAAGGTAGACCGCTCCGCTGCCTACGCCATGCGCTGGGTTGCCAAGAACATCGTTGCTGCCGGCCTTGCCGACCGGGCAGAGGTCCAGGTTGCCTACGCTATCGGCCAGGCTGCTCCCGTGGGTATCTACGTTGAGACCTTTGGCACCGAAAAGGTTGAGATCTACAAGATTGAACAGGCTATCCGTGAGGTCTTTGACCTGCGCCCGCTGGCCATTATCCGTGACCTGGAGCTCCGCCGTCCTATCTACGCCAAGACCGCAGCTAACGGCCACTTCGGACGTGAAGACCGCGAGTTCACCTGGGAACGCACCAACCGTGTGAGCGAACTCAAGGCGGCTGTAGGCCTCTAAGCTAAAATGTCTGTATGACAACGGCACCCACCCCCGAATCCCTGCAACCAGATTTGTTGCAGGGATTCGACATACCCGATGCGCACCTGGTCGGCTCTACAGCAGCCGAGGACGCCGCGGTGCAATTACCGATTGCCCGGGTGCACATCGACACCCATGTGCCCCACCTAGACCGCCTCTTCGACTACCGGGTGCCAGCAGCTCTCGATGAAGAGGCTCAGCCCGGGGTGCGGGTGAGGGTCAAATTCGGGGGACGGGAGGTTACTGGCTGGTTACGGGAGCGCGTAGAGCATTCGGACGCCCCCGCCCGGCTTGTACCCTTACATAAGGTAATTTCGCCCCTGCCGGTCGTCACTCCTGAGGTCTTTGAGCTAGCCGATGCTTTGGCCGAGCGCTACGCCGGGCTAGTGCCCGATGTTCTCCGTCTGGCAGTACCCCCGCGGGTTGCCAGCGTTGAAAAGGACTTCCTAGAGATAGAAGAGCCTGCTGAGCAGTCTGTACCCGTCTGCCCCGATCTCACCGGTTTTGCCGACTACGCCCAGGGGACAGAATTTTGCGAGGACCTACTCGCTGGGCACCAGGCCCGAGCGGTGATGGCTGTGTTGCCCTCCCACCCGGAACGCAGCTGGGAGCAGCTCCTGGCGTCCGCACTGGTGGCAACCGCCTCAACGGGTAGGGGAGCCCTGGCAATCGTACCCGACCACAAGAGCCTAGATCGGCTCACCGCTGCCCTGGAAGAGCTGGTGGAGGCGGACACCTTCGTGCGATTGACCGCCAACGACAAGCCCACACCGCGCTACCGCAACTACCTCAAAGCCCAGAGCGGTCAGGTGCAGATTGTTATCGGCACCCGGTCGGCTGCCTATGCCCCCGTAGCTAACCTGGGGCTGGTAGCCTGCTGGGACGACGGGGATTCTTCCCTGGTGGAACAAAGGGCACCCTATTGCCAGGCCCGGGACGTTCTTCTGCTGCGGGCCACCCTCGAAAAGACGGCAGCCCTTTTTATGGGCTACTCTGTCTCCAGCGAGGCTGCCCGGCTGGTGCGTACCCGCTGGGCCACCTTCCTAGGGGCAGATCGAGCCCTGGTCAGGTCATTCACCCCCCGGGTCATGCCCACCGGCGACGACTACCAGCTAGCCCGCGACCCCTTGGCCGCTATCGCTCGTATTCCCCATCAGGCTTTTGCCGTAGCTAAGGATGCCCTAGCCACCGGGCCCGTCCTTATTCAAGTGGCCCGCGCTGGCTACATTCCGGCCCTGTCCTGCCAGCGTTGCCGTATGCCCGCCCGTTGCGATAACTGCCGCGGACCTCTCACCCAGCCAGCTGGTGGAAGTGCCCCCCAATGCGGCTGGTGCGGCCATCTCGCCCACCACTGGCACTGCCTAGACTGCGGCTTCAACCGCTGGCGCACCGGCATCGCGGGAGCCCTTCGTACAGCTGAAGAACTCGGCCGTGCTTTCCCCGGCGTCCCGGTGATTACCTCCAGCGGCGAGAACATCAAAACCAGCATCGGCCCAGAACCGGCCCTGGTCATCGCCACCCCCGGCGGCGAACCGGTAGCTGAGGGCGGTTATGCAGCTGCCCTGCTGCTCGATGCCGACCGGATGCTCCAGTTCGACTCCCTGCGCGCCCCTGAAACCGCCCTTCGGCGCTGGTTGAACGCAGCAGCCCTGGTGCGCTCCTTTGCCGTGGGCGGCCGCGTCGTCACCACGGCCAGTCCCTCGGCAGCTCTCGAAGCCCTGGTGCGCTGGGACCCCATGGGCTTTGCCCTCTGGGAAATGGACGAGCGTGCCGAAATTGGCCTACCCCCGGCCGTCCGCACCGCCGCCATTACCGGTAGTGAGCGTGCCGTGCAGGTCTTTTTGGAGGCTATTACCCTGCCCGATGAGGCCCGCGTCAACGGCCCCATGCCCCTGGCCGATTCGACCGGCTACTACGAGGGGGAAGCCGACAGCGACCTCTACCGTGCCATTATCTTCTTCCCCTACACGGTGGGAGCCAAACTCACCCACCACCTGCGCTCTATCAAGGCCTCGCTAGCTGCCCTGAAAAAGAGCGAGCCCGTGCAGATACGCTGCGACGGGCTCGATATTCTCTAGGTCTGCCCGGTGCCTGGGGCAGCGGGGGCAAGCGCCCGGGGCGGTTAGGTTTCTACTGCCGATGCAGGGAAGAGGCCAGTTCCAGCAGGGTGAGGGCGCTCTGTTCCCAGGTGTAGCGGGCGGCATCCGCAAGACCGTTCACAATGCTGGTCTGCTGGACTTGCCGGTCTTCTAGGTCTCGTACCGCCTGCGCAAAGGCAAAGGGGGAGCTGGTCTCCGCAAAGAGGGCTGAGGGTGCTATCTCCCGGAAAATCGGGATATCCGACAGCACCACGGGGCAACCCGCCGACTGGGCCTCCACCACAGGCAACCCGTAGCCTTCTTCCCGCGAGGCGGTGAGCAGGGCGGCGGCGGTGCGGAGCAGCTGGCGGTAGTCTTCATCGCTGGTTCCCCCGTGGAACACCACGTTTTCTCCCGCGAGAGGGGCAAGTTCTTCCAGGCGCGCCGGGGCTGCCTTGGAGAGTAGGTGCAGGCGGTAGTCCGGCAGGAACTTCATGGCCTGCAGCAGGGTTTCAACGTTTTTGTAGGGCATGAAAGAGCCCATGTAGATCAAGTCTTTGGTGCGGGCCGGGGCCAGCTCGAGCGCCTGCTCCTGGGTCACAAAATCCTTAGCCTGGGGGGCATTGGGTATCACCGTAATGGGGTTGGTGGTCAGCTCGTGTTCCCGCATCAAAGCCGCCGTGGTCTGCGATACCGTAGCGACGGCGTCCGCCCGGTTCAGCAGGTAGCGCTGCGGCGCGTAGGTGGTGTGGAAGACCCGCCAACCCAGCTGAACCGGCAGGGGGAGGAAGCCCGGCGGCGTGGGGTGGGAGTAGTAAATCAAATCGTGCAGGGTCAGGATCAGCTTGAACTGCCTGCCCAGCCCACCCAGCCCGATGGTTTGCATGGGCGAGAAGACCACGTCGGGGCAGTAGCGGTTGAGCTGCAGGGCGGCGGTGGGTTCCAGGGCGGACGTCGGCGCACAGATCTGCACGGACGGTAGGTCGGGGAGCATCTCAAGCTGACGCTGATCGCTAATGACCATGGTGAGCTCCAGGTCTTCCGGCAGGCGCCGGTCACCGGCGTCCGCTAGCTCCTTGAGGGCAAAGAGTAAGGACGCGGTGTAGCGGCTAATACCGTCGTGAAAACCGATGCGGGTATAGCGGGCATCAATAAAGAGTTTCATGCTACTTACCCTCCTCTAGGTCTTGGGAATGAAAGTCAGCAATCAGGGAAGCAGCCCGCAGGGGAGTCTCGTAGTGAATCAGGTGGCCGACCTCGGGAATAATATCGAGCCGCCCCCGCTGGAGTTTACGGGCCATGGCCTGCTGAAGTTCCAGAGTACCCAGGTCGTCTTTCTCCGCCACAATGAGCTGGACCGGCATCGGCAGGGCCGGGGTGAAATCAGCTGCGGTAGAACTAATGGATGCCCGGTAGGCCTGTAGAACCGCCTCGCGGGAGGCAAAGGCACCGAAGTAGGCATCGTGCTGGCCGTTGATGAACCGGCGCAGGGCGGGGTCGTGATTTTTCATCATGAACTCACTGCTCAACCTGGTCACCAGGCGGGAGCGCAGCAGGGCAAAGCCCAGGGAAGCAGGTAGGGCAGCTCCCGCACCGTAATAGAGCTCAGCCAGGCGGCTCATCACCTTTTGATCCCCCTCAAGGGCAGGCTGGCAGATGGGGTTAATCAGGGTCAAACGCTCTACCAGATGGGGGCGTACCAGGGCAGTATAAGAGCTCACGATCGACCCGAAAGAGTGACCCACCAGGTGCACAGGGCTGCCCACAGCGGTCTCAATGAAATCAACCAACCAGGCAGCATAGGTGCTCACCGCATGCTCAGCCCCCTCAATCGGGGCAGTTTTACCAAAGCCCGGCAGATCAGGGATATAAACACAAAAATCCTTCAGGCCGGTGGCAATGATTTCAAGGCCGTGGTGATCGCCCCTAAAGCCGTGCACCAAAACCAGGGGAGCGGCGTCCGCGTTTCCATACACCCACCAGCGGCTGTAGGTGCCACCAACCCAGCCCTCGTAGCGCGTCCCGGCAGGAACCTGCTGAGGTACCGGCTCAAAAACACCGGCCGAGTGGGGGCTTGCAGACATAGTGACTCCTTCTCTCTACCCCCACCACTGTACCGCCTCACCCCCCACTTCTCAGTGGGCAAACTGCCACCGGGCAAAGCAAGCCCAAGCGCGGTACACTAGGAAGCAAACTATTGACAGCTCAGACTCGTGCGCGCCCAAAAAGCGCAAGCACCACTCGACAGACAGGAAACACGGTGACTGCTGAGGTAGAACCTACCGAACAGAACGAAACCACCTGGGACTTCCGCTCCATGGAAGCCAAGTGGCAGCCCTACTGGGAAGAAACCAAGGTTTTTGAACCCACCAACGAAGAAGGCAAGGAAACCCGCTACGTAGCGGATATGTTCCCCTACCCCTCCGGCGACCTCCACATGGGCCACGCCGAAGCCTTCGCCATTGGCGACGTCACCGCCCGCTTCTGGAAGCAAAAGGGCTACGATGTGCTGCACCCCATCGGCTGGGACTCCTTCGGCCTGCCCGCAGAAAACGCAGCCATCAAGAACAACACCCACCCCAAAGAGTGGACCTACAAGAACATCGAGACCCAGGCCGGTTCTTTCAAGCGCTACGGCATTATGACCGACTGGTCCCGCCGCCTGCACACCTCTGACCCCGAATACTACAAGTGGACCCAGTGGCTCTTCCAGCAGTTCTACAAGAAGGGCCTGGCCTACCGTAAGTACTCCCAGGTCAACTGGTGCCCCAAGGACCAGACCGTGCTGGCCAACGAGCAGGTTGTCAACGGCGAGTGCGAACGTTGCCACACCCCCGTGACCAAGAAGTCTCTGAACCAGTGGTACTTCAAGATCACCGACTACGCCCAGGAACTGCTGGACGACATGAAGGAACTGGAGGGCCACTGGCCCGACCGCGTGCTGGCTATGCAGCGCAACTGGATCGGCCGTTCCGAGGGTGCCGAGGTTACTTTTGAGGTTGAGGCTGCCGGCAACAAGCCCGCCACCACCGTAGACGTCTTCACCACCCGCCCCGATACCCTCTACGGAGCAACCTTCTTCATCGTGGCAGCCGACGCCGACCTGGCCCTCGACCTGGTAACCGACGACCAGCGGGAAGCCCTGGAAGCCTACCGCGAAGAGATCAAGGTTCTGTCGGATATCGACCGCCAGTCCACCGACCGCGAGAAGACCGGCGTTTTCCTGGGCCGTTACGCCATCAACCCCCTGACCGGCGATAAGCTGCCCCTGTGGGCCTCGGACTACGCCCTGGCCGACTACGGCACCGGCGCACTGATGGCGGTTCCCGCCCATGACCAGCGCGACCTGGACTTCGCCCGCAAGTTCGACATCCCCGTCATCACCGTTCTCGACACCGGTGAGGACGACCCGGCAGAAACCGGCGTCGCTACCACCGGCGATGGTGTGCACATCAACTCCGGCCCGCTGGATGGCCTGAACAAGGCTGACGGCATCTCAAAGGCCATTGAGATTCTTGAAGAGAAGGGTGTAGGCACCGGCAAGGTCAACTTCCGCCTGCGTGACTGGCTGCTCTCCCGCCAGCGCTTCTGGGGCTGCCCCATCCCCGTCATCCACTGTGAAGAGCACGGCGAACAGCTGGTTCCGGAAGAGCAGCTGCCCGTCCTGCTTCCCGATAACCTGGCCGGTGAAGACCTGGCGCCCAAGGGCCAGTCACCCCTGGCAGCTGCCACCGACTGGAACACCGTTCCCTGCCCCGTCTGCGGTAAGGACGCCAAGCGCGACTCAGACACCATGGACACCTTCGTGGATTCCTCCTGGTACTTCCTGCGCTACGTCTCACCGAATTACGACCAGGCTATCTTCGACCCCGAGCAGATGAAGAAGTGGAACCAGGTCGACATGTACGTCGGCGGTGTTGAGCACGCGATTCTGCACCTGCTCTACGCCCGCTTCTTCACCAAGGTCATCCGCGACCTGGGCCTGATTGAACACTCTGAGCCCTTCAAGGCCCTGATGAACCAGGGCCAGGTGCTCAACCAGGGTAAGGCTATGTCCAAGTCACTGGGTAACGGTGTTGACCTGGGCCAGCAGCTCGATAAGTTCGGCGTCGATGCCGTCCGCACCGTCATGGTCTTCGCCTCCCCGCCCGAGGACGATGTCGACTGGGCTGACGTTTCCCCCGCAGGTATGCAGAAGTTCCTGGCCCGCGCCTGGCGCGTTGCCCAGGACGTCACCAGCGAGGTGGGGGCGGACGGCGCAAGCGGCGACGCTGCCCTGCACAAGCTGGTGCACCGCACCGTCCACGACGTCGATGCCCTGGTAGAGAACGGCAAGTTCAACGTTGCCGTGGCCAAGACCATGGAGCTGGTCAACGCTACCCGCAAGGTCATTGACTCCGGTGCAGGTGCTGCCGACCCGGCCGTCCGCGAGGCTGCTGAGACTATCGCCATCCTGCTCTCCCTCTACGCCCCCTACACCGCAGAGGACGCCTGGCATCTGCTCGGCCACGATACCCCGGTACTGACTGCGGGCTGGCCCGAGGTCGACCCGGCCCAGCTGGTAGACGATACCGTCACCGCAATCGTGCAGGTCAAGGGCAAGGTCAAGGATCGCCTGGAGGTCGCTAAGGATATTTCTGAGGCCGATCTTGAAGCCCTGGCTCTGGGGTCAGAGGCCGTTCAGCGAGCCCTGGGCGACGCTGAGGTGCGCAAGGTTATTGTGCGTGCCCCCAAGCTGGTCAACATTGTGATCTAGTGAGACCTAGATAGAGATGATCGGGTGCTCCTTCCGTAGAGAGGGGCACCCGATTTTTCTATCTTTTGAGTGATTGCTATGGACTGAGTCACTCCAAGGGCTTGGCTAGGCGGTAGAGTAGTGAGGTGCGTTCTATAGCCCTGGTCACCGATTCATCTGCTGCCCTGCCCGCCGCTACCCTTGAAGAGCTCAAGGCCGAAGGCGGGTTTAGCCTGGTTGAGCTACCGGTCACCGTGGGCGACCGCGCTTTGAATGACCTACCGGCCGATCAGATAGATGCCGCTATCGCTTTAGCCCATGTCCAGGGGGAGCAGGTGCTGACCTCTGGCGTTGCGCCGGGTGCCCTGGTGGACGCCTACGAGCAGCTAGCAGCCCAGGGCTACTCTGCGATTATCTCGGTTCATTTATCGGGGGAACTGTCGGGTACCTGCGACTCGGCCCGTTTAGCGGCGCAGCTGGTCGATGTACCGGTGGTGGTGGTTGACTCGCTCAATCTAGCGATGGGGCTGGGCGAGCCGGTGCTCCGTCTGCACCGCCTCCTTGCCCGCGAGCAGGACTTAGAGCAGGCCACCGCTGTAGCCGAGGAGCTCTGTGCTTCTACTGAGCTCTTTTTCTTTATCCCTACCCTGGACGCTCTTAAACGGGGCGGACGCGTCAGCCCCGCTTTAGCTATGGTGGGCCAGATGTTTCAGATTCGGCCTGTGGCTACCGTGCTTGATGGCAAACTGCACTACGTTGAGCGCCCCCGCACTACAGCTAAGGCGATTGAACGGCTTGCAGCTTTGACCGAACAGGCCAGCGCCGAGCGAGCCGGTGAATTACCCCTGGATGTACCGCTGAAGGATAGGGAAGCAGCCAACCTGCTCAGACGCCAGGGGCAGGTGGTTGCCATCCATTACAGCGGTAATGAGGAGCAGGCGCGGGAGTTTCAGCAGACCCTGGGGTCTATCGCCTCTGGGGCCGTGCTGACGCCCCTGCCCCCAGTGCTCTCTGCCCATGCGGGCTTAGGGGCCCTGGCAGCCGTTATTTTCTAGAGTTATGTTCAAGATGGTGCAGAGCCCCTGTGGATAGGGGCCTGGGTCGCGTCATCTTGTGACTCGCCTGCACCACCTGCGAGGTTTCTGGGGCTAATTTCCGCAGGTCGGTGGGAGGGGCTTTATCCACAGGTGCCATCGGCCTTGGCCTAGACGATCGGAAGATTTTAGCCTGGGGCCATGTCTCAGAACTCTAGGTACCCCGCTGATACCCTACCGTCTGTTTCGGTTGAACCTGCCGATGTCGATACAGGTCAGCCGAGTCAGACCGATTATCTCTTGCGCAGCAGGCGCCACGGCCCTGCTCCTGCGAGCGCCACACGGAGTCCCCGCCATCGGGCGCTTCTTGAGCGTGCTTTGGCGTCTTCCGGTTCGGAGGCTCCCGGTCTTGGTCCGCAGGCTTCGGTGACCCGATGGCGGGTGCCTACGGGTGCTTTGGTGATTCTTGCTCTTGTCCTGGGTCTTGTTGCTCTGTGGCCTGTGGTGTTTTCTGGTGGCGGCTCGTCTGTGTCGGCGGTTCCTGTGGCTCCTTCTGGGGGTGCTGTGGTACCTGCTGATGGGGGTAGCCCGGTGCCAGGTGATGAGGCTGGTCAGGGGCTGAGCACCGGGGCGGCCGCTATCTCAGCGAATACCAACGGGGGAGGTGCGCCTGTGGTGGTTCATGTTGCCGGCGCGGTGCAGACTCCGGGAGTCTACGAGCTGGATTCTGGTAGCCGGGTGAACGATGCGGTCACAGCTGCCGGTGGGCTCAGGGACGATGCTGATACATCGGCGATTAATCTGGCAGCCCCTGCTAGTGACGGGAGCCAGGTCTATATTCCGGTGAAGGGCGAGGCACCACCTAGTTCGGCGGGTGGCGTCGAGGCCGCTCAGGGGTCGGCTGGCACGTTTCCCGGTACAGAGCGGGGTACGGACGCTGCCGGGCTAGTGAATATCAATACGGCAAGCACCGAAGAGCTTCAGACCCTGCCGAAGGTCGGCCCGGTGCTGGCTGCATCGATTATTAGCTGGCGGGAGCAGTACGGGGGTTTCAGCTCGGTGGATGAGCTGGACCAGGTTTCGGGCATTGGTCCAGCCACTCTTGAAGCTCTCCGCCCGCTGGTGACGGTATGAAAAGGGTACTGGCTGCTGGGCGGAGCTGGCAGCAGGCACAGGCTGAACGGGCCGAACATCGGCGGGTGCAACCGCGTCTGACCGATGCCCGTCTTGTGGTACCTGCTGTGGGGCTCTGGTGTTTTACTGCTCTGTGGATTCTTGCCGGGGCCCGGTGTGCGCTCTGGGCTGGGGCCCTGCTCGCTTGTCTTGCTCTGGGCTCCTGGTGCAGCGCCCAGATTTTAGTTCGGAAAAGTATTGCGAAGGTGAAAGGTCCACTGACCCAGGTACCGGTGTTTGTGTCGCATACCCTGGCGCTAACCTGCCTGCTCGCTGCCTTACAGACTGTTGCCCTTCAGGCCCGGGGCTACCCTCAACAGTGGGAGCTGATGCAGACTCTGAACGGGCAGGGAATACGAGTGACGGCTGAAGTAACTGAGGCCCGGCCTGCTCCGACGGGTGGGTATAGGTTGCAGGTAGAAACCGTGGAGATAAGGCAGGCTTCAAGGACCTGGAGCCAGCGGGTACCGCTCAGCGTCTATACAGATAAACTTTTTATTCCGGGGAGCACTGTCAGCGCGGTGGGGGAGTTGAAGGTCAGCGGAACCTACTACCGTTTGCAGGGAGCTGTGAGCCTGCTGGAGCACCCGGCTTCTGTAGCCCCTCTCTTCGAACTTAAGAGCGGGTTGCGCGATAGGGCAGTGGACCATCTGGGCGCCGAACGGGCTGGCCTGCTCCTGGGTATGGCCTACGGCGATGATTCTTCGCTGCCTGCACCGGCTCTTTCATCTTTGCGGGTGGCCGGTCTAACACACCTGACAGCTGTTTCGGGGGCTAACATTACCCTGATTTTTGTCGTCGCCTACCGTCTGCTCTACCCGTTGTGGCCCCGGCGCCCTGCCCTCATAGCAGTCGGAGTGGCCGCGTCATCGGCCTACGTCGTGCTGGTAGGGCTTGACGGTTCTGTACTCAGAGCCTGGGTAATGGGGCTGCTGGGAGCTCTAGGTCTGATTCTTGGCCACGGAGCCTACCGTCTGGCTTTCCTCTCAACCTGCGTAATGGCTCTTCTTCTGGCAGCACCACCCCTTGCCACCCACTACGGCTTTATTCTCTCGGTCGTGGCTACAGCTTCCCTCCTGATACTGGCACCGGCTATCTCGCGTCTCCTCAGTAGAGCGCTGCCCCTTCTGCTTGCTGATCTGGTAGCCCTACCCTGTGCCGCTAGCCTCTGGTGCGCGCCGGTTATCCTGATACTTTCTGAGTCCATCTACCCCTATACGGTCCTAGCTAACCTTCTGGCAGCCCCTTTGGTAGCGTCCATTACCGTGCTGGGGTTACTTGCCCTCATCGGCTACGCCCTGGGGCTAGCCCAACCCCTGCTCGATGCCCTCATGAATCTCGGTGGCTTTCTTACCCAGGGGCTGCTAGCGGTTGCTGCCTGGTGCTACAAGCTACCTGCAAGTCAGATACCTCTTGCGCTTTCACCGCTCACTCTAGGGTTGACCCTGCTGATCGTTGTGGGTAGCAGCTGGCTGGTTCTCTCAGCGGACAGGTCTCTCAACTCCCTGCCCCCGGCCCGCTTGCCTCGACTGCTAGGGAGCAGGCCGTGAACCGCAGGAGAAACAAAAGCCTCGTAGATCTTGCCCTCCTAGTGCTCGTGATAGGTCTAGCGGTTTTCCTGCTGCACGACCGTTGGCCGGTTGCACACCGGGCCCCTGATAACTGGCAGTGGCTCACCTGCGATGTAGGCCAAGGGGACGCCCACCTCATCCGTACCGGCCAGCGATCGGCCTACCTTCTTGATACCGGCGACGATTACTCGGCCCTCAAGTCCTGCCTCGACTGGGCCGGGGTAGACCAGCTGGAAGCTGTGCTCATAACCCATGCCCATAGCGACCATGATGGGGCGCTACAACGGGTTCAAAGTGACTTCGCCCAGCCGACGTTGGTGACGTCACCCCATTACAGCAGGCAGGGGGAGCAGACCCCGGTTACGCAAGGAACAGCTGCCTATCGGCTTTCTGCGGGCTCGGCCTTCCCAGCAGAGTCCGTTACCGCAGGGCAGCACGAGGCAGCCGGTCAGCCCCTGGGCCGGGTGCTCTGGCCCCCGGAGCAGGCCCAGCGAATTCCCGGTGCGACCGGCTCCTCTAGCTGGATCAACAATTCCTCCCTCGTCATCCACTGGTCTCTGCCTGCCAGGGAGACCGGCCAGAGGCCGCTGACCGTGCTCACCACGGGGGATCTTGAAGCGGACGCCGCCCACCGGCTTCTTGCCGAATCGGCAGGGCAGGTGCCTGCCGACGTCCTTAAAATAGCCCACCACGGCTCGGCGGGCAGCGGCACCGACCTGATCATCGCAGCCAGCCCCTCCCTAGCGCTCATCCCTGTGGGAGCAGGCAACAGTTATGGGCACCCGCATGAGAGTATTCTCAGCTTCCTGAACCAACGTTCTATCCCCGCTGCCCGCACAGACCTTTCGGGGCATCTGGCGCTGACCACCAGTGACCGGGGGATTGAGGTGACCGCCTCCGGCTAAACCTGCACAAAAGCGCTTTATCTGACAAGATAGAAAGGCACCCAAGGAGGATACATGGCACGCACACCCCGCACCCGCTCAGCTGGGCCAGATAACGGCTGGCGATCGGTTCCGCTTGCTCCACTCGTTTTGCTCTACGGCCCCGAAGAATACTTTGCTTCCCGGGCCACCCAGCGGCTCCGCCAGCTCTTTGAAGAGGCCCACGGCAGCTACGAACTCACCAGCCTTTCGGCCAAAGATTACCGGGCCGGGCAGCTAGACGTCCTTGCCAGCCCCTCACTTTTCGACGAACCCAAAATCATTGAGGTCACCCAGGTCGCATCCATGAGCGACGCCTTCCTGCAGGACGCCCTTGCCTATGCCGCTGCACCCCACGACTCCACCCTGGTGGTACTGCACCACGCAGGAGGTAACAGGGGCAAAAAGCTCATTGATACCATCAAGGCCAACAAGTCCTACCCGGTGGTTGAGTGTAAAGCCCTTAAAAATGAACGCGACCGGCTGGACTTCGTCATTTACGAGTTCCGCTCAGCCCAGCGCTCTATTGACCCGCCCGCAGCGGCAGCCCTCACGGCAGCAACCAGTGATATCTCAGAACTAGCCTCGGCTGCCCGCCAGCTCATTGCAGATGAGCCGGGTACCATCACTGTAGACACCATCGACCGTTACTTTGGCGGCCGCACCGAGGTCACCGCCTTTAAGGTGGGCGATGCTGCGGTAGCGGGCAACAGCAGGGAAGCCATTAAACTGCTCCGCCAGGCAATCGATACCGGGAGCGACCCTATCCCTATCCTGGGTGCTCTGGCTGCCCGCATGCGTAACATTGCCAAAGTGCACGGGGTGCGCGGTAACTCCAACCAGCTGGCGGGTGACCTTAAGATGGCTCCCTGGCAGGTAGAAGCTGCCCAGCGGGATTCCCGCAGGTATGCGCCTGCCGACCTGGCCCGCGTCCTGGCCCTGCTGGCCGATACCGATGCCCAGCTCAAGGGCGAGAATCTTGACTCTTTCTACCCCCTAGAAAAAGCCGTTCTGGCTATTTCCCAGGCCTCCCGCAACCACTAGCGACAGGGCAAGAAAGCACAAGGCCCCGCTCCCAGGAAAGGGAGCGGGGCCTTGTGTCACTTCGCTCTTAGACGCCGGCTAGAGGGGCCGGAATATAGAACTTAGGAAAGCTTGTTGACGAGAACGGTCAGACCGGACTTCTTGTTAGCTGCGTTCTTCTTGTGCAGAACACCCTTAGAAACAGCCTTGTCCAGCTTGCGGTTCGCAACACGAAGAGCTTCAGTTGCTGCTTCAACGTTCTGAGCTTCAACTGCCTCGTTGACCTTACGGATGGAGGTCTTGAGATCTGACTTGATTGCGTTGTTGCGCAGACGAGCCTTCTCGTTGGTGAGGATGCGCTTCTTCTGGGACTTGATGTTAGCCACGATTAAAAACTTTCTGTTTTTGTCTAATTGGTCGGTGAGGGCTGCGCTGACCGGTCATCGACTGAGCGGCGTGGGGATGCCTATGGCAACCAGTCAGCAGTGCCCGATGACCATCGGACACACAAGGGTTAACTTTATCAGCTCCGCCCCAGCTTAGGGCAGAGATATAAGCAACAATTTTTCTTAGACCCTGCCAGGTTGGGTGGAGCAGGCTCGCAGCGAAGCTGCTGGCTTCGGGGCTGGCGTGAATCGCTTGTGAGCGAAGCGAACCAGCGAGAGGGTCGGCAGCGAGCGCGAGCCTGTGTAACCCCTTGTGAGCAAGTTTCTTAGCGACGGCGGTAGGCCTCGGCGATGAAGTCGAAGGTTGCCCGGTCCATGATGGCTCCTTCACGGCGGATACCGTTCGGGTTGAGCTGGATGACACGGTTGAGTTTGACTTCGGAGTCGCGCCCTTCCTTGTCCCATACGCCTGTACCAATGTCCAGGTAGTTGGGGTCGGCGGTGCGGGAGTTGGAATGGTCCTTGCTGGTGAGCATCAGTCCCAGAAGGTAGGAACCGGAACGTCCGATGACCAGGACAGGGCGGTCCTTGCCCTGGCTGTAGTCCTCTTCGAAGGGGACCCAGGCCCAGACGACCTCGCCGGGGTCGGCGTCGCCGTCGAGAGCGGGGGAGTAGTCAAAGGCTACCGAGCCGAAGTAGTCGCCGGGGTAGCCGCCCTGTTCCCAGCTTCCGGTGGACTGACCGGCAGGGGCCTGCTGGTTACTGCCGGAGCCGAAAGTACCAAAATTGCCGTTGCCGGCGTCCGGATGCTGCCGGGTGCGCGTGCCTGCCTGGCTCCTGCCATCAGAGGGGCGGGTACCGGTGCCCTGCTGCTTATTCTTCTGGTTCTGGTATTTGTTCCATTCCCGGTAGATGCGCTGGCCGATGTTCAGTGCCTGCTGGATGGTTCGCATGTTGATCTTCATGGTCACTACAATAATCGCTGCTCATCGGCGCGCGAGCAGACACGCACCGGCTAAATGTGAGAAACTGGTTAACTGATTTCTACCGTCAGAGACCCGGTAGGCTCCCATGAGCTTTCTGAGAGTCGTGAAAGGACCCAACCCACGTGTCACCCTTGGCGACCAACCCGCCCAAACCGGCGGCCACTGACCCTTCCGTTATCCGTAACTTCTGCATCATTGCGCATATTGACCACGGTAAGTCCACCCTGGCTGACCGCATGCTGCAGGCCACCGGCGTGGTTACTCCGCGCGAGATGAAGGCCCAGTACCTTGACCGCATGGATATCGAGCGTGAGCGCGGTATCACTATTAAGTCCCAGGCTGTTCGTATGCCCTGGGAGGTGGACGGCGTCAACTATGCCCTGAACATGATTGACACTCCCGGTCACGTGGACTTTACCTATGAGGTCTCTCGTTCGCTAGCTGCCTGTGAGGGTGCGCTACTGCTGGTGGATGCCGCCCAGGGTATTGAGGCTCAGACTCTGGCTAACCTCTACCTGGCTATGGAAAATGACCTGACCATTATTCCGGTGCTCAATAAGATTGACCTTCCGGCTGCCCAGCCCGATAAGTATGCCGAGGAACTGGCTAACCTGATTGGTGTTGAGCCTGAGGATGTGCTGCGGGTTTCGGGTAAGACCGGTGAGGGTGTGCCCGAGCTGCTGGATCGCATTGTTGAGCTACTGCCCGCGCCCGAGGGTCAGGCTGATGCCCCCGCTCGCGCCATGATTTTTGACTCTGTCTACGACTCCTACCGCGGTGTGGTCACCTATGTTCGTGTGGTGGACGGCAAACTGGAACCCCGCCAGAAGATTAAGATGATGTCTACCGGCGCCGAGCACGACCTGCTGGAAATCGGTGTGATTTCTCCCGAGCCCAAGCCGACCGACGGCCTGGGCGTGGGCGAGGTGGGCTACCTGATTACCGGTGTGAAGGACGTCCGCCTGTCCCGCGTGGGTGATACCGTTACCGGTGCCCACAAGCCTGCCGCAGAAGAGCTGGGTGGCTACGAAGACCCCAAGCCCATGGTTTTCTCTGGTCTCTTCCCGATTGACGGCTCTGACTACCCGGCCCTGCGTGACGCCCTCGATAAGCTGCAGCTCAACGACGCCGCCCTGATTTACGAGCCTGAGACCTCTGCGGCTCTAGGCTTTGGTTTCCGTTGTGGCTTCCTGGGCCTGCTTCACCTTGAAATTGTGCGTGAGCGTCTGGAACGCGAGTTCAACCTCGACCTGATTTCTACTGCCCCCAACGTTATCTACGATGTGGTGGCTGAGGACGGCACCGCCCAGCGCGTGACTAACCCCTCCGAGTTCCCCGAGGGTAAGGTCGCTACCATTCGCGAACCGATGGTAGCTTGCACCATCATTGCCCCGAACGAGTTTGTGGGCGCGATTATGGAGCTGTGCCAGTCCCGCCGCGGCACCATGGGCGGCATGGACTACCTTTCCCAGGATCGCGTGGAACTGCGCTACCGCCTGCCCCTGGCCGAAATTGTCTTTGACTTCTTCGACCAGCTCAAGTCCAAGACCCGCGGTTATGCTTCTCTGGACTGGAAGTTTGACGGTGAGGAAGAAGCCGATCTGGTCAAGGTCGATATTCTGCTGCAGGGTGAGAAGGTTGACGCTTTCTCAGCTATTACCCACCGCGATAAGGCCTACTCTTACGGCGTGATGATGACCGGCAAGCTGCGTGAACTGATTCCTCGTCAGCAGTTCGAGGTGCCGATTCAGGCTGCTATTGGCTCTCGCATTATTGCCCGTGAGAATATTCGCGCTATGCGTAAGGACGTTCTCTCTAAGTGCTACGGTGGCGATATTTCGCGTAAGCGTAAGCTGCTGGAGAAGCAGAAGGAAGGTAAGAAGCGTATGAAGATGGTGGGCCGTGTTGAGGTTCCCCAGGAAGCCTTCATCGCAGCCCTGTCTTCCGGTGAAGAAGGTAAGGACAAGGGCAAGAAGTAATGCCAGCCCAGCCCCTGGGCGCTCCGGCCCCTTTGGACGGCAGAATCCCCGCTGATTCTGCCGTCCACGGCGTTGAGCGCGATTTTTCTCTCTACGTACACGTGCCCTTTTGCTCGGTACGGTGTGGCTACTGCGACTTCAATACCTACGCCACCGAGGATTTTGGCAACGGGGTGGGTTTGGGTACCTATGCCGAGGACGCCATCGCCGAGTTGCGCTTTGCCCGGCAGGTTTTGCGCGAGTCGGGTGTCGCTGACCGTCCGCTCTACTCTGTCTTTTTTGGTGGGGGAACCCCCACCAAGCTGCCGGCAGCTGACCTTGTGAGGATTCTGCGCGAAGCGGTTGAGCTGTTTGGTGTAGAAGAGGGTGCTGAGGTAACGACCGAGGCCAACCCCGACTCGGTGACCCGTGAGGACCTTGAGACGCTGAAGGCCGGTGGCTTTACCCGGGTGTCCTTCGGTATGCAGTCGGTGGTACCTGAGGTACTTGAGGTGCTTGATCGTACCCACACTCCGGCGAATGTTCCCAAGGTGGTTGCCTGGGCCAAAGAGGTTGGGCTGCAGGTGTCGGTTGATCTGATTTACGGGTCACCGGGGGAGAGTCTGGCCCAGTGGGAGCAGTCGGTGCGGGCTGCGGTGTCGTATGCCCCCGACCATATTTCTGCCTATTCGCTCATTGTTGAAGAGGGTACCAAGCTAGCTGCCCAGATTCGGCGGGGTGACTACACCATGCCCGACGAAGACCTGATGGCGGATATGTACCTGCTGGCTGAGCAGATCTTCAATGAGGCCGGCTACCACTGGTATGAGGTGTCGAACTATGCCAAGTCACCTGAGTGCCGCTCCCGCCATAACTATGCCTACTGGCGCAATCAAGACTGGTGGGGGATTGGCCCCGGTGCTCACTCCCATATCAACGGCACCCGCTGGTGGAACCTCAAACACCCTGTTCCCTATGCCAACCGGGTCCGTGCCGGCCAGAGCCCGGCAGCTGCCCGCGAAGTGTTAGGGGAGCAGACCCGTCGGTTTGAGGACATCATGCTGCAGGTCAGGGTCATTGATGGTCTGGAGATTTCCCGTCTGCTGGACAACGGTGCTACTGGCCGGGTGGAGACCTCCCTTGACTGGCTTCAAGGGCAGGGTCTGATTGATCCCGAGGCAAGAGCGGGCGGACGCGTGCAGCTCACCCTGCAGGGGCGTCTACTGGGAGATGCGGTGACCCGTGAGCTGCTGCCAGATATCGACAGCTAACTACTCTTGCCCTGCCAGGGGAAACTAAAGGGGGCGGTTTGAATCAGCTGAGTCAAACCGCCCCCTTTGGGATAAAGCCCGGGTGCCTATTTACCGCGGCGGGTGAGCTTGCTGAAAAGACGGGTGTTGCCCTTGTACTGATAGGGGTTGCCGCGGGTGACCTTGCTGCCAGCGACCAGGGCTGAGATTGCCAGATAGGTCCAGGCCAGAGCAGCAATCAGGCCAAAGAGCCAACCGATAGCCGGAATATTGCTCAGCATGATGGAGATAGCCAGAACCAGCGTAGGTAGCAGGGTGAAGTCGAGAGCTTCGCGAGATTCCTGCTCGGTGAAGGGGCCACGGCCCCGGTAGAGGTAGTAGATGACGGCCGCAGGGATACAACCTAGCACGCCCCCAAAATGTGCAGCGGTTGCGATATTTCGGTCTGCGCTAACAGACAGGTGTGCAGCGGTTGCAGATGACCCCTTGTAGGCGGTCGAGGAAGGTGCAGTTGCGGTCTTCAAGAATTCTTCTCTTTGAGGTTGAAAGGCGAATGAGTGATGCGTGGGCTTTAAGTCCAGCAAACACAATTTTAGTCAATACCGCTGTGGGACGGTATACGCCAAGCCTACGAATTTTCGGGGGAGCAGGACGATATTTGTCACACCGGCTGTAACCGCTCTAGCCTATTGACTCGTCAAGGGTGACGAAGTCGATGAGGTGTTCCACCGGCCCTAAGAGACTGGCTTCAAGGTCGGTATAGCTATTGACTCGTTTGAGGATAGAGTCCCAGCCAGCGCGGACGTCCTCGGGGGTTTCGGCTGCTCGGCCGAAACGCCGCAGTATGCCGGTCTTCCAGTCTTCCCCGCGGGGGACCTCGGGCCAGGCCTGCAAGCCAAGCACCTGGGGCTTAACGGCCTGCCAGATATCCACGAAGGGGTGGCCCACAATTAGCACGTTATTCCGGGCACCGGCAACTTCCATAGCTTCCTGCGCTAAGCGTTCTTCCTTACTACCTGCCACCAGGTGGTCTACCAGAATTCCGAGCTTACGGTGGGAAGCCGGGCCAAAGCTAGCCACTGCAGCAGCAAGGTCATCGACCCCGTGCAGGGGCTCGACTACAATACCTTCAACCCGCAAATCGTGACCCCAGACTTTTTCAATCAGTTCGGCATCGTGAACACCCTCTACCCAGATACGGCTAGCCCTGGCCGTCCGGGCCTGAACATTTTCCACAGCTACTGACCCAGATCTGGAAACCTTCTTACTCACAGGTGCTGGCTTCTTCTGAGGCTTGATGAGGTCAATACTGCGGCCCTCAAGCAAAAACCCCGGGCCCAGGGGGAAGAACTTGATTCGGCCCATCCGGTCTTCAAGACCCACCTGCGGCCCGGACGCCGTTGCCCGCAGGGTAACTGCCGCGCCCACAAAGCCGGTGGCAGCGTCCTCCAGTACCATACCGGGGGTCAAGGCCACCTTCGGTAGGCTAGGGCGGTGGGGCCTGAGGTCTGCCTGGCCCCAGCTATCGCGGTAGTCCATCTGTCTGCCTCTCACTCTCTTTCTAGCCCTATCTAGGGGCATTAGCCATCAGCGTACCGAGTTCTGATTCTAGTTCAGTGGTATTAGAGTTAATGGGTAACTTAGCACTCAAGGACAGTAAGTGCTAACTTGACCCAGTAGCCGTCTTTGCTCCACCCAAAACCCAGGAGCCAGGACTCAAGCCCAAAGAACCCAGGAGGTGCCGTGAACCACCCGAGACGCTTGCAGGTTCTGCAAGCCATCGTTGAAGAATACGTGCACACCCGCGAACCGGTGGGCTCCAAAACCCTTCTAGAGAGGCACCAATTGGGGGTCTCTAGCGCTACCGTCCGCAATGATATGGCAGCCCTCGAAGAACAGGGGCTGATACAAGCCCCCCACGCTAGTGCCGGGCGGGTGCCCACCGACCGGGGCTACCGCCTTTTCGTTGACCAGATATCGTCCCTACAGCCCCTCTCTGACGCTGAAAAACGGGCAATTCACACCCTGCTCGATAGCGCCGAAAGCGTTGATGAGATGATGAAGACCAGCGTACGTCTACTCTCATCGCTCACCCACCAGGTAGCTATGGTGCAGTACCCCACCGGCCCGGCTACCAGCGTGCGCCATATCGAGCTGGTCTCCCTCTCCAGCACCACGGTGCTGCTGATTCTTATTACCGACTCCGGCCAGGTTAACCAGCGAACCCTCACCCTTGCCCACAGCCCCGAAGAGCTTGCAGTAGCCCGCCAGCAGCTCCTTGACCTCTACGCCAACCGTACGCTCGACAGCATAGCCGCAGCACCGGCGTCCGCCCCCGGCAATAACCTGCTCGGCACCCTCACCGAGGCTTTGCACCTACTAGCAGCCCAGGGTGCCTCATCGCAGGTGCTCATCGCGGGTACCTCCTATCTTGCAGCCTCCACCGTAGATTTCAGGGGCAGTATCGCCCCGGTACTGGACGCTCTAGAAGAGCAAGTAGTACTCCTCAAGCTGCTCACCGACCTAGACCACGATGAACGCGGATTTGCCGTGAGTATCGGCTCTGAGAACCGCAGCGAATCCCTGGTCGAAACCTCGGTCGTCGCCAGTAGCTACGGGCCCGGGGGAGCTGCCCACGTGGGAGTCGTTGGCCCCACCCGCATGGACTACACCAGCACCGTCTCCAAGGTCAACGCCGTAGCCCGGTACCTATCCAAGATTTTGGGCCAGGCCTAGCCCTGCGCCTACCCCCTTTAAACCAGCCCATCGAAAGAGAGAACCAGTGAGCAGTCACTACGAAACCCTCGGCGTCTCACGCGATGCCAGCCCCGAAGAAATCAAGAAGGCCTACCGCAAGAAGGCCCGCCAGTTGCACCCCGACATCAACCCTTCGGAAGAAGCTGCCGAGGAGTTCAAGCGCGTCTCCCTCGCCCACGATGTGCTCTCTGACCCCGAAAAGCGCCGCATCTACGACCAGACCGGCAACGAAAACGGCACCGCCGGTGGCTTCGGTGCAGGAGCAGGCGGCTTCGGCGGGGGCTTTGGCGGCTTCCAAGATATCTTCGATACCTTCTTCAACTCTACCCCGCGCGGCCCCCAGAGCCGCGTCCGCCAGGGCCAGGATGCCCTCATCAACGTCAAGATCGACCTCAAAGATGCCGTCTTTGGCACCAACAAGCCCATCACCGTTGATACCGCCGTCACCTGTGACCTCTGCAAGGGTGAAGGAACCGCTGAGGGCACCCACCCCGAAACCTGCGATACCTGCCACGGCCAGGGCTACATGCAGCGCCAGGTCCAGTCGATTCTGGGCACCGTCGTGCAGCCCGTTGAATGCCCCACCTGCCGCGGGTTCGGCACCGTTATCAAGCACCCCTGCGCCGAATGCTACGGCGAAGGTCGCGTGCGGGAACGCAAGCCCCTCACCATCAAAATTCCCGCCGGCGTCACCAACGGCGCCCGCATCCGCCTGGCAGGCCAGGGTGAAGCCGGTACCGCAGGCGGCCCCAACGGCGACCTCTACGTTGAGCTGCGCGTCAACCCCGACCCCACCTTCAGCCGGGACGGCGATGACCTGGTAGCCACCGTAGGTGTGCCCATGACCGCAGCGGCCCTGGGCACCACCATCACCCTCGATACCTTCGACGGCCCCCAGCAGGTACAGATTCCCACCGGAACCCAGTCAGGTGACGTGGTCACCCTCAAGGACCTGGGCGTCACCCACCTGCGCGGCGGCGGCCGCGGCGACATCCGTGTACAGATTGAGGTGCGCACCCCCACCGACCTCACCGAGGAACAGAAGAACCTGCTCAAGCAGTTCTCCGAGCTTCGCGGCGAGGACCTGCAGGTCAGCGAAACCGTCACCCATAAGCAGGGCGGCTTCTTCTCCCGCCTCAAAGACCACCTCAAATAGGACGACCCCATGAGCAACGCTGTCTACTACATCGAACCTGACGAGCTGGCTGCCCTGACGCCAGGTGCCACCCTGCACCTGACCGGCGACGAGGGGCACCACGCCCTCGTTAAACGTCCCGAGCTCGGGGAAGGGCTCGACGTAGTAGACGGTGAGGGCAACCGCGCTATCACCCGGGTTACTGAGCTGGGTCAGGACGGCCCCGTGCTTGAGGTCCTCGAGCTCACCCAAGATACGGTGGGGGTAGAGATATACCTTGTGCAGGCCCTGGCTAAGGGGGATAGGGATATCCAGGCCATTGAGATGGCCACCGAGCTGGGCGCTCACGGGATTGTGCCCTGGAGCGCCGACCGGTCGATTGTGCGCTGGAAGATGGAGCGGGCCGTCAAAGCACGGGCTAAGTGGCAGAATACGGTGCGGGCAGCAGCTAAGCAGTCCCGCCGGGCCCTGCTGCCCCCGGTCTACGAGCAGCACTCGACCGCAGATTTAGCCGATCTTGCCCACGAGCTGGGGGAGGACGGCCTCTTCCTGGTTCTCCACGAACAGGCAGACTACCGTCTCACCCAAGCTCTTGAGCGGCACCTGACCGATCGGGTAAAAGAGGTCTACTTCATCGTTGGCCCCGAAGGTGGTATCAGCCCCCGAGAACTCGACCTGCTCGCAGAAGCCGGGGCCCACACGGTGCTGCTTGGCCCAGAAATCCTCCGCAGTTCTACCGCCGGTGCAGCCGCTATTTCTGCCCTCAACGTTGCGTTAGGACGCTGGTAAACCCCGTTCTGCTACAGGTAAAGTAAGAACTACCGCGTACGCTTTGTATTTCAAGGAGCTCTGACAGCCCGCACGGGCATCTATGACTACCTCATCTACGGCTAGCAGCCGCCCCCTCTCTGTTGCCCGCACCTTCTCCTTCCGGTCAACCGAAGAGATGGTCGCGGTACTTGGCCCCCACGACGGAAACATCACCCTCATCGAGCAAACCTTCCCCGGTCTCACCATTCGCCCCAAGGGACTAGACGTGGTTGTTACCGGCCCCTCAGAAACCGTTGCCACCACCGTCCGCCTACTAGCTGAACTCACCATTTTGGTAGAGAACGACACCCAGGTTACCGGAGACGTGGTCAAGCGCATCATGGGTATGATGACTGCCAGCCTCTCTCACCCCGCAACCGCCATCAGCCAGAACATTCTGAGCTCGCGGGGTAAGAATATCCGGCCCAAGACCATCAACCAGAAGTCCTATGTCGATGCTATCGATGCCAACACCGTGGTCTTTGGTATCGGCCCAGCAGGTACCGGTAAGACCTACCTAGCAATGGCTAAGGCTGTTCAAGCCCTCCAGTCAAAGGAGGTCAACCGCATTATCCTGACCCGCCCCGCTGTTGAAGCGGGCGAGCGCCTGGGCTTCCTGCCTGGGTCGCTGAACGAGAAGATTGACCCCTATCTACGCCCGCTCTACGATGCGCTGCACGACATGATGGATCCCGAGACCATTCCCCGCCTGATGGAGGCCGGGACCATCGAGGTGGCGCCCCTGGCCTATATGCGCGGTCGTACCCTGAACGACGCTTTCATTATTTTGGATGAAGCGCAGAACACTACGGTGGAACAGATGAAGATGTTCCTGACCCGCTTGGGTTTTGGCTCCAAGATGGTGATTACCGGCGACGTCACCCAGGTGGACCTGCCCGGTGGTCAGGCCTCAGGTCTGAAGCAGATCCGTCAGATTCTTGAAGGTATTGACGATATCCATTTCGCGGTTCTGCAGGCCGAGGACGTGGTGCGCCACTCCCTGGTCTCGGATATTGTGAGTGCCTACGATAAGTGGGATGATGCCAAGACCTCGATGGAGCGCCGCCGTAATCGCAAGGTCAAGCGCCAGACCATTGAGGCTGCGGCCGAAAAGCTGCTGCAGCAGTCAGGTATCGATGTAACCCCCGAAGAGAAGGCCTAGCCCTGTGAATATTGAGTTTGATATTGAAGAGCCCGGCGCAGAGGCGAGCGACTTTGTGCGTGAGTCTTTTGAGGCTGTCGATACCGGTGTGTTGGAGAAGCTGGTAGCCCACGCCTTTGCCCACATGAAGGTTTCACCCGAGACCGAGCTGTCCATCGCCATTGTGGGTGAAGAGGAGATGGAGCGAATCCATATTGATTGGATGGACCTACCCGGCCCCACAGACGTGATGAGCTTTCCCATGGACGAGCTCACCCCCGGCACCGACGAGGAGCTGGCCACCGGCGTCCTTGGCGATATTGTCTTGTGCCCGCCCGTTGCCGCCCGTCAGGGAGCGGACGCCGGCCACAGCACCCTCGATGAGCTCTGCCTGCTCACAACCCACGGCATCTTGCACTGCCTGGGCTACGACCACGCCACGGCGGAAGAAGAGGCTGAAATGTTCGGTATTCAGCGCACCATTCTTGAAGAGTTTCTGGGGCGCCCGGCACCTGTAGAGACGAGGCACTAACCGGTGTTTTCTTCTGCTTTGCTGGCCTGTGCCGTCCTGCTCTTAGTCTTGGTGGGCTACCTGCTCACCGCCGTTGAGTCGTCCTACACCTACCTGCCCCGCTCTGAGGCCCAGCGTCTGGGGGAGGAGCCCGAGAACAAGAGTATTCGGGCTATTCTCGCTGACCCCGAGCCCTACTTCCGGTCCCTGCGTATCTGGCGGGTTCTGGCTGAGGTGTCTTCAGTCGTCTGTTTCTTCCTGCTCGTCCACGACCTGTTCAGCCGCACCTGGGTGAGCGTCCTGGTCACCCTGCTGGTCATGACCGTTGTGGTCTTTGCCTTTTTCGGGGTTGCCCCCCGCCTGGTGGGCCGCACCAAGCATACTCAGGTCTTCTCGGCGATGGCTGGGGTGGTTTACGGGCTGGGCGTGCTGACCCGCCCCTTCTCGTCCGCTCTCACCGCCCTGTCCCGTAAGGTCAGCCCCAAGGACTCCGAGCAGGTGACCGGCATCTTCACTGAAGATGAGATTCTTGAGTTCGTTGACCGCGCCAGTTCTTCTGAGGCTATCGAAGACGACGAGGCAGAGATGGTGCAGTCCATTTTTGAACTCGATGAGACCCGCATCCGCTCAATTATGGTGCCGCGTGCCGATATGGTGACGGTTGACGTCACCGAAAGCCTGGACGACGCTATCTCCCTCTTCCTGCGGTCGGGCTATTCCCGCGTGCCGGTGCTGGGGGAGTCCTTTGACGATGTGCGTGGCATGCTCTACCTCAAGGACGCCCTGGCCGCCTCACGCGAGGCGGGGGCAGACCTTAAGAGCTTGGGGATTACCTCTCTGATGCGCCCGGTCCGCTATGAGCCAGAATCCAAGCGCGTGATGGACCTGCTCAAGGAAATGCAGCGTGAATCTACCCACGTCGCTGTGGTTGTTGATGAGTATGGCGGAACCGCCGGTCTTGTAACCCTAGAAGATCTCATTGAAGAACTGGTCGGCGACATCTCTGACGAGTACGACAACGAGAAGCCCGAAATCACCCTGCAAGACGACGGCACCTTCAAGATCAGCTCCCGCCTGAGTATTTGGGAACTGGGCGAGCTCTTCGGCCTAGAACTTGATGATGAGGACGTCGATACGGTCGGCGGTCTGCTAGCTAAACACCTGGGTCGGGTACCGATTATCGGCAGCGAAGTTGTTGTTGAGGGTATTCACATTAAGGCTATTGGTTCTCGTGGGCGCCGCAATAAGATTGGCACGCTCTCTGTTTGGGCGGACCCTGCGCCGCAACACCCTGTAAAGTAAAGCCAAGACATTACTTAATCCCATCATTGGAGTATCTGCATGGAGTTTGCTTCCTTCCCCGACGACTACACTGCGGGCTTTGCCGTTCTGGTAGGCCGCCCCAACGCCGGTAAGTCAACCCTCACCAATGCGCTGGTCGGGCAGAAGGTCGCTATTACCTCCAACCGCCCGCAGACTACCCGCCACACCATCCGCGGTATTGTGCACCGTGAGGACTTCCAGCTGGTGCTGGTTGATACTCCCGGTCTGCACCGCCCCCGTACCCTGCTGGGTGAGCGTCTGAACGACATGGTGGCGCAGACTCTCTCTGAGGTCGACGTCATTGGTTTCTGCATTCCTGCCGACGAAAAAATCGGCCCCGGTGACCGCTACATTGCGCAGCAGCTGGCTGCCTCGGGCAACAAGCCCATCGTCGCTATCGTCACCAAGGCCGATAAGGTGGGTCACGAGCAACTGACAGAGCAGCTCCTTGCCGTTTCGGCACTGGGCGATGAGGTCATGAGCGCTGAGCGGGCTGCCCGCCAGCAGCGCCGCGAACGTCAGGAACGCAAGAAGAAGGGGGAGGAGCTTCCCTTCCGTAAGGGTAGCGGCCCGGCCGCTACCCGTGAGAAGGGTCAGGCCACGCCTGCTCCGGTTAATGACGGCCGTGGCGGCTGGGCAGATATCATCCCGGTTTCTGCGGTTAAGGACTACCAGGTAGAAGAGGTCGCGAAGCTCCTTTCGTCCTACCTGCCTGACTCACCCCCGCTGTACCCCACCGGCGAGCTGACCGACGAGCCTGAGGCCACCCTGGTAGCTGAGCTGGTGCGAGAAGCGGCTCTGGAAGGCGTGCAGGACGAACTGCCCCACTCAGTAGCCGTCACCGTTGAAGAGATGGAACTGCGCGAGGGCCGCAGCGAGGATAACCCCCTGCTCGACATTCACGTAAACCTATTTGTAGAGCGAGACTCCCAAAAAGGAATTATTATCGGTAAGCGGGGAGCTCGCCTGAAAGAAATCGGTCAAACCGCCCGTAAGAACATCGAGGCCCTGCTCGGCACCAAGGTCTTCCTCTCCATTCATGTGAAGGTTGCCAAGGACTGGCAGCGCGACCCCCGCGCTCTGGGCAAGCTGGGCTTCTAAGTTTTCCCCTCTTATCAGGAGTTTCCTCCCAGTTTTACCCCCTAAGCTGGGCTGAAGAATCGGTCACCCCCGTACCGTAGACGAATCGGAGATACCTTTTATGGCGCCACAGGGTCAGCCCCCGCAGCGAGTTGTTACGCCCCTGGGGCGTCATATGAGCAACCAGCCTCTTAAGTCTCAGCGGGTCAAGTGGATAGCGCTCTCGTGCGTTGCCCTTCTCGCTATGGTGGTTGCTTTTAGCGGTTTTGCCCTGGTGCGTTTGCGCAGCAACGTGCAGACCGCCGAGATGAACATTGGTGAGCTATCATCGAATCTTGCCAGCGGCCCTCTCGATATTCTTGTGATTGGCTCCGATACCCGTGCCGGGAACAACGGGGCCTACGGTACTGCTGAGGACGCCGCCTCCGGGGCCCGCTCCGATGTGATGATGCTGGTTCAGGTGAGCGAAGACCGTTCAAACGTCAACGTCATATCCTTCCCCCGCGACCTGATGGTCGATATTCCCAAGTGCACGGACGCCGAAACCGGTGAGGTCTACCCCGCCACCGAAGAAACCCAGATTAACGAGTCCCTCGAACGCGGTGGCCCCGGCTGCACCGTGGCCACAATCAGCAACCTCACTGGCGTAGCTATCGACCACTTTATGCTGGTGGACTTTAACGCCGTCAAAGCCCTATCGAGCGTTGTGGGTGGCGTTGAGGTCTGTGTAACTGAGCCGATTGACGACACCTACAGCGGGCTCAAGCTCCCCGCCGGAACCTCCAGCGTTGAGGGTGAACAGGCTCTGGCCTTCCTACGTTCTCGTCACGGCTTTGGCGACGGCAGCGATACCGCCCGTATCCAGGCCCAGCAGAGCTTCCTCGCCTCCCTACTGCGGAAGGTCCAGGCTGAGGGAACTCTCACCAACCCGGCTATGCTACTCAACATCGCTGAGGCTATTACCCAGAACGTCACCGTCGATAAGGAACTGACTAACCTGGGTAACCTGGTGAGCATCGGCTCTATCTTTGCCAACATCGACCTGAGCAAGGTCGTCTTTGCAACCGTCCCCAACGAGCCCTACATCTACGACGAGAACAAGCTCCAGCTCTCTGCCGATGCAGAGGATTTCTTCACCAAACTTCAGAAGGATGAATCCCTGGTCGAGCCTGCCCCCGCTGCTACTGCCAGCGCGAGTGAATCGTCCGCCCCGGCTGCTGAACTGACCTATTCGCTGGGTGTGAGCGTTACCGATGCCACCGGTGTTGAGGACCGTGCTGAAGAACTGGCTCCCAAGATTGAGCAGGCTGGCTTCACCTCGGTGACAACCTCCACCACCGATGCGGTCTACACCGAGTCGGCAATTTACTACCCCTACGGCTATGAGGCCGAAGCTCAGGCTATTGCCGATCTCTTCGGTATTACCTCCCTGACCCCCTCAGACCAGTACGTGGGAATTGCCGTTGTTCTGGGGTCAGACCTGGCTGAGAGCGACACCATTGAAGCCCCCCAATCTGAGATTGCAGCGGGTGCTACCGGCCAGACCGCCGATCAGGTGACCTGCCAGCAGTCTTTCAGCTACTAAGCACCCACAACGGTTCCAAATAGTGGACGGGCGGTGGCAGGTTCTGCCGCCGCCCGTCTCTGTGTGATACCGTGACAGTATGAGTGAGATGACACTGGTACTCCTTATCTGCCGTATCGAAGCGCCCCGGGTGTAGCTTCGATACGGGTCAGTGCTACCCGGGACGATACCCCTTCCTCACCGATCTCAACATCTAAGGTCATCACGATGAAAAACTTTCAGAAGCCCTCACCCATGCCCGTACACAAGTACGTGCCATTTGACCAGCAGATTCAGGTTTCTTTGCCCGACCGCACCTGGCCTAACAAGACCATGACCAAGGCCCCCCGCTGGTGCGCTGTTGACCTGCGTGACGGCAACCAGGCCCTGATTGACCCCATGGACACCGAGCGCAAGCTCGCCATGTTCAAGCTCTTGGTCAAGATGGGCTACAAGGAAATTGAGGTCGGCTTCCCCTCAGCCTCGGCCACCGACTTCAACTTCGTGCGTACCCTCATCGAAGAGGGCCACATTCCCAACGACGTCACCATCCAGGTGCTGGTACAGTGCCGTGAGCACCTGATTCAGAAGACCTTTGAGGCTATCGACGGGGCCCCCAAGGCTATCGTCCACTTCTACAACTCCACCTCTGTGCTGCAGCGCCGCGTGGTTTTCAACCAGGACCAGGACGGCATCTTGGATATCGCCCTCACCGGTGCCCGTCTCTGCAAGAAGTACGAAGAGCAGCTGGCTGGCGACACCAAGATCACCTACGAGTACTCACCTGAGTCCTTCACCGGCACCGAGCTGGAATACGCGGTTCGCGTCTGCAACGCTGTCACCGATGAGCTGGGTATTGGCGAGGGCAACGAGGTTATTATCAATCTCCCTGCCACCGTTGAGATGGCTACCCCTAACGTATATGCCGACTCCGTAGAATGGGTCAGCCGCAACCTGACCAACCGGGAGCACGTCATTCTCTCCCTGCACCCCCACAACGACCGGGGCACCGGTGTAGCTGCAGCTGAGCTGGGCTACCTGGCCGGTGCAGACCGTATCGAGGGCTGCCTCTTTGGCAATGGCGAGCGCACCGGTAACGTTGACCTGATTACCCTGGGCCTGAACATGTATACCCAGGGCATCGACCCCGAAATTGACTTCTCCGACATCGACGAGATTCGTCGAACCGTTGAGTACTGCAACCAGCTGCCCGTTCACGAGCGTTCCCCCTACGGTGGCGACCTGGTCTTCACCGCCTTCTCAGGCTCACACCAGGACGCCATCAAGAAGGGCTTCGAGCGTATGGAGAAGGACGCTGCCGAGCAGGGTAAGAGCGTCGATGAATTGGTATGGGCTGTTCCCTACCTGCCCATTGACCCCAAGGATCTGGGCCGTACCTACGAGGCTGTGATTCGTGTGAACTCTCAGTCGGGCAAGGGCGGGGTGGCCTACCTGCTCAAGAAGGACTTTGGGCTCGATTTGCCCAAGCGCGCCCAGCAGGAGTTCTCTGCTATTGTGCAGGCTCAGACCGATGCCCAGGGTGGCGAGGTTGAGAGCAAGGCCCTGTGGGATATTTTTGCCGATGAGTACCTACCGAGCAGGGAGGCGGACGCCCGCTGGGGCAAGTACCGCATTGAATCGCTCTCTATTGACTCTGAGGAGCACGGAGAGACCACCATGCGGGTTGGCCTGAATATTGCTGGCCATACCTACAACCGCGTGGGTCAGGGTAGCGGCCCCATCGAGGCCCTGCAGTCAATTTTGGCCAAGGAGGGCGTGGACGTCCGCGTGCTCGACTACTCGGAGCACACCCTGGCTTCTGCGGCGAGCGCCCAGGCGGCCTCATACATTGAGGCAGCGGTGGGGAGCCGGGTGCTGTGGGGTGTCGGTATCGACAGCTCGACCACTCGTGCCTCACTCAAGGCGATGATTTCAGCGGTGAACCGCGCACTGCGTGACTCTGCTGAGTAGAGCATAAGTGTGGGCCGTACCGGGACTTCCGGTACGGCTCACCTTTTGACAGTGCCCCGTATAACAGGTCAGGGTAGAGACCTGGCACACTGAATGTGGGAGAATAAAGACGTGACTTCAGCGCTATCTACGACTAAGACCATTCGTGATAGCGCTATTGTTTTACGCACCCAGGATCTGGGGGAGCACGACCGCATTATTATCCTGGCTACCCGGCAGCGGGGGATTGTGCACGCAGTAGCCAGGGGAGTGCGCAAGAGTAGCTCAAAGATTGGTGCTCGGCTCGAACCCTTCATGCTGGTCGATATTTCGGCTGCACCCGGTAAAAAACTCGCTACGATTTCGCAGGTTGTTACCCGCCGCGCCTATTTGGGGCCGATTATCAACGACTACACCCGTTACACGGTCGCGGCTGTCTTAGCCGAAGTGGCAGAGCAACTTCTCAACCACGAACAAGAGCGCTTAGAGGAGCAGTTCACGCTGTTGGCCGGGGCCCTCTCAGCCCTAGCGCGGGGTACCTACCCGCCCCACCGCATCCTTGACTCCTACCTGCTGCGAGCCCTGCACAGGGCGGGCTGGAGCATGGCCATTGGTGCCTGTGCCGCCTGCGGCAGTCTGGATGACCTCACCTATTTCTCCCCCTCCCTGGGGGTGCTGTGCACCGGGTGTGCGCGCACCGGTGACTTCCCTCAACTCAGCCCCCTAGCACAGGAAGAACCCGCTTATTTAGCGGCCCTCGCTACTGGCGACTGGCCCGGCATTTTGAGCGAGCACCCGCCCGCGCTCCGGCAGAGGGCAGAACGGCATATCATGGACTATGTGCAGTGGCAGCTTGAGCGGCCGCTCAAAACTCTAACCACCCTAGAGAAGGAAATCTAGTAGATGACACCGGTGAAGCCCTACAGCCACCCCAGCGGCGCCGTAGCCCCTGCGATTCCGAGCAAGTTCGTGCCTCAGCACGTGGCCGTGGTGATGGACGGTAATGGACGCTGGGCCAACGAACGCGGCCTACCCCGCAATGAGGGCCACCGAGCCGGTGAGGCAGCCCTGCTTGATGTGGTGGCTGGTGCTATCGAAATGGGTATTCCCTATGTTTCTGCCTATGCCTTTTCAACCGAGAACTGGCGTCGTAGCCCCGACGAGGTCGCCTTCCTCATGCGGTTCTCCTCTGAGGTTCTAGAACGTCAGCTAGAGACCCTCAAGAGCTGGGGGGTTCGCATCCGCTGGGCTGGCCGTCGGCCCAAGCTCTGGAAGTCGGTTATCAAGCTGCTCGAAAAGTGCGAAGAAGAAACTAGGCACAACACCCTGTGTACCCTGACCATGTGCGTCAACTACGGGGGTAGGGCAGAAATTGCGGACGCCGCCGCCCTGATTGCCGAGGACGTCGCAGCCGGGCGCCTCAAGCCCAAGCACATCAACGAAAAAATCTTTCAGAACTATCTCGACGAGCCTGACCTGCCCGACGTTGATCTTTTCCTCCGAACCTCGGGTGAACAGCGTTTCTCTAACTTCCTTCTCTGGCAAAGTGCCTATGCCGAGATGGTCTTTATGAACGTGCTCTGGCCCGATGTTGACCGTACGGTACTGTGGCAGGCGGTAGAAGAATATGCCCTCCGCGACCGCCGCTACGGAGGGGCCGTTGATAAGGTGACCCAACCCTAAGTTTCCTCCCATACTAGGCGAAAGCCGCGGCTGAAAGGGGTCCGATATGCGGATCTACCCAACCCTGTTCAAACTCTTCTTCAAACCCATGGACGCCGAGAAAGCGCACCATGTGGGCATGTGGGGGGTGCAGACCCTTCGCCGCACCGGTATTTCTCGCCTGGGGGGCCGCTACTTTGCGCCACACCCGTCACTGGCTACCGAGGTCATGGGCCTTACTTTCCCCTCGCCTTTCGGCGTTGCTGCTGGTTTTGATAAGGGCGGTAAGGCAATTCCGGCGCTGGGTAACCTG
This sequence comes from Rothia nasimurium, assembly GCF_928381705.1. Taxonomy (GTDB): domain Bacteria; phylum Actinomycetota; class Actinomycetes; order Actinomycetales; family Micrococcaceae; genus Rothia; species Rothia nasimurium_G. Next base: position 157,802 of record NZ_CAKMSR010000003.1, on the reverse strand, counting down.
GGTTTTGGACACATTGAAATCGGCACTATTACCGGTCAGGCTCAGCCGGGCAACCCCCAGCCCCGCCTTTTCCGCCTGGTAGATGATAAGGCCATTATTAACCGCATGGGCTTCAATAACGATGGGGCGGCAGCAGCTGGGCCCCGTGTCGCTGCCGCCCGCGCGGACCTTGAAGCCGAATATCGGGGTAAGGTACGCCCCGTCATTGGTGTCAATATCGGTAAAACCAAGGTGGTAGCCCTTAAGGACGCCATCGAGGACTACTTGGTGAGCACTCGGGTGCTTGCGCCCCAGGCTGACTATCTCGCTGTAAATGTCAGCTCACCGAATACTCCGGGTCTGCGTGACCTTCAGGCGATTGAGACTCTTGAACCTCTACTTGAGGCTGTACGTGCTGAAGCCGACCGCGTTGTGCAGGGGCGCCGCGTGCCCCTGGTCGTGAAGATTGCTCCTGATCTGGCCGATGAAGATATTAAGGACGTTGCCGCGATGGCTCTGCGTCTGGGGTTAGATGGCATTATTGCCACGAACACCACGATTGCTCGTGAAGGGCTGGGCCTGGTTAGCCCTCGAGCTAAGGTTGAGGAAATTGGCGCAGGTGGACTCTCAGGCGAGCCCCTCAAGAAGCGTTCACTTGAGGTTCTCCGTCTGCTGAAAGCTGAGGTGGGCGACCAACTGGCTCTTATCTCGGTAGGTGGCGTTACCACCGCTCAGGACGTCACCGACCGCCTGGATGCGGGCGCCAATCTGGTGCAGGGTTACTCTGCTTTCATCTACGAAGGCCCCCTGTGGGCAGCTCATATTAATCGTGGACTATTGAAATTGCGGAAAACCCGCTAGACTAGACACGTGAGATTATGACACAAAGGGGCGCTACCTCTCTAGAGAGGTAGCGCCCCTTTGAATTTAAGGTTGAAAGCTAGCGGATTTACTCCGTCGTGGCCTTACTTGGGGTATTCGCCGCGCTTAACCTGAGGCTTGGGCAGGCGGAAACGGCGAATCATCATGACGCGGTTGAAGGCGTAGAAGCCGGAGCGGGGCTCAATGGAGCCAAACTTTTCGGTCAACTTCTTCTTGAGCCCGCGCCACATAATCATGTAGTCGATGGCCCAGAGTAGAATCATGCCCCACATCAGCAAGATAGTGTACTGCTGCATGCTGGGGGAGAAAAGGCCCACGATAAAGACAGCCAGGATGACGATAATCATGATGTCGCCTACGTTGAAACGGGCATCAACATAGTCACGGATGTAGCGGCGCTGGGGGCCACGATCATTGGCGGGCAGGTAGCGTTCATCGCCAGTTTGCAGGGCCTGCTGCTGTTTTGCCCGGAACTCGCGGTCAGCTTCACGCTGGGCGTCCTTTGCAGCCTTGCGATCTGCGGGAACCAGGGGAGTGCGGCGGGCAGCTTCGCGTTCTTTTCGGGAAGGGGTAGGACGCCCCTTAGGCGCGGTGTACCCCGGCTGGGTGGTTTCAGGGGTTTCGTTTGCTACCGGAGTAGCCTCGGCAACCACAGAACCAGCATTTTCTGATGATTTCTTATTACGACCAAACACCCCTTAAGAATAACCAAGTTCGTGCGTAGATATACAGTCAGAGCGTATTCTGAGATGTATGACAACACACGATTTTGATTTTTCTGCCCGCCCGGCTCTAGCAACCTACATCGAAGAGAACTTTGAAGCTCAGCTTGAACATCTAGCTGAGCTCGTGGCCATCCCTTCTGTTGCCTGGGAGTCTTTTGACCTCACCGAAGTACAGCGCAGTGCCGAAAAGGTGAAGAGCCTGGCAGTAGATGCCGGTTTTGAAAGTGTTGAGATTCTCTCAGCGTCCTACGGGGAAGGCCAGCAGGGTATGCCTGCGGTCGTAGCCCACTCACCGGCTGCACCTGGCTTCCCCACCTTCTTGCTCTATGCCCACCACGATGTGCAGCCAGCTGGCGACCGCTCCCTCTGGGAAACCGAGCCTTTTGTCGCCACTCGCAAGGGCGATCGCCTCTACGGCCGCGGAGCTGCGGACGACAAGGCCGGCGTCATCGCCCACCTGGCTGCCTTTAAGGCTGCGCGTGAAGTATTAGGCGACGACTTTAAGGTTGGCGTCACCCTCTTTATCGAGGGCGAGGAAGAGGCTGGTTCACCCAGCTTTGATAACTTCCTGCATACCTACCGTGACAAGCTTGCTGGCGACTACATCGTTGTAGCAGACTCGGCTAACTGGAAAACCGGCGTACCGGCCCTTACCGCGGGCCTGCGTGGTGTGGCGAGCGGTGATATTTCTGTACGCGTGAGCAGCCACTCGGTTCACTCCGGCATGTTCGGCGGCCCCCTGCTGGACGCCAACACCGTCCTTATCCAGCTACTCGCCACCCTGCACGATACTCAAGGTTCAGTTGCGGTTGAAGGTTTAGTTACTGCACCTGAACCTGACGTTGAATACCCTGAGACCGATTTCCGCACCGATTCTGGCATTCTCGACAGCATGAAGCTGGCAGGTCAGGGGTCCATCTCCTCCCGCCTCTGGTCCCAGCCCGCTATCTCCGTCATCGGTATGGACATCACCTCGGTTGCCGAGTCCTCAAATACTATTGCTGCCACGGCCAAGGCGCGCATCAGCGTCCGCCTGGCTCCCGGCCAGGATCCCGCCGCAGCCCACCGGGCACTTGCCGAGCACTTCGCCCGCCACAACCATCACGGGGCAGAGGTGACCTACCACGCAGAAGACTCCGGCCAGCCCTACCAGGCCGACCTTTCTGGCAGTGGCGCCCAGCTAGCCCTGGCAGCACTGGGGGAGGCCTGGGGAGTTGAGCCTGTCACCACCGGCATGGGCGGGTCCATCCCCTTCATTGCGACCCTCACCGAGGTCTACCCCGATGCCCACATTCTGATTACCGGTATCGAAGACCCCGACACCCGTGCCCACAGCGCCAACGAGTCTCTGTTCATCCCCGACTTCCAGAAGGCAATCCTGGCTGAGGCCCTTATGCTGGCGGCAGCTCACACCGGCAACTAGGAAATTCACTTGACTGCGAACATCTCGCGCCCCGCACCCAAGAGGCGTAAGATTGACATCAAAACACCCCACGAAAGGATTGCTCATGTCTGAGGCAGTACTTGAAGATCTTCCCACCCACGGCGTTAACCTCACCGAGGTTGCAGCCGGTAAGGTTCGTTCCCTGCTTGAGCAGGAAGGACGCACCGACCTGCGCCTGCGCATCGCCGTGCAGCCCGGCGGCTGTTCAGGCCTGATTTACCAGCTCTACTTCGACGAGCGCGTGCTCGACGGTGATGCCGTCCGCGACTTCGACGGCGTAGAAGTCATCGTTGATCGTATGAGTGTTCCCTACCTCGAAGGCTCAACCATCGACTTCGAAGACACCATTCAGAAGCAGGGGTTCTCCATCGATAACCCCAACGCCCAGGGCTCCTGCGCCTGTGGAGATTCCTTCCACTAAGCGTCCGCCCAGCCCGCTTCACACGTGGGGGTATGCTCCGGCATACCCCCACTTTTCTGTTTCAGCCCGCCCAAACATGAAATACTTATGTAATGACACGTCAGTTCATTGACAGGTTGTCACCAGAAACGCCCGTTTGAGGGTAAGCTCGTATTGAAAGAATTAACACCTGGGTTAATGCTGTCCACACACAGCACCAGGTGACACGCACATCGCTACAGGAAGGGCCGTCTGTGAGTTCGCAGCATCGAACCAGCAGCAAGGGGCTTAAGGGCAAGGCAGTAGCCGCTGCCACAGCCGTTTCAGCGCTGCTCTTGACCGGTTGTTCAGAACAGGCATCAGTGGGCTGGCTGCCCACTCAGCGTGGTGTAACCGATAACGCCGATACCATCATGGACCTCTGGATTGGTACATGGATCGCTGCGTTGGCTGTAGGTCTTGTGACCTGGGGCCTCATGCTTTGGTGCATCATCGCCTACCGCCGTCGCAAGTACGAAACCGGCTACCCCCGCCAGGTGAGCTACCACGCTCCGCTGGAAATTTTCTACACCGCTATCCCGATCATCCTGATCGTCAGCTTCTTCACCTTCTCAGACCGTGCCGAGCGCGAAATCACCGCTCCCAAGTCTGAAACCGCCGATGTCACCATCGAGGTTTACGGTAAGCAGTGGGCATGGGACTTCAACTACCTCGACGAAAACGTCTACTTCGCCGGCGTCCAGGCTCGCCTCGACAAGGAAGGCAAGGAAGGCGTTGAGGAAACCCTCCCCACCCTCTACCTGCCGGTCAACTCAACCGTAGACCTGCAGCTCAAGTCCCGTGACGTCATCCACTCCTTCTGGGTTCCCGCCTTCCTTGAGAAGCGCGACACCATTCCCGGCATGACCAACCACATGTACTTCACCACCGGTTCCGAGCCCGCTCGCTACCAGGGTAAGTGCGCCGAACTCTGCGGTGAGTACCACTCAGAGATGCTCTTCAATGTTGAAGTTGTTAGCCAGGAAGACTACGACGCCTACATCCAGTCACTGGAAGATGAAGGCAACATTGGCCGTCTGGGTGACGAGTACAACCGTAACCCCAACATGAACACCAACAACTAAGAGGTAACCCGTGACTACTCTTGAGTATTCAGCTGAGACAACCGGTAGCGTTGTCCCGCGGGTGGTTCCTAAGTCCAAGGGACGAATCATCGTCAATTGGCTGACTTCCACCGACCACAAGACCATCGGGTACATGTACCTGATCGCTGCGTTTATTTTCTTCTGCTTTGCCGGTGTCATGGCTCTGCTTATGCGCCTGGAGCTCTTCACCCCCGGTATGCAGTTCCTCGAAACCAAGGAACAGTTCAACCAGCTCTTCACCATGCACGGCACCCTGATGCTGCTCATGTTTGGTACCCCGCTGTTCACCGGTTTCGCTAACGTCCTGGTACCCCTGCAGATTGGTGCACCCGACGTTGCCTTCCCCCGCCTGAACTCCCTGGCCTTCTGGTTCTTCCTGTTCGGCTCACTGGTCGCCATCGCTGGCTTCCTTACCCCCCAGGGTGCAGCTTCCTTCGGCTGGTTCGCATACGCTCCGCTGAACAGCACCACCTACAGCCCCTCTGTCGGTGGTGACCTCTGGATCTTCGGTCTGGCTCTTCAGGGCTTCGGCACCATCATGGGTGGCGTCAACTTCCTGACCACCATCCTCTGCATGCGCGCCCCCGGTATGACCATGTGGCGTATGTCGGTCTTCACCTGGACCACCCTGATCACCGCAATCCTGATCATCATGATCTTCCCGCCGCTGGCGTCCGCCCTGTTCGCCCTCGGTATGGATCGCCGTCTCGGTGGCCACATCTTCGACCCCGAAAACGGTGGCGCCGTCCTCTGGCAGCACCTCTTCTGGTTCTTCGGTCACCCCGAGGTTTACGTTCTGGCTCTGCCCTTCTTCGGCATCGTTTCAGAAATCATCCCCGTCTTCTCACGTAAGCCGATTTTCGGTTACAAGGGTCTGATTTTTGCAACCATCGCTATTGCGGCTCTGTCAGTTACCGTGTGGGCACACCACATGTACGTCACCGGCGCGGTCATGCTGCCCTTCTTCTCCTTCATGACCATGCTGATTGGTATTCCTACCGGCGTGAAGTTCTTCAACTGGATCGGCACCATGTGGCAGGGCTCCATCACCTTTGAGACCCCCATGCTCTGGGTTATCGGCTTCCTGATCACCTTCCTCTTCGGTGGTATCACCGGTATTATCCTGGCAACCCCGCCGCTGGACTTCCACCTGTCTGACTCCTACTTCGTGGTCGCTCACTTCCACTACGTCATCTTCGGTACCCTCGTCTTCGGTATGTTCGCAGCTCTCTACTTCTGGTGGCCCAAGTTCACCGGCAAGATGCTGAACGAGCGCCTGGGCAAGATCCACTTCTGGCTGCTGTTCATCGGCTTCCACATGACCTTCCTCATCCAGCACTGGCTCGGTGTCGACGGCATGCCCCGCCGCTACGCAGACTACATGCCTGAAGATGGCTTCACCTGGATGAACCAGCTCTCAACCGTAGGCTCCATGATTCTGGCAATCTCCATGATTCCCTGGTTCTGGAACGTCTACACCACCGCCCGCAACGGCAAGCGTGTTGAGGTTGATGACCCCTGGGGCTTCGGTGGCTCACTGGAATGGGCAACTTCTTGCCCGCCCCCGCGCCACAACTTCACCGCCCTGCCCCGTATCCGTTCAGAGCGTCCTGCACTTGACCTGCACCACCCTGAACTGTCCACCAACAATGACGTCGCTGCAGCAGCCCGCCAGGCAACTGCACGCTAGGAGGCCACTGTGAAACTTCTTGCTAAGATTTTCGGTTTCATCGGCGTCTTCCTGATTCCCGTTGGCATTGTCTACGGTCTGATGACTGACTTCACCGAGTGGGCCGGTTTCCCCGCGATTCTGGCTACCGCCGTGATGTGTCTCTTCCTCTGGTACTTCCTGAACTTCACCGACAAGAAGCACCCCGACATGCCCTACGAGAACCTCGAAGGTGAAATCGCTGATGGCGCTGGCGACTACGGCTTCTACTCACCGTGGTCATGGTGGCCCCTCTTCATCGGTGTTGCTTGCACCATCGTTGTTGTAGGTCTGGCTATCGACTGGTGGATCGTACTCATCGCCATCCCCTTCGCAGCAGCAGCTGTTCTGGGTTGGGTTTACGAATACAACCGCGGCGACCACGCCCACTAAGAGCCTTACCTGGCTCAAAGGGTGGGGCCCCTATCCTCTCGGATAGGGGCCCCACCCTTTTTTGTGCCATTTTTAGATTGCTGAGGGGAGGTTGGGAGGACGGCACAGGACGGCACAGGACGGCACAGGACGGCACAGGACGGCACAGGACGGCACAGGACGGCACAGGACGGCACAGGACGGCACAGGACGGCACAGGCGCCAGCCTGACCCTGCCAGCCCACCCTAGGAGTGCGACACGCCGAGCCACTTAAAGAATCTTTAACTGATGCGATTACCAGCCAAGAGCGCACGCCACCATGGTTCCCTGAGCTGGGAGACCACTCCCTATAGCAGAATCTCAGCGGGACGCCCCGGTTGAAACGGCGCGCTGTGCCCCGCGTCCTCGATGTACAGAAAAGAAGTTCAAAGAGGTATAAGGGCCTCCGTGAGCTAGGGGAGAGCTACCTCATTCCCCTCTGTATCATCCCCTGCATCTTGCGCAGAACGGGGCCAGCACACGCGGCCTCGGGAGTGCGCTACTTTTTTCAGAGCCGTCATGGCTGCATAGGGGAGCAGAGCTAAACCCAACAAACTAGTTTTGGCTCCTAAAAGGCTCAGGAAGCCCTTAGAGGCGATGATTGGCTCGGTCATTGATAACCAATCACGCGGGGCCAGTAAAAGCCTGTTAAAACACGTGTGGGGCACCCCTGACGGGGTGCCCCACACTGTTACTACAACCGTATGTTATTTTTCGATTGAGTCGGCCTTGTGGCCGTCAACCTCATGTGCACCGTGGTGCTCATGGTGAGCTGCTTCGAGCTCAGCGGGAGTTACGGCAACTACGCGGTCTTCGAACCAGATCTTTGAGAGACCTGCGCGGGTCTTCTCGATCAGGCCAACCTTGCCCTTCTTGTTGGGCTGAGCCGGGATGGGCTCGGGTGACTCGAAGGAGACCAGCTCGTAGCGGCGGTATTCATCGAGAGGCTTGTGAACCTCGATGAACTCACCGTGGGGGAGCTGGACGACCTTACCGGTTTCGATACCGTGCAGTACGAGCTCACGGTCCTTACGCTGCAGAGCCAGGCAGATGCGCTGGGTGATGAAGAAGCCAATGAGGGGACCGAATACGAAGGTAAAGCGGAGCCAGTAGGCAACGTCATTCAGCGATACGTGGAAGTGAGTTGCAATCAAGTCGGAGCTTGCCGCGATCATCAGGGCTGCGTAGCCGATGATGCCTGCTACACCCACACCGGTTCGGAAGGGGGCGTTGCGAGGACGGTCCAGCAGGTTGTGGACGCGGTTGTCCTTGGTGACCCACTGCTCAATCCAGGGCCAGAAGACCATGGCCATCATGACTGAGCCAGCCATCAGAGCGAAGGGGAGAAGGACGCTCAGAACCCAGGTGCCACCGAGGAATTCGAATTCCCAGGGCCAGGGCCAGACGCCGGGCCACAGACGCAGGGCGCCGTCACCGAAGCCTACGTACCAGTCAGGCTGGGTACCGGCCTGTACCGGTGAGGGGTCGTAGGGGCCGTAGTTCCAAATCGCGTTGATGGTAAAGGTTGCGCCAAGGAAGGCGATGATACCGAACACGATGAAGAAGAAACCGCCAGCCTTGGCTGCGTAGACGGGGCCTACGGGGAAGCCAACGACATTGTTCTCGGTGCGGCCGGGGCCGGGGTACTGGGTGTGCTTGTGCAGTACAACCATGAACATGTGAATAGCCACGAGCAGCAGAAGCATCGCGGGGATAATCATGATGTGCAGGGTGTAGAGGCGACCAATCACAGCGGTACCGGGGAACTCGCCACCGAAGAAGAAGAGCGAGATGTAGGTACCAACCAGCGGGATTGACTTGAAAATACCGTCAATAATGCGCAGACCGTTACCTGAGAGCACGTCATCGGGCAGTGAGTAGCCGGTGAAGCCAGCCAGAATACCGATGATGAGCAGGGTGCAACCAACAACCCAGTTCAGTTCACGAGGACGGCGGAAAGCGCCGGTGAAGAAGACGCGCAGCATGTGCACGGTCATCGCCATCATGAACATCAGAGCTGCCCAGTGGTGAATCTGACGCATCAGCAGACCACCGCGGACGTCAAAGGAGATGTCCAGGGTAGAGGCGTAGGCAGCAGACATGTGGGTGCCCTTCATGGGAACGTAGGAACCGTCGTAGGTTACCGACACCATGGTGGGGTTGAAGAAGAAGGTCAGGAAGGTACCTGAGATGATCAGGATAACCAGGCTGTAGAGCGCAACTTCACCGAACATGAATGACCAGTGATCGGGGAAGATTTTGCGACCGAATTCCTTGATGATGCCTGAAGCACCAACACGCTGATCAACGTAGTGGGCGATACGACCGGTTGAGGTCTTTGCCTTGTAATCAGACTGCATTGAAGTCGACATTATGCTTCACCTGCCATTTCCTTGATGTGCTTTGCACGCTCCCAGTAGCCGGGGCCAACGGGCTCGTGGAAGTCACTCTGGGCGACCAGGTAGCCTTCGGAGTCAACTGCGATGGGCAGCTGGGGCAGGGCGTGGCCTGCGGGGCCGAAGATAACCTTGCACTCTTCTGCCGCGTCAAAGGTTGACTGGTGGCAGGGGCAGAGCAGGTGGTGGGTGCGCTGCTCGTACAGAGCGATGGGGCAGCCTACGTGGGTGCAAACCTTGGAGTAGGCGTAGATGCCGTCAACGTTCCAGTTTTCGCGACCGGGGGTGACCTTCTTGATGTCAGCGGGATCCAGACGCATGAGCAGCACAACGGCCTTGGCCTTTTCCTCGAGGTAGCCGTTCTCGTGGGTCAGGCTAGAGAGGGTTTCGGGCAGGACGTGGTAGGCAGAGCCCAGAGTAACGTCGGCAGCCTTAATGGGGGTGCCGGAGGGGTCGCGCACGAGGCGGACGCCTTCGTCCCACAGGGTGTACTTGAGTACTGAGGGGTCTGCGGGGCCCAGGTCACGGAACAGGGTGACGAAGGTCAGGGGAGCGAGGATAACGGAACCGATGAGGGTATTACGAAGAAGCGGGCGACGCTTGATGCCTGATTCTTCGATGATGGTTTCAACGATTTCCTGAGCCTCTGCGCGGTCCTCTTCAGAGGTAACCGCGTGACGCTCTTCGACCATTTCGTGGTCGGGCATGAGTGAGCGTGCCCAGTGGACGATACCGATACCGATACCGAACATGGCAAAAGCGATGCCGAGACCCAGCAGAAGGTTCTGCAGACGAAGCATGTTGTTTGCTTCGGGGTTCATGACATCGTAGAAGTTGCCGCTTACCTCTACACCGAAGTAGCCAATCCAGAAAAGCAGGGAGCCCAGCATGGAGATGACGAATAGTAGAACTACCTGTCGCTCGGCACCCTTAGCTTTTTTGGAATCGACGTCGGTGAGTCGGGGAGCATGCGGGGGAAGTCCGGGGTTAGCGAACTTCTCCTGACTTGCCTCTTGAGAGGTAACTACGGCAGCCTTTTCATGTGCGCCGTCACTATGGTTTCCCATGTGTTGCCTCAAATCTTCCTTGGTACGAAATTTATGTGTGTGCGTGAGCTTATGCAGCTCGTGAAGTCAGCCAGAGGGTGAATACAATGACGATGACCAGGCCGAGGGTCCAGATCAGAAGACCTTCAGACACGGGGCCGAGTGAGCCAAGCTTGAAACCACCAACCGATGCGTTAACTTCCTGGGACTTCAGGTAGGTAATGACATCGCGCTTTTCTTCGGGGGTGATGTTTGCGTCGTTAAAGACGGGCATGTTCTGCGGGCCAGTTTCCATAGCCTCGTAGATGTGCTTTTCTGAAACGCCCATCAGGGTAGGAGCAAACTTACCGCGGGTAAGAGCACCACCAACGCCAGCAGCGTTATGGCACATAGCGCAGTTTGCGAGGAATACCTTTGCACCGTTGGCTGCATCGCCCTTGGAAACATCGAGGTACTCTTCCTCGGGGATGGTGGGGCCTGCGCCGAGTGATGCAACGTAGGCTGCGAGCTGCTTAGTCTGCTCATCGTTGAACTGGCCGGGCTTCAGCTGAGCCTGAACGCCCTGCATCTGCATGGGCATGCGGCCGGTGCCTACCTGGAAGTCAACAGCAGCAGCGCCAACACCAATCAGTGAGGGGCCGTCTACTGAGCCTTCTGCGTTAGTACCGTGGCAGGTTGCACAGTTGGCCAGAAAGAGTTTCTGGCCTTCTGAGATGTCTTCTGCAGTGTAGGTGGTGCTTGTAGCGGCTTGAGCCTCGTTAGTAGCCGTGGCAACTGCGTAGAGGCCACCAGATAGGAGGAGGGCAAGGGCAAGCAACACGAGAGCTGCGAGCGGATGACGTCGCTTTTGAGAAAGTGCCTTCACGTCGTTGTTCCTTTGTGTGTGTGCTAGTTGGTTTACTTTTAGCGGTTACCGGTTACTTGAGGAAGTAGACGATAAGGAACAGGGCGATCCAGACGACGTCTACGAAGTGCCAGTAGTAAGAAACAACGATTGCTGAGGTTGCTTCGTAGTGACCGAAACGCTTAGCAACATAGGCACGGCCGATGATCAGCAGGAAGGCGATCAGGCCGCCGGTTACGTGGAGTGCGTGGAAACCGGTGGTGATGTAGAAAGCTGAGCCGTAAGCGCTTGACGCGATAGTCATACCTTCAGCTACAAGGTTTGCGTATTCGTAAGCCTGGACGGAAACGAAGAACGCACCCATGATGAAGGTGAGCAGGAACCACTCAACCATGCCCCATTCACGGACATTGAAGAGGGAACCGGTGCGGCGGGGCTTGAGCTGTTCAGCCTTGAAAACACCAAACTGGCAGGTAACGGAGCTCAGCACCAGCACGATGGTGTTGGCGAGAGCGAGAGGGACTTCAAGCAGCGGGGTGTTCTCAGCCCAAATATCGGGGCGAGAAGCGCGCAGAGTGAAGTACATTGCGAACAGGCCGGCGAAGAACATGAGCTCTGAGGCAAGCCAAACGACGGTGCCGACAGACACCTGATTGGGTCGATTCAGAGCGGCGTGTGCCGACTTACTTGGGGTATGGGTTGCAGTTGTCACATAGACATTATGTCTGTAAAAGTGCCCGTGAACCAATAGGTAAGGGGGTTTGCTAGGAGGTGTGTTGTAAATCCTGCATATCTTCCCCCTAATCTAGGGGTTTTTAGTGCAGGCTTGGCGACACGTTGTGTGTAAAACTTACGTAACCCAACGTCCAGCAACCCTGGTACGGAAAGTCCCCGCGGACGTCCGTCTCACGAGCTCGCCCGGGAACTAAAAGAACCGTAGAATGTGAGCCATGACAGGCACCATCACGTGGAAACTTATTCTCAATCAACTCGTAGCCCAGCAGGACCTCTCGTCAGACCAGATTAACTGGGCCATGCAAGACATCATGGCGGGATCAACCCCGGAAGCTATTATCGGAGCTTTCCTAGTTGGACTTCATGTTAAAGGTGAAACTCCTGAAGAACTTGCTGCACTTGCGCAAGGCATGCTTGACAAGGCGGAACACATAGAAGTCACCCGAGATGCTGTAGATATTGTTGGCACCGGTGGAGACCAGCAGAACACCGTCAATATTTCCACTATGGCCTCACTGGTGATTGCGGGAGCGGGCGTGCCCGTCATTAAGCACGGCAACAGGGCCTCTTCATCATCAAGTGGAAGTGCAGATGTGCTGGCTGAACTAGGCATAAATCTAAACCTAAACATTAAAGATGTGGCAGGTGCAGTAGAGGCTGCGGGCATCACCTTCCTGTTCGCCCAGGTGTTCCACCCCTCCATGCGTCACGTAGCGCCCGCCCGCCGCTCCATTGGCGTACCTACAGCCTTCAACTACCTCGGCCCCATGACCAACCCCGCTCGGGTCCGGGCTTCAGCCATCGGTGTAGCAGACCCCGAGATGGCCGAGAAAATCGCCGCCGTTTTCGCTTCCCGCGGCGACCACGCCCTGATTTTCCGGGGGAATGATGGCCTGGACGAAATTACCATCACCGGTGAATCGCAAGTTTGGGAAACCTTCAATGGGGGAGTTGAGCACCATTCACTAACCCCCACCGATTTTGGTATTGAATGCGCCACCCTGGACGATCTACGCGGGGGAGATGCCCAGCATAACGCCCAGGTTGTGCATCAGGTTCTCGATGGGACTCCCGGCCCAATCCTCAACGCGGTTTTACTGAATGCTGCAGCAGGCTTGACTGCTTACCGTCCGGTCGACGGTAGGCCTTTTACCGAACGCTTTGAGGAAGCCCTGCGGGACGCTCGCCAATCAGTAGAATCAGGTAAAGCTAAGGCTGTGCTTGAACGTTGGATTGCTTACAGCAACAGTAAATAACAACATAAAGGTGTGGCCCCAGACTTTCTGGGGCCACACCTTTTTAAAGACTGTCTACATCAAGAAATTTAGGCCTTGCGGCGCACCAAGCCAAGGATAAGGCGCCAGCCCACCAAGAAGACCAAGAGAGTAAGAGCTGAGACAAGAACAAAAGCAGTTGCCGCAGTATCGCCGAAGGAGAGGCGCAAGCCAAGCCCAAGCACCAGGGTGCTGACCCACATCATAAAACCTTCAAGCAAGAGGGGAAGCTGCCGCCTGGAGCTCACGGCCCACACACCAATATGGCCAGCGCAGGCTGCCAGCAAGAAAGGTGCGGCGGTGGCTAATAGCTGGGATAGCGGTTCCTGGTGGCTAGTGAGCCCGATGGCAATAAAAAGAAGGACGAGGGCCAGGTCAACCACGGCGCGAACCGGCTGGGAAAAATATTTACCTGAATCAACTGAACTGAGCATAGTTTTACTCTAACGCAGGAGCGCTAAGCTCAGCAGCTGTGGAGTAAGTCGAGGGCGTCAGGGGAGCTTTTTTAGCTTTACTTTACATAATGTATATTATCGGCTTTATGGAAAGCCTGGCTGAGCTGGCCAAATCCTCTCATACCTCACGTAATGACTAGCACAGAGAAACCACATCAGGGAGAATAGATAAGTACTAACACACACCGACCTGTGGGAGGTACACATGATTGATTGGTTCGCACAGAACCTCTGGGCTTTCTGGCTCACCGCTGCGATTGTTCTAGCCATTATCGAGATTTTGATGCTCGACTTCATCTTTCTAATGATGGCCTTAGCTGCCCTGTCGGCAACACTGAGCACCACTTTCCTCGACTCCTTTGTTGGTCAGGTTGTTCTTTTTGCAGTTGTTAGCATCGCCCTTCTCTTAGGGCTCCGCCCACCGCTTATTAAGCGTTTCCATCAAAGCTCACCCAATATTGCGATGAACTCTGATGGGCTTATTGGCCAGGACGCTCTTATTACCCAGACGGTCACAGAGCAGGCAGGTCTTGCCCGTATCGCCGGTGATACCTGGACGGCCCGCCCCGAAAGCAACCAGCTGGTTCTCCCTGAAGGGTCAACAGCAACCGTGGTAGCCATTCGCGGTGCAACTGCCTACCTAGCCCCTCACACCACAAAATAACCTTTAACTTAAAGATTAAGGTCGTAACCTATGACAGCTTCAACCATCACCACAACCATCCTGCTTACAGCCCTCGTGCTCTTGGTGCTCATCACCCTGCTCAAGGCTGTGCGCATTATTCCTCAGGCCCGCGCTGGCATTGTCGAGCGTCTGGGTAAGTACCACACCACCCTCAACCCGGGCTTTCATGTGACCGTCCCCTTTATCGACCGCGTCCTGCCCCTCATTGACCTGCGTGAACAGGTCGTATCTTTCCCAGCCCAGTCCGTTATCACCGAAGATAACCTGGTCGTCGGTATCGATACCGTGGTTTACTTCCAGGTCACCGACCCCAAGGCTGCTACCTACGAAATCACTAACTACATCCAGGCTGTCGATGAGCTAACCAGTGCCACCCTGCGCAACGTCGTCGGTGGCCTGAACCTGGAAGAAACCCTGACCTCCCGCGACCAGATTAACAGCGAGCTCCGTGGCGTCCTTGACAGCACCACTGGCCGCTGGGGTATCCGTGTCTCCCGCGTCGATATCAAGGAAATTCAGCCTCCGCACTCCATCCAGGACTCCATGGAAAAGCAGATGCGAGCAGAGCGTGACCGCCGAGCCGCTATTCTAACCGCCGAAGGCCAGAAGCAGTCCCAGATTCTAACCGCCGAAGGTGACTCCCGTGCTGCGATTCTACGAGCAGAAGGTGAAAAGCAGTCCCAGATTCTGACCGCTGAGGGTGACGCTAAGGCAGCTATCCTGCGTGCTGACGGTGAAGCCCAGGCTATCCAGAAGGTCTTCCACGCAATCCACGCCTCGAACCCCAGCCAGAAGCTACTGACCTACCAGTACCTGCAGACCCTGCCCAAGCTAGCCGAGGGCGATGCTAACAAACTCTGGTTCATTCCCACCGAGCTGGGCGATGCCCTGCGCGGTATCGGCAACGCCTTCTCACCCCTGGGTAACGAGGGTGCACCTGAGACTGAGGAAGAGTCTACCCCTGCGACTCCCCCGTCCTCTCCCCTGGTCGACACCCCGGTGATCCGCGTGACCCCTGAAGACCTCAACCCCAACCTCGACAAGCTCGATAGCGGCGTTGAAATCCCTCAGGAGGGCGAGCTCCCTACCGACGAATCAGCTGAGGGCACAGACCCCCACACCCCCGGCGCCTAAAGGTTATAATGGGTATTTGGCCTGCACGGTTTACCCGCCTTTGAGTAGTTACAAACCTGCAAGCACTTCAGTCACCGTTTATGGAGGAAGAAAATGAGCGATCGCAGCCTGCGCGGTATGCGCCTGGGTTCACAGTCAATGGAAACCGAATCAGGCGTGGAGCCGGCTCCCCGCCAGCGTGTGGAATACCGCACCGAAGACGGTGAACGAGTCTTCGTTACCTTCGCGCAGGAAGCTGAGATTCCCGCAACCTGGACCGCCAAGTCCGGCAAGGAGGCCTTCCTGGTTTCTGGCGACGGCAAGGTTGAAGAGAACGCTGAAAAGCCTGTTCGCACCCACTGGGATATGCTCCTGGAGCGCCGTAGTGTCGAAGAACTTGAAGAGACCCTGCAGCAGCGTCTTGAGATTTACCGGGAGCGTCACGCCCTCTAGGCTATCCTCCCTCTAAGACCAAGGGCCCCGCCAGTTATCTGGCGGGGCCCTTCGTCTATCAACTGCTATTACTTCTTGATGATGGAGCGGACGCGCTCTGCTCGGGCGGTCAGGCCCCAGCGGGTTACCTTGGTCATGGAGTCAACGATGATGTTGCCGTCCATCTTGGAGCTACCGATTTCACGCTCTACGAAGGTGATGGGTACTTCTACAATTTTCAGGCCGGCCTGCTCGGAGCGCCAGGCCAAATCAACCTGGAAGACGTAGCCCTTGGAGTCGATGCCTTCGAGGTTAAGCTTCTGCAGGGCTTCGCGGCGGTAGGCGCGGTAGCCCGCGGTGATGTCTTTAACCTTGGTGCCCAGAATCAGGCGGGTATAAAGGTTGGCTCCGCGGGAAAGGATCTGGCGGTGCAGGGGCCAGTTTTTGGTTTTGCCGCCGGGTACGTAGCGAGAACCGATAGCTAGGTCGGCTCCCCCTTCGATTGCCTGCAGGAGCAGGGGCAGCTGTTCGGGCTGGTGGGAGCAGTCGGCGTCCATCTCAACGAGCACGTCGTAGCCAGCTTCTAGGCCCCAGTCGAAGCCTGCCAGGTAGGCGCCACCCAGGCCGTCCTTGACGGTGCGGTGGAGGACGTTGATGTGGCTGTCTTCTGCTGCCAGGGAGTCGGCGAGCTGGCCGGTGCCGTCGGGGCTGTTGTCGTCGACGACGAGGATGTCGCAGTCGGGCACGGCTGCGCGCAGGCGCTCTACTACGATGGGAAGGTTTTCCTTCTCATTGTAGGTAGGAATCACGGTTAGTACTCGCATGCGGTCTCCTTGTCATGGCCCATCTGAATCGTGGGACGGCGTGTAAACCAGTTTTTCATTATATAGGGTGCAGGTGCCCGAGCGTGTATCGCGGGCCTGGGTCTGAGGTGACGCCTAGCCCACTTTGTGGCCACTGCGGTAGAGGCTGACCAGTTCAGGGCGGGGTACGTCGGGGGCCAGGACAGGGAGCAGGGGGGTGCGGGCGCGCGGGTCGGTGCTCCAGGCAGCAATGCGGCTGTCAGGGGTCTGCACGATGAGTTCGGTGATAGCCCAGAGGGCGCAGTGGGCGGGGGCTCCGGGCACGAGCTGGCCGGTGAAGGGGTTGGGGGCGGACGCGGCGCGGTAGACTGCGCGGGTGCAGGCGGCAAAAGCGGCGCGAGCCGATACTGCCTGTTCTGTCTGTGCGGGGTTGACGGCGGCGTTCACCAGTTCCCAGCCCAATAGCGAGGGTCGGGTACCGGGGTCTGACCCTAGGGTTACCGCAGCACCCGCAGCCAGGGCCCGGCCAAAGGCTTCGCCGGAGCGGTCGAAGTCGCCTGAGAAACCGAGGGTGACCTGTAGGTTTTTGGCTTGTTCCAGGTCACTGTGGTCTAGTTCGGTGAGACCCTCCAGGCTGGGGCTGATACGCAGACGGGCGAGGCCGTCAAGAGGCGCCAGATGAGCCAGGTACTCCCCTACCTGAGCCGCCTCGGTGACCACCAACATGAGCTGCAGGCGCTTTTCGGCCAGCGAAGCCAGTAACTGCGAGCTAAGCTCTCCCGGGGAGGAGACAAAGATACCGCGGACGCCAGCGGGCAGTTCCCTGCCACCCTCAAGGCTGCCTACGGGAAGGTAGTAGTCAGCAGCTACCGCAGGGTGCGCCGCCGGGAGCTCCTGCGCGAAATCGGTGAGCAACAGGCGGGCATAACCGTAGCCAGCTGCCGCTAGCTCATCGAGCAGGGCGGGAGCGTCCGCCCCGGTCGTAGAAGCCGCCGCTAGAGCAAAGCTGGGGGTGACCAGGCGTCCGCCCAGCTCCTGCACGGTCATGGAGGAATCCGCAATGGAGCGGGCACCGGCGTCCTGCCCCACCCATTCCACCTGGCTCTCGTTCATGACCAGGGCGGTAGCAAAGGGGTCAGCGGGGCTGTAGACAGAGCCATCGAGCATGACAGTTGCGGGCATCATTGCCGTCCTTTCACAATACTGACAGTACAACAGACTAAAGCTGGGTCGCTACCACGCCGCGGCGAAGCAGGTTGATAGCGGCCTCGCACTGGGTGCGTAGCTGGGGGTCAGACGACGCCACGTGGGCAATCTGATCAAGGCTGTCGATGACCTGTTTGGTCCAGCGCACGAAGTCGCCAGCGGCCAGGTCGGTACTATCGATCGCCTGGGCGAGGCTCTTGCCCCGCGCCCACTTATAGACGGGCCAAACCATACCGAAGTCGGGTGAAGCGGTCTGCGGTAGCCGGTGGAGTTTTTCGGCGTCGTTGAGCTTGTTCCAGTGCTTCAGCACGGTCATCAGTGCCCCCTCAACCCCGTGACCGGGGTAGCGAGATAGCAGACCCAGCTCATCGCGTTTAGCCTCATAGACCAGGGCTGAGACCACCGCAGCGGTAGACGCCGGGTCAAGGCCCTGCAAGAAGCCGTCCTCAAGGCAGAGGGAGGTCAGCAGGTCCTTTTCACCGTAAACCCGGCGCAGGGAGGCACCCCGGGCGGTAAGCACGCGACGCCCCTCCACCGTCTCAACATAACCGTAGCTAGCCAGCAGCTGGGTAATACGCTCAAAGACCTGGGCGATAGTGTTGGTGCGGCGCTCAATCTGACGGCGCAAACCGTCGGTATCGCGCGACAGGCGGTACCAGCGCTCAGCCCACCGGGCATGATTCTCACGGTCAGAGCACCCGTGGCAGGGGTGGTTGCGCAGGGCCCGGCGCAGCTCCTCAATCTTCTGTTCGTCCCCGCGCTCGCGCTCGTTGAAGTACTTCTTCTGAGACCCCGAGCGGGCAGGAAGCCCCTGATAGAGGGCTTCACGCATACGAGAGGCCATGTCCCGGCGGTCCTTAGGGGTCTTGCCGGTGAACTTCTTTGACACCTTAATCTTCGAAACCGGCAGAACAGGCCCGTCGAGGTCGCGGGGGTCGAGGCGGCGTAGCTGCGCCGCCATCGTCAGAATGGACGGGCGCGGGTCGTCCAGAGACTCGGCCCTGGCCAGCACCACGGCGGGGCCCGCATTACGGCCCCGGGGGATTTCGATGATATCGCCGGGCAGCAGGTCAAGGACGGACGCCACCGCCTGGGACTGCCGCAGACGGCTACGGCCCTTCTCGGCCTTTTTCTCAAGGTCAGAGAGGTCACGGCGGATGCGAGCATACTCGGTAAAATCACCCAGATGGCAGGTCATCGCCTCTTCGAAACCTGCCAGAGCCTTTTCGTTCTTCCTCACCCGAGAAGCCACTCCCACCACCGACTTATCGGCCTGGAACTGGGCAAAGGAGCTTTCCAGAATCTTCTTGGTGCGCTCAGTGCCAAAC
Organism: Rothia nasimurium; assembly: GCF_928381705.1. Classification (GTDB taxonomy): domain Bacteria; phylum Actinomycetota; class Actinomycetes; order Actinomycetales; family Micrococcaceae; genus Rothia; species Rothia nasimurium_G. Next base: position 138,790 of record NZ_CAKMSR010000003.1, on the reverse strand, counting down.
TGGGCAATCAGGTTGGCGCTCATATTGTAGGTGGGCTTAAAAGAGGAATTGAGGGGGTAGGTGCGCTTCGAGGCCAGGCCCGCTACCTGCTGGGGCTCTAGTCCGGGGCGCCACATGACCACAGCGTGACCCTCAACGTCGATACCGCGGCGGCCCGCGCGTCCGGTCAGCTGGGTGTACTCCCCCGGCGTAATATCCACGTGGGTCTCACCGTTGAACTTGGTGAGCTTCTCTAGAACCACCGACCGGGCCGGCATATTGATGCCCAGCGCCAGGGTCTCGGTTGCAAAAACCATGCGAATCAGCCCCTCAGAGAAGAGGGTCTCAACAACCTCCTTGAAGACCGGCAACAGGCCCGCATGGTGGGCCGCTACACCCCGCATCAGGCCTTCACGCCACTCGTAAAAACCGAGCACCGCCAGGTCACTGGTCTCAAGGCTAGCGGTAGCCTCAGCTATATAGGCCCGAATAGCCTGGGCCTCGGCCTCGGTTGTTAGGCGAATGTCGGCATCGATACACTGCGATACCGCAGCATCGCAGCCCACCCGCGAGAAAATAAAACAGATACCGGGCAGCAGACCCGCCTTATCGAGGGAGCGAATCATCTCTGGGCGGCTAATGCGCTGGGGGCGGACGGGGGCGCTCGCCTCGTCCGCGCTGCTGCGGCGCTCGCGGTCATAGCCCTGGGACTGGTAGCCCTGGTTACGACTACGTTTGCCCTTGCCCAGGCGGGAGAAGGACTTGCCGCCCGGACCCCGCGAGGGGCGGGGGCGGCGTCCGACCCGCACCAGCTCTGGGTTGACCTCGGGCAGGTCGGTGGCGGCTGCGGCGTCCTCGACAGTGGTATCGCCAGCGAAGAGGTCCATGAGGTGGCGGCCCACCATCACGTGCTGCCAAAGGGGAACCGGGCGGTGTTCAGAAACGATAATGTCGGTCTGCCCGCGCACGGTATCGAGCCAGGCACCGAACTCCTCAGCGTTAGAGATAGTAGCCGATAGGGCGATAACAGAGATCGATTCGGGCAGGTGAATAATGCACTCTTCCCACACCGCCCCGCGGGAGCGGTCAGCCAGGTAGTGCACCTCGTCCATCACCACATAGCCCAGGTTGGCCAGAGTGGCGGAATCTGCATAGAGCATGTTACGGAGCACCTCGGTGGTCATCACGACCACGGGGGCTTCGGAATTGATGGAGGTGTCGCCGGTCAGCAGCCCCACGGCGTCCTCACCGTAGGCTGCCACCAGGTCGTTGTACTTCTGGTTACTCAGAGCCTTAATCGGGGTGGTGTAAAAGGCCTTTTTACCCTGCGATAGAGCCAGGTAGATAGCGAACTCTCCCACGATCGTCTTGCCCGCCCCAGTGGGGGCAGCAACCAGCACGCCCCGGCCGTCCTCAACCGAAGTGCAGGCCCGGCGCTGGAAGTCATCCAGGTCAAAGCTCAGGGTCTGCTCAAAGCGGTAGAGGGCGGTCTTTGAGAAGGTGGCGCGTTCTTTGGCGCGCAGGTACTGTTCAGCGTAGCTAGCCATATGTCTAATCTTAGGCGGTAGATTTCGGCCAGAGGCACCCCGCAGTCAGCTTTCGTTCCAGCGCGAACAAAAAACCGCCCCGACACAGCGTGCCGGGGCGGGAAAGTTTTAGGAGCGACCGAGCTGGTCGAGTTCTTCTAAGCTGGTGGCTCGGTTGAGTTCGTCGTCGGTGAGACCCTCTGCCAGTTTGGCGTTGCGGCGGTCGCGGCGCTTGTCGTTAAGCATGGCGATACCGATAGCAACAAAGAAGAAGAAGAGCAGGGGCAGCATGAGGTAGAGCATGGACATGATGTCGTTACCGGGGGCTGCCATTGCAGCGAGCAGACCAACGAGCACGACTACCCAGCGCCAGGACTTGAGAATGGTCTTACCGCGGATCAGGCCGATGAAGTTAAGGCCGACCAGGATAACGGGCAGCACGAAGGCGATACCGAAGACCAGCATGAATTTAACCACGAAGCTGACGTAGACGTCGGCGGTGAAGAGGTTGGTTGCGCCATCGGGGCTGAACATGGTCAGGGTGCGGACGGCGGTGGGCAGCACCCACCAGGCCAGGCCGGTGCCCAGAAGGAACATGGGGATGGCGGTGAAGGTGAAGCCCAGGGTGTAGAGCTTTTCCTTGCGGTAGAGGGCCGGGGTGATGAAGGCCCAGAGTTGGTAGAGCCAGACGGGGCTTGCGATAACCAGGCCGATGTAGAGGGAGATACGCACCATCTGGTCGAAGGGAGATGTTGCGGTGGAGTAGTTCAGGGCTGCGGTGCGGCCAGCTTCGGTGTTGATGGCGTAGACCGGGGCGCTGATGGCCTCCATGAAGGGCTCGTAGAGGAAGAAGCCGCCGATAGCGCAGATAAAGGTAGCAACAGCCGCTTTGATGAGGCGGTTGCGGAATTCGCGAAAGTGCTCGCCGAGGGCCATGGTGGCCTGGGGGTTGTTCTTTCGGCTGGTTGATTTAGCCATGGGTGCCTTCTACTGAAACTCTGGGAGCCCATAAACCCGCGCCCTGGGTGGCCAGGGCACGGGTCGGGCGGTTAACTCACGAACGCTCTGGGGGGGGCGAGAACTTAGTTCTGTGAGCCCTTGTTCTGATCGGTGGTGGTGGGGTTGTTGATGACCTCACCGGAAACGACGGAACCGTTGGTGTCGCCGTTTGCTTCGTTGTTCTTCTTGGAGTCGTTCTTCAGGCCGTCAACTTCTGACTTGAAGATACGCATGGACTGGCCGAGGCTGCGGGCCATGCCGGGGAGCTTGGGGGCACCGAAGAGCAGGATGATGATGACAAGGAGGATGATGAGATGGACGGGGCCGAGGTTACCGAGCACGAGCGTCACCTTTCTTGAAGACGTTTGAGGTCTCCGACGAGTTGGGGCTGTCCGAGTTCGTCGCGGCGCTGAGAGCGGCGGCGGGCTCGGTCGAGCGTTCGAGTGTTCTTGCCCTGGATGTAGTCTGCGTAGGCGGTTCCTACCGGGGTGAAAAGAGCCGGTTGCGGTTCTTCTCTGAGGGGCTGGGCGTGGTTGGCCTGCCCAAGCGCATCTGTAATGCTGGACTCCCAGTCTTGGGCGGCATCGAGTGCCCCTAAGGCTTTGCGGAAGACGCGGTATAGCAGCCAGGCTAGCAGGCAGAGCGAGCTCACTACGAGCACGGTCCATAAAACTATCCAAAACCACCAAGGCATAGTGACAATTATATATCCCAAGCGGCTTTAGTTTTGAGAATATTTTGCTGTGGGCTTGCACCGATTCTGCTGGGATATGGGTGGGTAATGTGCCGGGGCAGTTGTTTGTGGCCCCTAGTCACCCAGTAGCTCTAGTAGGTCTTGCCGCAGGTGGGCAGGGATGAGCAGGCGGACGGTCGGGCCCAGGTCTATGAGCAGGTTGAGGGCCCAGGCGGTGTGGGCGACCGGTATTTTGTAGAAGGTCACACCGTTTTCTTCGGCTGTTTCAAGGGCGTAGCGGTAGAGGGTGCTGTGGGTTTTTTCGCGCTGGGCTACCGGCAGACTTTTAGCGACAGCCAGAATCATGGTCTCGGCAGCAACTTGGCCGCTGGTCAACTGGGTGAGCCAGCTGCGAGGGCTAACGGGGGCGGACGCGTCCTCCCCCGCCTCGGATTCAGTCAGCACCTGCTGGGTGAAACTATCACCCTCGACCGGGGCCATACTCAATATCTGGTCAAGCCTAAAGTGCCGCACCTGCCCGCTCAACCGGCACCAAGCTTGCAGGTAGCGAGGCCCGTTATCAACGATGAGGGCCAGCGGTTCAATAACGCGGCGGGAGACAGACCGGTGGGAGCTGTAGGTGATATCGAGGGGAATCTGCTGATCAAGAGCCCGCTGTACTAGGGGGTCAAGGTCGGCCCGATAGACCCCTACCCGTTCAGGCATGGGCGCAACCTCGGGTAGGTTCTCGGTAGCAACCGAGGCCCATATCTTCTGGCGCAGGTGGCGGTAAAAGGACTCTGTATCGAGGCTGGCCGACAGGTCGAGAGCCAGGCTCAGCGCCAGGGCTTCTGTTTCAGTCAGAGACACACCGCGGGTCAGCACCTGCTGCCCCCGCAGGGTCACAAACCCAGCCGAGTTAATGGCTAGATCCAAGGACTCAAACCCAACGCTGCTGGCTAAGCCTTCCAGCTGGGTACGGGCTTTCTGTTCCGTCGTTGAAAAGAAATCTGCCAGGGTAGTAAGGGGCAGACCCCCGGTGCTCTCGATCAGGGACACCATCAGCAGAAGCCTCATGAGCTGGTCTGAAGCACTTTCACGGGCCCGCTGAGCAGCTACAGGCTTCCAGGCCTTTGTTCGTTCAGGAGCAGCGATATTGGGCGCCGGGGTGTGCCAGGCCCGCAGCTCCTGCCGTAGTCTTTCCTCTTCATCAGCGACCTTTCGCTGGTAGTCCCCCACCACGCCAGGAGCTGATGTGCCCTCCGGGAGCCGGTGGGTGCGTCCGCCCTTTATAGCCTGCAGGGCAGACTCCACTACCCCGTAGGAGGGAGCCAGCTGCACCCCGTCCGCCCCCTTCCCGGGCAGCAGGGGCACGGTAGCTACCTGCGGAACCTGCTCAGGTTCAAGCGCGGCCAACTCCCGTACCATCGAAAAAGTGGCAGGGGGCTGCGGCCCCTCAACAGCCAAAACAGACAAACCTGCCGCCCGATCAAGCCTAAAAATACGCTGCCCCTGACGGGCCCGATCCCAGCCCACCAGGTACCAGTGACCAAACCGCAAACCCAGCCCCCAGCAGGTAACCGTGCGCACCTCGTCCCTACCGGCATAGCGAAAACTCACGCCCTTACCCTCAGCCACCGCCGCCAGGCACTCTGCAACCCCGGGGACCGTGGTGAACCGGGCGGGCTCCCCCAGCTCACCACCAAGACGCTGGCCCACACTCGCCCCCACCTTGAGCAGGGCAGCACGAGCCAGCCGCTCCACCTCGGTGCCTTCCCAGGCCCGCGCACAGTGGCTCAGCACCACCACGTCCAAGGCCGAAAAATCAGCCACCGCCTGCGACCTAGCCTCCAGCCGATACACAAAGCCCAGCCGAGAACGATCAGCCCGCTCAGCCACCAGCTCAACGCCCAGGGCCCGTAAGACCTGCTTATCGCGCTCAAACATACGCTCAAACGCAGCATCGGTCGCCGCCTGGTCATAGCCCGGCACCCGCTGGCGCACAGCATCCCGGTCCAGCCCCCAAGGGGCAGACGAGAGCACATCAAGTAAGGCAGCAGCACGTTCAACAGCTTTAGAAGTCACATACATAAAGATAGCCCCCGGCTCTTTCGAACCGGGGGCCAAACACGCGCAGGCACAAGCCCGCAGCGAGAATTAACGCTTAATGACGTCTACCAGGTCAACCACAAAAATCAGTGATTCGTTAGGGCCAATAGCAGAACCGGCACCGCGGGAACCGTAAGCCATCTCGCTGGGAATCTCCAGGCGACGGCGGCCGCCCACCTTCATACCCAGCAGGCCCTCATCCCAGCCTCGGATCACCATACCGACACCGACCTGGAAACGCAGGGGCTCACCGCGACCCCAGGAAGAGTCAAACTCTTCACCGGTGGAGAAAGCTACACCCACGTAGTGGGCTGACACGGTATCGCCAGCCTCAACGACCTCACCGGCACCCTCAATCTCATCGATGATGATGAGTTCTTCGGGGGTGCCACCTTCGGGGAAATCAATTTCGGGCTTGCTACGGTCGAGATTACGCTGACCAAATGACATGAGGTTTTACCTTTTCTAATCGAGTGATAATAGAGGTCTTATTCGCTGGCTGAGGCGGTAGCTTCAGCGCTCGCAGACTCGGTAGCGTTTGCGCTGGCATCTGCGGTTGCAGCTGCGGACGCGTCGGCTGAGGCGCTAGCTGATGCTGCGGCGGTGCGGGTGGGTGAGGAGCCCAGGATGTCTACCACGAAGACCAGGGCACCTTCGGGGGCGCCGCTGGTGGCGGCGTCCTCACCGTAGGCCAGCTCGCTGGGGATGACCAGCAGGACGCGGGAACCGACGGTCTTACCGGCCAGGCCCTGCTTCCAGCCCTCGATGACGCCGTTCAGGGAGAGGGCGGTGGGGGTAGCGCCGAAGTTACCGTCGAACTGGGTGCCGTCTGACCAGGTCACGCCAACGTAGTTGACGTAGAGGGTGTCGGATTCACTCACGGTTGCACCGGTGCCGGTGATGAGGTCTTCGGTGTAAAGCTCGGTGGGGGCATCGCCGCGGTCTGGTGACAGGGTCAGGGTGGCGGTGCCGTCATCGGCAAGGGAGAAGCTTTCCAGGGCAGATGACTTCTTCTCGTTCTCGGTGCCTTCAGCGCTCTTGAGCAGCTTACCGGAGACGGTGTAGACCTCGACGTTGGTGGCGGTGCCTGCTGAAACGGTGGGGGTTGCCTCAGCGGTTGAGGTGGAGGTGGTATCGATGTTGGTGGAGTAAGAGAAGGACATACCGACCTTTGAGCCGATCAGAATGTCGTATAGCTCGGGGGCGGCGTTCTTCAGGTCTTCGCCCACGGGGATAATCATGGGTGCGTCGGTGTAGGTGGTGCCCAGGGAGGTGCCGTCGGCTCCGCTGAAGACGGTGGCGTCAACGAGCAGGCTGTCGCCGTCCTCGATGGTGGCGCCGTCGCCGTCCTCAATCTTGTAGGCTTCGGTGCCGTTGGCTGCGAAGGGGGTTGCGAAGGAAACCGAGGGTTCGGCGGTTGCCCCGTTCATGGAGTAGTCGACATCTGAGAGGCTGCTGCCGCTGCCGGAGCCGCCGCAGGCAGACAGAACGAGGGCGAGCACGGCGCCGCTGGATGCGAAAAGGGCTGACTTTTTCTTCACTGGTTTCACTTTCCTTGAGGTTGCGCTCTTCAGCAGAACGCTTTTATTCACCGCGTACATACTAGCGGATAGAGCTGGGTGGGGTCTGGTAATTTGCCGGTTTGCCTAGATAAAGGGTGGGGACCAGGCGTCCTGGGGGCCGGGGTTGAGGGTGGCCAGCAGGTCGTCCATGGCGGCGCTTTCGGTGGCGAAGGGGTCCTTGCACATGACGGTCAGGTGGGGCTTGTTGTTGAGTTTCAGGTGTACCCAGTCCACGGTGAAGGGCTCGCCGGCGTTGCGGGCAGCACTGATGAAGCGGCCGCGCAGGGAGGCCCTGGTGGCAGGAGGGTGCACGGTGGCATGGGCAATGTCATCGGGGCTGACCAGGTTCTTGACCAGGCCCTTGCGGGTGAGCAGGCCAAAGACGCCTCGTGCGGGGTCGATATCGTGGTAGGCCAAATCAAGCTGCTGGATTTTGGGGTCGTCGTAGCCGCTGGCCCCGCGGGCGATGTAGGTATCGAGTAGCTTCTTTTTGATGGCCCAGTCAATTTCGGTATCGATCTGGGAGGTATCGCCGCTTTCCACCGCATCCAGGGCCCGGCCCCAGAGATCCAGGATATAGGGCACGTCCTCGTGGTGGGCCCCTTTCTCTTCGATGTAGCGGGTGGCAGCCACCTGGTAGTGACGTTGCAGGGTCAGGGCGTTGGCTTCACGGCCGTCCGCCAGGGGGAAGGTTGCTGTGCCGGTCAGGTCGTGGGAGATAACGCGCAGGGCGGTGGCGGTGTCTTTGATTTCAAAGTTCTCGAGGGGGTAGTAGTCCTCAAGCATGCGAAGCACCAGGTCGGTAGCCCCGAGTTTGAGCAGGGTGGTGGCCTGCGACATGTTGGAATCCCCGTTGATGACGTGCATACGACGGTAGAGCGAGGCGTCGGCGTGGGGCTCGTCGCGGGTGTTGATGATGGGGCGGGCCCTGGTGGTGGCTGTTGATGAGCCCTCCCAGATGTAGTCGGCGCGCTGGGAGAAGGAGAAGCTGGGCTGCCCCTCTGGCCCGAGCGGACGTCCGCCCCACTGCGGGGGGCCTGCCGGGTGTACCTTACCCGCCCCCACCACAATCTGGCGGGTAATCAGGAAGGGAATCAGGGAGCGGACCAGGCGGGAGAACTCCACCTTGCGCTCTAGCATGTAGTTCTCGTGGGAGCCGAAAGAGTTGCCCGCCGAGTCAACATTGTTTTTGAAGAGGAAGATCTGCCCCTGATAGCCCTCTGCTTCGAGGGAATCTTCTGCCTGGTTGACCAGGTCATTGAGCAGGTACTCCCCCGCCTTGTCCTGAATCAGGGCATCGCGAACCGAGGCGGTCTCGGCGGTGGCGTATTCGGGGTGGGATCCCACATCGAGGTAGAGTCGCCCGCCGTTGGGCAGGAAGACGTTGGAGGAACGCCAGGTGTCTACCACCGGTTTGAAGAGCTTGCGGGCGGCCTCTTCTGGGGCCAGGGGGCCAAGCCCTTTCGGGATGTATCTGATGCCGAACTCGGTTTCGATGCCGAATATTCTGCGTTCCACGGGTCTTCCTTAGGCGTTGGGGCGGGTACTGGCTGCTTGTGAGGGGCTGGGCCTACTGGCCGCCCTTTTGGACGAAGCCCTTGACGAAGTCTTCGGCGTTCTCTTCGAGCACGCCGTCGATTTCTGCCAGCAGGTCATCGATGTCTGATACTGCCTGCTCGTTCACCTCGGTGTTCTGGTGGGCGATGGCTACTTCTTCTACCTGCTGGGAGGTGGTTGAGGTGGTGTTCTGACGCTGAATGCGGTCCATGATGTCTCTCTTTCTATGTGATATGACGGCTAGCTGTGCTGCTGCTGGCCGGCCAGTAGGGCAAAAAGCTGGTCTGCGTGCTCTAGCCCCAGGTGGGGTTCAACGATTTCGGCGGTAAAGTACTCGGGGTTATCCATGGTCAGGCGGTGCAGGTCGATGGAGAGCGGGTTGCGTACCGAGAGGGTGTCCCAGTTGGCTCCCACGACCTCGTCGGGCCAGGTGGTGATGAGTTTACCGCGCAAGTAGGCACGGGTGTCGCGCGGCGGCTCGGCGGCGGCCCGGGCAATGTCTTCGGGGCTGAAGAGTGTCTTCATGCGGCCCAGGGCTACCAGCTTGTGGTACAGGCCCTTGCCGGGGCGGACGTCCGAATACTGCAGGTCGATGGCGGCCAGCTTGGGGTTATCCCAGCTCAGGCCCCGGTCAACGTAGCCCTTCAGTAGGGCGTACTTGGCAACCCAGTCCAGGCGGTCGGCCAGGGATAGGGGGTTATCTGCCAGGGCCTCTAGCACCTCGCCCCAAAGCTGCAGAATCTCGGCGGTTGCCTCATCGGGGTTGGTCTCTAGCGCGATGGCAGCATCGAGGTAGGCCCGCTGAATCTGCAGGGCGCTCATGCTGCCCCCGCCCGCGAGGGGCAGCTTGGCGCTCAGGGTCAGGTCGTGGCTGACCGTGTGCATGGCAGCAACCGGGTCAGCCAGTTTAATGGCAGGAGCAGTCTTGGCCTCGATGAGGTTCAGTACCAGGGACATGGTGCCGAACTTGAGCAGGTTGGAGGTGTGCGACAGGTTAGCGTCACCGGTAATCACGTGCAGGCGGCGATAACGGTTGCTGTCGGCGTGGGGCTCGTCGCGGGTGTTAATCAGCGGGCGGCGGACGGTGGTTTCCAGACCGACGGTGCGCTCAAAGAAGTCAGCACGCTGGGAAATCTGAAAACCTGCCTGCTCCCCCGCTGTACCCAAGCCCAGCCGTCCTGCCCCCACCATGACCTGACGGGTAGCGAAGAAGGGCAGCAGGCTAGCTGCCAGGTACTCAAAATCGACGGTGCGGGGCACCAGATAGTTCTCGTGGGAACCGTAGGACTGGCCCTTGCCGTCCGTATTGTTCTTGTAGAGGTTGACCGCAGGCATAGCCGAACTCTGGCTAGCGGTTACCTTTTCAATGGTGGCTACGGTTTGTGCGGCGATGTGGTCGCCTGCCGCATCCCAGAGGACGGCGTCGCGCGGGTTAGTCACCTCGGGCGAGGAGTACTCGGGGTGGGCATGGTCCACATAAAAACGGGCCCCGTTGGGCAGAATCGAGTTCATGGTGACCGCATCCCAGTCGATACGCTCGGCAAAATGCCCGGCCTCGCTCAGGGCTTCTGCCGCGATATCTTCGCTGGTGAGCACGTGGGCGGTATCGGTTAGCTGGGTGGGGTGGGCCTGCTCGCGCGGCATGTCGAAACCGCGCGCATCGGCTAGCGGTGCTTCTGAACCGTACTCCCAGCGGGTCTCAAGGGCCGCTGAGAGCTCCTGCTTGAAAAGGGTGTCGTAGGTGTTGACCACAAAGGCAGAGAGCACCGTGGGGTTGGCGTGGGGCTTTGACGGGGCATGAACCCCATACTCGGTCTCGGCCCCCATGATACGGCGAACAGTCATCGCTAGACCCCCGCTCCGGTATCGACGGCACGAGCCGGGGCGGCGTTAAGCACGCGCAGACGAATGTTAAGGGTAGAGAGAACATCCTCAATTTCGCTAGCCTGGGGAACCTCGACCTGATCCTCGAACTCTGCGCGCACGGCCTCAAGCAGGTGCTCGGTGCTGATACCCTCAGCCCCGGTAGACAGGTAAGACTTAATCGCCAGCTTCTTAGCCTGATCGACAATATTGCGGATCACGGCACCCGAAAGGAAGTCGCCCCTGAAGAGCCAGCGGCTCACGCCGTTCTCTAAATCAACACTGATGTAGCGGTTCGCCGGCTCAGCGGAGAAGAGATTCTCGATGACCGTCTCAATCATGCTGGCAACCGCCTGCTGCTGGGACCCAGCTCGTGCCACCTCAGCCTGACTAATCGGCAGATCCTCTGTCAGGTAAAGCCCGAAGATTTCGGCAGCGCCGGCCCGGTTGGGGCGGTTAATACGGATTTTCACGTCCAAACGCCCCGGGCGCAACACGGCCGGGTCAATCATGTCTTCGCGGTTGGTCGCACCAATCACAATGACGTTATCCAGGCTCTCAACCCCGTCAATCTCAGCCAGAAGCTGGGGCACAATGGTAGTTTCTACGTCCGAAGACCGGCCCGAACCGCGGGTGCGGAAGAGCGACTCCATCTCGTCAAAGAAAACTACCACGGGGTGGCCCGCGCGTGCCTTGTCGCGGGCAGCAGAGAAGATATCGCGAATCTGTCGCTCGGTCTCACCCACATACTTATCCAGCAGCTCCGGACCCTTGATGTTCAAGAAGTAGCCGGTCTTTTTACCATTCTCAGACCGCTCCGCAGCCCGCGCAGCCAGAGAGTTAGCCACAGCCTTGGCAATCAGGGTCTTACCATTGCCAGGAGGGCCGTACAGCAAGATACCCTTGGGCGGGGTAAGGCGGTACTGGCGGTAAATATCGGGATGCAAGAAAGGTAGCTCAACGGCGTCCCTAATCAGGTCAATCTGGTCACCCAGACCACCGATATTGTCATAGGTAACATCGGGTACCTCTTCCAGCACCAGCTCCTGGGCATCGGTATGGGGAACCAGGGAGGTCACCATCTGAATACGCGAATCGTAGGTGACGGTATCCCCCACCCGCAGCTCGTCCGGGTCCAGAGCGCCCGAGATGCGGGCCACAGCCTTAGACTGATTGGGCAGGTCAACCACCAGGTGATCGTGATCGAGCACCTCACGCACCGTCACCACATCACCGTAGCCCTCAAACCCCAGCGACACCACGGCCTGGGTCTGCTCGTTGAGCAGGACGGTCATACCCGGCTTCACTTGGGCAATCGGTAGCAGGGGTGAGCAGGTGATACGCACCAGGCGGCCGCCCAAGAGCACATCAAGATGCTCCTCAATCTCAGCCGGAGTCTTACCCTCGGCAAGATCCTGGTAGGTTATCGTCGCCCCGTGCACCCTCAGCACCAGGGCAGAATTCAGCGGCGGAGCCACCTCCTGAGCCAGCGCCATGCGCAAATGCTCAATCTCGTTCTTCGTCTTGGTCAGAGCCGTCACCAGCTTCTGGTTACGCTCGCCAGCCGCCCGCAACTGCCGATCCAGATTGCGGCGGTTATCGTTAGCGATATTGAGCTGCCGCAGAATACGCTCGTAATCTACCGACGAAACGGTTAAACGTTCACTCATGCTGGGGCACTTCCTTCTGGTGACGACTCACCGGTGAGTCAGAACCCCGCCACCCCAATCATCGGGTGGCGGGGCCGTCATGGGGTTTTAGTTTTCGGAATCCTGGTCAGCCTGCGCTGCCTCAGCCTTTTGGGCGGCGGAGGCGGCCTTTTCAGCCAGGTTCAGGGCATCGCGACCGGCCCGGCGGAGCTTACGGTCAGAGACATTGCGCTCGCCCAGGGCTGCGGGAGTCCAGGCGTTCATATCCTCTTCTGAGAAATCGGTCTTTGAGGCACGGCGTTTGGGGGCCAGACGCTCTGCCCCGTCAGCTAGGCGGCGGGCGGTAATGAGGAAGCCGGTGTGGGCTACCATGCGGTGGTCGGGGCGCACTGCCAGGCCCTCAACGTGCCAGCCTCGTACCATGGTTTCGTGGGATTCGGGCTCGGTGAAGCGGCCATCGGCGCGCAGGGCCTCAGCCACGCGGGAGAGCTGGGTTACGGTTGCAACGTAGCAGATGATGACGCCACCGGGCGCCAGGGCGGTGGCTACAGCATCCAGGCACTCCCAGGGGGCCAGCATGTCGAGGACGGCGCGGTCTACGCTACCGGGTTCTTCAACCTCGCCCAGTGCTTCAGCCAAATCGCCCAGGGTCAGCGACCAGGCGGGGTGCTCCCCACCGAAGAAGGTCTCGATGTTGCCGCGGGCGATATCGGCAAATTCTTCTCGGCGTTCGAAAGAGCGCAGGTGGCCGCCGTCCCCCACGGCCCGCAGCAGGGCGATAGAGAGGGCACCGGAGCCGACGCCAGCTTCAATCACGCGGGCACCGGGGAAGATATCGGCCATGGCCACAATCTGGCCGGCATCCTTGGGGTAGACCACGGCAGCGCCGCGGGGCATAGAAAGCACAAAATCCTTGTAGAGCGGGCGCAGGGCCTGGAACTTGAACCCCTCGGAGTTTTCAATCACGGTGCCCTCAACGTTGCCGATGAGCTCGCTGTGCTTAAAAAAACCGCGGTGAGAGTGGTACTCCCCGCCTTCAGCCAGGGTAATGGTGGTCATGCGTCCGCGCTCGTCGGTTAGCTGGACGCGCTCTCCCGGGCGGAAGGGGCCACGACGGTTGACACTACCGGTAGGGGTGCTCATAAGGTCAGATTTCTCTTTCGTTTTTGGTCTGGTTTCTTCTATTGTCTCAGAAAAGCGCGGTGGGGTCATTTAGATGAAGACGTGCCAGCGCCCACGGTGGCCAGCACCGCCTGGGTCATGGCCTGGGAGGTTACCAGACCTACGGGGGTGGCGGCGTCCATCACCACCCAGGTGAGGTTCTGCCCCCGCTGCTCTTCGGGCAGCCGGTAGTGGGCAAAGCCGCTGTACTCATCGAGGGTGTCGATGTAACCGGTCTGCATGTCCAGGGTGCGGGCTGCAAGGGGCTGGGCGATAGCGGCCAGGGGCTGCTGGTCAAGAGTGCCCAGCGAGGCAGCGAGGGTTGTAGGGTCAACGAGGGCAAGGGGGTGCACGGATGTTCCCTGCTGCTCTACCAGGAGAAGGTGGGATACGCCGTCCCAGCGCTGGTGGGCACCACCGATGCTGCTGTGCGGGTCAGCGAGCTGGGCGGGGACCATCAGGGCGGACGCCCGTAGGGGATGGTGAGGGTCAGAATCCTGCGCGAGTTGTTTGAGGGAGTGGTTGGTACCGCTCCACAGATAAAAGGCCAGGGCAGCGGCCACCAGTAACACCCAGGGGGACCGCCACAGGCCGGTAAAGAGCAGGGCGCTAGCTAAGAGGGCAAGGAGCAGAAGTCCCGTATAGGCCGTCACCCGGGTTGCCACCGACCGGCGTCCTACCAGGATAAAGACCAGGGCTTCGAGGGCATAGCCACCGTCGAGGGGGAAGGCCGGTATCAGGTTAAAAATACCGATAGCAAGGTTGACCTGGGCAGCTAAGGCGAAGCCAAAGAAGTCGGCGGAACCCGTCACCAGCCAGATAAGCTGGCACAGGGCCGCTACCGCAAAGTTCACCAGCGGGCCAGCCACCGACACCAGTAGCGAGGTAGCCGCCGAAGCGGTCTGCATCTTGGTCTGCCCGCCCCACATGTTCAGGGAGATAGACGAGATCCGTACCCCCCGTGCCCGGCCCACCGCAGCGTGTGCCAGTTCGTGGGCGAAGACTCCCAGCGCCAGGGTACCGGCAACCACACCTGCAGCGAGATAGCCCTGCACCTCTGTTAAAGACCGCAATGACGCCAGATTCATACCGTAACCCACCACAACCAAAGCCATGAGGGGGAACCAGGAGAGGCGCAGATATATTGGCGCCCCCGCGAAAGAACCAATCCGAAGACCCGGATGGGACGTCATACCTTTACCTCCTGAGCGCTACATCACCGGAGCTACCGCCCCGGAACTCTCTAGTCTATTGCCTGTAGAGGTTACGGCCTATCAGGAGTAGGATATGGGGGTGATTAATCAGCCCCTCCCCCTCAACGCTCTGAACCATTTTGCAAGCACCTCCACCCTACCGGCTCACGCCCCCACCGTGCTCCTGGTCGGTTTCGCTGGGTGGAATGACGCCGGTGATGCCGTTATCGACGCCTTCCGCGCACTGTGGGAGCACTACCCCGCCACACCGGCGCCCGGCTTTGACGTGAGCGGCTGCTACAACTACACCGAAACCCGGCCTCTTCTGAGTATCGACGAGGACGGCACCCAGCGCATTGCCTGGCCCGATACAGTCTTCACCGAGGCACACACCACCGCCGGCGTCCGCCTGCTGACCCTCTCGGGTCCCGAACCCTCCATGAACTGGCAGGCCTACATCGAGCGTTTTAAAGACCTGGTGCAGCGGGAACAGGTTGACCTGGTTGTTTTCTGCGGGGCCCTGCTCGATGAGGTCCCCCATACCCGGCCCCTGCCGCTAAGCGTCACCAGCTATACCAGTAGCGTCCTCGCCTTAGAGGGCGTAGAAGCCAATGCCTACCAGGGCCCAACCGGCCTGATCGGCGTGTTGGCGTTCGAGGCCGGGCAGGCTCACATACCGGCGCTCTCCCTCTGGGTCTCGGTTCCCCACTACCTGCCTGAGCCGCCCCACCCCAAGGCAACCTTCACCCTGCTCTCTGCCCTCGAAGCGATTCTGGGCTTCCCCATGCCCCTAGAGCGCAGCGCAGACGACATCGCCAGCTGGAACCACCAGGCCGACGCCCTCATCGAGGACGAGCCCGAGCTGGCCAGCTACGTACGAACCCTAGAATCAATAGCTGAGGCCAACGACGATATCGCTGACCTCAGCCAAATAGATATTGCGGCCCAGTTCGAGAAATTCCTCAAGGACCAGGACGACAACTAGGCAGCAGGTACCAAATCAACACCCAGGCGGGCCATGAGCAGGTCGGCTACCAGCTGACCGCCGGCACCACCGTTCTCAAGGGTAGAGAGGGCCCACTGGTCAAGGGCAACCAGAGCGGCGGGAGTGTTGAGGTCGTCGGCAAGATGCTGGCGGACGCTCTCAAGCAGGGAAAGGGCGGCCTCATCGGGCTGCCCCTCGGCAGCTTCCGCAGCCGAGCGGTAGAGTTCCAGACGCCCCTGGGCCTTGGTCAGCAAATCTTCCTGCCAGAACCAGTCGGTGCGGTAGTGGTTATCCATAATCGCCAGGCGGATAGCAGCAGGTTCTACACCGGCAGCCCGCAGCTTCGACACCAGCACCAGGTTACCCAGGGACTTGCTCATCTTCTCCCCGTCAAGACCCACCATGCCGGTGTGCATGTAGTGGCGGGCCATAGGCTCACCGTTCAGGGCAAAGGAATGGCTCGAACCCAAATCGTGGTGCGGGAAAATCAGGTCAGAGCCACCGCCCTGAACAGAGAAGGGTGCGCCCAGGAACTCACTCGAGATCACACTGCACTCGATATGCCAGCCGGGGCGGCCGCGTCCTAGCTCCCCCGCCTCCCAGGCAGGCTCCCCCGCCCGCTCAACGCGCCACAGCAGGGGGTCAAGGGCATTACGCTTACCGGGGCGATTAGGGTCACCGCCGCGCTCGCCAAAAATGGTCAGCATCTCTTCCAGACTGTAATGGGCCACCTGACCCAGCGACCAGCCGCCTTCGCGGCCTTCACCCAGTTTCTGGGCGGCCTCAATATCGAAGTAGATATCACCGTCGGGCTGGGTAACACCATGCTCATCGGTGAAACCGGGCACGCGGTAGGCCACGCCCTCGTGCAACAGTTTCTGCACGGCAGCCGCCACAGAGGGCACCGAGTCGACAACGCTCACGTAGTGGTCGGGGGCAATGACGTTCAGGGCCACCATATCGGTACGGAACAGCTCGGTCTGTTCCTCAGCCAGCTGCCGCCAGTCAACGCCGGTCGCTTCGGCACGTTCAAGCAGGGGATCATCAACGTCGGTGACGTTCTGTACGAAGGTTACCTCTACCCCGGCATCTCGCCAGGCTCGGTTCAGCACGTCAAAAGCAACATAGGTAGAAGCGTGCCCCATGTGGGTAGCGTCGTAGGGGGTAATACCGCAGACATACAGCCCGGCGCGGCTCTCACGCTCAAGGGTCTGCCGGCCTCCGGCCGCAGTATCAAAGACGGTGGGAAGGGGCGCCTGCCCCGGTAGTGACGGAATGGTGGGCTGGTCCCAAGCTCGCATGAAAACCTCACGATAGTTGATGTGCGCCTACCCCAAATAGCCTCGGGCGGCACTTTTTCTCTTCCTAAAACAATACCCGCCCGGAAAGGTATTTCCGGGCGGGTAAAAAGTGAGACAGGTCTACGCGGCGAGGACGCCGGTGCCCAGCAGGATGTACAGGGCAAGACCCAGCGCGATACGGTACCAGACGAAGATGCTGTAGCTCTTGTTGGAAACGTACTTGAGGAACCAGCCAATGATCAGGTAGCCGACCACGAAAGCAACCAGGGTTGCGACCATGGTGGAACCGAAACCGTAGTAGCCGGTGAAGCCCTCAGAGATGCTGCCTGCCAGCTTGTAGAGGCCCGAAGCGAAAACCGCGGGGATTGCCAGCAGGAAGGAGTAACGGGCGGCAGCCTCACGGGTGTAGCCCATGAGCAGACCGGCCATGATAGTACCGCCGGAGCGAGAAACACCGGGAACCAGGGCCAGGGCCTGCGCGAAACCGTACAGAATACCGTGCTTGATGGTGAGGTCTTTCAGCTCGCGCTGTTCGCGACCGATACGGTCTGCAATACCCAGGAAGATTGCGAACACAATCAGCATGGTTGCGGTAATCCAGAGGCTACGGAAGGTTGAATCGATGTAGTTCTCCAGCAGGATGCCCAGAATACCAATCGGCAGGGAGCCGATGATAATGAACCAGCCCATGCGGGCGTCCGGATCCTTCTTATCAACCTTGCCCACCAGAGAACCGAACCAGTTCTTGATGATGCGAACGATGTCCTTCCAGAAGAAGACCAAAACAGCCGCTTCAGTACCCAGCTGGGTGATAGCGGTAAAAGCCGCACCGGGGTCCTCACCGTTCGGCAAGAACTGACCCACGATACGAATATGACCCGATGACGAGATCGGCAAAAACTCAGTTAGACCCTGGACGAGACCCAGGATGATTGCTTGTATCCATTCCACAGCAGAAAACTCTACGCGAGTCAAAGAAAAAGCACAGCACCGCTCGCGGTGCTGTGCTTGGAATAACAGGTAGAACCTAGATAACCGGTCTACTTCTGCTCTTCATCGAGGTAGTACTCCACCTCGTCATCGTCTTCGTCGTCTTCATCATCGAAGTCGTAGTCAAAGTCATCGTCGTCATCTTCATCTTCGATGAAAACTTCGAGCGGTGTGACCTCTTCGTAGGCGTCGAACAGGGCTTCTTCGTAGCGTTCAAAGGCGTTTGCGATGGCTACGTAGGTGTTGTCGACGGCGGCGTCGTGTTCACCGCGGCTATTGATAATAGCGTTGAGGTGCTCTTCGAGGGCGGCGGTCAGGTGAGCCAGTTCGGCACGAGGGTTATTACTCATACAGTAGACGTTACCCCCTTTCTCAGTGCGTGGGAAATACCGGGCGGTGAAAATTTGGTGAATCACACATAACAGTGCCGCCCCGCTCGGGTGGGAGCGGGGCGGCACCGTCTATAGGGCTAGGCTTCGGATGCGCTAGTGCTTATCCGGTTTTAGAAGCCCAGGGTTGCCAGTGAGGAGTTGATGGCGTTGGCTGAGGCGCGCAGACGCTCGATTTCCTCGTCGGTCATGGGGACGTCGAGTACACGCTTGACGCCGTCACGGGAGACAACTGAGGGCAGTGAGAGAGCGGCTTCACCCTCGATGCCGTAGCGGCCGCGTACCTGGGTTGCGACGTTGAGTACGGCGTCCTGGCCGTGCAGGATAGCTTCGGCGATGCGGGTCGCCGAGATGCCGATGGCGTAGTTGGTGGAACCCTTACCTTCGATGACCTTGTAGGCTGCACGCATGGCTTCTTCTGCCAGTTCTGCCTTGACTTCTTCGGTGAAGACCTTTTCGCCGTCTTCGTTGGTCCACTCGTCAAGGGGAACCATACCGATGTTGGCTGCTGACCAGACGGGGAATTCTGAGTCGCCGTGCTCACCAACGATGTTGGCGTGAACTGACTTGATGGAGACACCGGCCTTTTCAGCAATCAGCCAGCGCAGGCGGGATGAGTCGAGCACGGTACCGGATGCGAAGCAGCGCTCGGTGGGCAGGCCGGTGATCTTCTGAGCAACAACGGCGAGGACGTCGCAGGGGTTGGTGACGATCATGAGGATAGCGTTGGGGGCTACCTCCATGACCTTGGGAAGCATGGACTTGAAGATGTTGACGTTTGCTTCTGCCAGTTCGAGGCGGGGCTGGCCGGGCTTCTGGCGGGCGCCTGCGGTAACGATGATGAGGTCTGAGTCGCGCAGGATTTCTACATCGCCACTGCCTGAAACTTCAGCTTCGTGGGCGAACATGGTGCCGTGGGCGATATCGAGGCCTTCTGCCTCAGCGCGCTCACCGGCGATGTCGTAGATAACGATTTCATCAGCTGCGCCGCGCAGGGTTGCTGCGTAGGCGGTTGCTGAACCAACACCACCTGCGCCGATAACGCCGAGCTTGGTGTTCTTCTTTTCGAGAGCCATGGGAGGTTCCTTTCAGCAGATGCTGTGCGGTTGTTTTGTGTTCGTTACATCTCAAGTATGCCAGAAAAAATACGCTTTTATGTGGGTTTATCTGCTTTTCATTTGGGGTTTTGCTGACCTTTAGTCAGAAAAGCCCACAAAACCAAATATGTGCAGGATGACCCTTTGTGAAAGCTCACACCCGGTCTTACGTAGATAATTTCAAGCCACCCTGCCCACTGTGGCGCACAAGACGCTTTCAGAAGGAAGTATTTTTGCAGAACTGCACTTAAGCTTGTTAAGTTCGCGAACCCAAGACTACGCAACCGCCCGCCACAAGCGTCCGCGCACCGTAGACCAAGCAAAACCGCGCGAACCCGCAATTCACTCCAGACCTAAAGGTTCGTCATGTCTACAGCACCAGCTACACCAGAGCAGACAACCACCCAAGACCAACCCCTCATGACCCATCGGCAAATCATGCTGGTCATCGTCGGTCTTATGGCGGGCATGTTCCTCTCATCCCTCGATCAAACCATCGTCTCTACAGCTATCAGGACGATCGGTGATGACCTCCACGGCCTAGAACAGCAGGCGTGGGTCACCACCGCCTACATGATCACCTCCACGATCACCACCCCTATCTACGGCAAGCTCTCCGACCTCTTCGGCCGTCGCCCCCTCTACCTCTTCGGTATCGTCGTCTTTATTCTGGGTTCGCTTTTTTCCAGCTTCTCCACCTCGATGATTATGCTGGCTGCCTTCCGCGCTTTCCAGGGCATCGGTGCGGGCGCCCTCATGTCTCTGCCTATGGCGATTATGGGCGATATGCTGGCTCCCCGTGAGCGCGCCAAGTACCAGGGCTACTTCCTGGCCGTCTTTGGCATCTCCTCCGTGCTCGGCCCCCTCACCGGTGGCCTCTTTGCCGGTAGCGACGAAATTCTGTGGATTACCGGCTGGCGCTGGGTCTTCCTCATCAACGTCCCCATCGGTATCATTGCCCTGGCTATGGTCTGGAAGTTCCTGCACCTGCCTCGCATCACCGATGCTGCCCTCAAGCCCCGCGTTGACTGGTGGGGTGCAACCAGCGTTGTTGTAGCTCTGGTCCCCCTCCTGCTCGTGGCTGAACAGGGTCGCGAATGGGGCTGGACCTCCGCTGCGTCCATCACCTGCTTCGTCATCTCCGCCCTGGGTCTAGCAGCCTTCCTCATCATCGAATCCAAGATGGGCCAGGACGCCATCCTCCCGCTGGCTCTCTTCCGCTCCGGTGCCTTCTCCATGTCGTCCCTTCTGGGCTTCCTGGTTGGCTTCGGCATGTTCGGCGCCATGATGACCATCCCCCTCTACCTGCAGATTGTCACCGGGCTAACCTCCACCGAGTCGGGCTTCGCAACCCTACCCATGATGGCCGGTATTATGACCGCCTCCATCGTGTCGGGTCGAATGGTCGCTAGCACCGGTAAATACCGCATCTTCCCCATTCTGGGCACCGCCCTCATGGTAGTTGCCTACTACTACCTGACCTTCATGACAGCGGACCGCCCCCTCTGGTTCCTCATGCTAGGCATGTTCATCATGGGTCTTGGCCTGGGTCAGCTCATGCAGTCCCTGACCCTGGCAGCCCAGAATGCTGTTGCTCCCTCCTACATGGGTGTGGCGTCCTCCGCCGCCACCTTCTTCCGTCAGATCGGTGGCACCATGGGTACCGCCGTCCTGCTGTCGGTTCTCTTCTCAGCTATGCCCGGCAACATCATGAAGGCCATGGGCAACGAGGACGACCTGCGTTCGGGTCTTGACGCCGCGCTGACTCCCGCAGTGGCCTCCGCTCCTGAAAACCAGGGCATCATGGAGCAGATGTGGAATCAGATTGTGGAGCCCGCCCAGAGCTCTATCGCCTCTCAGCTCTCAACCGCCTCTGACCAGGCTCGAACCGCCGCCGACGATACGGTGTACCAGCAGGTTTCTGCTGCGGTTCAGGCCCAGGTTGACGCTGGTGCCCTGCCTGCCGACCAGGCCCAGACCTTCATTGACACCCAGGTAGCTGAAGCCACCCCGGCCGCTGAAGAGGCCGCACTGGCATCTGCCGCCGAGCAGGCTCACGCGTCGGTTCAGGACGGCACCCTGGCCGTTGACTGGTCCGATGAAGCCCAGCGCTCCTACTGGGTAGACCAGCTCACCCCCACCCTGGCAGAGCAGATTTCTTCTACCTCCACCGATGGTGAAGGCTCAGGCGTTTCAACCTCTGATACCTCTTACCTCACCGGTGCGGACGCCCGCCTCACCCGCCCCTTCATGGTTGGCTTCAACGCTTCAACCCTGTCGGTCTACTGGGTTGGCTTCTTTGCCACCATTCTGGCCTTTGTTCTGACTCTCTTCTTCAAGACTCCCCCGCTGCGTGCAGCTTCGGGTCTGCAGGAGAACGCTCAGGGCAACAAGCAGGCTGAAGATGCCGCTCCCGCTAGGCACTCCCAATAGCAGAAGGCCGGGGCCTGCCACCGATGAATTCGGCGGCAGGCCCCGGCCTTTTTAAACCAAATTCTAGATAAGAGAAGTTGCTCTATGTTCCGCAAAAGCTCGTGAAGAAGCGGGACTCGGCAGGAGCGCCTTCCAGATAGTCCAGGCCGGCATGGCGCTCAAAGGGGTTACTGACGGCTTCCAGCAGCTCCTCAATCGGTTGCTGGTTTCCACGCTCCATCTGCCGTAGGGCAGCGTCGAGGGCTAAATTTCTCGGGATGTAGACAGGGTTATGTGCCAGCATGAGTTCCGTGGCCCATTCAGGGGTAGTACCTGTAGCGACCTTCAGTTCTTCCCACCGAGTCAACCAGCCCTGCCGGTCTTCCTCGGGTAGCAGGCAGGTTCCTTCTGTCAAAGACCTAAAGAACCCTGTAAAGTCCAGCGCGTGGCGCTCGAGTAGCCCCAGGGTTGCCTGCCCAAACCTGCCTACCTGGGCGCGGACGCCCTCACCAACCCCACCCCGGTCAATCCCCAGCTTGGCAGCAAATGCCGCTATTTGCTGCTCTACCACTTCATCTTCAAACTCCGAGATCACTTCGGTGGCTAGGTGGATTGCCCGGTTCGGGTCTTCAGGGTCGATGATATCGAGCAGGGTTTCGGCAAAACGGGAAAGGTTCCAGGCGGTGATACCGGGCTGGTGGTTGTAGGCGTAGCGGCCCTGGCGGTCGATAGAACTAAAAACCTTGCCGCGCTCAAAAGCATCAATGAAAGCGCAGGGGCCAAAATCGATAGCCTCGCCGGAAATAGTCACGTTATCGGTATTGAGCACCCCGTGCACGAACCCCAGCGCCTGCCAGCTAGCTACCAGGTGAGCTTGCCGCCGCGCCACGGCCCGAAGCAGAGCAAGGGCCCGTTCACTGCTGGTTTCTCCCGAGATGAGGTCAGGGTAATGACGGGCCAGGGCATAATCGACCAGCTGCCCCCGTACCTCAGGGTCGCAGTGATACTGGGCATACTGGAAGGTACCTACCCGCAGGTGGCTAGCGGCAACACGTAGGACCAGACCCGCCGGCTCCGGTTCAGGTGCGCGGCGCTGCACCTTCTCTCCGGTCTCGAACACGGCCAGGGCCCTGGTGGTCGGCAGGCCGAGCGCATGCAGGGACTCTCCGATGACAGCCTCGCGCCAGGCCGCCGACAGTGGAGCCTTACCGTCCGAACCGGGGCGCGAGAAGGGCGTCCGGCCACTGCCTTTCAGGTGCAGATCGCAACGGGCAACCCCACCGCCTTCTTCTCGCGCGGGGGTAGCCAGTTCGCCAATGAGGTGGGCCCGACCGTCACCCAACACCGGCGAGAGCTGCCCGAACTGGTAGCCCGAGTAGGCCAGGGCGACCGTGGGGGCCTCTCCCCTGCCAGTCATCCAAGCTAGACCGGCGTCAGTGCGCAACCAGGCCGGGTTCAGCCCCAAGTCGCGGGCAAGATTCTCGTTGAGCCAGGCCAGGCGGGTACCCTGCGGGATGTCCGGCTGGGCACGGCGGGTGAGGTCGGGGAAGGTCTCGCTGTAGGTATGGTCAAGGAGCGGGGCGGACGCACGGGGTTCAGTAGGCTGCATAGGGCTAGTTTATCGCCGGTCTAAGGCTAGAGAGACTGGCTTGGAGGCTGGGAGCTGCCACCGATTTCAAAATTTTTTAAGGGCGCCAGGCAAAAATAATCAGTTTAACTGATGAGTAAAGTTGATAATCTACCGGGGTATAAAATTCCGCCAGAGCCTGACTCGCAGCAGAGGGGCCTAAATCAACAAAAAACCGGCTCCTGTTGACAGGAGCCGGTTTTTCTATATCCCACATGGGGTTTTCTTGTGCGCGAGGGGGGACTTGAACCCCCACCCTCTAATACGAGGACTAGCACCTCAAGCTAGCGCGTCTGCCTATTCCGCCACCCGCGCAAGGTGTCTTGCAGACTTCAACTGAAGCCGTGCTGGCAACGAGTTATTACTATACACAAGGTTTAGCGAACGTGCAAAATCCACCTTCCACTACCCCACCAGCACTTTCTAACTCGACCTTGTACATACAGGGGCTTACTATGGTGATGTGAATAACGAAAATTTGACTCAAGAAGAGGCCGCTCTGCGGGCCCGTACTATCAGCGTTGATACCTACGATGTGCATGTTGATCTCACTCATGCCAGCTCTGATTTTGAAACTTATCCGGTTGCTACGACTGTTCGATTTACGGCGTCTGAGGGTGCTAGTACTTTTATTGACTACATTCATCAGTCGGTGGAGTCGGTGAAGCTGAACGGGGTGTCGCTGCCTGTTGATGAGGTGGTTGAGGGTTCCCGTATTGTCCTGCCGGGTTTGCAGGCGGAGAATACTCTCACTATCAAGGGGCGGTCATACTTTAGCCGCTCGGGTGAGGGTCTGCACCGCTACATTGACCCGGCCGATGGCAAGATTTATCTCTACACCCAGTATGAGCCGGCGGATTGTCGTCGGGTTTTCCCGAATTTTGAGCAACCCGACCTCAAAGCTGTGTTCAACTTCCGTATTACGGCTCCTAAGAGCTGGGTGGTGAGCTCAAATGCTGAACTGGATCGCGAAATTGATGATCCGTCAGATTCATCGATTTCTAAGCGTGTTTTCAAGCCGACTGCCCGTATTTCTACCTATATCACCGCTATTGTGGCGGGCGAGTACTTTACCGCTTTCGATACCTATACCCCGGCGTCCGCTGTTAATTCTGGGCCTATCCCCCTGGTTGCCTACTGCCGCCAGTCCCTCAAAGAGCATTTTGACTACCAGAACATCTTTGCCGTGACCAAGCAGGGCCTGGACTTCTTCCAGGACCTCTTTGACTATGCCTACCCCTACCCCAAGTACGAGCAGGCTTTTGTTCCGGAGTACAACCTGGGGGCCATGGAAAACCCGGGCCTGGTGACCTTCACCGAGGGCTACATTTTCGTCTCTGGAGCCGACGAGTCCCAGCTTGAGGGCCGGGCTAATGTGATTTGCCACGAGATGAGCCACATGTGGTTTGGTGACCTGGTCACGATGAAGTGGTGGAATGACCTGTGGCTCAAGGAGTCTTTTGCAGACTTCATGGGGCACCTGGGCGCTGCTGAGGCCAATGGCTATAAGGACGCCTGGGTCACCTTTGCGAACTCCCGTAAGGCTTGGGCTTACCGTCAGGATCAGCTGCCGACAACTCACCCGATTGTTGCGGATATCCCCCACCTTGAAGCCGCCCGTCAGAACTTTGACGGTATTACCTACGCCAAGGGTGCGAGCGCCCTGAAGCAGCTAGTTGCTTATGTTGGGTTTGATCAGTTTATTGAGGCTGCGCGGGTTTACTTTAAGCGGTTTGAGTGGGGTAATACGACTCTTGATGATTTCTTGGGTGTGCTCGATGAGGTCTCTGATCGTGATGTTCGTACTTGGGCTGAGGCGTGGTTGCAGACGAGTGGTTTGTCTGAGCTGTCGTGTGAGCGTGTGACCGGTGCTGATGGTTCGGTGCAGTTGGTGGTGCGTCAGCAGTTGCCTGTGGGTGTTCCGGCTGAGTTGGGGCGTCCGCATCTGTTGAAGATTGCCCTGTTCGCGTCTGAGGGCGGGCGTCTGGTGCCTACGGGTGTGGTGTCGGCTGATATTCCTGTGGGTCAGAATGAGGTGC
Source organism: Rothia nasimurium (assembly GCF_928381705.1). Lineage (GTDB taxonomy): Bacteria > Actinomycetota > Actinomycetes > Actinomycetales > Micrococcaceae > Rothia > Rothia nasimurium_G. The sequence continues at coordinate 113,679 of NZ_CAKMSR010000003.1, read as the reverse complement.
TTGTTGGGTTGACTGATCAGGAGCAGGCTCTTGTGGCTGCTGCTGATGTGGTTTTGCTCAATGCTGAGGATTTGACCTATGCGAAGGTTGCCCTGGCTGAGGCTGATGGGCTTGAGTTTGCTTTGAGTCAGGTGTCGTCGGTGGAGGATGCTCTGTCGCGGGGTCTGCTGTGGGGTAGTTTGTGGAATATGGTGCGTGATGGCAAGCTTGCTAGCCGCCGGTTTGTGCTGGCTGTAGGGCAGGCTGCCGCTGCTGAGCCGTCCGCTACTCTTCTGTCGAATATTGTGGATCAGGCGCAGGCTGCGATTTCTTTGTACACTCCGGCGGGTGCTCGTGGGGAGTTGTGGGATGCCCTGTATGCTGCGCTGTCTGAGGCTCTTGCCGGTGCGAAGGAGGGTAGCGATGAGCAGCTGATTCTGGTGCGGGCGCTGCTGTCTGTGTCGGCGCATTCGCAGCTGGGTCTTGAGTTCGCTCAGGATCTGGCGCGGGGTGCGAGCGGGCAGGTTGAGGGCTTTATTTCTGATGCTCCTGGTATGAGCTATAACCAGACTCTGGGTTGGAAGGCTCTGGGGGCGCTTGCGGTTCAGGACGCGGTGACCCAGCAGGAGCTGGATGAGGCGCGGTCTTTCCGTCCTTCTGCTACGGCTGAGCGTGGCTATGCTTTTGCGACCGCTGCTCTGCCGGTGGCGGCTGCGAAGCAGGCTGCCTGGAACCTGGTAACTGAAGATATGGGCCTTTCGAATGAGTTGCTGTCGGCGACCGCTGCTGGTTTCCAGCACGGGCCGGAGGAGCTGCGCACCGGTTACCGGGACGCTTTCTTTGAGCTTCTTGTACCCACCTGGGCTGCCCGTACCGGCGGTATGGCTACCCGCGTTATTCGCGGCCTCTACCCGGCGGTAGAGCTGGCAGAGGGCACTGCGGGAACCCACCCGGTCGTCCGCGCCACCGAGCGCTGGCTAGCTGAGCATACGGACGCCCCCACCGCCCTGGTGCGACTGGTGCGGGAGCTGCTCGATGATGCCGTCCGCATCCTCAACGCTCAGGCCTATAACGCATCTGCCGCCGAAGAGGTGGCAGGTAACTAGGTCTTTACCTGGGAATCTACGCAGAAAGCCGGTTTTGGGGCGCAGCATTGCAAACCAAAACCGGCTTTTTCGTGAGAAGCTATAGAGAGTAACTTTTTGGGATAAGGAGCCTACTGTGACCGACTACGTACTGGGCGATCGCGGCACCGTGCAGGTCATCACCGATGACTACTACGATGCAGAAATTCTTCAGGTTTTTGAAGAACTCTTGATTGACCGCGAACGGGTCTGGAACGGTGAGGTTCGCCTTGTGCCAGAACCCGATAACCCCTACCAGCCCCAGGCCATTGCGGTCTATGCTGACGACCTCAAGCTGGGGCGTCTTTCTCCCGAGGACTCCGCTGCCTACTGGGGCCCGATTACCCGCGTTGCCGCCTCGGGCTACGACGCTGTGACCCGCATGCAGCTCTCTGCTGTACTGCGCGGGGTCACCGGTGAAACCCACATCGAAAGCAGCGGCCAGCTCTCACTGAGCGCCCCTGGCTCCCTTTTTCCCCTCAATAACGCCCCCACCCAGGCAACCCTGCTACCCCAGGGGGCCTCCATGAAGGTGCTCGATGAGAAGGACCATTCCGAGTACCTGCACTCCATCCTGCCTCCCTCCGGTGAGGGTCGGGTGATTCTCTCCCTGGAGAACAACCAGATTAAGCACGCGGACGGGCGCGTGGTTGACTCGGTCGACGTCCTACACGACCGCAAGGTAGTGGGCCGCCTTTCCACCCAGATCTCCGAGCAGCTGGCCCCCGTCATCCGCTACGCATACGAGCACGATAAGCTCACCAGCGCCTGGGGCACCATCCGCGGCAACTCCTTTGAACTGTCCCTGACCGTGCAGGCTGTCCGCCCCTCTGAAATTCCCGCCGAATGGTACCAGGAGCTCCCCAACTACCTGCCCGAGCTTCTACCGGCCGCGCCCTCCTACGAGGTGCCCCCCGCCTACGTGCCGACCGAGGGTGAAGCGACCCGCAGCAACGCCCCCAAGAAGAAGCGCTCACTCATGCCCAGCCGTCCGGCCGCAAGCGAGCCAACCGCCCTTGAAGCCAACGGCGTAGAAGCCGCAGAACCCACTACAGCGAACTCCCTGGGCCTACAGCGTATCTCTGTTCTCCTTGGGCTTGTCGGCGGGCTGATCCTGGTTACGGGCCTGGTTCTTGTCTTCTTCAAGCCCCTGCTCGGCATTTTAGGTATAGTGCTCGGCGCCTCCGTAGCCTTCCTGGCTCTCTTCGTTGGTCGCGATAACAGCTATACCGAAGAAGAAGTATCTGCCGACCCGCTCGAACACTAGCATCACTATCAAAAGAAAATATAAAGGGAGCCCCACTAGTTTGGTGGGGCTCCCCTTATATCCTCTGGCGAGGGGCTACCTGGGCTTAGTCAGAACCGTAGGTAGCAATGTAACTAGGCATGGTATCGGTCTGCAAGGCATATGATAGGGCGCTGGTTGCAGCGGCATCGAGGACCACGATCGACTGGCCGTCCCAGGACCAGCCGGTACCGGCATTCGGCAAGGTCATGGAGACCAGCTGGGTATTACCGTTAGCCAGAACAGGCTGGGCAATACCCACAATCGCTGAAGGGGATAGACCCTGATCTACGGTCATGTAGGGAGATACAGACTCGATGACCTGCAGCAGCTTGCTAGCTGATGACAGAGCGCCATCGGCCTTCAGTTCGTTGTAGACGCCGCGCAGGAAGGCACGCTGGTTACGGACGCGCTGGTAGTCACCGTCTGAGAAGCTGTAGCGTTCACGAACAAACTGAAGGGCCTCTCCACCATCAAGAGTTTGCGACCCGGCAGTATATGTGTAAGGACCTGATGAGAAAGTAAAAGGAACCTGGACAGTTACCCCGCCCAGGGTATCAACCAGAGCCTTAAAGCCCTGGAAGTCAATTTCAGCAACGTGATCCATCTGAATACCAAGGAGCTGCTCAATGGTAGCAACCTGCAAGTCAACACCACCGTAGTTCAGACCGGCATTAACCTTGTGGGAGCCGTACCCGGGGATATTAACCCAGGTATCACGCATCACTGAAATCAGGTAGGCGGCTGAGCCGTCCTCAGGGATGTGCAGCACCATGATGGTATCGGCACGGGCACCGGTCACATACTGGGCTTCGGCACCGGAGCGCTGATCAGAGCCCAGCAGCAGAATATCGGTGGAGGCGGCGTTGACCGGACGGTCGGTGACAGCACCACCGGCTACAGCATCCAAAATGCCGTCGCCGTTAGCATCACCCTCAGAGACGTTGCTTTCTAAGGTAGCGCCCGACTCATTGGTAATCGTAGCGTTAGCTGCCTGATCAACCAGGGCCTGCAGCTCGTCATTATGGGGGGTGGTGACGGTGCCGTCCTCATTGGGCATGGCGTTATCAAAGGTCTCGGACTTATTCCAGGCCTTATTGATCATGAACAGGTAGCCGCCCACAGCGATAATCGGAATCAGCAGCAGAATGAGCAGGGTAATCCAGAGGGCTTTTTTGCTTTTCTTCTTTTTAGGTTCTTCGTGAGCCTCGACGGACACGGTACCTCCCTAACTAATCTCAAAAGGGGCGTACCCACCCGGCAAAAGGGTGCGGTACGCGGAGTGAATCGAACCCAATTCTACGCAGTGAACCTACAAAAACACCCCGTAACGCGTGATAAATCACGGTCACGGGGTGTGATATTAAGCCTGAATAGACTGGCTGTAAACTTAGGCCTTCTTGCCGAAGTTTGCGAAGCGAGCGTTGAAGCGCTCAACACGACCAGCGGCGTCCATGATGCGCTGCTTGCCGGTGTAGAAGGGGTGTGAAGCTGATGAGATTTCAACTTCTACGAGGGGGTACTCGTTGCCGTCTTCCCACTTTTCGGTCTTCTGAGAAGTCATGGTTGACTTGGTCAGGAAGGTCTCGCCTGATGCGAGGTCGCGGAAGAGAACGTAGTTGTATTCAGGGTGGATGCCAGCCTGCATGATATTTACCTTCTTCGTGCCCTGGATTTTGCCAGTGCATATCTTGTTGCTACCGGGGCGGGTGCCTACCGGTGGTTGCGGTTTACAACCGAGGAACTACTCTACCATCTTTGGGCGGGTTTCCCAGAAGGCAACGGCTGAGGCGGCCGCTACATTCAAGGAATCGACCCCGTGGCTCATGGGAATCATGACGGTGTGCTGGGTGGCTGCCAGGGTGGATGTGGCCAGTCCGTGCCCCTCGGTGCCCAAAATCAGAGCTAGCTTCTCGTCTTTGCGGTTAGCCAGTTCGGTCAGGCTCAAAGAATCCTCTTCTAAGGCGAGCGCGGCGGTGGTGAAGCCCGCTGCGTGCAGGGTGTCGAGGGCGCCGGGCCAGGAGTCCAGTCGGGCCCAGGGTACCTGGAAGACGGTTCCCATGGAGACTCGGATTGAGCGCCGGTAGAGCGGGTCGGCGCAGCGCGGGGTTACCAGCACTAGGTCGACGTCGAGGGCGGCTGCTGAGCGGAAGATGGCGCCCACGTTGGTGTGGTCCACGATGTCTTCTAGAATTGCGATGCGCCGCACCCCCTCGAGCAGGGTTTGTAGGGGGGCGGGCTCGGGTCTGGCCATGGCGGCCAGGGCCCCACGGTGCAGGGCGAAGCCGGTAACCTGCTCCAGCTCGTCCTCGCTTCCCACAAAGGCAGGCACCTCGGGGTACTCCTGCAACACGTCAATGAGGTCATCGGCCCATTTTTCACTCATGAGAAAGGAGAGAGGCCGGTGCCCGGCGGCGAGCGCCCGGCGGATCACCTTGGAGGACTCTGCGATGTAGATTCCCCATTCGGGTTCTTTGATGGAGCGCAGTTTGACGTCGGTGAGGTGGGTGTAGAAGCGGGTGGCCTCGCTCGGGGCTGTGCTGAGCGGACGCGTGTTGGGCAGGGCGGTGACGCGGGCTGAGCGTTCTGCCAGCTGCTCGGGGGTGAGTTGTTTGGGTTTCATGCTCAGGGGCTAGCGGGCGAAGGCTGAGTAGCGGCCGGACTCGTGAATGGTCAGGTCGAGGTCGAGGCCGTAGGTGGCTGAGACGTTGGCCTGGGTGAGGGTTTCTTCGATGGGGCCTGCTGCTACGATTTCGCCTTCGCGCAGGAGTAGGGCGTGGGTGAAGCCTGCGGGGATTTCTTCGAGGTGGTGGGTGACCAGGATGGTGGCGGGGGCGTAGGGGTCGAGGGCCAGGTGGGTGAGGCGCTTGACCAGGTCTTCGCGGCCTGCGATGTCCATGCCGGCGCCGGGTTCATCGAGAATCAGCATTTCGGGGTCGGTCATGAGGGCGCGGGCGATGAGCACGCGCTTTTTTTCGCCCTCAGACAGGGTGCCGAAGGGGCGGTCAGCTAGGTGGGCTACCCCCCAGTCGTCGAGCAGGGCCTTGCCCTGGTTGTCGTCGAAGGAGTCGTATTCTTCGTTCCAGCGGCCTGCTACGCCGTAGGCTGCGGTGATGACGACATCGAGCACGGTTTCGTTGCCGGGGATTTGGGCTGCCATGGGGGCTGATGAGAGGCCGATGCGGGGGCGTAGTTCAAAAACGTCGACGGCGCCGAGGATTTCGTCGAGGATGTCGACTTCGCCGCGGGTGGGGTGCAGGCGGGCTGCTGCGATGGAGAGCAGGGTAGTTTTGCCCGCGCCGTTGGGGCCAAGGACGACCCAGCGTTCGCCTTCTTCGACAGACCAGGTGATGTTGTGGATGAGGTTCTTACCGCTTCGTGAGACAGTAACCTTATTAAGTTCAAGAACTGATGCCATGGTTCACAACTTTAGTAGATAATGGTGCCTATGAGTACTTCTGTGAATATTGTTGCTATTTCTCGTGCGGACGCCCCCCTGATTGCTACCGAGGAGCAGCTGGTTGCTGCGTTGCAGACGGTTGAGGGCTTGGAGCTTGAGTCGGGTCTTTTGATGGAGGTTCCTGCCTCTCGCGTGGAGCGCGAGGCTGAGGGCCCGGCCTACTCGGTTTATATTGCTGCGGCTTCGTGGGAGCGCGGTGGTGTTGAGGACGCCCGCGGCGCCTTGGGGCTGCTGGATGGGGCGCGCTCGCTGGGCTTTGACCTGAATGTGGTGCCCGCTGAGCTGGCCAACGATGAGAAGAAGCTACTCATTATGGATGTTGACTCTACCCTGATCCGCCAGGAGGTCATTGATGAGCTAGCAGCTGCGGCAGGACGCGGCGCTGAGGTTGCTGAGGTGACCGAGCGGGCGATGCGCGGGGAGCTCGATTTTGAGGCGTCCTTGCGTGAGCGGGTTGCCACCCTAGCCGGTCTCGATGAGTCGGTGATTGATGAGGTGGCTTCCAAGGTGCTGTACTCCCCCGGCGCTACCAAGCTGGTTGAGGTTTTCCTGGCTGCCGGCCACGAGGTCTGCGTGGTCTCGGGCGGGTTTGTGCAGGTGCTCTCCCCGCTGGCGGGCTACCTGAATCTTTCCAAGGCGCGCGCCAACGTCCTTGACATCATCGAGGGTAAGCTGACCGGCAAGGTCACCGGTGAGGTCATTACCGGTGAGGTCAAGAAGGAGTCGCTGAAGGAGTGGGCCAAGGAGTTCGATATTAAGTCCTCCCAGACCATTGCCGTGGGCGACGGTGCCAACGATGTGCTCATGATCCTTGAGGCGGAGCTGGGTGTTGCGTTCAACGCCAAGACTGCCCTGCTGGAGGTTGCCGACGCCCAAATCAACACCCTGCGCCTGGACGCGGTACGCCACTTCGCTGGGCTCTAAAGATTTGCGAGGCACTGCCCTCACGCTATAGGTAAAGGACGCTGGTAGGTGGCTATCAGCGTCCTTTTACGTGATGAAATCATCGGGTTTGTACCATGCCCTGCCCACTTTTGACCTTAAAAACGGGCAGGGTGCGGTACAAAGTTCGGCGGGTGACTACTTAAATGAAGCCGCCTGCGCCGCCGACCAGCTCGATGTGGCCGGTTTCAACGTCGGCAGTTACCATCTTGGCAACTTCCTGGGCAAACTCGTTGACGGTGTAAAGTTTGCCGGCTTCTTCACGGCGGGCCTCAATGGCGCCGGGGTGCAGGCGGTTGAGTAGGGCCGCGGTGACGGTACCTTCAATCATGTCGGCGGAGACAACCACCAGGGAGATGCCCTTTTCGGTAAGGGCGGGGATTTCTGCTAGCAGGGCGTCCTCGCCGGCGCGCTTGGACTCAGCAACCGGCTTGTACTCGGGCATGGTCTCTACTTCGCGGATGAAGTGGGCCTGGTGGCTGGTCACAAAGACGATACGGCCACCCTCGGGCATCTTTTCAGCTGCCAGGCGGGCCAGGCGCAGCTGGGAGTCGCGGTTGAGCACCATGGCGTAGTCGTCGGGCATGCCGGCTTCCATGCCGCCAGAGGCGTTGAGAATGAGGTAGTCCAGGGAGCCGAAGTTTTCGATGGCAGCCTCTACCAGGGCGGCGGCGTCCTCAGCCTTGGTCACGTCGCCCTGTACGGCAACGGCCTTGCCACCGGCTTCTTCAATGGCGGCAACAACCTTGGTGGCACGGGGGGCCTTGGAGCGGTAGTTGACGATGATGTTGGCTCCCTGGGCGGCAAGAATCTGGGCGGTGTCTGCGCCCACGCCGCGGGAGGAACCGGTAATGATAATGGTCTTGTTCTGAAGTGACATTCTTAGTCCTTATAAGCGTTGTACAAATGAATTGTTTAAGTAGCAATGGGCGGTAGCTCCCCTCTGCCGGCTAACCTTCTCGCCGGTTCGCTAGCTGGCTCGCAAGCTCGCCAGATTCGCGCCGAGATTATTTTCCTCGCTTGCTCGGAATATCGGCACTCATCACAGCGATTCATGCCAGCCCCAGCCAGCCGGCTGCCGGGGAGCTACCGCCCCCGCTCTGGCGTACACAGCAGCCTGGGAAGGGTGAGAGGGTCGCGGACGGGCACACACCGGCCCGGTTGCGATTGTTTACCCGTTTAGTGCCCCATACCCAGGCCACCGTCGACGGGAATCACGGCACCTGAGATGTACCCTGCGGCGTCGGAGGCGAGGAAGAGGGCTACGTCGGCGATTTCTTTGGGTTCGGCGAAGCGGCGGGCGGGGATGGAGTCGGTGTACTGCTTTTTGAGGTCGTCGGAGAGTTGGTCGGTCATGTCGGTTTTGATGAAGCCAGGGGCGATGACGTTGGCGGTGATGTTGCGGGCGCCGAGTTCGCGGGTGATGGAGCGGGCCATGCCGACGAGTCCGGCTTTGGAGGCTGAGTAGTTGACCTGGCCGGGGTTGCCGTAGAGGCCGACAACGGAGGAGATGAAGATGATGCGGCCGCCCTTGTTTTTGAGCAGGCCCTTGGTGGCGCGCTGGGCGACGCGGAAGGCGCCGGTGAGGTTGGTGTCGATGACGGAGGTGAAGTCGTCTTCTTTCATGCGCATGAGCAGGGTGTCTTTAGTGATACCTGCGTTGGCGATGACGACGCCGACGGGGCCGAATTCTGCTTCGACGGCGGTAAAGGCTGCGTCGATGGAGGCTGAGTCGGTGACGTCTGCTTTGACGGCGAAGAAGTCGGCGGGGGGTTCGCCGCTGCGGTAGGTGATGGCGACGTTGTAGCCGGCTTTTTTGAATTCGGTGGCGATGGCGTGGCCGATGCCGCGGTTGCCGCCGGTGATGAGTACGGTGGGGTTGGTCATTGTTTCACCTTGTTGTGGGGTTTTGTTTCTGCCCCTATCTTACGCTCTTGAGAAAAAAGTGGTGGTTTGTTCAAGTAGGCGCGTGTTATTTGGCCTGGCGGGTTTGGTTAGGGGGTCGGGCGGGGTGTGGGTGCGAGGGGTAGACTGGTGGGGTGAGTTTGAGCCTGTGTGAGGAGGGTGCCGGTGGCGCAGAAGTATTGGACTGCTGAGGATTTGAAGGCTGCCGGGTATTCTTCGGGCGATTCTGAGGTTTTTGAGATTACGGACGCTGCTGAGCGGCAGTCGGTGGGGGTTAGTTCGCGGGCTAAGGTATATGCCTTCAAGATGTTTTTGCGCATTGTTTTTATTATTGCTGCGGTGATGGTGGACGGTGTGTGGCAGTGGGTGTGCCTGGCGGCGGCTGCGATTATTCCTTGGACGGCTGTGGTGGTGGCTAACGGTGAGGCTAAGCAGGGTGGTGGCGGTTTTTCTGCCATGCTGCCACCGGAGCAGCAGGCTGCTATTGAGGCGGCGCAGGCTGATCGGGCGGCTCGTGCCGCTGCGGCTGAGGGGGCGGACGCCGGTGGGCCAGCTGATAGCCACACCCAGGCGAGCGCTCACCCGGCAGACTTCGGAGCTGAGGGTTCTGGTGAGCCGATGATTATTGATGGTGAAGTGGTTTTTGATGAGGACGGTAAGGAGTAGCGGGTGGATATTTTAGGTTCTTTGAATCAGGGTCAGGCAGATAGCAGTGGCCAGGGGCCTGAGTTTGTGAAGTGTAGCCGTAAGGGCTGCCAGGAGCAGGCTCGTTTTGAGGTGCTGTGGAACAACCCGAAGGTGCATGCCCCGGAGCGGCTCAAGAGCTGGGCGGCCTGTGAGGAGCACGTGCAGTATTTGCAGGATTTTTTGGTGGCGCGTAGTTTTTGGAAGCAGACTGTCCCTCTGGGATAGGGTGGTTGCTTGTGAAGAAATACGGTTTTTTGCTCTCTGGTAAGTGGGTTGGCCTGTTTGTGCTGACGGTGGTCGCCTCGCTGGTGTGCCTGTATTTGGCGAGCTGGCAGATGAGCCGCAAGGAGGCGCTTGATTTTTCGAATGAGCGTATTTCGCAGAACTATGATGCCGCTCCCCTGGATTTTGCGGACGATTCTAGCCTGTTTGCGTCCGCTCATTCTGAGCTGCGCTGGCAGCCGGTGACCATGACCGGCCAGTACCTGAGTGAGCACCAGTTGCTGGTGCGCAATCGGCCCTATAACGGGTTGAACGGGTATGAGGTGCTGGTACCTTTCCAGACCGATCAGGGCCATATTGTGGTGGTCAACCGCGGCTGGATGGAGGCTGCGTTTGGGGATGCCGGTTCGACGGCTTCTCCGGTGCCTGCTCCCCCGGCTGGGCAGGTGACCATTACGGTGCGCCTGGTGGAGGGTGAGATTGATACGGGTGCTTCATCGGTAGATGGGCAGATTACCAGTATTGACCTTCCCGAGGTTGCTGAGGTGACCGGTCTTGATCTCGATACGGTCAATTACGGTGTGATGGCTTCTGAGAGCCCGGCCCCGGCGAGCGCCCCGATTGCTAAGGATAAGCCGGAGGAAGATTACGGGCCGAACCTGTCGTATTCGGTGCAGTGGTACTGTTTTGCGGCCATGTTCTATATTGCCTATTTCTGGTCTGCCCGCCAGAAGGTGCGCAACGATGAGCTCGATGCGCAGGTTGCCGCTGAGCTTGAGGCCTATTTTGGTCAGTTCTACGATGCTGATGGCACCTATATCGGCGATGAGGACGAAGAGGTGGTGCGCCGCCGCATGGAGTTTGTGGATGATATGCCCGCGCATATGAAGTCCATTGTGCGCCCTAAGGCCCCTAAGCGCAGTAAGAAGATTACCGATGAAGAGGTGGAGGACGCCCTGCTCGATGAGCAGCTCTACCGCTAGGCTTTGTGGGTGATTGAGAAAAGAAAATGCTCCCCTCCACCGCTTCAGGTGGAGGGGAGCATTTTCTTGAGCTGCTTGCTGTGCTACTGGGTTTTTTCTACCTCGTGGGTAAAGACCACCCCGTCGTCGGTGAAGTGGTCGATCATGGCCAGGGAGTAGACGTCGTAGCCGCGGTCGCGGAATTCTTTGCCGCCGCCCTGGAAGACCTTTTCGATGGCGATACCGATGCCGGCTACCTGGGCCCCGCCCTGTTCGCAGAGGTGGGTTAGGCCGTGCAGGGCCTGGCCGTTGGCGAGGAAGTCATCGATAATCAGGATGCGGTCTTCGGGGGTGACAAAACGCTTGTCGATGCGGATGTCGTACTCAATTTTCTTGGTGTACGAGAAGACCTTGGAGTGGTAGGTGTCGGTGGAGAGGGTTTTGGAGGAAATCTTCTTGGCAAAGACCATGGGCACACCCAGGTGCAGGGCGGCGGTCATGGCCATAGAGATGCCGGAGACTTCGAGGGTGAGGACGCGGGTGATTCCGGCGTCCTTGAAGTGCTCGGCGAAGTCGCGGCCCATGTCCATCATGAGCTGGGGGTCGACCTGGTGGTTGACAAACTGGTCGACTTTGAGGATGTTGCCGGGCAGGATGCGGCCGTCGCGACGGATGCGGTCTTCGAGGAGTTTCATGCGGTTTTCTTCTTTCGGTCAACCAGGATGATGTTGAGCAGCAGGGCTGCCAGGGTTCCGGTGGAGATACCGGAGGAGAGAATCATCTGCAGGGCGGTGGGCAGGTTGGCGAGCATATCGGGGCGCACAGTCACGCCAATACCCAGGGCGAAGGCCACCGAGACGATGAGCAGTTCGCGGTCGCCCAGTTCGATGGTGGTGAGGGTTTTGATGCCCTGGGCTGCGACCAGACCGAACATGATGACGCCTGCACCGCCGAGGACGGGCTGGGGCATCACGGAAATCAGGGCTGAGAGCTTGGGGAAGACACCGAGGATAGCCAGGATAATACCTGCGGTAATCATGACGCGGCGGGAAGCTACCTTGGTGAGGGTAATCAGGCCGACGTTCTGGGAGAAGGCGGTGTTGGGGCCCGCGCCGAAAGCGCCTGCTAAAGCTGAGCCGACGCCGTCCGCAAGTACGCCGTTAGAGACGCGCTTGCTGTCGAGTGTGGCGCCGGAGGCCTGGCCGATAGCCATCATGATGCCGACCGTTCCGATGGTGGAGACGATGTAGGCGGGGACGAAGGCCAGGGTGGAGGCCAGGTCAAAGTGCAGGCCGTAGGCGAAGATGTTGGGCAGGGCGAACCAGGCGGCGTCTGAGACGACAGAAAGGTCAACTAGGCCCAGGGGAATGCAGACCAGGTAGCCGGCGACCATGCCGATAAAGACGGCAGCAGCGCGCAGAATACCGCGGCCAAAGTGGGCGATTGCGAGGGTGAGGGCCATGACGCCGAAGGCGATGGTGAGGTTCTGCAAGGAGCCGTAGTCTTCGGAGCCCGCACCGCCTGCTGCCCAGTCCATAGAGACCGGTAGCAGGGTGATGCCGATGAGGGCCACCACGGTACCGGTAATCAGCGGCGGGAAGAAGCGCATCAGGGGCTTAATGAAGCGGGAGAGCACAATCTCAACCAGTGAGGCGCTGATGGTGGCGGCCACGATTCCGGCCATGCCGAACTGGGAGCCAACCGCGATGGTGGGGTTGACGAAGGTGAAGTCGGTGCCCATCATGCCGGGCACGCGAGCGCCCACGGGGCCGATGCCGCGGGACTGGATGAAGGTGGTGAGGCCCGCGACGAAGATGGAGGCGCTGACCATCAGTGAGGTTTGGGCGACGTTAAAGCCGAGGGCGGTACAGACGACCAGGGGTACTGCGATGATTCCGGCGAAGGCTGCCAGGATGTGCTGGAGGGCTAGCAGGATAGAGACACCGAGGGGTGGGGTGTCGTCGATCTGGTAGAGCATGTCGGTTGAAGTTTCAGCAGGGGTCTGGGGGTCTGACCCTTGGGTATGTTGGTTCAACGAAGGACTTTCGGTATGTAGTTGTGGTGGGTGTAAGGACGCTCGCCCCCGGCAGGGCTGCCGGGGCGGGGTGGTCCTAGTTTCAGTCTACGCTTCTTGCTCGCTCTGGGCGAACACTCCCCCAGCTATGCTCACTCCGTGACCACCGGCGTCCTTTTAGAACAAATATTCGAAACTGTGTTAAAGTGGTGCTTTCACTTCCAGAGGATTATTCATAAGGATCGCACCATCATGATGGGTTATTCCCACTCCATTAGCGCAGCAGCAGCCTGGCTAGCCCTCAACGAGGCGGGAGTCTTGGGCATTGATGACCCCACCACCCTGGCCGTCACTACCCTAGCGGCTGCCGGTGCGGGCATGCTCCCCGATATTGATCACCATAACGGCACCATCGCCCACTCGATTCCGCCGGTCAGTCGCTGGGTTGCCCTGTTGGTGGGGCGGCTCTCGGGCGGCCACCGCAAGGGAACCCATTCTCTGGTTGGCCTAGCAGCCTTTTGGGCCCTGGCCTTTTTTGCCGACCGCCTGACCTACGCGGGTATCCCCGTCCTAGCCCTGGCTCTAGCCGGTTTTGCTGGCGGCCTGGCCCTGCGCACCTTCAAGGCACCGGGAGGCTGGCTGGGGGCGCTCGCGGTTATTGCCGGAACCATCTATACCGATTCACTGGCTCTGATGCCCTGGGCGGTTCTTACCGGGGCGACCGCCCACATTCTGGGTGATGCCCTGACCACCCGCGGGGTTAACCCCTTCTGGCCCGTCACCATCAAGCCCGTTGTGCCCAGCAAGCTCTGGCGCAAGAGCGGCTACATGGCCCTACCTATCCTGGGTGATGCTGGCTCAGCCCGCGAGAACTTCCTCACCGCAGCCCTAACCGTCTATATCGGGGCCTACACCCTGGCCTTTTTCGGTTTCCTCACCAGCTACCCCACCCAGCTGATCAGCGGCTTCTTCACCAGAGCCTAAGACTTCAGGCAAAGATAGGGACCCGGCACCGTATGGTGCCGGGCCCCTGTCTTTCACCCGTGTATCACTTCTATGTAGTCACTCATTGAGGTGAGGTGGGAAGGAAAACAAAAATATATCTGTGCCGCTGAGGCGAACGATGTTTAGTCTTCGGTCCAGAAAACGTCGACCTCTACGCCCTCTTCAGCGATTTCGGGGTAACGTACGTCGTGTGATTCCAGCATAGAATCATCCTTTCAAGGTTCGGCCCAACGTCGGTGTTGGATTTGTGTGCCGCCTCATCGGTGAGGCGGTGTTCTTGAGGTGTAGCTGGGGAAGATTGGCTTCCGAAGCTGGTATTTACTCTACGCCGATTGGCCCACCCTGCACTAGCAAAATAGGGCCGTTATCATTTCGTGACCTTTGTTTGGGAACAAAAAACCCACGAAACACACAGGCCTTTTTCGTAGAGTGTGGTGGCCCCAACAGTGGGCTTGCGTAAGAAACAGACACACAAGCCTATTTGTACGGACCAAAGAAGGGGCGTCGATACAAGACCGCCCCGCCCGGTCAGCTACCGGGCGGGGCGGGCGTCCGCTCATTCCTGCCTAAGCCAGGGAGATGAGGTCCTGGTATTCCTTGCTCCACAAATCTTCTACCGCATCGGGCAGCAGTAGCACGCGCTCGGGGTCAAGGGCCTCAACTGCCCCCTCATCATGGGAAACCATCACAATGGCCCCCCGATAGTTCTTCAGGGCGTTCAAAATCTCTTCGCGCGAGGCCGGGTCGAGGTTATTGGTGGGCTCATCGAGCAGCAGAACATTGGCGGACGAGGCCACCAGGGTTGCCAGCGACAGGCGGGTTTTCTCACCGCCGGAGAGCACGCCTGCGGGCTTATCGACATCGTCCCCCGAGAAGAGGAAGGAGCCGAGAATGGTGCGGACGCGGGTGTCATCAAGGTCGGGGGCCGCTGACTTCATGTTCTCAAAGACGGTGCGGTCGTGATCCAGAATCTCGTGTTCCTGGGCAAAGTAGCCCACCTTGGCCCCGTGGCCGTAGATGACCTCGCCGGTATCAGGCTGGGTGCTCTTAGCCAGCATGCGCAGCAGGGTGGTCTTACCGGCGCCGTTAAAGCCCAGCACCACCACGCGCGAGCCGCGGTCAATGGCCAAATCCACGTCGGTGAAAATTTCGAGGGAGCCATAGCTCTTGGACAGCCCCGTCGCCGACAGGGGTGTCTTGCCGCAGGAGGCAGGGTCGGGGAAGCGAATCGCGGCTACCTTATCGACCTGGCGCTCTTCTTCCAGCCCGCGCATGAGCTTTTCGGCGCGCTTGATCATCTGCTGGGCTGCAACCGCCTTGGTTGCCTTGGCGCGCATCTTGTTGGCCTGCTCCATCAGGGCCGAGGCCTTTTTCTGGGCGTTGGCGCGCTCGCGCTTGCGGCGGGCCTCGTCCTGCTCGCGCTGCAGCAGGTAGTTCTTCCAGCCCATGTTGTAGATATCGATGACGCAGCGGTTGGCGTCCAGGTAGAAGACCTTGTTGACGACCAGTTCCATCAGTTCCACGTCGTGGGAGATGACCAGGATGCCGCCCTGGTAGTTCTTCAAAAACTCGCGCAGCCAGACCACAGAGTCGGCATCGAGGTGGTTGGTGGGCTCATCGAGCAGCATGGTGTCAGCATTGGCAAAGAGAATGCGGGCCAGTTCGACGCGGCGACGCTGACCACCGGAGAGGGTGGACAGGGGCTGGTTGAGGACGCGCTCGGGCAGGTCAAGATTGGCGGTGATGGTAGCTGCCTCGGACTCGGCCGCATAGCCGCCACCGGCAATGAACTCAGCTTCGAGCCGGTCGTAGCGGCGCATGCCCTTGGCGTGCTCTGCGGGGTCTTCGCTGGCCATCATTTCCTGGGCCTGGCGCATTTTGCGGGCAACCCCGTCCAGGCCGCGGGCCGAGAAAATGCGGTCCTTGGCGAGCTGGGTCATGTCATCGACCTTGGGGTCCTGGGGCAGGTAGCCGATGGTGCCGCCGCGGGTGACGGTACCGTCAGCGGGCAGGGTCAGCCCGGCCAGCACCTTGGTCATGGTGGTTTTACCGGCGCCGTTTCGGCCCACGAGACCGACCTTATCGCCCTTATCGATGCGGAAGGTGACGTCCTCCATGAGCAGGCGAGCGCCAGCTCGCAGTTCGAGGTTGTTGACTGACAGCACGGGTCTGCTCCTTGGGTGGGGGGTGGGTTGGCCAGCTATCTATCTTACCGCCCCGGTGTGGTGCTGGTCGATGTTGGAAGGGCCACCGGGGCGTTGGTTCGGGCTGGCGTCACAGAAGTGAAAGAAAGGCAGAGTTTTTGAACGGTGTTCAAAACCTGTTTATAGTAGTGGGCATGACATCATCACAGACTTCCGCGCGCCCGGCGCGCGCCGCTGCCAATCCCGGTCGCGATCTGGCTCTTATCGCTGTTTTTGCCGCTTTTATTACCGTATGCGCCCTGTTGCCCGCTATCCCGGTGGGCCCGGCTGCTGTTCCGATTACCCTCCAGACCCTGGCGATTTATATCGCAGCCCTGACCCTGGGTGGTACCCGCGCTGCCCTTGCCGTTACCCTGTATGTCGTCGCTGGCCTGATTGGCCTTCCGGTTTTCTCTGGGGGTAAGGGCGGCTTCGGCACTATTGTCTCCCCCTCCTTTGGCTACCTGCTGGGCTTTATTCCCGGTGCCCTGATTACCGGCGGGCTTGCCTACGCAGCCCTGCGCCGCCGTATGAGCGGGGCCGGCCTGTTTGGCGCCTTTGTGGTGGCTGTACTGGCAGGTTTTGCCATCATCCAGGTCTTTGGTGTTGCCGGCATGATGATCAACGCCGACCTTGAACTGGGCGCTGCCGTTGCCGCTGCCCTGATTTACATCCCCGGCGATCTCATTAAGTGCCTGGTAGCCGTGCTGGTTGCCCTGGCTGTGCACCGGGCCTTCCCCACCCTGGCCCGCCGCTAGGTACGATAGAGCCCGTGTTTTTTTCTCGCTCTTCACGCGCAAGCGCTGCAAGCCCGTCGGCCCAGTTTTCGGACGACGGGCTGCTTGCCACCCGCTCAGCCACCGTTACCGTTGACACCGGCACCAGCAACCGCACTCTCTTACACAACATCACCGTGGAGCTCTCTGCCCCGCGCACCGCAGTGCTCGGCCTCAACGGCTCGGGCAAGTCAACCTTCCTACGACTCTTCAACGGGCTCTCCCAGCTCACCTCGGGCGAGGTCACCGTACACGGGGTGAGCGTGAGCGAGCATCTACCTGCGGTGCGCTCGCGGGTGGGTATGCTCTTTTCAGACCCCGGCGCCCAGCTGGTGATGCCGACGGGGGTTGAGGATGTCGAGCTCTCCCTTCAGCACATCAAGGGCAAGGACGCCCGCCGCGCCGCTGCTCTGGAGGCCCTTGCTGAGCGCGGGGTTGAGCACCGCGCTTTTGACTCTGTCTATAACCTCTCAGGCGGTGAAAAGCAGTTGACCGCCCTAGCTGCTGTACTTGCAGTAGACCCTAAGGTTCTACTTTTAGATGAACCCACAACTCTTTTAGACCTCAAGAATAGGTTGAGGCTATTTGACCTGCTCGATTCCCTTCCCCAGCAGCAGGTCATCTCCACCCACGATCTTGACCTGGCAGCTACCTGCGATGAGGCAATCGTCATCCACGAGGGCCGCTTGCTGGCGCAGGGGCCGGCGGCAGGCGTCCTGGCAGATTACCAGCGCTGGTGTGCCACGGACTTCCCTGCCCCACCTGAATCTGCTGAGCCCCAACGTCCCGGGGGGCATGTGTGAACATTGCCAACCAGCTCTTTGGCACCTACCAGCCCCTCGGCACCCCGGTGCACCGTGCACCCCTGTGGGTCAAAGGTGTCTTCATTCTTCTGCTGGGCATCTACCTGGCAGCTACCAGCCATTGGGGGTTTGGCCTTGCGGCCCTCGCGCTGGTGCTGACTCTTGGGGCTCTGGCAAAAATTCCCTGGCGCACCTGGGTGCAGTCCCTGGTTTCTCTTTCCTGGTTGCTGGCAATTCTGTTGGTCTACTACCTGGTGAGCGGCAAGATTGAGTCGGGGGCGGACGTCCTGCTGACCCTACTCACCATGATTGCAGCTTCAAAGGTGCTGCTGTGGTCAACCCCTATGCCGGTCTTGATTGACGGGTTTATCTGGCTGTGCACCCCCCTGAAGTGGGTGGGTGGCTCCCCTGAGCGGGTGGGGCTGGCTCTGGCCCTGATGGTGCGTTCTATTCCGGTGATTATGGATAGCTGGCAGCTGATTCAGGCGGCGGTGGCCGCCCGCGGGATCAAGGTCGCCCAGTTCCGGCTTTTCATTCCCCTAGTGATTGCCACAGTGGCCTACGCCCAAGAAACCGGCGACGCCCTGGCCGCCCGGGGCCTTGACCGGTAAAGAATCTAGGCAAGCTCAGCCAAGAGGGGCATAATAGAAAGGACGAAGGTGCAGAGATGCACCTTTTTTCTTTGACGAAAACGCCCTAGGATTCCATGAAAATCACCCAATTCATTCACCGGCGAGAATGGTTACTCGTCCTGGTGGCGGTGCTGTCCATCGTGGCTCAGGTCTACCTTGACCTCAAGGTACCCGAGTACATGGAAAACATCACCCTCACTATCTCAACCCCCGGGTCTGAGCTGAGGGACGTCACCTCAGACGGCACTCTCATGCTGGCAGCAGCCTTGGCCTCTATGGTCTGTGCCATTATCACCGGCTTCTGCACCGCAATTTTCGGTACCACTCTAGCCCGGCGCATGCGGGCCGGGGTCTACAACAAGACCTTTGACCTCTCCAGCGCCGAGGTGAACCACATCGGCACCGACAGCCTCATCACCCGCTCCACCAACGATGTCACCCAGGTGCAGATGTTTGTGGTCATGGGCCTGCAGATGAGCATTAAGGCCCCCATCATGGCGGTCTGGGCTAGCTCCAAAATCGCTACCCAGTCGCTGACCTGGACCATCCCTACCGGGATCGCCGTCCTCGCCACCCTGCTGGTGCTGGGCGTCGCCATGGGCCTGGCAATCCCCCGCATGATGCGCATGCAGAAAATCACCGACCGTCTCAACCGGGTAACCCGCGAGCACCTGACCGGTCTGCGCGTCATTCGGGCCTACACCACCGGGGACTTCCACAAAGAGCGCTTTGAAGAGGTCAACACCGACCTGCGCAACACCACCCTCTTCGTCAACTCCACCATGGCCTTCATCATGCCCCTGCTGACCGCCATCATGACGGGCCTGTCCCTCTCCATCTATGTGCTGGGTGCTGTGCTGATTGACGGCACCGCCGACCTGACCGAGCGCGTCACCCTCTTTGGGCAGATGGTGGTCTTCTCCACTTACGCCCTGCAGGTGGTGACCAGCTTCATGATGATGACCGTTATTTTCGTGATGGGCCCGCGAGCGCTGGTTGCCTGGCGTCGTATCCGCGAGGTGCTCTCCACCGAGCCCGCGATTGTGGACGGCGGCGCGAGCGCTGGGGTTGCCCCGGCAGGTTCCCTGGAGTTTAGGGACGTGTCCTTCCGCTACCCCGAGGCTGACGGGGACGCCCTGCATTCGATTTCCTTTACGGCTGCCCCGGGCGAGACCGTGGCGATTATCGGCTCAACCGGCTCGGGCAAGTCGACCCTGGTAAATCTGATTCCGCGTTTTGCCGATGTGCGCGAGGGGTCGGTACTGGTGGACGGCGTTGATGTGCGCGACTGGAACCAGAAGGACCTGCGCGACCGCCTGGCCTATGTGCCCCAAAAGAGTGTGCTCTTCTCTGGCTCGGTGGCCTCGAACCTGGCCCTGGGCGAAGGCCTGCACCCGGTGACCCCCGAGGACGTGGTGGCGGCGGCTCACGCTGCTGCGGCAGCTGAGTTCGTGGGGAAGAAAGAGGACGGCTACGCCTCGGCGGTTGCCCAGAACGGCAAGAACTTCTCGGGTGGCCAGCGGCAGCGCCTGTCGATGGCCAGGGCTTTTGCCCGCGGCGGGGAGATCATGATTTTCGATGACTCCTTCTCAGCCCTGGACTATAAGACCGAGCGGGATATTCGCAGCCAGCTCAAGGACTCCGCCAAGGGGGCAACCATTGTGGTGGTGGCCCAGCGTATCGGTACGGTACGGGAGGCCGACAAGATTCTGGTACTCGATAAGGGCCGCCTGGTTGGCTCTGGCACCCACGAGGAACTACTGGCTACCAATGAGGTCTACCAGGATATTGCCCTGTCCCAGCTCTCTGAGGAGGAACTTCGCTCATGAGCCAGTCACCAGTCTTTACCCCCGAAGAGCTAGAGTCAGCACGCCGGGGCCTTGAGTCTTCTGAGCAGCTGCGCGATAGCCAGCTCAAAAGCGAGAAGGCAGGACGCCCCGGAGGTCACGGCGGGCCCGGCGGCCCGCCGCGCGCACCCATGCCGGGGCAGGCGTCCGCCCCTTTTAAGCAGACTATGGGCAAGCTCCTTGCCTACCTGCGCCCGGTGCTGCCGGGCATGGTGGTCGCTATTGTCGCTGCCGTCATCGGGGTGATTCTCACCATTGTTGCCCCGCAGTTCCTGTCGGCCATTACGGACGAGATTCAAAAGGGCTTCACCGGCCAGCTGGATATGGGCGAAATCTACCGCCTCATGTGGATCTCTATCGGCATGCTGGTGGCCTCCCTGATCCTGAGTCTGGTGGAGGGGCAGATTATGGCCCGCTCAACCGTCTGGGTATCGCGCTCCATGCGCCACGACCTGGACCGCAAAATCGACCGGCTCCCCCTGGCCTACATGGACAAGGGTTCTACCGGCGACACCCTCTCGCGCGTGACCAACGACGTCGACACCCTGCAGCAGACCCTCAACAACTCCCTGGCTACCACCATCACCGGCGTGGTTACCCTGGTGGGCTCAGCCGTCATGATGTTTGTAACCGACTGGCGCATGGCCCTCGCCGCTATCGCCGCCTCCCTACTCGGCATTGTGACCTCCGGCTTCGTACTGACCCGCAGCCAGAAATACTTCGTGGCCCAGCAGCAGCTCCTGGGTAAGCTCAATGGCCACATTGAAGAAACCCTCAGCGGCCATTCCATGATTCGCGCCTACAACGGGGAGGCAGGCGCCCGCGCCGAATTTGCCGACCGCAATAGCGACCTCTACCGGGTGGCCTGGAAGTCCATGTTCTTCTCGGGTCTCATGTTCCCCCTCATGGGCTTCATCGGCAACCTGGGCTATGTGGTGGTCTGCGTGGTTGGTGCCGCCCTGGTTCTGAACAACACCATTACCTTCGGCGTCATCGTCGCCTTCATCGTCTATGTCCGCCTCTTCACCAACCCCCTAGGCCAGCTCGCCCAGTCGGCTACCTCCCTGCAATCGGCGGCGGCTGCAGGCGCTCGCGTCTTTGAGTTCTTGGAGGCCGAGGAGCTGGAGGACGAGTCCGCCAAGAGCACCCCCCTGCCGAACCCCGTGCGCGGCGCTGTGGATTTTGAGGACGTGCGGTTCAGCTACGAGCCGGGCAAGGAGATTATCCACGGCTTTACCGCCTCGGTGGCTCCCGGCCAGAAGGTGGCGATTGTGGGCCCAACCGGGGCCGGTAAGACCACCCTGGTCAACCTGCTCATGCGCTTCTACGAGCTCGACTCGGGGCAGATTCGCATTGACGGGGTGCCCACCACCGACCTGACCCGTGAGCAGGTTGATTCCCTCTTTGCCATGGTGCTGCAAGATACCTGGCTCTTTGAGGGCACCCTGCGGGAGAACGTGGTCTACGGGGCTGGGGAGGTCAGCCAGGAGCGCCTGGATGAGGTCATGGCCTCGGTTGGCCTGGACGAGCTGGTATCGCAGCTGCACGACGGGTACGACACGGTACTGACCGACCAGACCCAGCTTTCTGCCGGGCAGAAGCAGCTGGTCACGATTGCCCGCGCCATGGTGGCCAATAAGCCGCTGCTGATTCTTGATGAGGCAACTTCATCGGTTGATACCCGCACCGAGCTGCTGATTGCCCGGGCCCTGGGCCAGCTGGCGGTTGGTAAGACCTCCTTCGTGATTGCCCACCGTCTCTCCACCATTCGCGACGCCGACGTCATCTTCGCTATGCGCGACGGAGACATCGTCGAATCCGGCTCCCACGCTGAGCTGCTGGAGCGAGGCGGCTTCTACGCCGAGCTCTACAACTCGCAGTTCGCGGAGGCGGACGAGTAGGGAGGGCGGAGCAGGCCCCTGCTCACGCCCGCCCCCCAAGGGGACCTGATTTCCAAAAAGGGACCGCATAATGTGCGGTCCCTTTTTGGAAATCAGGTCCCCTTCCAAGCGCTGACCAGGCTAAAATATGTGTGATTGCACCTACACCTTCTCGCACAGTCACGAGGCGCTATGTCTAACTTTGCTTTTGTTTACCAGGCCCTGCCGGAGCTCTACCAGGATTGCGCCAAGGCTGAGGGTTATTTGGTGACGGACGCGCCTACCGCCTGCTTCTACGCCCGGCGGGCTATCGAGGGTTTGGTTGAGCATATTTACCGGGTGCGGGGCATCTATCGCCCGGAGCAAGCCACTTTGGCAACCCTGACCAGCAATGAGGCTTTCTCGGTATATCTCGACAATGACAAGCGTCTGAAGTTCAAGACCATCCGCCATCTGGGAAACGATGCGGCCCACAATTCACGGAAAGTGCTGTCTGAGCGGGACGCCGAGCGGGCAGTTACCGACCTGTATCACCTGATGGTCTGGGGCGTGTATAACCATTCGGCAAACCCAGCCCTAGCCCCTATGGGTAGGGCTTTTGACCGCCAGCTGATTCCCACACTACGCCGTCAGGCGGAGCAGCGAGCCCTAACCCAGCAGCGCATGGCTGAGGCTGAAGCAGAACGCACGGCTGAGATGGAGAGGATAGCAGCTGAGCACCAGGCGAGGGTGGATGCTATGGACGCCGAGCTGGAGCGTCTTCGAGCCCAGTTGGCTGAAGCCCAGGCGGCTAAGACCCTGCCAGATACCCACGACTACAACGAGGCGGAGACCCGCGACTACTTCATCGATTTGCTCCTGAATGAGGCTGGCTGGCCCCTTGCTCATAAGCGGGACCGTGAGTACCCGGTGACGGGGTTGCCCACCCCCAGTGGGTCGGGCCGGGTTGATTATGTGCTGTGGGGCAGGGACGGCCGCCCCCTCGGCTTGGTTGAGGCCAAGCGGGCGCGGGAGTCAGTAGATATTGGTCGCGACCAGGCCAAAGCATATGCGGACGCGCTCCAGGCGGCGACCGGTGTCCGCCCGGTTATTTTCTACACCAACGGCTATACCCACTACCTGTGGGATGACGCGGCCGGTTACCCGCCGCGTGAGGTGCAGGGTTTCCTCACCGAAGATGAGCTGGCCCTCTTGATTGAGCGCAGGACCAGCCGCCAGCAGTTGAGCGGGCAGCAGGTGAATACTGAGATTGCTGGGCGCGACTATCAGTTGCGGGCTGTTGCTTCGGTGGCTGAGGCTTTTGATGCCCGGCGTCGTAAGGCCCTGCTGGTGATGGCGACCGGTTCTGGTAAGACCCGTACAACCATCGCCCTGGTGGACCTGCTTTCGCGCGCCGGGTGGGTCAAGCGCGTCCTGTTCCTGGCTGACCGCACCGCCCTGGTGAATCAAGCGGTCAAGGCTTTCAAGGCCCATCTGCCGAATCTGGCTACGGTGAATCTGGTGGAAGATAAGCAGGCCAATGGCCGGGTCTATGCCAGCACCTACCCCACCATGCTGAACATCATTAACCGCACCCGGGCTGAGGGCGAGGCCACTCTGCGCGAATTCGGCCCCGGTTACTTCGATTTGATTGTGGTCGATGAGGCTCACCGGTCGGTCTATGCCAAATACAAAGCGATTTTTGAGTACTTTGACGCCCTGCTGGTGGGGCTCACCGC
This sequence comes from Rothia nasimurium, assembly GCF_928381705.1. Taxonomy (GTDB): domain Bacteria; phylum Actinomycetota; class Actinomycetes; order Actinomycetales; family Micrococcaceae; genus Rothia; species Rothia nasimurium_G. Next base: position 90,255 of record NZ_CAKMSR010000003.1, on the reverse strand, counting down.
TACCCCTAAGGACGAGGTTGATTTCAACACCTACGCCCTCTTTGACCTCGAACCCGGTGTGCCGACCGACGCCTATACTCTCGATCAGGCGGTGAGCAATGGTTACCTGGTTCCTGCCCGGGGCTTTAGCGTGGGCACCCGTTTCTTGCGCGAGGGTATCAGCTATGACCAGCTCAGTGAGGCTGAGCAGGAGCAGTGGGAGTCTGCTGACTGGGGCGATTCTGTGCCCGATGAGATTACCAGCGAGGCCCTGAACCGCTTTCTTTTCAACGCCGATACGGTCGATAAGGTACTGACCACGCTCATGGAGCACGGCTACCGGGTAGCTGACGGTGAGTTGCTAGGTAAGACCATCATTTTCGCCAAGAACCAGGCCCACGCAGATTTTATTTACGAACGGTTTAACGCGCTCTTCCCCGGCTACGGCGGCTCCTACGCCCAGGTGATTACCAACCGCACTTACGCGGCTGAGTCGGCGATTGAGAAGTTCTCACAGCCGGAGTCTCTGCCCCGCATTGCCATTAGTGTGGATATGCTCGATACCGGCATTGATGTGCCTGAGATTCTGAACCTGGTCTTTTTCAAGCTGGTACGGGCCAAGACCAAGTTCTGGCAGATGCTGGGGCGAGGCACCCGCCTGGCTCCCGATGTTTTTGGCCCCGGGGCCGATAAGACGGACTTTTTGGTCTTCGATTTCTGCCAGAACCTGGAGTATTTCAGCCAGGATCTGCCCGGCTCTGAAGGCCAGCTGGCTAAGCCTGTTTCCCAGCGGGTGTTTGAAACTCGGGTGAGGCTGGCCCGGGCCCTGGTGGGCTCTGGCACCGTGGGTGCTGGGGACGATTACGCGGTGGCGGTGCGCTCTGACCTGGCTGCCTTTGTGGGCAGGTTGGATATGGGCAATGTGCTGGTACGCCGGCACCGGGCAGCGGTGGAGCGTTTTGCATCCGCGGACGCCTGGGCGCAGCTTTCTGAGGCGGATGCCGAGTTGGCGCTGAGTTTGGGGGCTGTTGCCTCAACTGTGCCGGTTGAAGGAACCCTGGAGGCCAAGCAGTTTGACCTGCTCATGCTCGGGGCTCAGCTCTCTGCCCTCACCGGTGATTCTGCCGCGCTGGCCCGCACCAAAGAGGTGGCCCAGACCCTCGCCGAGGACCTGCTGACTAAGGCAGCGGTTCCTGCTATCTCGGCTGTCCTGCCACACCTGGAGCAGCTGGCCGCAGATGACTGGTGGGTGGATGTCTCCCCTGCCCTGCTGGAGTTCATGCGTAAGAAGCTGCGCGGTGTCACCCACCTGCTTGATAGGGGCCAGAAGAAGATTGTCTACACCAATTTTCAGGACGAGCTCATCGACCCGGTAGAGGTCGAGGTTGTGCGCACCCAGGTGGGTATGAACCAGGAGCGGTTTGAGCAGAAAATGCAGGAGTACCTGCGCGAACACCTGGATGCGGTTGCTGTGCAGAAGGTTCTTCGCGGCAAGCAGCTAACGGACGAGGATTTTGCGGCTCTGGCTGATTTGATCGACGCTTCGGGTATCGGCGGGCCGGCGAATGTGCAGGTGGCACGTGAGTCCGGGGGTCTGGGTGTGTTTGTGCGCTCGCTAGTGGGTTTGAGCAGCGACGAGGCCCGGGCAGCTTTTGCGGCCTTTTTGGATGAGTCACGGTATTCGGCGACGCAGATTCGGTTTGTGCAGCGCATTGTGGATGAGCTGAGTGAGAATGGCACGGTTGACCCGTCGCGACTCTATGAGGACCCCTATGTGAGTTTGGGCGACCCGCTTGAGATGTTCGGGGACGATGACGCCTTTGAGATTGTCTCGATTCTCAACCGAATCAGGGCTACGGCAGAGGTGGCTTAAGGGAAATCTTTTAGCAGATGGTGACTAGGTCTTTCTTGGCTTCTGCTGAGATTTTCTCTCGCAAAACTGTGGGGGTAACAACGTCAACCCTGACACCTAAGAGCCGTCTGAGTGATTCTGAAATTCCAGCGAGTTTCATGATGGTTGCGCCTTTGGTGTCGTCAATGTCGACCATGATGTCGATGTCGCTCTGTGCATGAGCATCCCCACGCGCGACTGAACCGAAAAGCCTGGGGTTGGTGGCTCCGTACTTGCGGAAGATTGCGCCGATAGCATCGCTGTTATCAGCAATGAGTTTCTGTAGTCTCAGTGAATCTGCGCTGGCTGTCATGTTCCCTAGTCTACGCAAGGTTCACTTCCCTGGGTAGAGGCTGCCCAGAGGTATAACCCCATATACTTAGAGCTATGGCTATTGCAATCTCGGGCGAGACTAAATCACGTATTGATCGTATTTGGAATGACTTCTATTCTGGCGGTATTTCTAACCCGCTAGAGGTTATTGAGCAGCTGACGTATCTGCTGTTTATTCGTCGTTTGGATGATGCGCAAACTCGTGCTGAGAAGCAGGCTCGGTTGACTGGCCGTCCGGTGGAGAACCCGGTGTTTGGTGAGGGTCAGGAGCTGTTGCGGTGGCAGAATTTTAAGAATCAGGATCCTCAGGTCATGTTCGATGTGATGGCCTCGGGTGTGTTTCCGTTCTTGCGTAATCTGGGGGCTCAGCTGGGTGGTGAGGAGTCTACCTACACCCAGCATATGAAGGATGCTACTTTCAAGGTTCCTACTCCTGCCCTGTTGGCTAAGGTTGTTGACCAGCTTGATGCTATTACGCTTGATGATCTTGATACGAGTGGTGACTTGTATGAGTACCTGCTGTCGCATTTGTCGGTTGCGGGTCGTAATGGCCAGTTCCGCACTCCGCGACACATTATTGAGTTGATGGTGGCGATGATGGCTCCTGATGTTGAGGACGTCATTGTGGACCCTGCCTGCGGTACGGCTGGTTTTTTGGTGGCAGCTGCTGAGTGGGTGCGTGAGAATCGTGACCCGTTTACAAATGCCAAGCACCGGGAGCATTTCCATGGGGGTATGTTCCACGGGTATGACTTTGATTCGACCATGTTGCGTATTGGGTCGATGAATATGATGTTGCACGGGGTGAATAACCCTGATATTCGCTACCGTGATTCTTTGAGTGAGGGCGCCAGTGAGGACGCCGAGAAGTACTCTTTGATTCTAGCGAATCCGCCGTTTGCGGGGAGCTTGGATTATGAGGCGACAAGCCAGGATTTGTTGAAAGTCGCTAAGACTAAGAAGACTGAGTTGCTGTTTTTGGCCCTGTTTTTGAAGTTGTTGAAGCCCGGTGGACGGGCTGCGGTGATTGTGCCGGATGGTGTTTTATTTGGGTCGTCGAAGGCGCATAAGGACGTTCGCCGCGCCTTGGTTGAGGACCAGAAGCTGGATGCTGTGGTGAAGTTACCTTCGGGTGTCTTTAAGCCTTATGCGGGTGTGTCGACTGCGATTTTGTTCTTTACGAAGACGAATTCGGGTGGCACGGATGAGGTGTGGTTCTTTGATGTTGAGGCTGATGGGTTCAGCCTGGATGATAAGCGGAACCCGGTTGAGGCTAATGACCTGCCGGAGGTTTTGAAGCGCTGGGCTGAGCGTGATGATGCTGAGCGTGGGCGGGCCCGCACGGAGAAGTCCTTTACTGTTCCTAAGAGTGAGATTGTGGAGCAGGGCTATGACCTCTCTATTAACCGCTATAAGGAGCTGGTTTTTGAAGAAGTGACCTACCGCTCCCCTGAGGAGATTATTGCGGAGCTGGAGCAAACCCAGCGCGAAATTGGCGAACACATCGAGCAGCTGAAGAAGGTGATGGGGCTGTGAGCGAGACTAGGACGGTGAGGCTTGGTGATATAGCTCGCTGGGGTAGCGGAGGAACACCTAAACGAAGTGTTTCGGAATATTTTGGAGGTAATATTCCTTGGCTTTCGATATCTGATTTGAATGATGGAATAGTTTCTGTTTCTAAAGAAAATATTACTGAAGCAGGTCTAGCAAACAGCTCTGCTAAATTAGTTCCTGCTGGATCAATCCTTGTGGCAATGTATGGTTCAATTGGAAAATTAGGTATAGCTGGGGTCGACCTGACGACGTCACAAGCTATTGCATTCGCAATTCCTGACGAGTCAGTAATTCTTGCACAATATTTATTTTACAAGTTATTGGAATTGCGTCCTCGTTTAATCTCAATGGGCCGAGGTGGAACCCAGCAGAATATTGGACAAGCTGATCTAAAAGGAATTGAAATTGAGCTCCCGTCTATTATTGAGCAAAGGAGACAAATCGAGATTTGGAATCTTCAAACAATAATCTCACAGAAGCGTGAGCGCCAGCAGGAACTTTTCATTGAATTTGATAGAGCGATTTTCAATCAGAAATATGCAAAAGCCACGAAATCTGTAAAGCTTGGTGAGATTGTTGAAATTCGCTCCGGCTTAGTTGACCCGACACTACCTGAATATCAAGATTTGCCACACATTGGACCTGACAGCATTGTTAGTGGACGCGATGAAATCAGTGGCTGGAGAACAGCCGCTGAAGATGGTGTAAAGAGTGGAAAATTCTTATTTAAAAAGGGGGACATTCTATATTCAAAAATTCGCCCCAATCTCAATAAAGTAGCGATAGCGCAGTTTGATGGATTATGTAGCGCGGATATGTACCCTTTGATAGTCAACAACAACCTAGTAGATTCCAAATATCTTCAAATGGCGCTTAGCTCCGAGAGCTTTATCGCCTACGCAAACTCATTATCCAACAGGGCAAATATACCAAAATTAAATAAAAATCAGTTACTTTCCTTCGAGCTAAAAATTTGAGATAATCACTAACCTGATCACATCGAGCACCGAAGAATTTAATTAATATTAAATAACATTTATTATTTCATAAAAATCATCACAGAACAAGTCAAGAGGATCAGAGTTTTAATGGAAAAATATTTAATTCGGCCAAATAACTTAGACGACCTAGCTCAATTTTGCCGTGAAGAAGCAATGGGAAGAGAGGACCTGGTATTTACCTATAGGGTTGAGGAAAAAAGTTTACACAACTCAACTTTAGATTTAATTACAATAAAGATGAAGTCTCCGGTACAACTGAGGGAATCAAGCGCAGAAAATAGGTTTCCGTTTTCGCTTCATAATGGAATAACTGGAACCGAGATAGTAAAGAATGTTTTTCATTTTAATAAAATTTCTAACATCGCATTCTCCTACTATGATACTACCATTCGCAATAAATACCTCCAGCAGGGTTATGGAACGGCTGCAATTTCTGACGTTATATTGCAAATCCTCCAGTATACCTTGGAATATAATGAATTTACTGAGATAAGGTTAGTTGATCAATCCGTGGGGCTGGATTCTAACGGCAAGCAAATTAAGATTAGTGCCTACGGAAGTATCATGAACAAAACAGATCCCACACATGAGGAAGTAATTTACAGAATTATTAACCCTGATTCAGCAGAAGATGACTTCAAATATTTTACAAATTTGATTAATAAGAACAGAATACAAATAATAAAAAATTAATCAATACTTTTACCTATGGTTACCAAATTTTAGCCTTCAAAGGTTAGGTTGAATCGCTAATTTACCACCCCATATATTTTCCAAGTTTAATGCTATAGAGAAGTCACTTTAACTGGTTACTACAATAATCTTCTGCTAATTTCTAAATTTCATTGAGTAGCTCAAGCAAATCAGGTTCCCCGATCACCGCAATCCGCTGACCGGCTTCAATCAAAGAAATAGCCTTAAGTTCCTTACGGTTCTCACCCAGCAAAGGCGGCATACTTTCCTCAGCCCCGGCGCCAATCACCAAGACAGTGGTTTTCTTCGTTACCGATTTAGCGATAAGGCCACCTGCAGCCTCAATTGCAGCCAAACACTCCTCACGAGTCATAGCGTCAAGCCCACCCGTCAAGGTAAAAGTCTCCCCCGCTATTCCCTCCGGCGCAGGAGCCACCGGAACAACAGACGGAACATTATTTCGTCGAACCTTACGAGGCACCGGAACACGGTCAGCACGAATCATGCCTGAACTAGTTGGCCCGCCCCAAGCGTCCTCAACCGAAGACGCCCCCACAAGATCAACCAAACGTAAAGCAACCAAAGCTGCCATCAAGGAATCCTCGCCAGCCTCATGATGATGAAGCTGCTCCAGCCCAAAGAACTCAGCCAGAACATCAAGACGGTGTTGGTCCAGTCCTTCAATCACACCAGTCTTACTCAACCTACGAGACAAGCTCAATGTGCAATAAAAATCAGGAGCTAACTCATCAATACCAGCAACCTTATTGGCATGATTCCACACTGACCGATCAAAGCCCGAATTATGAGCAATCACAGGCAGATCATCGATAATTTCTTGCATTCTCTGGCGAGTTTCAACCCATCCCACACCATCAGCCTCAACCATTGCAGGAGTAATACCGTGGATACTCACGTTTAAGGGATGAAAATCAGCAACAGACTCATGAGGCTTCACTAACCACGACACAGTCTCTACAACTTGGCCGCCCCTCACCACCGTCAAACCAACTGCACAAGCCGAAGCCCGGCTCGCATTTGCAGTCTCAAAATCAACGGCAACAAAATCTACAGAAGCGTTAGGCACAGTACAGTAGTCTTTCTTTGGTAAAGCGAATAAGTGGTTTCAAGCCACAGTCAAAGTGGCTAAAGAATTGATTCTAGTTGCAAACTCAGAACCAGTAACAGCAAAGTTCTGACCTGGAGTTTCATCCATAGACTTCATCCAGTCCAAGGTTGTGATTTCTGTAGAGATATCGGTGTAGGAGCTAGTCTTAACTTCTTGACTGTTCCATAACAGGTTACGCGCAACAATTTCATTCCCATCATTGGTTACCAACACGACAACAGGAACGTTTAGCCGTTCGATCCGGTGAAAAGTTAGAACTGCGGACTCTTCAGCAGCAGCAGGAACCACCGTTAGCTCCGCTTGTTCAGGAGAGCTTTCCATGACCGCCTCAACAAATGCCTTACCTTCGACGGTTGTTCTGGCGGCCCGGCTAAATGACGCCGCCAGTTGAGCTCTCTTCATAATTATTTTCTCGGATGCCATTCTCGCCACCTTTCAAACGCTTCACCAATAACGTAGCTACAAGCTTCATCATACGCTTCGTGGCTATCCTCAGCACTATTTAATACTCGAATGCCCCGAGCAGGTAGCTTCTTTTTGGGCCTCAGATAATCACCAACATGGTAGTGGAAGTTCTCGTGAGCTGAGCATGCTCGAATCACATCAACCACATCTTTTGAAGGTGAATGGTAGGCCATTAATCCAACACTGAATTGCACAACTAAAGGATTATTCCTGGAAAACGAAGAACAAGTAATATGCCTGTCGATTGCTTCCAGTTGCCGTTCCTCGTCCAGGTGAAACCTGATCGCTGGCAAGGTCTCTACACACTCGTCACACCGGCTGTGGAACTTCGTTCCTGAAGCAAGATTCTGATGGCCTGCCATCATGCACCACCTCTCGAATACATCTTCGATTATCATAGCAATATTAGACAGGCTTATTCTTCCGCTAGTGACAGCTAACGCAATAAGTTTTTCAAGGAACCTCTAAGTTCACAGGCTCAGGCAACCATTCAGGTTCCACTTCATCCAGCCCAGCAGCAAGGGCAGTTGCGGACTCAAACCAGCTCGTTACCCCTACCAGCAAAGTCTTTGGCTGGTTGGTAGCAAAAGCAGCTCGGGCAGTGTCGATCAGTTCACGGGCGCAAAGCTCACGGTCCCCAGTATCGAGCGCTAACATCCAGGGGAAAACAGTGGCCATACGTTCAGCCAGTGAACCACCCTCAAGTGTTGTTGCAGCAATAATCTGAGCTGCAATTGCAAACATATCGCGACGCTCGTCTGCCTCGTGCTCAGTCATTAGCACCAGGTTTTCACCATCACGACGGGTCACAAGAACAGGCTGAGACTCAACCGCTTCAAAAACTGGTTTAGGGTTGCGGCTCAGCTCTGAGGAATTGAAGGTTCGAGCGTAGGTAAGAGTAGACATACAAACAGCTTATTCAGAAATAGTTCTGAAAACAAGAGGTTCTTAGGTGTTGTACTTATGACCGGCAGTACTGGCGCCTGGCATACCGAAATCATCCGTGAAATCGGGCAATACCCTGCACCCAAACCGCACCGTGGACTTCCCGGCAATATCGAAGATATCTACTGAACATCGAACCGCTGATATCCCTTCGATTTTCTATTCTAATCTGGCTTAATAGGTATATGGGATTAAGAGACAACAAAACTGCTGAACAGCTTTTCGACGGTATTTCCCTCATGCACCGCAACTTAAAAGATGGTGCAGAAACAAGCCCCGCTGAGGACTCCCCCGCCCAACTAGGTTACTCGGATGTTCCCCCGTGGTTGTGGAACGGAATCTCTGACGCCATGACCTTCCTGTCCGACGTCATGGGTGTTGGCTCTGAGCCCTACAGCAATTGGTTGAAGAACCACCAGAACCCCGCCCCCATTGAGGAATGCGGCCTGGCTGACCTCACCCTCTATTTCTTCATGGCAGGACGCGGCGAGAGGTTCAGTGAAGGCACCATCGCTGGCTTCGTTAAAACAGGTAAACTGCTTGCCATGACTGAGCGTTTCTTCGAGCTAGTCCCCACCTTGCCAGGCAAAGACTTTCGGCAGAAATAGCGCCGTCAGTTACCCCGGTAAGACAACAACCGAAATTGCACACACACCCTAACTATTAACAGATCGGGGTTCAACTTAACGCACTACGCGCAGCGCCGGGCGTCCGCTCTCACTATGCTTTTCAGCCTTGCCTTCCCCCTGCACAAGTCGCAGACGAGTGCTAAACGTCAAGGTCAGCACATCATCAACTGGCACCGCAAGATCAACAGCAATACGCTCAGCCGTCACAGCACCGCCCTTATCAGCAGTGAACACCTGCGGGAAAAGCCGGGACTGCTCAAAAGCTCCCATGCCCTCGGGCTCGCCGTCCCTATACCCCCGGCGTGTTAGCTCAATACACACCTTGCGGTAAATCCAATCAGTCATCCGCCCACTCTTATGCAAAGAGGTTGCCAAGGCAAAGGCAGATACCTGAAAAATGTACTTAGCTTCTACAAGATCGTCCACTGAAGCATTCTGAGGGAGATACTCAGCCAACAGCGACTCAGGCATTAATAGAGCAGACGCGAACTCATCCGCCTCGCGCTCCTGCCCAGCCGAAGAATCATCAACAGGGGCAAACCGGTGCAGCACAAGATGCCCCAGTTCATGAGCAATATCAAACCTAGCCCGCTCGGGCGTCTTCTGCCGTGCAATAAAAATAAAGGGCTTACCCTCATACCAGAGCGAGAACCCATCGACTTGCATGGCAGCTTCTGGAAGCACCATCACACTAATACCCCGCGACTCGCACAACTGCACCAAATTCGGCAGAGGCTTAGTACCTAGTCCCCACTCCTCACGAAGTAATTGAGCAGCTACCCTTGGAGCTATCCCCTCGAATGAGGGCACGACAATAGAAGGTAGGGTGAACTTATCCTCCACCCACTGCATGACCTCAATACCGGTAACACCTGCTGCAACGGCAGAATCACGCGCACTGCGAGTAGCCGCACGGCCAGCCCTAAAATTAACACCGTCAACTTCAACCGCCACCTGTGGCTGGCGTGAAAAATACTCAACCGGGTACCCAAGAACATGAGCCAACTGGCTAACCGCAGAATCAGGGACACCCTCTTTTTCATATTTTTGAGTAGTACGGTCTGTTACCCCTAGTTCCTGTGCCAAAGACACACGGGTATGCCCCCGCCTCTTACGGGCGAGGGCAACACGCTCAGGGTAACTGCTATGCAATCTGGAACTCAACGTCTCCGCCACCAATATCAGGAATTTCGCTACGGTCAATATCTAACTTAGTTCGAGCTTGACCCTCACGCCACGTTAGGCCCCACAATGGAAGCATGAAGGATCAAGAAAGCCTCTACACAGTAGGGGAAGTAGCGCAGGCTCTCGGTGTCACGGTGCGCACCCTGCACCATTGGGAATCCCTCGGGCTCGTTGCCCCTGCTGAGCGTACCTGGTCAAATTATCGGCTGTACACTCCCGATGATATTGCGACTCTGCAACGGATCCTTATCTACCGGGCAACCGGCATGAAACTCACCGACATTAAAGAAGCCCTGGCCAGTAGCTCAACCAGCCTGGAGCACCTCCGCAGGCAACGCCAGGCCCTCATGGAGCAGCAACAGCAGCTCTCCGCTATGGTCACTGCTATCGACACCCTCATGGAGAACGAAATGACGAACAAGAAACTCACCCTCACCGAAATCGGCGAAGTTCTCGGCGATGCCAACTTTGCCAGCTACCAGGCAGAAGCTGAGGAACGCTACACCGGCACAGATGACTGGGCCATCAGCCAGCAGCGCACCGCAAGCTGGAGCCAGGCCGACTGGGCCGGTTACAAGAATCGCGCCGCTGAGCTGGACGGAAAACTAGCGGATGCCGTACGCCGCAACCTGCCGACAGACAGCGACGAGGCGGGCGAGCTCGTCCACGCCCACCGTCAGCTGCTGAGCGAGTTCTTCCCCGTAACCCCCGCCAAGCATTACCTGATCTCACGCGGTTACGTTACGGATGAGCGGTTCACCAGCTACTACGAGTCCCAGCAGCCCGGCCTAGCCCAGTGGCTGGCCGACGCTATCGAAGCAGAGGCTGAACGTGCCGGGGTGGACCTGGCTAACCCCACCTGGGACTAACTACAGCATCTCCCCTAACCGAGCGTGCGTCATATCGCTGAGCGTGCACCGACAGTGCGCACGCTCAGCGATATGACGCACGTTCGTTGTACCGCCGGTAAATTGAGCCTTTAAAATGCCCTTTACAGACCTGCCCCTGACCGGCTCCGAAAAAGAGCTGGTGCTTGGCTATATCCGTTTTCAACAGGGGATATTCTTGCGTAAGCTCCGGGGCGCGGACGGCACCTGGCTGAGTGAGAGCGTCCTTGCAACTCTCTTGCCCCCCCCAGCAGCATGACCCTAGCCGGTATGGCCGGGCACCTCTGGTTCGTTGAGGACTGCTGGCGGTAAAAATTCTTGCTCAGCCATAGCCCTCACCCTGTACGTAATGTACATTTAGTACATGACAACAACTACCGGAACAGCAGAATTTCGCCAGAACCTCGGCCACTACTTTGATGAAGTACAGCGAGAGCCCATTGCTATCGAAAGCAGAGGCCGCCGTCGAGCCGTCCTTGTCTCCCCCGTCTTTTTCGATCAAGCACTCGAAGCACTTGAAGACAAACTTGATGCTGCTAAAGCCCGTCAAGCCCGCCAAGAAGAAGACGAAATCCCCTTTGACCAGCTCATGGATGAGCTCGGCATTAAGCTCTCATGACAGCTAACTATTCAGTTACCTTCAAACCTTCTGCAGCAAAAGAACTGCGCAAAATCAATAAAAACGATCAGACCCGCATTGCCAAGAAAATCCAAGAGCTTGCATCAAACCCATACCCGCCAGGGATCAAGAAAATAGTTGGGGGAGATGGTGAACTCAGACTTAGAGTTGGTAACTACAGGGTAATCTACGCTGTCGAAGAAGGCCGGCTCATCATCTTGGTTCTAACAATTGGTCACCGGCGAGAAGTCTATAAAAAATAGAAAACAGGCTCACCCAGCTCTCTATATCAACCAATTACTATTTGGGCTGGGTTGAAGGAATAAGACACCTTTATGGAAAACCATATGGCCCATAAGAAACCCACCCTCACCGAAATTGGCGAAGTTCTCGGCGACGCCAATTTTGCCGATTACCAGGCCGAAGCTGAGGAACGCTACGCCGGTACGGACGACTGGGCTATCAGTCAGCAGCGCACCGCTACCTGGAGCCAGGAGGACTGGGCCGGTTACAAGAATCGCGCTGCTGAGATGGACGGAAAATTAGCGGACGCCGTACGCCGCAGCCTGCCGACGGACGGCACCGAGGCGGGCGAGCTCGTCCGCGCCCATCGCCAGCTGTTGAGCGAGTTCTTCCCCGTCACCCCCGCCAAGCACTACCTGATCTCACGCGGTTATATTACCGATGAGCGGTTCACCCGCTACTACGACTCACAGCAGCCGGGCCTGGCTCAGTGGTTGGCTGACGCCATCGAGGCGGAGGCTCAGCGGGCCGGGGTGGATCTGGCTAACCCCACCTGGGACTAACAACTACCTCTTCCCTAACCGAGCGTGCGTCATTTCGCTGAGCGTGCACCGACCATGCGCACGCTCAGCGAAATGGCGCACGCTCGTTGTACCGCCGGTAAACTGAGCCTATGAAAATTCCCTTTACAGACCCGCCCCTGACCGGCTCCGAAAAAGAGCTGGTGCTCGGTTATATCCGTTTTCAGCAGGAGGTATTCCTGCGCAAACTCCAGGGAGCGGACGGCACCTGGCTGGACGAAGCCGTCCTTGCAACTCCCCTGCACCCCAGCAGCATGACCCTAGCCGGTATGGCCGGGCACCTCTGGTTCGTGGAGGACTACTGGCGGGAGGAAATCCTGCTCGGCCGCTCCCTACCTGAGCCGTGGGCATCCTTCGACTGGCAGCAGGATGCGGACGCCGACTGGCACCTATCCCTCCCCCTGCCCCGGGTTCTAGAGAACCTCCAGGCCAGCATGGAAGCTACCCGCCAGCTGCTGGCTGAGCGCAACTGGGATGATCTCAGCGAAGGTGGCCTCAAGGACGGCACCCGCTTCAGCTACCGCTGGGTTGCCCTGCACCTGATTGAAGAGTGGGGCAGGCACCTAGGCCATGCCGACCTGCTCCGAGAGAATATCGACGGAGAACAAGGAGACTAGACATGGACCTCACCACCTTCACCTGGACGCGCCCACCCCGCCACTACACCGTCACGCGAGACCGGGTAGAAATCACCACCGAACCCGGCACAGATCTGTGGCAACGCACCTACTATCACTTCCGCAACGACAACGCCCCGGTCCTGCAAACCAGAACCCGGGACCAGTATTTTTCCTTTATCGTCAAGGCCAGTTTCGATTCCGCCCAGCACCGTTTTGACCAGTGCGGTGTAGCTGTCTACCTCGACAGTGAAAACTGGATCAAGGGTTCCATCGAATACGAAAATGAGGACTTCCAGCACCTGGGTTCGGTCGTCACCAACGGCGGCTACTCCGACTGGGCCACCACAGAGATACCTGCATCAACCGGCTATATGTGGTACCGGCTCAGCCGCAGGGGCCAGGACTTCCGCATTGAGAATTCCCAGGACGGCCTCGTCTGGCACCAGATGCGCATCTGCCACCTGGCAGATGCGGGTGAAGAAATCAGTTTTGGGGTCTACGCCTGCTCCCCCGAAGACTCATCGTTCACCGCTGTCTTCACGGATTTCGAGCTAACAGACTGTGCCTGGCAGCCCCACGATGGGCAGCAGCCGGATTAGGACTAGTTACCTTACCTAACCGAGCGTGCGTTATATCGCTGAGCGTGCACCTATCAGCCGCACGCTCAGCGATATGACGCACGCTCGCTTGGTTTCGCCGCAATGTGCGGAAAACCGGCGACTAAAAGTTTTCATTATTCATTTACCAGACATCTTCTCGCAATCTTGCCGCCATTTGCACCCTGTTCACAATAGCCTGTCATGCTACTGGGTAAACCACACACCCCGCCCACTAGCTGAAAGGCATACTCATGCTCACCGTCTTCGACCTCAACACCCGCACCATGCTTTACGGGCCGGACTTCTGGGAGCTCACGGCAGGTTACACAGAGTTTCACGGGGTCAGCTTCGTCTCCTCCTTCGCTACGATTGACCAGCTCAGCCAGAGGTTCGAGCAGGTCAAGCTGATTCTGGGTCTTGAAGAAGCCAAAACCGGCAGCCTGCTGCGGCAAATCTTCGACTCAACCCGGCGCGTCCGCGAACTAGAAACCGCCAGCGAGCCCCTGCTCGACGCCCTCGAAAGCGGCCGCGTGCACCTCAAATACAACGCCGATAAGCTCTTTCACTCCAAGTACTTCATCCTCACATCGGCCGACGAGTTTGCGATCCTCACCGGGTCCATGAACCTCACCCGGGCAGCCATGACCCAGAATCACGAGCACAACACCCTCTACCGGGGTCGCTTCGACAGCCCCGACGACACCGCCTACCTGCGCGAATACACCGAACTCTTCACCCAAAACTTCGAGGTAGAAGCCACCGACTATCTCGACCGCAGCACCGTACAGGAATTCCGCCAGGCCAGCACCGCCGAACAGCGCACCAGCATCATCGATACCCGCATCATCAAGGACGCCAAACGCCTACCCACCGAACACCGCGAAACCATCGGTCTGCTCCTGCGCGAGGAAAAATCCGATACAGCCACCCCCGAGAGCGTGACCACAACCTACCAGCTGGGTGATCCCGTCGTCCTGCACACCCTCAAAGCCACCTACACCCCCACCGGTAAACCGCGCACCCCCGCCGCCGCGACCAAGGCCCTGCAGACCGTGCACCTCAAACAAAGGCAGGCCGCCCCTGCGGACGCCAACCCCATCACGGGTGCGCAACCCCGCTGGGTTGCCACCGACGACGGCACCCTGCTCATCAACCACGAGGGGAATGAACTTACCCCGCTCACCGACGCAGAAGTCACCGCCCGCGACGCCTCAACCTTCGTCGATATCGTGCTCTCCTACCGGGATAACAAGATACGCGATGAATCCCACCAGGCCCTGAGTGCCTTCCTCTTTGCCATGACGGCCCCGGTTCTCTGGCGCATCCGCCACCTGGTTATGGAAACCGGCGAAAATCCCGACAAAATCCCCGTTCTCCTGGCTATCTTGGGGTCTGGGTCATCGGGTAAAACCACCATGGTTGACGACTACCTCAAGCCCTTCATCGGTGACTACTCTCCCCTACTGGCTGAAGAACTGCTCAAAACCACCTACGGCTCTAAAACCGGGTCCATCAACTATATGAACAGCTACATGGAATCGGGCGAAGTCTCACCCCTCATCATCGACGAGGTGGGCACCCAGTTCCTGAACGGGGCAACGGTGCAGGGCAAAATCAAGCACTGGGCCAACCTGCGCTCCAACGGGTTTGAGGGCCCGCAGGGAACCATCATTCTGACCTCAAACGCCGACGGGGCTGTGCTGCAAGAAGCCATCAAAAAACGCGTCTGGTACATCTCTATTACCAGCGACTACAAGCCCACTGACCAGCAGGTCTATAACTTCACCTCCCTGGCGGGGTCGGTCAACAGCAACCTCTACCGCCACGTGGTCTTTACCCTCAGCCAGCGGCTCGACCACCTGACCGCCCACGAGATTCAGCGTTTTTCGCGCAACTGGGTCTGGCTCACCGCTGAGATTCTGCAAGAAACCCTGGCCCGTTTTGGGCTAGAAACGGCCTTTCCCGCCAAATTGTTCACCCCTTATAGCTACCGCGACGAAATCGCCCGCGGCATCATCACCGACACCATCCACCAGGCCCATGCCAAGGACGCCCTGGCCTTTAACGCGCACAGCCCCGGGGTGGCGTCCGTCCTGCGCTCTGCCTGGGAGGCAACCGGCACCTTCAACAAGACCCAGAAAGAAGAGATGATTGAATTTCGCTCTATTCTGCCCGCCGACTGCGTTTTAGAGGCAACCCCTAAGGCCATCACGCTGAACATCGAGCGCACTGACGCCTATCTGGGCGAGCCCCTGCTAGCAGGCTACCGCGAGCGCAGCCCGCTCAATGTGGTGACCAAGAGCGAGCATGCTCTCGCCCTGCTCGAAGCGCAGCGGGAGAGGTCTGAGCGGGAGAAGGCCGAGCTGAGGTTGGAGTTAGAGGCTGAGCGGGTTGCTTTGTTGACTCGGCAGATTCAGGACGCTGAAGCTCGCTCGCGCGGGTGGGGGCGGCTGTGGCGGCGGTAGGCTCCGCTGCGCTCTAACCGAGCGTGCGTCATATCGCTGAGCGTGCACCTATCGGGCGCACGCTCAGCGATTTGGTGCACGCTCGCTCGCCTAAGCCAGCAGCGCGTTAAATACCTCGGACGTCGCAGGGTGGGTGTAGATTCCCTCGCCGACCTCAGCGGCAGGAATCTGGTGGGTAATAGCCAGGGCTACGGTATTGATGAGTTCTTGAGAATCAATGCACCAGAGAGTAGCGCCCAGAATCTGGTTAGTTTCCTTGTCAAGCACAAACTGAGCAATACCCTCGGGCTTACCCATAATCTTGGGGCGGGGCACAATCGCCAGATCTGCAATCTTAGCTTCGCGCACATCAGTCTCGTGATCGCGGCCGGCAGCCTCGGCGGTCAGCCCCACGGTGGATAGCGGCGGGTCAATAAAGGTAGTGGTGGGCAGCAAGCGACCGGTGCGGGTACGAGATCCGTCGCCCCAACGGTGCGACATCACGATGCGATGGTCGTCAAAGGACGCGTAGGTGAACTGGGGCGCGCCGGTTACGTCCCCCACCGCATAGATACCCTCCACGTTAGTGCGGCAGTGTTCATCGACCTGGATGCCCTTCTCGGTGTACTCGACCCCGGCTGCCTCAAGGTTGAGCCCGGCAACTACAGGGCGGCGGCCGATCGCAACCAGAATAGCCTCATCGTCAAGCTGTTCGCTAGCCTGTTCAACTGCAATACGCTGGTCAACGATGTTAATTCCCTGGTTCTCCAGGTGCTCGCGCACTGCCTGGGCAATGTGCCGATCGAGAGCGGGTAGGAAGTCCCCCTCACCCTTGTACATGGTCACCCGGCTACCGAAGCCCGAGAACATGGTAGCGAACTCTAGACCAATCGGCCCGCCGCCAATAATGGCCAGTGACGCCGGGGTATGCTCTAGCTGCTGGATGCTGGTGGAGTCGTGCACGCGTCCGCCCACCTCAACACCCGAGCTAGCCCCGGTGTTAATAATGATGGTTGAAGCGCTCACCCGCACCTGCTCCCCCACCTGCACAGTAGAAGAATCAACAAACCGGGCAGCCCCATCGAGTAGCAGTACGCCTTTACCCTCTACCATCTTCTGGTTGGCGGCGTTGAGTCGGGCAATGAAACCATTACGGTCATCGCGAGCCTCAGGAAAATCCCGGTGTAGGTGGGTCTGCTCCAGCAGGAACTTGGTTGGAACACAGCCGATATTGATGCAGGTGCCACCGTACATGGCAGGGTCTTGCTCAACTAGCGCTACCCTATCACCGGCAGCTGCCCGCTTCATGGCAATAGTTTTACCAGCCTTACCAAAGCCCAGTACCAGCACATCGACGGTTAATTCTTCCACCAGATCTCCTTTTGTATGAAAGTCGATTACGAATCTTACCCTGCCTACCTTACTCCCGGCAGGCGTCCGCCCCGGGCACCTGCCCAGCAATTTCGCAGAGAAAAAACTCCCCGCTAGCAGATAGAGTTCGTCTGCTCACGGGGAGTTTTCAGGGGCTAGCGCGGTTTTAAAACCGGGGCTTAGCGCACCTCACCGATCATGTCGAAGGTGGTGGCTGCACCCTTGGTGTTGGAGTTGACCATCACCGCAATGGAGTTCTTGCCCTGCTTGAGGTCAGAAGCGGGAATCTCGATGACCAACGGGGTGGTGCGGGCGGCCCCAAAGTCTACAGCGCGGGTGGCGGTGTAGGTGGGCAGGGCACCCCAGATGAGGTTCTGGCGGGTGTATTCCTTGCCGTTGACCCAGATCATCATGCCGTCATCCACGTAGGTGGTGAGCACCAGCTTCTGACCAGCTGCCAGGTTCAGATTGAGCTCCTTACGCAGCATCATCGATACCGGCTGGGCGCTGGATGAGAACTGGTACATGGTAGCTACGCGCGGTTCGCCCCAGCCAACCGATGAGTAGGTGGTGTACCACTTAGCGGTGTCGTACTTGTAGTCGGTAGCACGCCAGGTGGAGTCCAGCCCCTGCCAGGCGTTCAGGCCAAAGGCAATCTTCCACTCATCGCCAGATGCCAGAACAGGCTCAGAGTTTTCAGCCGGTACAGCAAAAGGCTCAATGGGAGCAGGGTTGTTGATCACCGTACCGTTGGCAGGTGCCTCAGCAACACGTTCAGGCACAACCGGGGCAGGCTCTTCCACAACCGGGGGCTCTACCGGGGCAGGGGCCTCAGTGGTTGCTTCGGCGGTCGGGGTAGGCTCGGCAGGCACCTCAGCGGTAGGCTCAGCGGTGGGCTGAACAGTAGGTTCGGCGGTGGGCTCCACCGGAGCTACAGGCTGCTCGGTCTTCTGTGCCAGAGCAACGGGGGTTGAGGCTGAGAAGTTGCCTGCGGCGTCCGCCGATCGCACGAAGTAGCGGGCATCGTCGGTGTGGGCCACCGAGTAGGTGGTGTCGGTGGTGGTTGCGATGACGCGGTTATCGCGCAGCACCTGGTAGATGACGTTGCGACCGGCTGAGGGCCAGGTCAGGACGTCGGTGGCACCGTCGGTGCTCACAGCCAGTGAGCGCGGGGCGGCAGGGGCAGTAACGTCGCGAGGTGCGTAACGGGCAAAGCCCACGGTCTGCTGCATACCGTTAGCACCCTGAGAACGGTTGATGTCGCCACCCAGCCAGAGGGTGCCGGTGGAGTCAACGAACTGCTCCCAAACACCGTCACCGCGGGGGCCGCGCAGGTTGGGGGCGAACTCGCCGATCACACGGCCGGTTTCAGCGTCAAAGGCGGCAGAGAGGCGGATGGACTGCAGGTTGAAGAAGCCCTTGTTGGTCCAGGGCTGCATCCAGGTGCCAGAACCTTCATAGATGTAGTTGCCGCAGTGGCAGGCACCGTAGATGACCTTGTTGTTCTGGTCTTCGTAGAGGTCCTGGAAGTCGCCGCCCTCGATGGTGATAGCCGAGTAGAGACGGCTCATGGTGTTCTTGGCGTACTGGTGGATGATGTGCTCTGAACCGGCGGCCCAGACGGTAGCGCCGGCGTCCTCAACGTCGTTCTGGTAGCCCTGGCGCTGGATGGTGGGGAAGGACGGTTCCCAGGTCCATGCCTTGGCAATGTTGCCGTCGGTGGTGTTGAGCTGGGCTAGCTTCCAGGTCTTGGTGCCGTTGACCTCTGAGAAGTAGCCTGCGGCAGCGACGGTTGCCCCGTCATCTGCTGCTGAGAGGCCGTTGACGGTGCCGTTGAGGTAGGGGCGCCAGTTGGCGTCCGGCCCGTTCTGGCTGAAGCTGAAGCGACCCGCGTTGCGGGAGTAGCCGGTGGCCCCGGTTTCGGTGTTGACCACGTGCGAGAAGGCACCGCCCACGTAGAGGTAGTCGCCCTGCACGTCGAGGGTACGGGCGCTGGTGATGGAGCCTGCACCGCGGTTTTCGATACCGAAGTTGTAGGTGCGGTCGATTTCACCGGTGACGGGGTTAAGAATGACCAGGCCGGCAACTTTTTCGCCGTTGACCTCGGTGAACTCGCCACCTACAGCCAGGGTGCCGTTGGGCAGGGCTTCAAGAGCCTTAATCTGGCCGTTGAAGGTGGGCATGAAGGTGCGCACGAGCTCGCCGGTGGTCACATCGTAGCCAGCGAGGAACTTCTGCTGTACCTTTTCGCCGGTGGCAGCGTTTTCTACCCAGGCGAAGTCGCCGCCGGTGAAGACGGTGTTGCCCACCTGAGTGATGGCCTGCACGTAGGTGTTGAGTTCGCCCAGGGTTCCGGTACCGGTGGTGTCGCTGGTGCGCCAGGTGACCTTGGCTGAGTAGGAGTTGGGCAGGGCACGGCGGGTAGAGCCGGACGCCCCCGCGTCAGCGTAGTCGGATAGGTTCAGGTCTGCCTGGGTCAGCTTGGGGCGCAGGAACACCTGGGAGAAGGGAATGGGGTTGGAGCCGGTCTTGGACCACAGGTGGGTGGTGGCATTATCGGCGCCGCGAGCGATAGGGCCGTAGGCAAAGCCCATGCGCCAGGCCTGCTTGCTGGTACCGAGGAAATTGACCTGGTACATGGAGAGTACCGGCTTCATCATTTGGCCGGTGAGGCTGGCGAAGGAGCCGTTGGAGCGGGATACCGTGGGTGAGTCGCCGGTGAAGCGAACGTTCTTCCAGGTCTGGGTACCTGAGAGGGCCCAGGTCCAGTCGGTGGCGTTGGCGCGGGTGGCGGTGACGTTCTGCCATTTGGTGCCCTCGGCGTTGGCTGCACGGCGGATGCGGAAGCCCCCGGTCAGGTCTGAGACCTTCTGGTTGCCGATGAGGGCATCGATGGTGGTGGATGGCAACTGCACGGGGGTGAAGGCGTCGGTGCCATCGGGGTTGTTGTACAGTTCAGAGGCCTTGCCCTTGCCGTTGTAGCTTTCTTCCCAGCCGTCGCGGCCGCGGCCGATCATAACCCAGCCGCCGCCGTCAGTTTCTTGGTCGCAGTAGAACTGTTCGGGGGCTGCCATGTCTGGGGTCCAGAGCCAGTAGGTGCCGCTGGTGGCAGCGGGGTCGGTCTGCTTGGCTTCCCAGCAGCTGGCGGCTGCGGTTTCACTGGTTTTACCGTCGGGGGTGTAGCTATCTGAGGCGGTTGCGCCAGGGAGTACGGTCACGGCGGTTGCCAGGGCGAGGACGCCTATCCCGGCCTTGGTGGCAAGGTTGGGCTTTTTGAGTGAGAAGGGGGCTTTGAGCTGGGTGCGGGTAGCCGCCCAAAAATCGCGCGCTGTGGTGCGCTTCGACGGGCGCGCCGAAGTGTCTTTATGTTCCATGTGTTCCCTAGTGTGCGAGTAGCCCGCCGGCTGATGGGCGGTGCAAGGTGTGTATATCTAGCTTAGGGTTTGCTGGGCTTGCTCTGCCTGCTATGGGGTGTAGTCATTGCTGGGGCTACGAACCACCAAGCGGCCCACAAGCTAAACAGGGTGCAAATATAGGCCCAGGTGAGAGCCTCTGCATCGCCGATAGTTATTCTTCAGCCCGAAAAGAACAAGCTGTGCAACCAGCCACATCAACACAAGTACAGATTTTAAAACGAGGACGCCACCCCGAACTCCCCTGCCTACGGGCAGGGAGGGTGCGGGGCGGCGTCCTCACATGTTAACCGCGTTGGTTAGATGTTGAAGCCCAGGGCTCGCATCTGGTCGCGGCCGTCCTCGGTGATGCGCTCGGGGCCCCACGGGGGCATCCAAACCCAGTTCACGTGCCACTCGTCAATCATGGTTTCCAGATTCTGCTGAACCTGTTCCTCGATGACATCCTGCAGGGGGCAGGCGGCGGTGGTCAGGGTCATGTCGAGCACGAGGGCGCCTTCGTCATTCCAGCGCATACCGTAGAGCAGACCCAAATCAACGATGTTGACACCAAGTTCGGGGTCAATCACGTTCATGAGGGCTTCTTCGATGACCTCTTGGCTGGGGGCACCAGCGGGGGCTTCTGACATAGCAGTCACCTTTCAGTTCAGCCGCTACTACTTAGCAGCCAGGTAACGCTCGTAGCCTTCTTCTTCAAGACGGTCAGCGAGCTCGGGGCCGCCCTGATCTACCATCTTGCCGTCCACGAAGACGTGAACAAACTGGGGCTTGATGTAGCGCAGGATGCGGGTGTAGTGGGTAATCAGCATAACGCCCATGTCGTTTGCCTGGTGGGCGCGGTTAACGCCTTCAGACACAACCTTGAGGGCGTCGACGTCAAGACCGGAGTCGGTCTCGTCAAGAATACCGAACTTGGGCTTGAGCAGTTCCAGCTGCAGGATCTCGTGGCGCTTCTTCTCGCCGCCGGAGAAGCCTTCGTTGACGTTACGTGAGATGAAGGCGGGGTCGATGGAGAGGTTCTCCATGGCTGCCTTGACGTCCTTGGTCCAGGTGCGCAGGGCGGGTGCTTCGCCGTCAACAGCGGTCTTGGCTGAGCGCAGGAAGTTGCTCATGGTGACACCGGGGATTTCAACGGGGTACTGCATGGCCAGGAAGAGACCGGCGCGGGCACGCTCGTCAACGGACATCTCGGTGACGTCTTCGCCGTCGAGCAGGATCTCGCCGGAGTCGATCTGGTACTTGGGGTGGCCAGCGATGGTTGAAGCCAGGGTTGACTTACCGGAGCCGTTGGGGCCCATGATGGCGTGAATTTCACCGGAGTTGATGGTGAGGTTGACGCCCTTGAGGATGGGCTTGGTGTTTTCGTCGTCCAGAATAACGGAGACGTGGAGGTCCTTGATTTCAAGGGTTGCCATAGTTTGTTTCTCCTGTAAAAAGGTAAAGCTTTAGTTGTTGGAAATCGCGAGTTCAGCTTCGAGGGCATCGGTGAGCTGTTCTTCAAGCTCGGGGATGCGGATCTGCTGAATAATCTCGTTGAGGAAGCCGCGGACGACCAGGCGGCGGGCTTCAGCCTCGGGAATGCCGCGAGCCTGCAGGTACCAGAGGTGCTGCTCATCGAGCTGACCGGTGGTGGATGCGTGGCCGGCGCCTTCAATCAGGCCGGTTTCGATTTCCAGGTTGGGCACGGAGTCGGCACGGGGGCCGTCTTCGAGAATCAGGTTGCGGTTGAGCTCGTAGGTGTCGGTGCCTTCTGCGTCCTTACCGATGAGCACATCGCCAACCCAGACCGAGTGCGCACCCTTGCCCTGCAGGGCACCCTTGTAGGTGACGCGGGACTTACAGTTGGGTTCGGTGTGGGCCACGAAGAGACGGTTCTCAATGTGCTGGCCGGCATCGACGAAGTAGAGGCCGTACATCTCGGTTTCAGCGCCGGGGGCGGTGAACTTGGTGGACGGGGTGACGCGCACCAGGTCGCCACCGAGGGAGATGTTGACGTGCTTGAACTTGGCGTCACGACCCAGAGCAGCGTACTGGGCTGAGGCGTGAATCGCGTCGTCCTCCCACTGCTGAACGGTGATGACGGTCAGTGAGGACGAGTCGCCCACCTTGAACTCTACGTTCTGGGAAAGCACAGCTGAGCCGGTGTGGCGCAGCACGACAACGGCCTTGGAGAAGGGCTTGGTCTCGATGAAGAGGTGCTGGGCTGCGGCGTCCTTGTGGGTGCCGTTGATAGCAACCTCAATCTGGCCTTCCAGTTCAGCTTCGGCGGGAACGGTGATGGCGGTTGCCTCGGAGAAGGTGCTCCAGGCGTTGGCCGCTACGCGGTCCTCGGGGATACCGGCGGAGCCGATGCGGGCGTCGTCGCGGGCGATAGTCTCGACCTGGACGCCTGCGGGAGCATTGACCTCTACAGCGGGTGCAGCACCGGTGAGTTCATCGGTGTGCAGGCCGCCGAGGCGCTTGAGCGGGGTAAAGCGCCAGTCTTCTTCACGGCCGGTCAGGGCTGCGAAGTCTTCGACCTTGTAGGAGGTCTTGCGCTCGGCGCGGGAGCCGTCAATCTCGACCTTGTCGGTGTTGTGCTTTGAGACGCGGATGGTGTCGTCGGTGGCCAGCTCGGTAGCGAGCTTCTCACCTTCCTGGTCCATCCCGGGAATCGCGGGGTTGTTGTGACCCTGGTTTTCTGCGTTAGCCATAATTTAGCCTACGGATCCTTCCATCTGGAGTTCGATCAGGCGGTTGAGTTCAAGCGCGTATTCCATGGGCAGCTCGCGGGCGATGGGCTCCACGAAGCCGCGCACGATCATGGCCATGGCTTCGTCTTCGGGCAGGCCGCGCTGCTGCAGGTAGAAGAGCTGTTCTTCTGAGACGCGGGAGACGGTTGCCTCGTGGCCCATGGTGACGTCGTCCTCGCGGATATCTACGTAGGGGTAGGTATCTGAGCGGGAGATGGTGTCGACCAGCAGGGCGTCACAGACCACCGAGCTCTTAGCGTGGGAGGCACCTTCGCGCACCTGTACCAGGCCGCGGTAGGCGGCACGGCCACCGTTACGAGCCACAGACTTGGACACGATGGTGGATGAGGTGTTGGGGGCGATGTGGACCATCTTGGAACCGGTGTCCTGGTGCTGTCCCTCGCCTGCGAAAGCGATGGAGAGGGTTTCACCCTTGGCGTGCTCACCGACCATGTAAACAGCCGGGTACTTCTGGGTGACCTTGGAGCCGATGTTGCCGTCGATCCATTCCATGGTGGCGCCCTCGTGGGCGATGGCCCGCTTGGTCACCAGGTTGTAGACATTGTTTGACCAGTTCTGAATGGTGGTGTAGCGGACGCGGGCGTTCTTCTTGACCACGATTTCAACTACTGCTGAGTGCAGTGAGTCGGTCTTGTAGATGGGGGCGGTGCAGCCTTCGATGTAGTGAACGTAGGAGCCCTCGTCAGCGATGATGAGGGTACGCTCGAACTGGCCCATGTTCTCGGTGTTAATGCGGAAGTAGGCCTGCAGGGGGATCTCTACGTGAACTCCCGGGGGCACGTAGACGAAGGAGCCACCTGACCACACGGCGGTGTTCAGGGCTGCGAACTTGTTGTCACCGGCGGGGATGACGGAGCCGAAGTATTCTTCGAAGAATTCGGGGTGTTCCTTGAGGGCGGTGTCGGTGTCCAGGAAGATAACACCCTGGGCTTCGAGGTCCTCGCGGATCTGGTGGTAGACAACCTCTGATTCGTACTGGGCGGCTACGCCGGCGACCAGGCGGTTACGTTCTGCTTCGGGGATGCCGAGCTTTTCGTAGGTGTTGCGGATGTCTTCGGGCAGTTCTTCCCAGGTTTCGGCCTGGCGCTCGGTGGAGCGGACGAAGTACTTGATGTTGTCGAAGTCGATGTCCGAGAGGTCTGCACCCCAGGTGGGCATGGGCTTGCGGTCGAAGAACTTGAGGGCCTTCAGGCGAAGGTCCAGCATCCATTCGGGTTCGTTCTTCTTGGCTGAAATGTCGCGCACGACATCTTCGTCAAGACCACGCTTTGCAGCCTGGCCTGCTTCATCGGAGTCAGCCCAGCCGTACTCGTAGGTACCGATACCTTCGAGTTCGGGGTTTGCCTCCAGAATTTCTGAAATGACGGTGTTGTTGGCGGTGCGCTCAACCTGTTCAGTCATTACGGCCTTTCTTGGTGGGTTGGTTTTCACCGAGGTAAGTCGGTGAAATCTTCTTCTCAGTGGCAGGGCCTGCTGGGCATGCCCTGCCGGTGGAAAGTTTTAGGGGGCGGTGTCGCCTGGGGTTTCTTCGGGGTTTGGCGGGGCGGACGCCGGTGGGCGGCCGAGCGGGATGTGGGTGGTGCAGACGTGGGCGCCACCTGCCATGGTGGAGAGTCTGCGCACATCGACGCCGAGGAGTTCGGAGATAATCTCGGTTTCCTGGTCACAAAAGACGGAGAAGTCTTCGGCCAGATCTCGTACGGGGCAGTGCCCCTGGCAGAGCTGGATGGAGGCCAGCAGGTTATCGGGCAGCTTAGACCGCATGCCAACAGCCGGAGCCATTTCGTTGGCGGTGGCAACGAAGCCGTCGCGGGTCATTGCCTCTGCGAGCGCTTCGGCGCGGGCTGAGACGTCATCGCCTGCCGCTTCGACGATGGGGCGGTAGCGCTCTGCCATGTCGTGGGCGCGGGCTGAGGCGAACTGGCGCAGGGCGTCTTCACCGACGGCGTCCTTGAGCATGGTGAGAGCATCGCGGGCAATGTCGAGGTAGTCGTTACCCAGTTCGCTGTGCCCCTGGGGGGCAATGACGTAGCGGCGGGCAGGACGCCCGGCTCCTGCACCGTGCTGGCGGTGGGAGGCAACCTCGATGAGGCCGTTCTTCTCAAGCGCGTCGAGGTGGCGGCGGACGGCTGCCGGGGTGAGGCTGAGCAGTTCACCCAGTTTGGCCGCAGAAACAGGGCCGTGAGTGAGAACTCCCTGGAGCACGCGGTCGCGCGTGCGTTCCTCTGTTTCTGCAGGGCGGGCAGTTTTAGTGGACACAGTTCTGCCTTTCTCTGCGGAATACACAAATAAAGTATGTCGTAATTGTGGCACCTTAAGCTAGTAAGGACTACCTATTTAAGGCAGTACGGCGGCAGGCGTCCGCCCAGAGCCGAAACGAAAGGGCTAGAATAGACGGGTGACGACACACCACCTGCCCCCCAGCCTTAGCCCACGTGAGAGCGCACCTAGTGCGCCCGCGTCCGCCGCTCTCATCATCGAGAACCTGGTCAAGGACTTCACCCCCTCCAAGGACTTTGCCCGCACCCACCCAGAAGCTCTAACCAATGAAGGGCTCAAACGGGCAGTCAACGATCTCTCCCTCACCATTGAACCTGGGCAAGTTACGGTTCTACTGGGAGCTAACGGGGCCGGAAAAACCACCACCCTAGCCTGTGCCCAAGGCCTGCTCAAACCCACCGGCGGTAGCATCTCCCTGCTCGGTCACACCCCCTGGGGGGCCTCCCCTGAGCTGCGTGCTCGCGTGGGCATCATGCTGCAGGACGGCGGCCTACCCCCGTCCGTCCGTCCGCTTCCCCTGCTGCGGCACATCGCCAGCATGTACACCAACCCCCTCGACGTTGACGCCCTAGCAGCCCGACTCGGGATTGATGCCTTTAACGGCACCACCATCCGCAGACTCTCGGGCGGGCAAAAGCAGCGGGTCGCCCTGGCAGCTGCCATCATCGGCCGGCCCGACATTCTCTTTCTCGACGAACCCACCGCCGGCCTCGACCCCCAATCACGCAGCGTCGTTTTCGACATCATCCGCGAACAGCGCGACGCCGGCGTAGCCGTTGTACTCACCACCCACCTGCTCGACGACGCCCAGCGCATCGCCGACTACGTCTACATGATTGAGCACGGCAGAGTCGTACTGGCCGGAACCATGGTCCAGGTGCTAGCCAGCGGGCAGGACGACGCCCGCCGCCTCACCTTTACCGCCCCGCCCGGCATCACCCTTGCAGCCATCTGGCCCGCAGGCGACTCCCCCCTGCACCTGGTCGAAGAGCCCCAGGGTCACTACCAGCTCACCGGCCCGCTCACGGCCCAGCACCTAGCCGACCTCACCGCCTACTGGGCAGCCCAGGGCTACATGCCCGGCGAATTCTCCCTGGCCAACCGAACACTAGAAGACGTCTTCCTCGAACTATCAGGCAGTGATATCCGATGAGCACCACCTCAACAGCAGCACCAGCCCTCACCCGCGTGCTAGCCCAGGGCAAGTTCGAAACCATCGCCATGCTCAAAAACGGTGAGCAGCTCATGCTGAACATCGCCTTCCCCATCATGGGCCTACTGGCTCTTGCCTACACCAGCTTTCTCGACCCCTGGGCGAACCGCTACGGGGTAAGCCGCGTCGACATTGCTGTACCTGGCGTGCTAGCCCTGTGCGTGCTCTCCACCGCGCTCTCAGGTCAGGGTATTGCCACCGGCTTCGACCGCCGCTACGGGGTGCTGCGCTTTATCTCCACCACCCCGCTCGGCAAGGGCGGCCTGATTGCGGGCAAGGTGCT
The DNA here is from genome assembly GCF_928381705.1 of Rothia nasimurium. Lineage (GTDB taxonomy): Bacteria > Actinomycetota > Actinomycetes > Actinomycetales > Micrococcaceae > Rothia > Rothia nasimurium_G. The sequence continues at coordinate 63,145 of NZ_CAKMSR010000003.1, read as the reverse complement.
GGCGGTGCTCGCGGTCCTCCTGATTCAGTACCTGCTGGTAGGGGCACTGGGCCAGCTGCTGGGCTGGACGGCCACCGTACCCGGCGTCCTCATGTCCCTACCCACCCTGCTGCTGGGGGCAGCCTGCTTTACCTCCCTAGGGCTACTCATTGCCGGCACCGTGCGCGCCGAAGCAACCTTGGCCATCGTCAACATGGCCTGGGTACTGCTGGCTGCAGCCGGTGGCATTCTCATTCCCACCGACCGCTACCCCACCTGGCTGTCCCCCATCATTGACCTGCTCCCCTCAGCAGCCCTGGGCAACGCCCTGCGAGGGGACTACATCTACCACAGCTTCCTGCTGCTACCCCACCTGATCTTGCTAATAGCAACAGTTCTCTTTGCTGCCCTGGCCACCCGATTCTTTAAATGGTCAGCCTAGCCTGACCCAGACCGTCCGCAACCTTTGTGAAGGAACGCTCCATGCCGACCCCGCACACGCCCACCGCTGGAACCTACCAGCCAACTACCCTGGGTGAACACCTCATCCCCCGCCACTACACCCGCTGGATCAAAAAGACCGCCTGGGCTGTAGCCATTGCCAACATTGTGCTGATTGTTTCCGGCGGTATCGTCCGTCTCACCGGCTCCGGCCTGGGCTGTGACGCCTGGCCCCGCTGCACCTCGGACGGCTCCTGGACCACCACCCCCGAAATGGGCATCCACGGCATAGTTGAATTCGGCAACCGCCTACTGACCTTCGTGCTGGTCGCCGTTACCGTCATCGCCTTCCTGGCGGTGCTGCGGGTGGTATTCCCTGAGCGTCTCTCGTTGGGTCGCTTCATCTGGAGCCTCCTCGTGGGCAGTCGATCCGAGAGCTTCCGCGCTCAAGGGTTAGGCGCCTGGCTCGAGTCGCGCGGCTTTGTCGCCCCCCGCTCCCGCTATTCTGACCTCTTCAACCTGACCCTGCTGCTGCTCTGGGGTATTCCGGTGCAGGCTGTGGTCGGCGGTATTTCGGTCTGGCTGCGCCTCAATCCCTGGATGATTACCGCCCACTACATGCTTTCAGCCCTGATAATCATGATTGCCGGTATCTACCTCAACCGTGTCTACCGCTACTTTGAGGGTACAGCTGCCCGCGAGGGGCTCGTCCCCGCTGCCGCCCCGGCTCATGCCCCAACTCAGGGCGCGGATGCCGGAGCCCCCGCGTCCGCCCACCTCATGCGGGTGCTCGGTTGGGTCGGCGTGGTGCTGGTTGTTGCGCTGATGTTCATGGGCACGGTTACGACGGGTACCGGCCCGCACGCGGGTGACGCCGAGACCCACCGCCACGCTTTTAACCCGGTGTGGGTGACCCGCCTGCACGGTTCTCTTGTGTGGATTTACTGCGCTTCGGTGCTGGGCTTCTTTGCGCTGTGGCGGTCAAAGGGGTGGGCCCCTATCTTTGGGAAGTCTCTGGCCTTTGTGCTGGTGGTGCTGGGCTACCAGGCTATCGTGGGTTACACCCAGTACTTCAACGGGCTGCCAATTTGGCTGGTGGAGATGCACCTGATTGGGTCGGGTGTGTTCGCCCTGGCGGCGTCTTCGCTGTTTGAGCGGCAGCTGGTGCTCTCCTCCCCCGCTGCGCGTGAGAAGGCGGTGGGACGCGTCCGGACGGCGTAGCCTTCCTCCTCCCACCCCCACTCCAAGGGGACCGCAAAACTAAAAAGGGACCGCGTATTATGCGGTCCCTTTTTAGTTTTGCGGTCCCCTTACGCGGGCTGTTTCGCTTTAGCGCCGTACACACGCTGCTGCTGTTCGATAACCCGTTTAATTTCTTTAACAATTTGATGTGGTCGTTGCCTTACGTCGGCCCAGCGATACCGTCGAAACATCCAGCCCTCGTTTTGGAGGAGAGACTCACGATACCGTTCCAGATTTTCCTGATTAACTTGAGTACCAAACTCTGTATATTTGATGTTTCCATCAAACTCAAGGGCAATTTTTAAATGCTTATACCCTAAATCAATCCTGAATGACTTACCGCGCACCTCTACTTGAATCTGCTCATCAGGCCAAGGCAGCCCAGCGCCAACAAGAATCAGCCTCAACAGAGTCTCACCGGGGCTTTCTGCATGTGAACTCATTATCTCGGCAACCCGCCGACACTTGACATAGCCCCATCCGCTGACCTGTTGCAAAGCTGCAGCAAGCACGTCATATGAAACCAACCCCTGATTCAAAGCACTATCCGCAACTACAACAGCGTCCTTATGCGGAAGAAATCGAGCACAATCAATAACTGTTCGGATAACTGAGGTCGCTTTAAGGCCGCTCTCATGCGTTTGAACAGATGGCACTGGAGTGGAGCTATAGTGTTTACGAACCAGCTTGCCGCGTCCCCTCGACTGAACCCGAGTGTGGACATCAACTAGCTCTGGAACATTCAAGATTGCCAGACCATGCAACGTTGCAGCTGCTAAATGAGTAAATATTGTTTCAGGACTTGCCAAAAAGACAGCAATAATATGAGCTCTATACTGCTCATAATATTTCAGGGCTGACCACCACTGTTCATCGCAGTAAACACCGGGCCGTAATCGGTGCAGCTCTCCCTTACGTACTTTAGAACTTAGTGTCGCGTCAGATACTCCGTCGTTCAGCAGCTCATCTCTATGTTTAACGTGTGCAAAAATCTCATCGTTTCTCATGCTATGAGTGTGCTGCCGGCCCGCTCTTAAAGCTACCTCAATGAGGTCTGTGGAAAACTTGCTAGTCGAAGTTCCTTGAATTCCATGAGGTTGGGACTTGCTCAGCAATGAAAACTGGTGAAACCGTGACGGAATTATGACCCGCTATCCACCTTTATCCACAAGGGGACCGCAAAACCAAAAAGGGACCGCATATTATGCGGTCCCTTTTTGAAAATCAGGTCCCCTTGCAGGGAAGGGCTTAGAGCGGGAGCACCGGGCCGCCCACGAAGGGGTCGACCGCCAGAGCAATGAACAGCACGGTCAGGTAGGTGATTGAGCCGTGGAAGACCACCATAGCGGTCCGGCTGGTTGCCTGCTCCGCCAGCGCCAGGCGGTGCAGCTTGTGGCAGTGGTAGAGGAACCAGGCCCCAATCAGCACAGCGGTCGCCGTGTACACCCAGCCAGCGCCGCCCAGGGGCACCAGCAGCAGGGAGCACATCACCATGGCCCAGCCGTACAGCACCACCTGCACCGAAACACTCTTAGCAGAATCGGTAGCGCCCAGCATAGGAATGCCGGCGGCCCGGTAGTCCTCGGCGTACTTCATCGACAGGGGCCAGTAGTGCGGGGGCGTCCAGAGGAAAATCACCATAAAGAGCACCACAGCTGCCCAAGAAATGGTGTTCTCTACAGCCGCCCAGGCGATAAAGACCGGCATGCAGCCCGCCAGGCCGCCCCAGACGATGTTCTGCTTGGTGCGCTTCTTCAGCCACAGGGAGTAGAAGACAACGTAGAGGAAAATCGCGACGACTCCGAGACCGGCAGCCAGCGGGTTCACCAGGAAGTAGAGGTACACGATTGAAACAACCGACAGCACCCAGGCAAAGATAAGGGCTTCCCGGTCGGTCAGCTCGCCGGTGACCAGCGGACGCTTCTCGGTGCGCTTCATCAGTCGATCAGCTTCGCGGTCGATATAGCAGTTGAAGGCGCAGGACGCGCCGGCGGCAAGTGAGCCGCCAATCATGGTGTGGAGCACCAGCCAGAGGTTGGGGAAGCCACCGGCGGCAAAAATCATGGTGGGCGCGGTGGTTACCAGAAGCAGCTCAATAATTTGAGGCTTTGTGAGGTGAATGTAGGCCCTAATTTTGCGACCCAGGGAGACGCGGCCGGGTGCAGGCGCAGCGGGGGTTTGCTGGCCTTCTTCGGTACGGTCGATCACGGTGTTGATGCCATGGCCCTTCACGTATGCTGACTTCCCTTGACTGTTGTGTGTGCAGCTCTTCGGTTCCCCCGCCGGGCGATTCACTATGTGAAATAGGTGGCGGTTTTCGGCGTGTTGGGGTGCGGACGCCGTCTGCGCGCCCGGGTGCCCCTCGCACCGATTTTTTTGGGTGGTGCCCATCACTTTTAGCCAGGGTTGGCCGGTTTGTGAGCACGCCAAAAGAGCTTTTGGTCAAATTACATCGTATAACGCCTACCTACCCCCTGGCTAATAGATTAAGCGCACCCCTAAAGCGGGGGCGTCCGCTGAGAGGCAAACCAAGCCCACATATGCGCAGGTGAACTATCCTGGAAGTAGCGTCTTTTGCCGGTTTTACCGTGTGCTTGTGTGGGCTTGTCCCGCTGGGCGTCGGTGGGCGGGTAGAAGAATAAGTTTGATGAATATTTCTGGGTAGCCAGATTGAGAGAGGACGGCTGATGCCTAACCTGAATCAGAAGCTTGAATGGACCGAGAAAGACCAGCGCGCGGTTGATACCGCTCGCGTGCTTGCTGCGGACGCCGTTGAGAAGGTTGGCTCGGGCCATCCCGGTACCGCGATGAGCCTGGCTCCTGTGGCCTACCTGCTCTTCCAGAAGGTCATGCGTCAGGATCCCCGCGATGACCGTTGGGAGGGTCGTGACCGCTTCATTCTCTCCCCCGGCCACACCTCGCTGACCCTGTACAACCAGCTCTTCCTGGGTGGTTTTGGTCTGGAACTTGACGACATTAAGGCCCTGCGCACCGCTGGCGCCCTGACTCCCGGCCACCCCGAATTTGGTCATACCAAGGGCGTCGAAATCACTACCGGCCCCCTGGGTCAGGGCCTGGCGTCCGCTGTGGGCTTTGCCTACGCCCAGCGTCGCATGCGCGGCCTCTTCGACCCCGAGGCTGCCCCCGGCACTTCCCCCTTTGACCACACCGTCTTCACCATTGCCTCTGAGGGCGATGTGCAGGAGGGTGTAACCGCCGAGGCGTCCGCTCTGGCCGGCCACCAGCAGCTGGGCAACCTGGTCGTCATCTACGACCGCAACCACATCTCCATTGAAGATGACACCGACGTGGCTTTCACCGAGGACGTCGCAGCCCGCTACGAAGCCTACGGCTGGGATGTTGCCAAGGTGGATTGGACCGTTGGCGGCGACTACAAGGAAGATGTCGAAGCCCTTTACGACGCTATCGTTGCAGCCACCAAGGTCACCGATAAGCCCTCCTTCATCGAACTGCGCACCATCATCGGTTACCCCGCTCCCACCAAGCAGAACACCGGTGGTATCCACGGCTCCAAGCTGGGTGCCGACGAAGTTGCAGCCACCAAGAAGGTGCTGGGCTTCGACCCCGAACAGCACTTCGTGGTGGAGCCCGAGATTCTTGAGCACACCCGCGCCCTGGTTGAGCGCAGCGCAGCTGAGCGCGACGAGTGGCAGAAGTCCTTCGATGCCTGGGCTGCCGCCAACCCCGAGCAGGCCAAGCTCTACGAGCGCATGGTTGCTGGCAAGCTGCCCGCCGAACTTGATGAGGCCCTGCCAACCTTTGAGGCTGGCACCTCCATCGCAACCCGCGCGGCATCGGGCAAGGTCATCAACGCAATTGCACCGGTTCTGCCCGAACTCTGGGGCGGTTCTGCTGACCTGGCTGGGTCAAACAACACCACCATCGATACCGAGAAGTCCTTCAACCCCGAGTCCCGCTCCACCAAGAGCTGGACCGGCCACCCCTACGGTCGTGTGCTGCACTTCGGTATTCGCGAGCATGCCGCCGCAGCTATCACCAACGGTATCGCGCTGTCTTCGCCCACCCGTCCTTTCTCCGGAACCTTCTTCGTCTTTACCGACTACCAGCGCCCGGCCGTCCGCCTGGCAGCGCTCATGGGTGTGCCCAACATCTTCGTCTGGACCCACGACTCTATCGGTCTGGGCGAGGACGGCCCCACCCACCAGCCCGTTGAGCACCTGACCGCTATGCGCGCAATCCCCAACCTCGATGTTGTGCGCCCCGCTGACGGTAACGAAACCGCTGTAGCCTGGCGCAAGATTCTGGACATCAAGGACCACCCCGCCGGCCTGGTGCTCTCCCGCCAGAACCTGACCAACGTGGCTCGTGAAGACCTGCACGCGGACGCCGAGGGCGAGAAGTTCGCTTCGGCTAACGGTGCTGCCCGCGGCGGTTATGTACTGGCTGACACCGAGGGCACCCCCGACGTCATCCTCATTGCCACCGGTTCTGAGGTCGAGGTTGCACTAGCTGCCCGCACCCAGCTAGCAGAAGAGGGTATCGCCGCCCGCGTTGTCTCCATGCCCTGCCGCGAGTGGTTCGCAGCCGAGTCTGCCGAGTACCGCGAGTCAGTTATCCCCTCCGCCGTCAAGGCCCGCGTGACCGTTGAAGCCGGCCTGGCCATGCCCTGGATGGACATTCTGGGCGAAGCAGGCCGCGCCGTTTCCCTGGAACACTACGGTGCCTCAGCCTCAGCCGAGGAACTCTTCGCCGACTACGGCTTCACCGCCGAGAACGTCGCAGCCAAGGCCCGCGAGTCCATCGCCGCTGCCCGCTAACAGAACTTCAAGTTAAGGAAAACATTATGACTACCCCCACCCAGAAGCTTTCAGACACAGGCGTCTCCATCTGGCTCGATGACCTCTCCCGCGAGCGTCTCACCAGCGGTAACCTGCAGGAGCTCATCGACACCAAGAACGTGGTCGGCGTAACCACCAACCCCTCCATCTTCGCTGCCGCTCTGTCGAACGGCGCAGCCTACGCCGAGCAGATGAAGAAGCTGGCAGCAGAGGGCACCGAAGCAGAGGCAGCTGGCTTTGCTGCCATGATTGACGACGTACGCGACGCCTGCGACGTGTTTGCCCCCATCTACGAGGCAACCCAGGGCTTTGACGGCCGCGTCTCCATCGAGGTCTCTCCCCTGCTGGCCCGCGAATCAGCTGCAACCCTGGCCCAGGCTAAGGAACTCTACTCAGCAGTTGGCCGTGAAAACGTCATGATCAAGATTCCCGCCACCGAAGAGGGCCTAGAGCCCATCGCTGAGGCCCTGGCTGAAGGTATCTCGGTCAACGTAACCCTGATTTTCTCCCTGGAGCGTTACCGCGCCGTCATCAACGCCTACCTGCTGGGCCTCGAAAAGGCACTGGAAAACGGTAAGGACCTCTCAAAGATCCACTCCGTTGCCTCCTTCTTCGTCTCCCGCGTCGACACAGAGATCGATGCCCGCCTTGAGGCCATCGGCACCGACGAAGCCCTCGCCCTGCGCGGCAAGGCCGGTGTAGCTAACGCCCGCCTGGCCTTCGAAGTCTACGAGCAGGCCTTCTCCTCCGAGCGCTGGGCCCGCCTGGAAGCCGCAGGTGCCAACCGCCAGCGTCCGCTCTGGGCATCCACCGGCGTGAAGAACCCCGCCTACCCCGACACCCTCTACGTCACCGAAATTGCAGCCCCCGGCACCGTCAACACCATGCCCGAGGCAACCCTCAACGCAACCTTCGACCACGCAGAGGTTGCGGGTAACGCTATCGAGGGCACCTACGAGGAATCCACCGAGATCCTCAACCAGCTCGAAGCTGTAGGTATCTCCTACAACGACGTGGTAGAAAAGCTGGAAACCGAAGGCGTTGAGAAGTTCGAGGTCTCCTGGAAGGAACTGCTCGACACCGTCACCGCCGCACTGGCTGACAGCAAGTAGTACCGTTTCACGCTGAGGGTGGGGGTCGTATCCCCCACCCTCACTGCACCCGCTCACCATCACCCCAGCCCGGCGGCAAGCACCTGCCGGCCCGGTGGGCACTAGTACACTAGAACAAGAGAACCGCGGCAGCCCCCACGCCTTTCGCAGCTGCCGCCCCAACCAACCTGTGAAGGATTCACGGCGGTGGCCAACACTCACGATTCAAACCCCCTGCGCGACCCGCGCGACCGCAGACTAACCCGCGTGGCAGGCCCGTCCTCCCTGGTCTTCTTCGGCGTCACCGGCGACCTTGCGCGCAAGAAACTGCTCCCAGCCGTCTACGACCTGGTCAACCGTGGCCTGCTCCCACCGAGTTTCGGCCTGGTGGGCTTCGGACGCCGCGAGTGGAGCCACGAGGACTTCCAGAACGAAGTGCGCGGGCACGTTGAAGCCCACGCCCGCACCCCCTTCCGCGAGGACGTCTGGAACCAGTTCGCTGCCGGCATTCGCTTTGTCACCGGCACCTTCGACTCCGATGAGTCCTTTGAAAAGCTCAAGGCAACCCTGGCAGAGCTCGACGAAACCCGAGGCACCCGCGGCAACCACGCCTTCTACCTGTCAATTCCTCCCAAGGACTTCGACCAGGTACTACAGAAGCTAGCCGATCACGACCTGGCCAACCACAACCAGCACGAGGGGTGGCGCCGTGTGGTTATCGAAAAGCCTTTCGGCCACAACCTCGAAACCGCCCGCGAGCTCAACGCCATTGTTGAGCGGGTCTTCCCCGCCGATTCGGTCTTCCGTATCGACCACTACCTGGGCAAGGAAACCGTGCAGAATATTCTGGCCATGCGCTTTGCCAACCAGATGTTCGAGCCCCTGTGGAACGCCACCAACGTCGACCACGTGCAGATCACCATGGCCGAAGACATCGGCATCGGTACCCGCGCTGGCTACTACGACGGCGTGGGCGCTGCCCGCGACGTCATTCAGAACCACCTGCTGCAGCTGCTGGCACTCACTGCCATGGAAGAGCCCGTCAGCTTCAACGCTGAGCACCTGCGCGCCGAGAAGGCCAAGGTGCTTGAGGCAGTCCAGATTCCCGATGATATTGCCTCAGCCTTTGCCATCGGCCAGTACGCTGCCGGCAACCAGGGCGGTGAAGAGGTCAACGGCTTCTTTGACGAGAACGACATTCCCGCCGACTCCCGCACCGAAACTTTCGCCGCCCTCAAGCTGAACATAAACACCCGCCGCTGGGCGGGCGTGCCCTTCTACCTGCGCGCGGGCAAGCGCCTGGGTCGCCGCGTCACCGAAATTGCCGTGGTCTTCAAGAAGGCTCCCAACCTGCTCTTTGTCGGCAGCGCCGATAGCTCCGGCCAGAATGCGATTGTGATTCGTGTGCAGCCCGATGAGGGAATGACCCTGCGCTTTGCCTCGAAGGTGCCCGGCACCCAGATGGAAATCCGCGACGTCAACATGGACTTTGGCTACTCCCACTCCTTCACCGAAGAGTCCCCCGAGGCCTACGAGCGTCTGATTCTCGATGTGCTGCTCGGTGAGCCCCCGCTCTTCCCCCGCCACGAAGAGGTTGAGCTCTCCTGGAAGATTCTTGACCCCTTCGAAGAATACTGGGAAGAAAACAAAATCAAACCCGAAGCCTACGCCCCCGGCTCGTGGGGCCCGGCTTCAGCCCACGAAATGCTGGAACGCGACGGCCGTGCTTGGAGGCGCCCATGATGAAGAAACTCAAAGACACCACTGTGGGCGAAGTTGCCAAGGAGCTCTCCCGCCTGCGCAGTGAGGAGGGGGCGACCACGTCCTCTCGTGTGCTCACCCTGGTCATTCTGGCCGAGAAGGGCCACTCAAAGACCGCGGTTGAGGCGGCCCTGAAGGCCTCCTACGAGCACCCTTCCCGCATTATCGTGCACATTGATTACGGTCAGGACGCCGAGGACCGCCTCGATGCCCGCATTTACGTGGGTGGCGACGCAGGCGCCTCAGAACTCATCATTCTGCGCGGCTACGGTTCGGCGGCTATTGCCACCGAGTCCCTGATTTCGGGGCTGCTGCTACCCGACTCCCCCATCGTTGCCTGGTGGCCCCACTCGGTTCCCGAAAACCCGGCTGAACACTCCATTGGCAAGATCGCCCAGCGCCGTATTACCGACTCAGCCCGCGCCTACGACCCCCTGGGTGTGTTAGAGAAACTGGCTGCCAGCTACAAGGACGGCGATACCGACCTGGCCTGGATTCGTCTAACCCTCTGGCGCATTCAAATCGCTGCGGTCTTTGACCAGATTGAGCCTGCCCCCGTCAAGCGCGTGGTAGTTTCGGGTTCATCCATGAGCCCCTCGGTGGTCCTGCTCGGTGCCTGGTTAGGTGACCGCCTGGGTGCTGAGGTTCATCTGCGCACCACCGATGTGCAGCGGGGCCTCTACAAGGTGGAGCTAGAACGTGAAGACGGTTCCATCATCATCCACCGCCCTGGCCGTAACATTGCTACCATTTCTTCCCCCGGCGTGCCCGACCAGCAGATTTCTCTGCCGGCCCGCTCCCTGGCTGACTGTCTGGCCGAAGAGCTTCGCCGTCTTGACCCCGATGAGGTCTACGGTGAGGTGCTCAGGTCTGTAGTCTCTAGTGGCAACATCGTGGTGGATGTTAATGTCAATGACGTTCACGATGACAACGCTGATTACACGGAGGTCTACGATGCCTAACCCTGTAGTGGTTCCCCACCGCGATAAGGCCCAGCTCCAGCTGGCCGGCGCCACCCGCATTATCAATGTGGCTGCTACCGCTGTTGCCACCCGCGGCATTGCCCACCTGTCGCTGACCGGCGGCACCATGGGTATTGCGGTGCTAGCGGGTATCACAGAAAGCCCGCTCAAAGAGACCGTGGACTGGTCAAAGGTTCACTTCTGGTGGTCAGATGAGCGGTTCGTACCAAGTGGCCACGCTGACCGGAATGAGCAGCAAGCCAAGGACGCCTGGCTCACCTCCCTGGGGCTACCGGAGGAGAACCTGCACGTCATGGGTGCCTCAGATGTTTTTGACACCCCGGAGGCAGCGGCCGAAGCCTACACCGCTGAGCTGGCTCGCTACGCCCCCGAGGGTGAGGCGTCCCCCCTCTTTGACCTGACCCTGCTGGGTATGGGGCCCGATGGCCACATCGCCTCCCTCTTCCCCGACCGGGCCGAGATTCTAGAGGCTGAGGCCACCGCCCTTGCGGTGCACGACTCCCCCAAGCCCCCACCCACCCGCGTAAGCCTGACCCTGCCGGTGATTAACTACTCAGAGCGCATCTGGTTCCTGGTTGCCGGTAGCGACAAGGCCGAGGCAACTGCCCGCCTGCGGGCGGCGTCCGCTCTGCCTGAAACCCAGCTAACCGCCGAAATCCTCACTCAGACCCCGGCAGCTGGGGCCCGCGGTCTGCTTGAAACCCTGATTCTGGCAACCGAGGACGCCATCGGCTCAGCTTCCTAGAGTTCAGGTATTCAGAGATAAAAAAATTCCCGCCTACCGGTGAACCGGTAGGCGGGAATTTTTGATGTAAGCCTAGATAACAGCAACCTCAGAGAAACGCAGCACCAGGGCGTAACCGATAATCGCAAAGACCCAGAGCAGAATCACTGTGACGGTCAGACGGATTAGGTTTTTAGATGCCATGCCCGAAGAGTTCAGGGAGGTGGTCATGCCACCACCGAACATATCTGAGAGGCCGCCGCCCTTACCGCGGTTCAGTAGAACCAGCAGGATGGTAAGAATGCTCGCGATAGCGATGAGGACCATCAGGATAATCTTGAGGGTTTCCACGCAGAACCTTTCAGTCGGGTTGAAGGGCGTTTCGAAGCGCCATCAATCTACTATACCCCTAGTTAGGGTATTTTTTAGGCCTTGTAACGAGCGATGTTAGCGAATTCGGTGGCGTCGAGGGATGCACCGCCCACCAGTACGCCGTCGACGTCTGCCTCAGCCATAATCTCGGGGGCTGATGTTGCCTTGACGGAGCCGCCGTAGAGAACGCGAACCTTATCGGCGACCTCTGCGGAGTAGAGCTTGGTCAGTTCCTCGCGGATAGCCTTGCTCATTTCCTGGGCGTCAGCTGCGGTTGCAACCTTGCCGGTACCGATAGCCCAGACGGGCTCGTAGGCTACGACCAGGGTCTCAGCCTGTTCTGCGGTCAGGCCCTCGATGGAGCCGCGCAGCTGGTCCAGGGTAAAGTCGACGTGTTCGCCGGCTTCACGCTTGTCGAGGCCTTCACCGACGCAGAGTACGGGGGTGAGCTCGTTGCGGTAGGCAGCCTGTACCTTAGCGGCGCAGACGGCGTCGGTTTCGCCGTGGATGGTGCGACGCTCTGAGTGACCGACCAGCACGTAGGTTGCACCGAGCTTCTTGAGGAAGACACCGGAGATGTCGCCGGTGTAGGCGCCGGAGTCCTGGTCTGAGAGGTCCTGGCCACCGTAGACGATGTTGAGCTTGTCGCCGTCAACGAGGGTCTGTACGGAGCGGATGTCGGTGAAGGGAGGGAAAACGGCAACTTCGGCGGTGTCGTAGTCGAAGTTGGTGTCGTCCAGGGTCCAGGCCAGTTTCTGGAGCAGGGTCACACCTTCGGTGTGGTCCATGTTCATCTTCCAGTTGCCTGCGATGAGGGGCTTGCGAGTCATGGGCTCGTTCCTTTCGCGAAATCTTGAGGTGGGTGGGCAGGACGCGGCGGGTGCGCCCGTCCTGCCCGCTGGCGGGTTAACCGCCGGGTGGCTTACTGCCACGTGGTGTTGTTTTAGGCGCCGAGTGCTTCGAGGCCGGGCAGGGTCTTACCTTCGATGTATTCGAGGGAAGCGCCGCCGCCGGTGGAGATGTGGCCGAACTGGTCGTCTGAGAAGCCCAGGTTGCGCACTGCTGATGCTGAGTCGCCGCCACCGATGATGGAGAATGCCTCTGACTCGACGAGGGCGTCGGCTACTGCCTTGGTGCCGCCTGCGAAGGCTTCAATTTCGAAGACGCCTACGGGGCCGTTCCAGAAGACCAGCTTGGCTTCCTTGATCTTCTGGGCGAAGAGTTCGCGGGTGGCGGGGCCGATGTCAAGACCCTCTGCCTTGGCGCCCAGCTTGCCGCCGGTGAGGTCTTCGATGGGGCGGATTTCGGTGTTAGCGTCGTTGGAGAAGTCATCTGACCAGACGATGTCTGAGGCGATGATGAGTTCGGTACCCTTCTTGGGAGCTTCTTCCATGTAGCGCTTGCAGTTTTCGATCTGGTCTTCTTCCAGCAGGGACTGGCCGATCTCGTAGCCCATGGCCTTGGCGAAGGTGTAGCCCATGCCGCCGCCGATCAGCAGGGTGTCTGCCTTGCCGATGAGGTTGTCGATAACTGCCAGTTTGTCTGAGACCTTAGCGCCACCCATAACAACGACGAAGGGGCGGTCGGGGTTCTTGATGACCTTCTGCAGGACGTCAACTTCGGTCTTGACCAGGTCGCCCAGGTAGGCGGGCAGTTCCTTAGCGATGTCGTACACCGAAGCGTGCTTGCGATGCACAGCACCGAAGGCGTCATTCACGTAGGCGCCGTTCTCGCCGGTCAGGGCTGCCAGCTCTGCTGCGAATTCGGCGCGCTCGGCGTCGTCCTTGGAGGTTTCGCGGGCGTCGTAGCGTACGTTTTCAACAACGAGCAGTTCGCCGTCCTTCAGTGCCTCGGCCTTAGCCTTGGCGTCCTCGCCCACCAGGTCGGTTGCGATGATGACGGGGAAGTCTGCCAGTTCTGCCAGGCGTTCTGCGGCGGGCTTGATGGAGTACTGGGGGTCTACCTGACCCTTGGGGCGACCCAGGTGGGCGGTGACGATGACGCGGGCACCGGCATCGGTGAGCTTCTTGAGTACAGGCAGGGAGGCACGGACGCGGCCGTCATCGGTGACGACGCCGTCCTTGAGGGGTACGTTCAGGTCGGAGCGGACGAGAACGCGGCGGCCTGCTACGCCACCGTCGATGAGCTCTGCGAGAGTCTTTGCCATGGGAGTTTTCATCTCCATTGTTTGTGAGGGTAAATGGGGTGGGCACCAGGGTGGTGCCGGGTATAGGTAAGGGTTAGCGAACCGCGCGTGTGCGCGTCGATTCGCTAACCCTATCCTATTGCTGTCTCATGAAAGACCGGTGGATGACAGCTTAGAGAGCTGCAACTACCTTGTTGGTGAACATGACGAGGCGTGAAACGTAGCCGTATTCGTTGTCGTACCAGGCGATAACCTTGACCTGGTTGCCGATGACCTTGGTCAGGGGTGCGTCGAAGACGGTTGAAACGGGCTCACCTTCGATGTCCTTGGAGACGATGGGCTCCTCGGAGTAGGTGATGATGCCCTTCATGGCACCCTCTGCTGCTTCCTTGACGGCTGCGTTGACTTCTTCAACGGTAACTTCGCGTGAAGCGGTGAAGGTCAGGTCGGTGATGGAGCCGGTGGGGGTGGGGACGCGAACTGCGAAGCCGTCCAGCTTGCCCTTGAGTTCGGGCAGAACCAGGCCAACAGCTGCTGCTGCACCGGTTGAGGTGGGAACCATGTTCAGGGCTGCGGCGCGGGCACGGCGCAGGTCTGAGTGGGGGGCGTCCTGCAGGCGCTGGTCAGCGGTGTAGGCGTGGATGGTGGTCATCAGACCGCGCTCGATACCGAACTTGTCGTTCAGTACCTTAGCCATGGGTGCCAGGCAGTTGGTGGTGCAGGATGCGTTTGAAACGATGTTCATGGTGGCTGAATCGTACTGGTCGTCGTTGACGCCCATGACGAAGGTGCCGTCGATGTTCTTACCGGGTGCAGAGAGGATAACCTTCTTGGCGCCAGCTTCGAGGTGAGCCTTTGCCTTCTCACCGTCGGTGAAGAAGCCGGTGGATTCGAGAACAACGTCTACGCCGAGGTCTGCCCAGGGCAGGTCTGCGGGGTTGCGCTCAGCCAGAACCTTGATTTCCTTGCCGTTGACGGTCAGGCCGTTCTCAGAAACAGCAACTTCGCCGTCGAAGCGACCCATGATGGAGTCGTACTTGAGCAGGTGTGCGAGGGTCTTGACGTCGGTCAGGTCGTTGATAGCAACGATTTCGAAGCCTTCGCCGTGCTGCTGTGCTGCGCGGAAGAAGGTACGACCGATGCGGCCAAAGCCGTTAATAGCTACGCGTACAGTCACTGAAATCAAACTCCTAGATACAGTTAGTGACGTTGGTGGACGAGACGCCGGTTCTGGCGTTTCATCGCCGAACTTGGGAAAACGTGGTTCCTTCAGCTCAAGCGGGTGAGCTCTCGTCCGGTTCGTTAACCATCATACCCTGTTTATGTGAGTTTTGGTGTGTTTCTGTCGGTTTTTTAAGTGGACTTGCGTGTGTTTATGGACGCTTGACCCCAGTTTTGACCTGGAAATATGGGTTTTGTCGGGTGAGAGCATGAGGAAGACCACCCAGTAAAGGGCAAACCAACAAAAACCCACACAGCCTAGTTGAGGTGGTTTGTGCCGTTCACGCCCGCTTCAGTGCCGGGGATTCCACGCTCGGCGGCCCGTTTATCGGCCATGGCAATCAGGCGGCGGATACGGCCGGCGATAGCATCCTTGGTCATGGGTGGTTCAGCCAGGCGGCCCAGTTCGTCTAAGGAAGCCTGCTTGTGGGCAACACGCAGCTCACCGGCGTAGCGCAGGTGCTCGGGTACCTTATCACCCAGGATTTCCAAAGCCCGTTCAACGCGGGCACCGGCGGCGACAGCGGCCTGGGCTGAACGGCGCAGGTTGGCGTCGTCGAAGTTGGCGAGGCGGTTAGCGGTCGCGCGAACCTCTTTACGGGCGCGGCGTTCCCGCCAGTTGTCGAGGGCGTCAACAGCACCCATTCGCTCTAGCAGCAGGGAGATGGTCTCACCGTCGCGCACGACCACCCGGTCTACCCCGCGCACTTCGCGGGCCTTGGCGATGACGTCGAGACGGCGGGCGGCACCGACCAGGGCCAGGGCAGCCTCGGGGCCGGGGCAGGTAAATTCCAGGGCGGACGAACGCCCGGGCTCGGTCAGCGAACCGTGAGCCAGGAAGGCCCCGCGCATGACAGCTTCAGCATCGGCCAGGGAGCCGTTCACCACGGCAGGGGGTAGACCGCGGACGGGGCGGCCGCGTCCGTCTAACAAACCGGTCTGCCGGGCCAGCGCTTCACCGCCCTGATCAACGCGAACAAGGTAGCGCCCGCCCCGGCGCAGTCCACCACCCGAGATAGAGGTAATGGAAGCCTCATGGCCGTACATTTCGGCGATGTTGTAGCGCAGGCGCTCTGCGGTGGTTTCGAGGTCAACTTCAGCTTCGACCACGATTTTGCCTTGCACGAGGTGCAGACCGTTCGTGAAGCGCAAGATTGTGGCTACCTCAGCTTTGCGCACGGATGAGCGCGTGGCTTCGTAGTGTGCCAGCTCTTCTTTGACCGATGCCGTCAGGGCCATGCGGGTCTTCCTCCAAAGTTGTGTCTGCTCTCGTAAGCGCGGGGTGCCGGTGTGTGGTCGGCGTTAGTGTTTGAAGACGTGCTTGTAGGCAGCTGCTAGTTTGAGGGGGTCGTGCACGCCGGGTTGGTCAGCTTCTGCCACATCAGCCCAGAGCACCTTCGCCCCTAGCTGGGCTGCTACATCTTCAAATGTCGTGCTTTCTCCTGCGGCGGCGGGATCAGCGATGACTGTATTAACCCTAATTTCTGGAACGTATTCACGCAAAACGAGCAGGTGGTCTGCGGCACTCATGCCACGGGTTTCTTTGGCGTCAAGTTCGAGGTTCATCACCAGGCAAATCTGGGCGCTGGTGTTGAGTATGGCGTCGCGTAGGCCGGGCAGGAGCAGGTGCGGGAGTAGAGAGGTATAGAAGGAACCTGGCCCCAAGACCACCCAGTCGGCCTCGTGCACCGCGCGGACGGCGTCCGGGCAGGCTTCGATGTTCTCGGGGAGCAGGCGGACCTTGTCCACACGCCCTGCCTTGGCGAGGGTTGCTTGGCCCTGGACAGTATCGCGGAAGGTCACCCCGTGGTCGTTGGTGGTGACGATATCGCCTTCAATAATCAGGGGCGAGGTAGCCATGGGGAGCACGCGCCCGCGGGCGTTAAGCAGGGCCCCGGCCCAGTCCAGCCCGGCGATGGTGTCGTCCAGAAGCTCCCAGAGGGTGACAATCAGCAGATTGCCCAGGGCATGGTTTTCAAGGGCGGTGGGACGTTCGGGGCTGCGGGAGGTGAAGCGGTGCTGCATAACATCGCGCCAGGTGCGCCCCCAGTCGGTGTCGTCGCACAGGGCCGAGAGGGCCATGCGCAGGTCGCCGGGTGGCAGCACGTCCAGCTCTTCGCGGAGCTTACCCGAGGAGCCACCGTCGTCCGCCACGGTCACCACGGCGGTCAGAGCGGTGGTAATGAGCTTGAGGGCAGATAGGGAGCCGTAGAGGCCGTGTCCGCCACCCAGAGCAGTGACGCGCACGGGTAGGTCGTGCCCCTGGGCAGTGACAGGCAGTAGTCCGGTTTCGGGGAACCGGCTCATGCGGGTTGCCTCAGACATTATTCTCGCCCCATGTCGCGGTGGTGCACGGAGATGTTGACATCTTCCATCTCGCTCAGGCGGCGGGCGATTTCTTCGCTTACGGCCACCGAGCGGTGCTTACCGCCGGTGCAACCGATAGCGAAGGTAGCGTAGAGCTTACCCTCACGGCGGTAGCCAGCGATAACGGGCTGCAGGGCAGCGATGTAGTTGCTGATGAACTCTTCAGTGCCATCCTGGGCGAAGACAAAGTCGCGGACGCCTGCGTCCTGCCCGGTCTGGGCCCGTAGGCCGGGTACCCAGTGGGGGTTGGGGATAAAGCGCATATCGGCCATGTAGTGCACATCGGAGGGAGTGCCGTACTTAAAGCCGAAGCTCATGACGGTGATGTTGACCAGGCGTTCCTTACCCGGGGCGTAGGTTTCGCGCACCTTTTTTGCCAGCTGGTGGATGTTCATGCCGGAGGTGTCGATAACGTAGTCGGCTTCCTCCTGCAAGCCAGCGAAGATGCGGCGTTCTTCGGCAATTGCCTCAGCTACAAGACCGCCCTGTTGCAGGGGGTGGGGGCGGCGCTGAGCCTCGTAGCGGGCGATGATGTCCTTATCGGCGGCGTCCATGAAGAGCATGGAGAAATCGATATCTGAGGCACGGAGCTTGTTAATAGCCTCGGGCAGGTCGGCCAGCTGTCGGCGGGCACGAATATCGATGCCCACAGCTACCTTGGGGAGTTTGCCCGGTGAATCCTTGACGAGCTGGGCCAGGGAACCGAGCATCTGAGGGGGAATATTATCAACCACGTACCAGCCCTCGTCTTCGAGGGTGTTGGCTGCGGTGGATCGGCCGGCGCCCGAGATACCGGTGATCACAAGAATTTGCGGCTTGACGGTCTGCTCGCTGGAGTGGGGTGACATGGGTGGGGGTCTCTCGCTTCCACGAATCATTCGGTTGGTACTTCTAGCTTAGTGCACTGCTTCACTCTCGGGTTCATTCCCAGGCCCCGGAGCAAAGCGTTCCCGTATTTTCTGGGCCATAGCGGGGCCAATGCCCGGTACCTCTTGAAGTTCTTCGGCGCTTGCTTCAGAAAGCTGTTTGAGGGAGCCAAAGTGTTTGATGAGGGCTTCGCGTTTGGCAGGGCCCAGCCCAGGTACGGTGTCGAGGGCTGATTTGACCATTTCTTTACCCCGCTTAGAGCGGTGGAAGGTGATAGCGAAGCGGTGGGCCTCATCGCGAATACGCTGAATTAGGTACAAGGCGTTAGAGGTTCTGGGCAGGATGACGGGGAAGTCGTCGCCCGGCAGCCAGAGCTCTTCGAGTCGCTTGGCGATACCGACCACGTAGATATCGGTAATTCCCAGGTCTTCGAGGGCTCTGGTGGCGGCGGCAACCTGGGGCTGGCCACCGTCCACCACCACCAGGTTGGGCGGGTAGGCGAACTTGGCCGGCTCCTTGGTGTGCAGGTCCTCGTCGCTGATTTGACCGGACGCCCGCACCCGGGCCCCTGGGGCCTCGTCAGTGAGATAGCGGCGGAAGCGTCGGTAGATGACGTCGTACATGCTGGCGGTATCGTCACGGGCGGCGTCCCCGGTAATGGAGAACTTGCGGTAATCGCTCTTCTTGGGCAGGCCGTCCTCAAAGACCACCATGGAGGCCACCACGTTAGTGCCCTGTACGTGGGAGATGTCGTAGCACTCGATGCGCATGAGGGCTTCGGGCAGTTCCAGGGTCTCTTGGAGTTCTACCAGGGAGGCTGAGCGGGTGGTGAGGTCCCCTGCCCGGCGGGTCTTGTGCAGGGTCAGGGCCTGTTTGGCGTTCTCGGCAACGGTTGCCATCAGCTCAACCCGGTCGCCGCGCTGGGGCACACTAATGGTCACCTTGGCCCCGCGCACACCCGAGAGCCATTCTTCGAGCTTCTCGTGGTTTTCAGGTAGAACCGGCACGTTGATATGGCGGGGTATCTCGTTGAGGTTGTGGTTGATTTCTTCCTCGGTTGACCCAGCGGCCAGGGCGGCAGCGGCCTCGCCGTAGACCTGAACCAATAGGTGGTCGACCAGGGCTTCGGGGGTGGAGTCTTCGACCTTCTCAACGATCCAGCCCCGCTGGCCGCGAATGCGTCCGCCGCGCACATAAAACACCTGCACCGCAGCTTCTAGGTCATCTTCAACAAAGTTGAACAGGTCGGCATTCACCGAATCGGGCAGCACCACGGCGTTGCGTTCAAAAGCCTTGGTCAGGGCTTCGATGTCATCGCGCAGGCGGGCAGCCTTTTCAAAATCAAAGTCGGCGGCGGCGTCCTTCATCTGCCGAGTCAGGTCGGCAATGAACTTCTCGGCTCCCCCGGCCATGAAGGAGCACAGGTCCTCAGCGATTTTCTGGTGGTCTTCGCGGCTCACCCTACCCACGCAGGGGGCGGCGCACTTGTCGATGTAGCCCAGCAGGCAGGGCCGGTCGGACGCCTGCGCCCGGTTGAAAACGCCGGCTGAGCAGGTGCGCACCGGGAAGACCCGCAAGAGGGCGTCAAGGGTTTCGCGGATAGCCCATGCCTGGGAGTAGGGGCCGAAATAGCGCACCCCCTTCTTCTTTTCCCCGCGCATGACCTGGGCGCGCGGGAAGCGGTCTTTCAGGGTGACAGCCAGGTAGGGGTAGGACTTATCATCGCGGAAGGCGATGTTAAAACGGGGCTTGTATTCCTTGATCCAGGTGTACTCCAACTGCAACGATTCGAGCTCGCTGCCCACCACCGTCCACTCCACCGAGGCGGCCGTGTGCACCATAGCGTAGGTTTTAGGGCTCAGGGAATCTACGCGGGCAAAATAGGAGTTCAGGCGGTTGCGCAGATTCTTGGCCTTACCCACGTAGATAATACGCCCCACCTCGTCGCGGAAGCGGTAGACCCCGGGGTTGGTGGGGATTTCGCCGGACGCCGGGCGGTAGGAGGCAGGATCGGCCACGTGTATCAGGTCCTTTGAGCTAGGTCAGGAGCGGCAGGAGCCTCTAGCCCGCGCTGGGTGCTGGGCTAGATTCCCCCGTCGCGTTCTGCTGACGGTGAGACGTTGTATTCGTTTTTGCGGGGCTGGCCAGAGAGCTGGGCGATAGCGTCCATAATCTGGTCGGTGGTCTGGCGGCGCTGCTTGCCGCTCATACGCTCCCCCAGTTTTTCGAAGGTCATGGGCTCCCCCACCCGCACCGTAAAACGGTGAGGGTAGACCATGTTGGAGCCCGGCTTTTGAATCTTATCGGTACCAATCAGGCCGATGGGCACTACGGTGGCCCCGGTCATGTGAGCCAGCCAGGCCACCCCGATTTTTCCCTTATAGAGGTAGCCGTCGCGGGAGCGGGTGCCCTCGGGGTAGATACCGAAGACCTTGCCCTCGTTGAGGCGGTCGAGGGCGGTTTCGAGGGCCTTCATGGACTCTTTTTTGTCGGTGCGGTTGACCGGAATAATGTCGATGACCTGGAAGAGGGTCTTCATGGCCTTGCCCTTAAAGCCCGGTGAGTTGACGTACTCAGACTTGGCGAGAAAGGCAACCCGGCGGGGCATGAGGGCTGAGATAATCACCGAGTCAAGGAAGGCCAGGTGGTTGGAGGCCACGATGACGGGGCCCTCAGCGGGGAAGTTCTCAAGGCCGGTCACGCGGGCGCGGAAGACGGTACGGAGCAGGGCTTCGACGGTCTTTTGAGTTGCCTTGTATTTGAGGGACATGAGAACTCCTTGGTGCACAGCTGGCGGGGCCTACCGTGGCAGGCACCCCACCCGGGGTATGCTTTTTGAAATTTTAGGGCTGTTTTGACCTATTTAGCATACCCCGGCGGGGTGCTGCTGCCCTAGAGCATCTCAGCTAGGAAGCGGCCGGTGTGGGATTCGGGAACGGTTGCCAGCTGCTCGGGGGTACCGGTTGCCAGCACGGTGCCACCGCCGTCGCCGCCTTCGGGGCCCATGTCGATGAGCCAGTCGGCGCTCTTGATGACGTCCAGGTTGTGCTCGATGGTAATGACGGTGTTGCCTTTATCCACCAGGCCCTGTACCACTCCAAGGAGCTTGCGGATATCTTCAAAGTGCAGACCGGTGGTGGGCTCATCGAGCACGTAGATGGAGCGGCCGTTGGAGCGCTTTTGCAGTTCGGTAGCCAGCTTGACGCGCTGGGCTTCACCGCCGGAGAGGGTGGTCGCTGACTGGCCCAAACGCACATAGCCGAGGCCCACGTCCACCAGGGTGTCAAGATAGCGCGAAATCTTGGTGAAAGCGGCGAAGAATTCTGCGGCTTCAGAGACCGGCATTTCAAGGACGTCGGCAATAGTCTTGCCCTTGTAGTGCACTTCGAGGGTCTCGCGGTTGTAGCGCTTGCCCTTGCAGACCTCACAGGGCACGTAGACATCGGGCAGGAAGTTCATCTCAATCTTGAGGGTGCCATCGCCCGAGCAGGCTTCGCAGCGTCCGCCCTTGACGTTGAAGGAGAAACGACCGGGCTGGTAGCCGCGCATCTTGGCTTCGGTGGTTTCTGCAAAGAGCTTGCGGATGTGGTCAAAGACGCCGGTATAGGTCGCCGGGTTTGAACGCGGGGTGCGGCCGATGGGCGACTGGTCCACGTGGATAATCTTGTCGAGGTGCTCCAGGCCGGTAATGGTCTTGTGACGGCCCGGCACCTGCTTGGCCCCGTTGAGCTTATTCGCCAGGGAGGTGTAGAGAATATCGTTGACCAGGGTGGACTTGCCCGAACCGGAGACGCCGGTGACGGCGGTGAGCACACCCAGGGGGAACTCGACATCTACGTTCTTGAGGTTGTTTTCACGAGCCCCAATGACCTTGATGGTGCGCTTGGGGTCAACCGGACGGCGGGTGGCGGGCACCGTGATGGCGCGGCGTCCGGCCATGTAGTCACCGGTCACGGAGTTTTTATTCTCAAGGAGCTCGGCAAAGGTACCCGAGTGCACGATCTGCCCGCCGTGCTCGCCAGCGCCGGGGCCAACGTCCACGATCCAGTCAGCTTCCTTCATGGTGTCTTCGTCGTGCTCCACCACGATGAGGGTATTGCCCATGTCAC
The DNA here is from genome assembly GCF_928381705.1 of Rothia nasimurium. Lineage (GTDB taxonomy): Bacteria > Actinomycetota > Actinomycetes > Actinomycetales > Micrococcaceae > Rothia > Rothia nasimurium_G. Next base: position 41,022 of record NZ_CAKMSR010000003.1, on the reverse strand, counting down.
GCAGCTTGGTGAGGGTTTCAATCAGTCGGCGGTTATCGCGCTGGTGTAGGCCAATGGAGGGTTCGTCCAGCACGTAGAGCACGCCCACCAGGCCGGAGCCAATCTGGGTTGCCAGGCGGATACGCTGGGCTTCACCGCCCGAGAGGGTACCCGCAGAGCGGGCCAGGTTCAGGTAGTCCAGGCCCACATCGAGCAGGAACTGCAGGCGGGCATCAATTTCTTTGAGCACCAGCTCAGCAATCTTAGCCTCGCGCTCACTCAGGGCCAGCGAGCGCATGAAGGTGAGGGCATCGCGCATGGGCATGTCGGTGACGTCGGCGATGGACTTGCCGCCGACGGTGACGGCCAGGATGGTGGGGTTGAGGCGGGCGCCGTTGCAGGAGGTGCAGGCGACCTTACGCATGTACTGTTCGTAGCGGTCTTTTGACCAGTCTGATTCGGTTTCTTCGTACTTGCGTTTGATGTAGGCGCTTGCACCCTCGAAGCCGGAGGTGTAGCGGCGTTCGCGGCCGAAGCGGTTTTTGTAGGCGACGGTGACCTTGTAGTCCTTGCCGTTCAGGATAGCTTTTTTGACCTTGGCGGGAAGGTCTTTGAAGGGGGTGGCAAGGTCGAAGTCGAGTTCTTCAGCGAGGCCGGCGAGCAGGCGGAGCCAGTATTCGCTGGTTGCCTTGCCGGTGGCCCAGGGGGCGACCGCTCCCTCGGCCAGGGAAAGGTCGGGGTTGGGCACAATCAGGTCGGTGTCTACTTCAAGTGTGGAGCCGATACCGTCGCAGGCGGCGCAGGCGCCGAAGGGCGAGTTAAAGGAGAAGGCGCGGGGTTCTACCTCGGTGACGGCCAGCGGGTGGCCGTTGGGGCAGGCCAGGTTTTCGCTGAAGGAGCGGGTGCGGCCCGGGGCGTCGGCGTCCTCGTCCACGAAGTCGATGAGGACCTTGCCGTCGGCGAGCCCCAGCGCGGTTTCGACGGAGTCGGTCAGGCGCTGGTGGACGCTCTCCTTAATGGCGATACGGTCAACGACGACCTCGATGGTGTGCTTGTACTGCTTTTCGAGTTTGGGTGGGTCGGTGAGTTGGATGACCTCGCCGTCCACGCGGGCGCGGGCGTAGCCGGCGGTGGAGAGTTCTTTGAAGAGGTCGACGAACTCGCCCTTGCGGGCTGAGACCACGGGGGCGAGCACCTGCAGGCGGGTTTTCTCGGGGTAGTCCATGAGGGTATCAACGATTTGCTGGGGGGACTGCTTAGAGATTTCCTCGCCGCACTCGGGGCAGTGGGGGTGGCCCACACGCGCCCAGAGCAGGCGCATGTAGTCGTAGATTTCGGTGATGGTGCCGACAGTTGAGCGCGGGTTCTTAGAGGTAGATTTCTGATCGATGGAGACAGCCGGTGAAAGGCCCTCGATGAAGTCGACATCGGGTTTGTCGACCTGGCCCAGGAACATGCGGGCGTAGGAGGAGAGGGATTCGATGTAGCGGCGCTGGCCCTCGGCGAAGATGGTGTCGAAGGCGAGGGAGGATTTGCCCGACCCGGAGAGGCCAGTGAAGACGACCATGGCGTCGCGGGGGATGTCGAGGTCGACGTTTTTGAGGTTGTTTTCGCGGGCGCCCTGCACACGGATATGGGTGAGGTCGTTGCCGGTGGGTTGTGTGGCTGAGCCTGCCATGAGTCACCTATCTAAGAGAATGTTTCGAAGATATATTCTATAGGCTTTGAGTGGCTGATGAAAGCGTCTCCCCCTCCCGGTTTGTACCGCCTCCTGCTCATTCTGGGGTCTTAAAACGGGCAGGGCATGGTACAAAGTGGTGTGAGAGCCTAGAATGGGGCCATGAGTGACCTAGCCAATACCCTAATTTTTGAGTCCGATGCCCTGACCGTGCGGTCCATTGCGGTATCGGAGATGGAAAACAACGTCTACCTGCTGACCCACCGGGCGAGCGGTGGGCAGGTGCTGATTGATGCCGCGGACGATTTTCCCGCCATCAACGCCTTCGCTCAGCAGGCTGCCGCCGCCGACTCCCCCGCTGCCCACGGCCAGGCGGGGGCTGGCGTCCGCGCCCTGGTGACCACCCATTCCCACTGGGACCATATCCGTGCCCTGCCCGAGGCTGTTGAAGCTTGGGACCCGGCAACCTACTGCGGTGCCCCCGATGCTGAGGCTATCGCCGAGCAGGAAGGCGTAGAGGTTGAAGAACGCCTGGTGGGCGGCGAGCGTCTGACCTTAGCCGGTATTGAGCTTGAGGTGATTGCCCTGCGCGGGCATACCCCGGGTTCAATTGCCCTTGCCCTGCGGGTATCTGAGGGGGCGGACGCCGGTAAGCGGGCTCTGCTGTTCACCGGGGATTCGCTCTTCCCGGGCGGGGTGGGCAAGACCAACTCTCCCCAGGATTTTGAGCAGCTTTTTGCCGATGTTTCAGAACGTATCTTCGCCCGCTTTGACGATAGCACCCTGGTGCTGCCGGGCCACGGCGACTCCACCACCCTGGGCAGGGAACGCCTCCAGCTGCCTGCGTGGAAGGAGCGGGGCTGGTAGTAGAATCAAAGTGAAAGCACTAACCCTCGACAGAAAAATGTGAGATGACCTCCCCAGCAAACTCAGGAGCCCATCAGCAGGCCCTCGCGGCATTCAAGGACATTGTGGGCTCTGACCATGTGCTCACCGCAGAGCACGCGACCATGCCCTACAGCAAGGGCTACCGCTTCGGCGGCGGCCCCCTGCTTGCCGTCCTCCGCCCCACCACCCTGGTGCAGATGTGGAAGGCGCTCCAGGTCTGCGTCGACCACAACCTCATGGTCATCCCCCAGGCCTCTAACACCGGTCTGACCGGCGGTTCCGGCCCCGGCTTCCAGGACTACGACCGCCCCATCGTGCTCATCTCAACCCACCTCATCAACCAGGTGCACCTGATTAACGACGCCCACGAGGCCATCTCCCTGGCGGGCGCCACCCTCACCCACCTGACCGAAGAACTGGCACCACACGGCCGCGAACCCCACTCGGTGATCGGGTCCACCTCCATCGGTGCCTCGGTCATCGGCGGTATCGCCAATAACTCCGGCGGCAGCCAGATTCGTAAGGGCCCGGCCTTCACACGCGAAGCCATCTACGCCCGCGTCACCGAAGAAGGCAAGGTCGAGCTGGTCAACCACCTGGGCATCTCCCTGGGCGATGACCCCGAGGTCGCCCTCGACCGCCTGCAGCGCGGCGCCTGGTCGGCGGACGATGTCACCCCCGCCCCTGCCGACAGCAGCGAGACCGAGTACGCCGCCCACCTCCGCAAGATGGAGCCGACCCCCGCCCGCTACAACTCCAACCCCGAGTACCTGTTTGAGGCGTCCGGATCCGCTGGCAAAATCATGGTCTTTGCCGTGCGAACCCGCACCTTCCCGCTCGAGAAGAACCCCGCCATGTTCTACATCGGCACCCACAACCCCCGCGAGCTCGAAGAAATCCGCCGCATCTTCCTCGAAGCTGACATGCCCCTGCCCATCTCGGGTGAGTACATGGGCCGCAGCGCCTTCGACCTGGCAGAAAAGTACGGCAAAGACACCTTCGTTTTCCTCAAGTACATGAGCTCTGCACTGCAGACCCGCATGTTTGCCTTCAAGACCTGGGCTAACGGGGTCTTCGGTAAGGTTCCGGGCATCGGCCCCACCTTCGCAGACACCGTCTCCCAGCGTTTCTTCGACCTGGTCCCCAGCCAGCTGCCCAAGCGTATGCTGGAGTACCGCGACCGCTTCGAACACCACCTGCTGCTCACCGTCAGCGAAGCCCAGAAGCAGGCGACCGAAACCATGCTCAAGGACTTCTTCGCAGCTCCCGAACATGAGGGCGACTTCTTCATCTGCACGGCGGACGAGGCCCAGAGCGCCAACCTTCACCGCTTCGGCGCTGCCAGCGCGGCCACCCGCTACGCCAGCATGAAGCGCAAGGAGCTGGGCGAGCTCATTCCCATCGATGTTGCCCTGCGCCGGGACGACTGGGACTGGCTAGAGGTACTGCCCCCTGAAATTGCTAGCCAGCTGGACGTTACCGCCTACTACGGCCACTTCTTCTGCCACGTCATGCACCAGGATTACGTTGCCAAGAAGGGCGTTGACCCCCATAAGCTGCACGACGATATCCAGGAGCTGCTCGAGGCCCGTGGCGCCAAGCTGCCGGCTGAACACAACTACGGCCGTCTCTACCACATGCCTGAGGCTATGGTGGAGCACTTCAAGGAACTGGATCCCACTAACACCTTCAACGCTGGTATTGGCGGCACCTCCCCCAAGAGGGACTGGGCTGAGTAAATTCTCCGCCTAGCGGCGGGGTGGCAGGTTCATCCTGACGGCTGATTTCTTAAGACAGGCGTGAGAGTACACTGGTTTTCACAGACATATGAAAGCCATTCTCACCTGACTGCTTGTGCGGGCCTACCGTCGATATAGGGCAGGCTCGCACAAGCGGTCACAGAAAGAAGTTAACCGTGCCCACCCCGATCCCCCGCACCACCTACCTAACCACAGCCGTCCTCACCATCAGCGCCCTGGCGCTAGCAGGCTGTAGCCTCAGTATCCCCTCAGCCCAGGAGCCCTCCGATCAGGCGCTTGCTCCTGCCGCCGACCGGGCAAACGGGGCAAGCTGGCAGCGGGAAAACTTTGAGAACTTCTACGACCAGACCATCACCTGGGGTGAGTGCACTGCCGAGCACAGCGGTTTCTCACCCGAGAACGAAGAAATCTTGAAGGAAACCGGCTTTGACTATGCCAACTACGAGTGCGGCACCGTCACCGCTCCGCTGAACTGGGGCGACCCCGAGGACAACCGCACCGTCGAGTTGGCCGTCAGCCGCACTGTATCAACCGGGGGTAAGGAGCAGATGCCCCTCTTCACCAACCCCGGCGGGCCGGGCATCGGCGGTATTCAGCACGCCATGTCGCTGGCAACCGACCCCTCTTTTGCACCCGTACTGGAAAGCCACCAGCTCTGGGGCTTTGACCCGCGCGGTATTGGGGCGTCCTCCCCCGTGGTATGCGAGTCAGACTCTGAAGTTGCCGCCGTACAGCTTGCCGAATGCGCCGCTAGCTCAGAGGTTGCCAACTACATGGGCACCTCCCAGGTAGCCCGCGATATGGAGCTGCTCCGCTCCCTAGCCGGGGGCGAGCGCCTCGACTACCTGGGCTACTCCTACGGCACCATGCTGGGGGCCACCTACGCCACCCTCTTCCCCGAGAAGGCAGGACGCATGGTGCTCGACTCGGCTGAAAATGCCCAGTGGGGTGCCCTGACCCACAACTACGACCAGATGGTGGCGGTATCGAAAGCTGTGGGTGCCCTGGCAGACCGATGCTCCGACCTCACCACCTCAGAAGGTGCAGCCGTGACCTGCCCCTTCACCAGCGAGCGCGAAATGCTCGACTACCAGAAGTCCCTAACCGACAAGCCCCTGGTGGCCAGTGACGGCACCGAGATTACCGGTTTAGAGCTGCGTGATTACCTGACCAGCCAGCTCTACGGGCCGGACGTCATGCAAGGGGACGGCCTAGACCTGCTGGGTAAAGCCAAGGCCGGGGATAAGGAAGCGGTAGACGCCCTTGCCCAGATGATTGCGCATAACAGCGCTGAGATTGATACGGCCGGGCAGCTGGTGGTGTGCCCCTCTAAGCCTAAGACTCCGGACGTAGAGGCCCTGCTGGCTCATATGAAGGAGGTGGGCGTTCCCGAGTTCATTGGCGGCCCTGAGATCACCGATGAGGTGCTGGCTGAGTTTACCGAGTTCGACTGTGCGGTTTTGCCCGCGACCGGCACCGATATCACGACGTCTTTCGACGCTTCGAAGGTTTCAACCGACCTGCTGGTCATTGGCATTACCGGTGACCACGCCACCCCCTACCAGCACGGCAAGGAGCTGGCCCGCCAGCTGGGGAAGGCTTCCTTCGTAACCTTGGAGGGTACGGGCCACGGGGCGTCCTTCTCCGGCCGCTCTACCTGCGTCGATGAGTTGGCGACCGCCTACCTGGTCGACGGCACCGTTCCCAAGGACGGTACCGTGTGCCAGCCGGATGCCCCGGGTGAGGACGCCCCCGAACAGCAGTAACCTCGCCCTTAAGGGACTAGGTACCATCTAAATCAGAAAAACCCACCTGACTGGTGGGTTTTTCTGATTTAAATGGTACCTACCTGTTTAAAGGCGGTTTAGAAGAGGCCGACCATGGTGCCGTTCTCGTCAAAACCGATACGTTCGGCAGCCGGGGACTTGGCCAAGCCAGGCATGGTCCGCATGGTACCGCAGATGGCGTACACATAACCGGCACCGGCGGCCAGGCGCACCTCGCGCACGGGCAGGGTCCAACCGGTCGGAGCACCCTTCAGCGAGGCGTCAGCCGAGATGGACAGGTGGGTCTTGGCGATGACAACCGGCAGCTTGCCGTAGCCCAGCTCCTCGTAGCGGGCCAGCTGCTTGGCCGCAGCCGGGGCGACCTCAATGCCGTCCGCCCCGTAGACCTTGGTGGCAACCTTCTCGATCTTGGTGGTCAGGCTGTCTTCGTCCTCGTAGGTGTAGGTCAGCTCGCTCACGTCATCGCAGGCTGCGGCGACGGCGTCCGCCAGCTCGGTCACGCCCTTACCGCCCTCGGCAACGCCGCGGTGAATCGCCACGCGAGCGCCAGCCTCCTCGGCAATGCGGCGGATCGTCTCGTGTTCTGACTCGAAATCGGTGGGGAAGGCGTTGATAGCAACCACCGGCTGCACACCGAAGGAGCGCACAATCTCGATGTGCTTGAGCAGGTTAGCGGCGCCTGCCTCGACGTCCTCGGTGTTCTCTGCCAGCAGGCCCTCGGGCAGGGGCTTGCCGGGCACAATCTTATAGCGGCCCGAGTGGGACTTGAGGGAGCGGACGGTGACCACCAGGACGGCGGCGTCCGGCTTCAGACCGGAGACGCGGCACTTGACGTTGAAGAAACGCTCAGCACCCATATCAGCACCGAAGCCGGCCTCGGTGATGACATAATCGGCGTGCTCCAGTCCTACATAGTCAGCCACAACCGAGGAGTTGCCGGTAGCGATATTGCCGAAGGGGCCAGCGTGGATCAGGGCGGGGGTTTTCTCCAGGGTCTGCAGGAGGTTGGGGTTGATGGCGTCCGCCAGAATGACGGCCATGGCCCCGTCAGCCTTGAGGTCAGCAGCGGTGACGGGATCACCGTCCACGTTGAGGCCAATCACGATCTTGGCCAGGCGCTCCTGCAGGTCGGCGAAGCTGGTGGAGAGCGAGAGAATCACCATGATTTCGCTGGCTGAGGTGATATCGAAGCCGGTTTCGCGGGGCACACCGTCCATGCGCTCACCCAGACCAATAACGATGTTGCGCAGGGCGCGGTCGTTCATGTCGATGACGCGGCGCCAGGTGATGGCGCGGGTGTCGATGCGCAGCTCGTTGCCGTGGTGCAGGTGGTTGTCAATCATGGCAGCAAGCAGGTTGTGGGCTGCGGTAACGGCGTGGAAGTCACCGGTCAGGTGCAGGTTGAGCTTCTCCATGGGGACAATCTGGGAGTAGCCGCCACCTGCTGCGCCGCCCTTGATGCCGAAGGTGGGGCCCATGGAGGGCTGACGCAGGGTCAGCATGGCCTTGCGGCCGGTTGCTGCCATACCTTGGGCCAGGGAGACCGAGGTTGCGGTCTTACCTTCACCAAGAGGGGTGGGGGTAACGGCTGTGACCACGATGTACTTGGAGCCACGGGCCAGGGCCTTTTCTGCGGTGGTGTCGTCGGTCAACTGCACTTTGGCAACGTACTTGCCGTAGGGCTCTAGGCGATCTTCATTGATGCCAGACGCTGCGGCAATCTCGGTAATCGGCTGCAGGGTCGCTGCCTGGGCGATTTCAAGATCAGAGGGGAAGGGCTTGCTCATAATGTGAACTTCCTTGTTTACTAGCTTATCTGCCACCACCCAGTTTAGTGCCCTGAGTCATGTTTTGTAGAGCCAGCACACTCATACATCTCAAGGAATACTCAAAATTTTAGAAGAGCTACCAGGCCTGCCACCCCTAGAAAAGGCAGCATACGCCAGCCGCCGGCATGGGGTAATGTTGAGCGCATCACTACACATTAAATTTCGCCAGCAGACACACATCTCAGAGGAAAGCTTCATGTCAGTTCTTGATAGGTCAGCTATCGTAGCACCCGTCACTTTTAACCGCTGGTTCATGGCCCCAGCGGCACTTGCCATTCATCTCTGCATCGGGCAGGTCTACGCCTGGTCAGTCTTCAAGACCCAGCTGGTCACCCACTTTGGCTCAACCGAAACCGCGGTGGGCTGGGTCTTCTCTCTCGCCATCGCCATGCTGGGTATCTCAGCGGCCATCGGCGGCACCTGGGTGGAGCGGGTTGGTCCTCGCAAGTCGATGCTAACGGCGGGAACCTGCTGGGTTCTAGGCTTTCTTATCGCGTCTCTCGGTGTGACCACCAACCAGCTGTGGTTAGTTTTCCTGGGTTACGGTGCACTCGGCGGCGTTGGGCTTGGCCTGGGCTACATTTCCCCGGTATCTACCCTCATGAAGTGGTTCCCTGACCGCCCGGGCATGGCCACCGGGCTTGCCATCATGGGTTTTGGTGGCGGTGCGCTCATCGCCTCCCCCGTATCGGCCCAGCTCATGGAACTCTTTTCAGGCTCAGCGGAAAAGACAGAACAGGCATCAGCGCTCGTCCCCTCCTTCTTAGTTCTCGCTGCTTCCTACGCCCTCATTATTCTGCTGGGCGCTTTCGTGATTAGGGTCCCCCACCCCGACTGGAAGCCCGCCGGTTTCGACCCGCCCCAGCAGAAGCCCAACACCATGCGTACCAATAAGAACGTCACCGCAGCCCAGGCTATCCGCACGCCCCAGTTCTGGCTGCTCTGGACGGTACTGTTCACCAACGTCACCGCCGGTATCGGTCTGCTTGAATCAGCCTCCCCCATGATTCAGTCCTACTTCCCCATCTCCGCCGCGGCGGCAGCCGGATTTGTCGGCCTACTGTCCCTGGGCAACATGGGTGGCCGCTTCGTCTGGTCATCAACCTCAGATATCATCGGCCGTAAGAATATCTACGTCATGTACCTGGGTGTAGGGCTGGCCCTCTACATCATCTGGGCACTCTTCGGCAACGTCAGTCTGGTGCTCTTCATCGCTACCGCTTTCATCATTATTTCCTTCTACGGCGGTGGCTTTGCCACCATCCCGGCCTACCTGCGCGATATGTTTGGCACCCTACAGGTAGGGGCCATCCACGGCCGCCTGCTAACCGCCTGGTCAGCTGCGGGTATTGCTGGGCCGCTCATCGTCAACCTGGTTCAGGACACCGTGCGCGGTGGCAACCCCGATGCCTCTGGCGCCGAGCTCTACCAGCCCTCCCTCTTCATCATGGTAGGCGTGCTAGCTATCGGGTTCATCGCCAACCTGCTGGTCAAGCCGGTGAACGAGAAGCACCATGCCTCAGAGAAAGACATGGCCAAGCTGGCGGGCCACGGGAAGCTAGGTACCTCCGACCAACAAATTAGGGTCAACGCCGGTGGCCCGCTGCATACCCTGGCAGCCTGGGCCCTGACCCTACTCGTCACAAGTGGCTTGGTCTATGGCCTGGCCCAGACCGTGATTCGTTCACTGGCGCTTTTTAGCTAAAGACCAGAGGCCCTGCCCTGACAGCTCCCCGCGAGTTCAGAGCAGGGCCTTAGTCGTCGTCGAGGTCGCCAGCTAAGGCCTTGGCGGCCAGCGATTCCTCATGGGCGGTTTCCCATACTTCCTTGGCAGCCCCCAGGTTCAGCACCAGGATGAGGGCACCAAGTACCAGATCAGGCCAGCCGCTTCCTACCCAGGCGGTGAGACCGGCTACAACGATGATAGCGAGGTTAATGAGTACATCGTTGCGAGCTGCCAAAAAGGCGGCTGCTGTGAGCGACCCGGCACCGGCACGGAAACGGGCCAGAATCAGGGTACAGATAAGGTTGACCACCACAGCCCCACCTGCGGTAATGAAGAGGGTGAGCGCATCGGGGGCGCCAGGGTCAGGGAATTTAGCCACAATCTGCCAGACAGCGGCCAGGGCCGGGAGCAGGATAATGAGGGCGGACGCCTTCCCCGCCCTCGCCTGCCAGGTCAGTGACCAGCCCAGGGCGATTGCAATGAGAGTATTGACCGCGAAGTCCTCGAAGAAATCTACGCTGTCGGCCAGCAGGCTGACCGAGCCAATGGCCAGGGCGATAGCTCCCTCGATGAAGAAGTAGGCCAGGTTGAGACCGGCAACCAGCAGGACGGCGCGGCGCAGGCGGACGGGGTCAATTAGGGGCTTAGATGAACTCACGAGTCTAGATTAGCACCGCTCCGCCCCGCCCGGGGTCTCGGGCGGGGTCTCGGGAGGGGCGGCGGCTTAGTCAGAGCGAATGTGGCCCAGACGGCTTAGACCTGTGAGGTTTCTTAGGCGCGGGCAAAGATTTCTGCCGGAGCCCCCTCTGCAACCAGCTCACCGTTTTCCAGGAGCACGGCCCGGTCAGCCAGTGAGGCGATGCGGGCGTCGTGGGAGATGATGATGACGGCTCGGCCCTGCATCACCGCAGCCAGGGACTGGCGGGCGTCCGCCAGTTCTAGCTGGGTAGTTGACTCATCCAGAATCACCGCGTGGGGGTTGGCTGCCACGATACGGGCTAGACCCAGCTGCTGAATCTGGTCGCGGGTGAGCTCTGTGCTACCGCCACCGACCCGACTCTCCAGCCCCTCGGGCAAGTCATCAACCCAGGTGGCGCCGACCGACCGCAGGGCGGTGAGCATCTGTTCGGCGCTAGCGTCGGGGGCTGCCACGGTCATGTTCTCGGCCAGGGAGCCGACAAAGACGTGGGCCTCCTGGGTGCAAATCAGCAGGGCGGGGCGTCCGCTGGCATCGGGCTGGGTGGGGTACAAACCGTTGCCCACCAGCTGACTACCGACCTGCACGGTGCCGCTATCTGCGGTGAGCGACCCGGCAATCAGGCGGGCCAGTGTGGTCTTGCCCGAGCCGGAGCGTCCTACCAGGGCAAGGCTCTCCCCCGCCGCCAGCTGCAGGTCCACCCCCTTAATCACGGGGGCGTCCGGGTCGTACCCGTAGGTCACGCCCTTCAGATCGATAACCGGGGCGGACGCGCCCTGCTCGGGCAGGTGCGCCGGGGCAGCTACCTGCCCGGCGGCACGGCGGGCCTGCTGCTGGTTCGACAAATCGATAACGCCAAAGACGCGCCCCATGGTGACGGTCATTTCGCGCAGGCGGTCGAGCCAGAAGGTGAAGATATCTGAGTTGACGCGCATGGTGAAGAGCATGATGGAGGCGGTTGCAACGTCGCCCCATGTCGCCCAACCCTGTTCCACACAGTAGGCGCCCCAGACCATGGAGAGCACCAGGGGTAGGAAGGAGTTGAAGGCGTCCACGGCCCAGAAGATGGAGCGCACCACAACCATGCGATCGCTGACCTCAAAGGTTTTCCAGATGCGCTCATCCTGCACCCGGGCACGGGCCTCACTGATCCCCAGCTCTTCAACGGTCCCAGCACCGCGAATGTTTTCGGTTGCTACCACGGTCAGGTCGCTGACCGCCTCGGTCTTTTCCCGGGTGAGCTTGGCAATCCGGGGTAGGAAGATCGAGAGCACGATGGTCATCACGATAAACATGGGCACGGTCACCAGGCCGATAGCCGGGTTGACGGTGAAGATGGTAGCTGCGGTAATCACCATGTAGATGCTGATATGGGCGAATTCCGGCAGGCCGGTGGCCAGCACCTGGCGGACGCTATCGACGTCGTCCGTCAGGCGGGCAACAAGGTCGCCGGAGCCGGCGTCCTCAACGGTCTGGGCGTCCAGGTGTAGGGAGGCCCCAACCAGGTCTATGCCCAAATCGCGGTTGAGTCGCACGCCCATTTTCTGGCCTTGGAAGGTCCAGGCACGGGCCAGCAGGGCCCCGGCCACCACGGCAGCACCGATTACCGCCAGCTCAGACCAGGGGTAGCCGGTCAGTTGCCCGGTGGTGGCCCGATCAATGAGCCGCCCCACCATGATGGGAGTAATCAGGGTTGCTACGGAACTAGCCACGAACAGAAGCACCAAGAGAGCTAGCTGCCAGGGGGTCTTGAGAATAGACCTGGCTAGCAGCCGCCAGGTGGTCTTACCGTCGGTTATGGGGAGGAGGTTAGCCACGGGCCTCACCTGCTTTCAGTCGTCGCTCAACCTCCATGGTGGTTGAGACCAGGTAGATCTGGCGGATATGTTCGAGGGGGCCGGGTTTGCCCGTCAGCGCTTCGAGCTGGTTAAGGATGAACTTTTGGCTGGGTTCATCCACCGAGTTCAGGGGCTCGGTGAGCACCAGGACGGACGCCGGCTGGGCCAGGGCCCGGGCCAGGGCCAGGCGCTGCCGCTGGCCCCCCGATAGGTTAGTCCCTTCGGAGGTCAGGATACTGGCCAGGTAGCTCTCGGGGTCGCGGCCACCCAGGCGGAAGGCAATTTCTTCGGAGTCGGTAAGCTTCAAAAGCTCGATCATATGCTCCCGGCTCAGCCCCTGCGTGCCCATCTGCAGGTGCTCAGCCAGGGTGCCAGCAAAGATCATGGGGTTGGGTTCTGAGAGCAGGACGCGCTCGCCCCCGGTGAGGACGCCTGCCGCCTGTTCCCCGCCCGGGGCATGTTGAGCTTGACGCAGGGCTTCGGTCAGGGCTTCGGCGTAGTCCTGGGCAGGCAACCCGGCTTCGCACGGGTTGATGTAGTGAACCGGGGCGCTGGCCCGGGGAACCTCAACCAGCGCCTGCCCTGCTGCGGTGCTGGGAACCGGGGCGGAAGCGTCCTTACTCTCTACCTGAGAGTTAGCCTCAACCTCAGCCGCAAGTCTATCTACACGCTTGAGGGCAATGCGGGCATTGCGCCAAGAGAAGAGCAACATCTCAACCGACCAGATGGGGCCGGTCAGGGTGTTGATCAGACCCACTACCGTGACCAGCTGACCCGCGGGTACCTCTGTAATCCAAGTGCCCTCAGGGGCAGCCCCACGCAGGGCCAGGGCGATTACTACCCAGGTCACAGTTCCCACCAACAGGTTGCGCACAGCGCAGGACCAGGTCTGCACGCTCTCCAGACGAATCTGGGAGGTGTAAACATCCTGGGCCGTTGCCCCGTAGCGGTCCATCATGCGGCACTGGGCGCCCAAGCCCAAAATAGTGCGAATAGACGAGGCAATATCAGAGGCGCGGGAGGTAGACACCCCTACCTTGTCACGGAAAATATCCGCGTGCTTTTCCAAGAGTTTGGAAATCCAGGTGAGAGTCAGCATGGTGAGAATCAGGCCCCCCAGAGCCACCACCGCGATCGCCGGGCTAATACGCCAGAGCTGCCAGGTGCCCAGACCGGTCACCCCCACAGCAGAAAATGACAGAATCATGGGCTGCCACATCTGGGCCATGGAGCGGGCGTCCTTGTTCAAAATCGCAATGAGGGCACCGGTATCGCGGTTGGGGCTGCGTGAAATGAGGTTGGCAATGTAGAGCCGCCAGTCCCGCTCGATGCGGGCTACCACCCTAAAGGTGATGCCCCAGCCCACAAATTCAACAATCGACAAATAGACCACTACGCCCACTAACAGCCATACCAGCCGCCAGGCAGCTGCCTCATCGCCGGAGGTATGCAGGTCAATAATCGTGCCTACCAGAACCGGCAGGAAGACCAGGGCGAGGGAGGTCAGAATATCGAGGGGGAAAGGCAGAAAGAAGAGGGGTCGCCAGCGGAAGCCCGGTGGGGCGATACGGAACTTAACTTTTTCTTTGGGTATCTTGGTTTTTGTCTCGTCAGTCATCTCAGCCATCAGGCTACTCTTTCAGCGTGTGCGTGCGGGTGTGCAGGTCGTGTGTGAGGGAAAAACCCGCAGGGCATAAAAATACCTACCGGGTTCGTTTGCCCCGATAGGTGTGTCTACGTCAGGTTATCGTACTCGTCTAACCAGCAGTCGGGCTAGAAGCGAGCGCACCATTGATGTGTCTACCCACGGGGAGGCTGTTGAAGGGAATAGGTCGATTATTCATTTCGTGGGCCTCCTTTCGTGAGCTAGATATGCGGTTAAGTTCTGCCCTTTACCTTAGAACACTCTGGGCAGGTTTGACAAGCGTCACACCCATCTTTATCTTGACCGGTCTATTAAACTAGAAGAACCATGAAGATTCTTCCCTTTCTCTCCCCCTCTTTAGCCGATAACAGCAAGCCCTATTTCCGTGGCGATTTTGCCTCTAACCCGCTCACGGGCGATGAAGCCTACAAGGCCTTTCTAGCTTGGATTGAGGCTCGCGGTATGCAGCTGTACCCGGCCCAGGACGAAGCTGTGCTTGATTTGGCGGCGGGCAACAACGTCATTTTGGCGACTCCCACCGGGTCGGGTAAGTCTACCGTTGCGGTGGCTGCCCACTTTATGGGCCTGGCAACCGGTCAGCGCTCCTACTACACCGCACCCATCAAAGCCCTGGTGTCTGAGAAGTTCTTTGATCTCTGTGAGATTTTTGGGGCTGAGAATGTCGGTATGGTCACCGGTGATTCTTCGATTAACGCCGACGCCCCCATTGTCTGCTGCACCGCCGAAATCCTGGCTAATGTGGTCTTGAGAGAGGGCGAAGGGGCAGATGTGACCCAGGTAGTGATGGACGAGTTCCATTTCTATTCTGACCCCCAGCGTGGCTGGGCCTGGCAGGTCCCCCTGCTAGATCTGCCCCAGGCTCAGTTCCTGCTCATGAGCGCAACCCTGGGCGACACCAGCCGCTTTGAACGGGAGCTGACCGAGCTAACCGGCCGCCAGACGTCCTTGGTCACCAGCGAAACCCGCCCCATCCCCCTCAACTACACCTATTCGCGTGAGCCCCTGGTGGAGAAGGTAGACGAGCTGGTGAGCACCCACCAGGCCCCGGTCTACATTGTGCATTTCTCCCAGCTACAGGCCATTGATACTGCCGCTTCACTCATGAGCCTGGCCATTGCGTCGAAAGAAGACAAGGAGCGGATTAACGAGCTGACCGCAGGCTTCCGCTACTCGGCGGGCTTCGGTAAGCAGCTGCAAAAATACATTAAGAACGGCATCGGCATCCACCATGCTGGCATGCTACCCAAGTACCGCCGCCTGGTGGAGCAGCTGGCCCAGGCGGGCCTGCTCAAGGTCATCTGCGGTACCGATACGCTGGGTGTGGGTATCAACGTCCCCATCCGCACTGTTCTGGTCACTGCCCTGTCAAAGTTTGACGGGCAGCGTACCCGCCGGCTCAAGTCCCGTGAGTTCCACCAGATTGCAGGACGCGCGGGCCGGGCTGGCTTTGATACCGCAGGTTACGTGGTGGTCCAGGCCCCCGAACACGAAATTGAGAACGACCGCCTTGAGGCCAAGGCCCGGGAGAAGTTCAACGGGGACGAGAAGAAGATGGCCCAGTCGCTGCGGGGCAAAAAGAAGAAGCCTCCGCAGGGTTTTGTGGCCTGGAGCGAGAAGACCTTTGAGCAGATTATTGCTGCTGAGCCTGAGCCGCTGACCTCCTCTTTCCAGATGACTCACTCCATGATGCTCAATATGCTACAGCGTGAGGCTGACCCCTTTGAGACCGTCATGCTCTTTTTGACCGCTAACCACGAGCCGCCCATCAAGCAGCGGGCCCTCAAGCGCAAGGCTATTGGTATCTACCGGGAGCTGCTGAACGGGGGTGTGGTGGAGCGCCTGCCGGAGCCGGACGAGTTCGGCCGTACCGTGCGCCTGACTGTCTCGCTGCAGGAGAACTTCGCCCTGAATCAGCCGCTCTCCCCTTTCGCGCTGGCTTCTCTGTCTTTGCTCGATAAGGAGTCGGAGTCCTATGCCCTCGATGCGGTTTCGGTGATTGAGTCCACTCTGGAAAAGCCCCGCCAGGTGCTCATTGGCCAGGAGAAAAAGGCCAAGAGTGAGGCCCTGGCCGAGATGAAGGCTGAGGGGCTGGACTACAACGAGCGCATGGCTGAGCTCGACAAAATCACCTACCCCCAACCCCTCGCTGACCTGCTGGAACAGGCTTTTGAGACCTATTCGGCGGGCGCTCCTTTTATGAAGGAGTTTGAGGTTGAGCCCAAGAGCGTGGTGCGTGATATGTACGAAAGGGCCATGGGCTTTGGTGACTATGTGCAGTTTTACGGGCTGGAGCGGTCCGAAGGTATTCTGCTGCGCTACCTGTCGGACGCCTACAAGGCCCTGCGCCAGACTGTGCCCCTATCTGCCCTGACCGACGAGCTGACCGATGTGATCGAGTGGCTGGGCGAGGTTATCCGTCAGACCGACTCCTCCCTGGTGGACGAGTGGGAGCGCCTGGCAGCCGGAGAGGAAGGCACTCCGGTTCAGGACTCTCTTGAAGAGCTAGTTGCCGAGTCAGCTCCCAAGGTGACGAGCAACGTCCGCGCCTTTAAGGTGATGGTGCGCAATGCTCTCTTCCGCCGGGTTGAGCTTTTTGCGGACGAGCGCGACCGCCTGCTGGGTGAGCTGGACGGTGAGCGCTCGGGCTGGGACGCCGACCGCTGGGCCGAGGCCATGGATGATTACTTTGAGGAGTATGAGGATATCTTTACGGACGCCGAGGCCCGCTCCCCGCGTCTGATTGAGATTGACGACGACACGGCGGCCCACCCCGGGGTCTGGAAGGTCCGCCAGATCTTTGCCGACCCCGACGACAACCACGATTTCGGGATTGTCGCCCGGGTCGACCTGGCCGCCTCAGACGAGGAAGGCGCGCCCGTGGTGCTGATTGAGAGCGTGGGGGCTTTCTAGTTTCCCAGTAAGGGACCAGATTCCTACCGAAGTCCTGATGGGCATGACATACTATCGGTAGTTATCTGGTCCCTACTAGGTGGGGGTAGCGATTCTCGCTTCTAAAGCGGTCACATTAGAACTTCTTACGCCCCACATCAAAGCCGGGGCAGAAAAGCTAGGGTAGCCTAACGGTAGAAGAAAGACCGCACCGCGTGCAAAGGAGCCCCATGCCTACCCACCCCCGCCTGCCCCAGCCGTCCCACCGCGTCGGCGCCACCCACACCATCGACTCCCTCAAACTGGTTGACCACTGGTTCACTGTGCCCCTCACCCACGGGCTCATCTACGGCAAGGGCGAGGCAGCCGCCCTAGACTCCCGCTTTGCCAATCAGACCATCACCGTCTTTGCCCGCGAAGTCATTGATACCTCTGACGCCCTGACCACCCCCGTGGACGAGCGCCCCTACATGGTCTACCTGCAGGGTGGCCCCGGCGGCAAGAGCCCCCGCCCCATCTCGGAAGGCGGCTGGGTCCACGAGCTAGCCAAGACCCACCGCCTGATACTGCTGGACCAGCGCGGCACCGGCAATTCCACCCCGCTCTCAGCCCGCGTCATCACCGCCCAGGGCAGCCCCGAAGTGCAGGCTGAGTTCTGTGAGCTGTTCCGTGCCGACTCCATCATTGCCGACACCGAGGTCGTCCGCGAATTCCTCCTGACCGACCGCCAAGATAAGCGCTGGTCAACCATGGGCCAGAGCTTCGGCGGCTTCTTGACTCTCTCCTACCTCTCCTTCGCCCCCGAGTCCCTCAAGGACTCCCGTATGACCGCCGGGCTTGCCCCCATCCGCTCCCACGTGGACGAGGTCTACCGCTCCACCCTGGACCGTATGAAGGAGCGCATCGAGGAATACTACGGCTGGTACCCCGAAGACAGGGAGCTGGCTGTCCGCATCTGCGAGCACCTGGCCAAGAACGAAGAATACCTGCCCACCGGCGAGCGCCTCACCCCGCACCGCTTCCAGATGCTGGGCAATATTTTGGGTGGTAATGGCCGGGCTAGGGGTTTGCACTATGTTCTGGAATCGGCTTTCGCTGAATCGGAAAACTGGCTCTCTGACCAGTTCCTGACGGAGGTCAGCGCCCAGGTCAGCTTCCAGGCTGGCCCCCTCTACGGCCTGCTGCACGAGACGATTTATGCGGACGGCCCCGCACAGGAGCTGGGGGGCACCTCGCCGTCCGCTTCACCGACGAACTGGTCTGCTGCCCGCATGTACGCGGAGCGCCCGGACTTTGCCGAGGACGTCTCTCCCCTGCTGCTGACCGGTGAGCATATCTTCCCCTGGTATTACGAGGAGGACCCGGCTCTGCGTCCGTTAGCTGAAGTTGCCCAGCTGCTGGCAGAGAAGAAGGACTGGGGCCGCCTCTACGACCACGACCAGCTGGCCCGCAACGAGGTTCCCCTGGTTGCAGCGGCCTACGTGCCCGATGTGTACGTGGACTACGCCCACTCGATGAAGACCGCCGAGTTTGTGGGTAACACCCGCGTGTGGACGTCGAAGACCCACCACCATGACGGTCTAGGCGCTGACGGCCCCCTGATTCTGGGCCATCTGAAGAATTTGCTGGCTGATATGCGCTAACTGAGTTTAGCTATAACAAGAAGGCCGAGGGGTGTAGCTGCACCTCTCGGCCTTTTTGTTCAGCGATGGGTTGGGGAGGTCTGCTGGTCTTGTTCCCAGGCCCGGTGGGCGTCGTTGGCGGCGGACGTTCCTCTTGTCATGGCAGCTACCATCATGGCGATGGTGGGAAGGATCAGAAAGGCGAGACCAACCGGAATAACTGCAGAATTGTGAGCCATCAGCCCCAGGATTAGGACGACGGCCGCCCCAACAATCTGAGCCCAGGCGCAGATTCGCAGAACTGGAGCAATCGCCTTGTGGGCCGCGTACCAGGCGGCATCCGACTGCATGGTTGCTGTGGTGCGGATTCCCACCAGTCCGTTACGGCGCAGGGTGCCGGCTGCACCCATGCGGGCTATCGTCAGAAAGAGCCCGCCCAGCAAGAGCAGGCAAAAGACCAGGGGTAGATAATCGGCTGCAGACATGGAAACTCCCTTCTTGGGCAGAAACAGGGGTTAAGGTCAATTCTACTCAAACCTGAAATCTAGTTCTAGAGCCCCAGCTCTTGTGACACCGCCACACGCAAAGACCGCTGGCCCCTTCCCTCTCGGGATGGGGCCAGCGGTCGTGAAGCCGGGGCGGGCGTCCGCACCCCTGATTATTGGGGCGGACGCCTACCGCCGGTTAGGCGCTGCGCTCGGCGTGAGCGGTGCGGGCACGACGTACCAGGTCCTGGTACTCGTTCTCAGACTCAATCAGCTCGTCGCGGTACTTCTGCGGAATCTCGCGGGACTTAGCTACCTCAGCATCAAGCTTGCTCTGAATCTCAGCGCGCTCAGCCTCAGAAGCATCGGCGGGCAGGTTCAGGTACTTCTCAGACAGGGTCTGAACACGCTGGATGGTTGCCAGGGCCTTGCCCTTGGGTGAGAGTAGGGAGGCCAGGACGGTCACAATCAGCACACCCACAATGACGGTCAGTGAGAAGCCGATGGTTACTTCAACAACGTGAACCGGGTGACCGTCGTTGATGAAGGGCAGGGTGTTCTCGTGCAGGGCGTGCAGCAGCAGCTTCACACCGATGAAGGCCAGGATGATGGACAGGCCCCATGAGAGGTAGATGAGGCGGTCCAGCAGGCCGTCAATCAGGAAGTAGAGCTGACGCAGACCCATCAGGGAGAAGGCGGTTGCGGTGAAGACGATGTAGGCTTCCTGGGTCAGACCAAAGATTGCGGGGATGGAGTCCAGGGCGAAGAGGATGTCGGTACCACCGATAGCTACCATGACCAGCAGCATGGGGGTCATGACCTTCTTGCCGTTTTCTACGGTGAAGAGCTTGTCGCCGTCGTAGTAGTCAACGGTGTTGAACATCTTCTTGGCCAGGCGAACGACGAAGTTGTTGGCTTCGTCCTCTTCTTCCTTGTCGGTGACTTCACCCTTGATGAGGTTACCGGCGGTGTAAATCAGGACCAGGCCGAAGAGGTAGAAGACCCCGCTCCAGCGCTCAATAGCGGCCGCGCCCACCAGAATAAAGATGGTGCGGGCGATCATCGCGAAGATAATACCGAAGAGCAGAACCTTTTGCTGGTCCTCACGCGGCACCTTGAAGGAGGCCATGATAATCAGGAAGACAAAGAGGTTATCGACGCTCAAAGCCTTCTCGGTGATGTAGCCGCCGTAGTATTCAGCGGCGAACTGGGTGCCGTCCCAGAAGAGGATGACCAGGCCAAAGAGTAGGGCGATACCCACGTAGACGGCCGACCAAATCGCGGCTTCCTTGATGGTGGGTTCATGCGCTTTACGCACGTGGAAGAAGAAGTCATAAGCAAGCAGTGCCAGGATGAACGCAATCGTTACACCCCACTGCAACCCAGTGATATGCATTGGGAGCCTTTCTTGTGGTTGGGGTTTGCCAAAATCCACAAGTCTCTCCCACCACCGCTGAGGGGTGGTTTCCTGCCCCGGTTGGGCGCCTTCGATCAACGTGCTGACGATGCAGGAATTAGTGGGATACTCCCTTGCTCGGTCTACAACTATAACCCATCTTCTTACTTTTGAACAGACGCACGGGCATCCCTCAGGCCGAGCAACAGGGCACATGCCAGCAGAAGGACGGCCGCGCCCGTCCAGGCAGCGGTAAAGCTAGTTGCCTGCGCGGCGGCTCCGATAGCAAGAGAACCCAGCCCGGTTCCCACATCAAAGTGGGAGTTCCAGGCGACAGAGGCGCGCTGGGTGGCGTCCGGCCCACCGGCGTCCGTCAGGGCACGCACCATGGTGACAGACTGTAGGAAGCCGTAGCCAAAGCCGATGAGCGTTGCCCCGGCCAAGAGGAAGATGATGGAGGGCAGGCTTGCACCGTTGCCCCAGCCGACCAGAGCCACACCGAGAGCACTGAGCGCCAGGACGGGTGTCATGAGCAGGCGGGTGCCGAAACGGTCGGTCAGTGAGCCCCCGTAGAGGCGGGTGGGAGTTGCCAGGGCACACAGTAGCAGTAGGGCACCGGTTGCCAGGGTGGCAGTGGGGGCGATTTCGGTAGAGAAGGTCATGAAAGCACCGCCAACGCTGGTGACCAGAGTGAGTGTTAACAGGGCAGGCCAGATGCGGGCGATAATGGTGGCTGTTGAAGTGACAGGAGCGGGTTCGCTCCCCTGCTGCCCGCTGCGCTGTTCATCCATAAAGTGATCAACCAGTCGCCCCAGCTGTAGGGCAAAAGGTGCTGCGATGGCGGCAATTGCTCCGGCCGAAATTACCGAACGGTAACCGAAGGTTTCAAGAGCCCAGGGGGCAACGGGTGTGAAGAAAAGCTGAGCACCAGCTGCCGCTAGTCCGTAGAGCCCGACAGCCCGCCCCCGGTACTCGACGGGAATGAGGTAGGACATAGCCGATGAGCAACAGACAGTGACAATACCGAAGCCGATACCGCGCAGACCCGAGGTAACAAGGACGTTGAGCAGATCGGGGCTCAGAGCCTGAATGAGGGAGGGCAGCCCCATAAAGAGGGTACCCACCGGCAGCACGAGCGCCCAGGAGAAGCGGCGAGTGAGAGCGGGGACGCTGAACTGGGTGGCTACGGTGACAGCCATGAGTACCGCGTTGGTGGCACCCGCACCCAGGGAGCCTGCCCCACCTGCGAGCGCCCAAGCCGGTGAGGCAGGGAGCAGGATAGATAGGCTGCAAATGGTCAGCCCGAAGGTAAGCAGAATCTGGGGCATACCCGGCATGCGGGCGACGCTGGGACGCGCGGTTTTCTGGCTCATCGAACCTCCCGAGGTGGTGCTGACACAAACTGCACCAGTCTACACTAAGCCCGCGAGCTTCTAAAGACCCCCGGGTGCTTAGGCGTGCCCGGCTTCCTGCATAGCGCGTAGTTCCTTCTTCAGATCGGCAATTTCATCGCGCAGGCGACCCGCCAGCTCAAACTTGAGCTCTTCAGCGGCCTGCATCATCTGGGCGTGCATCTCTTCGATTAGACCCAGCAGGTCTTCGGCGGGAGCTGCCGCAAGGCCGTCCTGGCGTACCCGGGCTTCTGCCTTCTTGAAGAGCTCTTCGGCTTCGGGGCTGGTCGCCGCGTACTTGCTGCTCTTTTTGACCGGAGCCAGCTTGCCCGATGCCCCCTTGCGGGCGGCAAGGAGCTCTGCGGTGTCTTCTGACTCGCGGGCCAGGGTGTCGGTGATGTCAGCAATTTTCTTGCGCAGGGGCTGGGGGTCGATGCCGTGCTCGCGGTTGTAGGCCTGCTGAATCTCGCGGCGGCGGTTGGTTTCGTCGATAGCGGTGCGCATGGAGTCGGTGATTTTATCAGCGTACATGTGCACCTGACCGCCCACATTACGGGCGGCTCGGCCGATGGTCTGAATCAGTGAGGTGGTGGAGCGCAAGAAGCCCTGCTTGTCAGCGTCCAAAATGGCGACCAGGGAGACCTCAGGTAGGTCTAGACCCTCACGCAGCAGGTTGATGCCCACCAGCACGTCGAAGACGCCCTGGCGCAGCTCGCTGAGTAGCTCCACACGGCGCAGGGTATCAACATCGGAGTGCAGGTACTGCACCTTAACCCCGTGTTCCAGCAGGTAGTCGGTGAGGTCCTCAGCCATACGCTTGGTCAGGGTCGTGACCAGCACGCGTTCGTCGCGCTCTACCCGCACACGGATCTCTTCGAGCAGGTCGTCGATCTGCCCCTCGGTCGGCTTGACCACGATTTCGGGGTCGACCAGGCCGGTGGGGCGAATAATCTGCTCCACTACCCCGTCGGCCTGGGCCAGCTCGTACTTACCGGGGGTAGCTGAGAGGTAAACGGTCTGGCCGATGCGGTCGAGGAATTCCTCCCACTTGAGGGGGCGGTTATCCATGGCTGAGGGCAGGCGGAAGCCGTGCTCGACCAGGGTGCGCTTGCGGCTCATATCGCCCTCAAACATGGCACCGATCTGGGGAATGGTCACGTGGGATTCGTCGACAATGAGCAGGAAGTCATCGGGGAAGTAGTCCAGCAGGCAGTGCGGGGCTGTGCCGCGAGCGCGCCCGTCGATGTGGCTGGAGTAGTTTTCGATGCCGTTGCAGAAGCCCATCTGCTCCATCATCTCAAGGTCATACTGGGTGCGCATGCGCAGGCGCTGGGCTTCAACCAGTTTGTTTTGAGACTCCAGCTCCTGCAGGCGGTCGCGCAGCTCGTCCTCGATGGACGCAATGGCTCGGGCCATGCGTTCGGCGCCGGCGACGTAGTGGGAGGCCGGGAAGACGTACATTTCGGTTTCTTCGCGGATGACGTCGCCGGTGAGCGGGTGCAGGGTGTAGATAGCTTCGATTTCGTCGCCGAAAAACTCGATACGGATCGCGTTTTCTTCGTACATGGGGATGATTTCGACGGTGTCGCCGCGGACGCGGAAGGTGCCGCGGTGGAAGTCTAGGTCGTTGCGGGCATACTGCATGGAGACAAACCGGCGCAGCAGCTCGTCCCGGTCGATTTCTTCGCCCTGTCGCAAGGTCACCATCTGGGCAACGTATTCTTCGGGGGTGCCCAGGCCGTAGATACAGGAGACGGTAGCAACCACCACAACGTCGCGGCGGGTCAGCAGGGAGTTGGTGGCAGAGTGGCGCAGGCGTTCGACTTCTTCGTTGATGGAGGAGTCTTTTTCGATGAAGGTGTCGGTCTGCGGCACGTAGGCTTCGGGCTGGTAGTAGTCGTAGTAGGAGACGAAGTACTCAACAGCGTTGTTGGGCAGCAGCTCGCGCAGTTCGTTGGCCAGCTGGGCAGCCAGGGTCTTGTTTTGCACCATAACCAGGGTGGGGCGCTGGACGGCCTCAATGAGCCAGGCAGACGTTGCAGACTTACCGGTGCCGGTGGCACCCATGAGCACGATGTCTTTTTCACCGTTCTGGACGCGCTCGGTCAGCTCCGCGATTGCCTTAGGCTGGTCGCCAGCCGGCTGATACTCAGAGACAACTTCAAAAGGTGCAACGACGCGGTTAATTTCTTGGGCAAGGCTCATGCCCTCTACCCTACCGAAAAACCCCCGACAAAACTAGAACATATGTACTAGTTTCATCGGGGGCTAACAAGCGGTCGCTCAGACCTTACTTCTTCGGGTCGATATCGGTAGCGGGCAGGTCACCGGTTACCACAGCGGTGTGGGTGCCCTGCTCTTCAGCCGGCTTGGAGGCTGCCTTCTTCGCGGCGGCGTCCTCAGCAATATCTTCGGCCGTTACCACAGGAATCTGACCGGTATTGGGAACCAGACCCTCGAACTCGGGTTCGGTGCCCAGCTCGTACTCGGGGCGAATAGTGACCTCTTCAATCGACGAGAAGTCTTCCTGAGCACGGCGGTGGTATTCCTCGATGGGGATAACCTGCTTCCACTGGCGGGTGCGCATGGGAGGCAGTTCACCGGCGTCCTCGCGCAGGGCGCGCACCAGCATCCACATCTGCATGAAGCCGATAAGCCACACCGGGAAGCCGATCACAATAATGACGTTCTGCAGGGCGGTCAGACCGTTATCGCCTGCTGCTACCAGGATGGAAGCCGATACAACGCCGATGGAGGCAGCCCAGAAAATACCCTGCTTCTTGGGGGCCGGGTCCTCATGTCCGTTAGCAATCGCGTCCATGACCAGGGCTGCTGAGTCAATGGAGGTGATGAAGAAGATGGTAATCACCACGAGGGTCACCGCAGCGACCAGCTGGTAGAGCGGGAAGTGGCCCAGGAACTCGAAGAGGGCAGCGGGAATGTCGCCTTCTTCCACTACGGTCTGCACCAGGGTTCCGTTTTCATTGCGCTCGATATTGAAAGCGCTCAGGCCAAAGACACCAACCCACATCAGGGTAAAGGTGGTAGGGGCAGCCAACACGCCGACAACAAACTGACGGATGGTGCGGCCCTGAGAAATCTTGGCAATAAAGAGGCCAACAAAGGGCGCCCAGGTCACGGTCCAAGCCCAGTAGAAGACCGTCCAGGAGCCAATCCAACCGGTATCTGCAAAGGCGTCGTTGAAGAGCATCATCACGGGCAGCTTCTGCAGGAAGTAGCCGGCTGACTCGATGGTGCCCAGGGTGACGAAGCGGGTTGCGCCGGTCATCAGGATGAAGATCATCAGGGAAATAGCCAGCAGAATGTTGATGTAGGACAGGCGCTTAACGCCCTTATCCATACCCATCAGCACCGAGGTAATACCGGCGGCAGTAATCACAGCAACGATAGCGGCCTGAATCCAGCCACCCAGGGGCACACCGTACATGATGCCCATACCCGAGTTGATCTGCAGAGCGCCCAGACCCACCGAAACCGCAATACCGAAAACGGTAGAAACGATGGCAACCGAGTCAATGGTCTTACCAATAGGGCCGTGGATGCGCTCGCCCAGCAGGGGCTGGAAGATGGATGAGACGCGCGGGGGCAGCTTGCGCTTGTAGGTAAAGTATCCGAAAGCCAGGGCGGGAATAGTGAGAATAATCCAGACGCCCAGGCCGATGTGCCAGTTAGCAATAGCGAGTGCTTCGAGAGCCGCGTGATCCGACTGGGGCTCTACCCCGTCGTAGGGCGGGTTGGCGTAGTGGGTGATGGGCTCTGCCGCGCCCCAGAAGAGCAGGACGGCGCCAACACCAGCTGCGAAGAGCATACCGAACCAGGCAAGGCCGGAGTACTCGGGTTCAGCGTCGTCATCACCGATTTTGATGCGGCCAAAGCGGCTCATCGCCATGTAAATCAGGAAGAAAAAGAAGATGGCGATACCCAGGGTGTAGACCCAGCCCAGGTAGGTGATGATGAAGTCAGAGATAACACCAATGCCATCTGACATGGCCGTTGGGAAGATCATCATCAGCAGGGTGAAGACGATGATAAAGAGTGCAGATGAGAAGAAAATGACGGGGTTGGTTCGCAGCCCCAGTCTGTCGTGTAGCTTGTTCAGCACAGGATTATCCCGGTGGAAGTATGTGTGTGACCGTGCGGGCCCCTTGCATCCACCGCCCGCACAGCGGCTGCCCGGTCTCTGGGCAACGTATCAATGATAAGCGGGCTTGGGGTTGTTTTCCAGGAGAGGTAAGTCTACTTGATTTTTATACTTTTCCTTGTTCTCGCCTGTTTCCACTGGTCACAACCGGGTTTTTTAGACCAAAAGTTCAAATACTCCTTGCTAAAAATTTATTCATGTAACGAACCGGCTGTGATTTTGGCAAAGACCTCGCGCACCTGCGCAGCGGTGCGCTCTAAACTTCCCGAGTTATCAATGACCCAGGTGGCAATAGCCCGGCGCTGCTCGTCGCAGGCCTGCGCAGCAATGCGGGCGCGGGCGTCCGCCTCGCTCATACCGCGCATCTCAACCAGGCGGCGTAGCCGCTCCCCGTGCTGCGCCTCCACCACAATCACCGCATCAAAGTCTGCCGCCTGGCCGGTCTCGGCCAGCAGGGGGATGTCCTCAACAATAACGGCGCCCTCCCCCAGCTTCTGCACCGCCACCTCACGCTGCCGCGCAGCTTCAGCCCGCACCGCCGGGTGAACGATGGCATTGAGCTTGGCGCGGGCGTTCTCATCAGAAAAGACCAGGGAGGCCAGGGCAGCGCGGTCAAGCTCCCCATGAGGTGCCAAGATACCCGACCCAAAGACGCGGACGGTCTCAGCCAGCACCTCCTGCCCCGGTTGCATGAGCTGGCGGGATATAGCATCAGCATCAATCAGCACAGCACCGCACTCCACCAGCATCCTCGCTACCGTTGATTTACCCGACCCAATACCACCGGTCAGACCGATACGCTGTACCACAGGCGTCCTTTCCTCTCGTCACCGGGCAGGTGCCCGAAGCCTACCACCAGCCTACGCGCCCTGCCAGCTGCACACTAGAATAGACACCATGACTGATGAAACCCGCGCTAACCGCTACACCGTACTCGCCAGCCGAGACCAAACCCGGCACCTGCTAGAAATTAAGCGCAGTGAGTTCATCGGCTATGTTCAGCGCGTGGAAACTGAAGAAGAGGCCCGCGCTTTTATTGAGTCCAAGCGCAAGACCTACCACGATGCCCGCCACGTCTGCTCTGCTTTTATTATCGGGGCAGACCGGCAGACCCAGCGCTCCAACGACGACGGCGAGCCCGCCGGCACCGCAGGGATTCCCATGCTCCAGGCCTTGTTAGCCCGGCGCACCGAAGGACGCGACGGTGAAACCACCGACCTCTCAGATATTTGCGCTGTAGTGGTGCGCTACTTTGGTGGTATCAAGCTGGGGGCTGGCGGTTTGGTGCGCGCCTATACGGACGCAGTCGTCGCCACCCTGGACGCCGCTCCCCTCGTTCCCCGCGAACGCCTGCGACTGGGCACCGTCACCGCTTCCCACGCGGAGGCCGGACGCTTCGAGAACGACCTGCGCGCGCTGGGCTACACGGTGCTGGGTACAGATTACACAGCCAGCGGCGCCCACATCACCCTGGGCGTTTTTGATGACGCAGCAACCCGCGCCCAAACAGAAACGGCCCTGGCCGAGCTGACAGCCGGCGCAGGGCACATTTCGTGGGGTGAAACCCAGTGGGTTGATCTAGCCTAGAAGATTGCTGAAATAGCCAACACGCCTACCGAGCCGATAGCGGCTGAGATGGGCAGGGTGATAATCCAGGCAAGGGCAATGGGTCGCATGAGCTTCCAGTTAGCTGAGCGGTTGACGATACCGACGCCCAGCACTGCACCGATCAGGATGTGGGTGGACGAAACGGGCAGACCCAGAACAGATGCAGCCATAACCACACCGGCAGCGGCCAGCTCAGCGGCAAAGCCCGATGAGGGGTGCATCTTGGTCAGGCCGTGACCAACGGTAGCAATCACGTTACGGCCAACGAACCAAAGACCCACAATCAGGGCGATACCGAAGGCCACCAGCGCGGGCATGGGCACAACGGCCTCGTCACCAATGGCACCGGTCTTGAGCACATCGAGAATCGCCACGAAGGGGCCGATAGCGTTGGCGATGTCGTTGGCACCGTGGCTAAAGGCGAAGGCAGCTGCGGTAAAGACCTGCAACCAGGCAAAGATGGTAAAGGTGGCGCGGGAGAGTTCCTGCTTCTGCAGGCTGCGGGCGAAGACTGAAACACTCACCCAGGCGATAGCCGCAACCATCACCATAATCATGACGTTACCCATGGTTGAGATACCCAGCTCCAGGTTATCCAGACCCTTGAAGAGCAGCATGGCTGCAATCAGAGCCGCACCGAAGGCAGCCAGGATAGGCACATAAACCTCAAGTGCCCGGTGGGAGTCAGCACGCTTAGCCTTCTGGTCAAGCTTGTGCACCTGGCGGTAGTACTCGCTCTCAGGGGCCTCAGGGTCAAGCTTCTTGAGCTTGAACTTCTTCTTGCGCAGCATAGCGTTGGAGTAGGCGTCCTGCTGCAAGTCGGTAATGCGCTGGAAGCCGTCGTGCGGGGTGTGGGCTGCGCGCTCTTCTTCCTGGTGCTTCTTGATTTCGAGCATGGCCGCATCGACCTTCTCGTTGTAGCCCAGGATGTACTTCTTGATAAAGCCAAAGAGAACCCAGGCGAACAGACCACCCAGGAGCGGCGAAAGAACCCAAGAAATGGCAATCTGACCAATCTTGTTCCACTGCACCATGTCCATGCCGCCGGTGCCGGTGGTGAAGCCGATGGTCAGGGCCGCACCCACGATACCGCCGATGATGGAGTGGGTGGTAGAGACGGGCCAGCCCATCTTGGTGGCGACCAGCAGCCAGATAGCTGCGCCCAGAAGGGCTGCCATCATGATGTAGACGAACTGCATGGGGTCCAGGTCGATAGCACCCAGGTCGACGATGCCTGAACGCACGGTGTCGGTCACCGAACCGCCAGCGATCACAGCGCCCGATACCTCGAAGACAGCCGCGATGAGCAGGGCCTGCTTGATGGTCAGGGTACCCGCGCCCACGGAGGTTCCGAAGGAGTTCGCTACGTCGTTACCGCCGATGTTGAAGGCCATGAAGAGACCCAGGAGGACGGCTGCGATAAGGACGAGGGTGCGAGCTGACTGGTCGACGTAGTTGAGGGACCAGAGTGTAAAGAGTGTCAGTGAGACAGCCATGAGGCCGCCGAAGGCGAGGTGCCACCATTTGTCGGTGGTGTCTCGTTGCAACGCGGGGGTTGCGAGATGTGAACCCGAATTCGCGCTGGAATCCACGAGTCCCCCTTTGAGGTTGTGTTCATACGGTCTTAAGGCAAAATTTGAGCCCTGTTAATAGTCTGGGGAAAAGGTTAACGCAAGGTTAACTAACCCTAGCCTGAGCATGAACTATAGGCATGACGCCCGCCTCTACGCCCTCGCACGCACGTTGCACCCTACAGATAAGGACCCCTCCCACCCGAAGGTGGAAGGGGCCCTTGATTGCTGTGACTAATTCAGAGAATTAGTTGCCGGTCAGCTTCTTGCGGGGATGGAAGCGAAGATTCCGAGCGCGCGAGGAAATAAATCTTCGCTGGAATCGGAACTCCGCTTCCTTCACCTACTAGTTGCCGGTCAGCTTCTTACGGAGTTCCGCAAGTGCCTCATCGGAAGCCAGGGTGCCGGTTTCGGCAGGCTTCTCGGATGAGTATGAGGTGGGTGCAGCTTCGGCGGGAGCGGACGCGGGGGCAGCAGCTGCTGCTTCTGCGTCGGCTTCGAGAGCCTTAGCAACCTGTACCTTGTGAGCTTCCCAGCGAGCCTGGGCGTCAGCGTACTGCTGCTCCCATGCTGCACGCTGGGTTTCGAAGCCTTCGAGCCATTCGTTGGTCTCGGGGTCGAAGCCCTCGGGGTACTTGTAGTTGCCTTCTTCGTCGTACTCTGCAGCCATGCCGTAGAGAGCGGGGTCGAACTCGGTGGACTCGGGGTCTACACCTTCGTTGGCCTGCTTCAGTGACAGGGAGATGCGGCGACGGTCGAGGTCGATGTCGATAACCTTGACGAACAGTTCGTCACCGACGGAGACAACCTGCTCTGCCAGGTCCACGTGGCGAACGGCGAGTTCGGAGATGTGGACGAGGCCTTCGATGCCGTCTTCAACGCGAACGAATGCGCCGAAGGGTACGAGCTTGGTGACCTTACCGGGTACAACCTGACCCAGTGCGTGGGTGCGAGCGAATGCCTGCCAGGGATCTTCCTGGGTAGCCTTCAGTGACAGTGAGACGCGCTCACGGTCGTGATCAACTTCGAGGACCTCAACGGTGACTTCGTCGCCAACTTCGACAACCTCTGAGGGGTGGTCGATGTGCTTCCAGGAGAGCTCGGATACGTGGACGAGACCGTCAACGCCGCCGAGGTCAACGAAGGCACCGAAGTTAACGATGGAGGAGACAACGCCGGTACGAACCTGGCCCTTTTCGAGCTGGTTGAGGAAGGTTGAGCGGACCTCTGACTGGGTCTGCTCGAGCCATGCACGGCGTGACAGAACAACGTTGTTGCGGTTCTTGTCGAGCTCGATGATCTTGGCTTCGATTTCCTGGCCGATGTAGGGTGCCAGGTCGCGGACGCGACGCATTTCGACGAGTGAAGCGGGGAGGAAGCCACGCAGGCCGATGTCGAGGATAAGACCACCCTTGACGACCTCGATGACGGTACCGGTAACGACGCCGTCTTCTTCCTTGACCTTCTCGATGTCGCCCCAGGCGCGCTCGTACTGTGCGCGCTTCTTGGAGAGAATCAGGCGGCCTTCCTTGTCTTCCTTGGTGAGGACAAGAGCTTCAACGGTGTCACCAACAGAAACAACTTCGTCGGGATCTACGTCGTGCTTGATGGAAAGTTCACGTGAGGGGATGACGCCTTCGGTCTTGTAGCCGATGTCGAGCAGTACCTCGTCGTGGTCAACCTTGACAACTTCGCCTGAAACGAGATCGCCGTCGTTGAAGTACTTGATGGTTGCGTCGACTGCTGCGAGGAATTCTTCTTCGTTGCCGATGTCGTTGATTGCAACCTGGGGAACGTTGGTGCTCATAGAGAGTAGGGCTCCAATATGGATAGTTTTCTAGGTCAATACAGGCAGGGCCTTACTGGGTCCCGCGGTGTAGCTTGTGGCTGTGGGCGGGGTAAGGTCCGCATGGTTCTCTGTATTGAGCGTTGATACGGACAATATGGTGTGCGGGTGCGGCGCACGCCAAAGCGGGCACTGTACACGCACAGATTCAAGTCTAGGGCGCGTGCGGGTGCCGGTCAATGGTTTGGTGGGCGTTTTCACCGCGTGTTCACGGGAAAGTGGGGTGATGTTGGTCTTAACCCGCGCCCGGGTGTGTTGCACCGGCGTCCGCGCACCTTTTGCCCGCCCTGCTAGTGCCCTGCCTCGTGCCAGGAGCGGCCCCAGCCAACCTGGACGTCCAGGGGGACACGCAGGGAGGCGGCCCCGCTCATTTCTTCAACCAGGATTGCCTCGGCGAGCTTTTCTTCACCCGCGGCAACTTCGAGGATCAGTTCGTCATGCACCTGCAGCAGCATACGGCTGGCGAGGTTTTCGCGGCGAAGGCGCTCGTCGATGTTGATCATGGCGATTTTGATGATGTCGGCGGCAGTTCCCTGAATGGGCGAGTTGAGGGCTGCACGTTCGGCGGCTTCGCGGCGCTGACGGTTGGACGAGGCCAGGTCGGGCAGAGCGCGGCGGCGGCCAAACATGGTCTCGGTGTAGCCGGTCTTGTGGGCCTCGCGCACGATGGAGCGCAGGAACCTGCCGACCTTACCGAAGCGCTGGAAGTAGTTGGTGCGCAGGCTGGTCGCTTCGTCCACACTGATCCCCAGCTGCTTTGACAGGCCGAAGGGTGAGAGGCCGTAGGCAAGGCCGTAGCTCATGGCCTTTACCTTAGAGCGCATCTCGGGGGTCACGTCTTCTGGCGTTACCCCGAACACCTCTGAGCCGACGAAGCGGTGCAGGTCCTCCCCCGCCTGATAAGCGGCGATGAGGTCTTCGTCGTCCGACAGGTGCACCATGATGCGCATTTCAATCTGGGAGTAGTCGGCGGTCAGCAGGGTGGTGTAGTCGGTACCGTCAACCGGTTCGGGGGCCACGACAAAGGCATCGCGGATCTTGCGTCCTTCTTCGGTGCGAATCGGGATGTTCTGCAGGTTGGGGTCGGTTGATGAGAGGCGACCGGTAGCCGCGACGTTCTGCTGGTAGGTGGTGTGGATGCGGCCGTCCGCGGCGGTTGCCTTGCCCAGCCCCTCAACGGTCTGCTTGAGCTTGGTGTAGTCGCGGTAGGTTTGCAACTCGCCCAGGAAGGAGGCCCCCTGGCTTTCGGGGTCTACCTGGCCGAGGATTCCCGCAAGCGAGTCGGCGTCGGTGGAGTAGCCGCTTTTGAGCTTGCGGGTGGTCGGTAGGCCTAGCTCGTCGAAGAGGACGCCCTGCAGCTGCTTGGGGGACGAAAGGTTGACCTCGTGACCCAGAATCTCGTAGGCCGCTTCGGTGGCGCGGGTGACGTGTTCGCCGTAGTAGCCCTTGAGTTCCGAGATGGCGCTGGCGTCGATTGCTACACCGGCAATTTCCATGCGGGCCAGGGCGGACGCAGCCGGCAACTCAATTTCTTCATAGAGGCCGAGCTGGTTTTTGGCAACCAGGTCAAGGTGTAGGGCGTAGGCCAGTTCTTGTACGTGGCGGGCAGCAAGGGCCTGATAGTCGGTATCAACGGCAGGTTCGAGCGAGAAGAGCTCCCCCTGGTCTTCCTGTTCAGGGGCGGCCGGGTAGGTCTGCCCCAGGTAGTCGCGGGTGAGGTCTTCGAGCATTTCGCGGGGGCCGCGGCGACGGGCGGTGGGAATGAAGCCACAGACGTAGGAGGAGAGCACCGGGTCTTCGATAACGCCTGCCAGGGGCAGGTTATGGGCCGCAAGCGACTTAAAGTTCTGCTTGACATCGAAGGTAATTTTGGGGGCGGACGCATCCCCCAGCCAGGTACGCAGGGCCGCGCGGACGCCGTCCGCCTGCTTCTCAAAATCAAGGTAGGCTGCGCGGGCACCGGCAACCAGCATGAGGCCGTGCAGGGCCTGGCTGTGGGCCAGCCCCTTTTCACCGGCCTGCTCATCAACCACGGGCCAGAGGGTGATGGCCTGCGCCAGACGTTCAGGTACTTCAACCGACCGCTCAACCGCCGCGAGCGCTTCGGGGGCAGCTGCCAGGAAGGCGGTGAGGGCGTCCGCGCTGGTGATGGTTTCTACCGCTTCAATATCAATCTCAACCGCAGGTGTAGTTTGCTGCATGCCCTCAAAAAGCTCAGCGACGCGCTTGCGGATGGAATTGAACTCTAGGTAGTCAAAGAGCTCTTCAAGCTCCTCAGCGTTAGGGCCGTAGCCCTCAGCATCATCGAGGGTCACCGGCAGGTCAAGGTCGTCCACCAGGCGATTGAGGCGGCGATTGCGCAGCACATCATCGATATGCTCGCGCAGGGCCTCACCCTTCTTACCCTTAATCTTCTCGGCATTATCCAGCACGCCCTTGAGGTCGCCGTATTCGTTAATCCACTTGGCGGCAAAGCCAGGGCCCACGCCGGGCACGCCCGGCAGATTGTCTGCCTGCTCGCCGGTGAGGGCAGCAAGATCGGGGTAAAGGTGAGGTGCAACCTTATACTTTTCCTCGACGGCAGCCGGGGTCATGTAGCGGATGCCCTTGGTAGGGCCGGTCGTGACCGGGTACAGCACAGTAACGGTATCGGTCACCAGCTGGAAGGCATCGCGGTCACCCGACACAATCTGCACCTCGAAGCCAGCCTCCCGCCCCTGACGGGTGTAGGTTGCGACGATATCGTCAGCCTCATAGCGCGGCAGGGTCACCGAAGGAATATTCAGGGCCGCCAGGGCCTTCTGAATCAGCTCAATCTGACCAAAGAACTCCTGCGGGGTTTCATTACGCCCACCCTTATACTCACCGTATTCCTCGGTGCGGAAGGTTCCACCAGAGAGGTCAAAGGCCACAATAATGTGGCTGGGCTGCTCATTTTTAATCAGAGAAATCAGGGTTGAGAGGAAGCCATGAACCGCATTGGTGTGCTGGCCCTCAGCGTTCACAAAGACATCCACCGGGGTGCCGTAGAAAGAACGGAAAGCCAGGGAATGCCCGTCAATGAGCATGAGCTTACCGGGTGCAGGTGCAGAAGTTTCAGGTCTAGTCATCACGCCTACCATCCTACCGCCTGCCCCTGCCCTACGATTGAAGGCAGACAATCTCCCCCTATTTTCTAAGGAGCACCCATGACCGAGACCCAGGAGCAGGACGCCCGCTACCAGCAGATACTTGAACGGCTAGGCGCGGGGGCCCTGGCGCAGAAGCTGGGCATCACGATTCTGGAAGCCTCCCCCGAACTGACCGTCGCCACTATGCCGGTGGAGGGCAACACCCAGCCGGTGGGCCTGCTTCACGGGGGCGCCTCTGCCGCCCTGGCAGAAACCCTGGGGTCTATCTCTGCCTTTCTTTCGGTGGCCGAGCAGAAGAAGGCTGCTGTGGGCGTTGATTTGAACATCACCCACCTGCGCTCGGTTCGCTCCGGCACCGTCACCGCGACCTGCCGGGCGGTCAAGCTGGGCCGCACCGTCTGCGTCCACGCCATTGATATCAGCGACGAAGCTGGCAAGCTCATTGCTACCGCCCGCATTACCAACAACATCATCGACCTGTCCTAGCAATCTCCCCCTAGCCCCGGCGTCCGCCCCTTAACTCCGGGCACCCCTGGCGGCACCCTGGTAAACTGGCAGTCCGTGCAAACGCACACAAGACCACACAACACCAAGGAACCCCATGAAGAAGATTCCTCTGCTCGTGTGGATTATCGTCGCAATCCTCGGCGGTATCCTCATCGGTGCTTTCACCCCCGGCCTCATCTCCGGAATCAACGACGCCCTGGGAACAGCCATTCCCACCGACTTCGTCGTCCAGCTCTTTGTCTCCTTCTCCACCGTCTTTAGCGCCTTCCTGAGCTTCGCGATTCCGCTGATTATCATCGGCTTCATCGTGCCCGGTATCGGCTCACTGGCCAAGGGCGCAGGCAAACTGCTCGGCACCACCGTAGGTCTCTCCTACGCTTCATCTATCGCAGCGGGCTTCCTTGCCGTGACCGTGGCCCACTTCCTCTACCCCATCATCCTTAGGGGCCAGCAGCTCACCGCCTTCGAAAACCCCGAAGAAGCCCTCTCAGCCGGCTACCTGGAATTCACCCTTGACCCCATCATGTCGGTCATGAGCGCCCTGATTCTGGCCTTCATCATGGGCCTGGGCATCACCGCCCTGAACAGCAAGAACATGCTGAACCTCTTCCAGGACTTCCAGACCATCATCGAAAAGCTCCTGGGCTACGTCATCATCCCCCTGCTGCCCGTCCACATCGTCGGCGTCTTCGCCAACATGACCATGGCAGGCCAGGTCGGCCAGATTCTTGCGGTCTTCGGCAAGGTCTTCATCATGGTCATCATCCTGCACTGGGTCATGCTGGCTATCCAGTACACCGTCGCCGGCGCCGTCTCCAAGCGCAACCCCATCACCATGCTGCGCGGTATGCTGCCCGCCTACTTCACCGCAATCGGCACCCAGTCATCAGCCGCCACCATCCCCGTGACCGTGGCGTCCGCTAAAAACGTGGGTATTAAGGGCAAGATCGTGGACTTCGCGATCCCCCTCTGCGCCACCATCCACCTCTCAGGCTCCATGATCACCATTACTTCCTGCGCGGTTGCCGTGGTGTACATGACCAGCGGCTCCCTCAGCTTCACCGCCATGATCCCCGTGGTTCTGGTTCTGGGCCTCATGATGGTTGCAGCCCCCGGCGTGCCCGGCGGCGCCGTGATGACCGCTATCGGCCTGCTCCAGTCCATGCTGGGCTTCGATGAATCCATGATTGCCCTGATGATCGCCCTTTACCTGGCCCAGGACTCCTTTGGCACCGCCACCAACGTCACCGGCGACGCCGCTATCGCCTCACTCACCGAGCGCGTGGCTAAGGCCTTCGGCGCGGACGAGGACGACCTGCCCGAGACCGACGAACGCGACGGCAGCCTGGCAGCAGCCCACTAACCTCCAGTTCACGAAAGGCCCACCATGACCGCACGCCGCAAACTCATCGGCAATATCTTCCTGGTACTGACCCTCATCTTCACGGTGACGGCTCTGAGCCAGGGCGGCCTCTGGTGGGCCGCTGTGACCATCAGCGCCGCCATTACCCTCTGGGGAATCGGAACTAAGAGTGACCACAAGGACGCCCTCTAGCACCACGAAGCAGGGGCGGACGCCTACCCCACCGGCAGGCGTCCGCCCCCTTCTTTTGATACAGCAAAGCCCGCTCCAGCTTCACGCTGGGGCGGGCTTTGCTATAGGCTGCGGGGTAACCCCCTACTGCACCTGCTTGACGATGGTTTCTGCCACCTCTCGCATGGACAGACGGCGGTCCATGGAGGTCTTCTGAATCCAGCGGAAGGCCTCAGGCTCACTGAGCCCCATCTTGGTCATCAGCAGGGACTTAGCGCGGTCGACCAGCTTGCGGGTCTCAAACTGCTCCTTGATGCTGGTGACTTCGTCTTGGAGAGCCCGAATCTGCTCGTAGCGGCTGATGGCCACCTCGATAGCGGGAATCAGGTCGTTGGGGGTGAAGGGCTTGACCACGTAGGCCATGGCACCTGCCTCAGTGGCGCGGTCCACCAGCTCTTTCTGGCTAAAGGCGGTGAGCAGGACGACCGGGGCCAGCTGCTGCTCGCTAATCTGACCCGCTGCTTCGATGCCGTCCATGATGGGCATGTTGACGTCCATGAGGACCAGGTCAGGACGGTGCTCTTCGACCAGCTCTACAGCCTTCTTGCCGTTGTCGGTTTCGGCAATGACGTTAAAGCCCTGGTCTTTGAGGATTTCGACGATGTCGAGGCGAATCAGCGCCTCGTCTTCAGCGACGACGACGGTGCGTGCGGGCTGCTGATCGTGGTTCTCGGGCTCCTGGGTGGTCTGCTCTGACATACCCTGCTCCTTAGGTCGTTTCAGCGTTTAGTTGAGGTTCGCTATCTATTTTCGCACGCGCACAACCTTGTGGGCGTGCATGCAACGGGTGACGGTGCGTACCCTCTTCGGTTCCTATCTTAGTCGGGGGCGGGCCCTTTCTTCCAGGGTGAGGGCCGATTGGCTTTTAGCGGGCAAAAACGTGTATTGTAGAAGAGCTTTCGCACTTGCCCAAGTGGCGGAATTGGCAGACGCGCCGCACTCAAAATGCGGTTCTTCGGAGTGTGGGTTCGAGTCCCACCTTGGGCACTACAAAACGCCTCGTCAGAGCGATACAAACCCTCTCCCGTTGACAGGAGAGGGTTTTTTGTTGACACGAGCACCATAACCTCGCTGAGAATCCGAATATTGCCCCGTCGTAACCAGGTAGATAACCGCTATTTCTCACTTAGTTCCGTTTTACTTGCAGGACGACCTGCTCCGTGTTTTTCCCGATAGGCTTTATCCCAGGTTTCAGCAGTTTCTGGAAGCCAGCATTCACGCCCTCCAACAGAGATAAAGTCAGCCGGTGGTAACTCACCTCGCTTGTATAGCCCTTGCTTAGTAAGACCTAGGAAGGTGGCTAGCTCGATGGTGCTCACGATGACGGTCTTAGCCATTTCGACCGCCTGCTTTGAGATGCAGTGCCAAAGTTGCCGAGTTAGCTGCTGCCAGCACACCCCAGAGAATTGCCATACCGGAGTTACCCTGACCTATCTGCATGATGACCAGTATTACTGATAGCACCAGAATGGCTACATTGAGAGCTATCAGTGTTTTTCTATTCTGCTTCATAGTGTTTCCTTTCTGCCCTTCCTATCCTTGCTATTGTGGCGCAAGATGAGGGCTATTCCCCGCAGCACTAGCGCCAGGACAAAGAGCCCGATTGCAATCCCGCAGAGAACCGGGTGTCGAGGATAAAGCCAGATGGCTACGACCAGTGCAAAGGTATAGAAAATAGTTCCATAGATTTTGGTGTGCATGATGTTTATGGTTCCTATGATGTTGCAGGGCCCGGTTCCGGGATAGGTGGGATATTTCGAAGCCAAGGTTTCTTCGATTTTCTTCTAGGCCCTGAGAACTAACACTATTCGGCGATTGCTTATTTCGGCGAAATCTGGCTCGATGGAGTGATCGGGTGCGTCAGCACACAAGAGCGAACGGAATCCGCCGCAAGGCGGGGCATGAATCTCCCCTGTGAGCGCTAGCGAACCGGGCGGTTGCTTATGTTCGCCCGAGGTCGCAAGCCTCAAGACCAGGAATCAAGAACCGTAAAGTAAAAACGTCTTCCTGAATGGATATAACAATATCCATTAATCATAAACAGTACACCATGACGGAAATAAAACCATCTCTTATTGCTCAGTTCTGGCAAAAATATATCCACTAAGGCAAAATAGAACCATGACCCTACCAACCTTTACCATCCTCGACCGCCTACGCAAAGCACGAGAGCACGTCGACCTTACACAAGCGGCGTTCGCAGAAAAGGTAGGCGTATCAACAGTCACATACTCCCGCTATGAATCAGGCGCTCGCAGTGTGCCCGACGAACTAATCGAAAGAGCCGCGGAAGCTACCGACATCCCCCTTGAATGGTTCTATCAGGACGACAATACCCAACCCTCTGCCGCCCCCCTGGGTGACCTGCCCACCTCTCTCACAGTCCAGTGGACCCCCGGTGGGATTGAAGTCGCTAAGTAGATAAGATGGCAAATTCTAGATGGCGCTGGCTATACCCACTTGGAGTGACACTCTGGTTCATTGTTGCGTTCGCGATTAGTATCAACATCATTGTTTGGTTCTTCACGTCTGTTGTTGACCTGGAATCAGAGCAGTGGCGACTTATCGGTGAGATTTCAAGGAACACAAACGCTCTAGCTGTCCTTGCAGCAAGTGTTGCTGCCTGGATTGCATGGGGAACAAATAAAGCTCGAAAAGAAGAGGCAAAACGAGCTGACTTCAAAGATCGCATCCAATGGGCAGTTTCACGCTTCGACGGTAGCCCCTCATTGGAATCGATGGCTGCTGGGAAGATGATTGACCAGTTCGCGCAGGATAAAGGTTTATCTGCAAACGATACCGAGCTAGCAATAGAGTTGGCAGATCATAAGAAGTTCATAGAACAAGATGTGTGGCGAAGAGTCGAAGTTCTCCTGAACTCTATAAATTCTTCCCACGTCAAACTGAAAAAGCTATTAAATGATAATCGTATCTCAGACTTAGCTGAGACCGTTAGCCCTGCTCAACTTGCACAATTCCAACGTGAACTTGCTCAAAAGAACCTCGATTACTTGCTTAGTTCTGTAGAATCTAGAGAAACAGAATCCGTTGCAAGCTTGAAAGTGTACCAGGCTTCTTTAGATAGCTGGATTCAGCTACTTGAAGATCTCATTGCTGGGAGGTGGAAGAATGACTCAAACTGATTACAATGCTCACTCGCTTGAGGCAGCAATGAACGCCCTCAGGGAAGAGAACGCAAAAAATCTGACCTACTGGGAGGAAGCTAAGCCACGTCTGCAAGCAGAACATGAAGAGCGGATGCGTAAAAGCCAGCAGATAATTGATGATTTGAACGCTCGTTCCCAAGAGATTCAGCGATACGAGCAAATGGGGACATTGGGTAAGTTCTTTTACCGCCTGTTCCACCGGCCAGCTTGGCTCTAGATTCTATAACGTAGGAAAGCCCCGGCTCACTCATGAGAACCGGGGCATTTGTGACGTTCTTCAGGGTACTCGATGTCTATTACTCAGCATTAGGGCGGTTTGTGAAGGCTATCTTGATTACTTGCTCTTCAGAGGTAGACTGCTTGATCCCATCAAAATCTTTCCATCTGACTGAAGTCCCAAAGCCTTCTAAATTCCAAGGTAATAGGTCGTCAAATTGGTTCGTGACTTCTTGAAAGTAACGATAAAGCCTTTCTTGGAGCTCGGTATGCAGGTTCCATGTAGCTGTTTCTCCGCCGCTGAGTTCAAGAGCTTCGTATGAACTAAAGTGCCCAAATGCCCTCACGCTTACGCATACTCTGTAGGCACTGCCGATTCCTGTGTTTGTAAGCTGAATCTGCCAATTTGGCACTGTGATATACATGTTAGGGACGTTTGTGCAGCGTTGCCTAGTTTCAGGGTGCAAAGGTACTAAAATCCATTCTAGAGAGATGAACCCTCTCCCCAATTCCCTTTCATATGATTTGCGCGTGTAATCGTTGGTTTCACGCGATAAAGCGTTTGCCTCCTTAGAGATTTCAAGAGATTTGGCACCATACCCATTTGCATCTTGGGCAATCCGGTTAGCTTCTTTAGCAGACTTAGCCGCAAGCTCGGCAATCTCATTGGCTTTGTTAGCAGCGCGAGTCTGTTTGAAAGCAAAAAATAGCGCCCCCAAGGCCACAATGAGCGACAGTAGAGAAAAGACGTTGGCGCTCACGCCACTGTTGAAGAAGGACAGAATTTGTTCCAAATTATCCACCAGTAAACTCTCTGAGCGGGTTAAAGACCCCCTAAGATACCTGCGCTGATAAGCTGGTCGATACGGCGAATGTCGAGCCCCTTGCGAATCTTGACCTTGATGTGCCCTACGCGGGTCCAGAGCTCAAGCTCTTCGTCGCGGTCGAAAGTGCCTGCGTTCTCTGAAGACCACATATCGATGGACTTATAAGGCAGAGAGTACATCTCAATCTTCTTGCCAGTAAGCCCCTGAGCATCACGCACAATCATGCGCTTGTTGGTGAAGGTCGCGGAGTCGCGAAAGGTCTTAAATGAGGCCACAGGTTGTTCCCCTGGGGCTAGGATTTCACCGATGTTGGCAGGGTGCGGGCATTCGCTGATAAGAGTCCAGGCAAGGATTGCGCCGGTGCTGGGGGAAAGTGCCATTGTGGCTCCTTAGATAGTGGTAGATATGACTGTCATTAAACTTACCGATTAGCTGAGCTCATTTGTTGCACATCATGAATAACGATTCCCATCAACTTGCTCGCGACGGGCTTTCCAAGGCTCATCCGATGCTCTGAGTCAACTCAGACAGCTCAGCGAGTTCGATTTAGAGAGCTTGCATGGGGCTTAGCTTTATCGGTTATCCTAATCAATTCAACGAACGACTACATTAGAAGCATAAATACTATTTATCACTGATATGTACTGGCTTTAGTTCCGACAATTATAAGACCACTAAAGCACCATCAACCACCTCCTGCGGAGTCCGATAACCAAGACTCTGATGCAACCGACCAGCATTCCACCAAGCAACCCAAGACGC
>NZ_CAKMSR010000002.1 GCF_928381705.1 Rothia nasimurium | reverse complement strand
TGATGGGGTTGATAGGCCAGGTATGGACGCGGGGAATGCCCGTGGAGTTGACTGGTACTAATAGTCCGAAGGCTTACACTTTTATGACTGAGTTTGTTGTTGTTTGCGTCCACTGTATGGTTTTGAGGCAATAACCTGATTGGGGTTGTTGTTGCTGCCCTCCCTGTTGTGGGTGGGTGGTCATCGTAGGTTTACGGTGGTTATAGCGAGAGGGAAACACCCGGTTCCATCCCGAACCCGGAAGTTAAGGCTCTTTGCGCCGATGGTACTGCACTGGTGACGGTGTGGGAGAGTAGGTCACCGCCGGTTTTTGATTGGGATACAGGAAGAGCCTGAGCTTTATAGCTTAGGCTCTTTTTGTTTATGGCTCGGAGCTATCGCTCCGAGCCCTTTTTGTTTTAAAGCGCCGGCCAAGCGTGAAGCTGTGTGCCTGAAAACGCACCGGTAAGACCAGGCAGCCCCTACGCAAGGTACCCCAAGCCAGATAGACTAGAACCTAGCATTAAAAACAGGGCAGAAAAGAGCCCAACCCCCACCACAAACACCATAGAGGAGCTCACTTGGCTGAATACTCACGTAACCACTCAGATAAAAACCGCGGTGGCTACAAGAAGAACAACGACCGTAACTCCTCACGCCCCTACCGCAGCGACCGCTCCGACCGTAACGACAGCGGATACACTAAGCGCGACGGCGACCGCCCCTACGGCGACAAGAAGAAGCCCTTCGATAAGAACCGCGGCGGTGGTAAGCGCTTCGACGACCGTAAAAACAACGGTAACGGCCGCGGCGAACGCTCCTTCGACCGTAAGGGTAATGGCCCCCGCAA
The DNA here is from genome assembly GCF_928381705.1 of Rothia nasimurium. Lineage (GTDB taxonomy): Bacteria > Actinomycetota > Actinomycetes > Actinomycetales > Micrococcaceae > Rothia > Rothia nasimurium_G. The sequence continues at coordinate 334,591 of NZ_CAKMSR010000002.1, read as the reverse complement.
GAACTTCGACCGCGACCAGAATAAGCGCGGCTTCCAGGGGGAGCGCAAAGACCGTAACTTTACTGCTGGGGCAAAGAACCCCAGCGGTGACTACCGTCCGTCAAAGAACGCACCCGAAATCGACACTGACGTCACCGGTAAAGAACTTGAAAACTGGACCCTGCGTGCCCTGCGCCAGCTAGAAGCCCAGAACGCAGATACCGTAGCCAAGCACCTGGTCATGGTCGGCCGTTACCTCGATATTGACCCCGATTTCGCCCTGGAACACGCTGTTGCTGCCTCAAAGCGCGCAGGCCGAATCGGCGTCGTCCGCGAGGTCGTCGGTATCGCAGCCTACGCTGCAGAGGACTTTGAACTGGCCCTGCGTGAACTGCGCACCCACCGCCGTATCTCGGGCTCCAACGAGCACCTCGCGCTGCTCGTAGACTGCGAGCGTGCCCTGGGGCGTGTCGAAAAGGCCCTGACCCTGGCTGAAGAAGCGAAGAACGAAGAGGTACCTGCCGCCGTCCGCTCTGAGGTCGCTATCGTTGTCTCCGGTATCTACAGCGACCAGGGCGAGCTGAAGAAGGCTCTGAAGGCCCTTGAGATTCCTGAGCTGAACCCCAAGCGCGGGTTCGACTACTCACCCCGCCTCTTCAACACCTACGCTGAACTGCTGGAGCAGGACGGGCGTAGCAAGGAAGCAGCCCGTTGGGCGCGCCTTGCCCTGATGACTGAGGCCGCTCTAGGCCAGGGTGACTTTGTTGAACCTGAAATCTTCGATATTTTCACTGAGCAGGACCTGCTTGAACCCGAAGAACCCTCCGTTGATCTTGAAGCCGCTGAAGCCCAGGCACCGGCTGCTGAAGCTGTAGAGGCCGACGCGGAAGCAGACGCTGCTGAAGCCGCCGAAACTGAGGCTGTCGATGCAGTAACCTCCGAAGAGCCTGAAGCCAGCGAAGACGGCGCCCTTTTTGAGGTCGACGAAACCCTGACGACCACTGAAACCGTAGTAAGTGAAGACCAGGCAGAGGAAGAAGCCCTCTTCGAGCTGTCTGCTGAAGCTGCTGAGGAGGACCGCGACTAATGCTGCTGGCAGCCCACGACGCTATTCTCTCTGACCTTGATGGTGTAGTGTATGCCGGACCCTTCGCTATTGAAGGTGCCCCTGAGGCTCTGAACAGGGCACAGGATGCCGGGGTACCGGTAGCCTTCGTGACCAACAATGCCTCGCGCAGCGTCCAGGCCGTTGCTGATCACCTGGTGGAACTCGGCGTCAACACCGATGCCGACCATGTGATTAGCTCAGCCCAGGCGGCAGCTGAGCTACTCAAGGCCCAGCTACCTGCTGGGGCTAAGGTGTTGATTACCGGGGCACAGGCTCTGGCCGATTGCGTGGCGGCTGCCGGGCTAACCCCCGTCACCAGCCAGGCTGACGAGCCGGTCGCAGTGGCCCAGGGTTTCAACCCTAAGATTGTGTGGGAAGATCTCGCTGAAGCCGCCTACACCCTGGCCGATGAGAAGGTGCTGTGGGTTGCCTCGAACACCGATTTCACTATCCCGAAGGAACGCGGCATCGCCCCCGGTAACGGCACCCTGGTAGGGGCTGTGGCTACGGCTACCGGGCGAACCCCGCAGGTGGCGGGCAAGCCCGAGTCACCTATTTTCGTCACCGCTGCCCAGAAGCTGAACTCTCAGCGTCCTGTGGTGGTGGGCGATCGCCTGGATACCGATATCCAGGGCGGTAACCGGGCAGCGATGGCGACGGCCGTGGTCATGACCGGGGTGGAGACCTACCAGAGCATTCTGGCGGCTATTCCGCTGGAGCGCCCCACCTATATTCTGGAAGACCTCGCCGGTTTCTTTGAGGACTATCCCCAGATCCAGGTGCAGGCTACAGCAACCGGTGTGAGCGCCCGGGGCGCAGGCTGGTCCGCTGAGGCAACCGATACCGAACTCACCATCACCGGTGAGGGTAGCGAGATCGATAGTTGGCGTGTGGCCTGTGCAGCCTGGTGGGCTGCCCACCCCGATGCGTCCGCCCCGGTGTCTCCTAGCCAGGTGCACCGTGGCTAAGGGCGCGGACGAAACCGCCCAGAGTCTCGAAGAAAAGGCAGTTTCGGGGCTACCGACTGAAGAAGCCGAGGCTCTCGACCCCGAGTTCGAGGTGGCGCTGACAGCTGCCCTGGCTCTGGATGCCACCGAACGGATTGAGAGGCTGGGGCAGCTGGCGTCCGCCCTCAAAGAAGACCTAGATTCAAGCCGCTAGAGCTACGCGCGGGGCGGGAAGGAAGAACATGCGACTGGACCAGTACATGGTGCAGGCAAAGATTGCCCGCTCCCGCACGCTGGCGGCCAAGATGGTTGAGGGCGGGCACATCAGCGTGAACGGCCGTACCGTGACGAAGCCAGCCCAAAAGCTGAAGGAGGGGGACCGCGTCCGCGTCCGCCGCAGCGAGCTGACCGAGTATGTGAGCCGTGCCGGGCACAAGCTGGCCGGGGCGCTGGATGCCTTCCCCGAGATTACCGTTGCCGGTAAATTCTGCCTGGATGCAGGCGCCTCTACCGGCGGCTTTACCGACGTGCTCTTGCGCCGGGGTGCCAGCCGGGTTGCGGCGGTTGATGTGGGGCACGACCAGCTGGTCGAACAGATCCGGAACCACCCGGCCGTTGACGTTTATGAGGGCATGAACGTGCGGCACATGAGCCCCGAGGACATCGGCGGGCAGGTTGCCCTTACGGTCTCAGACCTGAGCTTTATCTCCCTAACCAAGGTCGTTGAGCCGCTGGCTGGGGCAACGGCCGCAGGCGGGGACCTGCTGCTCATGGTTAAACCCCAGTTTGAGGTGGGCCCGGCCCGCATCGGCAAGGGCGGGGTAGTGACCGACCCCGAGGTGAGAGCGGACGCCGTGGCGTCCGTCCGCGCAGCAGCGCAGGACGCCGGCCTGCTCGTGCTGGGGGAGCAGGAAAGCCCCCTGCCGGGGCAGGACGGCAACGTAGAATTCTTCCTCTGGTGCCGCAAGCCTGACGAAGCGACCCCCGCTTCATAAGACACCCAAAGTCGAATAAATATTCGAAAAAATCCGGTGTGTTGGGCCCAGAAAAACAGCAAAACCGTTTACGGTCAGCTAGCCTAAAAGTGTGAACGAAACACCTGACACCGCCCTCACACCCCAGCAGACCAAGACACCGGGGGAGCGCAATATTCTTGTCTTCGCCCATACCGGCCGTCTTGAGGCCCGCAACGCTGCTCGTGCTACCTGCACGCAGCTGCACCGGGCTGGCCTGGTGCCCGTGATGAACCGCGCTGACCTGGAAGCCCTGACCGAAAAGTGGGAGAACCCCGTCCCCGTGGCGGTGGCCCACGAGTCTGTGGCGCTCAAAGATATCGAGCTGGGTATGGTGCTGGGCGGTGACGGGTCGATTCTGCGCGCTGCCGAGATGATTCGCCACACCCAGATACCCCTCATCGGCGTCAACCTCGGCCACGTAGGGTTTCTTGCAGAGGCCGAAGAATTCGACCTGACCGAAACCGTTGAGCGAGTGGTCTCGGGCGACTACACGGTCGAAGAGCGCATGGCGATCGACGTGAAGGTCTGGGACGGCAGCCAGAAAATTCTTGAAACCTGGGCCCTTAACGAGGCCAGCGTTGAAAAGGGCAACCGCGAAAAAATGATCGAGGTGGTCATTGAGGTAGACCGGCGCCCGCTCTCGTCCTTTGGCTGTGACGGCGTGGTGTTGGCAACCCCGACCGGATCAACCGCCTACGCCTTTTCTGGCGGTGGCCCGATTGTCTGGCCCAGCGTTGAGGCTATGCTGATGGTGCCCCTCTCGGCCCACGCTCTTTTTGCCCGCCCCCTGGTGACCGCACCGACCTCGATGATGGCGGTAGAGCTGATCTCCACCAACGGGGCAGAAGGTGTGCTCTGGTGCGATGGACGGCGTACCCGCGACCTGCCTCCCGGGGCCCGCGTCGAGGTGACCCGTTCGTCTAAGCCCGTCCGCCTGGCCCGTATGCACCCGGCCCCCTTCTCAGAACGCCTGGTCAAGAAGTTCGAGCTACCTATTGCGGGCTGGCGCGGCCCCCACACCCCCGGCCCTGCGACCAGCGCCCTGACCGTCATCCGTAACGACTAACCTCGTCAAGAAAGTTTTCCCACGTGATTGAAGAAATTCACCTGCGCGATTTGGGCGTTATTACCGATGCCCGCCTGCCTCTTGAACCCGGCTTCTCGGTGCTGACCGGTGAGACAGGTGCCGGTAAAACCATGGTCGTGACGGCTCTGGGCATGCTGCTGGGCGCTCGCTCCGATGCCTCTAGCGTGCGCAACGGCGCTAAGAACGCCCTGGCTGAGGCCGTTATCCGCCTGCCTCAGGGGCACCGCGCCCTAGCCCTGGCCGAGGACGCCGGTGGTTCGGTTGAGGAACTCGACGGCGGTTCTGCCGAGCTGCTTCTGGCCCGCACCGTCAGCGCCGCCGGTCGCTCTCGCGCCCACGTGGGTGGTGTCTCTGCCCCTATCGGCACGTTGGCAGATATCGGCCATACCCTGGTTGCGGTCCATGGCCAGTCCGACCAGCTGCGCCTCAAGGACGCCGCCGAACAGCGTCACGCTTTGGACTCCTACGCCGGGAAAAAACTTGAAAAGCTTTTAGCGGCCTACACCGTCAACTACGAGCGCTACCGTCAGGCCGCCGGGGAACTTCGCGACGTCCGTGAAAATACCCGCGCCCGCGCACTGGAAGCCCAGACCCTGCAAGGGGCTCTAGCAGAAATCGATTCGGTGCAGCCTGCCGAGGGCGAAGATGAGGCCCTGCGGGCAGAAAGCCAAAAACTGGCCAACGTTGAGTCCCTGCGTCTAGCTGCGGCGACGGCGTCCGCCGCTCTATCGGGCACCGAATACGGGGACGCGGACGAGCCCAACGTGCTGGGGCTGCTCGATGCCGCCCGCACCGCCCTGGCCGCAGAAGCAGATGCGGACGCCGACCTGGCAGCTCTCGCTGGACGGCTGAACGAGGCCCTGATTCATGTGACCGACATTGCCGAAGAAATCTCGGCTTATACCTCTGGGCTAGATACCGAGGGGCCAGAACGCCTTGCTGAGGTCGAGCACCGCCGGGCCCAGCTCAAGAGCCTGACCCGCAAGTACGGGGCTGATATTGCCGAGGTGCTGGCCTGGGCAGAAGAATCCCGCGCTCGCCTGGAAACCCTATCCGATGACCCCGCCCGTCAGGAGACCCTGGAAGCCGAACTCCGCCAGCTGCGTGAGACCCTGGGGGAGCAGGCTGCGGAGCTCACCGACCTGCGCACCAAGGCAGCCCGCAAACTGGCAGCGGCGGTCAGCGAAGAACTCTCAGCCCTGGCCATGCCGAACGCTTCGCTGGTGGTTGAGGTAGAAGAAACCGAAAAGTTCCACCGCTACGGTAAGGACGCGGTGACCTTCATGCTGGCTCCCCACGCCCAGGCCGTCCCCCGCCCCCTAGGCAAGGGTGCCTCGGGTGGTGAGCTTTCCCGCGTGATGCTGGCCCTCGAAGTGGTGCTCTCAGAAGTAGACCCCGTGCCCACCTTCATCTTTGACGAGGTGGACTCCGGCGTCGGCGGTAAGGCAGCCATTGAAATCGGTCGCCGCCTGGCTATGCTCGCTAAGAACGTGCAGGTACTGGTGGTCACCCACCTGCCCCAGGTAGCTGCCTTTGCCGACCAGCATATCCTGGTACGCAAAAACGATGACGGCTCCCTCTCACGTGTGCAGGTTCTCACACCCGAGGAACGAGTCGTAGAGCTTGCCCGCATGCTCTCTGGCCACGACCAGTCAGCAGCAGCCCAGGAACACGCCCGAGAACTCCTGGCCGACGCCGGTCAGATCTAGCCCCCGGGCAGGTGCCCTACCTGCTCAGCAGAAGCCGGGGCAGGCGTCCGCCCACCGGGCCCTGCCCCGCAGTGTTTACACGCGCGAAACAGAAACGGTGATAGGCTGGAATTCCGTGGTAGATACAAACGCATCAAACAACGGTAAAGTCACCCGCCAGATTTTCGTCACCGGCGGCGTAGCATCATCTCTCGGCAAAGGCCTCTCAGCCTCATCTCTCGGCCGACTTCTTCGCTCCCGCGGTCTCTCAGTGACCATGCAGAAGCTCGACCCCTATCTCAACGTCGACCCCGGCACCATGAACCCCTTCCAGCACGGTGAAGTATTCGTCACCGACGACGGGGCAGAAACCGACCTCGACATCGGCCACTACGAACGCTTCCTCGACGAGAACCTCTCCCAGGCAGCAAACGTCACCACCGGCCAGGTCTACTCCCACGTCATCGCCAAGGAACGCCGCGGTGAATACCTGGGCGATACCGTACAGGTCATTCCCCATATCACCGATGAAATCAAGCGCCGCATGCGCTTGCCTGCCGAAGGCGAGAACGCCCCCGACATCATCATCACCGAAATCGGTGGCACCGTGGGCGACATCGAATCCCTGCCCTTCCTCGAAGCCGCCCGCCAGGTCCGCCGCGATGTAGGCCGCCGCAACGTCTTCTTCCTGCACGTGTCTCTGGTGCCCTTCATCGGGCCGTCCGGCGAGCTGAAGACCAAGCCCACCCAGCACTCCGTTGCCGCCCTGCGCGGCCTGGGTATTATTCCCGACGGCCTGATCCTGCGCTGTGAACGCGAAGTGCCCGAGTCACACAAGATCAAGATCGGTCATGCCTGTGACGTAGAGCCCGAGGCCGTTATCTCCTGCGCTGACGCCCCCAGCATCTACGACATCCCCAAGACCCTGCACAGCCAGAACCTCGACGCCTACATCCTGGACTACCTGGGCATCGACGCTAACCCCGTTGACTTCACCCAGTGGGATAAGCTGCTGAGCGCCGTCCACACCCCCAAGACCGAGGTCAACGTTGCTCTGGTCGGTAAGTACATCGACCTGCCCGATGCCTACCTGTCGGTCGCAGAGGCCCTGCGCGCCGGCGGCTTTGCCAACGACGCTAAGGTCAACATCAAGTGGGTTGCCGCCGACCTCTGCGCGAGCCGCGAGGACGCCGCCCACCAGCTACGCGGCATGGACGCCATTCTCGTGCCCGGTGGCTTTGGCATCCGCGGCCTCGACGGCAAGATTGGCGCCCTGCGCCACGCTCGTGAAAACAAGATTCCTACCCTGGGCATCTGCCTAGGTCTGCAGTCCATGGTGCTCGAATACGCCCGCAACGTACTCGGTATCAAGGACGCCTCATCGACCGAGTTCGATCCCGAGACCGCATCCCCGCTGATCGCCACCATCGAAGAGCAGAAGGCCTTCGTGGACGGCGCAGGCGACCTGGGCGGCACCATGCGCCTGGGCCTCTACCCCGCAACCCTGGCAGCAGGTTCACTGGCTGAAAGTGTCTACGGGGCAACCGAGGTAGCAGAACGCCACCGCCACCGCTACGAGGTCAACAACGACTACCGCCAGCAGCTGGAAGAAGCCGGACTGGTGATCTCCGGTACCTCACCCGACTCGTCCCTGGTGGAGTTCGTTGAGCTGCCCGTGAGCGAGCACCCCTACTACATCGCCACCCAGGCCCACCCGGAATACCGCTCCCGCCCCACCCGCCCCCACCCCCTCTTTGCGGGGCTGATCAAGGCGGCACTTGAGGCCCGCAAGAACGGCTAGTACTGTTCTAAGGTATGCAACAGAATCTCTCGTATGAGGTGGGGGACGCCCCCCGCCTCGACGCCCCGGCGCTCGCCGCGACCCAAGATACAATCGCTGACATCGCCAACCCCCGCTACGTCACCAGCCGCACCACCAAATTTGAGGGCTACGTCTGGGACGTTATCCGCGAGGGCATAGCACTGGAAGAAGGCGCTGAACCCTTCGAACGAGATTTTCTGTTGCATCCCGGGGCGGTAGCCGTCCTTGCTCTCAACGAGAAGAACGAGGTGCTGCTCATCAACCAGTACCGCCACCCCGTCCGCGCTAACCTTTGGGAAATCCCCGCAGGTCTACTCGACATCGACGGCGAAGACCCCGTGCACGCTGCCGCCCGTGAACTGGCAGAAGAAACTGACCTCCAAGCCGCCCGGTGGGATACCCTCATGGAGTTCTACAACTCACCCGGCGGTATGGGCGAGGCCTGCCGTATCTACCTGGCCCGCGATCTCAGCGCCATCCCCGCTGAAGACCGCGAAGAGCGGGTCCACGAAGAATCAGAAATCGTGCAGCGCTGGGTACCGCTCGATGAGGCCGTCCGCGCTGTGCTGGCCGGACGAATCCACAATGCCGCCTCCACCAACGCGATCCTCGCCGCCGACGCCGCAGCCCGCTGTAACTTTGAAACCCTCTACCCGGCGTCCGCCCCCTTTACCGCCCACCCCGCCCTGCGCGAGGCAAACTACCGCGGCGAAATCCGCCCCGCCGAAGGTCTCTAAGGTGTCCCCCAGCGCCCCGGCTGCCCCCACCCCGCTCGACAGGGCCATCGAGGCCTACCTCAACCACCTGGCCATCGAACGCGGTCTAGCCGCCAACACCCAGGCAGCCTACCGCCGCGACCTCACCCGCTACAGCACCTACCTGGCAGACCAGGGCGTGATCGACCCTGGCACCATCACCAAAAAACACGTGCGCGACTTCGCCGCCCACTGCTCTGCCCCGGGCAAGGACGGGGGAGCAGACCTCGCAGCGAAATCGGTCGCCCGCATCATCAGCGGCGTGCGCGGCGCCCACTCCTTCTGGTACCGCGAAGGCACCACACCCACAGACCCCGCGGCGACCGTCCGCCCGCCCACCCCCGCCGCCCGCCTGCCCAAGGCTCTACCCTTAGCCGACATCACCCGCCTGCTGGAAAGCCCCGACCCCGCCACCCCCGCGGGGCTGCGCGATAGGGCCCTGCTCGAATTCCTCTACTCCACGGGTGCCCGCATCAGCGAAGCCATCACAGTTGATATCGATGACCTGGTCATCGACCGAAACCCCACGGAAGAAAACCCCCAGCTGCCCGCCGTCGTAAGACTCTTCGGTAAAGGCAACAAGGAGAGAGTAGTGCCTGTTGGCTCCTACGCTGCCCGGGCTATCGACGACTACCTGGTGCGCGGACGCCCGGCGCTCGCCTCCCGGGGTAGGGGAGGTGCTGCCCTCTTTCTCAACGCCCGAGGCGGGCGCATCACCCGGCAGGGAGCCTACCTGATTCTTAAAAATCATGCTGAACGCGCAAAAATTCAGGCCGAGATTTCACCGCACACCCTGCGCCACTCCTTCGCAACCCACCTGCTGGAGGGCGGGGCCGATATTCGCGTGGTGCAGGAACTGCTGGGGCATGCCTCGGTGACCACAACCCAGGTCTACACCAAGGTCACCGCAGATACCCTGCGCGAGGTATTTGCCGCTAGCCACCCCCGTGCCCGCTAGATAGAGGAAAGAATACGATGAACCCTTCCGAACAAACAGACAAGACTTCGCCTGATGACGATACTTTTGACGTACTTGTCATTGGTGCCGGGCCGGTAGGTGAGAACCTTGCCGACTACGTCACCCAGGGTGGGCTCAGCGCTGCCCTAATAGAACATGACCTGCTGGGTGGTGAATGCTCCTACTATGCTTGTATGCCCTCCAAGGCGCTGCTGCGCCCCCTGCAAGTGGCGGAAGTCGCTGGGCACCTTCCGGGGCTTACCGGCACCACAGTAAACTCACATGACCTGCTGAAACGGCGCGATGCCTGGGTTTCTCGGTACAGGGATACAGGGCAAATGCGATGGGCAAAGTCCGCCGGTATAACGGTAGTGCGCGGTCACGGTGAGCTAGTCGGTAGGAAAACTGTCAGGGTGACCTCTGCAGATGGGTCACACCGAACTCTGAGGGCGCGAAAAGCCGTAGTTCTGGCAACCGGATCTCGCGCAGCGGTACCTGATCTCTATACGGGGCTTGAAGCCTGGGATAACAGGGACGCCACCGGCGTGGTTGAGGTTCCCCGACGACTCATCATTGTGGGAGGTGGGGTGGTGGCAGTGGAAGCTGCCACCTGGATGACTGCCCTGGGAAGCGAAGTGACCCTGCTGGTGCGCGGACAGCATCTGCTGGGGCAACTAGGGGCCGAGGTCGAGGGGCTCAGCGACCTGATTGCTTCGGCTCTCGCCGACTATGGAGTAACCCTGCACCTGGGCGCTAGAGTTACGGACGCGCGGCGCGAGAACCCCCGCCCTACCGGGCTGGGGAGGGTACACGGTGGGCAGGTGACGCTCACCCTTGACGATGGCCAGGTGCTAGAGAGCGAAGAGCTGCTACTGGCTACCGGGCGTACCCCGACTTTAGACTCGGTAGGTTTAGAGAGTATTGGCTTGAGCTCAGAAGAAGCTCTAGCCGGGCAGGGGCCTGACTGGCTATACCTCATCGGGGACGCAGCCGGTCAGGTGATGCTGACCCACCAGGGCAAATATCGGGCCAGAGTTCTAGGGGCTGCCCTGACCAGCCAGGAAGAATACACCCCGAAGCAAGAAGTCCCGGTGCCGCAGGTGATTTTTAGCCAACCCCAGGTAGCTCAGGTGGGGCTTACCCACGCCAAAGCTCTCCGGCAGGGTCATGCTGTGGTCACTAGCCGCGCCGCTATGAATGAAGCTGCTGGTGCCTCCCTGTTATCGAACCTCAACCGGGGTTTTGCAGAACTGACCGTTGACGCTGATACCGGCGTCCTGCTCGGCGCTGTCTTTGTGGGCGAGGAAGCCGCCGAACTCCTGCACGCAGCTACTATCGCAGTTACTGCTCAACTGCCCGTAAAGGTGTTGCGGCACGCGGTACCCGCCTATCCAACGGCCTCAGAGATCTGGTTGAGACTGCTAGAAAAGCTGCCTAGAGAGCTCCGCTAAAGATACTTACCTACCACAAAAGGCCGGCTGGTTCTGAAGTGATTGACCTCAGAACCAGCCGGCCCTATAGGTGAGCTTATGGGGCTTGTGCTTTAGCTCAGGTGGCGCTCGTCCACACCGTTGTAGGCAGAGAGCGGGCGGATCAGTGAATTCGCTGCGCGCTGCTCCAGGATGTGGGCGGTCCAGCCGGTGATGCGGGAAGCCACGAAGATGGGGGTGAAGGTGGGGGTATCAAAGCCCATCAGGTGGTAGGTGGGGCCAGCAGGGTAATCCAGGTTGGGCTTGATCCCCTTAGCCTCGTCCATTGCTTCAGCCAGACCCTGGTAGAGACCGATAATGTCGTGGCGGCCGTAGTATTCGACCATGTCGAAGAAGGACTTCTGCATGGTGGGCACACGGGAATCGCCATTCTTGTAGACCCGGTGACCGAAGCCCATAATCTTCTTCTTCTCTGCTAGGGCGGCCTCCATCCATGCCTTTGCACGAGCCTTAGCGTCTGCCTGGGACTCACCCTCAATCACACCGATTTCATCGAAGGTGTGCTGCACGGCCTCGTTGGCACCCCCGTGCAGGGGGCCCTTGAGGGCACCGATAGCGCCGGTGACGGCTGAGTGCAGGTCTGAAAGGGAGGAGGTAATGACGCGGGCGGTGAAGGTAGAGGCGTTGAAGGAGTGCTCGGCGTACATGACCATGGAGACGTTGAAAGCGGTCTTGACCTCGGGGGCCGGGACTTCGCCGAAGGCCATGTAGAGGAAGTTGTCGCAGTAGTCCAGGTCTTCGCGCGGGGCGATGATGCTCTGGCCCCGGCGGCGACGCTGGTCGTAGCAGACGACAGCCGGCATGACCGCGAACAGTTCCTTGGCCTTGAGCAGTTCGGTCTCGGGGGAGAGATCCTCGCTCTTGGGGTCGGCTGCGCCCAGGAAGGAAGTTGCTGTGCGGCAGACATCCATGGGGTGGCAGTCGGCGGGCAGGGCGTCGATCACTGCCTTCAACGCTGCCGGTAGCTCACGGTGGACTCGCTCGAAAGCGGTGAACTCTGCCAGCTCTTCGTCGGTGGGTAGCTCCCCGTTCCAGAGCAGCAGGGCTACCTTCTCAAAAGGAACAGTCGCCAGTTCCTGCACCGGGTAGCCCCGGTAGAGCAGGGAGTTGGTTTCTGCGTTGACCTTTGAGATGGCGGTGTAATCAGCAACTACACCGGCCAGACCTTTTTTGACCTCGTTGTCGCTCATGTCTGTTTCTCCTTGTGCGTTTAGGCTTCGAACTTACCGGGAACCTCGAAGTTGAAGATGCCGGTGTCGAACTGGTTGTAGGCCTCGTAGTCGACCAGGTCGTAGAGGCGGGAGCGGGTGAACATTTGGTCCACGTAGGCCTCCTGGGTGCCATCACGCTCGATGGTTTCCAGGACGCGTTCCATGGCTCCCAGCGAGGAGCGCAGCAGGGTGACGGGGTAGATAATCATTGAGATACCCGCTTCAGCTAGCTGTTCCTTGGTGTAAAGCTCGCTCTTACCGAACTCGGTCATGTTGGCAAGAACAGGCACGTCCACAGCGTCGCAGACAGCCTTGAACTCGTCGAGATTCTTCATGGCCTCGGGGAAAATCGCATCGGCGCCGGCATCGACCAGAGCCTTGATACGGTTGATGGTTTCCTCAAGGGAAGAAGTGCCGCGCAGGTCGGTGCGGGCCATAATCAGGAAGTTCTCGTCCCGGCGGGCCTCGGCTGCTGCCTTGATTCGCTTGGTCGCGGTTTCAAGGTCAACCATGTTCTTGTTGTCGAGGTGGCCGCAGCGCTTGGGGTTGAACTGGTCCTCGATGTGGCAGCCTGCCAGGCCGTATTCTTCGAACTCCTGGATGGTGCGGGCCACGTTCATGGGCTCACCGAAGCCGGTGTCGGCGTCCACGATAGCGGGCAGATTGGTAATGCGGGCAATCTGCCCTGCGCGCTGGGCTACCTCGGAGAGGGTGGTGAGGCCGACGTCCGGAAATCCCAGCTCGTTGGCCAGCACTGCACCCGAGATGTAGATACCGTCAAAGCCTTTTTCTTCAATCAGGCGGGCTGAGATGGGGGTGTAGGTGCCGGGGAACTGGCGAATCTGGTCGCTGGCCAGCATCTCGCGCAGATCCTTGCGCTTTTGGGCAGCGGTTTTTGAAGCGTACAGCATTAGAAGATACCCTTCTTGCCGGTTTCCAGGTCGATGGAGGCGGTGATGTTGAGGGCGTCCAGCTCACCTGCACCCAGGTTGGCCAGGTTCTCGGCGGCTTCGATGAAGCGGTTCTGCTCTTCTTCAGAGACCTTGCCCTCGGCCAGCTTGCGGAACTTGCCGATGTAGTCCTCGCGGGCGAAAGGACGGGCGCCGAGCGGGTGGGCGTCCGCCACAGCGATTTCTTCGCTGAAGGTCTCGCCGTTAGCCAGCTTGATTTCAACGCGGCCACCGAAGGCCTTTTCTGCGGGGTCGTTGGAGTGGTAGCGGCGGGTCCACTCGGCGTCCTCGGCGGTGGTGACCTTGTGCCAGAGGGCTACGGTGTCTTCGCGCTGGGCACGCTCGGGGGCGTAGGAGCCGACGTGGTCCCACTCGCCGTCCTGCAGCATAACGGTGAAGATGTAGGGGATGGAGTGGTCCAGAGTCTCGCGGGTAGCGGTGGGGTCGTACTTCTGGGGGTCGTTGGCGCCAGAGCCGATGACGTAGTGGGTGTGGTGGGAGGTATGCAGAACAATCGACTCGATGTTCTCGGGGTTGGTGAATTCGGGGTGTTCGCGGTGCAGCTTGCGGGCCAGGTCAATCCATGCCTGGGCCTGGTACTCCGCGGAGTGCTCCTTGGTGTAGGTGTCGAGGATTGCTCGCTTGGGCTCGCCGATTTCGGGCAGGGGCACTTCGTAGTGGGCGTCGGGGCCGTCCAGCATCCAGGCGATGACGCCGTCCTCACCTTCGTAGATCGGCACGGGGGAGGTCTGGCCGCGCATAGCGCGGTCGACCGCTTCAACTGCCATCTTGCCTGCAAAGGCGGGGGCGTGGGCCTTCCAGGTGGAGATTTCGCCCTTGCGGGACTGGCGGGTTGCGGTGGTGGTGTGTAGGCCCTGACCGATGGCCTGGAAGATGGTTTCGGTATCCAGGCCCAGCAGGGTGCCAATACCGGCAGAAGCGGACGGGCCGATGTGGGCGACGTGGTCAATCTTGTGCTTGTGCAGGCAGATGGCCTTGACCAGATCAACCTGGACCTCATAGCCGGTGGCGATACCGCGAATCAGGTCACGGCCGGTAGAACCAACATGCTGGGCTACTGCCAGAATCGGGGGGATATTGTCGCCGGGGTGGGAGTACTCGGCAGCCAGGAAGGTGTCGTGGTAGTCCAGTTCGCGCACGGCCACACCGTTAGCCCAGGCAGCCCACTCGGGGGAAACCTTGGTGCTAGCGGGGACGCCGAAGATGGCTGCACCCTTGCCGTTGGGGGAGTGGGCGTGGGTCAGGGCCTGGTCGCGGGCGGAGATGATGGGGCCGCGGTTGAGAGAAGCAATAGCGACAGAGGCGTTGTCGATAATGCGGTTGATGACCATCTCTTCGACCTCGGGGAGCACCTCAACGGGGTCGGTGGCTACCTGGGCGAGCTTGTAGGCGAGCTGGTCTTCGCGGGGCAGGTTTTCTTCGGACTTATAAACTCGAACGGAGTGCAGCTTGGTCACTGATGTTTCCTTTCAGGTTGTTCCTACCGGCAGCGGCGCCGGTGAGGGGATTCTTAGGCTGTTGGTTCTGGATGGTTGAAAAGACTGTGTTGGCTCTGAGAGGCTGCGGCCTCTTCGATGGCGTAGAGCGCGTTGGCCAGGTGCAGGCGGGTAGCGGCTTCAGCAAGCTGCGGGTCGCCGGAGGCGATGCAGCGGGCAATCTGGGCGTGCTCTTCAGCCGCCTGCTCTAGCCGGATGGGGTTGGCCTTAGAAAGCTTGCGGATGCGGGTGAGCTGGGTGCGCAAGGACGTCTGTGCTTGGTGCAGGTAGCGGTTGTTGGCTGCCGCGTCGATTGCGGTATCGAGCTCATCCACCAGGGAGTAGTACTCCGCCAGCGAGGCTTCTCCGCGGTGCAGGGCGAACGATGCCTCTTCAAAGGCCTGTGCCAGCTCTTTGAAGACCTTGGAATCGCCTCGACGTGCCGCAAGCGCTGCCGCCGTGCTGTCGAGCGAGGTGCGGAGCTCAAAGAGGGCGTACACATTCGCTAGAGAAATCGGTGCAACGATGACGCCGCGGCCCGGTGCCGGTTCGGCAAGACCCTCGGCAAGAAGGCGGGATATAGCTTCGCGGACGGGGGTGCGAGAGACCCCCAGGCGCTCTGACTGTTCTACCTCTGCAATCACAGAACCGGGAGCGAGCATTCCCTCCATGATGTCGCTGCGCAGGCTCTGATAGGCCAGTTCACCAGCTCTCATTCGCTCTCTCCTTTCACAGTTTTGTGATGTGTTGCACTGAAATTGGCGGTTGTGACCACTCTAAAACACCGACCCGAGTTTTGTATACAAAAGGGGGGAAATTTTCGGACTATGCATGAAATAATGTGTCATTTTCACCAGTTTCACAAATTTCTGTATACAAAACCTTGCTAAATGTGACCCCTCACACTAGGTTAGAGTCACTCCCTCATGACAACCCACCACCGGCGTCCGTAAAGGAGCACCCCACATGGCAACATACGCTGACACCTACACCCGCAGCATCGAAAACCAGGAAGAGTTCTGGCTAGAGCAGGCACAGGCCATTAGCTGGTCAACCGAACCAACCCGCGCCCTCGATAGCGATGCTGCCCCGCTGTACCGCTGGTTCCCCGACGGCACCCTCAACACCTGCTACAACGCCGTTGACCGCCACGTAGAAGCCGGCCACGGCGATCGCACCGCCATCACCTACGACTCAGCCATGCTCGGCACCCGCCAGAACATCACCTACTCAGAACTCAAAGGCGAGGTAGAAAAAATTGCCGGGGCGCTCGCGTCCGCCGGGGTCGAAAAAGGCGACCGCGTGCTCATTTATATGCCCATGATTCCCCAGGCAGCCATGGCTATGCTGGCGGTAGCCCGCCTGGGGGCTGTTCACTCGGTGGTCTTTGGTGGCTTTGCCCCCAACGAACTGGCTAGCCGTATCAACGACTGCTCGCCCACCGTCGTCCTGACCGCCTCTGGCGGTGTGGAACCCAAGCGCCGCATCGAGTACATTCCCGCCGTCGAAAAGGCTATTGAGCTATCGCAGACCAAGCCTGCGACCGTGCTGGTCTTCGAACGTGAGGGCTTTGAGAATTCAGTATCTGATGCGGTGCGCCGAGCTGAAGAGAACTCCACCGGCGTGACCTGGCTCGATTGGGGTCAGGCCGTTGCGGCAGCCCAGCCACACGCGCCTGTCGAGGTGAAGGCCACCGACCCTCTCTACATTCTGTATACTTCCGGCACGACCGGCTCTCCCAAGGGTGTAGTGCGCGATAACGGTGGGCACGCCGTGGCCCTGACCTGGACCATGAAACATATTTACAACGTGGGCCCCGGCGAAGTGATGTGGTGTGCCTCGGATGTGGGCTGGGTTGTGGGCCACTCCTACATTGTCTACGGTCCCCTGCTGGCCGGGGCAACCACCGTTCTGTACGAGGGTAAGCCTGTTAGCACTCCGGATGCCGGCGCCTTCTGGCGGGTTATCCAGGAATCTGGTGCCAAGTCCCTCTTTACGGCTCCCACCGCCCTGCGAGCCATCCGCAAGGCTGACCCCGAGGCTGAGCTGCTCGGCGGCTACGATATTTCCTCCCTACAGCTGCTCTTCGTTGCCGGTGAGCGCCTGGACCCCGAAACCTACCACTGGGCCACCGAGAAGCTGGGCGTGCCCGTGATTGATAACTGGTGGCAGACCGAAACCGGCTGGGCCATTGCGGCTAACCCCCGTGGCCTGGAAGCCCTGCCGCTGAAGCCCGGTTCTCCGTCCGTTCCTTCACCCGGCTACAACCTGCAGGTGCTTGACCCCTTCGGTGAGCCCGTCGGCCCCGGCGAAGAGGGCAACCTTGCCATCAAGCTACCCATGCCCCCGGGCACCCTGCCCACCCTCTGGGGTAACGACGACCGCTACATTTCCTCCTACCTCGATGCCTTCCCCGGCTACTACACCACCGGCGACTCTGGCTACATCGACGAGGACGGCTATGTCTTCGTTATGGGGCGCACGGATGACGTCATCAACGTATCGGGCCACCGCCTCTCAACCGGTGCTATGGAACAGGTACTCGCCGGCCATCCGGCTGTCGCTGAGTGTGCTGTGATCGGTGTGGCTGACCAGCTCAAGGGCCAGCGGCCCGCCGGCTACGTGGTGCTCAAGGCCGGTGCCGACATCACCGAAGAACAGCTGGCCGCCGAACTTATCGCCAGCGTGCGCAATGATATCGGTGCGGTAGCCGACTTCAAGGACGTCAAGATTGTGGAGGCCCTGCCCAAGACCCGCTCCGGTAAAATCCTGCGCAAGACCATGCGTCAGATTGCCGACGGCGAGCAGTACACCGTGCCCTCCACCATCGAAGATATGAGCGTGCTGGACGATATCACTAAGGTGCTGCGTAGCTAATTCATAAGGGGCTTCGCAGGCTCACGCTGGATGGAGCCCAGTAGATTCCGAGCGCGCGAGGAAATAAATCTGCGGGCGGAATAGGCGTAAGCCTGACCCTCACGCCCCGCCTAACGGCGGATTCCGTTCGCTCTTATGTGCTCGCGCGCTCGCACCCGCTCACTTCATCTAGCCAGCAGCTTCGCTGTGAGCCTGCTTCACCCCATTCTGTGAATAAGCCCCTTGGCTTACCCTGGCAGGGGTAAAGTGCGAAATGGGTAGGGCTGGTTGCCCATGTCATACTGGTAGCCATGACAACCCTTCTCGCCGCTGCGCCTGCCCTGCTCGGATTGGGACTCATGATGGGCTTTAGCCCCTCGCTCTACAGCATCACCTTTCTGGCGCTCATCAACGACCCCAGCAAAATGCATATTGTCCGCTGGATTAGTGGCGGGATTGTCATGGGGGCTACCGTCCTCGTCCTACTCTTCCGCTTCGTTGACCCAGAGAACCTGATACAGCTGGTTCACAGTGATGCGAGCAAAATCCTCGTGCGAAAGAGCATCGACGCCGGCGCTGCCCTGCTGCTTGCACTATCGGCAGTCCTGCTCTGGACGCGCAGAAACCGCCCCAAGAGGGCACATAAGGTTAAAAACTTACACCTCTCACCCCGGAAAGCTGTGCTAGAAGGCTTTTTGAATTCGGCTATCGGATTGAGCTCGATGGCAACGATGTATATGGTGGGTCGCCTGCTCACACCGGTGAGCCACAACGCGGTTGAATGGGTGCTGGCCTATCTCATCTTTACAGTCGGTATGGTTGGGCCCTACCTGCTACTCGAAGCAAGCTGGGACCGCTTCCCGGGCTTTGCTCACGCTGTCACAGGTGCGCTTACAAGGATTAAGAATGCCAACCTAACCGCTCTCTATAGCCTAATGCTGCTGGTTGGCGCAGTCTTCTTTGGGGTGCTGGCTGTTCGTTAGCTGGGGAAGATTTGATTTGTGTCGATTCGTGCCCTATATTTGTATCTGTTGCTGAAACAAATACAAAAAGGATGTTCTGTGGATACAAAATTCTCGGTCGCCGTACACACCCTGGTTATGCTCTCGGAAGCCGACGACAAACTCACCTCCGAGGCCATAGCAACCAGCGCGGGCACCAACGCCAGCTACATTCGCAAAATCATCTCCCTGCTCAAAAAAGCAGACCTGCTTGACCGCATCCCCGGTAGCTTTGACTACCAGCTCGGTAAGCCGAAAACCGAAATGACCCTGCTCGATATCTACCGGGCCGTTAACCCCAACATCCACATTGATACCCACCAAAACGCCAACCCGGAATGCCCGGTAGGGGGCCACATTAACTCGGTACTCGACCCCATCGCCGCCCGCGCCGAACAGGCCATGACCGACCAGTTAGCAGGAATCACCCTGGAGGCGGTCATCGAAGATATCAGGGCCAGCTACCTAGCAGCCCAGCCCGACGCTTAAATCTAACATCACTATCATCACCCACCCGAAAGAGAAAACCATGAAAGCATTTACCCTCACCTCCTACGTCGACGGCGGCGCTACCCAGTGGGCGGACGTCCCCGCCCCCGTCGCCGGGCCCGGCCAGGTGGTTGTTGGCGTCCGCGCCGCAGGCCTCAACCCGCTTGATGCCATGATCTCCCGCGGTGATTTCAAGCAGCTCCTGCCCTACAAGCTCCCTCTCATCCTGGGGCAGGAAGTCGCCGGGGACGTCCTTGCCGTCGGTAGCGGCGTCACCGACTACGCGGTGGGGGATAAGGTCTTTACCCGCCTGCCCATCGACGCTATTGGTGGCTTCGCCGAGCAGGTCGCTGTAGACGCTGCCCAGGTTGCGCCCATGCCTGCCAACCTGACCTACGCTGAAGCTGCTGGCCTGCCCCTCGTCCTGCTGACCGCTATCCAGGCCTTCACCGAAAAGGCTCCCATCAAGCCCGGCGATAAGGTCTTCATCCAGGGCGGTACCGGTGGATTGGGCTCTATCGCTATCCAGGTCGCCAAGTATCTGGGCGCAACCGTCGCCACCACCGTCAGCACCAAGAATGTCGAGCTGGCTAAGACCCTGGGCGCCGATGTGGTCATCGACTACCGCACCCAGAACTACGAGGAGCACATCTCGGGCTACGACATCGTGCTCGACACCCTGGGTAAGGGGGAAACCACTCGCTCCATGAAGGTACTGGCACCCGGCGGCACCCTGGTGACCGTGGTTGGCACCCCCGACACCGACTTCGCCGCCCAGCTCGGTAAGAAGGCCCTGACACCGGTTATGTGGTTCCTCAGCCGAAAGGAGCGGGCTGCTGCCAAGAAGCTCGGCGTGACCTACAAGTTCCTCTTCATGCGGGCCGAGGCAGACCAGCTCAAGAGCTACACCCCCGCCATCGAATCCGGCGCTATTAAGCCCCTGGTCGCCCAGACCCTACCCTTTGACCGCCTGGAAGAAGCCCTCAACCTGCTCGCCGCAGGTAAGGGCGGTCCCGGCAAAATCGTCGTTGAAACGAATTAGAGGTAATCGAATTTTGAGTGAAACCACCGAACTCTCGAGAGTTCGGTGGTTTCACTTAATAATCTTACTTCAACAATTGAATTTAGCTTTTCTTTCTATTTTTTAGAGAAAGGGGAAGCTTTCCTTTTGCTGAACCGATAATTTGTTTAGCTTGCTCTTTTTTGTTGGTCTTGGACTCATCTTCATCGAGGATAAACTCTTCGGGCACCTTGCCATCGGGCCATGCTAGTGGGAGTCCCTTTAGGTGCTTCTGAAGCTGGCCTGATTGGGATTTAAGGGACGCGTAGGTTAGGCTTCCGGAAATTATCCCGCCAGCCAGGGGGACAGCCTTTGCTACACCTTTTGCAAAGCTGTCTTTGGTAACCTTAACCCCGATAAATCTCAGTGTCTTTTTGATTGGGTCGTAATAAAAGGTTTTCGTTAGAGCCTTTTTAGCGATATTTCGTTGAACAGCAGGGCGAGCTATATCGTTCGCAAATTTCATGAGATTATTTGCCGCACCCCCTACTCCAAGCATTACTCCAAGAAACATCGCAAATTTTGCAACTGTTTCATCATCTTTTTCGTTCAAATCAGAGATGAACGACTGCCATCCATACAAATATGCTAATTTCTGCATCACGCGGAATGCATGTACATAGTATTGCGTAACATCAGCGGGAATGGTTGCAATCATTCCAAACCCGCCAGGAAGGCCGGCAGCAAAAGAGATTGCTGAGGATTTACGAGTCTCAAATTCGATAGCAGATTTTGCAAGTTTATCGATAAGACGCGAGTCTATACCGGCCTGAGCGGGAGTAGAATTGATTACCTCATCAATTTTGTCTTCAGGAATGAATGCCTTTTCAAGTTCACTCCTAATGAACGCCTCTCTGTCAATTTTGACACCCTTAAGGCGAGTGATGGTAGTGATAAATTTTCTACCTATTTCTTCTGCCTCGTCGTCAGTAACTTCGTCTGTAACGGGTTGAAGGGCCTCAGACGGGGGTAACGCTGAATCTAGATTTAGTTCAGTGCTTTTAGAGTCTTCATCTACTGTTGGCCTAGCGGCAGGAACTGTGGAATCCATGGGCAACCTTTACTTATAAAATCAAGAGATTTGGAGTTCTGATGAGTTGTTAACGATTGTAGTGGCATGTAGTCACCGCACAGAAGGTTTTGAGATTCCAAATCTGGTAAATCTGTAACTTCAGTGACTGCTGAGGTCGCTCATACTGATAACTCACTCAAGGTGTTCCCTAACAACGATCATTGGTTTAATCCTTTGGAGCTGTGGTAACAGCTACCTGGCATAACCTCCTGGTTCCTAGCGTTTGGAAGAAGCCCTCGACCTGCTCGCAGCAGGCAAGGCGGCCCCGGCAAAATCGTCGTTGAAATGAACTAGAAGGTGATGACTTGCACCCACCGGCTAAACTGATAGGTAAAAGTCTTAGAACCCAACCAAAGGTGAGAACACAGTGACTGAAACCGGCGCTGAGCAGCTCGGCCCCACCGGCCGCCCCCTGCGCATCTACCCCGACCCCGCCCCGCTCTCCACCCACGGGCCCGCCCGCATCATCTCCATGGTCAACCAAAAGGGCGGCGTCGGAAAAACAACCTCCACCATCAACCTCGGTGCAGCGCTCGCAGAAGCCGGACGTCGCGTCCTGCTCGTTGACTTCGACCCCCAGGGCGCCCTCTCCGCCGGTTTCGGCGCCAACCCCCACGAACTCGACCTCACCGTCTACAACGTCATGATGGACCGCAAGGTCGACATCCGCGAGGTTATCCAGAGCACCGAATTCGAGAACATCGACCTGCTCCCCGCCAACATCGACCTCTCCGCAGCCGAAGTGCAGCTAGTCAACGAGGTCGCCCGCGAGCAGGTTCTCGCCAGCGCCCTGCGCAAGGTCGAAAACGACTACGACGTTATCCTGATTGACTGCCAGCCCTCCCTGGGCCTACTCACCGTCAACGCCCTGACCGCCAGCCACGGCGTCATCATCCCGCTCATCTGCGAGTTCTTCGCCCTGCGCGCGGTAGCCCTGCTGGTGGACTCCATCGAAAAGGTCCAGGACCGTCTGAACCCCAAGCTCGAAATTGACGGAGTGCTGGCCACCATGTTCGACTCCCGCACCCTACACTCAAAAGAGGTGCTGGCCCGCATCGTTGACGCCTTTGGTGACAAGGTCTTCGACACCGTCATCAAGCGCACCGTTAAGTTCCCCGATGCCTCCGTATCGGCAGAACCTATCCTGTCGTATGCCTCTAACCACCCCGGTGCCGAGGCATACCGCCAGCTGGCCCGCGAGCTGATCTCCCGCGGCGGCGCCCCCTAAGCCCACCTGCCCCTATGCTCTAGGCTACTTTTGCCCGTCTGCCCTTGAAGAACCTCGGGGCAGGCGGGCACAATGGTTAAAACACAGTAAAAGAACGGCTCATGAGAAGCCGCCGAATCCTGGCTCAAAGACCCACAGGAGACTCGCTGCCGTGACGGTACCGAACATACTTACCGAGAGCGCCCCTGCGCCCTTTACGCTCACCCTGAGCAACTTCGAAGGCCCCTTCGATCTGCTGCTCACCCTGATTTCCCGCCGTAAACTCGATATCACCGATATCGCCCTGGCCGAAGTCACCGACGAATTTCTCACCTACATCCGCCCCCTGCTTGAAGACGGCAGCGATGCCGCCCTCAACACCGCAAGCGACTTCCTCGTCACCGCTTCCACCCTGCTCGAACTCAAAACAGCGCGACTGCTCCCGCGCAGCGACAAAGCTCTAGCCGCTAACCCCGACCTGCTTGAAGCCCGCGACCTGCTCTTTGCCCGCCTGCTTCAGTACCGGGCCTACCGCGAGGTGGCAAGCGTGCTCGAAGAGCGCTTCACCGCAGAAAATCAGCGCTTTTCCCGCACCGTAGCCCTCGAACCGGCCTTCACCAAGGTGCTACCCGAGCTGGTCTTCGACCTGACCCCGCAGGCATTTGCTGAGATTGCCGCCCGCGCCCTGCGCCTGCACGAAGACCCCGACATCGAGCCGGAACCCGAGCACATCGACACCGGCCACATCTACACCCCGGCCACCACCATCGCAGCCGAAGAAGCGACGCTACTGGCCAAGCTGGGGGAGAGCGGCGGGCAGTTGAGCTTCGCCGAGGCCTGTGCGGACGCTGCCAGCCGCGAAGTCGTGGCCGTCCGTTTTCTTGCGGTTCTAGAACTCTATAAAGAGGGCAAACTCGCCGTAGAACAGAGCCAGGCCCTGGGCCCCATCACCCTGCGCCTTGAAAGCTCAGCAACCGCCCACCGGGAAGGAGAGACAGAATGAGCGGGAACCCCGACTACACCGACGATGACCTCAAGATTCTGCTCTCCGGCAGCTGGGACGCTGAACCGGAGCCGGAGCCCGAAGCTGAGCCAGCACCGCAGCCCGAGCCAGTACCAGAAGAAACCTCCCCGGTAGCACCCCAACCCGTTACCAAGCCAGCGAAAGCCGCTCCGCAGGTGGCGGCGTCCGCCCACGAACTCAACCGAGTTGAGCTCCAACCCGGCGGTGTGAAAGCCGCTATCGAGGCGATTTTGGCGGTAGCCGATGTGCCGGTGAGCGTCCGCGAGTTCGCGGCGGCCCTGATCGTCTCAGAACGAGCCATCGAAACCGCCCTCGACGAGCTGATGCGCGACTACGACGGCTACGACGATGCCACCGGCACTCACGAGCCCCGCGGCTTTGAGCTCCGCCAGGTGGCAGGTGGCTGGCGGCTCTACTCCCGGGCTGATTTTTCACCCTGGGTCAGCCGGTTCGTGGTGGGCGCCCAGACCGTCAAACTCACCAAGGCAGCCCTCGAAACCCTGGCCGTTATTGCCTATCAGCAACCGGCCACCAGGGCCTATATTGCCCAGGTGCGCGGGGTTTCGGCAGACGCGGCGGTGCGCAACCTCCTACAGCGCGGCCTCATCACTGAGACCGTGCCCGATGAAACCGGGGCCACCCAGTACATCACCACCGACACCCTGCTTGAAAAGCTGGGGCTGAACTCCCTTGACGAGCTTCCCGCCCTGGCCCCCTACCTACCCGACCCCCACGAGGTGGGCAGCAGTACCACCCTAGACTTGGATGACCCCAGCTAGCGCACACGCTAGCTGCGGCATCACCAGAAACTACGACACAGAGGAAAGAGATAAAAGAAATGGCATACGGAAACAACTCATCACGAGGTAACTCAAACCGCGGCGGCCGCCCCGGTGCAGGCAAAGCAGGATCCGGACGCGGCGGCAAGGGTTTTGCCGGCGCTGGCAAGGGCGGAGCCGGTAAGGGCGGTTCAGGCCGCTCAGGTTTCGCCGGTAACAAGGGCGCTAAGCCCGGCACTCCCGGTGGCCCCCGCAAGGCCGGTACAGGTAAGGGCCCTAAGTTCCGCTCAGGCCAGCCCTTCGCTAAGGAAATGGGCGAGTTCCGCCCCGCTAACCGCGGCTCCAAGAACTTTGGCCCCCACCGTCCGCGCCGCCCCAAGAATGCGCCCGTTGACCACTACCCCTTCTACGACCATGAGGGCGTCCGCCTGCAGAAGGTCATGGCGTCCGCAGGTGTGGCCTCCCGCCGCGTCTGCGAAGAGATGATCGAAGAAGGCCGCGTCACCGTCAACGACACCCTCGTGACCGAACTGGGTGTGCGCGTCAACCCCGATAAGGTCACTATCCAGGTCGACGGCATGACCATCCAGACCAACGACAAGCTGGTCTACATGATGCTCAACAAGCCCGCTGGCGTTGTCTCAGCCATGGACGACCCCGACGGTCGCCCCAACATCTCCAACTTCCTGCGCTCCTCCATGACCGAACGCGTCTTCCACGTGGGCCGACTAGACGTTGAAACCGAAGGTCTGCTCCTGCTGACCAACGACGGCGAACTAGCCAACCGCCTGACCCACCCCTCCTACGAGGTACCCAAGACCTACCTGGTGCAGGTACCCGGCCCCATGGAACCCGGCATCGGCGCAGCCATGAAGAAGGGGCTACGCCTGGAGGACGGCGTCACCCGCGTCGACGAGTTCAAGCTGGTGGACTCCACCCCCGGCCACGTACTCGTTGAAGTCACCATCCACTCCGGCAAGAACCGCATTATCCGCCGCATGTTCGAGCACGTCGGCTACCCCGTCGAAAAGCTGGTCCGCGTCGAAATGGGCCCCATCCACATCGGCTCCCAAAAGCAGGGCACCGTCCGCAACCTCTCCAAGGTCGAAATCGGTAAGCTGCTGGCCTCGGTAGGTATGTAATGAGCGGAGCAACCCCCGCTTTTGACTCCCACCTGCACGGCCCCGTCCTGGTCATCGGGGCGGGCCTGCTGGGCGCCTCCATCGGGCTGGGTTTGAGCCACCGCGGCTACACGGTCTATATCTCTGACATCTCACCCACCACCGAAGCCGTCGCCGAAGACATCGGCGCCGGCACCTCCCTGCGGGCTCTGACCCGCGAATGGCAGGGCAAGGACGGCCAGGACGCCCCCGCCCAGCTGGAACTCGCCCCCCAGCTGGTGGTCGTGGCAGCACCCCCGGACGTCACCGCCGACCTGGTGGTGCGTGCGCTCGCCGACTACCCGGCGTCCTTTGTCATCGATATTGCCTCGGTCAAGTCGGGAATCTTGAGCGCAGTGCGAGTATCTGGGGCCGATGTGAGCCGCTACCTGGGCACTCACCCCATGACTGGGCGCGAGAAATCTGGCCCCGTGGCCGCCCGCGGTGAGCTGTTTTCAGCCCGTCCCTGGGTGCTCTGTGACCACGAGACAGTGCGCCCCGAACTGGTCAAAGTGGCCCAACAAGTAGCCACCGAGCTGGGCTCAACCATCACCCATATGGATGTGGACGAGCACGACCGCACCGTCGCCTTGATTTCGCACGTGCCCCAGGTCATGAGCTCCCTGCTGGCTTCCCGCTTGCAGGACACCCCCCTCTATGCGCTGGGGCTGGCCGGGCAGGGCTTGCGCGATACCACCCGTATCGCCGCTTCAGACCCGGGCCTGTGGGTACAGATACTCTCAGCCAACGCCGAACCTGTGGTACAGACCCTCTACGGGGTGCGTGAGGACCTTGAACGTCTCATCAGTACCCTGGAAGCTCCCACCGCAGCCGGAGCCCGGCTCGATATCGCTCAGCTCATGAGCGAGGGAAACTCGGGTGTTGCCCGTATCCCCGGTAAGCACGGCGGATCGCCGTCCGCTTTTGCCCAGCTCACCGTGCTGGTGGACGACGCCCCCGGCACCCTAGCCCGACTGCTCGTAGAAATCGGTGAACTGGGAGTCAACCTGGAGGACCTGCGCCTAGAGCATTCCCCCGGTGCCCAGGTCGGCATGGCCGAAATTTCGGTCAACCCCAATGAACACGAAAAACTCATCGAAGACCTCACCAGCCGCGGCTGGAAGGTCGTCAAGTAAGGAAGAAAACTATGTCTGACAAGCTCGTGATCGCCATTGACGGCCCTTCTGGCTCCGGCAAGTCCTCGGTCTCTAAGGCCGTGGCCCGCCACTACGGGCTCGAATACCTGGACACCGGCGCAATGTACCGCGCCCTAACCTGGTACTGCCTGGACGCCCAGGTGGACACCTCCGACGCTGCCGCCCTGGTTGCTGCTGCCCGCAGCTTCCCCTATGTGCAGGGCACCAGCCCCGACGAAGAGGTCATCGAAGTCGGGGGAGTAGACGTGCGCGAGGCTATCCGTGAGCCCCGCATCTCAGAGGCCGTCTCAGCGGTTGCCTCGAATATGGACGTCCGCCAGATCCTGATTGACCTGCAGCGGGATTTCATCGCCCGTTCTAAGACCGGCATGGTGGCAGAAGGTCGCGACATCACCACCGTCGTTGCCCCCGACGCCGACGCCCGCGTCCTGCTCACTGCCAGCGAAGAAGTTCGTCTGGCCCGCCGCGGTCTGCAGCTGGGCGGCACCCAGAACTCCGAACAGCTGGCCGCCCAAGTCTCAGCCCGTGACGCCAAGGACTCCAAGGTCACCAGCTTCACCGAAGCCGCCGACGGAGTTACCCTCGTTGACTCGTCAGACCTCAACTTTGAAGAGACCATCGCCGCCGTCATCGACGCTGTAGAAGCCCAACTCAACAGCTAAGACCAGCCCGGGCGGCCCGCGTCCGCCCCATTCATTAGACTTAAGACCACACCCCGGCACCCGCCGGGCCCGCACCACAGGAGGTATCGCCCATGAGCGACGAACTCACCCCCCACGACGACTACGAGGTCAAGTTCCTCGGCGGCGACGATGACGTATCGGACCGCCTAGCCGACATCGACGACGAAACCGCCAACCAGCGAGCCGAAGCCCTGCTGGCCGGCCTCGAAGACTACGACCTGGACGAAGAAGACCGCGCCCTGCTGGGCTCCTGGGGATTCGATATCGACGAGGATGACAACCAGGAAGCTGACCCCGTTGTCGCTATCGTGGGCCGCCCCAACGTCGGTAAGTCCACCATCATTAACCGAATCCTTGGCCGGCGTGAAGCCGTGGTTGAAGACAAGCCCGGCGTGACCCGTGACCGTGTCTCCTACAAGGCCGAACACAACGGCAAGGACTTCACCCTGGTCGATACCGGCGGTTGGGAAGCCGACGCCAAGGGCATCGACGCGCAGGTTGCGGCTCAGGCCGAAATCGCTGTTGCCCACGCCGACGTCGTCCTGCTCGTGGTAGATGCCATGGTCGGCATCTCCGCCACTGACGAAGCTATCGTGCGTATGCTTCGCCGCGTCGACAAGCCCATCCTGCTGGTTGCCAACAAGGTCGACACCGAACACCAGGAAGCTGAAATTCACGCGCTCTGGTCACTCGGCATGGGCCAGCCCCACCCCGTCTCAGGTGTCCACGGCCGCGGCCTGGCTGACATGCTCGACGCCATGATGGAAGTACTGCCTGAGCACTCTCAGTACGCCGAGCCCGAGGCCCTGGGTGGCCCCCGCCGTATCGCCCTGATTGGTCGCCCCAACGTGGGCAAGTCCTCCCTGCTCAACAAGCTGGCAGGTGAAGAACGAGCCGTGGTCAACGACCTGGCTGGCACCACCCGCGACCCTGTGGACGAAATCGTCGAACTGGGCGGTCGCCCCTGGCGCTTCGTCGATACCGCAGGTATCCGCCGCCGCCAGCACATGGCCAAGGGCGCTGACTTCTACGCCTCCCTACGCACCCAGACCGCGATTGAACGCGCCGAGGTTGCTGTTGTTCTGCTGGATGTTTCTGAGCCCCTGAGCGAGCAGGACGTCCGTATCGTCCAGATGGCTGTTGACTCCGGGCGCGCCATGGTGCTGGCCTTCAACAAGTGGGACACCCTGGATGAAGACCGCCGCGAAATGCTCGAACGCGAAATCGAGCGCGACCTGGCCCATGTGAAGTGGGCGCCGCGTGTGAATATCTCAGCTAAGACCGGCTGGCACAAGGACAAGCTGGTTCCCGCCCTGGAACACTCCCTGGAATCCTGGGATTCCCGTATTCCTACTGGCCGTCTCAACGCCTTCCTGGGTGAAATCGTGGCCGCCCACCCCCACCCCCTGCGCGGTGGCAAGCAGCCCCGTATCCTCTTCGGCACCCAGGTGTCCTCCCGTCCGCCTAAGTTCGTTCTCTTCACTACCGGCTTCCTGGACCCCGGCTACCGCCGCTTCATCGCCCGCCGTCTGCGTGAAACCTTCGACTTCACCGGCACCCCCATCGACATCACCATGCGCGTGCGTGAGCGCCGCAGCCTAGGGGAGCGCCAGAGCGGTAAGTCAGGTAAGGGCGGACGCCGCTAACACCGGCCCATTTGAAATGTGACCTAAAACGCTCCAAAAAAGCCCCAAAAACCCGGTTTTCGATTTTGCACTCTCTCAAAGAGGTGTGTATAGTTATACGAGTGCTCAAGGGAACAGCAAAGTTCACGAGAGACAATCGGGTTGTGGCGCAGCTTGGTAGCGCACTTGACTGGGGGTCAAGGGGTCGCAGGTTCAAATCCTGTCAACCCGACAGACAAAGCCCCGGTTACTAGGAAAAACACCTAGTAACCGGGGCTTTTCTTATCGGTACAAATACCCCCAGTCCATCAAAAACCCATCAAAATCACTTCATCTCCAGAGCAAGAGCCGAATCAATCACCTCTGAGAAGTCCACGATCTGATCGCGCTCCACGTAATACTTCCGAGTAATCTCCGGCGAGGAGTGACCCAGGGCCTTGCCTGCTGCCTCCATACCTTCTGCGCGTTCAATCAGCGTAGCTACGGCCTTCCGATAATCAGCAAAAGATACATGGGAGTATTTTTCGCTCACAGCCGCCCGCCACATGCGGCGCATGTTCGAGTCACTTATATAGGTGCCGTTGCGGGTAGCAAAGACTGGGCCGTCCACTGGGTTGCCTGCCCGTGAGCGCCGCGCCCATAGCACTCGCTCTACCAGCTCCGGCATGCGCAGGCCGCGCTCCGAGTAAAGGCTCTTCGGGGTCGGCTGCACTACTAGCCCCTGCCCCTTGACCTGTGTCAAGGTGGAATGCACAAAGATGACTCCGGTGGCGAAAGAAATATCACGCCAGGAAAGGGCCAGCACTTCACCCGGGCGCATACCGGTACCGGCCAAGACGTCCACGAAGTCTAGGAGCAAGTCGGCCTGCCGGGGCGGGCCTGGTACCCGCTGGGCACCCCAGGCCAGAATATCTTGCCGTATGCCGAGGATATCCTCTACAGTCATGGCCTTGACCGGGCGGGCTCTGCGGCGCGGGGCCTGAGCGTGGGTTACGGGGGAGTGCTCCAGTACGCCGTCGTGTATGAGCATTTTGTAGATCAGGGAGAGGCAGATTTTGGCGTGGGCGGCTGAGGTTGGCCCTCCTAGTGTCGTGCCGTTGTTGTCTGTGGGTCTGGGTTCGGCTACCTGCTGTAAGAACTCGGTGACTCTGCTGGTGGTGATTTCTTGGATGGAGAGTTCGCCGAGCAGGGGGATGATGTGGAGGCGTGTGGCTTGTTCGTAGGTTCTGATGGTGGAGGGTTTGAGGCCGGAGCCGGTGAGGGTGGTGACCCATTTTTCGGCTGCGGTGGTGAGGCGGGTTTGGCCGGTGATGGCGCTGGTGCCTGTGGGGAGGGTTTTGGTGGCTTTGGCTTTGAGAGCGGTGGTGGCGCGGGTTTTGGTTTCGGCGGTGGCTTGGAGTAGGTGGGTGCGTCCGTCTTTGCCTCTGATTCTGGCGCGGGCTTCCCATTTTCCGTTGGGGAGTTTGCGGGTGTTGATGCTGCCGAGTTCGCCGATGGGGAGTCTTTCGCGGGGCATGGTAGGGGTGTCCTTCCTGTTTTTGGGTGCGCTGATGTAGCGCCAGTGTGTGTGAGTGAAGCGATAGGGGAGGGGTTAGAGTTCGCCGCGTTCTATTAGGAGCCGGTCTGTGAGGACGGTGAGGGTCACGTCGTAGTGCTCTGCCACCTGATGCGGGGTGAGGTCGTCGTGGGCTGTGGGGAGCTGGGGCAGGAGTATGAGCGCGGTTTCACGGCGGGCGCGGCGCTCTGCCTTCTCGCTGTGGCAGGTGTCCCCGTGGGCGAGGTGCCGGTGTTCGTGGACGAGGGCGCACCGGCGCTCTGTGCGGGTGAGCCGGGGGTCTACCCATATGCGCCCGAGACCGTCTGTATATGCCACCGCTACGGCGAGGTGGGTGCTGATGATGTCTAGGCAGTAGAACATTAATTCGACATTTAATCGAATGAGTGTACCAATTTTATTTAGTATGTTTTAGGCGTCTGGGGCTTAGAAACAACCTGCTTATAGACCTGCGACAAGAGAGTGGCAACCTTGGCAAAAAGGGTAATCGGGGTCAGGGCCGTTGCGGCTACCGCCGCTGAGGCGATTGGGCACAGCGCGGTATTTGCAGGGGTAACCGCGATAATGCATGCCAGCACGGCTGCAGAGGCGGCGGAACAGCATGCACCAAATAGGAGCAGCGTGGCAGTATGATCCACAAACCTACGTTCAGGGGCTCTGGAGTATGTGTACTCTTCCTCTTGCTCTGTTAGCTTTTGCCTAATTGTTGAGTAGTGGACGAAGCCTGAAAGATACCCGCTAAAGAGCAACGCGACCATGGTTAGAATCGCGGCAGGCGCAGTAATAGAAACATTGAAGAAGAGAATGAGCAGGCTAGCGGCCAGAGGGACACCAAAGATAAACAGGGCCCACCTGCTCACGCGAGGAAGCCTGGTACTGCCTTGTATCTCCTTAAGTGCATCTTTCACTAGCATGCTGCACCTCCTTTTAACTTTCCTTTGTTATAAATCTAGCTCAATCTCGAGGGGTTCTTGAAGAGCATGTGCTGTAGATCGTGAACTGTCGATGAACTCCATCATCGATGGGCGACGTGTTCCCAGGTGGTATTGAAAGACAGCTGACATGTCGTCGGGGCTGATGGTTTTGTTCTGGCCATCATCGGTGCGGAAAGTAATTGATCCGTCATTCCAGTCGATGTTTTCAACTTCAGGTGCGACATGAGCAACTACGTCTCTGATGTCTGAGTCGTCTTCCATTTCTGGGGTGATCTTTTTCCGGAACCAGCTGGTGGATGTGCGCTTGACTTCAGCTGCTTCATCGTCGGTAAATGCTGTTTGAGTGTAGGTTTTCTCAGCTTCGTGGCGTCGTCCGTCTTGATCTACACGTTTTACTTGGAGCTTTACCTCTTTGATGGTTCCATTTTCGAGTTGACGTTCGAGCCTGTTGGCGTCTGCTGCGGGCTGGATGCGGAAGTCCCACCACCCGGGCTGTGGGAGTGGTTGAGCAACGCTGTAGTCTTCGAGTAGGCATGAGATATATCTGATGAAGTCTGAGGCGACGTTGAGGCGGCCTAGTGTTTCTACGGCGAGAATTCCGGTCTTGGTGTTGCCCTTTGGTAGGTATAGGACTGCTCTGAAGAGGTTTGAGGGTGCGGCTTCGGTGCCGAGTGGTACGTCGACATCTCTGCGGCTGAGGGCTGTGTCGTGGGAGCCTGGTTTGCCCCAGCGGAACTCGAAGGTGATGTAGCCGCTACTGTGCTCGGCGCTAATGAAGGTAAGTGCTTTGTCTTTTTCGGGGTCGAGCTCGTTGCGGTCTTCTGGCATGTAGCGTAGGTGCTTCAGAGGGTGGAAGTATTTTACGCCGATGTTTGCGTTGGCGATGTTGAGGATGTCATCTACTGCTGTGCCGTCTGGTACGTGCAAAGCATCAGTGGTGAAAGGGAGTGCTGTTCTGCGGTGTTCTTTGAGGAGATTGATGGTGAAGAGTCTGTAGCCGTATTTCATGTTCTGCTTTCCTTGTATTGTGTGGGTGTTTTAGTCTTGTGGTTCTTCGCCGAGGTTGTCGAGCCAGTCCATGCGCGCCCGGGCTTCGTCGTCGTGGTGCGCAGCCAGATCATAACCAGCCCGCTCCGGGTGGAAGTCACCAAACTTATTCGCCAGGCGCTCCAGTTCTTGCTCACGCCGTATTTCTTCTACCTGGTGAGCGACGGTGCCGGGGAGCGATGTGGGTAGCTTGCTGGCAACCATGACGTCAATGAGATGAAGAATCGCGGCACGCTCCGCTTCGTTGAGGGTTGCAGCTTTCGCAGGTAGCTCGAAAGGATACCCTTCCTCCGACTGATTCCCCAGCTCTATGAGAGGTTCAACAGAGACGCCGAAAGCTATTGCGAAAGCTTCCAGAGGGGCGCGCTTGGCGGGGATTGGGTGATCTCCCCGCAGGTAGCGAGACAGTGTTACATGGCTTGCTGATACACCCTGCTTGGCGGCCATGTTGGAAATTTGGCGCGTCGAAAGCTCTCCGCGGTTCAAATTGTTTAGGTGTTCAGATAGTTTGCTCATGTCTTGATAGTCTCGCTGAAATGTCGCCCTGACAAGGGGTTATGTTTATGGATTATAAACAAATTACAAGCGTGAAACTCGCGTACTTCCAAGCCCCACGAGAAAAATTATCTCATGTGCGTTTACAAAATCGTAAACGTGTGTGTATGCTGGAGGTGTGCCAAACGGAACAGAAACGAACGAAACAGGTGACGCCATGAAAGTGCGAACCCAGCCCGGTCGAATCAAGGTTGATACCTACAATCTGAACTGGGCTATGGAAATCCGAGGGCTGGACTACAAGGCCCTTGCAAAAAGAGCGGGGCTAAACCCTCAGACGGTCTGGAACATATCCAGTGGCTATCGAGGTACTTGCAGCTCTAAGACGGCTGGGGCTATCACTGAGGCTCTGGCTATGAAAACTGACCATATTTTTTTGGTCGAGCTGTTTCAAATGGAACAGAAACAAATGGCTTAGATGGTCTGCGACTTACTTGCAGGTCATGTGAATTGGAAAGGATCCCCTACTCATGGAGCTAATCAAGATTGAGAACACCCCCGGCCTACAGGTGGTCGAGGAAGAGTTTATTGCTCTGAAGCCTATGTGCGACGCCCTCGGAATCAGCTTCGCTAGCCAGACTGTAAAGCTGCGAGAAAAGAGCTGGGCAACTGTTTCGAAAATCGAAACGGTTGGTGCGGACGGGAAAACCCGTGAAATGACGGCTTTGCATAAGGACGCTGTGCCGATGTGGCTGGCGGCCCTTAGTGAGAACAAGGTTAAGCCTGAGGCTCGCCCGGTGCTTATCGCCTACCAGAAGGAGGCTGCTAAAGCCCTCAATGATTACTTCACTACCGGCTCTGCGACTCGTTTCAACGTGCAGGTGAAGGAGATTGAGGTCGCCCAGTTCAAGGAGCAGGCGTTGCAGCTTGCCTGTCAGTCTCAGCTTAACGCTTTGCAGGCGGCTAAGGGTCTGGTTCACCCTGACCACCTAGAAGCTAAAGCCCGTGTCGTCCTTGCTCGCTCACTCCATGAAGTGCCGGAGCTTGACCCAGCTCGTACCCCGCTTTATACCACTGATTTCTTAAAGGAAAAGAACCTGTCACGGTCGCAGATGAAGCGTGCTGGTCAGTTCGGCAAAGAAGTGAAGAAGGCCTACATCTCGGAGCACGGTGTGGAACCTGGCAAGTCGCCGCTGACGCTTGCTAATGGGCAGGTTCGGCAGGTTCTGGCGTATACGGAAGCTGACCGTCCTTTGTTTGAGCAGGTTTTTGCCCGTTATTTTGGGCAGTTTCTTTTGGCGGCTTAGATGTTTGAGCCGTTAGATCCGAGGGCGCGGCTGACTGAGTCGGAGGCTGCGGAATATCTCGGGGTGAAACCCGAGACTTTGCGGGGCTGGCGTACCGCCGGTACTGCACCAAGATTTACCCGCGCTGGGCGACAAGTTCAGTACCGGGTGCAGTGGCTTGAGGATTACCTCGATGCCCATGCGGAAGAGCCGATTTATTGGCCGGGCGCCGCAAGGCGTAAAGGCTCGCAGGTTCTGCGGGCGGCCTAACCCCTGGGCTATAAGCGGGGGTGCTGTTTGGAAATTGAATATCCCGCCGTGGAGAGATACGGGGCTAGCGAGACACCGCGCTCGGCCCTACACCCTGAAAGAGCCCCTGCCAGAGCGTAGGGGGGTACAGCCCATAAGGCTTTCGGGAGGTAACGGTAGACGGTTGGGAGTCATGGCGCTAGGTCGCGCCGTGCAAGATATGCCTCTCACCTTGTAGAGACACTGCTGGGTGCAAGACCCAGGGGAGGCGCGAAGCGGGACACCCCACCTAAGTGCAAAAAGCTTTAAACATGACAGTTCACCCATTTAGCTTTTGAAACCCATTGGGGTGCCCCGCTGACCTACCTGAAAAAGGAAATGACCCGCAAGCGGAAGGAGCGTTGCGGGCCGAATGTTGCAAAGGAGTCTACCAGATGGCCAATCTACTCGAAATACTAAAGCAACGAGGAGAAGTACAGGGCGCTGTCATGCGCCGTATGGGCGAAAATATCGACTCTCCATACGGGCTTGACCCTCGCATTGTGCAGCTCATTGATTTTGAGCAGAAGCTCAGCGAAATTGTTGCTCAAAAGGGTGCACGGCTTGACGAGCCAGCGTTCTCTTACCTTGAGATTTCAACATTCATTTGGTCTGAGATTCGTGAGATTAGCCAGCAGATATGGCAGGAAGAATTCGAGAAGTTAGGAATGGGTAAGTCAAATGCGTAAAATTAAAGAAAAGGATAACTCTTTGTCTGAGAAAACAACTATTCTTGAATTTTTCAATAGACCAACATTTATCCCATTTTCCCACAGACTGAAATTAGAGAATAAGCTCAGGGAACTTGATAACCCATACGACCCCGTAGAAGTTTATGACGCCGTGGCTCCCTTTGTGGTGACCTATTTACTCTGCGAGGGTAAAGCCGCCGTCAGCAACGATTTGACATATCGTTGCCGCCAGAAGCGCCTGGGTCTTGGCGTTCTCACGGGTAGGCTCAACAGATTCCAGCGTTATGTTTCCGCCGTGATGTACTTCAGCGTAGGGCATCATCTTAAGCAGTTCGACGAACTTGAGCACAGGGCTCGTGTCCTCGCCGGGCTTAAGCGGGATTGAGCAACGGTACTTACTGGGCTTTACCTCAATATCTCGTATGAGTTTTGTGATGGTTGAGTTGTTATTTTTCGGGTGAACAATTGGCTTGAGGATATTCTCTACAGCTTTGCGCGCTTCATCCCATGCCTTCTGTGGGTCTCCCTTGTGCCCGTATGCTTCTTTCCATGCATTTGAGAGTAGGTGAGATGTCACCTCGGGAACTGTGTGAGCGGTATGTAGGTACTGCTTCTGAACTGCTGGTAGAACGCGGTGCATAAGCCTGTGTGGCGCTTCTTCGCTGTATTGGTAGTTCAGGTTCGCAGCTTCGGTAATAAGGCTAAACTCTTTGAGTTTTTCGTGCCCTGTCCAGGTATTAATGTGCTGAAGAATAAAATCTATTCCATCGAGCAAATTTTCATCTGACTTGCATACCCAAGAATCGAAAGTCGCTACGTAGTCTATAGAGTCAAACCTTGAATATTTAAAATTATCAATATCGTACTGAAGTAAGAAACGTTGAAAGTCCGAATCGTCTCCTACGTAATAGGTGGCACTGCTTACCCATAATTGTAGTGCTATTTTCGCGCCGGGTCGGTCGGAAATTTTATCAGTAAGTGCGAAAGGCTCTCGAAGCCCCATTCGGTGAGTATAGGGAGCCACACGAATCGGTTCAAACATATTTTCTTCTCTATCGGTCAATCAATATAAAGGTTAGCCCCCTGGCGTGTACAGCACACAGGGGGCTTTTGATTTCCCATGAAAGGGGATTAATCCAATGGAAATTCTATCAAACAACAACGCACATGCTGATGTGCAGACTTTCGACTTCAACGGGCTGACCCTGCGGGCGCTGCTCGTAGAGGGTGAGCCTTGGTTCGTGCTGGCTGACTTGGTGAAGGCACTTGGGCTGACCAACGCCTCAGTGGTAGCCAACAGGCTCCGCGAAAAGGGGGTAAGCAAAACTTATACCCCTACGGCCGGTGGTCGTCAGCTCACCACCATCATTGACGAGGGCAACCTGTACCGGGTTATTATGCGCTCTAATTCCCCAGCTGCGGAACCATTCGAATCGTGGGTAACAGACGACGTCCTCCCGGCTATTCGTAAGACCGGGGCGTATGAGAAGCCTAAAACTGAGGCAGAGAAGGTGCTTGAGGTTTTCGAGCTGCTTCGGGCGCAGGCTGAGGAGTCACGCCGGGAGTTGGAAGTTGCCCGCCCCAAGGCTGAGGTGTACGACAAGATTCTGACACCTGAGCATACTTTTGGTTTCCGTGATCTGTGCAAGTCTCTACGCGAACATTTCCCCGTGAACGAAGCTGATGTGAAGCGAGTGTTGCGGGAGAAGAAGATTCTTACCCCTGGGTTTCGTCTTGATGTGTATTCGGCGGCGATTGATAAGGGGTACGCGGTTCGCCACCCCTCCGGTAAATGGGGTGGCAAGGAGCGATTCCAACCCAGGTTCACGACTAAGACTCTGGAGTGGTTGCTGGCTGAGCTGGCCCCGCTTGAGGAGGTGGCGTAAGTGCCTTTTCCGAAGCATTGGACGGTGGCTATGCACGCTCAGCGGACGCCGGTGAGTGACCGTGTGAGCCCGTCATATCGGCCAGTTGATTTGACGGTTATCCGTGCTGAGTGTTCGAAGCCTGACCCGCGCCGAGTCGCCTTGAACCTTGCGTATTTGACCAAGGGACTGCCGGTGGGAGACCGCCGGGAGCTATTCAAAATGATGGGAGTCACCCCGTGAGCATTATCAGCCCTGACCATTTCCTGTTTGACACGCTGCCGGAGGACGAGGCGACCTGCCCCGACTGCGGCGGCTCCACCCGCTACCCCTATATCTGTGATTACTTCGCAGACCCCGACGATAAGGATTTTTACAATGACTGATTTACATTATGAGTTCACTGGTGAGACCAAGGTTAACTGGGCTGGTGTGACTCTGCACCGTATCCGCGCTACTCGTGATTTGCCGCGTTTTGTTGTGTCTGCTGGTGATGAGGGCGGCTGGGTTGAGGATACGAAGAACCTCTACGGCGACGCTTGGGTCTCCGGCGACGCTGAGGTCTACGGCAACGCTCGGGTCTACGGCGACGCTCGGGTCTACGGCGACGCTGAGGTCTACGGCGACGCTCGGGTCTACGGCAACGCTGAGGTCTACGGCGACGCTGAGGTCTCCGGCGACGCTTGGGTCTACGGCGACGCTGAGGTCTACGGCGACGCTGAGGTCTCCGGCGACGCTCGGGTCTACGGCAACGCTTGGGTCTACGGCGACGCTTGGGTCTACGGCGACGCTGAGGTCTCCGGCGACGCTCGGGTCTACGGCGACGCTTGGGTCTACGGCGACGCTTGGGTCTACGGCGACGCTCGGGTCTACGGCAACGCTCGGGTCTACGGCAACGCTCGGGTCTACGGCAACGCTCGGGTCTCCGGCAACGCTCGGGTCTCCGGCAACGCTCGGGTCTCCGGCAACGCTCGGGTCTCCGGCAACGCTCGGGTCTCCGGCAACGCTGACTACATGCATCTCATCACCTGCACCAGTCTGCGGCTGATAACCACTCTCTTCAAGGAAAAGAACGGCAAGCACACCATCAAAATGGGTTGCTGGTCAGGCACCGTTGATGAGCTAGAAGCACTTTTCAAGCGTGATGAGTGGGTTGATACCAGCGGTGACGATGCTGACGAGGCTCGTGAAGAAATGCTGGCGCTGTGCCAGGTGTTCCGCGCCCGTATTGCGAGGTGGGGCAGTGAACCTGAGAGCTAAGGCCCTGCTGTGCTGGGGGTTGTTGATACCTCTGGCTGTTTTGAACCCTACCCCTACTGGCGGCGCGATGTTGATTATCGCGCCGCTTGCTGTTTTTACCTACTACACCACAAAGGACTGGCTCTATGACCGAACCCATCGTGAAGCTCACCAAGAAGCAGAAGAAAGCTATCAAGAAGCAGCAGAAGCGGCAGGCTGAAAAACACCGCCTGCACGCCCTGCTCATTGAGTACAGGTTAGCGGCTCGCCGGGAGGCTTATGAGGATATTCATGAGAGCAATATCAGCGCATTAGGCGACGTGGAGAATGAGCGGGAAATAGCCCAGCGGGCGGTTGATTCTTCTAACGAGGCTCTGGACGGTTTCGCTGCCGCTCACCCGAATATCCGCCCTCTAGAGGTCGTGCACCGGCAGATTATAGGAGACTGACCATGACTGAATTGTTTACCGCGCCGCCCTGTGAAGGTTCGCCGGAGGAAAGCCCGGAGCTTCTGCGGAAGTGGTATTTTGACCGCGCCGGGGTCAAGGGAGTCACCCCCGGCGATGATACGCACAAGCGGCTGATGACGGCCTCAAAAATTAGTGCCGCCTTTATCCCCTCCCGCTCACCCTACGAGTCCTACTACAGCCTCTGGCACAAGATGGCGGGCACCATTGACCCGCTGCCCCCGAATGAGGAAGTGCTAGAGCGCGGGCACATGCTGGAGCCCGCGGTGGCCTGGTGGTTCGCGGCCCGACACCGTGAGCTCAACGTCCGCAACCCCAAGAACAAGGTCTGGTTCTACGACCGAGAACGCGGGTACGGAGCCACCCCCGACCGCTACCTGGAACAAGGCGGTTACGTCGTCGGGCTTCTGGAAATCAAGACCTCGACTAGCCCGGACGGGTGGGGTGAACCCGGCACCGACCAGATACCGGCCCATTATTACGATCAGGTGCAGTGGCAGATGCTCTGTACGGGCGTGCCGGTGACCTACGTGGCGCGGCTTGGCTCCCGGTTCACTTATGACGAGTACAAGGTCGAGGCGAACCGGGCGTGGCAGAACACGATGCTTAAGGCCGCTGACCGGCTGACCGAGAGCATCAAGACTGACTCGAAGCCTTCCCTTGAAGATGTGGAGCACACCGCCACGTATGAGGCGGTTCGTGAGCTACACCCTGAGATTGACGGCTCCACCGTTGAGGTGCCCGCTGAGATGGTGCGCGCATATTACGAGGCAGTTGAGGCTAAGAAGGCTGCGGAGATTGCAGAGCGCGCAGCTAAGACCCGCATTCTCGATTTTATGGGCTACGCCAAGACCGGCACCGTCGAGGGTGAGAAGTTCGTGACCCGTACTGCCCGCAACGGTGGCACCCCCTACCTCCAAGCGGTGAGAGGCAAAACCACCGCAGACCTACCAACCTACGAGCTGAAAGCAGCATAACAATGACAGACGCAATCGCAACCCGAAAGCACAACGCAGTAGCCCTCGTAAACCAAGCGCGGGAAGACTTCCAGAGCGCGCTACCTGTTGACCAGCAACGCTCCCTTAACCAATGGCTCACTCATGCGCAACTTGTCTTGGTGGAGAACGAAAAAGTCGCTGAAGTTATGAAGGTAAACCCTTCAAGCGCCCTGCTCGCCCTGCACCGAACCGCAGCCCTTGGGCTTGACCCGACCCCCAGCGCTAAGCAGGTCTACTTCATTCCCCGAGGCCGAGAAATCACCCTCAACGTTAGCTACATCGGCTACATCGAGCTGATGATGCGAACCGGCCTAATCGAACGTATCGAGTCCGATGTGCTCCACGAAAACGACGTCGTGGAGTTCGATGCCGATGAGACCCCGCGCATTATCGCAGGCGGGCAGAACGCCGACAGTCGGGCGCGGTTCCTTGGCAAGGCGGTACGCGGTGAGCCTATCGCCTCATACGCTTACGCACGCTACAAGGACGGCACCCGCTCCAACGTCGTCATTGCCGACGTAGACCGCGTCAAGCGAGCCCGCGAAGCCTCCGAATCATACAAACGCGACAAGAAGAACGGCACCTCCT
Source organism: Rothia nasimurium (assembly GCF_928381705.1). Lineage (GTDB taxonomy): Bacteria > Actinomycetota > Actinomycetes > Actinomycetales > Micrococcaceae > Rothia > Rothia nasimurium_G. The sequence goes on along the minus strand of NZ_CAKMSR010000002.1, from coordinate 294,516 downwards.
ACTCACCGTGGAATAACGACCCGGTGGCCATGATCCGCAAGACCGCGATTCATGACCTGGTGAAGTGGGTAGATATTTCCACTGAGGACTGGCGCGAAAAGGCTCGTCTGGAGAGCATGGACGCCACCGGCGAACTCACTCTGGCAGCGTCTAAGGCCAAGGCACTTGAGGCGCTAAAGAATGCTGAGGCTATGGACGGCGAAGTGATTGAGGAAGAGCCAGCGCCTCAGTCTAGCGGTGAGCTTATTAGCCAGCCGATGGCTAACGAGATTATTTCTCGGGCTCGGGCTAAGTGGCAGGTGCCTTCTGCTGAGGCTCTGGACGCTGAGCTTGCCAACTTCTTCCAGGTGGAGGGGCTGACGCTTGGGCAGCTGACGGTTGAGCAGGGCAGCACGGTTTTGGCTGAGCTTGCCAAATAGAAGAATACGAACCCGTGAGGGGTCAGGGCGTGATGTTCTGGCCCCTCACCTTTTTTGAGAGGAAGTTATGAGCGTTCAGGCGACGTCCTGGGTGTGGAATCATTCCCAGGCTGAGGGGACTGCACGGCTGGTGCTTTTGGCTATTGCGGACGCCGCCAACCGGGAGGGGCAGAACAGCTGCCAGTCGGTGCCGACCATAGCCAAGATGTGCAGGCTTCACGACGCTACTGTTTATCGGAAAATATCGGAGCTGGTAGCTATTGGTGAGCTGGCGAAAACGGGTAGTGACCGTAAGTACGGGACGACGATTTATGCACTGCCGAAGATGAGTGACCCCTCGCAATCTGCGACCCCTCGCAATTCAGACATGACCCCCTCGCAATCTGCGACCCCTCGCAATTCAGACATGACCCCCTCGCAAAATGCGACGGCACCCCTCGCACCGTTGCGAGACAACCCCATTAACCCCAGTAGTTCTAAAGAACTACACCCCATTAATAACGCGCACACGCACGAAACAGTGGGGGAGCGGCAACGCCCCGCCCCCGGACGCGTCCACTACTCACCAGCCTTCGAACAATTCTGGGAAGCCTACCCCCGCAAAGAAGGCAAACTCGACGCCTACAACGCCTGGCGCTCCGCCTCCCACTTCAACAACCCCTCCCACCTCATAGCCGCAGCCGGACGCTACCGCGACAACCCCAACCGCGACCCCAGATACACCAAAACCCCCACCCGCTGGCTCAACACCCGAGGCTGGGAAGACGGACCCGCCGAACCCCCACGCCCCCAACAACCCACCCGCGTCCCCGGCTGGGTCGAACGCTCCCAAGTAACAGCACAAGCAGGCCAACAATTCCTCAACCGCTACTACCAGCAACACGAAAACAGACCCGAACAGGGCAACGATTGGATAGCAGGAGAACTCGCATGACCCCCGAAGAAACCATCTGGTTCGTCGACTGGCTCAACAAACTAGACCCCCGCGTCGAAAACAACGACCCCAGTATCGAAGCCTGGCACCGCGCCCTCAAACCCTTCGACCTCCGCATGGTCAAAGAAATCACCCTCTCCTACCGCGAAACCACCGACAAAAAACCAGTCGTCTCAGAAATCAAGCGCCTCTGCTCCGCCGAAAAACAGCGCATCAAAGAACTCAACGAAGCCTTCGCCGCCCGAGCAGTAGACCCCCACAAAGTCACCCTCGCCACCTGGAAGCAACGCCACCCAGGGCGCTGGGAAGATCTCCGCGAAGAAGGAGCCCGGCTCCGAGACCGCGACCTCACCCAACGAGGCATACCCACAGACCCCCGCCTCATAACCCCCGACCTGAACTTCATCTACGCACCACACCCCCGCATGGTCTAAACCACCAGGAAGGAGAACCCCGTGAGCGCCCCCGCCCAGCTGCCCGGCCAGCTCGACCTGCTCGACGCCCTAACCGCAGAGGAAACCCGCCTAGCAGAGGGCCGGGCCTACATTGCCACCGAGCTAGCCAGAACCCCCGACGTCGAGCGGCCCCTGGTCTGCCCCTGGTGCGGGTACGCCAGCACCTGCCGCGCCTACAACATGCGCGTCTACCACTGCTGGAAAGAATACGACCCGGTAAAAGAACCTGGGGTCTGCTGGTCGATGTGGCTCACCCGGAACCACGTCCGCCACGGCCTTCAAACAGAAACAGGGGCGAAACTGGCAGCGACCCTCCGCCGCGCCTACACCATCTGGGGCGAAAGAGCCCGCACCTTCATACCCGCAGAGCACTGGGAAACAGCCACCCAGAAAGGCTAGAACCATGCCCAGAGCCCCTAACACCCCAAAACCCACCAACCACCCACCCCAACCATTTCCAGCCCCGCAGAAAGGCGCGCAGCAAACATGGACGAACCAACCCTCGCCACCCTCCATGCCGCACACATGACCATCTACGAAGCCCCCATCGAATTCCACCGGGAAGCACACCCCCACCTCACCGAAGCCGAAGCAGAACAAGCGCAAAAAGTCGTTGACGCCCTCCAAGCCGAGCACAAAACCCGAGCCGACCTACTCACCACCAACACCCGAACCCCACTCATCTACGAGGAACAATAACCATGACCGACCCACAAATGTTCATCACCCACATGACCAACCTGGTCTACCTCAGCACTATCACCCAAGTCCTCCACTCGACAGCATTCGAAGAAGCCCAGAACGAAACAGCGCAGCCCCTGAACCAAGCAATGGGCAGCTTCACCAGCGCCGACGTGAAAGAAGGCTGGGAACTCACCTGCGAAAGCATCACCACCGCCGTCCGTGAAATCCAAGCCCAAGCCTACGAGCAAGCTGTGGACACCGCCTACGAGCACTACCTCACCGAAGAACAACGCGACCACCTGCACACCCTCAACCCCTACAAGGAGACTAACTAAATGGCTGACATCCGCTTCACCGCCTTCGTCCAAGGCGTCAACCCCAACACCGGCAACGGCAAAAACCCCGAACTTCGCCACACCAACAGTGGCCTCCCCGTCCTCAACTTCAACACCGCAGAACCCCACTCCACCAAAGACCAAAACGACCCCACCGGCTACCGCAAAACCGGCACCACCTACCGCAAAATCACCCTCTGGGGCACCCTCGCAGACACCTGGGCCAACATCCAACCCGGCACCCGCATCGAAATCATCGGACGCGAAGAAACCCGCGAATACCAAACCCAAGACGGTGCTGCCGGGCGCTCCCTCGAAGTCACCGCAGACTTCATCCGAATCGCCCCCACCAAAAACGGCCAACAAAACCAGCAGAGCAACGCCACCGGCCCCGTCCAAAACGCCTACGCAGGCGGCTTCGGCACACCCCAAGGGGGTACACAACCCCAAGGACAGAACCCCCAGCAGAGCGCACCCCAAGCCGACCCGTGGGCACAGCAAGCTCAGGGCAACTACGACTGGGGGCAGGGTGGGGCCGATGAAAACCCGCCCTTTTAGGAAGGTGAACCCTCATGAATCTGTGGCTTATCATCGCGTACTTCGCGGTAGCACTCGTATGGTTCGTATCGTTTGGCCTTGCTGCTGAATCATTTAGGAAGAAAGGGGAGACCCAGGACGCGAAGTTAGCTAGCACGTTTGGTAGCGCTTTTCTTGTGTGGCCGGTGGTGCTTGCATACGTCACGCTGGTCTCGCTGGTGAAGATTTTTGCCGCCCCGTTTACGAAGAACCGCAAGAGATAGCTCTGCTCTAACTCCCAAAATGCCCCTGTTTTGGTAGTTAGCACCCCGCAACCCTGCCCCTATCTCCCAAAAACACCCGTTTTTGTGAGATTAGGGCACCCCCTTATCTGTCAAGCGCCAGGGGCTACCCAGAAACTTTGACAGCAACCCGGCCCCGGCGCACCCTGCCGGGGCCTACCCACACCCAAAGGAGAAACACCAATGACCGTGAATAAGTACCCCGAAGATATTTACCCGAAGCTCGGTTTCAGGACTGATGGTTTTGGCCGCCTAACGTATCGGACCACTTACAACAGCGACTTCGAGCGCGCCTACGACCTGGGCTACCAGGACGGCCAGCAAGCCCAGGGCGACCACCCCCTGGCGGGCTGGTCTAACCTCACCGAAGCTATCGCCGATGGTGAGCGTATCGACTGGGAGAAGCTAGACGGCCTCGAAGCCAAGTGCGTCCACCCAGAGCTGGGCGCCCTTACCCACCGGATGGAGCGTGACAGCGCCTACCCGCCCTATGAATACGTCGGATGGGACGAGGAGGCCAGCTTCGCCGTATGGTCTGAAGCCTTTTACAGCGCCTGGTACGGGCGTAATGGTTGGTCACTCTGGGTCAAGGGTGACCTGCCCCTACGCAAGCTGACCGCCAACCAGCTGGCCCTGGGCACTATCTTCATCGGTAAATGCCCGGCAGAAGGCGAAGACATGAGCCCCGAGCCAATGTTTCGAACTGCCGGGCATGTAATAGCTTTCGATTATTTTCAGCTCCTACAGGTAGACCCAAGCGAGGTCGAGGTTTACAAAGTCGTCGGTCAGCTGAAGACCCCCAAGGAGGACGCATGACCCCGGTTCGTGTCCAGCGAAAGCGCACCAAGGGGTGGCGCATGCCCGAGAACACCGTCTACGTCGGACGCGGCTCCAAGTGGGGCAACCCCTACAAGGTAGGAGCTGCGTACCCTGGCATCGTCTTGGCTCATAACGGGGCCAAAGGGCTCCGGCTATTTCTATCTGGAATGCTCCGGGTCAAGGACAGGGCTGACGCCGTTTACCGTTTCAGCTGGCTTCTACGCCCGGTAGAGAACCGCGATGAACTGCCGTCGTATCCGACCCGTGCTGAGATTTGGGCTGAGCTGGCTGGTAAGAACCTGGCCTGCTGGTGCCCGCTCGACCAACCGTGCCACGCCGATGTGCTGCTAGAAATCGCCAACTACAAGGAGAACCAATGACCCCCGATGAGCTAACCCGGCTCCGTGAGCTACACGAAGACGCCAGCCCCGCGCCGTGGAAGATTGAACCCTACATAGAGGGGCAAGAACCAAGCAATCCAGTGATTGATTCAATCGCAAGTCTTGAAGGTCCCATAATCTCTCAGCTAGGTTGTGGCTGCTGCGACGTTGGGCTGGAATCAAACCGTCTGGCTAACTTCGAGCTAACCATTGAAGCCCGTAACGCTCTGCCCGGCCTGCTAGCCCACATCGACAAGCTCACCCGGCGGCTTGAAATCTACGAGGCGCGCCTGGGCAGGGTAGCCCGCAACCACCCCGAAGCCTACGCGCAGGCCCTGGCAGGTGATACCGAGTGACCCGCGCATCTGAGGCAGATATGACCCGCCTACTGCACCGCAGATACTCAGGCCGCAACCAGGCAGGTCTACCCCGCTACATCGCCGCCTCACAAGTCCTCATGGCCGACCCTGGCAAGGGCATACGACGCGCTGACTTCATCGCCCTTGACTCGCAGACAGAGGAAGTCTGGAACGAAAACAAGGAAAGGTTCGAACGCCACCGCCCGCCTGTTCATGGCTTTGAAATCAAAGTTTCCCGCGCAGACTGGCTCACCGAGCACCGCACAGCTGGGGAGAAATCAGAGGCCTGGCGCTCCTACTGCAACTACTGGTGGATAGTCGTCCCAGAACAGGGGATAGTCAAGCCTGAAGAGCTGCCGGAAGGCTGGGGACTACTTGCCGGTGTCAAGCAACTCCGGGCAGTTGTGAAACCTGCACGGGTAGACGCCAGGCCGCTGGACGCTGAGCTTGTTCTGATGATTGCCCGCTATTCACAAAGGAGAAAGAAATGACCCGCCGTGCCCCTGCCGCCGGGTGGGTGCTCCTACCCGTCCTGCTCCTGCTGGGTGGGTGCGTGGGCACCTCCCCAGCGTCCGCACCCGCCACTGAGTCCGCCCCTGCCCCTGTGGCGGGGGCAACCCCCAAACCCAAACCGCCCATGAAGTTCCACTACACCTCCCGCGAACCCGTCATAGGCGCATACATCACCACGGACGGCACGCCCCGGGCGGAACTCGATGGGTGGTCGACCGGCCCCACCGGAACCGAGGGCATCTGGTACGCCAACGGCAAGGAAACAGACGAGCTGCTGATTAGCTCCACCAAGACCGTCACCCGCATCACCTGGGTACTCCCAGACGGCTCACAACGCATTCAGGTCGGCGACCTCACCTACTACAACCCAGAAACAGGGGAGTACCAGTGACCCTAGCCGTCCTCACCTGGGCTACCCTCACCGCCGCCGCCCTTGCCATTGCCTGCCTGGGCGCAGCAGTGACCCTAGCCATCATTGCCCCTGCCCGCGCCGTCCTCACCTGGTGCGGGCTCACCTTTACTCACCTCACCGCCGAATGGTGGTGGGGCCTCACCGAAAGAAATAACCCATGATCTTCCAACGCAAACTCACCCCGGACTCTGACAATCTTTGGGCCTGGCAATGCCCCCGCTGCCTCAACGGCCTCTGGGGATTCGACACCGAAGCCGAAGCAAAAGCCGATGCCCGCACCCACAACTGCTGCACGGAGGCACCATGCTAACCAGCCAAGCCCCCGACAACTGGGGCGGCTGGTACTGGGCCCACTGCCCCCCACCCCACCTGCTACTGGGTACACCGTGCCGCCACCCTCCTTGATGCCAAGGCCGCCCTATCCATTCACCAAGCGGAGGCACACCGATGACCACACAGCCCCACGACCCCTACATCATCTGGCTACCCCGCACCCGCAAACCTGTCGCCCGCTGCCGGTTATGCGACTGGTACGCCACCCAAACACCATTCCACGCCGCCGCCCAGCACCTCATACACCAAGGAGAAGAACCATGCCCCGCACCTGGACACTAAAACTCACCGTCGAAAACGGGCGAAAATGGCTCTCCCTCAACGACCGCGACCATTACCGGGCCCGCGCTGTGAAGGTCAAAGCCTGGCGAACCTACGCCGAACACACCACCCGCACCGCCGAAGTCCCCACCCTGGCACGGGCAACCATCACCGGCCACATCTACAAAAACCGGGCAGGCCGCTACGACCCCCACAACCTCTTCGCCACCCTCAAGGCATGTATTGACGGAATCGTAGACGCCGGAGTCCTCGCCGACGACGACCACACCCACCTACGAGCCGCCCTAGAACACGGCGGCATCGACCGCACCCAACCCCCACACATCATCATCACCATACGAGAGGACACCAATTGATCCACCAAACCACCGTCGCCCGCGTCCGCACCTTCTGGGGTCGAACCCTCTACCAGGTAACCTGCACCTGCGCCCAGCTCCACACCGAAACCGACTCCAAGGCGCTGGCTAAATCAGTCGCCCGAAGCCACGAAAGGACAGCCCGCTAATGGCCCAGCACCGCGTCACGTACACCGAGATACCCGGCCCCACCGGCGAACCCGTCTACATCAAAATCACCTGCCACATCTGCGGCCCCCTCGGAACCCACAAGACCGAGGACGACGCCGACCACCACGCCCGGAAACACATTCACTAACCACGCCCACCCCCACCCAGTTAGGAGCCACCCAGTGCCCCACCCCTGCCAAATCTGCACCAACCCCACCCACGCCGCAACCTGCCCCGACTGCGTCGCCTTCACCGAAACCCAGCTCACCCAGTCAGCGACCCTCCTTGTCGAGCTACGTACCGAAGCCGCCAAAACCACCACCAAAACCCAGGGCGGGTACACCACCGGACAAGAGGGCCAGCCCCTCGGCATCAACCTCGGAGCACTCGCCGTCAGTGACCGGCTCACCCGCGCTATCGGCGACCTCGGCGCACGGGTAGGCGTAGGCTCCACCGACCCCCACATAGTACGGGAACAGGTCTACAAGCTCGCCTGGGCTCAGCAAGACGACCCCGCCCCCGAACTCGTCCGCGAACTCGCTGAGGCCGTGAACGCCGCGACCCGGCTCGTAGACCTCGCCCCACAGATACGCACCCACGGCAAATGCACCACATGCGGGGTATTCATCAAAGCCCCCGCAGACCGCCAAGTCCACTTCTGCACCGCCTGCGGCACCGAGCAGAACCTCGAAACCGTCCGCGAAAACCTGCGCGACCTCGTCCTCGACGCCCTCGGCGGGGCATGGTTCACCTATCAGGAAATGCCCGCAGCAATCAAACTCTGCGGGTACGAGATTAACCAGATGGACGTGCGTAACTGGCACCGACGCGGCAAACTCCCAGCAGGTAGACGCAGACGCACGGGCGGCGGGTACGAGTACCTTTTCGATGATGTGCTGGACGCCGCAGAGCGACAGGCAATCAAACGGGCGTGGGGTGCTTGACCTGAAAGCAATTTTGAACAAGAATAAAAGGTAAGTTCGGAAGTCCTGTAAGCAGGGGCGACCGGGCTTTTTTGTTTGCCTGGGTAGCCGAGTGGGGGCGTCAGTAAAAGGGGCGCTCGAACGCGCCCCCGCCGGTCCAGGTAAAAACTCGAGCCGTCAAGCGCTGCTCTTCCATGTGTGTACAAAGAAAGGAGCCCACCCTAACCGGTGGGCTCCTTTTTTGCGTTAAAGGCGGTGACAACGATGACCAGACGACTACCTGACCTGTACGAGCTTCTAGCCGCCGACACCAAGCGCACCGCCCCCGCTGAGCCTGCCAAGCGCGCCCCGGCCTACCTCCGCCAATACATCACCCCAGACCTCACCGAGCGCAAAGACGCGCCATTACCCCATGCAGACCCCACAGCACGAAAGGCGGTAGCCAATGCAGAACCCCGACGCAAACGACGCCGCCGACGCCGTCGCCACCTGTAACCTCGACTGCTTCGCCACCGGACGCTGCACCTGTAGACCAGACCCCAGAGAAGAAGCCGCCTAAATGCAATACCAGGGCGGTAAAACATACACCCCCTGTTAGGAGGCAACCCGCATGGCTCAGCCTCGCCCTGATGATAAGCGATGTACGGCGCTCTCCCGCAACACCGGGGATCGCTGTGGGCAGTGGGCCATGAAAGGGCAAACCAAGTGTCGCTACCACGGCGGGAAGTCCCCCAACGCCCTGCGGAAGGTCAAAGAACGCCAGGTTGAGAAGAAGATTCTTACCGAGCTAGAGCGCAAAGCCCTCACCGGCAAGGCCACCCAGGGTAACACAGACCCGCTAGGGGAGTTGCAGAAGCTCACCGCTGAGCTGGTTCACATGAAAGACCAGCTCACCCAGCGGGTCAATGACCTGGGCGACGAGCTGGCGAGCTACACCGCCGAGGGCGCGGAAACCGTCAAGGTCGAGATAGACATCTACCTGAAGGTTATCGACAAGCTCACCAAAACCCTCGACATTGCTTTGAAGCACGATATTGAGGGGAAGAAGCTCAGCCTCGAAACCGCCAAAGCCGAACTCGTAGCAGCCTGCCTGATTCGCGTCCTGACCGCCCTAGACCTCCCCAAGGCAACCACAGACCGGGCCAAGACTCTACTAGCTGAGGAGTTTCAGAAGATAGGAGCCTAAAAGCCGTGGCCTCTAACTTCTTCACCGCCCTCGCAGGGCACTTCAAAGCCCCAGAACAGCTCTGGGCAACCCCCTACGAGGCAGCACGGCACTTTGACCCCAAAACCGTGCAAACCCCAGCCCTCGAAGCTATCGACCAGTTCCTCATGAAGGCGTACACAACCCCCGACTTTCGGGGCATTATCAGTATGCCGCCGCAGAACGGTAAAAGCCTGCGGGCCTCTATCGCCTTCCCCGCCTGGGTACTACAGCAAGACCCCGACACTCGTATCGTCATAGCGTCCTATGAATCGCAAATCGCTATCCGCTTTTCTGACGCGCTGCGCCGTCAAATCAAAGACCGAGGCGAAAGCGCCGGACTCGTAATCGGCGGCAAAGACACAGAACGCAACTGGCAGATACGAGGACACCGAGGCGGCGTATACGCGGCCTCCGTTGGCGGTGCGCTCACCTCCCGCTCTGCTGACCTGCTCATTATTGACGACCCCGTCAAGGGCTTCGCCGAAGCCGCCTCACCCACCTACCAGACAAAAACCTGGGACTGGTGGACAGGCACCGCACTACCCCGCGTACAGGGTGGAAGCTCCGTTATCGTGATCCTCACCCGCTGGCATGACGACGACCTCGCCGGGCAGCTCATGAGAGCAAACCCCGGCGTATGGGAGTTCCTACGCATACCCGCCCAGGCTGACCACCGCCCCGAGCTGGGGGAGAGCGACCCGCTAGGCCGTGAGCCGGGCGAGTATATGAAGTCGGTTCAGGGCTTCACCCGTGAGCAGTGGGAGGAACGCAAAAAGCAGGTCGGCCCCAAAACCTGGGCGGCCCTCTACCAAGGTGTGCCGTCACCTGATGAGGGCGGTATCTTCCCTGCCGAGTGGGCACGCTATGAACAACCCTTGTGGGAGGTTCAGCCGAACGGGGCGCGCCTGGTGCCCGGTGTTGGCCGTGCTGACCATGAGCTAGTCCAGTCCTGGGACTTGGCTTTCAAGGGTACGGACGGCTCCGACTACGTTGTTGGGCAGGTCTGGCTCCGCGTCGGGTCACAAGCCTATCTGCTGGATATGGTGCGCGACCGAATGAACTTCACCCAAACCCTCGACGCCATTCGGGGCCTGTCGGCCAAGTGGCCGCAAGCCTACGCCAAATACGTCGAGGATAAGGCTAACGGCCCTGCGGTGATGACCACGCTCTCCGGCGAAATTGGCGGGCTAATACCCGTAAACCCCGAGGGCGGGAAGATAGCCCGCGCTAACGCCGTATCAGCCTACGCCCACGCCGGGGACATCCTGCTACCGGCCCCGGCCCTGCTGCCGAACGTCGGGGAGCTACTGGAAGAGCTAAAACTCTTCCCCGCGTCCTCTCACGATGACAGCGTGGACGCGCTCACCCAAGCAGTGTCCCAGCTACTGCTATACCGCATAGACACCGAGGTTGAGGAAACCTTCGAGCTCTTCGACGACTACACCATAGCCCCATACGACTACTAGACGAGGAGGGGGTGAACCCTTTTGGGTATCATCAAGAACCTACAAGAATCAGTGATTACCCGGCTGGGGGGTGAACCCGACCGCCTCGGCGTCACCCAAACCATTGAGCACCTGCGCGAAGCCATGAGCGATATGTCCCTCTCCCTGCGCCGTGAGGACGCCGGGTGGGCGCGACTAGGAGGCACCACCGGCGCTGACGAGTTTGACCATGCCGCCCGCGTCCGCAACGCCGAAACCTGCCGCGTCTTTGCCGTCACAAACCCCCTCGCCAAGCAAGGCCTAGGTATCCGTGCCGCCTACATCTGGGGCACCGGCCTAGGTATCACCGCAACTGACCCCGCCGTAAATGAGGTTATCCAGGGCTTCCTCGACGACCCGGCGAACCGGGGCACTTTCACCGGGCACCTCGCCCGCCTTTCCCTAGAATCAGCCCTCAGCACTGACGGCAATGTTTTCGCCGCCTGCTTCACCGACCCCCGAACCGGGCGCGTCCAGGTGCGCGTCATACCCTCGGTTGAGGTTGCCGAGATCATCACGAACCCGGAGGACGCCGCCGAACCCTGGTTCTACCGGCGCAGGCATACCGTGAACCGGAAGCAGGTAGAGACCCTTTACCCGGCCCTGGGCTATTCCCCGGTGGCTCGTCCTCGTATCATGGGCGGAACCCCGGTGGAGTGGTCGGCACCGGTCTATCACGTCAAGGACGGGGCACCGAATGGCTGGCAGTACGGTGTAGGCGATTTGTACGCCGCGGTGCCCTGGGTACGCGCTTACGATACCTTCCTCACCGATTGGTCACGCCTGACCAAGGCCGTCTCAATGATTGCCTACAAAATCACGGGCAAGACCAAGACCGATACGATGGCCGCCCGCGCCGCCATGCAGCAGGCAGTAGCCCACGGTCAGGCCGGGGGAACCTTGGCTATGACGGGTGCGGACATTCAGGCCATGCCCTCGACCGGCGCGCAGATTGACGCAACCAGCGGTGACCCTTTGGCGCGTATGGTTGCCGCAGCCCTCGGCCTACCCATCACCCAGCTACTAGGCGACCCTGGGTCTACGGGGGCGCGGGCTGTGGCTGAGACACTGACCCAGCCGATGGTGCTGCGCTTCAAGAATCGTCGGGAGGTCTGGACAGAAACCTACCGCGCCATTCTGAACCACGTTATGGACGCCCACCTCGCCGCGCCGCTGGGTGACCTGACCGGCACCGCCCGAATCACCGGCGGCCGCAAGACCTGGCACCTGACCAGCGGGGAGCGAACCCTAGTCTTTGACTGGCCTGAGATTGAAGATATCGGCCTAGCTGAGACTCTGAAAGCTATCACCTCGCTGGACGCGTCCGGGCTTGCCCCCAAGGAGACTCTGGCGCGTCTGGGTCTGCGCGCCCTACGCGTCCGCGATGTAGACGAACAGCTCGACTCCATGCGGGACGGGAATGGGGAGTTTATCCCCGCCGGAGCCCAGGTTGCTGACGCCCTCATGGCCTCCTATCAGGCCGGTGAAGCGTGATTGAGCAGACTCAGGCGCTGGCTCTGGCGCAAGACCGTTGGCTCACCGCTGCCGAGGCTAACCTTGCCCGCCGGTATTCGGAGCTGTGGGAGTCTCTGGCGGTGGAGCTAGAAGCCGAGCTAACCGCAATCTTCGATAAGCACCAGCTTGGGGGTCTGCCCGCCTGGCAGCTGGCGAAGTCGCGTCGCCTGGCTCTGGCTATCAAGAAAGCCCACGACGAACTCAAGGCCCTGCTGGAAGAGTACGGGGCAGAAATCACCGGGGCACTACCCGCTGAGGTGCAAGCCGTCCTGACCCTGCATGACCAGCTCCTACAGGCTCAGCTACCCGGTGCGCCGGGGCTGGGGGTGAACTTCGTTGGGGTCAACGACGAGGCTATCCAGGCTATGGTCACCAGGGCCGGTGAACGAATCACCGCCCTACACCTGACCCTACCCGCCCAGATTGAAGAGCTACTGCGCGCCGAGCTTATTCGGGGCGTGGCTATCGGAAAGAACCCGAGAGAAACAGCCCGCCGAATCATCAACCAGGCCGGGGGCCGGTTCAAAGGCGGGCTACCGAGAGCCACCATGATAGCCCGCACCGAAACTATGGACGCCCTACGCGCCGCCGCCAAAGCCCACGACGACGCAAACGCCGAAGTCTTGAAGGGCTGGGTGTGGACGGCAACCCTCGGGGCGCGAACCTGCCCCGCCTGCATAGCCATGCACGGCAGCGTCCACCCCCTCAGCGATCCAGGCCCGCAAGGCCACCACAACTGCCGCTGCGCCCGAACCCCCTTGACCATGTCCTGGGCTGAACTCGGGTTCAAAAACCTGCCCGATGCCCGCCCGGTGATTCAAACCGGCGAGGACTGGTACAACCAGCTCACCCCCGAAGCACAGGCGGCAGTGGTGGGGGAGCGGCGGCACCAGCTCCTACAGGCCGGGCGCATACAGTTCTCCGACCTGGCCTACACCCGGCACACAGACGGCTGGCGCGACGCCATACACCCGACCACTATCAAAGATTTGGAGGCAATCAGCCGATGAAACTAACCGAGCAAGGCGGGGCTACCAGCTCCACCACATCGACCGGTGCCCGGGCCCGGGTCACTATCATCAGCCCCGGCCAAGGCTCCAGCGGGTACTACTCCCCGGAGGTTATCGCCGAAGCTGCGCCCCTCTTCGAGGTAGGTACGCACATGTACCTTGACCACGCCACCGAAACCGAACGAGCAGAACGCGGCGTCCGCTCCCTCGACCGGCTGGTCGGCGTCCTCGAAACTGCCCCCACCCTCAACCGCAACGGGGCCCTGGTCGCGGACGTCAAGATTATGCCCGCCTGGCGTGAATTTGTGAAAGAGGCCTACCCCTACATTGGGGTGTCTATCAGCGCGTCCGGCGAAATCGAGGAATCAGAGCAAGGCCGCGTCGTCAAAAAGCTCACCGCCGTCGAGTCTGTGGACTTTGTGACTAAGGCCGGGCGCGGGGGCAAGATTGACGCGCTCCTAGAGTCTGCCGTCACCGAAGAAGATTTATCCGAATCAACCGAAAAGGAGGGCGGCATGACCGTCACCATCACCGAGGCCGAACACAAGGCCCTCACTGAAGCGGCAGAAACTGCCGCCACCGCCAACAGCAAGGTCGCGGAGCTTGAAGCCAAGAATGCTGAGCTCACCAAGGAGCTTGAAGCCGAGAAGGCTAAGGTCGCCCAGGCCCAGGAATCAGCCGCGCATGCCACCGCTGAAGCCGTCAAGACCCAGGCCGCCGCCATCGTCGAAGAAGCCTTCCAGGGTATCACCGCCCCGGCTGGCAAGGCCCGCCTGATTGAAGCCGTAAACGTCGAGGGCTTTGACGCTGAGGCATTCCGTGCCGCCGTCACCGAAGCCGCAGCCGAATACGCGCCCGCATCACCCGTCAAGGGCATGGGCGCACCCGGCCCCGAACCCCAGTCCATCGAAGAAGCCGAAAAGGCAATCCTCACCAACCTAGGAGTAACCCGTGGCTAAGAACCGAATCCTCCCCGAAGCCCGCCATATCGCCCTGACCGCCAACAAGGCCTACAAGTCAGGCGACCCCGTAGCAATCGGCCAGATCACCGGTGTTGCAATCACCGACGCCGAAAACGGCGCGCCCCTCTCCGTCCACACCGACGGCTCCTGGGCGCTGACCGTCACCGGCGCTCTCACCCAGGGCCAGGCCGTTTACATCACCTCAGCAGGCAAGCTCACCGCCACCCAGGACTCCAACAAGCCCTACGGCGTCGCCCTGAAGTCTAAGGGCTCCGGCGAAGGCCTGGTCGAGGTCGCCCCCTACGGCTACGTAGCCGCCTAACCGAAAGGAAAAAACACATGTCTTTCACCATTGAAGCCCTAGAAGAGGGCGCAGCAAAGGCCAAGGTGGCTAAGACCGCCGAAGCCACCAAGATTCTCACCGAGGGCCTGCGCGGCGGAACCCACGCCATGCACCGCCTCGAAGAAGCCATTTCCACCAGCGATTTCCACACCAGCCTGCTGGACGGTTTCAAGCTCGCCTCCGTTGAGCTCATGGCCCAGGCAACCCGCGAATGGGAACCCCTGGCACTGCGAACCACCGTCCCCGACTTCCGCACCGTCAAGGTACGCGACTTCTTCGGCGGCCTTGATCTGAAGCGCGTCCCCGAAGGCACCGAGTACCCCCTCGCCTCCGTCGAACAGACCGAGCTTGAACTCAAGGCTGAGAAGTTCGGCTCCGGGTTCCTGTTCACCTGGGAGATGTGGAAGAACCGCGACTTCTCCGGGCTGCTGAATATCCCCCAGATGTTCGCAAGCGCCGCCATCGAATCAGAAAACCGCAACGTCTTTGGTCTGCTCCTGGACGGCGCTGGCGGTCTGAACGCTGGCTTCTTCAAGGAAGCCTCCGCAGGCACCGGCGCACTCTCCTGGGACTCCCTCGAAGCCGCGTACAAGGCGCAGGCTCTGCGTAAGCGCATTGATGGCCGTTCCGGTGTAGACCTGAGCGATTACTACCTGGTGGTTCACCCTGCTGCCGCGATTGACGCTGAGCGTCTGATTAGCGCGTCTGAGATTGAGGTGACCGAGGGTAAGCGCAAGGTTCGTGAAGCTAACCCCTTCCGTGGTCGCCTGAAGGTGCTGGCACCTCAGACCCTGGCAGACCTGGGCATGAAGCCCAAACAGTGGTTCCTGCTGCCCGGTGCGAAGTCCAAGAACCCCGCCCTGGGCATCACCTTCCTTCAGGGTCATGAGAACCCTGATATGCGTGTCCAGAACAACCAGGGCAATGCCCTTGGTGGCGGTCAGATTCTTTTCGAAGATGGTTCGTTTGAGAATGACACCATTCACTACCGTGTTCGCCATGTCCACGGCGCTGCGACTCTGTTCGATTCTGCGGCTTACGCTTCTACCGGCGCTTAGACGCTGACCCGCTAAAGAGGGGGTGGCTTTGAGCCACCCCCTTCTTGTGTACCCGTTTAGGAGGTGTAGCTGTGTCCTGCGAATACTACGAACAGCTAGACGACGTCCGGCTACTGACCGGCGACCTCGACCCAGAGAACCAGCTCTTCACCGATGACCAGGTTTTAGCCTTCCTGCGCCTGGCAGAGGGCAGCGCCTACCGTGCTGCGGCTGAGGCTCTGCGGGTCATGGCCCGGTCTGAGGTGATGATCTCTAAGAAAATCACCACGCAAGACCTCTCGACTGATGGGCCTGCGGTGGCGGCTGAGCTGCGTAAGCAGGCGGCTGAGCTGGACGCTAAGGCTGATGCACTGGACGCGGCGGGTGAGGGGTCTTTCGCGGCGTTTATCCCCGGCCCCGGTTCGGGTGCTGGGCACCTGGAGGGGGTAGAGCACCGTGTCACCTATCCCTGGTAGCCGGGTTGTCCCCGCTGGCTGGTCTGAGCGTCACCGACCGGTTGCTGTTGGCTCTATGACCGGGCGGGCTGATGTGGTGGTGACGGTGCCGCGTACTTCGATTCTTGACGAGGGCGGCGACGCCCTGGTCGCTGAGGGCGTGCCCTGCCGGGTGCAGCAGCTCAACCGCGCCGCCAACGGTGCCACGGTCGGGCAGGAAGCCCACCTGCGTGACTACCTAGTAACCGTGCCTGTCGATACCCCCGTGGGCTTCCGCGCTGGGGCTGACGGGCACCGCCTCCGCATCACCCAAGCGGACGCGACGGCGGCTGTGGGGCTGGAGCTGACCATCAAGCAAGTTCTCAAAGGCACCCTGCTCTGGGAGCTTGATTTGATTTGTGAGCACAACCAGACCCAGCAGGGGGCGTAATGGCCTCGCTCTACGACGGCACTGAGGTGGAGGCCTTGGCCCGCAATCTCACCGCCAGCGGTGACGCCGCCCGCCTGAAAGCCCGCCTAGCTGTCCGCAAGGCAGCCCGCGATGTGAAAAGCAAGGCGCAATACTACGCGCCGGTTGATACTGGTAACTTGCGTTCGAGCATTCACACCAGGGCGGAAGATGACTTGACGAGTGTCATCGCTTCTACGGCTGATTACGCGGTTTTTCAGGAGTACGGGACGCGGTTTCAGCCGGGAACCCCGCATATGGGGCCTGCTCTGGACGCTGTCGAGCCTACCTTTATCGAGGCTATCGGTCAGATTGGAGATGAGGTCTTGTGATTACCCCCGCTCAGGTGCGTGAGGCCCTGGCTGAGTCTCTACGCTCTGCCCTACCCGATGTGGTGTCGGTCTATACGGGGCGCGTCCCCAGCAAGGTGCCAACCTACCGCGACGGGACTATCAAGCCCTACATAGGCTTATGGGTCTCAAACTCCGTGGGTGACCCGCTCATGAAGGCGCTGGACTCACTCAGCCCAGTGGACGCCGTGCGCGTCACCGTGCAAACCCAGATAGTCGCCGCCACCGAGCCGGACGTGTACGAGACAGCTGATTTGGTAACCAAAGCCCTCACCAACCACCAGGTTGGCGGGGGCTTTCTGCTGCCCGACGCCGACCAACACGCCAACGCCTACCCGCTTTGGGACGAAACCACCACCCCCGCTATACCCTACCTGCCGCTACTGTGGCGGCTCGAAACCCAATAAAGGAGAACCTGTGGCTGAAAAAAACCCCTCAGACCTGGTGCTAGCCAAAAACAAACAAACCGGCGAAACCGCCTGGGTCAAACGAAACCTGGTCACCAACTTCCCCAACACCTGGGAGCTATCCCCCAAGGGCCGCTCCATCGACGCAAAGAAAGAGAGCAAATAAAACATGGCTGATGTACCCAAGACCCTAGCCGACGGTCACACCCTGCTTATGCTGCTGGCGGCAAAGCCCGCAGATATGAAGAAGCCCACCGTCGCCGAGATCACCGCAGGCAAGGATATCTCCTGCCGTATCACCAAGGCCGACTTCCGCCTGTCGGCTACCGCTTCTGAGACCGTGGACGGCACCGCCCTCTGCGACGAGGCGACTGTGAACGTCTTTGGCGCCTCCAACTTTGAAGGCACCATCGCCCCCTTCCGCTACTTCAACCCCGAACAGCCCGGCCAGCACGACACCGAGGGCGACTTCGCTTTCCAGGCCTTCAAGGAAAAGGGCGTCACCCTCTACCTGGTTGTTCGTAGCACTGGTAAGAAGTACGACGCGCCTATCGCCGCTGGTGATGAGGTCTCCGTCTTTGAGGTTATCCCTGATAACTGGCAGACCCCGAGTGAGTCTGGCGGTTTCCAGCGTCGCCTGGTGCCTCTGTCGGTTACCAAGGCTGAGCTGAACGCCGTCGTCGCCGCCTAAATGCTTGCCCCGTGCTGGTTTATTTTGGTCAGTCCCCAGCACGGGGCACACCTCATTCTCTGACTGGCCCCCACCGTTTTTGAAAGGACTGACACCCGATGACCGAAACCCCCGACACCAAGACCTTTGACCTGACCGACTGGTTGGTTGGTGGCACCGAACACCGCGCCACCAAGACCGTCACCATCTACCGCGACGCCAACCTGGTAGAAGAGATTGAAGTGTACAAGGCACGTCAGACAGCTATCTCCGAGGGCGAAGAAGCCACTGGGTACGATTCCCTGGGCGAGGCAGACCCCGCCGAGGATGTGGCGCTGCTGGCTCGTATTGAGGCGTCCAAGGCTGAGGTGAAGGTATTTGCCCTGATTGAATCGGAGATGAAGCAAGCCCGCGCCGCCCTCGGCGAAAAACCCGAAGGGTACGACTACGGGCAGGACACCTCCTACTGGTACGAAGTTTTCTCCCGCGCCGCCACTCTGGAAGGTCATAAGCTCACCGCCGAGCAGTGGGCCCAGGTACACAAGACCATCGGAGCCCAGTTCGCCCAGATTATCCAGGCTTACGTTATCGCTATGCGCCCGGATGTGACGCCTCGATTTCGTGGCCGAGGTACTGGCCGACCAGCCTAACCCCTCCCTGCTGGCGGTTATCAAGACCGCCCAGGCGTGGGGTAAATCCCCGTCCTTCATGCTCACCGGCGCGGGGGAGTGGGGGGAGCGCGACAGGGTAATAGCTATCGGTTACCAGCTCTACCAGTCTATGTTGTGCCCCGAGTGCGGGAACCCGCTAACAGTTTGCCGCGACGAGGGCAACGTGGGCTGGTGGGAAACCAGTACAGCCACCTGCCACGCTGCTAAAGCCGTTGCTGAGCGTACCAGCGAACCGGGCTACAAACCCCAGCCCGGCCAAATCATCTACCCGGTACTAGAGAAAACAGAAGGGGGCGCACCAGGTTACGGCGCACCCCCAGAAGGCTGGGAGTTTTAGGGTTTATTTTTTGGAAGCAATTTTCTGTAGGTAACCGATAAGTACCAGGAAGCCCGAGAAAACTGACAGGGCGATAAAGAAGCCGAATGGTGTTCCGCCTGCAATCCCAATGATTGCGCTAGCAATAAGCGTGGAGATAAAGAAGATTGTCCCGCCCGCAATCAGCGTCTCTCCAGGTTGCGCTGTGCTTTTCCTCTTCATCTGGAATGTGCCGTAACCGATAAGAAGCATGGAAAACGGAAGCGTCATCAGGACTAGTGCGTAGCCTCCGCTGCCCATTGCGGCAATTATTCCAAGTACTAGAAGTGCTGTGGGGAGTACGGCGAGTGTGAGGGTCGTCTTGTACCAGGGCGTGTGTGTATTTTTCATAATCAAAATTGTATAAGGAGTTTCCTTGGGTAACCGCGATGTGACAGTCCGTCTTAAGGCAGAAATTAGTCAGTATGAGCAGGCTATGCGCCGGGCCAGCTCAGCTACCAAGGAAGTTTCCACCAGCGGGCAGGGCGCTTTCGATAAGCTGGCACAGGCCCAGAGGGAGCATGAGCAGTCGTGGTCTACGCTTTCTACCGCCGCTATGGTGGCGGGCGGGTCTATGGTCGCCGCCGTCGGCTCCGTGGTAGCCAAGTATGCCAGCTTTGATAAGGCTATGAGCGCGGTGCAGGCTTCTACCCACGCTAGTGGTGTGGAGATGGAACAGCTCCGTGAGCTAGCCATGCGCGCCGGTGCTGACACCGCTTACTCGGGTGAGGAAGCTGCCGCCGGTATCAACGAACTTGCCAAGGCGGGTGTCTCGACCAACGACATTTTGCGCGGGGGTCTGACTGGTGCTTTGTCTTTGGCGGCTGCTGGTGAGATTGAGGTGGGGGATGCCGCCGAGCTGGCCGCTACCGCTATGACCCAGTTCAAGCTAGAAGGCAAGGACTTGGGGCATGTGGCGGACTTGCTGGCGGCGGGGGCAGGCAAGGCTCAGGGCTCAGTGGGCGACCTCGGCTACGCTTTGAAGCAATCCGGCCTTGTGGCTTCGCAGGCGGGTATCTCGATTGAGGAAACCGTGGGCACTCTGGCTGCTTTCGCCTCCGCAGGCCTCACCGGCTCCGACGCCGGTACTTCCTTCAAGACTATGCTTCAGAAGCTACAGAAACCCAGTGACCAGGCCGCGCAGACTCTTAGCGAGCTGGGCGTGAGCATGTACGACTCCCAGGGGAACTTCGTGGGTATGGTGGAGCTGGCTGACCAGCTTCGTGCTGGCATGGAAGACCTCACCCCGGCCCAGCGCGACGCCGCGATGGCGACCATCTTCGGTTCTGACGCCGTCCGCGCCGCAAACGTCCTCTACGCCCAGGGCGGAGCCGGTATCCAGGACTGGATTAACAAGGTCAATGACGCCGGGTACGCTGCTGAGACCGCTGCTGCGCTACAGGATAACCTCGCCGGTGACTTGGAGAAACTGGGTGGCGCTTTCGACACTCTGGCTCTGCAGAGCGGCGGTTCGCTGAATGACATGTTCCGCGATATTGTCCAGGGCGCGACTGATCTGCTCGAACTCATCGGCCAGATTCCCGGGCCGGTACTGACCGCTACCACCGCTATTGTCGGCCTCGGCGGCGCTGGCCTGCTGACTGTCGGCGGAATCATGAAGGGCGTCGCGGCTGTGGCGGAGTTCAAGGACGCCGCAGACGACCTCGGCCTATCCCTGCCGTCACTTGATGGAAAAATGGGCAAAATAGCGGGAACGGCAACAGCGGTCGGCGCGGCCTTTGCCGCTCTGGCTATTGCTGGCCAGCTGGCAGGCTCAGGGCTTGAGAAGCTAGGAGATGCGACAGAGTACGCAACAGCTTTAAAGATACTTGAAACAGATGCTGAGGCAGGCGTTAGACGGCTAAACGAACTAAGCACAGCGTCCGGTTCAGCAGGAACAAGTGTTAACGGACTAGGCTATGCCCTAGAGACTGTTAACATGAATGGCTTTATGAAAGGCTTAGATTTCGTTGGTTCAGGATTTGGGAAATTCGACTCAGATGTAAAACTGGCTGAAGAAGCGTTAAAGAATTTCGACGCAGCTCTAGCAACTACAGCTTCTACTTCACTGGAATCCGCAGCCAAGGGATTTCAAGAGTTTAAGACTCAGGCTGAAAATAGTGGCATGTCGCTAGAGCAGGCCGCCGCAGCTGTCCCTGGCTACGCTAACGCGCTGAGAGATCTTGCTGTCGAGCATGGCGTGGTTCTCGAAGGAGAAGAGCTTTATCAGGCAATGCTAGGCAATCTACCCCCGAAGCTTGTCGAGGCTCAGGCGGCAGCGGAAGGCGCGTCCGGTGGGTTAGGCGAATTGGAAGGAAGTCTAGCTGATACGGCTGAGCAGGCAGAAGCCGCCCGGCTCCCGCTTGATGAACTTGTCGAGGCATTCCGTGTCCTCGGCAACGTTCATATGAGTGAGACCGAAGCTATGGGGAACTATAACGAGAAGCTGGTTGAAATGCAGAATAATCTCGCTCTCACAGGTGCGGGGTTGGACGCGACGGGTGATCGTTTTGATACCACGACTGAGGCAGGTCGAAAGGCGAACGCCATGCTTGCCGATAACGTAGATGCTATGTGGGAGCTGACTGAGGCGCAGGCTCGCAACGGGCGCTCCCAAGAAGAGTTGCAGGCCACTATGGCAGGTACTTATAATTCCATGATTGCGTCTATGGAATCTATGGGGCTGACCACCGAGCAGGCAGATATTCTGACCCGCGCTGTTCTCGGTGTACCCGAGGGCGTGTCCATCGACTCATGGATGTCGGATAAGGCATACCAGATGGCGAATGATACTACGGAGGCTGTGAATGCGGTTCCTGATGAGCATTTCACTGATTTGACAGCTGGCTCTCAGGCGCGGGATATGGCTAACCAAACCCACGACGCAATCGTGAATATCCCTCTGCGTAAGGGGGTCACGATTGAGGTGAACGAAGTAACCACGAAGTCCACACTTTTCAATGCTTCTGGCGCTGGCAAGTACACCGGTGGTTTCGCGTCACCGTCACGGGGCTTCTTCTCTGGTGGCCTGCCGGGCACTTTTGATTCACTGCGGCGCTTCGCCTCTGGCGGGCTGCTGCCTGGGGTGCCGCCTGCGTCCCCGACGATGGACAACCTGGCGGGGTATGTGGTGGACACAGGGGAACCTGTTCTTTTGCGTTCCCGTGAGTACATCGTGAACGAACCAGGCACCTGGCGCGGGGAGAACCTGTCCTGGCTGCGCTGGATGAACGCCGGTGGGTCTATGCCCACGCCTGCGCCCCGTGGTTTTGCGGTCGGCGGGTCACCCGCCACCCTACCAGCACCCGCCGGGGTTGGGGCTGAGGTTCAAGCTACCCCTATCCATGCCGCCATAGAAAGCGGTATTGACTCAGCGCTTTCACGCTGGCAGATCCGTATCGAAGAAAATGACCGTGGCTTTGCGGCCCGCATGAACCGCGTACAGAAAATGAGGTAAACACATGGCTGGTCATATTGGCACGCTTGCCCATCTGCTACCTGCCCTGCCGACCCGTGAAGCCCCCGCCACCGCGCCTGACCGCTTCGCACTTCAAGAAGCAGCGCATAAGCGGTGGGCTTTCGTGGAGCGCACAGGCCCGCGCCTGCGCACCTGGCAGGTAGACTCCACAGCACTGACCAGCGAGCAGGCCGGGGTGCTTGCTGAGCTGGCAGAAGGGGCCTGGGGGTACGGACCTTTCATCTTCATCCCGTGCCCCGCGCATGCGACGAATGTGCTGACCCCAGCCCAGTCGCTCCTAGAGGGTGTGGCAAATGGTGGGCCTGTGGGTCTGCCGGGTGGGGCTGTGGCCCCGCGCACGGTAGTCGGCGGGCAGACCGTGACCCTGGCCGATAAAGTGCCGGTGATACCCGGTAAACCTGTCACCGTCTCGCTCTACATGGCTGGCGGGTCTGCCGCCGTCTCTTTCAAGACCCTCACCGGCTCCACGGTCGGCTCCCGGCCTCTTACCCCCACCGGCGATTTGATGCAAAGGGTCAGCGCAACTGCTCCTTCTGTGCCTGCAACGGCCCGGTACGCGACCATCACGGCCACCGGGTACACGGCCCTGGCCCGCCCCCAGCTATCTTGGACCGCCGAAACCGTGCCCTGGGCAGCTGGTGGTGGGGCTGCACAGGTCGTCATTCAAAATAGCTCCCCGACTCCCATTCGTGGGGGCTGGTCAACCGCAAGTACGCAGATAGTGGAGGTAGGCTAATGCTCCCAGGGAAGTATGAGCCCGGCCCGGTCATTGAGGCCACCCTGCGCATCTACGTGAACGGGGTCGAGCGACCTCATATCTCCGCCTCCTGGGAGGGTAATACCACCGGTGGGCTGCCTGAGTCCCTGGTGGCTGCCGGTGACGACATCTACTCCCGCACCGGCAAGGTAACCTGGGCACCGGGGTCGGCAGTGACTTTGCACCCGCTGGCCCCGGTCGGCGAAACCCGCTGGACCCCCCAGCACGGGGATAAAATCTACATCGAAGCTGAAGTGGGCGGGGTGAAATTCCCGCGCTTCACCGGCTACCTCGGGGCATCCACCTACGACCTCACCGAAGACCAGGTGACCACCAAAATCACTGATGGTCTCGGCGCGGCCCTGCAAACCATTATGAGCGTACCCCCTGGCCTTGGCCGGTACCTGCGCTCTTCCTGGGTAGCCTACCGCGCTATCGAGCAAGCAGGGCTGGGCATTCTGCCCCCGGTCACCGCTGATACCGTGCTACAGGACGCCTACCAGGGGGGCATCCGCCCGGTCGTCGGTGAGACCATCGCCACCGGCAGCGAATTCGGGGGGCAAGCCGGCGTGATAGCTTGGACCGGCACGAGAACCCGCCCTGCCGCAGTCGCCCGTGCTGGCCGAGATATTATGGCTTACTCCCGGGCATGGGATACGGCAAATATTTCTGAGCTTCGCCTGACCCTCAGCAGTGGCCAGGTCGCCGCTTTGCGCTATGACCCCACCGGGAGGTGGCTTAGCTTCACTATCAGTGGAATCGGCGTCCTTTTTCAGCAGGCCCTTCCAGCAGCATCTACCCCACGTATCCTGGCTTTCAAAATGAACGCCGCCGGGACGCGTATCTGGCTTTCGCAGGAAGAGTCTGTGCTAGTCACCGCGGCCACTATCCCAGAAGATGTTACCGTCACTGAGGCGACTGGCACCCTTATCGCCGGGGTAAAAATCGATTACCTGACTGACTGGGAAGACGGTGGGCGCCGGGTGGCCTCCATGCCTGAGAAGCCCCCTATCCTCAAGCTCAGTGCCTTGGAGACCCAGCACCTGCGCGCCGTGCGCGGCTTCGAAAACGTCACAGCCGAGAAGATAATCTCCGAGTGGTGCGCAGCAACCCTGGGCACGGTCTGGGTCGATGAGGAAGGCCGCCTGAACATGGCGGCCCGCGACCGCCTAGCCACCGGCAAACCGCAGATCACCGATACCTTGGGGGAAAAGGTCTTTGCCGGGGCCTGGACCACCGCCCGCGATGGCATACGAGGCGAGGTGCTCGTCAAATCGCAAGAACCTCATTTTGAAGGAAGTAGCGAAAATACCATCGCCAAGGTCTACCAGCCAGAAAATATAATCGAGCTAACCCCCAACGAGCCCAAAGAAATCTTCTACACCCTGCCTGATGAGGTGGATATGGTGGGCCTTGATACGAATTTCAGGCCGGTGGTCAAGGCTCGTGATGGCATCTACGATTGGGTTGCCTTTGATGCTCCCGCTGGGTCGTGGTGGGCTATCAGCTTTGAAAATGGTGGGGAGCCGGAGGGCTACCGGTGGACCGGCAGTCACCAGGAACATGAAATCCTTTCAGCTTCCCTAGAGGCCCTGGGCCAGCGGGCCTTGAAAATGACCTTCAAGGTCGACACGAACAAAAGCCGTGGTATTGAAAAGTACTACCTTGTCACGCCCACTATTGCTACCGGTGATTTGCGCTACGGTAATCGCGGGGTGCCCATGCCGCTTATCCGGGCGAACTGGGTCATCATCTGGGTAGACAAGCCAATTCGCGTATCCAGTGGCGCGCCCGGCGCTGACTTCGAGCTGGAGGCCACCTGGTGGCTCCAGCCAGAGGACGCCACCCGGGTAGCCCAGGCACTCGCTGATGAGATAGGTCAGGAGCGAATCACCTTCGATTCGCTGGCCATGCTCTGGGACCCCCGCAAGCAAATTGGGGACTCTCACACCTTGAAGGCCACAGATGAAGCCGGGGACCGGTGGAAAGTCGAATACATCCTCACCGGCTACAAGGAGGCCTGGGAAGGCAATGTGCCAACCTGCTCCTATGACTTGGACGCCAAGCGGCTGACGGACCTTCGCGCCGGTAAAACCTATGCTGACTTGGGTAAAGCCTACGGCACGTATGGTGATATCCCCGCTGCAAGCTATGGGCAGGTTTACGCTGCTCTTCCTGAAAGGAGCCAGTAAATTATGGCTGATTACGGCGGCACCACCCCGCATGCCGGTATCCCCTACAAGGGCAATGATTCACCGGCCACCATTGATGATGACAATGAGGCCGCTTACTTGGTGATTGATGCCAAGCTCGCCGAGCTGGAGGCGCGCCTTTCAGCCCGGGAAACCATTTTCGCCACCCATGAAGGGGACGGCACCTGGTCTTTCACCAATGGGCTAGGCGAGCCAGTCGCTTTAAGCAATGATGGCGATGATGGATATCAAATCATCACCTAAAACCAAGGAGAAAAATGAGCAACAACGTTTTTAGAGGGCTGAAGCCTGATGGGACTTTGGGTGCTACCGCCACCGGTCAGGTCCAGGCCATGATTGACGCCGCGTCCAAATCTTACAAGCCTACCCGCGAGCAGATTTTTACTGCTATCGGCGCAGCCCTGCATATCGGTGATATCGAGCCGCCTGCTTCCCACGAGTATGGGCTGCCGGTCATCTGGCTTGATACGAGCGTTCAGCGTCAGCGCTCTGCCTGGGTCCCGAAAGCCCCGGTCTTTGATTTCGAGCATAAAACGTACATCATCCCCCGCGATGAGGGAGTGACCTACACTGTGGCAGGGAAGGACACCGCCCCTGGGGTATACCCTGTCGTGCCGCCTGCTTCTATCAGCGTGCAGGCTACAGCTATGCCTGGGTACACCCTGGCCGGACGCACTAGCTGGGATGCGGTTTTTGAAGAGAGCCTAGCCCCTTATGACATTCTCGCTTTGGGGGCTTCCCCTGAATTTTATTGGCGTATGGATGATGCCACGAGCTCTACCAGCATGCCACGAAACCGCGGCCAGGCCGAAGCTCCGTATTTCAATTCCAGGATAGCTTCTGGCACCTTCGCAGAGCCTGGGGTTGGCCTTGGCCCGACGGCTTTCCAGGCAGGGACCTCTGGCACTATGGTTGTTCTTTCCGATGACCGAGTTTTCAGTGAATTTTCGCTCAGCCTGGTGACGGTGCTTGCTCTGAAATCTCCCGAGCTTGTGCCTGCTCGCACGTGGGATGGTCGTACATCAGTCTCTGTGCGTATGGACCCTTGGGGATCCTCGAAGGCGACTTTTTCCGGCAAGGTTTTTGGGGTCGCTTTCTCCAAGAACCTTGGTATATCTGATGGTCAGCTGGGGCGTCCTATCCATATCGGGGTGACCCTTAAATCTGGAATTTTCGCCATTTTCCTTGATGGCCTAAAAATTCATGAGCAGGCCATTAGCGGTGAGCACACGCTCTCAGCAGGCATCAGTCTTGCTCAAGCCACTGGCGGGACCATCCCCCTGGGGGGTTTGATGCTGACCCGCTCTAGCGCACTGAGCGAAGCAACGATGATTGCCCTAGGAGAGGCGGTGAAAGCATGAAAATGAAAGTTTTTCAGGAAGGCACCTGGGTGCTAGCAAACCCTCAGAGCGCAGACTCTGAGCCGCTGACCCTGCCTACTGAGGGGAGCGTCCGAAATATTGGCACGCTCTGCGCGGCCTCTAATATTGGCAAGCCCATCGCCTATGGGGCCACCCAGGCTCTGGTGGGAACTCGCCATTTGATTACCTGTGATGCGACCAGCTTTACCCTGGGCTGGGAGGTATCGCAGGGCTTCTTGAGGTCCGCTGCTGGTGCTGATTATCTCTTTTTCTATAGCATCAATTCTGGCAAGCCTAAGCAGGTCGCCTTGGTGGGCTCCGGGATGGCCCCGGTAAGGCTTGACCAATCCACGGTAAAGACCCTGGTCTCAGAAAGGATTGAGGAACCAGTCCGCGCAGGCGACTGGGTCGTAATCTACGCGCATGCGACAGCCACAGCCGGAGGCGCTATTCCTTCTGACCTCAGCGGGGAGCGAGCCGGTGACTTGCGCCAATTTGGGCCGGTGGGCTCGGCTCTTGATGATGCTTACCCACTGGCTGATTCGGTGGCTGCCCCTGAGAGCTTCTCTATGCGCCCGGCCCGTATCGCAGCGCTTTCGGATAAGCCTTCCATTCTTTGCTTTGGTGATTCGATTATGCAGCAAGAAGATTCCTACTTGGAGAAAGCCTGCTCCCAGCTTCATCTGGCGGCAGTGAAAGCAGCCGAGGGTGGGGCAGCCTACCGACATGGCAAGAGCATGTATCAAAAATTGGTTTCCCCCCATCTGCCCTACGTGACCCACTGGATTGATGAATTTGGCACCAATGACTGGCAGGCTTCCTGGGCTTCTACTGCTGCTTTAGCGGTGCAGTGGTGGCAGTGGGCTAAGGAGGTAGCGCCTGGTGTAGAGATCATCAAGAACACTATCACTCCCCGCCCCAGTAGCTCGGATAACTGGGTCACTCAGATACCTTATGGTGGGGTTGGCAAGGTGAATAATGATGCTTTCAATGCGTGGTTGCGTGCTGGTGCTCCCCTCGTTGATGGGGCTCCGGTGGCTCCTGGGACGGGGGGCGCGGTCACCTGCGATGTCATCGGGTTTGATGGGAAGATGCGACCCGGGTCTGGGGGGCATCTTCTGCGTGCTGTGATAGATATCGCTGGGGCGATCGAGTCAGCTCCTGATAGCGGCATCTTTAATGAGTCTGCGCGGGCTTTGATGGCTCAGTTTAAACATCGTGATGGTTTGCATTTTCATGTGTCAGTGCATGCTCTGGTGGCGCAGCGTGTAGTGGAGGACTTGCTGAAGCTGGGGATTTCGGCGTGATTTTTCCTCCTATCCCTGCTGAGGCTTGGGCCTTGCTCGGCGTCGCTATCACCGCTATCGGCGGCGTCTCTGGCGCGCTGATGACGGCCTGGGTGCAGCGCGGCAAGAATAAAGCTGATGCCTCCGGGGCCCTGGTCGATAACCTCCAGGAAGAAGTCGCGGAGCTACGAGCCGAAGTGCGCAAGCTGCGCGATGAAGCGGCCAAAGCCCATAAAGAGATGCATGAGGCCAAGACCGAGGCTTACGCCATCAAGGACGCCGCCAGGCTGCATATCTCCAGGAGCGCGGCCTATATCTACCAGCTGCGTGCGCATATTGATACGGCGCAGCCGCCGCCTGCCCCGCCTATCCCGGATGAGCTGATTCAGTTGATGCCGGATTTCTTGAAGCCACCTACCTCATAGGTGGCTTTTTCTTTACCCAAAACCCAGCGCCCCTTGGCCCATTGGCTGAGGGGCGCACCTATTTAAGAAAGGAAAGGCCCAATGCCTTTTATCACTGACCTGGCCGATAAGCTCCGCTCCTACACCGCCCCCGATGGCTCCAAGCTCACCGTCGTGGAGACCTCCGGCTGGAAGACCCGCGGCTATGCAGGGCAGGGCATGGCAAGCGTCGAAGGCGTCCTCTGGCACCATACAGCCACCGCCGAGGCTGCCTATGCTCGCTCGAACGCGCCGACCCTTAACATCCTTATCAACGGCCATTCTTTCCTGCCTGGCCCGCTCTCACAGCTGTCCCTGGGTCGGGATGGCACCGTCTACGTCGTGGCAGCTGGCCTGTGCAATCATGCTGGCACCGGTAGCGCCTCCGGCCTCTACCGCAACGTCGGCAATTCGTATTTCATTGGTATCGAGATGGAATCCTCCGGCGTGCGTGACGACTGGACCGCGGCTCAGCGTCGCGTCATGCCTCACCTCGGTGCTGCCCTAGAGCGTGGCTACGGCAAGAGCAAGGACTTCATCCAGATTGGCCATAAGGAGTATTCTGACCAGGGCAAAATTGACCCGGCGTATATCGATATGAACGCCCTGCGCCAGTCCATCAATGATCTGCTTTACGGCGGCACCACCCACGTGGCCCCCGCCGCGCAGAACGCCGCCCCCGCAACCGGCCAGCAGACCGCTGTGGGTAACAACCTCAACGCTCCGCACTGGACTGTGCGTTCAGGCGATTCACTGGGCCGTATCGCCCGCTACTACTTCGGCTCTGCAACTGCTGCTGAGGTGAAGAAGATTGCAGATTACAACGGCATCAAGGACGCTAACCGTATCTCGGTAGGCCAGCGCATTTTCATCCCTGGCCCGCTGGTATGGACCGTGCAGGCTGGCGACTCTTGGGAGAAAATCGCCACCTACTACGGCTACAGTGTGCAGGCGGTCAAGGACCGCAACCCGAGCAAGAGCCTCACCCCGGGAACCGTGCTGCAGATTTGGGGAGCAGGTGAACGCTAATGGCAGGCCCCAGCTTTTCCCACGATGTAGAGCCGGTGGTGAGCGTGGACGGACGGACTTCGGACGCCCCTGCTCCGGCCCCGGTACCTGAGGCTAGTGGCGC
This sequence comes from Rothia nasimurium, assembly GCF_928381705.1. Classification (GTDB taxonomy): domain Bacteria; phylum Actinomycetota; class Actinomycetes; order Actinomycetales; family Micrococcaceae; genus Rothia; species Rothia nasimurium_G. Next base: position 264,760 of record NZ_CAKMSR010000002.1, on the reverse strand, counting down.
GGTGGCCGAGCTGATTACCGCCCGTGCCCGCCGCTGGGTCTACGCCCTCTACGCGCTAGGATCGGTAGTGCTTGGTGCTATCCAGGTCGGCTATTCGGCTGGGGGCTTTGCCCACCCAGTCTGGCTGACCATCGCCACCGCCGTCTGGGTATTCCTCGGCGGCCCACAGGGCCTACTCGCCCTACTCAAAACCCCGCCAGAATAAGAAAATCGCCCCCGACCCTTAGCTGGGCCGGGGGCGCTTTTTCTATGCTCTATAAGGTAGTACATGTACTACGACGTTGAAGCCGTGGGCTTTCCGCTCCCCGAAGATTACAACCCCAGCCCCAAAAATACCTAAGAATTTTTAGCCGGCCACCCAGCAGCAGGCACCCTAGCCCGCCAAGCCTCTAAGTGCTCCCGCGTCCACACCGGCTTACCGTTATACCGATAACCCTGGTCAGGGATGGGCCACTGCGCCATAGCTTTCCTAAACCCCGAGAGGGTCTCATACCCCGCCTCCTGCGCCGCGCCATTACCCCCAAAAAGCTCCACCAACTGATTTTCTGCCACAATCTTCCTCCCAATCATGTAAGATGGTCCATGCGCTATACCTTTGGCGCGTTGTTCCCCGCAGTAGCGGGGGTGAGCCATTGTAGATTAAATATCTTCATGTGGCTAAAATTTTGCCCCGCGTAGACGGGGATAGCCCCGGCACCTGCTTTCCAATTTCGGTGCCGGGGCCTTCTTTTATCGGATGTAGCTACGCAGGGCTTCTGCAATCTCACCGGCTAGCCCATCGTAGAAATCAGCTTCCTCTACGCCGCATGCAAATCGCCCCTGAGTCCATGCTCGGTAGTCTGATTCAGGCAATGTGCGATTCAGCGTTTTGTGCTGAGCTGTCGCGTAGTGACCAGCTAGGTGAGCTACCGACGCGAAATCCTCTACAGCCACCGCAGCAGCCTCTAGAGCCTGATTACGCTGCTGGACATCCATGGTCTCGCTGTTGAAGCAGATGAGGCTCAGGGTCTCCTCGGCCTTTGCGTATGCTTCTGCTGCTTCTTTTTCCTGGCCGGCAATCACTGCCAGTGATCGTGCAATTTTCTTAGCCTCGATAAAATCTTTTGCACCGAAGTGTACAGTGTAGGCTGAGATAATTTCGTTGGTTTCTACACCGCGGGCTTCTGCAATGCGGGCGCTTTCCGATGCGGGTGCAGTGCCGCCACGGCGGGCGCGGCGAGGCTTTTCGTTGGTGATGGCCTGGATTTCTTCCTCAGTCAGCTCTATAGTGTCAGCTTCTGCCGCGTCTTCGCGGTAGTAGTCGGGGTCTGATAGTACGTCGATGAGGATTGAGGCTTCGTGCTTTTCCCAGCGGTATCCGTCGAGGTTTTCTGCGCGGACGTTGTCCCACTCGTCGGTGATGTTCAGTTCTGCTTTTGCTACCTGGAGGGCCAGAGTCTTGTCCTCTGCGCTTGCCTTCTTGGTTAGGGTTTCGAGGTAGTTGCGCTGTGCCTTGGTTGCGTTTGCCATTGTTTTTTCCTTTGTTTGTTGTTCCCTGGCCGGTTGGCTTTGGGGGTTTGTGGGGCTTTCCTTCCCTACATCTCTAGTATACAAAAGATGTCCTAGAGTTGTAAACCCCATCACCAAACTTTTCCCAAAAATCTTCCCAGCCCATCAAAAACCCATCACATTCACGCCCCCACCAGAACCGCCAACCACCTCTAAACACCGCCACACACCAGATACCACCACCTCACCAAAACACCCTGAACCTAAACCACCAAGCCAGACCCCATTTAGACCCGATAACAAGGGGTCGCAGGTTCAAATCCTGTCAACCCGACAGATAAAGCTCCGGCCACTAGGGTAAAACCTAGTGGCCGGAGCTTTTTTGTTGCCTGAAGAGCGGGGCTAGCTGGTGAAGCTGCCCTGTGGATATCGCTTACCGGGCGTCATAGTCGCGTCACGGCTCCACCGTTTTCGGGGAGGTGCGGACGCCCGCACCCCGGGTTTGCCCGGAAAATACGGGGTAGGTGCGGTTACAGGGTTATCCACAGGCTGCCCCTGCCTGTACTGGTCAGCCCTGTATTTTCTAGCCTGGTGGCATGACTCACCTTGAAGAACTTAACCAGAAACTACTGACCTGCCAGCAACTTGCCGCCCGTTACCCCAACCGCTACCAGCTTGAGGCGGCTATAGCTCGCGGGCGCTACCGGCGGGTAACCCGCGGTTTTTACCTGCACCGCAGTGACTGGGACAAGCTCACCCCGGAAGAAACTTACCTAGCCCGGGTACTGGCCCTGGCTGCGTCCTACCCCGGAATTATCTTCTCCCACCAGACAGCCGCTCTGCTCCACGGGCTGCCTCTAGAAAGCCTGCCCGAGACTGTGCACGTCTACTGCTACCACCGCACCCGCGCCAAAGACTACACCGTGCACCACGGGGAGCTGCACCTGCCGACCGATACCACCGTGCTCGCCCCGGGCATTCGCATCACCAGCCTGGAGAGAACCCTAACTGACCTGGCAGAAAATCCGAGCGCGCAACGTTACCGCATCAAACTATAAAGAACCGCCTGCCCCGAAGTAGCCGGAGCAGGCGGTCGTACTGCTATCTAGTAGCACTCACAGGCAGGTGTAAGGCAACTGCTACTTGTTGTGAGCGTAGCGGTAGATAAACGCGGCCATGGCATCGCGCTTAATAGGCTCGTAGGGGCGGAAGGTGCCGTCGCCCCACCCCGTGGTGATACCGCGAGAACGCAGCCACATAATTTCACGGTAGAAAATGGTGCTCTCGGGAACATCCACAAACTGCGACCCCTTAGGCGCTACATAGTAGGGCTCACCCGCGTAACGGTAGAAGAAGGCAGCCATGGCATCGCGCTTAATAGGTTCGAAGGGGCGGAAGGTGCCGTCGCCCCAGCCAGTGGTAATACCCTCAGCCTTGAGCCACTCAATTTCCTTGTAGAAGGGGTGGGTCTGGTCTACGTCCTTGAAAGAGGGGGTCTCGGGGGCCTCAAAGGCGGGGGAGCCCGCTAGACGGTAGAAGAAAGCGGCTGTAGCTCCGCGGTCAACATGGTCGTAGGGGCGGAAGGTGCCGTCTGCCCAGCCGGTCGTGATGCGCTGCTGAGCCAGCCACATAATTTCACGGTAGAAAATATCGGCTTCGGTAACATCAACAAAAGAAATCGGCTCGGGAGTCAGGTTCATACCGACCAGCAGGGGGTCGTGGTCTGATGAACGGAACTCGTTAGCCTCGTAGAAATCGGTGATGTTGCTGTTGTAGCGGCTGTATTCGAGCGCCACGGACTCAACAGAGTTGATGTTCCAGACCTGGGCGCTCTCTACCTTCTCAGCCAGGGCAGGGGAAGCCAGAATATGATCGAGCGAGCCAACGCGACCGCCGTACAGGTAGGTATGGCCAGCGTCGTACTTCTCACCCAGGTTGGTGTAACCGGCAGAGTAGAGTACCTGCATGGGGTCCTCCTGGGTGTAGGAGTTGAAGTCACCCAGCAGCATGATGTTCTGGGTGCCGTGCCGTTCCCCCTGGGCCGCAGCGAAGTTCACCAGAGCCTGGGCCTGGGCGACGCGAGAAGCGTTGGAGCTACCCTGGCCGTCATTCTGGTCAGCATCGGCGCCGCTACCGGAGCCCTTGGACTTGAAGTGGTTAACAACAGCTACAAAGACATCGTCACCGCTGGTTGCTGCTGAACCTGCGGGTACAAAAGCCTGGGCTAGGGGCTGGCGGGCATTAGAGAAAGCTGCATCATCGAGAATTGCGGACTCACCGACCGGTTTGACCTCAGAGGGTTGGTAGATGAAGGCGGTGCGAATGACGTCCTCGCTGGCAGGCAGAGCACTGGGTGAAGCAACAGCCGCCCACTTTTCGTAACCGGCGTCCTTATTGAGCTCTTCAACCAGCTTGTTGAGGGCGATATCGCGGTTATCGTGACCGGTGGCTAGTGTGTTCTCGATTTCTTCCAGGGAGAGCACAGAAGTATCAATCTTGTTGATAGCCTGAACAATCTTTGACTGCTGGCGTTCGAAGCTAGCTAGGGTAGCTGCCCCTCGTACCGCGCAGCTGCCGCTGACGGTGATGGGGTTTTTCTCGCGGTCGGTGTAGAACTTGCAGCCTGCGACGGTGTCGCCCACGGTGGTGAAGTAGTTGAGGACGTTGAAGCTAGAGATGCTGTGCTCGCTTGCTACCTCAGGGGCCGCTGTGCGGGTGTTGGACCAGGACGCCGGCAACGCAGCGGGGTCAGTTGCGCCGTTGACCGGAGCGGTGGGCTGCAGACGCCAGGCGTTGAAAGAGTAGCCCAGAACAACCGGGTTGTTGAAGCTGACGGCAGCTCCGACGCGCAGCGGGTTGCTGGTGGAGACATAGGGCAGCGGGGTGCCGGTGCCTGCTCGGCTGTAATCCACGGTTGCACCGTCATCGAGCAGAAGAACCTTAGCCGCATTATCTGCTTCGTAGGCGAGGGCTGCGGCACCGGGGGCTACGACGTCGGTTGCGGTGCGCAGGGCCTGGGTGCCGTTGACAAGGCCAACTTCACCGTAGCGGTTGGTGTTGTAGTTATCGGTGACGGTGATATCGCCGGTGGGCTGTAGGAGCATGCCTTCGAGGGCTTCACGGGCCTCTTCACCCTCAGGTAGCTGGCCGGTCACCGGGGCGACAGGGGCAAAGGGGACAGCAAGGACGGTGAGGTCAGCCGCGCGGGACACCGTAATCTGGGTTTGCCCATTATATTCAGAAACTGCGCCGGTTACTTCAACGAGGTCGCCCTGAGAAACCTGCGCTACGGTGGAGGGGGAGTAAACGAAGATGCCGTCAGAAGCACCCGGAGTGCGGTTCTCTGCACCTGTTCCCTCGGTCTGAATAAAGTAGCCGCGTAGGCCGCCCTCGGCATAGACGGCTGTGACGACACCGCGGGTAGTGACGCTTTGACCGGCGAGCGGGCTGGTAGCTCCGGTGCCCTGGATAGTAGCAATCGGGGTGAGCTCGGCAGCCTGGGCCGGAAGGGCCGTGAGTAGGGGAGTCAGCGTGGCGGTAGAGGCAAGAAGAGCAAGCGCCGCACGGTGGTGTGACAGGCGTCGGAAATCAGGCATGAGAATCCTTGGGGAATGTTAACAGTAGATGTGTGGTGATGTGACTCATGGAGCCACCTCACACCATTCTAGGGTCTTGCCTGTACAAAATTTAAAGCCGCGATTCAAAAATTAAGTAGCGGGACGGTTAATTTTTTACTACTTCGTCGGCGGGTATGTGTGGGTCTGTGGGTTTTGCTTAAGCGGTGTGGTTATTGGGGTGGAAACTGTTGCTGGTGTAAGCAAGTCCACGGTGTTAGGGTGGGGGTGTTTTTAAGTGGGGTAACACATGTTGAGTGGAAGGGTGAGTTGCTTTTGACTAGGCCTGATGTAAAAATGAACCCTCCGATGCAGGTATGCATCTTAGACAGGCTCACTTAGGTCTTTTTTGACCTTTACAGATACCCTCGCGCGGGGTTGGTTTTTGTAAGTTTTGTGTGTGAGTTGGTGGTAATTTAGGAGGTAGAAAAGTGCAAACAGCACACAAAACCAATCGCGGAACGTACCTCCGCAGCGAAGGAACCCATCCTCATGTGGCAGCAGGTCTACGACCCACTGAACAACCAGGCACTCTCAGCCCTCGTGGCGGCAGTGCCGATCCTCGTCTTCCTCTTAGGGCTCACCATCCTGAAAATGAAGGGTCTGCACGCAGCCCTTGTATCCCTGGCCTCAGCCGTGGCGCTGGCCGTCCTCGTTTTCGGTATGCCCTTTGCGTCTTCCCTCTCAGCCATCGGCTACGGCTTCCTCTCCGGTATGTGGCCCATCGGCTGGATTGTGCTCATGGCCGTTTGGCTCTACCGCATCACCGTCCGCGCCGGTAACTTCGAAGTGATCCGCGGTTCGGTTTCCGCAATTTCAGCTGACCAGCGTATCCAGGTGCTCCTGATTGCTTTCTGCTTCGGCGGCTTCCTCGAAGGTGCTGCGGGTTTCGGTATCCCGATTGCTATCTGTGCAGCCCTGCTGGTAACCCTCGGTTTTGAACCCGTCAAGGCATGTCTTCTGGCCCTGGTCTCCAACGTTGCCTCCGGTGCCTACGGCGCTATCGGCATCCCCGTCCTCACCGGCTCCACTGTCTCCGGTGTGCCCCAGGCTGAACTGAACTCCATGATGGTCTGGGTGCTGCAGATTATCACCATCTTCATCCCCGTTCTGCTGGTCATGATGCTGGACGGCATCCGCGGCCTCAAAGAAACCGGCCTGGTCGCCCTGGGTCTGGGCGTGGTTGTCTCCGCTGCCCAGGCAGGCGTTCTGCTGGCTATCGGCCCCGAACTCGTAGACATCATCCCCTTCCTGCTTGGCCTGATTCTGCTGGCCGTCACCATGATGAAGTGGCAGCCCGCCCACATCTACCGCGAACCCGGCGCTCCCTCCCTCGAAGAACTTAAGAAGAGCCCCAGCGCCTTCACCTTCTCCGGCGTCGTCAAGGCTTGGAGCCCCTTCATCATTCTGTCCATCATGATTCTGCTCTGGTCGACTCCCCTCATTAAGGCCCTGGTTAAGGCTGAGACCGAAACCAGCGCAGCGGGTGCCCTTAACTGGACCACCATCCCCGTCCAGATGCCCGCCCTGCACGGCCAGATTTCCCAGGTCGCTCCCATCGTGGCAGAAGAAACCGCCATGAAGGCAGTCTGGAACTGGACCCTCTTCGGCGCATCAGGTACAGCTATCCTCTTCGCCGCCCTCATCACCATCGCTATCTCTAACATCAGCTGGAAGGCCGCCTTCGAAGAACTCGGCGGCGCCTGGAAGCAGCTCTGGCAGCCCATTCTGCTCATCTGCCTGGTCATGGCTGTTGCTAACGTGATGAACTTCGGCGGTATGTCCTCCGCCCTGGCTCTGGCCCTGGCCGCTGTCGGTTCTATCTTCCCGCTCTTCTCGCCCATCATCGGCTGGATTGGCGTGTTCGTCACCGGATCCGTGGTCAACAACAACACTCTCTTTGCCGGCCTGCAGGCCACCACCGCAAGCCAGATTGGCGCCAACTCCGGCCTGCTGGTTGCAGCTAACACCGCCGGTGGTGTGATGGCTAAGGTTGTTTCACCCCAGTCCATCGCGATTGCGGCGGCATCGGTGAACATGTCTGGCCAGGAATCAAAGATCACCAACGCAGCCATCAAGTACTCGCTGGCCCTGCTGGTTATCCTCTGTGTCTGGGTCTTCGTACTCTCGCTGATCATGCCCGCCTAAGGCTGACGACAGCACCCGGCGCTGATATATCAGGACGCCCGCCCCACCACCCTGCCACCGGGCAGGGGAGCTGGGGCGGGCGTCCTTTTCTTGCTCCAGCAAAGTGAAGGCCAACTCGCCTGACTAGCTGGTCTAAATACCCGCTGAAAGAAAGTAAACTGTTGGTATGAGCATCACACCCGTAAAAAACCTATTGAATGACCAGCTGCCCAGCTTCATCAAGCAGGGCTACCTCTTTATGTCGCACCAGCGCCGCAAGGCCGGGGTCTCCGCAGAGTCGCACTGCCCCGTCACCTTCTCCGCTCTGGGTGGCACCGCAACCCTGATTCGTGGCGAAGAAGCCGTGGATTTCTTCTACGACGAGTCCAAGATTAGCCGCGGAGGCGCCATGCCCGCAGCAATCCAGGGGCCCCTCTTTGGCGAAGGTGCCGTTCACACCCTCGACGGTGAAGCCCACAAGGTTCGTAAGGCCAAGATGGCTGAAATGGCTTACGCCGACGAGCGCGTTGAGGCTTTCAAGGGCTTCGTTGAAGAAGAGATGAAGGCCCTTATTGAACGGTGGAAGACCAACCCCGGTAACATCTACGACGATGTTGCTGTAGCCTACGGTCGCGCCGCCTTCCGCTGGGCCGGGGTGCCCGCGTCCGACCGCGAACTCAACAAGCGCGCTACCCAGATGAGCCATCTGCTCGACACCTTCGGTGAGCTCAAGCAGAACGTACTCTCATGGATTGACCGCAAGAAGCTGGATGCCTGGGCCGAAGAGCTCATCGAAAAGGTCCGCTCCGGCGAACTGACCGTCGAACCCGACTCGGTAGTACGTCACATGGCTGACCTGCGCGACGAAAAGGGCGAGCTGGTCACTGCCAAGCTGGCCGGTATTGAGTTGCAGAACCTCACCCGCCCCACCGTGGCTGTCTCCCGTTTTGCCGCTTTCGCAGCCGTCGCTATGGTCGAGAACCCCGAGTGGGCCGCTAAGGTCAAGAAGGCAGTGGAGGACGCCGACGGACGCCTGGTCAACATCCCTGAAGCCGTTGCTTTCGCCCAGGAAACCCGCCGCAAGTACCCCTTCGTTCCCATGCTCCCCGCCATGGTCAAGGAAGATACCGAGCTTTCGGGCTGCCCAATTCAGAAGGGCCAGCGCGTGCTGCTGGACGTTCTGGGTACCAACACCTCACCCCAGCTCTGGAAGAACGCCACCAGCTTCGATCCACAGCGCTTCCTCGACCAGCCCGACTACGAAGCGATCAAGGGCTTCATCCCCCAAGGTGGCGGCGATGTGCTCACCGGTCACCGTTGCCCCGGCGAGAAAATCGCGGTGGCTGCGCTGTCCTCCACCATCGCAGCGCTCTCAGCAGATAATGTCACTATCTCTGAAGACGCTGAAGACACCACCTTCAGCATGACCCAGCTGCTGACCCGCCCCAAGACCGGCGTACGCGTCACCGTCAGCTAGGGCAGGCGTCCGCCCCGCTCAGTAGAGAATAAATCAGCCAGGTCCCGGCTCCCCACCCGCACGGTGGGAAGAAGCCGGGGCCTAGCTATTTTAAGGACGCCCCCGCTCGCCTTCCGCTGCTCACCGCGGATTTGGCGCCACAAGACCAAGAAATCGTCGAGGGCTCCCTGCACTAGCTGGTAGGTTTCGGGGTCAAGCCCCTGCGCTTTGGTGCGCATGAGCTGGATGAAGGGCACAATGTTCTGGCTAATAGCTAGCAGGCTGGTGTAGCCCTCATCCATGGCTAGGCCAAAACAAATATCCACCACCTGCTGCACCTCTTCGGGGGAGTGGCGCTCTAGCCAGGCCCGGGTGACCGTCTCAACCCGGTCGCTGGCGGGCGTGGGGTGCTCAGCCAGCATGAAGTGCCCCCGAGCATCAGCATGCCAGTTAAAAATGGAATGCTGAACCAGGCCGAAGAAGCTACTGGCCACCGCCTGCGGGCTGCCCTGCTTGAACATCAGGCGGCCCACGATGCTGTCGACCGGGATGTACTCCACCGTTTTATCCAGGGTGCGCCGGTAGCCGGGGTGGTCGAGAAAGTCGGGAACAAAGCCCGGGGAGTCAAAGGTAATCAGCTCGTCAATGCGATTCTGGGCCTGCTCGCTCTGCATGCTGGCTGCATGTACCGCCAGATGCCCACCCTTAGAATGGCCGGTGACATACAGGGGCGTATTCGGCGCCCGGGCCAGAGCGCGCGAGAGGTAATCAACCGCCAGCGCCTGAGCCGGGATCTGCTGCCGGGCAGCCAGATGAAAATCCTCTTTCCAGCCGGTCAGCGTATCGTCGGTGCCGCGAAAAATAACCTGTTTGAGCACCCCGGGGAGCACTAAGGTGAGAGCCGCAAACTGAACCTGCTCGGCGTCGTCCTGCCGTACCTCATAGCGGTAGAACTTGAGCCCGGCAAAGCGGGCGGACGCCGCCACCAGCTTAAGCAGCTGCAGCCGCTGGGCGGTAGCCAAGAACCAGTTGGCGCGCAGCTCGCTGTCGCTGTAGAACTCCTGGTAAATCTGCGCCGCACCTAGCCCATAGGTAAGCCCGGCATGGTGCTCTGCAATCACATCAAGGGGAAGGTAGGCCAGCTCATTGAGCAGACAGAGGTCAACGTGGGTGAGCGGACGCTCCTGCGGAGTATCGTGCAGGTGCTTCTGAGCGTAAGCGAGCAGGTTCATAGGCTCTCTACAGTTGGTTCAAATCTATCTTGCCCATGCTCAGTAGCTTGGCGCGGGCGTCCGCTCCCAGCAGGAGCAGGTCGGTGCCGTCTATGCTGAGGGTGCCCATACCGGGAGCCGGGGCGGACGCAGTCAGCGGCAGGGCTTGTGCATAGTAGGTGGCAGCCTCGGCGGCATCACCGTTAATCCAGACGCAGGCGGTGGGAGCTGAGGCGGGAGGGAAAGTGGAAGTCATAGCTCCTATCTTCGCACAGGGGAGTGAATAGATGCCTGCGGCGATGAAGCGCCAGTGACTCATCATAAATAGGTTGTAAAAATATAACTTAATTGCCCTGGTGGCCTTGTCTTGTTTTGGCCTACCTCATTATTATATTTAGGCACCCAAACTTATTTATAAGGTAGCCCTAAGTAATACGTAAGGGGCTGCCGGTGCTCTCCCTACACACCACCTCATCAAGGACGACTGACGTGAAGCCACTACTTGCTACAACCGCTCTCACTACGGCGCTCATTATGGGCGGAGCCGCAGCTCCCACCGCCAGTGCCACACCCACTGCTACTGACCTACCCGCCACCTTTGCTAGCGTTGATAGCCTGCCAGCCTCGGAAGAAAACCGCCTGGTAGCAGGTAGCGCCAACTGGAACTACGTCAATAGCTGGCGGAGCTATCTGGGGGCTAGCTCAGAAAACTTCCTCGACGGTGCAGGTCTAGTGGCCGGTACTAAAGACATCGAATGGCAAGCAAAACCCGGCCAAACCTTTGACCCTGATAACCCCGGCAAACTCCATTTCACCGGCCACGTGCACTGGAGTAAATACGATGGTTACCTCGATGTACATTTCAAAAACCTGACTATTGATTTCGCCACAAAACAACTTCTTGTCGATGCCTCAACCGCTAACACCATGGCAGGCACAGGCCCCGCAAACGCAACCCAAGAAGCCATCGCAGACCTCCCCGATTTAGCCTGGGAAATTCGCGGCAATACTCTGCTGGTCTACTCACATACCCCGGTGATTACCCAGCTCTCAGAACGCATCGTCGGCTTCTACTCCGGCGATAAAGGTGCGCCTTTTGTCGCCACCTTTGAAATCTATACCGGCGACCCCCAGGCGCCTGAGCGCCCTCTCCCTATCTTCTGGAAGCTGTTTCCCGACCGCTACGAGGACCCCTTCTACCGTCCGCCCCTGATTGATCCTGATGAAGAAACCTTCGAAGTTAATGTTCCTGACCCCACCCTGCGAAGCTGCATCTTCTCAACCCTGGGTATCCCCGAAGAAACGGCTATCGTCAACAAGGTACTGCAGCAGCTCCAGACGGTACCCTGCATCGGCTACAACGTACCTGAAGACCAAAAAATCAAAGATCTGACCGGCCTTGAGCATGCCCGTAACCTCAGCTGGCTGCGCATTCCCTACCACGCGGTAGAAGACCTTTCCCCTCTGTCCGGTCTTACCAAGCTGCACAGCATCGATATTTCGCATAATCAGGTAAGGTCTTTGGCCCCTTTAGCCAAGGTGACCTCTTTACAAAGCATCACCGCTGACAACAACAAAATCAGGACTATTGACTCTCTCACAGAGCTAACTGATTTGCAGACTCTCTCGGTGAATAATAACCGTCTCACCAGTCTGAAAGGCCTGCCTTACCATATCTACACCGTGCGGGCAGACAACAACCGCGTGAGCGATATGAGCGGAACCTCTTTCTCAACTACTCCTTATCTGCGCACGCTGTCCCTGCGCCATAACCGAATTACGTCGGTCGGCCCCCTCACTACCCTAGAAACCATTGAAAGCGTTGATCTTCGCAACAACTTCATTAGCGATCCCTGCCCTATGAAAGTCTGGGAAGAAAATACCAGCCTGACCAGCCTGCGGCTCCAGTACAACCTCTTTGACGACTGGAGCTGCCTGAGCGGAATTAGTCGAACCGATGTGGCAGACCCCGCCTGGGGTGAAATCAATGAGACTAACCCCGAAAAGCTAGAATACCTTCTTGCCCAGGATGCAGCCGAGGACGCCCTAGACGCTGAAGAGCCTCTACCCGAAGAGTCTCCGAATCCCAGCGACGAGATTGACGAGACACCCATTGCTCAGCCGGTTCCTGGCCCTGTAACAACACCAGAACCAGCTCCCGAAACAACCGAAACCCCTACGCCTGAAGCAACCCAGGAGCCCAGCCCTGAGGCGGCGCGCGACCCTGAGCCATCAGCTTCAGCTACTCCTGCTGCCCCGGTACCTGCCCCTAGCCCCTCAGCTAGCTCTGGGGCTGAGCAGCAAGCTGCCCAGACTCGACCCTCCCACGGGGGCACAGGGGCTACAGCGAATACCACTGCCGCACCTCAGATTGTAGGTTCTGCAGAACAAGCTACAAGCAGTGCAAAGACACAGGCACACCAAGAACAAACAAAGCCTTCAACAGGTCAGCTTGCCTCAACCGGCGTCGCCCCGGGCCTGGCAGCTATAGGGCTGTGTGCCCTGCTCCTGGTGATTGGAGGCGGAACCACCGTCGTACGTTCTCGTCGCTCCTCATAAAATTCAGCTTGATAAGCTATGAGCCCCGTAGCCTATGTGCGGGGCTCATAGGTTCTAGCTGGACACGGGGTGAAGCCTACGCAGGTTAGCTCTCGGCAGCTCCTATACAGATAAAGAAGCAGTTCAGTAGACTTTAAGAACGGTCACCAGAACTATCTCAGCTTGACCTACTGCACCAACTAGAGGGCCTGATACATGAATACACTGCTTCAACGTACAGAAAATGTACGCACCTCAACGCTTCAGCGCATAGGTCTAGAAAATCTGAGTGAATTTGAGCAGTTCTTCACGCCCATTGCGGTAGCGGAAATTATGGCAGACCTGGTAGACGTCTCACCATTAGCAGAGAAAAAAGAAATCAGAATTCTTGATCCCGGTGCAGGTATTGGCGTATTGGCCATTGCAGCAGGTCAACGTATCCGAGAAGCTTTACCCCAGATGCCTATCCACGTTGTAGCTATCGAAAAAGACCCTTCGCTGTTAGCAACTCTTGAAGCCGCTCTTGCTGATGCTGAGGCTCACCTGGGAGATTTCACCTACACCGTCCAGCAGCAAGATTTTGTGTATTGGGCGTACCAGGATCTTATGAGCTCGGGAGACCCACAGGAGCAGGACTTTGACGTGGTCATCATGAATCCCCCTTATGCGAAGATAGCTGCGTCAAGCGCTGAAGCAAAGCATCTGAGAGTGCACGATGTAAATGTTCCTAACTTGTATGCTGCATTTGTTGCCCTTGGCGCACAGATGCTTTCACCTGATGGGCAGCTTATCGCTATTACTCCCCGCTCATGGATGAACGGTCCCTATTTTCAACAGTACCGAGAGCTTCTGCATCGTACCTGCTCACTTACCCATATCCATACCTTTAAGTCTCGGAAAGAAGTATTTAAAGACACCGGAGTACTTCAAGAATCGGTCATCACTAAGTTCGAGAATAAGCTGCCAACCGAACACGTGCTGATTAGCAGCTCAGTAGCGCAAGGGCAAGAAACCAAGACCCGAACCGTTGCTAGAGAAGCAGTTGAGTCGCAGGGAGTAATCTTTGTTCCTGCCCATCAAGAAGATGAAGAGATTATCGCTTGGATGGCACGGGCTACTCATCACCTCAGCGATATTGGACTGCAAGTGTCAACTGGAAAAGTTGTTGACTTTAGGAATAAAGATAAACTTCAACTCAAGCCGAATAAACTAACTGTTCCCTTGGTATATCCAGCGCATTTTACAGCAGGAAATCTGCAGCACCCGAAAGCAGATCTGAAGAAACCTCAGTATTACCAAACAACAACAGAAGATAAAAACACTGTTGCCCCTGGTATTTTTGTGCTGGTTAAACGTTTTAGCGCTAAAGAAGAAAAACGTAGAGTTACAGCAGCGATCTGGTCGTCGAAAGAGAAGGCTGCTTTTGATAATAAGACCAATTACTTTCACAGTCAGGGGGAGGGGCTTTCGCAAGATTTAGCTCTAGGGCTAACACTGTGGCTGAACTCAAGCTACGTCGATAGATACTTTCGTATTTTCTCTGGCCATACTCAGGTGAACGCTACCGATTTACGGATGATGCCCTACCCTTCGACACAGCAACTAAGAGATATAGCGCGCACCGGGCTTGACCCCGATGCAGCTGTATACGAAGTGCTAGGCAACAAGGACAAAGTGCATGCCGCAGCTTAACGACGCACAAAAACTTCTCACTACGCTAGGGTTTGATAGGCAGCGCACTAACGTAATGGCCGCAAGAACCCTTCTAGCTTTAGCCCAGCTTAATTTTGAGCAAGACTGGGCCGAAGCAAGCAACCCTCGCATGGGTGTCCGCTCGATTATGGACTGGATGCGGCAGGAGCTAGATTTTCAGGTTGCTGAAAATACGCGAGAAACTATTAGACGATTTGTGCTGAAGCAGTTCGTTGAAGCGGGGTTTTGTCTACATAATGATGATGACCCTGAAAGACCCACAAATTCATCAAAAAATGTTTACCGTCTTTCTGATGAAGCGCTCGCAGTCGTCCGCTCCTACCAGGGCGATAGCAGTGGAAAAATAATAGAAAAATATCTAAAGTCCAAGGTCGTTCTTACCGATAAGTACGCTAAAGCTAGAGAGCGGTCGAGATTTAGCATAACTCTGCCGCAAGGGGAAAAGGTCTCGTTAAAGCGAGGCGGGCAAAACCAGCTGATTGAAAAGATCATCACAGACTTTTGCCCTCAGTTCATTCCTGACGCTCAGGTTCTCTATATCGGCGATGCTGATAGTAAGGAAGGCACATACGATAGGGAACGGCTTCGTGAGCTAGGTATCGAACTCCCGGAACATGGAAAAATGCCGGATCTTATCGTGTATCAGCCCGATAAACATTGGCTGTTTCTTATAGAGGCATGCTCAACGCACGGCCCTGTCGACCATTGGCGTTATTCAGAGCTCGAATCTCTATTTTCACAGACTTCTGCGGGGCTGGTATATGTTTCTTGTTTCCCAGACCGCGCAACGCTTCGGAGGTTTATTGCTGATTTGGCGTGGGAGACCGAAGCCTGGATTGCTGAAGAGCCAACTCACATGATGCATTTGAACGGTTCACGATTCATGGGTCCTTATAACTGATGTTCTAGAAGCTTGCTTGGCCATTGAATCTGGCTCCCCGCATACGGAGTTTCAGTTTCGCCGCGTGCCGTCCTCGCTCCACAGGCCTGAGATGCCGCGGCGGTGGGAGACCACCAGGTGGGTATCGAGCACGCCGATAGCTTCCATCATGGCGTAGGCACTGGTGGGCCCGATGAACTTAAAGCCCAACTTCTTCAAGGTTTTGGAGAGAAGCAGGGAGTTCTCATCCTGGGTGGGAATATCGGAGAGGACGGCCGGGGTCGGGGTGCGCTCGGGCATGAAAGACCAGATGAGGGCGGGTAAACCTGCCTCAACCTGCTGGCCTGCCGCAAGCGTCCGCGCCGCTAGGTCGATGGCGGCTCCGCCGGGAGCCGTCACGCAGCCGACCGACCGCAGGGCGACTGTTGCCTGGGCGTTGCCGATAGCTGCGCGAATCTTGCCGCGGTGGCGAATAATGCGGGCGTCCGCAGCTAGCCGCTCCACGTCGTCCTCGGTGAAAGCCGCAACCTTCTCAACCTCAAAGCCCTCAAAGAGCTCGCGGAAGGCCTCGCGCTTGGTCAAGATAGTGCGCCAGGAGAGCCCGGCCTGAAAACCTTCGAGGCAGAGGCGCTCAAAGACTCCCTGCTCGTCGGTGACGGGCACACCCCACTCGGTGTCGTAGTAGGCCTGCATATCACCATCGTCTGCGGCCCAGACCGGGCGCACTAGCCCGTCGGTACCTACCCGGGTATCGGTCATTAGAAGAGCCGCCCTTCAATCTCGGCGCTGGGCTCTTCGAGGGCCAGCAGAAACTCTTTACGTTCCAGCCCGCCCGCGTAGCCGGTGAGCTTGCCGTCTGAGGCTACCACCCGGTGGCAGGGGATAAAAATGGTGACCTTATTGCGGCCCACGGCCTGGCCAACCGCCTGAGCCGGGGCACCCGGTCCCACAATCTTGGAAATAGCCCCGTAGGTGGTGGTGTAGCCGTAGGGAATCTCGCGCAGGGCCGCCCACACCGCCAGCTGAAAATCGGTGCCGTCAGGAGCGATCGGCAGCTCAAAAACGGTCCGTTTCCCGGCAAAGTATTCCAGCAGCTGGGCCTGGGCATCGGTCAGCACCTCACAGTCGCTCACCTCAACGCGATGCCCCAGGTCCTCCTGCTTGGGGAAGTGGGCTTGGCCGGTAAACCAGGCACCGGTGAGGGCCTGCCCGTCGGAGGCCAAGATCATTTCACCCAGCGGGGTAAGGGTATGGGCGTGGTAGGTCATGTAAGTAGTCTAGTTCGGCGGTATACAAATAGCCCTGCACCTCACCGGTAGGTGACGATGCAGGGCTATTGTTTCAGCGCAAGACAACCAGCCTAGCGCTAGATTGCGACTTAGCCGGGTGCTTAGTCCTGTTCGACGTCCTCATCGACCCAGTCCAGGGTCTTGGAGACAGCCTTCTTCCACAGGCGGTACTGGCGTTCGACCTCGTCCTTGTCCATCTGGGGTTCCCAGCGCTTGTCTTCGGACCAGTTGTCGATGACGTCCTGCTCACCGTCCCAGAAGCCGACGGCGATACCTGCGGCGTAGGCGGCACCCAGGGCGGTGGTTTCAATGACCTTGGGACGGATGACGGGTACGCCCAGCAGGTCAGCCTGGAACTGCATGAGGAACTCGTTGGCGGTCATACCGCCGTCCACGCGCAGTTCCTCTAGGGAAACCTTGGTGCCGGCTGCCTCGGCGTCGGCGTTCATGGCGTCCAGCACTTCGCGGGTCTGGAAGGCGGTTGCTTCAAGAGCAGCGCGGACGATGTGTGCGCGGTTGACGTAGCGGGTCAGGCCAACGATGACGCCGCGGGCATCTGACTTCCAGTGGGGAGCGAAGAGGCCGGAGAATGCGGGGACGACGTAGGCGCCGCCGGAGTTCTCAACGCTGGTCGCCAGTTCTTCTGACTCGGAGGCGTTGTCGATCATCTTGAGGTTGTCGCGCAGCCACTGGATCAGGGAGCCGGAGACCGCAACGGAGCCTTCGAGGGCGTAGACGGGGTCGGCGTCACCCAGCTTGTAGGCCACGGTGGTGAGCAGGCCGTTTTCTGAGATAACGGGCTTGTTACCGGTGTTCATGAGCATAAAGTTACCGGTGCCGTAGGTGTTCTTGGCCATGCCCTTTTCGAAGCAAGCCTGGCCAAAGGTGGCTGCCTGCTGGTCGCCCAGAATACCTGAGATGGGGGTGCCGTTGAGCAGGCCCTTGGAGCGGCCGTAGCCGTAGATTTCGGAGGAGGACTTGATCTCGGGCAGCATGCTCATGGGAATGCCCATGTCAGCGGCAATTGATTCGTCCCATTGAAGGGTCTTGATATTCATCAGCAGAGTGCGGGAAGCGTTGGTGACGTCGGTGACGTGTACGCCGCCCTCAACACCACCGGTCAGGTTCCAGAGCACCCAGGTGTCGGTGTTACCGAAGAGCAAATCGCCTGCTTCTGCCTTCTCACGGGCGCCTTCGACGTTGTCGAGGATCCACTTGACCTTGGGGCCTGAGAAGTAGGTGGCCAGGTTGAGACCGACGATATCGTGGTACTTACCGGGGCCGTCCTCACCAGCCAGCTCGTCGCAGATTTTCTGGGTGCGGGTGTCCTGCCAAACGATGGCGTTGTAGACGGGCTTACCGGTGTTCTTGTCCCAGACAACGGCGGTTTCACGCTGGTTGGTGATGCCGACGGCGGCGATTTCGTGGTGGTTAACCTCTGCCTTGGTGAGGGCTTCACCGACGGCCTTGCGGACGTTCTCCCAGATTTCCAGCGGATCGTGTTCAACCCAGCCAGCCTTGGGGAAGATCTGTTCGTGCTCGTACTGGCCGACGCTCTTGATTTCACCGGACTTGGTGAAGAGAATGGCGCGGGAGCTGGTGGTGCCCTGGTCGATGGAGAGGACGTACTTCTTACGCTCGGGGAGCTGTGACATGGTTTTTCTCTTTTCGTGTGCGCGCCGTCCTTGGCGCGGTAAGGGGTTGTCTTTAGTTTAGGGCGCGGACGCCGGTGCTCGGCTTAGACCAGCAGAGCGGGGACGAGGATGGCAGCTGCTGCTGCACCGATGAGGGGGCCAACAACGGGAACCCAGGCGTAGGCCCAGTCGGAGGAACCCTTACCCTTGATGGGCATAAGGGCGTGGGCGATACGGGGAGCCAGGTCGCGGGCGGGGTTGATGGCGTAGCCGGTGGGGGTACCCAGGGAGAGGCCGATTGCTACAACGATGAAGGCGACAGCTAGAGGGCCAAGACCCGAGGGGGTGCTGCCGGAGGCCAGGACGAAGCCCACCAGAACGAAAGCGCCGAAGGCCTCAGTCACGGTGTTCCAACCGTAGGAGCGGATGGCCGGGCCGGTGGAGAAGATGCCCTTGGTGGTTCCGGGCTCTGCCTCATCGAAGTGCTTCTTGTAGACCAGGTAGGCGCCCCAGGCGCCGAGGAAGGCGCCGATCATCTGGGCTGCGACGTAGACGAAGAAGTTACCGATACCGGGTGCAATTCCGGGGGCAAAGTCGTTGCCAGCAATCAACAGACCCAGGGTAACAGCGGGGTTGAGGTGAGCACCTGAAGGGGCAGACATATAAACGGCCGCGAAAACCGCAAAACCCCAACCAAAGGCGATGGTCAGCCAGTCGGTATTCTTAGCGGCTGACTTGGGCAGGGTAACTGCGGCACACACGCCAGCACCCAGCAGAATCAGAATGCCGGTACCGATAACTTCAGAAACAAAAGCGCCAAGCAGGGTCGCATTGCCGTCTGCTGAGATAAGGGCGCTTGCCTGGACGCTAGCTTCAGCGCCAGCTACCAGTAGTGAGCTCATCGTTGACCTCGTATTTTCTGTGCGGGCCGGGTGCCCGAAACGGGCACCCGGCAGTTGTTAGTGATTAATGATGTTTTAGTGGAGAGTAGTGACAGGACGTCGGGGAGCCACGTGGGTTGCCCCGAGAACCTCAGCCGCGGCGTCCGCGTCCTCGGTATGGGTTTCAGCTGCGGCGATAGCCTCAACCCGCTCGGCGTAAATCGCCTTTTCGCGGGCCACGGTGGCCTCGTCCCAGCCAAGTTCAGCGGCCATAATCTCAAGGATCTCGTCGGCGGCGGACAGGCCGCGGTCGGTAGCCTCAAGATCCAGGCGGACGCGGCGCACCAGCACGTCCTCAAGGTGCAGGGCACCTTCGGCACGCACGGCCATGGCCACATCGGCCCGCAGGAACTGGGGGGCCTGCGCCAGGGGAGTACCCAGGGAAGGGTCTTCCTTGATGAGGGCGATAATATCGGCCAGCTCAGCGCCGTAGCGCTCCAGCAGGTGCTCCACGCGGGCAGCATCCCAGCCGTTCTCAGCGGCCAGCGCATCGGCGCGGGCAGCCAAAGCTTCATAACCTTCAGCACCGACCAGCTTGATGTTCTCGGTGACAGAGGGCAGGGTCTTAGCGCGGTCGCCCAGGGCAAAGTCCACGGCGTCCTCAGCCATCACGCGGTAGGTGGTCAGCTTACCACCGGCAATAGCGCTCATACCCGGGGCGATTTCCATGACGGTGTGCTCACGCGACACCTTGGTCGATGCGGCGTTCTCACCCTTCTTAGCCACCGGCTGCAGCAGGGGGCGCAGACCAGCGTAAGAGCTAATGATATCGGCCTCGGTCAGCTCATCGGCAATCAGCTTATTGGCCTGGTCGAGCACGTAGCGAATGTCAGCCTTGGTGGCGACGGGGCGCTCGCGGTCCTCGGTGTAGGGGGTATCGGTGGTACCGATGATCCAGTAGCGCTGCCAGGGGATGATGAAGAGCACGGACTTTTCGGTCTTGGTGAAGATACCGCTGGTTGCCTTGATACGGTCGCGGGGCACGGTGATGTGCACGCCCTTAGAAGCCAGCACCTTCAGACCCTGCTCCTTGGTTGCCATGGACTCTGACTCTTCGGTCCACACGCCGGTTGCGTTGATGATATGGGCGGCCTTGACGGTCTTCTCGTCGCCGGTTTCAAGGTCTACGATCTGGGCGCCGGTGACTCGACCGGCGGCGTCCTTGTTAATAGCGGTGACCTGGGTGCGGGAAGCTGCCAGAGCGCCGTAGCCTGCGGCGGTGCGGACGAGGTCGATGACCAGGCGGGCGTCGTCCACGCGGGCATCGTAGAACTGAATAGCGCCGGTGAAGGCTGAATCTTTGATACCGGGGAAGACCTTCTTGGTGCCTTCCTTGGTGAAGTGGCGCTGGGCGGGCACGGTGCGGTGGCCGCCGGCACCGGCGAAGGCCATGGTGTCGTACATGCCGATACCCACAGCGGAGTAGGCGCGCTCAATCACGGGCATTTTGAGGGGCCAGAGGAAGGGCTGGGCCTTGACCAGGTGGGGGGCAGTGCGTTCGAGCAGCAGGCCGCGCTCCTTGAGAGCTTCGGCAACCAGTTTGAAGTCGAGGTTGTAGAGGTAGCGCAGGCCGCCGTGCACGAGCTTGGAGGACCAAGCGCTGGTGCCAGCTGCCCAGTCGCCTGCCTCAACGATGGCGGTGCGTAGGCCGCGGGTTGCGGCGTCCAGGGCGATGCCTGCGCCGGTCACGCCGCCGCCGATGATGAGGACGTCTACGCCCGCTTCATCGGTCATGGTGGCTAGGGCCTGGGTGCGGGTTTCTGCGGTGAGGTGGGATTGGGTGGTGAAGGTGGCAGTCATGGGGATCTTCCTTGCGACGGGTTGCCTGTTATTGTCTTTGACACTATTTCAATCACTGGGTGTAGGTTAGGCCAGCTGGGTGAACGAAGTTTCATCTATGATGGAGGGGTGGTGAACAAAAGTCAGAATCAGGTGGTTGAAGCAGCCCACCTTTACTACGGGGAACATCAGACCATGGCAGCGATTGCCAGCCGCCTGGGGGTGTCTCGGCCAACGGTATCCCGCCTGCTCAAAACGGCTCGTGAAACCGGGGTTGTAACTATTCAAATTCATGAACGCGCCTACCGGTCCGACCCCCTTGAAAAACGTCTTTCTGATATGTACCGGGTCAGAGCTACGGTGGTGCGGGCCCCCGGTCATGCAACTGAGCAGGCCCGGATGCGCCGGGTGGCAATAGCTACAGCGAACCTGGTGGATTCTTTGATGGTTCCCGGCACTACTCTGGGGGTTGCCTGGGGTTCTACGGTCACCGAGGTTGCCCAGTTCCTCCCCAAGCGTCCTTTGACCGGTGTCACTGTGGTTCAGCTCAACGGGGCGGGCAACGCGGTGCATACGGGCATTCCCTATTCGGGGGCGATTCTGGGGCAGGTGTCAGCTGCCTACGGGGCCCAGATGGTTCATTTTCCGGTACCTGCCTTCTTTGATTTTGCCGATACCAAGGCTGCTATGTGGCGGGAGCGGGCTGTCCGCGGTGTGCTGGCGGTGCAGCGGCAGGTTGATGTCGCCCTCTTTGGTGTGGGTGCTTTCGGTGGTGAGCTGAAATCGCATGTCTATAGCGGTGGCTATTTTGATGGTGAGCAGATGCGGCAGCTGCAGACTGAGGGGATTGTGGGGGACTTGTGCACCGTCATGATCCGGGAGGACGGTACCTGGGCTGATTTGGCGGTCAACCAGCGGGCCACCGGTCCCACCCCGGCTGAGCTGGTGAAGATCGGACGACGGGTGTGCGCGGCTGCTGGCCGCCACCGCGCAGTTGCCCTGCGGGCCGCCCTAGCCACCGGCGCGATCACCGACCTGGTGGTAGAGGCAGACCTGGCAGAAAGGCTTCTCTAGGCTTTTCTTCTGGCGGCGGTGCCAGCTACCAACACTGGCCTCAGCTGCCCGCCTTTCTTTCGAACGTCCGAAAATCTTACAGACATTCGAAAGAAAAGTGGGCACTGGACGCTGAGGGTCGGGACCAAAAACAGCTACAGTAGAGACTGACCCTTAGACCTCAGCAGCCACTTCATACGCCAGAAAGGGCAACCATGCCAACCGCCAAACAGCGACTAGCCGCCTGGCTCGTCCACGCCTTCACTCTCACAGGCCTCGCCTGGGCAACCCTCGCCGGGATCGCCCTCATAGAAGGGGACTACACCGCTATGTGGCTGTGGCTGGGCATTGCCTTAGTCGTTGACGCTGTTGACGGAACCCTGGCCCGTAAGGCCCGGGTTAAGGACGTCATCCCCTGGTTTGACGGAGGAATCGTCGACATCGCCGTCGACTACCTCACCTGGACCTTCATCCCTGCCCTCTTCATGTACCTTGCCCTACCACTCGGCCCGCAGCCTGTGGCCTTGGCCCTCGTTATTCTGGTTCTGACCTCTTCCATGTTTTGCTACGCCAACGAACAGTGGAAATCCAGCGATTTCTACTTCGTTGGGTTCCCCGCAGCCTGGAATATCGTTGCTGCCGTGATGTTTATTATGGGCACCGGTGCCACCTTCAATATCATTGCTATCGTCCTCCTGGCCGTCTTGACCCTGACCCCCACCTATTACACCCATCCTTTCCGTGTGAAGAGGTTTATGGGTATTAACATCGCAGCTATCACTGTTTGGATTGCAGCAACGGCTGCCCTCATTGCCCTTGCCCCCGCAAAACCCTTCTGGTTGCTGGTGGCTTTTTGGATCAGCGGGGGCTGGTTCGTTGTCACCTGTGCCTGGCGGACCTTCTTCGGTGCAGAGCAGCCCAGAAAACTGGCTGACTAGGATAAGCACCCACCGCAGTTATCGGTGAAAAGGGGGAGCGCCTGCCTGAGCTACTCGGGCCCGCACCCGTTTTTCGCGTATATATCGGAAAACTTCAAATCCTACCGCGCAGGTGATAATGCAGGCCACAATGACATTGACATAGAAAGGGTAGTGTTGGCCAGCGGACCAGAAATAGGCATAGGGGGCCAGGAAGGTAATAAGCGCAAGGACGAGGGCGGCAAGGCGTACCAGGACCTTTTGGGCGGTAAACATGGCAATGACACCCCAGGCATAGGGGAGGGCCCCGCCGACGTCTAGGCCCCACAGTATCCATATGTTGCCCTGGAAACCTGGCAGGAAGGCCACCGGAATTGCCCGGCATGCCGAATAGAGCATGATCAGGGCGTAGGCCCACACTATCGGTGAATGGGCTAGCCGGAATGGTAGGGAGCGGGGAACCATGGGGATTCCCTTGCTCTGCAGCTCAAGGAGTTCTGACCTGGCTATACGTTTGGGGTCGATGCCTTCAAGGTGCCGCAGGGTACATTCTTGGAGGGGGCTGGAGGGGGCTAGGAGGATCCGCAGGAGTCGCTGGGGGCTGACGGCGATGGGCTGGACGCTGGAGCTTGTAGGTAGACGGTGTTTCCAGCTCTCAGGTGGGCTGACTTCTGGGCCCGCTACTTGGCAGGAGTCACCAAGAATAGCCTGGATACGGGGTAGGTCATTTACATCTACAAGACCGAGCCAGAGGCAAATCCGCCGTTCTATGGAATAGCGAAGGGCAGGTCCCAGGTTTTCCATTGCCGCGGTGGGGGCTTGGCTACCCAAATAACTCAGAGATTCAACCTCAAGTACATGGGAAGAGAGTAAGCGCCCTAGGCATGGAGTGTCAGCTACTTCAGCCAGTACGGTGGGGTCAAGGGAAAAATCTTGGGCGATGGGGGTCTCTGCAACTGAAAAAAGGGTGAACATGTGTTTTACTGCCTTCTTTTTGGGTCCAGATGCGGGGGAGTGTCCACCGCTGTTTGCAGGGCGTCCTTCACCGCCCTAATAGCGGGTTGGCCTGTGCTTTCGGTGCGGGTAGCCACATAAATTTCGCGGTAGGGGGCACCTGGCAGCGGAATAGCCTTCACCCCGTGTGCCCGGCTCAACTCGTTGCCGGCAGCGGGCAGGGCAAAGGACGGCATAATGGCCGCTGCCCCGCCCGCTGCCAGCTGCAAATGCGTGTTCAAATCATCGATTACATAGCGCACCTGCGGCTCAAACCCCGCAGCCCGGCACTGATTGATACCCCAGGTGCGTGACGTATTATGCTCACCCTCAAAAACCCAGGGCAGGCGGGCTGCATCGTCCAAGCTCTCAACCTCGGAATCGGTGGCAACTACTAGGTTGAGGGCGTCCTCGGTCAAGAGTTCAGAGGTGAGCTCGGGGTACTCGGGAATGTAGTGGTGGGGGTAGGACTCCGCAATCACAAGGTCAAACTCCCGGCTTCGGGTCAGTGAGAGACCGGTTTCGGGGTCAATCTGCACCACGTGCAGCTGCACCTGCGGGGCGTGCTCCGCCAGATGAGCCAGGGCGCCCGGCAACAGAGCCTTGGCTGCCGATTGGAAAATCGCCAGTCGTACCTGCCCGGCAGGTACCCCCTCCAGCAGGGTGATGCGGGTGCGGGCGGCGTCCAGCTCCTTCAAAATATTGCGGGTGCTCTCCACCAGAATTAGGGCCTCGGTGGTCAGCTCCACTCGGCGCCCCACCTTACGCAGCAGGGGAGTGCCCACCTCTTTTTCCAGGGTGGTTATCTGCTGGGATATAGCGGAGGACGTCAGGTGTAGGTCTTTAGCTGTAGCGGCGAGCGTGCCTCGCTCGTGGATCTCAAGCAGCATGGCCAGGCGGCGCAAATCGTACATGGGGCACTCCTTAGGAAGGGGTGAATAGCGTCACGAATACAGATTAGCAGAACTAAACGTACTGCCTAAATAATATTCATTTTTTCTAATAGTGTAACTTACACCTAAAGATGGTGAAATGGATAACAAGCAACAAATTCACCCCGCCCTTGTGCGGGCTAGCAGGAGGTACCACCCTTGGCACAGCCTTTTAGCGATACCCACCATCAGCAGCTAGCTGACCAGGCCGTCCAGCTCGTCGCGGACTGGGTCAAAGCAGCCCAGAACATCCCCGCCGACCCCGCAGCAGAGAAGCTGGCAGGCGTCCTGAAGGACCCCAACGGCCTTGAATTTACCGTCGGCTTTGTCGACGGTGTGGTACGCCCCGAAGACCAGGCCGTTGCCGGTAAGAACCTGGGCCGCATTGCCCCCATCGTGCCCTCCTTCCTTCCCTGGTACATGAAGAGCGCCGTAGGTTTGGGTGGCAAGCTGGCCGCTAAGGCCTCCTGGCCCACCGTGCCGATCGCCCGCACCGTCCTGCGCCAGATGGTCGGCCACCTGATTGTCGATGCCCGCGACGAAAAGCTGGGCCCCGCCATCAAGCACCTCACCTCAACCGGCAACAAGCTCAACATCAACCTGCTGGGCGAAGCAGTGCTCGGCGACCGCGAAGCAGAGCGCCGTCTGACCGAGACCAAGCGCCTGCTGGCCCGCGACGACGTCGACTACGTTTCCATTAAGGTTTCCTCGGTATCTGGCCCCCACTCCCACTGGGCCTTCGAAGAAGTCGTGGACGAAGCCGTCCGCCGCCTGACCCCTCTCTACGAGCTAGCCGCTAACTCTCCTGTCCAGAAGTTCATCAACCTGGATATGGAAGAGTACAAGGACCTCGATATGACCATCGAGGTCTTCACCAAGATCCTTGACCAGCCCCACCTGAAGAACCTCGAAGCCGGTATCGTGCTCCAGGCCTACCTGCCCGACACCCTGGCTGCGATGCAGCGCCTGCAGGAATGGGCAGCTAAGCGCGTTGAGGCCGGTGGTGCCCGTATTAAGGTCCGCCTGGTTAAGGGTGCCAACCTTTCTATGGAGAAGGTTGAAGCCGCTGTACACGGTTGGCCCCTGACCACCTGCGACTCCAAGCAGGACTCAGATACCAACTACAAGCGCATCCTCAACTACGCCCTGCAGCCCGAGCACACCAAGAACATCCGCCTGGGTGTTGCCGGCCACAACCTCTTCGACGTCGCCTTCGCCCTGCTGCTGGCCGAAGACCGCGGTGTCGAAAAGGACATCGAGTTCGAAATGCTCATCGGTATGGCCTCCCAGCAGGCTGAGGTCATTCGCCAGCGCGTAGGCCACCTGCTGCTCTATACCCCCGTCGTACGCCCCGAAGAGTTCGACGTCGCAATCTCCTACCTGGTTCGCCGCCTGGAGGAAAACGCCTCAAGCGAGAACTTCATGAGCGCCGTCTTTGACCTCGATTCTTCACTGGCCCTCTTTGACCGCGAGAAGAACCGCTTCCTGCGTTCCCTGAATGAGGTCACCGACGAGGTACAGCCCCCGCAGCGTACCCAGAACCGTCTGGAAGAAACCGAAGAGAACGTATTCAAGCCCGCCGACGGCACCTTCGAAAACACCCCCGATACCGACCCCGCCCTGGCAGGTAACCGCGAGTGGGGCCGCGCTATCCTGGAGCGTTCAAAGACCACCCAGATCGGTATCGAAACCCTGGCCGCCAATGAGCTGGGTTCTGCCGAGGACGCCGAAACCCTAGTTGCCGAGACCGTGGCAGCTGGCGAGGCCTGGGGTGCCCGCCCCGCCTCAGAGCGTGCCGAGATTCTGCGTAAGGTAGCTGTAGCCCTGGCAGTACGCCGCGGCGACTTCATGGAAATCATGGCCCACGAGGCTGGCAAGACCCTGGACCAGGGCGACGTTGAAGTCTCAGAAGCCGTTGACTTCGCCTACTACTACGCCATGCTGGCAGAGCGCCTCGACTCGGTAGACGGCGCCCAGCACCGCCCGGTCAAGCTAACCCTGGTCATCCCGCCGTGGAACTTCCCCACCGCAATCCCCGTCGGTGGCGTTATCTCAGCCCTGGCAGCGGGTTCAGCGGTTATCTTCAAGCCCGCCTCCAACACCGCCCGCATCGGTGCTCTCATTGCTGAGGTGCTGTGGGAAGCTGGTGTACCCCGCGAGGCCCTGCGCCTGGTCAAGGTCACCGACCGCGACGCCGGTTCAAAGATGATTGCCCACCCCGCCGTTGACCGCCTGATTCTGACCGGTGGCTACGAGACCGCCGAGATGTTCCGATCCTGGCGTAAGGACCTGCCCCTCTTCGGCGAGACCTCCGGCAAGAACTCCATCATCGTCACCCCCAATGCCGACCTCGACCTGGCGGTCAAGGACGTCGTCTACTCAGCCTTTGGCCACGCAGGCCAGAAGTGCTCGGCTGCATCCACCGTGATTCTGGTTGGTTCGGTAGGGGAGTCCAAGCGCTTCTACAACCAGCTGGTTGACGCCGTGAAGTCCCTGCACGTTGCCCACCCCCAGGACATCGAATCAGAAATGGGCCCCGTCATCGAGAAGCCCGAGGGCAAGCTCAAGCGCGGCCTGACTACCCTGGGTGAGGGGGAAACCTGGATCATCAAGCCCGAACAGCTCGATGAGACCGGCCGCCTCTGGTCACCCGGCGTTCGCGCAGGCGTCAAGCCCGGCAGCGAATACCACCTGACCGAGTACTTCGGCCCCATCCTGGGCGTCATGAAGGCCGCTACCCTCGAAGAGGCTATCGAACTGCAGAACGCCACCGACTACGGTCTGACCGCTGGCTTGCACTCCCTTGACTCCGGCGAGCTGGAACTCTGGCTCTCCAAGGTTCAGGCAGGTAACCTCTACGTCAACCGCGGTATCACCGGCGCTATCGTGCAGCGTCAGCCCTTTGGCGGCTGGAAGAAGTCAACCGTAGGTTCCGGCACCAAGGCCGGTGGCCCCAACTACCTGGTTGCCCTCTCCGACTGGGAAACCGCAGAGTCCACCGCCACCACCGCCCCCTCACACGCGGGCGTCCGCTCCATTCTGGCTGCCCTGCGCGAACCCACCGCCACCAACGACGGCTCCCTGGACATGCTGGCCCGCGCGGCTAGCTCCGATGCCGAAGCCTGGGCTACTGAATTCGGTGTAGGCCACGACCCCAGCCAGCTGGGCGTTGAGCGCAACATCCTGCGCTACCTACCCACCACTGTTCAGGTACGACTGGACGAGAACGGCGACCGCGACCGTGCCCTGCGCGTGCTCCTTGCAGGTGTAGCAGCCGGTGCCACCATCGAGTTCTCCACCGGCCAGAGCATCCCGGTAGCTGTTGCCGGCGCCCTGCGCAGCGCAGGCGTCACCCTGCTTGACCAGAGCGACGCCGCCTACCGGGCTTCGCTGGCCAAGATTGCAAAGACCCCCTCAAAGCAGCTTGAGGGAACCGCCTTCGAAGGTGCCCGCATCCGCTACATCGGTAGCGACGTCACCAGCATCTACGAGGCACTCGACGGCCGCCCCGACATCGCGGTCTACTTCCAGCCTGTCACCGAAGCCGGCCGCATCGAGATGCTGCCCTTCGTGCGCGAGCAGGCAGTCTCCATCACCGCCCACCGCTTCGGTAACCCCTACAAGTTCTCTGAGGGTGTTATCTAAGAGGTCTAGGTAAGGACGCCCCACCCCGCTTCCCCGGCGTAGGGAAGTGGGGTGGGGCGTCCTTTTTTATTTAAGAGAAAACCCGGTCGTTTCGGTGGCGCCCGCCACCAGCACCTGTACCCTGTGTCATATAATCGTTAGGTGAGAGCTCCTTCTCCCTCGTCGGAGCTCACCTCGTCGAGTTTCACGCACCTCGATCGGCACTCCCACAAAAGTCCCACGAAAGAAAAGGACACCTCCGATGAGCAACGTTCCTGCAGAACTCAAGTACACCAAAGAGCACGAGTGGGTCAGTGAACTCACCGCTGATGGCACCGTCCGTATCGGCGTCACCGACCACGCACAGGGCGAACTGGGCGACGTAGTCTACGTCGATCTGCCCGAGGTAGGCGAAACCATCGACGCAGAAGCAACCTTCGGCGAAATTGAATCCACCAAGAGCGTCTCTGACCTCTTTGCCCCTATTGCCGGTGAAGTTGTTGCCGTCAACGAAGACCTGGCTGATGCTCCCGAAACCGTCAACTCAGATCCCTACGGCGCTGGCTGGCTGATCGAAGTTCGCCCCAGCGACGCCGCAGACCTTGAGGGACTGCTCTCAGCCGCTGATTACGAGGCAGAAATCGCCTAAAAAACGGCTAGAACGCCCGGTTACGACCGCCTGCGAGGGCCGCCTTTTCTATGTGAAAGGGCGGCCCTTTTGCGTTCGGTAAAAATCAGGAAAATTTGGTGAGAGAACACGGCATGAACTGGGCAGAATAGGAGCGAAGTGGCTAAGATTAAACGAACGGTTCACTGTTTACCATTTTGTGACCTTGAACCGCTTACACCACACCACACATAACGTTTAGAACACAGGCACAGTACGGGCGTAGGCCCCGCCGCCCGAAGACATAAGGACGAGACCGTATGGCCCAGCATGAAGCACACCCGCCCACAAGCACCATCGCCATGGTAGCCCTGGGTGTATCCCAGTCCCATAACCCCACCGCCGAAGAACGCGACCTGCTGGCAACCCTGCCCGCCGGGTCGGCCGTCCTCATTGGTCTGGATGGCCAGTTCAAGGGCGCGCGCTTCCTCCTGAACCCCGAAACCGACGAAGATGGCGCTGACCTGCCCATCATCGCAGGCCGTAGCCCCCAGTCAGACATCTACCTGGATGACGTCACCGTCTCCCGCCGCCACGCCCTCTTCATCCCCAACGCGGGCAGCTTCATCCTGACCGATGCTGACTCCCTGAACGGCACCTACGTCAACAAGGACCGCGTGGACGAGGCCTACCTGCGCAACGGCGACGAAATCTACATCGGCAAGTTCCACTTCGCCTTCTACCAGGGCCAGGGGCAGTAACCATGGCTCAGGCTCACTCTGCTGAAACTGCTGGGGCAAAAAATAAGACCATCGGTCAGGTGCTCAGCGCCCTTGAAGGGGAATTTGAGGGCATTAGCGCCTCGAAGATTCGCTTTCTTGAAGATAAGGGTCTGGTGAGCCCGCAGCGTACCAATACCGGCTACCGCAAGTACTCCGAAGAAGATATTGAGCGCCTGCGTTTTGTGCTGCAGCTGCAGCGCGACCAGTACCTGCCGCTCAAGGTGATCCGCCAGCGCCTGGCTGACATCGACGCGGGGCTAGCACCCGCCCCCGGTAGCGAACCTGCCGAGGGGCAGGGGAGCGGGGCGGACGCGTCCGCGCAGCCGGGTGCCGAAGAGCTGCCGAGCGCCCGCCCGGCAGCCGAGGCAGAACCGGCCCGCACCTACACCCTGCGTGAGCTGGGCCAGGCAGCCGGGGTCGATATGCCCCTGCTACGTGAGCTCATGAACTACGGTCTGCTGGCAGACAACAAAGAAGAGTACGACCAGTACGACCTGGCTGTTACGAGGGTGAGCGACCAGCTCACCGCCCACGGCCTGCACCCGCGCCACCTGCGAGCCTTCCGGGCCGCTGCCGACCGCGAAGTCGACCTGGTTGAAACCGCGGTGGGCCCCCTGGCCCTGCGTAAGGACGAAGAGTCCCAGGCCCGTGCGGCCGAACTCGCCGGTGATATTGCCCAGCTGCTGCTCCGCCTGCACATGGCCCTGGTAGCCGGGAGTATGCCCAGCTTCGACTAACCCCACCTAACCTTGCGCGAGGGGCACCGGGTGAACGTGGTCTGTCTTAATGACCAGAACCACGTTAAAACGCCGGTGCCCCTGCCGACCGATTAACCGACAAAAGGGTGGCCGGGCAGGTAGGATAAGAGAGTCCATGATTAGTTCAAGGGAAGGAACCTCAAGCCGTGACACAGTACAACGGTGAACCTAGCGCTCCCGCCGCGCTGCGAGGCGTACCTGCCCCCATGGATCAGCCCCTGCTGGGCTTTGAAGATGTCATGCCCCGCACCTCACCGGTGGGTGAGCAGGGCGTCCTCTTTGACGACCCTGTTTCTCTGGTTGATGAAAACCTGGGCTACCGCGGCCCCACCGCCTGTAAGGCAGCAGGCATTACTTACCGCCAGCTCGACTACTGGGCCCGCACCCACCTGGTGGAGCCCACCGTCCGCTCAGCCCAGGGTTCTGGCTCCCAGCGTCTTTACTCTTTCCGCGATGTGCTCGTACTCAAAATCGTTAAGAGCCTGCTTGATACCGGCGTATCTCTCCAGCAGATTCGCACCTCGGTCGACCACCTGCGCTCCCGCGGCGTTGAAGACCTCGCCGGAATCACCCTTATGTCCGACGGTGCCTCGGTCTACGAATGCACCTCGGCCTCTGAGGTCATTGACCTGGTGCAGGCCGGCCAGGGCGTCTTCGGCATCGCTATCGGCCGTGTCTGGCGCGAACTGGAAGTATCGCTGAGCGAACTGCCCGGCGAAAGCACCGCCCAGGAAATCCAGGCAGAGACCGAGATCCACGACGAACTTTCGGCCCGCCGAGCCCGCAAGGCCGGCGCCTAAAGAACATAGAAAACTACCCCGCCTCGCAGATGTGATGGAGGGGTAGTTTTTTGCTGCGCTAACGGGGAGGGCACGGGCTCACGGCGAAGCTGTTGGCTGGGGCTGGCGTGAATCGCGCCTGAGCGAAGCGAAGCTGCGAGAGGGTCAACAGCAAGCGTGAGCTCCGTGCCCTCATATACGTCTTATTCCGTAGCTACATCGAGCAGGCCTGCCAGCAGCGCGGTGAAGGCGCTGGCGAGTTCCTGGGCTTCTTCTTCGGGCCAGTAGTGCACCGGGTAGGCGGATCCCTGAATGCGCTGGAGCAGGTGCGTCTCGGGCAGGATAGTCTCAGCGACCAGATCGCCGAAGAGCACCTTCATTTCCTCGATGCGGTAGTCGTGTTCGGGGTCGCCTGCGCGTACCTTATTGATCACGATGGAGGCTGACTCCACGGCATAGGGGGTATTGGCTTCGAAACGGGCGATAGCGCGCAGGGTGCGCTCGGAGCCCGCGACAGAGAAGAGGGAAGGCTCGGCGACAGACAGCACCCGGTCAGAGGCAGCCCACGCCATTTCAGTGAGACGGCCCAGGGTGGGCGGGCAGTCGATGAGAATCAGGTCAAAGCTCTCGCGCACAGGCTCAAGGAGGTCTGCCAGGCGGGGGAGCAGGGTGGCTGAGTCGAGCTGCTCTAGGGCGGTGAGACGGGCGGACGCGCGCCCAACCCAGGTGCCTGCGTCCAGTCCGGTGCGGGAGGCGTTGCCCAGGCTGCCGAGGGTAGCCCACGAAGCGGGGGTGAGCTCGTCCGCCAGGGAATAATCCGAAGGGGCGAGCAAGATGGTGCCCATGTCGGTGCCTTCGGCGGTGTTCACGCCGAGGCCGGTTGAGGCGTCCCCGTGGGGGTCGAGGTCGATGACGAGGGTGCGGAGCCCGCTGGCCTGAGCGGCAGAGGCCAGCCCCAGCACGACCGATGTTTTGCCTACGCCGCCCTTTAGGCTGCTAATACTTACCACGCTGCTCATTGCCACGAAAGCCTCTCGAATTCGGCGGATACACACTGACCTTCTATGCTACCCAACAGGGCAGGGGCCTGCCGCTAGGTGCTAGGGAAAGTCAGGGAAGCTCACAGCTCACACCCTATCGCGTGTAGTCATGCTCACAATAAAATCTTTTCGTTACGTCCCGCATCACAAAAAATGAGACAAAACCAGGTGCTTTAGGAAGTCTAAAGATATATTTGAGGTGTTCACACACGAACTGTGGCTTAGCCTCACCGCACCCCGCTGTGCTGGGTGGGGCGGAACGGAAGAAAATGTTTTCAAAGATTCTGGTCGCTAACCGCGGCGAAATCGCAATCCGCGCTTACCGTGCGGCCTACGAGCTCGGCGCTAAGACCGTCGGCGTCTTCCCCTACGAAGACCGCCACTCCATTCACCGTCAGCAGGCTGATGAGGCCTACCCGATTGGTGAAGAGGGCCATCCCGTCCGTGCCTACCTCGATGTTGAGGAGATTATTCGCGTCGCCAAAGAAGCCGGCGCTGATGCCATCTACCCGGGTTACGGCTTCCTCTCGGAGAATCCTGATCTAGCGCGCGCCGCCGCGGACGCCGGTATCACCTTCATCGGCCCCCCGCCGGAGGTTCTGGAACTGGCCGGTAACAAGGTTGAGGCTCTGAAGGCTGCCCGCCGTGCCGGTATCCCGGTGCTCAAGTCCACCGAGCCCAGTGCCGATGTTGAGAAGCTGCTGGCTGAGGCTGAAGAAATTGGCTTCCCCATCTTCGTTAAGGCTGTTGCCGGTGGTGGCGGCCGCGGTATGCGCCGCGTTGAGAAGCGTGAAGATCTGCGCCCCGCTATGGAAGCGGCTATGCGCGAGGCCGACACCGCCTTCGGTGACCCCACTGTCTTCCTTGAGCAGGCAGTACTGCGCCCCCGCCACATTGAGGTGCAGATCCTTGCCGACGGTGAGGGCAATATCGTTCACCTCTTTGAGCGTGACTGCTCCCTGCAGCGCCGCCACCAGAAGGTCGTTGAGATTGCCCCCGCCCCCAACCTTGATGAAGAGATCCGTCAGGCCCTCTTCCGCGACGCGGTCAAGTTCGCCAAGGAACTGGGCTACGTGAATGCCGGTACCGTGGAGTTCCTGGTTGATACCGCCGGTGAACGCGCTGGCCAGCACGTCTTTATCGAGATGAACCCCCGTATCCAGGTTGAGCACACCGTGACCGAAGAGGTCACCGACGTTGACCTGGTACAGTCCCAGATGCGCATTGCTGCCGGTGAGACCCTGGAGGACCTGGGCATCCGCCAGGAAGATTTGCGCGTGCGCGGCTTTGCCCTGCAGTCCCGCATCACCACCGAAGACCCAGCGAACGGCTTCCGCCCCGACGTTGGCAAGGTTACTTACTACCGCTCAGCCGGTGGCTCTGGCATCCGTCTGGACGGCGGTACCGTCTACACCGGTGCCCAGATTTCACCCCACTTCGACTCCATGCTGGTCAAGCTCACCTGCCGTGGCCGCACCTTTGAGGACGCCGTCCGCCGCGCTTCTCGCGCCCTGGCCGAGTTCCGTATTCGCGGCGTCGCCACCAACATCCCCTTCATCAAGGCGGTGCTCGAAGACCCCACCTTCCGCGCTGGTGACGTCTCCACCCCCTTCATCGATGAGCACCCCGAGCTGCTGACCAAGAAGCCCTCAGCTGACCGCGGCACCAAGGCCCTGCAGTACCTGGCAAATGTCACCGTGAATAAGCCCCACGGCGAGCGTATCGAGGGCCTTGACCCCCGCTGGAAGCTACCTGCCTTCCCCGGCGATAAGACCGAAGAGCCCTACCGCTCACCCTTCGACGCTTCTACCCACGAGCCCCCGGCAGGCTGGCGTCAGCGCCTGCTCGAACTGGGCCCCGAAGGGTTCGCCAAGGCTGTACGCGACACCAAGGAAGTGCTGATCACCGACACCACCTTCCGTGACGCCCACCAGTCCCTGCTGGCCACCCGCGTCCGCACCCGCGACCTGCTAGCCGCTGCGCCCGCAGTAGCCCACGTAACCCCCGAGCTCTTCTCAGTAGAAGCCTGGGGCGGTGCAACCTACGACGTCGCCCTGCGCTTCCTCTCCGAGGATCCCTGGGAGCGCCTGGCCCACCTGCGTGCGGCCATGCCCAACCTGCCCATCCAGATGCTGCTGCGCGGCCGCAACACCGTGGGCTACACCCCGTACCCCACCGAGGTCACCGACGCATTCGTCAAGGAAGCAGCCGAGACCGGCGTCGATATCTTCCGTATCTTCGACTCCCTCAACGACGTCTCCCAGATGACCCCGGCTATCAAGGCCGTGCGTGCCACCGGCACCGCAGTTGCCGAGGTCGCTATCTGCTACACCGGCGACATGCTGGACCCTGCCGAGCAGACCTACACCCTGGATTACTACCTGAACCTGGCTGACCAGGTGGTAGAAGCCGGCGCACACATCCTTGCCATCAAGGACATGGCCGGCCTGCTGCGTCCGGAAGCCGCCCGCCGCCTGGTTACCGCCCTACGCGAGCGCTTCGACCTGCCGGTTCACCTGCACACCCACGACACCGCAGGTGGCCAGGTCGGCACCCTGCTGGCTGCCGTTGAGGCAGGCGTGGACGTCGTCGACGTAGCAACCGCCTCCATGGCAGGTACCACCTCCCAGCCCTCCTTCTCCGCCCTGGTTGGCGCCCTCCAGTACACTGACCGCGCCCCCTCCATCACCCTGGAAGCTGCCTGCGCGCTGGAACCCTACTGGGAAGCCGTCCGCGCCATCTACAAGCCCTTCGAGATGGGCCTGTCATCGCCCACCGGTCGTGTCTACACCCACGAAATCCCCGGTGGCCAGCTCTCCAACCTGCGCGCTCAGGCAACCGCCCTGGGCCTGGGGGAGCGCTTCGAGGACATCGAAGACATGTACGCAGCTGCTGACCGCATGCTGGGGCACATCGTCAAGGTAACCCCCTCATCGAAGGTTGTTGGCGACCTCGCCCTACAGCTGGTTGGCATGGGCGTCTCACCCGAGGACTTCGAGAAGGACCCGCAGAAGTTCGATATCCCCGACTCGGTAATTGGCTTCCTCAACGGCGAGCTGGGTACCCCGCCCGCTGGCTGGCCCGAGCCCTTCCGTACCCGTGCCCTGGAAGGCCGTAAGCTCTCCAAGCCCTCGGTCAACGACCTGTCAGCCGAAGATCTGGAAGCCCTGAACGGGGACTCAGCCACCCGCCGCGCCACCCTCAACCGCCTGCTCTTTGCCGGGCCCACCCGCGACTTCGAGAAGGCCCGCGAGGAATTCGGCGACCTGTCGATTCTGCACACCCGCGACTTCCTCTACGGCATGATGTTCAAGCGCGAACACGTGATTTCGCTGGGTAAGGGCGTGCGCCTGATCGCAACCCTGCAGGCTATCTCAGAACCCGACGAAAAGGGCATGCGCGAGGTGATCTGCACCCTGAACGGCCAGCAGCGCACCGTCAACGTCCGCGACACCTCCGTGGAGTCCAACGTGAAGGAAGCTGAGAAGGCCGACGCTTCTAACCCCGGCCACATTGCAGCGCCCTTCGCAGGTGGCGTGTCTATCTCGGTCAAGCCCGGCGACGAAATCTCAGCCGGCGACCAGGTAGCCACCATCGAGGCCATGAAGATGGAAGCCTCCATCACCTCAGCGGTCTCAGGCACCGTCGAGCGCGTTGTCTACAACGAGGTCTCCCAGGTAGCTGGTGGTGACCTGCTGATCGTGGTCAACGTCAAGTAACCCCGTATCAGGAATACCCAAGGGGCGGACGCCCGCACCCGGCTTGCGTAAGCTGGGGCGGGCGTCCGCTCTTTTGCTCCCAGTAGGGACCAGAAAAGTGCCGATTGTATGCGCTGTGCAGAAGGGTTTGGGGAGGAATCTGGTCCCTACCTGTAGGCTAGGAAGCATGAACGTAACTCACCTGATAATTATTGGTTTTGGCGCAATCCTGCTGCTAGCTGGGGTTCTTGCCCCGCAGGGCGGCTGGAATATCTATGTGATGATTCTGGGCTTCCTGCACATCGTGGTCGGTAACGTGCTGGTTTTCCGCCAGATGCAGAAGAACTTCCGCGATAACGCAGAAGCTGCAGCACAGGCACGCAGTGGAGCTGACAGCCGGGAATGAAACATTAGCCTATCCCGTTGAAAACCACAGACATACCCCGCACGAAAGGTAGCCCCATGAGCTCACCCCGCCACTACGACCTCATCATTATCGGCTCTGGCTCCGGTAACTCCCTGCCCAACGAGGACTACGAGGGCAAGAAGATTGCCATCATCGACGGCGGCCGCTTCGGCGGTACCTGCCTCAACGTGGGCTGTATTCCCACCAAGATGTACGTCTACCCGGCATCTACCGTTGCCCGCGCCAAGGACGCTGCCCGTCTGGGCGTAGAGCTAGAGCACAAGCACACTGCCTGGCGGCAGATTCGTGACCGAATCTTCGGCCGTATCGACGCTATTAGTGAGGGCGGGCTGGCCTGGCGGAAGTCCCTTGAGAACGTGGATGTCTACGAGGAGTACGCTAAGCTGACCGGCCCCCGGAGCGTGGTTACGGCGTCCGGCCTTGAGTTGACCGCTGACCAGCTGGTGCTGGCTACCGGCTCCCGTGTTACCCTGCCCCAGGTCCCCGGTATTGACCTGCCCCAGGTGCACACCTCAGATACCGTCATGCGCATTGATGAGTTGCCCGAGCGCGTGGTGGTCATCGGCGGTGGCTTCATCGCAGCCGAGTTCGCTCACGTCTTCTCGGGTCTGGGCGCTCAGGTGACCCAGGCTGTGCGCTCAGACCGTCTGCTCCGCAGCCACGACGATACCATTGCCGAGATCTTTACCCGTGAGGCCGCCCGCCAGTGGGACCTGCGCACCAACCACGCCCTGAAGGCTATCGAGGCTGCCGACGACGGGTCTGTGACGGTGGTATTTGAGGACGCCGGTGAGCGGGTTGCCGTGCCCGCTGATCTGGTGCTGGTGGCAACGGGTCGCACCCCCAACTCCGATACTCTCGATGCTGCCACCTACTTTGATGTGGATGAGCGGGGCCTGGTGCAGGTGGATGAGTACCAGCGGGTGCTCTCCGGAGGCCAGCCGGTCAAGGGCGTCTGGGCCCTGGGCGATGTGAGCTCCCCCTACCAGCTCAAGCACGTGGCGAACGCCGAGATGCGCACCGTGCAGTGGAATATCGTGCACCCCGACCAGCTACGCGCCACCGACCACCGCTATGTGCCCGCTGCTGTGTTCACTCACCCGCCCATTGCCGCTGTGGGCCTGACCGAAAGCCAGGCGCAGGAGCAGGCTGCGGCTGAAGGGTTTGAGATTACCGTCAAGGAGCAGAAGTTCGGCGACGTAGCCTACGGCTGGGCTATGGACGATAGTGAAGGTGTCTGCAAGCTGATCGCCCGCAAGGATACCGGCGAGCTACTGGGTGCCCACCTTATCGGTGAGGAGTCACCCACCCTGATTCAGCCCCTGATTCAGGCCATGAGCTTTGGCCTGAGCGCCCGCGATATGGCCCGCGGCCAGTACTGGATCCACCCGGCCCTGACCGAGGTCGTGGAGAACGCACTGCTGGGGCTTGAACTCGACTAGCCTGTAACCCACCTAACGCACGACCCCCGCTCCTGATAACAGGAACGGGGGTCGTGTACTTTACTGAGAGTCCTTTTCTGCCTCGGTGACCTCTACCCAGTCACTAGCGGCCTTCTCAACCTGCTCGTCGGCATCCGAGCTGCTGGCGGCGTCCTTGTCCTTCGCTCCGGGTAGGGGAGCGACCTGCTGGATCTTATCTGCCAGCTCGTGCAGCTTCTGCCCCTGGGTTTCGGTGAACTCCTGAATCTTCTCAGCCTGCACAGCCTTGAACTGGTCCCATTTCTCGGTCTGCTCGGCACGCAGCTCCTGAACACGCTCAGCGGTATGCGCGGCGGTCTCGGTCACGGTGGACTTGGTGCGGTTGTACATATCTTCAACATAGGAGTTGAAGTCAGCCAGCACCTGCTTGCGGCGCACCTTCATGGAGGGGGTCAGGTGCCCCTCAGCCTCGGTGAAGTCCTTATCAAGAATGCGGAACTCGCGGATAGACTCGGCCCTCGACACAAAGGCGTTGGCGTCGTCGATGAACTTCTGGATAGCCTCACGGACGCGGGGGTTGGTGGAGGCCTCCTTGAGGGAGAGGGTGCGGGGCAGCCCGATGCGCTCGAGCTCATCGGGCAGGACGTCTGGGTCCAGGGTAATGAGTGCCGAGATGAAGGGCTTCTCGTCGCCCACCAGCATGGCCTGGGAGACGAAGGGGGACTGGCGCAGGCGGTCTTCGGCGGGTACCGGCATGACGTTCTTACCGCCGGCGGTCACAATGATTTCCTTCTTGCGGCCGGTAATAAAGATTTTGCCGTCATCGTCGATACGGGCCAGGTCGCCGGTGCGGAACCAGCCGTCCTCGGTGAAGGCCGCAGCGTTCTCTTCGGGGTTGTTGAGGTAGCCAGAGATAAGGCCGATGCCCTTGAACTCGAGTTCGCCGTCCTCAGCGATACGGGCAGAGCCACCGGGAATCAGGGTACCCACGTTGCCGATATCAAAGTTACGGATGCGGCCAACGGCCAGGGGCGCGGTGGTCTCGGTCAGGCCGTAGCCCTCAACGACCTCGATGCCCACAGCGTGGTAGAAGTGGCCGTAGTGGGGGGCCAGACGTCCGCCGCCGGATACCGCGAAGCGTACCTTGCCGCCCATGGCGTTGCGCAGCTTGGAGTAGACCAGTTTGTCGTAGAACCTGTGCTGCAGGGTGAGGGTGCGGGTCATCTTGCCCGCAATCTTGGCCTGGGACCACTTGATAGCGACGTCCACTGATCGCTGGAAGAGCTTGGCGTTGACCTTGCCGCCCTTTTCCGCCTTCTTGATAGCTCCCTCGTAGACCTTTTCAAAGACGCGGGGCACAACCAGCAGCATGGTGGGCTGGAAGGACGCCAGGTCGGTGGAGAGGTTCTTGATGTTGGGGGCATGGCCTACCGTCAGACCCGCGTCGAAAGCCAGTATCTGAATCAGGCGACCCAGCACGTGGGCCAGGGGCAGGAAGAGCAGGGTCGAGTTGGTCTCGTTGGCAATCTCAGGGATGGTGAGCTTGGTATTGGCAGAGAGACGGACGAAGTTACCGTGGGTAATCGGGCAGGCCTTGGGGCGGCCGGTGGTGCCGGAGGTATAGACGATGGTGGCCACGGTATCGAGGTTGGCGAGGGAACGGCGTTCTTCGACATCCTCGTCAGAGATAGAAGACCCACCGGAGACCAGGGTGGGGAGAACCGAATCTTCGATGACCCAGACGTCCTTGAGAGCATCGAGGGAGAGCTCCTCATCGGTGAGCTCACGAGCCTGCCCAATGACGTCTGCCAGTTTGCTGTTCTCAACGAAGACAGCCTTGGCGCCGGAGTGCGACAGGGCCCAGGCAGCCTGGGCAGGAGATGAGGTCTCATAGACGGGTACAGATACAGCGCCCGCGTACCAGATAGCGAAGTCAATCAGGGTCCACTCGTAGCGGGTACGGCTCATAATGCCAACGACGTCGCCTGCCCCAATACCTGCTGCCATAAGGCCCTTAGCCAGATCAATGACCTGACGGCGGAAGTCCTTGGCGGTGACAGGCACCCAGTTGCCGGTTGATTTCTGCACCCGGTAGACCAGAGGATTGCGGCTGTCCTGAGCGCGGCGTTCCACCATGTCGGTGATGTTGACTGCCGGATCAACAGTAACAATCTGGGGGGAGTGAATTTCTTTCACGGTGTTACCTTGTCTCTAACGGGCCCCGGCGGCGGGGGAGGGCTAAGGTGCGCTGGCGACGATGCCGGGCACGCGGTTCTTCCTGGCCATTTTACAGCCCGCCCCCGGCTAAAACCCCACTTTTTGCGGGTGTGACGCTCTGAGGGGAATAGCTTCACCTCGTTGGGGAGGGCTTTGTAACTCCTGTTTCTGAGCTGGTCGCCCTCGGGCATACAATATGTAGTGGAAAGCCGCTCGCTGACTGCTTTAGCCACGAGACCCCTGACATTGCTCTATCGCAAGGAGAGACACCATGTATATGCAGCTACGCACCGTGCTCAAGCCCTTCTTGCAGCGGGCCTATCACCACGAGGTTGTGGGGGCTGAAAATATCCCGGCAGCAAGCGGCGCTATTTTGGCAAGTAACCACGTGTCTTTTATTGACTCTATTTTCTTGCCCCTTGCGGCACCGCGTCAGGTGTTCTTCTTGGCTAAGTCAGATTATTTCACTACGCCAGGTGTTAAGGGGCGTGTGATGAAGTGGTTTTTCACCTCGGTGGGCCAGCTACCTATTGACCGCTCCGGTGGCGCTAAATCAGCTGAATCTCTGGCTGCTGCCGTTGCCGCCCTGCGCGAGGGCAAGCTCGTGGGTATCTACCCCGAGGGGACCCGTAGCCCCGATGCTCGCCTCTACCGGGCCAAAATTGGTGTGGCCCGCCTGGCTCTGGAGGCCGGCGTCCCCATTATCCCCGTTGCCCAGTTCGGTAACGAGGATGTGCAGGTGCCTGGCTCCAACCGCTTGCGCCTGCGGAAGGACGGCAAACCGATCCGGGTGAAGACCGTCATCGGTGAACCCATCGATGTGACCCCCTATATGGGGCGGGACGACGAATGGGCTGCCCAGCGGGAACTGGCAGACCTGGTTATTGAGCGGATTAGCCAGATGACCGGCCGCCCCATCACCCCGGTCTATGCGGCCGACGTTAAGAAGCTTATGACGGCTGAAGGAATCAGTGCGGACGAGGCCACCAGTCGTCTGCTTGAAACCCGCTCCTAGCTCGTCCGCTCCCGTTCTAAGAGCTGTATGTCACATGGTGGACACAGCTTTGAACCCTACACCTAAGCCCCAATACTTTTGAATAAGAGACAAGAGCCTAACCCTCAGCTAGGCTCTAGCGACCATATACAAAGGAGTCACCCCGTGACCAACCCCGGCGCCGTACCCACCCCGAACGACTTCCCCGAACTCGAAGAGTGGCGCTCCCTGCACATCGACCAGCACCCCCAGTGGGCTGAGCACCTCGACTTTACTGCCGTCATCAATGAACTGAACAGCGTTCCTCCGCTGGTTTTTGCCGGTGAGGTTGACCAGATGCGCGCCGACCTGGCTCGCGTTGCTGAAGGTGAAGCCTTCTTGCTGCAGGGCGGCGACTGTGCCGAAACTTTTGCTGGTGCTACCGCCGATAAGATTTCAGGCCGTGTGCGCACCCTGCTGCAGATGGCCGTTGTGCTGACCTACGGTGCCTCTATGCCCGTGGTTAAGATGGGCCGTATGGCAGGGCAGTTCTCTAAGCCCCGCTCATCGAACGACGAAACCCGTGACGGCGTCACCCTACCCTCCTTCCGCGGTGAAATGGTCAACGGCTTTGACTTCACCGAAGAATCCCGTGTGCACGACCCCAACCGTATGCTGCGCGGCTACCACACCAGCGCCAGCACCCTTAACCTGATTCGGGCCTTCACTAAGGGCGGCTTCGCTGACCTGCGCTCGGTGCACTCCTGGAACAAGGGCTTCACCTCCAACCCTGCCCACGCCCGCTACGAGTCCATCGCCGGTGAAATCGACCGCGCTATTAAGTTCATGGAAGCCTGCGGCACCGACTTCGGCCCCCTGAAGACCACCGACGTCTACACCGGCCACGAGGCCCTGCTGCTGGACTTCGAGCGTGCCATGACCCGCGTTGACTCCCGCACCCACCTGCCCTACGACACCTCCGCCCACTTCCTTTGGATCGGTGAGCGTACCCGCGGCCTGGACGATGCCCACGTCAACTTCCTCTCCAAGGTTCGCAACCCCATCGGCGTCAAGCTCGGCCCCACTACCACTGCCGACGACGCCATGGCCCTGATCGACAAGCTGGACCCCAACCGCGAGCCCGGCCGCCTGACCTTCATCACCCGCATGGGCGCCGGCAAGATCCGCGAAAACCTGCCCGCCATCGTTGAGGGCGTGCAGAAGGAAGGCGCCAAGGTCGTATGGGTCACCGACCCCATGCACGGTAACACCATCTCCGTACCGTCCGGTTACAAGACCCGCCGCTTCGATGACGTCATGAACGAGGTTCAGGGCTTCTTCGAGGTGCACGAGGCCCTGGGCACCTTCCCCGGCGGCATCCACGTAGAGATGACCGGCGACGACGTTGCTGAATGCTTGGGCGGTTCTGACCCCATCGAAGAAGCAGCTTTCGCAGACCGTTACGAGACCCTCTGTGACCCGCGTCTGAACCACCAGCAGTCCCTGGAAATCGCCTTCCAGGTCGCTGAGTACCTGGCCCGCCGCTAAGGCCCAGGCCCACAGGGCACAGAGCAAGCCGCCGTTGCCTGCCTCTTGAACACAGGTTTCAAGAGCAGGGCTACGGCGGCTTTTTCTTTGTGTGGCTTCTAGACGGGCTCTAGAGCCGGGCAAGAGCGGGCGGGTGCTAGAGAATAAGGCTGGCCAGCCACCAGCCCACAAAACCTGCGGTCACAAAGCCCAGCAGTATCAGGGTTAGGATCAGGGCCAGGGCCGCTGGGGAGAGGGGTGGGCGCCACCTCTCAGCCGGGGTACGCCGCTGCGCGTCAGTCCACTGGGCGGGGTCGGTGGGGCGCGCCGAGGCCGCTTGCGGGGCGGACGCGGGTGTGGCGTCCGCGCGCTCGCTACGGTAGGCGGCAGCCCGCTGCCGGTTATAGCCGGCCGAGATAGGGGGGTGCTCGACCACCGCTGGGTCCTGGTCAGCTTCATGCTCAGAGAGCTGGGCATCGAGGACGGCCTGGGTTTCGGTCTTGGGCCCAACCCCGGGGAAGCCGGTGGGGGCATAGACCTCAACGGGGGCGTCCGCGGCAGAGCGCACAGCCTGCTCGTGTTCGCTGAGCGGGCCAGAAGAACCTGCATCGAGTAGGTCATCGGCGGCCCCAAAGCCGGTGATAGCGGTCTGCCCGTGGCGTACCCGCCCCGACTGTTCGGCGATGTCGGCGACGTCCTCCCAGAGGGTGGTAGTGGGCTGGTCTACCTGATCTAGGCGGTAGCCCTTTTCCTGCTCGCTGGCGCGGGCCTCAATATCGCGCAGGGCCCGGTAGAGTTCGGTGGCGTCCTGGGGGCGGTCGCGGGGGTTGCGGCGGGTGCACCAGCTCACCACACCCGCGATATCGGACGAGATGCCCTCAGCCAGGTGGGTGAGCGAGGGAATGTCGGTGTTCATGTTGTGGTAGAGCACCTGCTGGTCGTTATCGGCCCCGGCGAAAGGCATACGGCCGGTGAGCATGCGGTACATCATCACGCCCAGGGCAAAAATATCTGCAGGAGGCCCGACGGGTGAGGCAACGTCGAGAATCTCGGGAGCCACAAAGGAGGGGGTGCCCATGAGCTGGCCGGTTGCGCTCTGATCGGCCCTGCGCGTCAGACCAAAGTCGGAGAGCTTAACGCCCTCTGTATCGGCCTCTAAGAGAATGTTTGCGGGCTTGATATCGCGGTGGATCAGGTGGTGGGCGTGCACCTCAGACAGGCCCTCAACCGCAGGGATCATGACATCGAGCATCTCGCCCACCGACAGCACCGGGCGCAGCTGCATGAGTTGGGCCAGGGTGCAGCCGTGCACGTATTCCAGCACCAGGAACATGACCTGCTGGCCGTGCACCAGCTCGGTGCCCTCGTCGATGACGCCCACCACGTTCTCGTGCTGAATCTTCTTGAGTGCCGAGCCCTCCCTAAAAAACTTCTGTTGCTGGGCGGGGTCGGTAGAGAGATGGGGGAGTAGCACCTTGAGCGCCACCGGGTTATCTGACCACAGGTCAACCGCATGGTACACCTCGGCCATGCCACCGCGCGCAATCAGGTGGCCCACCTCAAAATGGCCCTTGAATATCACCCCGGTCAGCCAGGGGGCAGCAGAGAAGTCATCAGTCATCCTCACCATTGTACGGGCGGCCCCTGGGAAGAGGC
Organism: Rothia nasimurium; assembly: GCF_928381705.1. Lineage (GTDB taxonomy): Bacteria > Actinomycetota > Actinomycetes > Actinomycetales > Micrococcaceae > Rothia > Rothia nasimurium_G. Next base: position 220,686 of record NZ_CAKMSR010000002.1, on the reverse strand, counting down.
CGAAAACCCGCCTTAGGAGCTCCCGGGCGGGCTTGCCTACCGATTCCCCGGTTTCTGGGGCACAATGGATAGGTGACTGATGAAAAAACTACACCCGAAGTAATTGCTCTGGTTGGCGACTGGCTGACCATCCCCGATATCGCAGAAGCCCTTGATCTCAAGGTCACCCGCGTCCATAACCTGCTGGCTGACGGAACCCTGCTGGCCGTGCGCGACCCCGAAACCGGCGTCCGTAAGGTCCCCGCTCTTTTCATGCGTGAAGACCGCGTGCTTGAGCCCCTCAAAGGCACCCTGAGCGTACTGGCCGATGCCGGTTTCACAGCAGAAGAAGCTATCGTCTGGCTCTACACCGCTGACGAGACCCTGCCCGGCCGTCCTATCGACGCCCTGATTGACGGTCGCAAGACCGAAATCCGCCGCCGCGCCTCGGCCCTGGCCTGGTAAGGCTTTTAAAGATTTAGATAGAGAACAGCAGGCTCACACTCCGGTGTGAGCCTGCTGTTCTCTTACCTGATAGATGCTAGTGCTGCTCTAGAAGGAGCGGTGCAGGGCCTTGGCCGCAATGGCCCGCAGAGCCTGCTGCACTGACGCTTCGAGGGTGAGGGCCTCAAGGGTAGCTAGGGCCTCGTCCCCCTTGGCCTGGATCATCTCTTCAACGGACTGGAGGGCACCGGAGTCTCGCATGAGGTCCTGGAGCTCTTCGATGGTTTCTGCCCCCAGGGCAGGGGAGCCCAGGGAGCCTTCGAGGAAGGCCCGCTGGTCGGCAGAAACCTTCATCGCGGTAAAGGCCGTGAGGACGGTGCGCTTACCCTCACGCAGGTCATCGCCGGCAGGCTTGCCGGTGGTTTCTGGCTCGCCGAAGACCCCCAGCACGTCATCGCGCAGCTGGAAACCCTCGCCCAGGGGCAGGGCAAAGGCCCGGTAGCCATCAAGCAGCGCAGAGTCCTGGCTGTGGGGCAAGCCTAGCCCCAAGGCTCCGCCCAGGGCGATGGGGTGCTCGCAGGAGTATTTAGCGGCCTTATAGCGGATTACGTTCTTGGCCCGTTCAAGGGCAACTTCTGGCTCTTCTTCGGGAACGACTTCGCCCACAATATCGAGGTACTGGCCGGCCATGACCTCAGTGCGCATCAGGTCAAAGATAAAGCGGGCCTCACTGGCGGCGGTGAGCTCAGGAATAGACGAGAACACCATTTCTGACCACGACAGGCATAAATCGCCGGCCAAGATAGCGCTTGAGACCCCGAAGGATGAGGGGCTGGTCTTATAGCCCAGTTCCCGGTGCATGGCCTCAAACCGGCGGTGCACACTCGGGGCGCCCCGTCGGGTATCGGAGGCATCTATAATGTCATCGTGAATCAGGGCAGCGGTCTGGAAGAGCTCAATCGCCACACCCGCCCGAACGATGGACTCGGTCACTCCCGCTCCACCTGCCCCGCGGTAGCCCCAGTAGGCTAGCAGCGCCCGAAGGCGCTTACCGCCGGTAGAAAGGGCGCGGACGGACTCCAACAGGGGCAGGGTCTCAACCGAGACGGTCGCCATAAGTTCCTGCTGGGTATCAAAAAAGCGGCCCATTTCGGCTTCGAGAGCCTCAAGGTAGGCTGCGGACTCGTCGGGGCCGGTAGCGGGGGCTGGCTGGGGGGTCATGACGTCCTTGGGTCTGGGGATAGCTCTGCACACCAGTCTAGTAGATAGGGGCCTGCGCCTGGTCAAAACGTACCTGACTGGCTAGGATAAATTAGAACATAGTTTCGATAGATGGGGGTGGGGTTCATGGGCCAGCAGTCTACTCAGGGTGTGCGTGCGGATGCCCCTGCCCGCATCATCATGCACCTCGATATGGACGCCTTCTTTGTCAACGTTGAACTTCTTTCCCAGCCTGCCCTGCGCGGGCGTCCGCTCATCGTTGCCCGCAACTCGCCGCGCTCGGTCGTCCTCTCCGCCTCCTACGAAGCCCGCCGCTACGGGGTGCGCTCAGCCATGCCCCTGGCCCGCGCCCGCCAGATCTGCCCAGCTGCCCTGCTGCTGGAGCCGTCCGCCCACTACCGCAGCTACTCGGCCCAGGTCATGACTATCTTGGGAGCTATCACCGACCGCCTAGAGCAGGTCAGTGTAGATGAAGCTTTTCTGGATATTACCGGCGCCGTCCGTGCCCAGGGGAGCCCCGTCGACATCGCCCAGCAGGCCCGCGACCGCATTAAAACCGAGCTGGGCCTACCGAGCTCCGTAGGGATTTCATCGAGTAAATTCGTTGCCAAGATGGCCTCAGCCGGTTCCAAACCCAACGGCCTCTGGGTGGTCCCGCCCCACCGGGTGCAGGAGTTCCTGGACCCCCTGTCGGTGGGCAAGCTCTGGGGCGTCGGAGCTAAAAGCGCCGCCTACCTTGAGGGGCTGGGCATTCATACCGTTGCCCAGCTGCGGGAATGCGACCTGCCCTGGCTCCAGGGTCGCTGCGGGCAAGCGGCAGGCCTGCACCTCTATGAACTAGCCCGCGGCATAGACCGCCGCGAGGTCACCCCCGAGCGCATCGAAAAATCAATCGGAGCCGAACATACCTTTACCACTGACCAGACCGATGTCGAAGCGATCGCTGCCGAGCTCTACACCCTCTGCCTGACCGTAGCCCGCAGACTGCGGGCCGCCGGGCGGCAAACCCGAACCCTCAGCCTCAAAATCCGCTACTCGGACTTCGAAACCCTCACCCGCTCCTGCCCCCTACCCCTTGCAACCGTATCTGGCCGCGTCATGTTCGACGCCGTCATTGCCCACCTCAAGCAGCTCGAAGTTTTACAGGCGGACGGCTCCTCCCATCGGCCAATACGCCTGCTCGGCGTGCGCGCAGAAAAACTTGAAGGACGGGACGCCGGTGTGCAGATGCAACTCTTCACCCCAGGCTCACCAGGGGCGGCTCACCAGGCTGCCCAGCCGACCCAGGATTCCCTTGCCGAAGAATGGGAAGAAGCGGAAAACGCCATGGACACCATCAACGCCCGCTTCGGTGCCAAGGGCCTCCTACCCGCTAGCCTGCTCACTCCTGGCAGTCGAAAACAGCAATGAAATGCAAGGTCATTTTCAGGGAGCAGCTAGGCTGCCCTCAAGAGCAACCGGTAAGATGGGGAGACAACCTGACGCGCGCTCGCACATAGGCACCCTGCCTCATTCAGCGCGTTGGGGCTCACCGCACAAGCTAAGGAGACACCATGGCGCTTTCAGAACGGGAACAGGAACTTCTTGCCCAGCTCGAAAAGCAGCTCAACGAAGACCCCGCCTTCGCGTCAACCATGACCGGCCCCCAGCCCCTGGTGGCTCCCGCTGTTACCTCTTCTCCCCGCAACCTGGTCATTGGTGCCCTCGTTGCCGTTGTTGGCCTGGGCGTTATTATTGCCGGGGTATCCACCAAGATCATTCTTCTCGGCGTTCTTGGCTTCGTGCTAGCCGCCGCCGGAGTCTACTTTGCCACCACCGCCCCCAAGGGCGCGAAAGCTACCGGTGGTGGAGCGTCCGCCCGCCCAGCCACCTCAAAAGCTAAGGGCAATTCCCGCTTCATGCAGAACCTCGAAAATAAGTGGGACGAACGCCAAGGCGGCTCCCGTTTCTAGTCTCCTTCCCACCCCTATACATTAACCGCCCGGTTTGTGCCGGGCGGTTTTTTGTATGCCTTCAAAGTTATATACAGAGCGGCGGGCTGGCCTCAGTGAAAGGGGCCGAGATGGGCCCCTGTAGCAGAATCGGTCGCAACCGTCATATTCCGTGTGAAAACACTCAAAAACCCGGTAAAAATTCCGTATTTGGTACATTCGGTGGGGCGTAGTGGAGTAAAGTGGAGGGGATAGAACAACACTGATGTAGTTTCCCCGCTTGCTAGGGGGAGCACAGGCGACAGGTAGAGGCGGTGGTGCCATGTTCCTCGGAACCCACACCCCGCGTCTGGACGCCAAGGGGCGCCTGATTCTTCCCGCGAAATTTCGCGAGCAACTAGAAGCAGGTCTAGTGCTCACGCGCGGGCAGGAGCGCTGCCTATACGTCTTTACCATGACCGAGTTTGAGCGCATCCACGAACAGCTGCGCACAGCTCCACTGTCGTCAAAGCAGGCGCGAGACTACATCCGAGTTTTTCTATCGGGGGCCTCAGACGAGGTGCCCGATAAGCAGGGGCGAATCACCATACCTCAAAACCTCAGAGACTACGCTGGGCTAGAAAAAGACCTCACGGTCATCGGCGCAGGCTCACGAGCAGAAATATGGAGCACCGAAGCCTGGGAGGCCTACCTGAAAGAACAGGAAGAAGCTTTCTCCGGCACCGACGATGAGATCCTGCCAGGGCTCATGCTCTAACCCCAAAAGACAGCGGACCACAAAACCACCAACGCGAGGAGCACCCCTTGACTCAGGTAGAGAACCTCTCACCCGGCAAGGACGCCAAAGACAGGCACGTGCCGGTCATGCTTGACCGCTGCCTCGACCTCCTCGCGCCCGCAATTTCCCGCCCCGGTGCCGTCGTCATCGACGGAACCCTGGGCATGGGCGGCCATTCTGAAGCTATGCTTGAGCGCTTCGAAGACCTCACCCTCATTGGTATTGACCGGGACCTCATGGCTCACAAGCTCGCCGGTGAGCGCCTGGCCCGCTTTGGCGACCGCTTCATCCCCGTACACGCCGTGTACGACGAGATTCCCCGCGCTATGGCAGAAGCCGGCGTCACCCAGGTCGACGGCGTGCTCTTTGACCTGGGCGTATCGTCCATGCAGCTCGATGAGCGTGAACGCGGCTTCGCCTACTCCTACGACGCCCCGCTCGATATGCGTATGGACAACACCGAGGAGCTCACCGCCGCTATCGTGGTCAACACCTACGAAGAAGCAGAGCTTCGCCGCATCATCCGCCAGTGGGGTGAAGAAAAATTCGCAGCCCGCATTGCCTCCCGTATCGTGGCGGCCCGCGCCGAGCGTCCTTTTGAGACGACCGGCCAGCTGGTCAAAGTAATTCAGCAGGCCGTGCCCGTAGCCGCCCAGCGCAAGGGCGGCCACCCCGCCAAGCGCACCTTCCAGGCCCTGCGCATCGAGGTCAACCACGAACTCGATGCCCTAGAGCGTGCCATACCGGCAGCAATCGACGCCCTCAACCTGGGCGGACGCTGCGTGGCCATGAGCTACCACAGCCTAGAAGACAAAATTGTCAAACGAGCCTTCACCGCCCGGGCCACCTCCAGCGCCCCCAAGGGCTTTCCCGTTGAGCTCGAAGAACACAAACCCGAACTCAAAATCATTACCCGCGGTGCTGAACCCCCCACCGAGCAGGAAATTGAAGAGAACTCGCGGGCGGCGTCCGCAAAACTGAGGGCAGCAGAAAAAATCAAGACACCAAAGGCAACACGATGAGCGCGGAACCCCGTTTCCCCACCTCAACCGACGAGGGCGGGCAGCTGAACAAGCCCCGCCTGTCTGTGGTGCGCGATGAACCCCAAGAAGCAGCCCCCGCCCGCCGTCCTCTCTCACGCTCCCGGGCCCTGCGCGCTACCTCCAACCGCTGGCGCGTCTTCGTGGCCCTGGGCGCCATGCTCGTTGCCCTGCTCACCGTGCTGGTGCTGAGCATCGTCATGGCCTCCCGCCAGTACGACCTGGTTGAGCTACGAGCTCAAGAGCAGGCCCTCATCCAGCAGAATGAGGCCCTGGCCCAGGAAATCGAATTCCACCAGGCCCCCCAGGACCTGGCTATCCGCGCAAGCCAGCTAGGGCTGGTAGCTGCCTCTAGCCAGGCCACTCTCGACCTGCAAACCGGTGAAATTACCGGCACCCCCCTGGCTGCGGTTGAAGGCGAAGCCGCAACAAAGAACCTGATTGCACCCCCTGCCCTGGCCGACACCCAGGCCTACGAAGAGGCCAGCGCCCGGGCCGAGGAACAGCGCAAGAAGGAAGAAGCCGAAGCCAAGGCCTCAGCAGAAGCATCAGCCAGCGCGGCCGCTTCAGCAAGTGCCCAGGCCTCAGCTCCTGCCAGCGCCTCACCCGCGGCCCAGACCTCAGCCCAGCCGTCCACTGCGGCGAGCGCAGGCGGTCAATAGCAAGCGCGTGATACGGTGCCTGCCTCAGTGGTGGGCACCTGTTCGCGTTCTGAGCCAGCAGGTAACCTCGGGCTAGGCAACCGGAGGTAAGAGTGAATCACAGCAGAAGAGAAATAGGGGACGATGAGCGGCACTGAGCAGAACGAACCCGTCCAGGGCATCAAACGCACCGTAGGGAGGCGTGGCTTTATCGCGGGTACCCTGGGTATCGGTGGCCTGGGCGTCGTGGGCCTGCGCCTTGCCTGGTTGCAGGGTCTTGATTCGAACGGTCTAGCCGATGCTGCGAAAGCCCAGCGTACCCGTAAGCAGACCATTCCGGCCCTGCGTGGAGAGATTCTCGATATTAACGGCAACGTGCTAGCGCGTAGCGTGCAGCGCTACAATATCACCGTTGATCAGTCTGCCGTGGCTAACTTTAAGCGCTACACCGAGGAAAGCCGTGACCCGGTCGAAGTGACTCCCACCGAGCTAGTGTATGAGCTGGCCGATATTCTTGAAATGAGTGACGCCGATGTGAAGGCGGCGCTCGATGGCGACCTCAAATACAAGATTGTGAAGGAGAACGTTACTCCTGCGATCTATAACAAGGTCGATGCCCTGGGCGCTCCCTATATTTACGGTGAGATTCTGTCTGATCGTAAGTACCCCAATGGCCAGGTAGGTGGCTCGGTGGTGGGCCGCTTTAGCATTATTGAAGAAGCCGTGGACGGTACCAGCGGCGAGACCCGCCAGGTGAATAACTCGGTGGGTATTGAACGCACCATGGGGGAGTACCTGGCCGGTATTGATGGCGAACGCATCTACGAAATTTCAGCCGACGGCATCCGCATCCCTATCGGGGATGAACAAAACACCCCCGCCCAGGACGGCAAGAGTGTGCGCCTGACCATTAACCAGGATGTACAGTACTTTGCCCAGCAGGTGGTCAAGGCCCGCGCTGAGGAGCTGAAAGCCGAGTGGGGAACGGCTATTGTGATGGACGTGCGCGACGGCTCTATCCTGGCCCTAGCGGATTCTTCGACGATGGACCCCGGCGCTGAGCGCTTTGAGCTAGCCGATATGAACCCCCGCGCTATCACCCAGGTTTTTGAGCCTGGCTCTCCCGAGAAGATTTTGACCATTGCTGCCGTCTTTGAAGAGGGTATCGCTGAACCTGAGACCGTTTACGATGTGCCTGCTGAGCTCGAAATTGACCAGCAGACCATTACTGATCCTTTCGTGCACCCCGCCCAGAAGCGCACTGTTGCCGGTATTATTGCTGACTCGATGAACACCGGTACCGTCATGATGGGTAGCAAGCTCACCAAGGAGCAGCGATACAACTGGCTTAAGAAGTTTGGCATGGGGGAGTTCACCGGTATTGAGCTAACCGGCGAATCCCAGGGCCTGGTCAGTGACTGGCGGGACTGGGATATCCGCCAGCAGTACACGGTTCTCTTTGGCCAGGGCGTTGCCCAGTCGGCCCTGCAGACCTCAATGATTTTCCAGGCTGTGGCGAATAAGGGGGTTATGCTCAAGCCCCGAATTATTGATGCTGTGATTGATACGGACGGCACCGAGGAAGTCCGCGAGGTCGCTGAAGGTACCCGCATGGTGAGTGAAGAAACCGCCCGGAAGACCCTCCAGGTCATGGAAGCTGTCGTGTACCAGGGTCGTGGTGCGAAAGGTGCCCAGATTAACGGTTACCGGGTTGCCGGTAAGACCGGTACCGCAGAAAACGTGGGTGAGGGTTCTAGTACCTATGACGGTTGGGCTACCTCATTTGTGGGGGTCGCTCCCACCGAGAACCCCCGCTTCCTGGTCTCGGTAACCATGCACCGTCCGCAGACCACGGCATCGGCTGTTGGCCTGGCCAACGCTACGGCCCAGTTCGCGGAGATTATGGAGAAAACCCTGCACATCTACAATGTGCCGCGTTCCACCACTGAGCCGCAAGAGACCCCTAAGTTCGCTGAGGGCCACGACGAAAACGGCTAAAGTAGACCCTACTAGCACCCGCGCCCGAGGGCGCACCTCAACGATTGACCGCCTATTGGAGGGAAAGCCTGTGACAGAAAACCGAGCACTTGAGGGTAGCGCCCAGACGTTGCGCCCCCGTCAGGTTACCGAGCGCACCGGCGCTGAGGTCGCCGACTGGCTGACCGAGGTGGGGTTAGGAGCGCAGCTAGTGCAGGCGTCCGCCCGCCCTATCACGGGTATCACCATGGACTCTCGCGAGGTGCAGCCCGGCGACCTCTACGTTGCCCTGGGCGGTGCTAAGGTGCACGGGGCTGCCTTCCTGCCCGCAGCTATCGAGCTGGGAGCGTCCGCCCTGCTGACCGATGAGGCTGGCCTTGCTATTGCCCGTGACCTGGGGCTCCCAGAGGGGCTGGGCCTTGTGACCACCGACCAGGTACGGGCCGCTGTGGGGCCGCTCTCTGCCCGTATCTATGCCTCCCAGCCCAGCAGCGGGGGAGCACCCCGCCTTTTTGCGGTGACCGGTACCAACGGCAAGACCACCACCACCTACATGACCAACTCGATCATGCAGGCCCTGGGTCACACTACCGGCCTGATCGGTACCATCGAGATTCTTGCCGGTGGTCAGGCTATTCCCTCTAAGCTCACCACTCCCGAGTCCCCCCACGTGCACTCCCTTATCGCTCTGATGCGTGAGCAGGGTATTACCAGCGCAGCGATGGAGGTGTCATCCCATGCCCTGGATTACCGCCGTGTCGATGGCATCCGCTACGACATTGCGGGCTTTACCAACCTCACCCAGGACCACCTAGACCTGCACGGCACCATGGAGAGCTACTTCGACTCCAAGGCCGAGCTCTTCACCCCGGCCCGCACCCGCCGCGCCGTCATTACCGCCGACGACCGCTGGGGCCTTGCCATGGCAGAGCGCGCAGTTCAGGCTTTGGGGGCCCGCGCCGTGGTCCGCCTCTTTACCAACTTCGGTGCCGGTTACGAGCCGGGGGCGGACGCTCTCGCCTCCCTTGCTGCCCAGGACTGGGCCCTGGTGCAGGTAGAGCGCTCCGGTATTGGCCACTCCTTTACCCTGCGCCGTGGCGACGGTTTTGAACTGCCCAGCGCCACCTTACTTCCAGCTGATTTCAACGTCTCGAACGCTGCGCTGGCCGCCGTGATGGTTTTTGAGAGCGCCCGCGACGGGCTAGAGCGCGACCGTATTACCGAAGTGCTAGCCCGTACCGAGACCCTGACTCCCGTTGTGCCCGGTCGTATGCAGCTGATTTCCACCGAGCCCACCGCCCTGGTGGACTTCGCCCACAACCCCGATGCCCTGAAACGTGCGCTTGAAGCAATCGAGCCGGCAGAGGAGGACGGCAAGGTCATCATTGTTTTCGGTGCAACCGGTGAGCGTGACCAGACCAAGCGCCCCTTGATGGGCGAAATCGCCGCCACCTACGCCGATATCGTGGTAGTGACCGACGACGACCCCCACGGCGAAGACCCCGCCCCTATCCGCGAGGCTGTTGAGTCTGGTGCACTCGCAGCTCTTGAAGCCGGGGCCCGCGCCCAGCGTGTGCTCAACATTGAGCCCCGCGCCGCTGCCATCGATGAAGCTATCGCCCTGGCTGGCCCCAAGGACTCAATTCTGATTGCTGGCCGCGGCCACGAGGTAGCCCAGGACGTTGCCGGTACCGATATCGAGCTTGACGACCGTGTAGAGACCGCCCGCGCTCTTCAGGCTGCCGGTTTCAGCGTGCTCCCGGCCTACCAGAACCACCAGAAGTAACCTAAAGGTAAACCTATGATTGAACTTTCAGCGCTTGAGATTGAAGAAGCTGTAGCGGGTACCCTGCTGGGCTTAGACTCCGCCGGTGCTTCTGCCCTGACCTGCACTTCTGCTACCACTGACTCCCGTGAGGTCGGCCCCGGTTGCCTCTTTATCGCTAAGCCTGGTGAGGTAACGGACGGCCATAACTTCTTACCCGCCGCCTTCGAGCAGGGGGCCTCTCTAGCTCTTGTTGAACGTGAGGTTCAGGATGCTGCTGGTCAGGTCTACCCCTCCATTCTGGTGGACGATGTCGTGCTGGCTATGGGCCGTCTGGCCGCCTACATCGTGGCCCGCCTGCGTGAGCGCGGCGACGTGACGGTCGTGGGTATTACCGGCTCTGCGGGTAAGACCACCACCAAGGACCTGCTGGCCGCCATCTTCGGGGCAGAGGGCAAGACCGTAGCCCCCATCGGCTCCTTCAACGGCGAAGTCGGCGTACCGCTGACCGTCTTCCGGGCCGAAGAAGACACCAAGTATCTGGTCATTGAGATGGGCGCTGACCGGGTAGGTAACATCAAGTACCTGACCGATATGATTTCCCCGGACTACGGCGTTGTACTCAAGGTGGGCACCGCCCACGCCGGGGAATTTGGTGGCGTCGATAACATCGAAGCAACCAAGGGCGAGATGGCCGAGGGCGTCCGTCTGGGCCTGGGCCTGAACATCGACGACTACCGGGTGAGGCGCATGCTGAACCGGGCGTCCACCCCCGTCACCTACTTCGGCGTTGAAGGACGCGAAGCGGAACTAACCCACACCGCTAACCCCGGCGTGGCAGAAAACCGCATGACGGCGTCCAACCTCACCACCACCGATGAAGGCAAACCCGCCTTCACCCTGACCTTCCCCGACGGGCAGGCCTACGAAGTGAGCTCCCAGCTCATCGGTGAACACCACGTCTATAACCTTCTGGCGGCAGCCACCGTTGCCTACCAGGTAGGAATTGCTCCCGACCGCATTGCCCAGCAGCTCAACACCGCTGGGGCAGCCTCCAAATGGCGCATGCAGCGTACCGACCGGGCCGACGGCGTGACCGTCATTAACGACGCCTACAACGCCAACCCCGAATCCATGACCGCTGCCCTGCAGACCCTAGCCCAGCTGGGCCGTCTGCCCTCAACCAACCGCACCTGGGCCGTCCTCGGTCCCATGCTGGAACTGGGCGACCAGACCCTCACCGAACACGACCGTATCGGTCAGCTAGCCGTACGCCTCAACATCTCCAAACTCATTGCTGTTGGGGATATTGCCAAGCCCATCTACAACACCGCCCACCTTGAAGGTTCCTGGGGCAATGAGGCAACCTGGGTTGCCAGCACCGACGAAGCCTTCGAGCTCCTGCGTGGCGCTCTTGAGCCGGGTGATATCGTCCTCTTCAAGTCCTCCAATGGGGCTGGCCTGGGCCTTCTCGGGCAAAAAGTTGCCGACTATGAGGGCAACCTCACCCATACCGAGCGTGATAATGGGCAATCACAGCCCTGGTTAAGCGCCGGTGACTTTGTTCAGGCACTAAACTCAGACAGTGGCGCCCAGCCCGATGCTGCCGCCAAGACTACAGATAACTCATAACCGGGAAGGCACAGACACCGCATGATTTCTATCCTGTTGGCTGCCGCTTTCGGCCTGATCATCTCGATCGCCGGAACCCCGCTCTACACCAAATGGTTGGTGAAGCAGCAGTTCGGCCAGTTTATTCGCGAAGACGGCCCCACCTCACACCAGACCAAACGGGGCACCCCCACCATGGGCGGTGTCATGATGATGGCAGCAACCGTCCTCGGTTTCTTCCTGGCCCTGGGCCTCTCAGCCCTGCTCACCGGGACTAGCCTGGCTCCGTCCGCCTCGGTTCTTTTGGCTATGTTCCTCATGCTGGGTATGGCTGGCGTTGGCTTCATCGACGACTTCCAGAAGATTTGGAAGAAGCAGAGTGAGGGCCTGACCCCCAAGGGCAAGATTGTGCTCCAGGGGCTGATCGGTACCCTCTTTGCTGTGGGCGCCCTGCTGATTAAGGACGAACGCGGCTGGTCACCTGCCTCCTTCAACCTCTCCTTCACCCGCGACATCTCCTGGCTCGATCTGGCCTTTGCCGGGCCTGTGGTGGGTATTATCCTCTTCATCATCTGGGCCAACCTGATTGCTACCGCCACCACCAACGCGGTAAACCTCACCGACGGCCTGGACGGTTTAGCAACCGGTGCTGCCATCATGGTATTCAGCGGCTACCTGCTGATTTCTATGTGGCAGCAGCAGCACCTGTGCGCCCCCGGCTCCCTCGATAACGTCTGCTACGAGGTACCCGATTCAGGGCAGATGGCTATGCTGGCTGCCTCCCTGATTGGTGCCCTGATCGGCTTCCTCTGGTGGAACACCTCACCGGCCACCATCTTCATGGGCGATACCGGCTCCCTGGGCCTGGGCGGTGCGCTAGCTGCTTTCGCTATCATCACCCGCACCCAGATGCTTCTGCCGATTATCGCAGGCCTCTTCGTGATGATTGCCCTCTCCGTCATTATTCAGGTGGGCTACTTCAAGATGAGCGGGGGCAAGCGCGTCTTCCGCATGGCCCCCCTGCAACACCACTTTGAGCTCAAGGGCTGGACCGAAGTGAACGTAGTAATCCGCTTCTGGATTCTCGCTGGCCTGTTTGTGGCTATCGCATTGGGCATCTTCTACGGTGACTGGCTACTGAGCAACGGAGGTGTTTTCTAATGCAGGCAACTAATGCCAACCCCGTCTACGGGTATGAACGCCTGGAAAAGCTGACCAGCTGGGAGTCTGACTGGGCCGGCCTGCGCGTGGTCGTAGCCGGTTTGGGTATCTCAGGTTTTTCAGCTGCCGATACCCTGATTGAACTGGGCGCCCGCGTGGTCGTGGTGGACGGTAACGACAACGAAGCTACTCGCGGTAAGGCCGATACCCTCAAGATTGTGGGCGCTGCCGGATCAGTGCTGGGCACCGGAGCCATGGACGCCCTGCCCCTGGTCGAGGGGCAGCCCGCTGACCTGGTCGTCACATCACCCGGCCTTGCCCCTACTCTGGGCATCCTGGCAGATGCTGTAGCCCAGAAGATTCAAATCTGGGGTGACGTTGAGCTGGCCTGGCGTCTACGTCAGCGCGAAGGACGCAAGGTCGCCCCCTGGCTGGCCATTACCGGCACCAACGGTAAAACCACCACCGTGGGCATGACCGAATCTATCTTGCAGACCGCAGGCTACAAGGCTATTGCCGTGGGCAACGTCGGCACCCCTATCCTGGACGCCCTGCGCGACCCCGTTGACTACGACTTCTTTGCCGTTGAGCTCTCAAGCTTCCAACTGCACTGGACCTACTCCATGTCACCCCTGGCGTCCGTTGTACTCAACGTGGCAGAAGACCACGTTGACTGGCACGAGGGCTACGATAACTATCTAGCCGATAAAGCCCGTATCTACGAGAACACCCAGGTAGCCTGCATCTTCAATGCCAACTACCCCGAGATCGTGCAGATGGTCGAAGAGGCGGACGTCGTCGAGGGCGCTCGCGCCATCGGTTTCTGGGCAGATACTCCCGGTCTTTCCATGCTGGGTGTGATTGACGGTCTGCTCATTGACCGGGCCTTCCTTGACGACCGCCGCAACCAGGCCCTGGAAGTGGCTGAGGTAGCAGATACCGGCCAGCTGCCGACCAAGCACACCGTAGAAAACGCCCTGGTTGCCGCTGCCCTGACCCGGGCCGCCGGTATTGAACCTGAACAGGTCAAGGCAGGCCTGCAGAACTACGAACCTGGCGCCCACCGCATCCAGCTGGTGGCCAACACCCACGGGGTACTCTGGGTCAACGATTCTAAGGCCACCAACCCCCACGCAGCGAATGCTTCCTTGGCCTCTTTCAACCCCGTGATTTGGGTAGCCGGTGGCCTGTCGAAGGGCGTGACCTACGACGAGCTGGTTGCTGAACACAAGGACCGCCTCAAGGCCGTGGTCATGATCGGCACCGACACCGCAGCCCTGGTATCTGCCCTGGCTGAGCAGGCCCCGGACGTGCCGGTCTACAAGATCAGCGAGAGCTCCCTGCTGGCTGATGCCAGAGACGGACGGGCCGTCATGAAACTGGCGGTTGCCAAGGCCCACGAGATTTCGGAACAGAACGATACCGTGCTCATGGCCCCTGCAGCAGCCTCAATGGACCAGTTCACCTCGTACGCTGAACGCGGCAACGCCTTCATCGACGCGGTAGCTGACCTGGTCAACCAGATCAATTCCTAGAACCTATCTGTGCGGAGGGCGGGCAATCAGTAACCACTGGTTCCCACCCTCCCTCACCTTTAACCGCACCTACGGTGGGGCGTCCTCACCCGAGAGAAGAGAAGCGAAAAGACTATGAGCCTGGCAGCAGAACCCCGGTCACCGCAGCGTCCTGGCTTGATTCGGCGTCTGTGGGAGAAATCCCGGACCACCTGGGAGAACGCCCAGGTACGTTTGGGATCCATGGTGCTGACCGATGTGCCCATCGTGCTGGTAGTGACCGCCACCGTGCTCACCCTCTTCGGCGTGATGATGGTGCTCTCTGCCTCAAGCGTGGAACAGATTTCATCGGGCGCAGGTGCCTTCAGCCAGGCCCGCTCCCAGGGCATGTTCGCGATACTGGGTCTCGTTGCTATGCTGATCGTGGGCTACCTGGTACCGGTCATCTGGTACCGGCGGCCCTGGGTAGCGCACACCCTGCTGGGGGCAGCAGCCCTACTGCTCATCGCCGTGATTTTTGTAGGTAGCACCGTCAACGGCAACCGCAACTGGATCAACATCGCTGGTTTCTCGATTCAGCCCTCAGAATTCGCCAAGCCCATCATGATTCTCTGGCTGGCCTCGGTCTACTCCCGTCAGGGGCGCATCGACCGGGGAACCCTGGCCCAGACCGCCTACAAGGGGCTCATTCCCGCCCTCCTCGGCTTTGGCCTGATTGTCACCCTGATTCTGGCAGGCCACGACGTGGGTACCGTACTCATCTACGCCCTCTTCTTCAGCGCAATCTTCCTGGCAGCCCGCCCCTCCCGCGGGCTAGTGATGATTAGCGCGGGCCTGGGCACCTTGGCCGCCATCATGATGGTAGCCATCAGCCCCAACCGCATCGAGCGTCTCTTCAACACCTTTGCCTTCTGGCGCGACTGCGTTGAGGCCACCTGCGACCAGGCCAACTCTGGCCTGGCAGCACTCGCTACCGGCGGCTTCTGGGGCGTGGGCCTGGGCCAGTCCCGCCAGAAGTACAACTACCTGCCTGAAGCCCACAACGACTATATTTTTGCGGTGGTCGGTGAAGAACTGGGTCTGATTGGTGCTATCGCTGTGCTGCTGCTCTACGCAGCCCTAATCTACTGCGCTATGCGTATCCTGCTGCGCTCCTCTGACCTCTTTATTCGCTACGCCACCATTGGCATCATCACCTGGATCGCCGGCCAGGCCCTGCTCAACATCGCTATGGTGGTAGGGCTTATGCCCGTCATCGGTGTGCCCCTGCCCTTTATTTCTGCCGGTGGTTCCGCCCTGGTCTCGTCACTGACCGGCATCGGTATCCTCATCGCCTTTGCCCGACAGACCCCCCTCAACCCGATTGTGGGGGAGCGTACCGGCATCGCCAACAGCAAGATGCAAAAGGACGCCGCCCGCCGCCTTGCTCTGGCCCGTATCGCTGAGCGGGAGCAGGCCATCATCGCCGCAGACCCCGACGGCACAGGCTGGACTCTCGATAAGCTCACCACCCGCCTGGGCGCCCTCGTCGACGGGCGCACCCCGGCCCGCCCGGCGGCGTCCGCCCCTCAACGCGCCCAGGGGAGTGCGCGCACCGTGAGGCCCTCGGCAGCTACGGCGCGTCCGTCCGCCCAGACCGTCCGCCGGTCAAGCCCCCTGTCAGCTGAAGCCAGTGCCGAGGCCGCTATGGCCCGACGCTCTAGCTCGGCCAGCGGCGCCCGCCCCTCTGCCAGCGTGCAGCAGGCTCACACCCGCACCACTGCGGCTCAGCCCCAGCACCCTGCCCGCCCGGTTGCGCCCACCACCGCAGCCAAGCCGCAGACCACCGAGCCGCAAGCCCCCACCCCCAAGGAGCAAAAACTCCCTGCTGGCCTGCGCACTATCCGCAAAGCCCGCAAGCTCCCCGAGGAGCACTAAGGGGGTAAGGTGGCTCACGACCAGGGGCCTCAAGATGTACCTGTGGCCCAATCCGCGTAAACTAAGGGTCGAAACAGAACACTAAGGGAGTGAAACCTGATGACCCACGCACCCACTGTCGTGCTGGCAGGCGGAGGCACAGCCGGGCATATCAACCCCATGCTGGCTATCGCCCGAGCCCTCCAGGAGCGCGAGCCCGACGTCACCATCATGACCGTCGGCACCGAAAACAGCATGGAGGCCCGGCTAGTACCGGCAGCGGGCTACGACATCAGCTTCATCCCGAAAGTTCCCTTCCCCCGCCGCCCCAACCTTGACGCCATCAAGTTCCCCGGCCGGTTCCGGGCCTCGCTCAAGCAGGCCGAGAAGATTCTGACCGATACCGGGGCGGACGTCCTGGTGGGCGTGGGTGGTTACGTGTGCACCCCCATGTACCTGGCAGCCCGCAAGCTGGGTGTGCCCGTAGTGATTCACGAGGCCAACGCCAAGCCCGGCCTCGCCAACAAGGTGGGCGCGAAGAAGGCTGCCCTGGTAGCTACCGCCTTCCCCGATACCCCCATCGCCGGTGCTCGCACCGTGGGTATGCCCATGCGCCAGAACATCGCCGACCTCGACCGCGCTTCTGAACAGGGGGCTGCCCGGGAGCGTCTGGGCCTTGACCCGGCCCTGCCCACCCTGGCGGTCACCGGTGGGTCTCTGGGAGCCTTGAGCCTTAACCGGGCAGTTGCCGAAATCATCGACGAGATTGGCCCGGCAGGCTACCAGCTGCTGCACATCACCGGTCGTGACAAGGCGGTTAAGGACGAGTCCGGCCAGCTCCGCACAGCCCCCGGCTACCAGCAGGTTGAGTTCATTACCTCCATGGAAGATGTCTACGCCGCTGCTGACCTCATGATTGTGCGCTCTGGTGCGGCAACCGTCAGCGAGGTCGCTGCCGTGGGCCTACCGGCTATCTTTGTTCCCCTACCCATCGGTAACGGCGAGCAGGCTCTCAACGCCCGCTCTCTGGTGGCGGCCGGGGCAGCCCTGCTGGTGGACGACTCAGATTTCACCGCTAGCTGGTTCCGTCAGAATGTACCGGCCCTGCTAGCAGACACCGATAAACTTACCGACATGGCAGAAAAGTCCTACCGGCACGGCATCCGCGATGCTGCGCAGGTTATGGCAGACGAAGTACTGAAGGCGGCCCGCGTATGAGCACCTCACTAATGGATCTTTCAATCGACCTTCCCGCACCCCTCAACCCTCCCTTCCCCGAGCGTCCGACCCTGGCCGACCTGGGCCGGGTGCATTTTGTGGGTATTGGTGGGGCCGGTATGTCGGCTATCGCCCGGCTCATGCTGCGCGCTGGCATGACCGTGAGCGGGTCTGACCAGGCTGAAAGCGCCGCTGTTGATAGCCTGCGAGAGCTGGGTGCCCGGGTATCGGTGCCCCAGGCTGCCGAGAATATCGAGGGCATCGATACCGTGGTGATTTCAACCGCAATTCGCGAAGATAACCCCGAACTCGCTGCTGCCCGGGCCCGCGGCCTGCGCGTGATGCACCGCTCTGAAGCTCTGGCGGCGACCATGCGCGACTCCAAGGTGATCGCGGTTGCCGGTACCCACGGCAAGACCACCACCTCATCCATGATTTCGGTGATGCTAGACGGCCTGGGGCTGGACCCCTCTTTTGCGGTCGGCTCTACCATCGCCGGCTATAACACCAATGCCCACCTGGGGGCGTCCGGGCCGGAGTCCTGGTTCGTGGCTGAAGCCGATGAATCCGACGGCTCTTTTGTGCGCTACCGCCCCGAGATTGCGGTTATTACCAACGCTGAGCCCGACCACCTGGACTTCTACGGCACCAACGAGCGGGTCTTCGAGGCCTTCAACCGCTTTATCGCCTCTATGGCGCCCGGCGGTGTCTTCGTGACCTGCGCTGACGACGCCGGCGCAGCCGCCCTCGCTGCTCAGGCCGCGGACGCCGGTGTGCAGGTTGTCACCTACGGTGAGGGGGAGGGCGCCATGGTTCGCCTGACCGGTATCACCTCTGAAGGAACCGACTGCTCTTCGAACCTGGTCTGGGACTTTGCCGTAGGCGGCCAGCAGTTCGCGGGGCAGATTACCCTGACCCTGCCGGTGCCCGGCATTCATAACCAGCTCAACGCTACGGCGTCCTTTGTCTGTGCCCTGCTGGCAGGCGCCAGCCCCGAAGAGGCCGTGAAGGCGCTGGCCCACTTCTCGGGTACTGACCGCCGCTTTACCCTGCGCGGTGAAGCTGCCGGGGTTAAGGTCTTTGATGACTACGCCCATCACCCCACCGAAGTACACCGCGCCCTGGAAACCGGCCGTACGGTCGCTGCCGGGCACAACCTCTACGTAATTTTCCAGCCCCACCTTTTCTCCCGCACCAAGGAGTTCGCTACCGAGTTCGCTGAGTCGCTGTCTCAGGCTGACCGCAGCTACGTGCTCGATATCTACCCTGCCCGCGAGAAGCCCATGGAGGGCGTAACCAGCCGTCTCATCACCGAGGCCGGTTTCTCCGAGGTACACTACGCTGAGAGCACCGACCAGGCGATTGACGCTGTCGTAGCCGCCGCCCTGCCCGGCGATATCATCATGACGGTTGGTGCCGGTGACGTGACTGCCCTGGGTCGGGTGCTGGTAGAGAAGCTTTCTGCCCGTGAAGGTTCTGCACTCTAGTGGCCGATGAAAAGAAGCCCCGTATTCGCCTGAACTCCGCTAAGGTGAGCCAGCTACCAGAGGCTGGCGATAACCTGGTGGATATCTCTGAAAACAGCCGTTTCGCCCAGTGGCGCCAGGCCCAGGAAGAGGAGCGGCAGAGCGGGCAGAACGAGCCTCAGAGTCTGCCTTCTGCTCCCGTGCAGTTGCGCCCCAAACGTCGGGCAGCCGGTAGCTGGAAGAAGTGGGCCTACGGGGCAGGTGCCCTGGTGCTCGCTACCCTGATTTTTGTGGGGGTTGTTTTCTTCTCGCCCCTGCTGGCTACCCGGACGATTACGGTAGAAGGCGCTTCTTTGCTGGATGAGGCTACTGTGCAGCAGCAGCTGAGCCAGCTCCAGGGGGTGCCCATGACCCGCATTAGCGAGTCTGAGGTTGCTTCTCTGATTGGTAACGAGAACGTGCTCTACGGGGTGACCCTGCAGGCGAATCCGCCCCACGAGCTGGTAGTGCAGTTGCATGAGCGGGTGCCCGTGGCCGTGGTGGAGAACGAGGGCAGCTTCGTGCTGGTCGACAATGAGGGCATGCAACTGGGCACCGCAGCGTCGGTTGAGGACGCCGGTGTTCCGCTGGTTGCCGGAGGCCTGGATATTCTGGGATCGGCTGCTTTTAGTACCGTAACCGGTGTGCTGGCGGCCCTGCCGACCTCGATTTTGTCTCAGGTATCTGAGGCTAAGGCTGACTCTGCATCAACCATTACCCTAGAAATGGTGGACGGGACGCAGGTAGTCTGGGGAACCCCGGAAGACAGCGACCTTAAAGCTAAGGTTCTAGTTCAGCTTATGGACTCGGTGGGTGGTCAGCAGGCCGTAGAAACCTACGATGTCTCAAGCCCCCTCGTCCCCACCGTAAAATAGTTTCAACTTCTACCTGAAGTTCCTTCTTGACCTTGATATTTTCTGAGAAAAATAAGGTCATGGGTGAAACGAGGGCGACATTGCAAGGTGAAGTTGATACTCTTTCATTGATTGAAACAATAGGTTTACTCCAATCTCAACTTTCACTCTAAGGTTGAGTTGGTTTGAAACAAGGCACAAATTAGTAGGGAATCCATGGATACAGCAACTCCCCAGAACTACCTGGCAGTCATTAAGGTCGTCGGTATCGGCGGCGGTGGCGTCAACGCTGTCAACCGCATGATTGAGGTTGGTCTGCGTGGCGTTGAATTCATTGCGATCAACACCGACGCCCAGGCTCTGCTCATGTCTGATGCAGACGTCAAGCTCGACGTAGGTCGCGAACTGACCCGCGGCCTGGGCGCAGGCGCTAACCCCGACGTTGGACGCCAGGCAGCAGAAGACCACGAACAGGAAATCGAAGAGGTACTTAAGGGTGCCGACATGGTCTTCGTGACCGCAGGTGAAGGTGGTGGCACCGGTACCGGTGGCGCCCCCGTTGTTGCCCGCATTGCTCGTTCTCTGGGCGCACTGACCATCGGTGTTGTGACCCGCCCCTTCACCTTCGAAGGCCGTCGCCGCTCCAACCAGGCAGAGACCGGCATCGCCGCCCTGCGCGACGAGGTCGACACCCTGATCGTTATTCCTAACGATCGCCTGCTTTCCATCTCAGACCGCAACGTCTCCATGCTCGACGCCTTCAAGTCAGCAGACCAGGTTCTGCTTTCCGGTGTCCAGGGCATCACCGACCTGATCACCACCCCCGGCCTGATCAACCTCGACTTCGCAGACGTCAAGTCCGTCATGCAGGGTGCAGGTTCAGCTCTCATGGGTATCGGCTCAGCCTCCGGTGAAGACCGCGCCGTCAAGGCAGCCGAACTGGCTATTGCCTCACCCCTGTTGGAAGCATCCATCGACGGTGCTCATGGCGTTCTGCTCTCCATCCAGGGTGGTTCAGACCTGGGCCTCTTCGAAATCAACGAAGCTGCTCGCCTGGTGCAGGAAGTTGCCCACCCCGACGCCAACATCATCTTCGGTGCCGTCATCGACGACGCTCTGGGTGACGAGGCTCGCGTGACCGTTATTGCCGCAGGCTTTGACTCGGTCAACCCCGAAACCAACTCCAACAACACCAACCCCGCCGCTAACCAGGCTGCTCGTACCCAGCAGAACTTCGGTGGCGCTTCAGCGGCTCCCGCCGCAGGCGCTGGCTTCGGTTCAGCACCCGCAGCAGGTAACAGCTGGAACAAGGGCGGCAATGACGTTCCCACTAACGCTGGCTTCGATGTTGACCTGCCCCCCGTTGTTGAGGACTCCCAGTCAGCACGTCGTGACACCCTCGATGTGCCCGACTTCCTGAAGTAAAGACTTCAGACCCACACCCTAGACGGAAACAAGCCGTCTAAAGGCCGAGAGGGGGTGAAAGCTAGACTTAGCTTTCACCCCCTTCAGTATTTCCCGCTCTTTTTCGAAAGGTAGGCGAGGCCCATGGTCGACGCTCTTTTCTCCCACCGGCTAGTAACCCTGGCGAATGGTGCCCGGGTCAATGTAGCCTTCACATCGGCTGCTGCCGGTAACCTGGGTCTGCACGTGGGCGATGACCTTGACCAGACCCTGGCCCACCGGCAGACCCTTGAAGAAGCGCTGCTGGGGGAAGGCGCGTCCTGCGGCTTTACCTACCTCAACCAGGTGCACGGCACCGTGGTCTTTGATGCGGACGCCTCAGACCGGCTTAGCACCGAAACCGAGAAGGATCTTAACCCTCAAGAGATTCTCGATACTGCACCGGTCGCCGATGCTGCCGTCTCTTGTGAGGGGCGGCCCCTGGCCATTATGGTGGCTGACTGCATTCCCTTGGTCTTTGTGGGGGAGCACGCTGTAACGGGCCAGCCGGTCTTGGGCGTGGCCCACGCCGGGCGGCGGGGCCTGCTCGATGGAGTGATTCAACGCCAGGTTGAGGCCATGGCACAGAACGGTGCCGAGAATATTCAGGCCTGGATTGGCCCCTCAATCTGCGGACGCTGCTACGAGGTTCCTGAGGCCATGCGGCAGGAATCTGCTGAGCTGATTCCCCAGGTTTATTCCACCACCTCCTGGGGCACTCCTGGCCTTGACCTGCCTGCCGGGGCTCGTGCCGTCCTCGCCTCCCTGCCGCAGGTAACCCGCGTGCATAGCGACCTTGCGGCCTGTACCTTTGAACATGAGCACCTCTTCTCGCACCGCGGCCATACTCAGAGTCAGGAGCCCGCCGGGCGTATTGCTGGCCTGGTCTGGGTAGAAGCTGGTCCTTTGGCCACTGAGATGCCCAGCCCCTCCCACCTTTAACCCAGATGCCCGCTCTAAGGAATGGAAATATGACCCTGACCTACAGCCCCGAACGTCGTGCAGAACTCAGTGACCGTCTAGCTCAGGTGCAGGCCCGCATTCAGGACGCTGCGGAAGATATGAGCGGCGCCCGAACCGCCTCGTCCCCCCTGCCCGAGCTGATTGTGGTCACTAAGTTTTTCCCGGCCTCAGATGCCGCCGCCCTGTATGACGCGGGTGTGCGCGCTGTGGGTGAGAACCGCGACCAAGAGGCCGCTGGCAAGGCTCGTGAGCTGGCCGCCTACACGGGCAGCGATGACCCGCTGCGCTGGTCCTTTATCGGCCAGTTACAGACCAACAAGGCTAAGTCTGTGGTGCAGTACGCGCACGAGGTGCAGTCGGTTGACCGCCCCCAGCTTGCCGATGCCCTCTCTAAGGCCTACGTCAATCGTCTGGCCCGCTATGAGAACGGTGATGCGGACGCCCCGGCAGCACTGGCACAGGGTGGTCTGCGCTGCCTTATCCAGGTAGGGCTCGATACCACTGTTGAAGCCACCGCCGGGCAGGCTGCCCTGGGCGCGCGCGGGGGAGTAGACCCCACCGAGATTTTGGCCCTTGCCGACCATATTAGCTCCCTGCCGGGCCTCACCCTGGGCGGGCTCATGGCGGTTGCCCCGCTGGGGCAGGACGCCGCAGTCGCCTTTGAGAGACTGCACGGCTACTCCCAGCAGCTGCTGGAACACTACCCCGAGGCCACCACTATCTCAGCGGGTATGAGCCACGATCTGGCTGAGGCCATACGCTGGGGAGCTACCTCGGTGCGGGTTGGCTCCTCGATTATGGGAGCCCGCCCGGCCCACTAAGGGCAGACGCTCATAATTCATCGGGAATACTGAGGTTTCCCTTGGGCTTGTCTGCGAGAAAGACAGGCAACTTTTTGGTACCGTAAAAGGTTGATAGGAACAGAGGTTTGTAAGCCCCGTCAACCGGCGGACAGGCTACTCATAGGGAGGGTAAGAATGGCTCGCACACTACACCAGGCAATGGCCTACCTGGGCCTGGGCCAGGTAGAAGACGAAGCGCAGCGCACAGAGCGGCCCCAGCGCCGCCCCGAAACGATCTACGAAGAGACCGTTTTCGAGGCTGACGACCACTACGACGCCTACCCCGATGAGCTGGCTCCCACCGAAGGGCGCGCCCATATCTCATCAACCGCTGACCG
The DNA here is from genome assembly GCF_928381705.1 of Rothia nasimurium. Classification (GTDB taxonomy): domain Bacteria; phylum Actinomycetota; class Actinomycetes; order Actinomycetales; family Micrococcaceae; genus Rothia; species Rothia nasimurium_G. Next base: position 197,565 of record NZ_CAKMSR010000002.1, on the reverse strand, counting down.
CGACGTCCTTCTGGGTATTTCACCCGAGACCCCCCGCAGCCGTCCGGCTCCCGAAGCAGCCACCGGCAGCGTTTCTGTAGCCGAGGCTGACGACCAGCTTCTTGAGCAGGCCGAAAGCACCAGCACCGACTGGGACTTCCCCGGTACCCGCCAGCAGGCAACCAACTACACCTCAACCGCCCTGACCCCCTCCTTCTCCGAAGAAAGCAGCGAAGAATTGCGCCGTATCACCACCATTCACCCCCGCTCCTACAACGACGCCAAGATTATCGGTGAGTCCTTCCGTGAGAACATTCCCGTGATCATGAATGTCACCGACATGGGTGATACCGACGCCAAGCGTCTCATCGACTTCTCTGCAGGCCTGGCTTTTGCCCTGAACGGCCACATCGAGCGTGTGACCGACAAGGTCTTCCTGCTGACCCCCGCTAACCTTGAGGTTCTCGGTGCCGAAGGCACCGAAGTGCCTGTAGCTCTGGACAGCGACGACGTCACCCCCTTCAACCAGGCCTAAACCGCAGTGGGCTATCTCTTTGCACTGCTGGCCATCGCGGCCTACCTGCTGATTGTTGTGTTCATGATTCGCCTGGTGCTCGACTGGGTGCAGATGTTTGCCCGCTACTGGCGGCCCAAGGGTCTAGTGCTGGTAATTGCATCGTTTGTGTATGCGGTCACTGACCCGCCCATGAATGCTGCCCGCCGCCTAATTAAACCCATTAACCTGGGCGGTATCTCCCTGGATCTGGGCTTCATGATTCTGTTGATGGCTCTCTGGTTCGCTTATTCCTTGCTAACTAACCTGGCCTACAACCTCTCCGTTTAGAACCTGGTAGGTAAACGCCTGCTGCATGTTAGGGTGTGCAAGGTGGCTCTTGAAGCCTGTCAGTCAGCAGGCTGGGGGTTGTCCCCTCAAGTGGTGACGTGACCAGTGGCTCACACTTAACTGGGGTCATAGTGTTGCGCGGTGCCCCTTTGCCAGGTAATTTTGTGTTGTAGTAAATAGGGGACTACCCGAACTTTTAGCGCGCTGAAAGTTCGAGCTTCATGCGCCTGACTCCAGCACATACTGCGCACCGGGAACACTACGGGCCAAAGCATAAAGATTTTTAGAAAATAGAGGTGAATGATCGTGGCACTCACGCCTGAGGAAGTAATCAATAAGCGCTTCCAGCCGACTAAGTTCAAGGAAGGCTACAACCCTGAAGAGGTTGACGATTTCCTTGACGAGATTGTCATTGAACTGCGTCGTCTGAACGCCGAGAATGCTAGCCTCAAGCGCCAGCTTGAAGAGGCAGAGGCGAAGATTTCACTGGCTCCTGCCCAGCAGCAGGGCGGTGCCCTGGCCGAGGCTGAAATCGTCGTTGATTCTCAGCCCGCTGCGGCAACTCCTGCTCCGGCAGCAGCACCTGCCGCCGCTGAGCCCACTCTGTCACCCTCTAGCGCCACCGGCCTGCTGGCTATGGCCCAGAAGGTTCACGATGACTACGTCTTCGAGGGCAAGCGCGAGCGTGAACGCCTGATTACCGAAGGTCGTGACGAAGCCGCCAAGCTTGTTTCTGAAGCTGAGCAGAAGTCGAACCAGGTGCTTGGCGATCTGGAAAAGACCAAGAGCGACCTCGAGGTTTCTGTTGCCAAGCTGCGTTCCTTCGAGAACCAGTACCGCACTTCCCTGCGCGATTACCTGAACAAGCAGCTGACCACCCTCGAAGAGACCCCCGCTCTTGAACCCAAGGCTGAGGGCGCTCCCGCCGCAGCGGCAGCACAGTCCCAGGGCTTCGGCGCGTTTGGCCAGCGTAACGGGGTTTTCAGCAACAACTCCTAGGCTTTCCTAGTGTTTAGGCGGTAGCCTCAATACGCTCAGGCGGCTCCTCGGTAAGAGGGGCCGCCTGAGATGTTTAAGATACCGCCCCGCGGTACCGGCTGGGTGCCGAACGCGATAAGCTGGTGTGTGCAGTTTTTGATGTTTGAAGGCAGGGAGTACGGTGGCTAAAACCCAGCAGGAGGGCACAGTTTTGGTGCCGGTTCGTACGATTTCTGGGGTGGCTAAGGCCCTGCTAGCCCTGGCCCTCTTTGCCCTGGTATACGGGGCTGACCAGTGGGTCAAGCACCTGGTAGAGACCACCATGACCGTGGGGCAGACCATCACCGTGATCGACGGCTTGCTTTGGTGGCGTTATTACCTGAACCCGGGTGCCGCTTTCTCTATGGGTGAGGGGTCGACCTGGTTATTTACCCTGATCTCAACGGTGGGCGCCCTGGTGGCGCTGACCCTGGTGGTACGGGCTAAGACCCTACCCTGGGTTATTCTGCTGGCAACCCTGGCAGGGGGCATCGTGGGCAACCTACACGACCGCCTCTTCCGGGAGCCTGGCTTTGGCATCGGGCACGTGGTCGATTATATTTCTGTACCGAATTTTGCGATTTTTAATATTGCCGATGCCGCTATCTGCGTATCAATGGCGGCGATTGTTCTGCTGACTTTTCTGGGCTACCGCATGGACGGTCAGCGTGAAGTACGAGCCAATAAGGCAAAGAAGAACGAGGTGGGGGTCTAGTGTCTCAGAAGATTGAACTGACATTTGTGGTAGGAGCCGACCAGGCCGGTACCCGGCTTGATGCCCTGCTCGCTGAGCTGAGCGGCCAGTCGCGCACAACGGTGAGTAGCTGGGTTAAGGACGGCGAGGTTCAGCTTCTCGATGCCAAGGGCAGGGGAGTGAAGGCTAAGGCTTCGTCCAAACTGCTTGAGGGAATGACCGTGCAGGCTGCGGGCACCCCGCCGCGTGATCTAACGCAGATTGAGGCTGAGCAGGTTGATGGCTTTTCGATTGTCTACCAGGATGACGATATCGTGGTGGTCGATAAGCCTACCGGTGTTGCTGCCCACCCGTCGATGGGCTGGCACGGCCCTACGGTTGTCGGGGCGCTGAAGCACGCCGGGATTGATATTGCCACCAGCGGTGCTGCTGAGCGTCAGGGGATTGTGCACCGCCTGGACGTCGGAACCTCGGGGCTGATGGTTGTGACTAAGAACGAGCGAGCCTACTCGGTCATGAAGAAGGCCTTCAAGGACCGTACCGTCACCAAGGTCTACCACACCCTAGTGCAGGGGCTACCCGACCCGCTCAAGGGTACTATCGATGCCCCTATTGGCCGCCACCCCGGCAGCGAATGGAAGTTTGCGGTCAACGAGGACGGCAAGCCGGCTATCACCCACTATGAGGTGCTCGAAGCCTTTGGGCCAGCGTCCTTGGTTGAGGTGCACCTTGAAACCGGCCGCACCCACCAGATTCGTGTGCATTTCTCTGCCCTGCGCCACCCCTGCGCGGGCGACCTGACCTACGGGGCAGACCCCACCATGAGCGCGCATCTGGGCCTCACCCGCCAGTGGCTGCATGCCCACCGGCTGGGCTTCACCCACCCCACCAGCGGCGAGCAGGTGGAGTTCGAAAGCCCCTACACCCCTGACCTTCAGTACGCTCTCGATACCCTGCGTGAGGGCAACTTCTAGAGCCCGACGCTAAGGACGCAACCCGCATGGCTAACACCGACTTCACCCACCTGCACGTGCACACCGAGTACTCCATGCTCGATGGCGCTGCCCGTCTAACCGACCTCTTTGAGCACTCGAAGCAGCTGGGCATGAATGCCCTGGCAACCACCGACCACGGCTTCCTCTTTGGTGCCTTCGACTTTTGGAACAAGGCCAATAACGCCGGGGTTAAACCCATTATCGGTGTGGAGGCCTACCTGACCCCGGGTACCGCCCGTCAGGATCGCACCCGCGTGAAATTTGGTGAGGGCGGGCGCGATGACGTCTCCGGTGGTGGTGCTTATACCCATATGACCATGTGGGCAGAGAACACCCAGGGTATGCATAACCTGTTCCGGGCGTCCTCTCTAGCCTCGCTTGAAGGCCACTTCTATAAGCCGCGTATGGACCGTGAGCTACTCCAGACCTACGGTAAGGGTCTGATCGCCACCACCGGCTGCCCCTCGGGCGAGGTGCAGACCCGCCTGCGCCTGGGCCAGTACAAGGAGGCAATGCAGGCAGCCAGCGACTTCCGCGATATCTTCGGCAAAGAAAACTTCTACTGCGAGCTCATGGACCACGGGCTTGATATCGAGAAGAACGTCATGGCCGACCTGCTCAAGCTGGCCAAAGAACTGAACCTCCCCCTGGTTGCCACTAACGACCTGCACTACACCCACGCAGAGGACGCCAAGGCCCACGCCGCGCTGCTGTGCGTGCAGTCAGGCTCCACCCTGCAGGATCCCAAGCGCTTCAAGTTCGATGCCGATAACTTCTACCTCAAGTCGCCGGCTGAGATGCGCGAGCTCTTCCGCGACTACCCCGAGGCCTGCAACAACACCATGGAAATCGCCGAGCGATGCTCCGTGGAATTCAATACCAAGGCCAACTACATGCCCAACTTCCCCGTGCCCGAGGGCGAAAACGAGGAATCCTGGTTCGTCAAAGAGGTTGAGCGCGGCCTGCACTACCGCTTCCCCAAGGGTGTGCCCGATGAGGTGCGCAAACAGGCCGAGTACGAGGTGGGCATCATCTCGCAGATGGGCTTCCCCGGCTACTTCCTGGTGGTTGCTGACTTCATCAACTGGGCCAAGGAGAACGGTATCCGAGTAGGGCCTGGCCGTGGTTCAGGCGCGGGCTCTATGGTAGCCTACGCCATGCGTATCACCGACCTGAACCCCCTAGAGCACGACCTGATTTTCGAACGCTTCCTCAACCCCGACCGCGTCTCCATGCCCGACTTCGACGTGGACTTCGATGATCGCCGCCGTTCTGAAGTGATTCACTATGTGACCGAGAAGTACGGCGAAGACAAGGTGGCAATGATCGTCACCTACGGCACCATCAAGGCTAAGCAGGCCCTCAAGGACTCCTCTCGCGTGCTGGGCTACCCCTTCTCCACCGGCGAGCGCCTGACCAAGGCCATGCCCGAGGACGTCATGGGCAAGAACATTGCCCTGGCCAACGTCTATAACCCCGAGGATAAGCGCTATAACGATGCCCAGGAGCTGCGCGACCTCATCGAATCTGATGCCGATGCCTCGAAGGTCTTCGAGACCGCGAAGGGTATCGAGGGTCTGAAGCGCCAGTGGGGCGTGCACGCGGCGGGCGTCATCATGTCGAGCCACGACCTGATTGACGTTATCCCCATCATGCGCCGTGAGCAGGACGGCCAGGTTATCACCCAGTTCGATTACCCCACCTGTGAAGGGCTAGGGCTCATTAAGATGGACTTCTTGGGCCTGCGAAACCTGACCATCATCTCGGACGCGATTGAGAACATTAAGCTCAACCGCGGCGAAGACCTAGACCTTGAAACCCTGGAACTGGATGACGCCGAGTCCTATAAGCTCCTGGCTCGCGGTGATACTCTGGGCGTCTTCCAGCTCGATGGTGGGCCCATGCGCCAGCTTCTCAAGCTCATGCAGCCTGACCACTTTGAGCACATTTCGGCGGTCTTGGCGCTCTACCGCCCCGGCCCCATGGGCGCGAACTCCCACACCAACTACGCCCTGCGTAAGAACGGCCTGCAGGAGGTCACCCCCATCCACCCGGAGCTCGAAGAGCCCCTGGCGGAGATTCTCGATACCACCTACGGCCTGATTGTGTATCAGGAGCAGGTTATGGCGATTGCCCAGAAGGTCGCTAACTACTCCCTGGGTGAGGCAGATATTTTGCGTCGCGCTATGGGTAAGAAGAAGAAGGAGGAGCTGGATAAGCAGTATGCCACCTTCCACCAGGGCATGCTCGATAACGGCTACTCCGAAGGGGCGGTAAAGGCTCTTTGGGATATTCTGCTGCCCTTCTCTGACTACGCCTTTAACAAGGCTCATACGGCGGCCTACGGTCTGGTCTCCTACTGGACGGCCTATCTGAAGGCCCACTACCCCCAGGAGTACATGGCAGCACTGCTGACCTCAGTGGGCGATGATAAGGACAAGCTCGCCCTCTACCTGAACGAGTGCCGCCACATGAAGATTACGGTGCTGCCGCCCGATGTGAACGAGTCTGCCCTGAACTTCACCCCTGTGGGCGACGATATCCGCTTCGGCATGGGCGCTATCCGTAACGTGGGTGCCAACGTGGTCTCTGCTATGGTCGATGCCCGCGAAGAAAAGGGCCGCTACGAGAACTTCAACGACTTCCTGGCCAAGGTGCCGATTGTCGTCTGTAACAAGCGCACCGTGGACTCCCTCATCAAGGCCGGTGCCTTTGACTCGCTGGGGCACGACCGGCGTCCGCTTTCCATGATTCACGAAGAGGCTATCGACGCGACCGTCTCGGTTAAGCGTCAGGAGGCTGCCGGTCAGTTCGACCTCTTCGGCGGGCTGGGGCTGGACGACGATAACCCGGCGAACGAGCTGGCGGTACAGATTCCGGACGTCCCCGAGTGGGAGAAGCGCGATAAGCTCAACTTTGAGCGCGAGATGCTGGGCCTCTACGTCTCTGACCACCCCCTACGCGGTCTCGAAGATGCCCTTGATGCGCTGTCAGACTCTACGATTCAGGGGCTGGTCTCTGAGGATTCGGTCAAGCCTGATGGGGCGATCGTAACTATCGCGGGCATGATCACTAGCGTCTCCCGCCGTATCGCGAAGAACTCGGGCAACCCCTACGCCCGTATCGAGATGGAAGACCGCACCGGTTCTATCGAGGTCATGTTCTTTGGCCGCGCCTATGAGCCGATTGCCGGTGTGCTGGCCGAAGACCTGATTTGTACCATCAAGGGCCGCCTGCAGCGCCGTGATGACGGGTCGGTGACCCTGAGCGCCCAGGAGCTGAATATCCCCGAGATTTCAGCAGACGGCACTGGCGGTCCGGTCACTATCGCTATTCCCGAGTACAAGGCGACCGAGGAGACCCTGGGCCAGCTGCGCGATATTTTGCGGAATCACAAGGGTGAATCAGAGGTGCGCATCGCGATGACCACCCGCACCAAGCGCCTGCTTATTAGGCTAGGTGCAGACCTTCGGGTCAACCCCAACCCGGCCCTCTTTGGCGACCTCAAGGTGCTGCTGGGCCCGGCCTGCCTGGACCTCTAGGTAGCTAAGAAGCACCGGATGTGCCGCCTGATGTCGAGCGGGGGAGTAAGACTCCTGCGCTCGGAACCGGGCGGCACATTCTTTGTTAAAGGGTGTTTGTTAGAGAGCCTGGGCGGCGTCGTAGCGCTCGCGGTTGGCCTGCACCTCTTCCAGGTGGGTTTCTGCCCAGAGGCGGACGGCGGTGAGCGGCTCAACGGTGGTCAGCCCCAGGTCGGTGAGCTGGTAGTCCACGCGCGGGGGAACGCTGGCGGTGATGTGGCGGGTCAGCAGCCCGTCACGTTCCATAGAGCGCAGGGTTTCGGTCAGCACTTTGGGGGAGACCCCCTGGATGGTGCTTTTGAGATCCTTGAAGCGTACCGGTTCACCGTCTGCTAACACGGTGACAATCAGGGGAGTCCACCGGTCGGTGAGATGGCGCAACACGGTGCGTGAGGGGCAGTTCTGGTCGAGGACGTTGGCGGGCAGCTGCTCTGCTGCCGGCTGGGAGGTGGGGCGGACGTCCGCGCTGACCTGGGTCGATGATGCCACGGTGGGCCTTTCTGAAAGTTTTTTAAAAATCTTCTAATAGTTACCTTGAGGTAATTGGTTTCTAAAACATACTATAGAACTGTTTGATACAGAAAACCAACTCTTCAAGGAGAACCCCCATGAACATCTCAGTGATCGGCGCAGCAGGCATGGTTGGCTCAGCAATCGTTGCAGAAGCACAGAACCGCGGCCACCAGGTAACCAGCTACACCCGCAGCGGCTCAGCCGGCACCCTGGCCCTAGACCTGGCCAACACCGAGGCTCTCGTTGAGGTCATCAACTCATCTGAGGCAACCGTCATCTCCGTCGCCAGCCGCGACGACTACTCCGCAGCCATCGCCGCCCACCGCGCCCTCATCGCAGCAGCCCCCACCGGCCGCTTCCTCATCGTCGGCGGTGCCGGTTCCCTCACCGCTGGCGAGGGCCTGCTGCTGGAAAGCCCCGACTTCCCCGAAGAATACCTAACCGAAGCCAAGACCTTTGCTGAGATTCTGGGCGACTACCGTGCAGCGTCCGACCTGAACTGGACCATGCTGGCCCCCTCACCCATGATCGCCCCCGGTGCTCGCACCGGTGACTACCGCACTGAGCTAGATGTACCCGCCGGCATGTTCGTCTCAACCCAGGATTTCGCCGTCGCCACCATTGACGAAATCGAAAACCCTGCCCATGTTGGCACCCGTTTCACCGTCGCCTCCGCCGACGAAGCTGCAGCCCAGGGCAAGTAGGCTAGCAGGCGCGAGAAGGGAGAGGAACGGTATGCGCGAACTCGTTTATGTGCTCGATACCTACTGCGGCTGGTGCTACGGCTTTGGTCCGACCGTGCGGGAGCTGGCGGCTGACCCAGAGGTAAGCCTAACTGTGCGTCACGGTGCTCTTTTCACCGGCGACCGCAGCGTCCCCATCGGCCAGTACGGCCATATCCCCGCCGCTAATGCGCGTATTTCGGCCCTGATCGGGGTGGAATTTGGGCAGGGCTACGAGGCTATGCTGGCGGAAGGGTCAACCGTCATGGACTCGAACGACGCTGCCCGCGGGCTCATGGCCCTGCGCCAGGTAGCAGGTGAAGACCGCGCCCTGGAAGCTGTCTCGGCCCTGCAGGCCGCTTTCTACGGGGAGGGGCTGAGCCTCTCGAACGAGGCTGCCTATGATTTTGCCGCCGAGCGCTTAGGGCTGGATGCTGAGGCCGTCCGGGCGGCCCTGAAAGATCCGGACGTCGCTGCCCGCGCCGCTGCCGAGCAGCAGCAGGTGCTGGGGCTGGGCGTGGACCATTACCCCACTCTGTTGGCGGTAACCGAGCGCGGCCTGGTCGAGGTAGGCTCACCGACGGCGAGCGCAGCTGAGATCAAGGCTGCCCTGTAAGGTCGCTGCCATCGGAAAAGTGCATGTGCCGTTGCTTTTTGCAGCGGCACTTGCACTTTAACGGGGGTACTAAACTGGGGTCCATGCCCCTTTCCACCTCCCGCGCCCTCTACGAGGCGGCGTCCGCGTCCGCCCTGGCTCTGCCCGCAACCGAGCTCTACCGCTTCACCTCCCGCAGCGACGCCGAAGCTGCCCGCGTGGGCGGCAAGTGGTTCATGGTGCTAGCTGAGAAGGACGGCACCCAGCTGGTCAACCTCAAAGCCCACCCCGCCGACGTTGCAGCTATCATCGAAACCCACCCGGCGGCGTGCCCTGCCTGGCATATGAACAAAACCCACTGGTACAGTCTCGTACCCCACCCAGATGTGGCTGGTGAGCTGCTAGCCGAGCTCATCGCGGAGTCCTATCTCACCGTGGTTGAGTCCCTGCCTGCTCGTAAGCGTTCGCCCGGCTGGCAGGCCGTGGCAGAAAAACTCAAGGCGGCAGAATCTCACCAGCCGGAAAACCCACTAGCCTAACCCGCTGCGGCTTGACGGCCGCGTTAAAATCAAAGAGTGAGCACAACAGACAGCACCCAGAACTCAACTGCATCTGCAGACTTCACCCTGCGCACCATCGACCTGCGCGGCAGCAACCACTCCTACGCCGAGCTGCGCCGTATCGTCCCGCGCCAGACCACAGAGTTCGTGGGCAATGCGCTCACCACCGTGCACGAAATCCTCGAGAACGTACAGGACCGCGGCGCTGACTACCTGCGAGAACTCTCCGCCCGTTTCGATGGAGTAGAGCAGGGTGCCCTGCGCGTACCGCAGAGCGCTATCGACCGGGCGGTGGAGAACCTTGACCCGGGCGTCCGCAAGGGCCTAGAAATTGCCATCGAGCGCACCCGTGCTTTTGCAGCCGCCCAGCGCCCCGCCGATCAGACCATCGAAGTTGCCCCCGGGGCCGTCCTCACCAACCGCTGGACTCCCGTGCGCCGCGCCGGCGTGTACGTGCCCGGCGGCCTGGCCGTCTACCCCTCATCGGTCATCATGAACACTGTACCCGCCCAGGCGGCGGGCGTCGGCTCCATCGTGCTCTGCACCCCGCCCCAAAAAGAATTCGACGGCCTGCCCCACCCCACCATCCTGGGCGCAGCCGGACTGCTGGGCATCACCGAAGTCTGGGCCATCGGCGGCGCCGGTGCCCTGGGCGCTATGGCCTACGGACTGGACGACGCCGGTGAAGTTCTTGAACCCGTCGACACCATCACCGGCCCCGGAAACATCTTTGTCGCCATGGCCAAGCGAGCCCTGCAGGGCGTTGTGGGTGTGGACGGCGAAGCTGGAACCACCGAAATCGCCGTCATCGCCGACGACACCGCCAACCCCGACTACGTTGCCGCCGACCTGATCTCCCAGGCCGAACACGACCCCAACGCCGGGTCCGTCCTCATTACCCACAGCCCAACCCTCGCCGCCGCCGTGCAGGACGCCATCAATCAACGAGCCGCTGCGACGAAGCACAGCGAGCGCGTGGCCACTGCCCTGACCGGCCCCCAGTCCGGCGTGGTGCTCACCGACAGTCTCGAAGCCTCAATCGCGGTAGCCGATGCCTACGCAGCAGAGCACCTCGAAATCCATACTGAGAAGGCAGAAGAGGTGGCCGGTCGGGTGCGCAACGCCGGTGCTATCTTCATCGGCCCCTACTCGCCGGTGCCCCTGGGGGATTACGCGGCAGGGTCCAACCACGTCCTGCCCACCGGCGGTTCAGCTGCCTACGCATCGGGGCTGAACACCACCGTCTTTATGAAGGCTGTGCAGCTCATCAACTACAGTCAGAGCGCCCTGGCCGAGATCGGCGATGCCATTGTCGCGGTTGCCCATGACGAAGACCTACCCGCCCACGGTGAAGCCATCACCGCGCGTACCGGCCAGACCAAATAAGGTACCCACCGGAGGAACCACATGAACTGCCCCTTCTGCCGTAATTCCACCTCAAAGGTAGTTGACTCGCGCACTACCGACGACAACTCAGCAATTCGCCGCCGCCGCCAGTGCAGCAACTGTGGCAAGCGGTTTACCACCGTCGAAACCACCGCTGTTTCGGTGATTAAGCGAAGTGGCGTGACCGAACCCTTTGACCGGGCCAAGATTGTCTCTGGCGTGCGTAAGGCCTGCCAGGGGCGCCCCGTGGGGGAGGACGACCTGGCTAAGCTAGCGCAGGAAGTCGAAGAGGCAATCCGTGCGAAGGGTATCGCTGAGATTGACGCCCATGAGGTAGGGCTGTCTATCCTTGAGCCCCTGTCGAAGCTGGATACCGTCGCCTACCTGCGTTTTGCCAGCGTCTATCAGGCCTTTGAGTCGCTCGATGACTTTGAGCGGGCTATCGCTGCCCTGCGCGAGGCGGGGGCGGACGAGGGGGAGCAGCCTACCCTGCTCTAGCTCCAGAAAAAAGGACGCCGCCCACCCACCTTCTGCCTTACGGCAAGAAAGGTGCGCGGGCGGCGTCCTTATCTTGGGGAGCTAGTAGGGCCTAGCCCTGGGCGGCGGCGCGGCGCTCGTGTTCGCTGGGGTGGCCAGCTGCCCACAGGGCAGCACCCACAATGCCAGCGTTGTTCCGCAGCTGGGCCATGACCATGGGGGTGCGGATTTCATCCTCAAAGTAGGGCATAAACTTCTCGGGGTTCTTCGAGATGCCACCGCCGATGATGAACAGGTCGGGGGAGAAGAGGAACTCCACGTGGGAGAAGTAGCGCTGCAAACGCTTACCGTACTTCTTCCAGGACAGCTCGTGAATTTCACGGGCACGGGCTGATGCACGAGATTCGGCGTTGTGGCCGTCAATCTCAAGGTGACCCAGCTCGGTGTTCGGAATCAGCTGGCCGTTGATGATGAGGGCTGAACCGATACCGGTGCCCAGGGTAATCACGGCAATCAGGCCGTCCTTGTCCTTACCCTGGCCGTAGGTAGCCTCGGCCAGGCCGGCAGCGTCCGCGTCGTTCAGGGCGTAGACGGTACGGCCGCCCAGGGCCTCGCTCATGATGCCCTCAAGGTCAGCACCAATCCAGGACTCGTGCACATTCGCAGCAGAAAGGGTAACACCGTTCTTCACGATGGCGGGGAAGTCGATACCGATAGCCGCATCGGGCAGGGGAGCAAGCTCACGGCCCTGCAGCTCATCAACGATTTCACGGACCACAGATGCGCAGGCCTCGGGGGTGGCAGGCTGCGGGGTGGGGATGCGGAAGCGCTCGCCCACCAGCTGGCCGGTGCGGATATCAACGATACCGCCCTTCATGCCGGTGCCTCCGATATCGATACCGATAACCAGGTCAGCTGCGGTAGGTGCCGGGACCTCGGGGGTGACTGCGTCAGTCATGAGCGCTCCTTTGAGAGTGATGGTGTTTAGGGCAGGGTAAGGATGTCCACGCCGTCGGCGGTGACAACCATGGTGTGTTCAAACTGGGCGGTACGCTTGCGATCGCGGGTGACGACGGTCCAGTCGTCCTCCCACATATCCCATTCGATGGTGCCCAGGGTGAGCATGGGTTCAATGGTGAAAATCATGCCCTCTTCGATGACGGTGTTGTAGGCAGGAGCCGCATCGTAGTGGGGGATAATCAGGCCGGAGTGGAATTCACGGCCCACACCGTGACCGGTAAAGTCACGCACCACGCCGTAACCAAAGCGGGCGGCGTACTTTTCGATGACGCGCCCGATGACGTTGATTTCGCGGCCGGGGCGCACGGCTTTCATGGCCCGGTTGAGGGCTTCTTCGGTGCGTTCGACCAGCAGGCGGGACTCTTCATCCACGTTCCCAACGAGCAGGGTGCGGTTGGTGTCACCGTGCATATCGTGCAGGTAGGCGGTTACGTCGAGGTTGAGAATATCGCCGTCTTCAAGCACGGTGGAGTCGGGGATACCGTGGCAGATGACCTCGTTCAGCGAGGTGCACACGCTCTTGGTGAAGCCGCGGTAGTCAACGGTTGAGGGGTAGGCCCCGTGGTCGCAGATGTATTCGTGCACCAAGACGTCGATGTCGTTGGTAGTGGTGCCGGGAACAGCGATCTTTTCAGCTTCAACAATGGCTCCGGCGGCAATTTTGCCGGCCGCCCGCACCTTTTCTACTTCTTCGGGGGTGTAAAAGTTTGAACCCTGACCCTCGTTGGCTTCGGGCTTACCCACGTATTCGGGGCGGACGATGTGCGCCGGTACCGGGCGCATGGGGGCAACGACGCCGGGCGTCAGGTTGCCCACGGGGGCTTTGCCCGGTTCGGCGGGCAGATTGTGGCTTACAGTTGATGTCGACATGTCTTCTAGCTTATCGGCTGGTCGCCAACCTGCCGGGCTAGGTGCGTTGCCAAAAGCTGTATCTTTTGCCTAACCGGGCGTAAAGTGGTGCGTGCAACACTTTTGGCAATGAGAAGGAGACGCCGTGTCACTGAACGACTACACCCCTGGCCCCCACGACACCCAGTACTGGTACAACCTGAGCACCGGCCAGGTTGAAGAAGGTCAGCAGTCCAAAATCACCGAGCTTTGGGGCCCCTTTGCTACCCGCGAAGAAGCAGAGCAGGCCATGGAGAAGGCTAAGAAGCGCAACGAAGAATGGGACGAGGGCAAGGACGCCTGGTAGAGGTGCGATATTTCATGATTTCAGAAAATCTTTAAAAGTATTTTGCAGGTTTTTGAGGGTTATTCATCAGGGCTCTGGTGTATAACCCTCTTTAATAGATGATTTAAATTTATTGGAGATGTGATGAGTAGATTCATAGAAAATATTCAGAAATTTGGGGTTTCGGCAGATGATTATGAGGCTGTGCCGCAATGTTTTGATGTTTCAATCGACGATTTGAGAAATGAAGAATATCAAGATATCCCTCGGGGTGTAGTTTTTTCCGCTCCTATTGTGGAATGCATAGTGGAGGGGCTTGACGTCAGGCTCTATGGTTCTTCGGGAGATCTATACCTTATTTCACGCAACTATCTTGATGAATTCATTGGTAGATTTATAACCCCATATTCATCTATTATTTTCCTTGAGTCGTTGATTAAATCATGCAATAATCCTCAACTTTCTCTTGTGTATAAAGAAGAGGATATTCGCATGATTGATGAATTAGGTCAGTATGTCGAATACTCTTACAAATTAAATGAGATAGAATCGTTGTATGATGAGGTTATTGAAGGGATTTCATGTATCCATAAAATTGAGAATTCACATATTGAGAGGATTGATGCGGTCTGCGATATAATTGAAGACTTTGGGGAGTCTCGCCTATCTGTTGATAGTGCTCGTATACAGTCGGTTGCAGATGCTGATTCTCGAAGAAAGGGTGAGCTTTTGGAAAGTTTAATCTGCGATGCGTTCTATTCGGTAGGAGGGCTCCGTATCAAAGAAAGAAACCTCCATGCTGTAAATCAAGAAATTGATATCGTAGTAGAAAATTTTAGTCAATCTTTCCTGCCTTTCAGTGGAGCTAATTACGTTATTGTTGAGTGTAAAAATTGGTCTAGTACGGTAGGGCGTTCTGAATTTGATGCGTTTGAAAATAAAGTGAAAGATGGGGGTTATGATGTCGGAGTGTTTGTTGCTTGGCCTAGAGCGAGCAATGAATTTAAAATGGAGATGCTAAAAGCGTGTAGGGCGCCTTACAAAATTATTCTGATTGAAAAAAATGACTTTTTCGATAAAGAAAATAATGTCTTAAGTTTTCGCCAGGTTTTAGAAAATTCTTACACTAAAGAGTTTTCAATATCTAATTCATAAAACCATTCTAAAACTTTTTATATTGAAGAAAGTTGTGTGTGGATAAATATTGAAAATTAAATAGGATGGGTGTGTGAATCTGTGGTAGAACTTTCATTTAAAAGCTTCCTCGGATTATGTTTGTGGTGCCTAATGGGTAAGGGTGTCTGAAGAATGAGAGAGATTTAATAAATATGAAACCAGGTGCTCATATCTATTTATGATGGTACTGGAAAATTGATTTATACGCTGAAAGATTATTTTCTTGTTTACTGCTTGGATATTAAAAATTCGTATTCAGGGCCTGAACCTACGGCATAGTAAACGAGGGGGAATAGCTCTTCGTAGGCTCTAAAATTTTAGCTATCAAACCTGTGTTCCGCCGCCGGGTAGGCGCCTGAGCGCACGTCTGCCCGGTAGGCGGCTGCTCCTTCGAGCAGAGTGTCGTAGAGGTTGGCGTACTGCTTGACGAAGCGGGCCATCTTGCCCTGCCGCAGCCCGAAGGCGTCCTGCCAGACGAGCACCTGCCCGCTGACGTCCGCGCCCGCCCCGATACCGATGATGGGGATGCGCACTGAGGCGTCGATGTCGGCGGCAACATCGGAGCGGGTCATTTCCATGAGCAGGCAGAAGGCACCGGCTTCTTCGAGGGCCAGGGCTGTGTCTTTGAGTGCCTGACCGCCGTCGCGGCCCTGCACCCGGTAGCCGCCGAGGGCATGTTCAGACTGGGGCGTGAAGCCGATGTGGGCCATCACGGGTATGCCCGCTGCAACCATGGCTCGTACGTGGTCTACGTGGTGGGCGGTGGCTTCCATCTTGACCGCGTGCGCTCCGCCTTCTTTCATGAAGCGCACAGCGGTTGCCACGGCCTGGGCGGGGGATTGCTCGTAGGAGCCAAAGGGCAGGTCCGCGACGACCATAGCCCGCTTGGCTGCGGTAGAAACAGCTTTGACCAGGGGAATCATCTCGTCAACGGTAATGGTGAGGGTTGATTCGTGCCCCAGCACATTGTTGCCCGCAGAGTCACCAATGAGCAGCAGTTCGATGCCGGCCCGGTCGAAGATGGTGGCGGTTAGGGCGTCGTAGCTGGTGAGCATGGCGAACTTTTCACCGGCGTCCTTGGCCTGCTGCAGGTGCACGGTGCGCACCTTTTTGACGGCGAGGACGCTTGCCTCAGCGTCCTGAGGAGTGCTGGCGGGGGTGGGGTTTGAGGACCCGTAGGGTGCTGTTTCTTCGTTGAGCATGCTTTAACTCTAGTAGCCTGCAGGCGCACCGCAACCGGAGCGGGCCCGCTTTATCTCAGTCGGTGAAAGAAATGTTTAAAACACGTTACTGTTACCGGGGTCAGAGCGTGCCAGGTGGGCACGCGAGGCGGTTACGTTCTAGAGTTGATGCTAAGGATTCGTTTGCCCGCCCACCGGGGTGCGGGCGCCACCTTTAGACATGAACGGATAGGTTACATGGATCGTCAGCAAGAATTCGTTTTGCGCACCATTGAAGAGCGCAATGTGCGTTTCGTCCGCCTCTGGTTTACCGATGTGGTGGGCCAGCTTAAGTCTGTTGCTATTGCACCGGCTGAGGTTGAGAGCGCCTTTGACGAGGGTATCGGTTTTGACGGTTCATCGATTGAAGGTCTGTCCCGCGTCTACGAGTCAGATATGCTGCTGCAGCCTGACCCCTCCACCTTCCAGGTGCTGCCCTGGCGCGGGGATGAAGAGCCGACCTCCCGTATGTTCTGCGATATTCTCACCCCCGACGGGGAGCCCAGCGCCTCAGATACCCGCGGTGTGCTCAAGAACGTGCTGTCTAAGGCAGCGGGTATGGGCTTTACCTGCTACACCTCACCCGAGATTGAGTTTTATCTGCTCAAGTCAAAGGAACTGGGCCCCAGCGGCTTCCCCGAACCGGTTGACTCCGAAAGCTACTTCGACCACACTCCCGGCGGCGTGGTGCAGGACTTCCGCCGCAAGGCAGTGACCACCCTGGAAGAAATCGGCATCTCGGTGGAGTTCTCCCACCACGAGACCGGCCCCGGCCAGAACGAAATCGACCTGCGCCACGCTGATGCCCTGCAGACCGCCGATAACATCATGAGCTTCCGCACCGTGATCAAGGAAGTCGCCCTCTCCCAGGGTATCTACGCGACCTTCATGCCCAAGCCCTTCACCGAGCACGCAGGCTCCGGTATGCACACCCACTTCTCCCTCTTCGAGGGCGACACCAACGCCTTCTTTGAGGCAGGGGCTGAGTACCAGCTCTCCCGCACCGCCAAGCACTTTATTGCCGGCGTCCTGCGCCACGCTCCCGAGTTCACCTCGGTCACCAACCAGTTCGTCAACTCCTACAAGCGCCTGTGGGGCGGCGGCGAGGCCCCCTCCTACGTCTCCTGGGGTCACAACAACCGCTCCGCCCTGGTGCGGGTTCCCCTCTACAAGCCCAACAAGATGCAGTCAGCCCGCATGGAGTACCGCGGCATCGACTCAGCTGCCAACCCCTACCTGGCCTACGCCGTCATCCTGGCAGCTGGCCTCAAGGGCATCGAAAACGAGTACGAGCTGCCCAGCGCCGCCGTCAC
Organism: Rothia nasimurium; assembly: GCF_928381705.1. Classification (GTDB taxonomy): domain Bacteria; phylum Actinomycetota; class Actinomycetes; order Actinomycetales; family Micrococcaceae; genus Rothia; species Rothia nasimurium_G. The sequence continues at coordinate 180,299 of NZ_CAKMSR010000002.1, read as the reverse complement.
CGAAGACATCTCAGCGATGACCAGCGCAGAACGCCGCGCCATGGGCTACCACGCCCTGCCGTCCTCTCTCCACGACGCCATCCACCGTACCGAAGAATCAGAGTTCATGGCCGAAACCCTCGGCGAGCAGGTCTTTGAGCAGTTCCTGCGCAACAAGCGCCGCGACTGGAACGCCTTCCGCGCCGAAGTAACCCCCTACGAACTCAAGAACAATCTCGGTATCCTCTAGTGCCCGTATGCAGGCGCAACACCACAGGCGGTGTTGCGCCTGCTGTAATTAATACCCAAGGAGACAGCGGTGACCCAGACCCCGCAGAACGAAACCCCCGAAGAAGCCGCCCGCCGCGCCGAAGAAGAACGCAAGGCCCAGGTGCGTCTGCTGAGCGAGATGGCATCGCTGGGGTTCTACGATGCGGCTAAAAGCGCCCGCTGGCTCAACTCCCGGGAGCTAGAAGGCCTAGACCGCGCCAAACTGTTTGAGGGCCTGCGTCTAGCCCCTTCTCCCGATATCGCGCTTCCTGCCCTGGTTAGACTCATTGAACGTGCCCCCAAGGTGGCGCAGCTAGCTGCGCGGGGAGCGGACGCCGAGGCCCTCTACCGCTTACTGGGCGGCTCCGAGGCGCTGGGGGAGTTCTTGGTTCGCCACCCCGAGCACGCAGACCTGCTAGAGATTGACCCTAGGGCTTTTGACGGCCAAGATTTTCCCGTCTCGCTACTGCCCGAGACCGACGAAGAATACCTCACCCCTATCGCTCCGCTCGATACCGTCTACCGCCGCGACCTGCTAACGGCTGTGGGAGCCGACCCGGCTGCGTCCGCCCCGGTCGCCCAGCTCACCGGCAAAGAAGCCTACACTGCCCTGCGCGTTGCCTACCGCCGTCACCTGACCGAACTCGCGATCTACGACCTCACCAGCTTCGCACCGGTACAGTTCATGCCCACCGTTGGCCGTCTTCTGGCAGACCTGGCCGCAGCTGCCCTCGAAGGGGCTCTAGCAATTGCCCGCGCCGAAGTAGCCCAGAACCGCAGCGAACAGACCGTAGCTGCTGTAGAACTTGCCATTATCGGCATGGGCAAATGCGGTGCCCGCGAACTGAACTACATTTCAGACGTCGATGTGGTCTACGCTGTCGCCCACAAGCCCTTGGCCGACCTGCCCGAAGATTTTGCCCCCCTCGACGAAAATACCCTGACCCAGATCGGTACCGAGCTGGTCATGGCCCTCTCCAAGGCCATCATGGCCCCGGCCCCCGAACCCGCCCTCTGGGAGGTCGACGCCAACCTGCGCCCCGAAGGTAAGGACGGCGCCCTGGTACGCACCGTGGAGTCCTACACCACCTACTACAAGCGGTGGGCCGAAAACTGGGAATTCCAGGCCCTGCTCAAAGCCCGCCCCATCGCAGGTACCCCCGAGCTGGGCGTCCGCTGGGCCCGAGCCATGCGCCCCTTCATCTGGGAATCTGCCGCCCGCGATTCCTTTGTAGAGTCAGTGCAGGCCATGCGCCAACGCGTCACCGACAACATCCCCGCCGCCGACGTCGACCGACAAATCAAGCTCGGCCCCGGAGGCCTGCGCGACGTAGAATTCACCGTTCAGCTTCTGCAGCTCGTGCACGGCCGCACCGATGAGAGCGTCCGCACCCAGAGCACCACCGACTCCATCGCGGCCCTCGCAAAAGCCAGCTACATCGGCCGCAAGGACGCCCACGACTTCGCAGATAACTACGCGACCCTGCGTGTGATGGAGCACCGCATCCAGCTGCTCTACATGCGCCGTACCCACCTGATGCCGGTCAAAGAAAACGACCGGCGCTCGCTAGCGCGCGCCATGAACTCCCCCCTGGCCCCCACCCAGCTGACCGAGCCAGAGATGCTCAAACAGTGGGCCGGTATCAAACGCGCCGTGAAATCCCTGCACGAGCGCCTCTTCTTCCGTCCGCTGCTAGCCGCCGTAGCCCACCTCTCCAAGGACGAAGTGGCCCTCACTCCGCAGGCAGCGCAAGACCGCCTGGCAGCCCTGGGCTACAAGGACCCCCGCCGCGCCATGGGCCACATCGAAGCCCTCACCAGGGGCCTACGCCGCTCAGCCGAAATCCAGCGCACCCTCATGCCTGTGCTTCTCGGCTGGTTCGCCAAGGGCGTGGACCCGGACGCCGGCCTGCTCGGCTTCCGCCGCATCAGCGAATCCCTGGGTGGCACCCCCTGGTACCTGCGAATGCTCCGCGACTCACCGGCCGCAGCAGAGCGCCTCTGCACCCTGCTGGCGTCCTCCCGCTTCATCACCGACCTGCTCGAAGATACCCCCGAACCTATCGCCTGGCTCGACCGCACCGAAGACCTCAAACCCCGCGCCACCGACGTCATCATCGGCGAACTGCGCTCCCAGCTCACCCGCCACACCGACTCAGCCGAAGCGATCCGCGCCGTCCGCATGATGCGCCGCCGCGAAATTCTCCGCCTCGCCATGGGCGAAGCGCTCGGCATCAACAGCAACGCAGAAGTAGCCCACGGCCTATCCGACATCGACCGGGGCGCCATCCAATCGGCTCTTGCCATCGCCGAACGAGAAACCTACATCGATGGCCGCACCCCGCTCACCGACGTAGCGGTCATCGCCATGGGCCGCCAGGGCGGGGCCGAAATCGGCTACGGCTCAGACTCCGACCTCATGTACGTGCACATACCGCGCGACGGGGCCGACGAAAAAGCCGCCCAAACCGAAGCCACCGACCTGATCAACCGCATGGTCGCCCTGCTCAAACAACCCACCACCCCGCCGATCCGCGCCGAAAAAGTGCTCGAAATCGACGCTGACCTGCGCCCCGAAGGCAAGGCAGGCGCCATGGTGCGCTCGCTGGAATCCTTCCGCGAATACTACGAGCGCTGGGCAGACACCTGGGAATTCCAGGCCCTGCTGCGGGCCCGCCCCTTCGCGGGCTCCGAATACGTAGGGGCAGCTTTTATTGAGCTCATCGACCCCTACCGTTACCCCACCACCTTCCCCACGGAGAAGGTCACCGAAATCCGCCGTATGAAGGCCCGGGTCGAAACCGAACGCATGCCCCGCGGCGCCGATAAGACCCGCCAGCTCAAACTGGGTAGAGGCGGGCTGACGGACGTCGAGTGGCTGGTCCAGCTCCTACAGCTGCAGCACGCCCACCGGGTCGAGGGCATGCGCACCACCTCCACCCTCAAGGCCCTGGACGCCGCCGTGCAGGCAGGGCTGGTCGATGAACGGGACGCAACCCTGCTCTCATCAGCCTGGAAACTGGCATCCAAGATACGCGGCCTGAACGTGCTCCGTACCGGCCGCGCCTCGGACACCTTGACGACCACCCGCTCAGACCTTGAAGCTATCGCCCGCTGGTGCGGGTATGCCCCCCACTCAGCGCGCGTCCTCGAAGATGACTACCTGCGCATCACCCGCCAGGCCCGGGCAGTCTACGAAAAGCTGTTTTACCCGGGGTAGAGATTAGCCGTTTACCTAGTGCTTCTCAGCCTTTGAAATCTGGTCTGCCAGGTCTTCAGGCGATAGGTCTGCGTTCGAGAAGGCTTCGTTCAGGGGCAGGTGTAGGCGCAGGCCGGTGCCGGGGCAGATTTCCACGTGGGCGCTGCGCAGCTTGAAGTCGACCACATGCCCGCCGCGGGTGCGCTCGTCGTCGATGAAGTGGGCATGGCAGCCGGGCACACCGATACCCTGCTCGTAGATGGGAGTGCGGAAGCCCACGATGGTGCCGGGTACATTGTCGAACTGGACGATGTCTTCACCCTCTACGGCGTCTACCATCTTGGGGTAGGGCTTCTCCTGTTTCTTGACGGTGCGGGTGCGTACCCACTCGAAGTCGCCCACAATCTTGATGGCGTACATGTAGTTATCTGACAGGGTGAAGTTATCCAGTACCTGGCTAGCTGAGGTGCGCAGCAGGTTGGTGGGGAGTTCGCGCTTGATGGCGGGCACGAAGTTAGTGATGACGGCAAAGGGGGTCTTCTGGTCGAGCGAGGCGAGCGAGATGGAACCGTCGTAGCGCATCTGGTAGCAGGTGCCGTCAAGCACGATCATTTCCCCGTCGAGGCTGTCGAAGGTGCCCACGCCGAAGTTGCCGTGACCCAGTAGCTCGCCGATGGTCATATCCCCGTCGTAGATGCCGTCGAGTAGCTGGCTCATCAGGCCGGTTTGGAAGACCTCGTTGCGGTAGATGGTGGAGCGGCCTTCGAGAATGGTGCTTTGGGGGCTCATGGTTATCTCCTTGGGGTAAGCGGCGGGTGTGCGCAAAAGCCGCGCTGCGGCGTCCTTGCGGTGCGGACGCCAGCGCGGCTTTGTGCTTGTGAATGTCAGTTTACCGGGGCTTAGACGCCGTAGTACATCTGGTATTCGAGGGGGTGGGGGACCAGCAGCAGGGGAGCGAGCTCGTTGCTGCGCTTGTAGTCGATCCAGGCTGAGATGAGGTCTTCGGTGAAGACGTCGCCTGCCAGCAGGAAGTCGTGGTCCTTTTCGAGGGCGTCAAGGGCTTCTTCAAGGTTGGCGGGTGCCTTCTTGATGTCTGCTGCTTCTTCGGCGGGCAGCTCGTAGAGGTCCTTGTCGATGGGTGCAGGGGGTTCGATGCGGTTGCGGATGCCGTCCAGACCTGCCATGAGCTGGGCTGCGAAAGCCAGGTAGGGGTTGGAGGAGGGGTCGGGTGCGCGGAACTCGAGGCGCTTTGCCTTGGGGTTGGTGCCGGTAATGGGGATGCGGATGCCGGCGGAACGGTTGCCCTGGGAGTACACCATGTTGACCGGTGCTTCGTAGCCGGGGACCAGGCGCTTGTAGGAGTTGACGGTGGGGTTGGTGAAGGCCAGCACTGCTGAGGAGTGCTCAATCAGACCACCGATGTACCAACGGGCGACGTCGGAGAGACCTGCATAGCCGCGCTCATCGTAGAAGAGAGGTTCACCGTTCTGCCAGAGTGACTGGTGGCAGTGCATGCCTGAGCCGTTGTCGCCGAAGACGGGCTTGGGCATGAAGGTGACGGTCTTGCCCCACTGGTCAGCGGTGTTCTTGATGACGTACTTGAACTTGAGCAGGTCGTCTGCTGCCTGGGTGAGGGTGGAGAACTTGTAGTTGATCTCAGCCTGGCCGGGGGCGCCTACTTCGTGGTGGGAGCGCTCTACTTCGAGGCCTACCTCGTGGAGGGCTACGCACATGGCGTCACGCAGGTCAGCCTGCTTGTCGACGGGGGAAACGGGGAAGTAGCCGCCCTTGGTGAGGGTCTTGTTACCGAGGTTGCCGCCCTCTTCCTTGCGGCCGGAGTTCCAGGGTGCCTCGTCTGAGTCGATCTTGAAGAAGACTGACTGGGGGGTAACTTCGTGCTGGACGTTTTCGAAGACGAAGAATTCTGCTTCTGATGCGAAGAAGGCGGTGTCAGCGATACCGGTTGACTTCAGGTATTCTTCGGCGCGTTCGGCGACGCCGCGGGGGTCGCGGTGGTAGGACTCGCCGGTGCGGGGGTTGACGATGGAGCCGGTAACGACCAGGGTCTTCTCAAGGCGGAAGGGGTCAACGTAGCAGCTGGTGACGTCGGGGATCAGCTGCATGTCTGATTCGGCGATGCCCTGGAAGCCGCGGATTGAGGAGCCGTCGAACATCTGGCCTACGGTGAAGAAGTCTTCGTCGATAGCCTTAGCGGGCAGGTTGAAGTGCTGCTGTACGCCGGGCAGGTCGCAGAAGCGGATGTCAACGAACTTGATGTCTTCGTTCTTGATGAAGTCGAGGACTTCCTGTGCGGTAGTGAACATGGTCGTTTGTTCTCCTTGAGTTGTTTTCGACCCATGGGTGCCCGGTTGGGTGGGCTCCCTCGCTGTTGTTTCTAGCCTAGGGTGTATTTTTTGCCCTAAAGTATCGCTTTTGTTTCGCGTGTGTAACGTACCGGCGCTTGAGTTGCGTTGGTGTTACGTGGGTTTGGGTGGCTAGGTTCCCCTTTCCTAGTGTAGGTGGTTTGGGGCCGGGTTTCTCAGAGGGTAGGACGCCTGCGCCCGGTTTTCTTGGGCGGAAAGGGGGTAATAGCCGGTAAGGTTAGTTGGGTGGTTACGAGAAGAGATTTAGGTTCTTGGATAGAGGGGGCTCCTACCGACCAGGAGTACCCCGGGCAGAATATGGGCAGGCCGCGGTCGGGGCGGGGTGCTATCGCTCGCCCGGTGCGCCGTTTGCTGGCCTTTTGGATTGACTGGCTGCTCATTGAGGGCATGTTTTTTGTGCTGGGGCAGACGGTTTTTCCGGGCGTGAATACCGCTGTGCTTGATGTTGCCCAGCTGGTTATTTTCTGGCTCTATATGGTTGCTGCTGTCGGTTTTATGGGGCATACGGTGGGGCATTTTGCTCTCGGTATGCAGGTACAGCGACTTGATGGTAAGCCCGCTGGCTGGCTGACCGCTCTGATTCGCCAGTCTATGGTCATGCTGGTGCTACCTGTTGTCATTATGGATGCCGACCAGCGCGGCCTGCACGACCGGGCTCGCCACACTATTTTGGTGATGATTCGATAAATGAAAGACGATATGACGAACCCTACCGGCGAAGAGCCGCCGAAAGAGAACGACCCGGCGCTGCCGTCCTTTCTGATCCAGCCCAGGCCAATCGACAAGATCTTGCTGAGCCTGCTCGCCTTCATGACCATTTTCTCGATGGTCATGATTCCCCTGCGACCTAATCTGCTGGTCAACGCGCCCTGGCTGGTTTCTTTGCTGACCGGTTCGGGGCTGGGGCTGCTGATTACCGCTGCCCAGAATCAGGGAGCTGCCCTCATACTGGCAGCCCTGACAGCAGCTGCTGCCGCCAGCCACATCAAGTTCATGGCGGTCTACTTCTTTATGGGGAAGCACTGGGGGCAGGATTTCATCACCTGGCTGTTCGCCAACCACACCCCCCTATGGTGGCGCAAACTTGAGGGTTTTGTTGAGAAGCACCTTTTTCTGAGTCTGCTGCTGGGTTTTATCCCTTTCTCACCGATTCCGGCGACGATTCTGGTGGCTATCGCCGGTATCCGTCAGCTCAAGGGCTGGGTTATCGGCCTCTACATCTACCTGCTAGCAATCGGCAATAAACTCTTTTACCTCTACCTGGGGCTGCGTTTCGGCGAGGGTATCCAGCCCACCCTTGAGACCATCGACCGCTACATGATGCAGATAACCCTGGCACTGATTGCCTACGTTTTCATCATGAACTGGTGGCGCGGTTCAAAGAAGAAGCCCGTGCAGTAAAAGCCTGTACGCATCAAGAAGGGGCCCGCTCAACATCTGTTGAGCGGGCCCCTTCTTGATGGGAAACCTGCGGCTTAGCGCATGCCTCGACGGTCGGGGCGCATACGCATGGGGTCAATACCCTTAGGAATAGCGTTCAGCATGTTGTTGTGCTTGGAGAGCGAATCAATGCGGTTAGCTACCTGGTGCATTTCCTGCTGGGTGAGCTTCTTGGGCAGCTTGTTCATGGTCTTGGTGAGCTGCTTGAGTTCAACCTGGCCGTCAGCGTGCCCGGTGTTGATGACGGTTACGGGAACGGTCGGTACGATCTTGGCGTACTTGAGCTTTTCCTTCTGGACCAGGCCGTTGACGCGGCCGGTAGGGCCTTCGGTGACCAGGACGATGCCGGGGCGGCCGATGGCGCGGAAGACGATGTCCTGGGACTTGTTAGCGGCAACGGGCTGCTGCTCGAAAATCCAACCGCGGCGCAGGGTTGAAAGAGCTGCACCGGAGCGACCGGGCTGGCCTTCCAGCTGGGCGAAAGCTGCCTTTTCTGCCCGGCGGGAGAGCACCATGACAGAGAAAAGAACGCCCAGGGGGATACCGATGAGAAGGAAGGTAATCCAGTTGTTGAGCAGCAGGCCGATCAGCAGGAAGACCAGGACGGTGCCAAAGAAGACCAGAGCAAGAATCCAGGGGATGTTGGGGTCCTGCTCGCGGGTCATAGCATAGACCTGCTTCATCTGAGCAAACATGCCGGGGCCGCGCTTGGCGCGGCGCTCTTCGCGAGCCTTCTTCTTTTCTTCGCGGGTCTGTGCGCGGGTGCTGCCACGGGATTCAGCCACTGTGTTTCCTTCGTGAGTCGATTCTGGGCGGGCGGGTGCGATACGCGCCCTAACTTACCCATTCTATACGGCAAGCGCCCACCGATGAAACCGGTGGGCGCTTGAAACCCTAGGGGGTAGCGTCCTTTAGGCCCCTGCTGCTACCAGGGAGCTAGCCTCCTGCATAGCAAAGCCTGAGTCGTCGATATGCGACAGGTGCTCAGGGATTTCGCGTCCCTGCTTCTTCATGGCACGGGCCCAGAGCTTACCGGCCCGGTAGGACGAGCGCACCATGGGACCTGCCATTACACCGGCAAAGCCAATCTCTTCGGCCATCTTTGAGAGCTCAACGAACTCGGCGGGCTTGACCCAACGCTCGATGGGATGGAAGAGGGGGCCCGGGCGCAGGTACTGGGTGAGGGTAATCAGGTCGCAGCCGGCATCGTGCAGATCGCAGAGGGCCTCGTAGACCTCTTCGTTGGTTTCACCCATGCCCAGGATCAGGTTGGACTTGGTAATCAGACCGGCTTCCTTGCCCTGGGTGATGACGTCCAGGGAGCGCTCGTAGCGGAAGGCGGGGCGAATCTGACGGAAGATACGCGGGACGGTCTCAAGGTTGTGGGCGAAGACCTCGGGGGCTGCATCGATGACCTGCTGCACGTCCTCTTCCTTACCCTTGAAGTCGGGGATCAGGATTTCGACGCCGGTGTTGGGGGAAACGCGGTGAATCTGGCGGATGGTTTCGGCATAAAGCCAGGCGCCGCCGTCCTCAAGATCGTCACGGGCTACACCGGTGACGGTGGCGTAGCGCAGGCCCATCTTCTTGACGTTGAGGGCCACCTTAAGGGGCTCGGTGCGGTCAATAGCAACGGGCTTACCGGTGTCGATCATGCAGAAGTCGCAGCGACGGGTGCACTCTGAACCGCCAATCAGGTAGGTTGCTTCGCGGTCTTCCCAGCACTCGTAGATGTTGGGGCAGCCGGCCTCTTCACACACGGTGTGAAGGCCAGAGCCTCGGGCTAGATCAACCATTTCTTTGTATTCGGGGCCAACCTTGGCCTTGGTTTTGATCCATGAGGGCTTCTTCTCGATGGGGACCTCTGCATTGCGGGCTTCAACGCGAAGTAGCTTGCGGCCTTCTGGCTGGGCGCTCATGAGGTGGGGTTCTCCTTTGGTGGTAAACCTGTGGTGGGTGTGCTGGCGGCTTCTGCCGGGGAGCGGTTTATGCGCTGGGGGCCGGTGTGAAGTCGGCGGCGAGCTGGTCGGCGTAACGGGCCAGCTCTTCTTCTACTCGGTCAACAATATCGGCGGGGGTTATATTCCGGCCGAGTTGTTCGCTAATGGTGGTGACGCCCGCATCGGTGATGCCGCAGGGGATAAAGGCGCCGAAGGGGTCGGTGGGGTTATTGCAGTTGATGGAGAAGCCGTGCATGGTGGTGTTCTTTGCAACGCGGATGCCGATAGCTGCAATTTTTTTATCTTGCACCAGGGCGCCATCGCCTAGCACCCAAACGCCTGAGCGCCCCTCGACTCGCTGGCAGGTGATGCCCAGGTCGGTCAGGACGTTGATGAGCACCTCTTCGAGTACCCGCACGTAGCGGACGACGTCGATGGGCTCGGGCAGCTGCACGATAGGGTAGCCAACCAGCTGGCCGGGGCCGTGCCAGGTGAGCTTACCGCCGCGGTCAATTTTGATGACGGGCACGCGGTTATCGGTCGGGTATTCGTGGTCTTCGGTGCGCTTACCGGCGGTAATGACTTCTTCGTGTTCTAGCAGTAGGACGGTATTTTGCCGGACGCCGGTGGCGACTTCTTCGTGGACGGTGCGCTGGTAGTCCAGCGCTGAGGTGTATTCCACATAGTCGGGGGCAAGCCCGACCCGTTCAAACAAAAGTGCCATACCTTCTAGGGTAGCCCTTTTGACGGTGGGGCGAAAATATTCAGGGAGACTCTGGCCGTCTGAACCCGGGATGTGGTGCTGTGACGCTAGATGACGTTTTTATCCACAGGGCACCTTCATGCAGTTGACTAGCGTAAATGCTAGCCCTGTGGATACTCCCGGCGGTGGCTCTATCAGGTGGTGTATAGCTAAAGCATGAGTACCCCCACAGACCTACCCCAGCCGACCCGGGCGTCCGCACCGCCTGAACCAGAAAACGACCAGGCCCTGCTGATACCCGGTAACCTGCCCGACGTAACCCCGCGCTACCGCCTTGAAAGCGGAGCCCACCACAGCACCTGGATTGTGGACTGCGGCTACCAAAATGCCGCCTACCTTGAGGTGCAGGCGGGCCCCTACACTCTGACTCAGATCACCGGCGATGCAGAAGCTAGTGCGAAATCCGCAGAACGGCTGTGTTCCCTCACCCCGCACCCCGCAGTGCTGAGGGTCGATGCTGTGACCTCATCGAAGGGTTCCCACCATATTTGGTATGAAGCGGCCGAGGCCGGAACCCTCGCCGACTATTGCCGAGCCAAGGGAAAACTACCCCTGGGGCAGGTAACCACCGTTGCCCGGGCTCTCACCCAGGCGCTGGGTTACCTCCACGAGCAGGGGTTCGCCTATTCTGCGCTAGCGGCCCGCCACTGCGTCTTCACCGTGCGGGGCGAGCTGAAACTCCTTGCCCCCGACATTGATACCCGCTCACTGGCGTCCGCGGTGCAGAAGAGCCGGCAGGCAGATGACATCGCAGCCTGTGCTGCCCTGCTGTGGCTCTGCCTCACCGGGGAAGAGCCTAAGGCCATGCGTCTGAGGGCTCCCCTGAACCTGGCTGTTCCCCAGGCCAGCGACGCCCTTGCCCAGACCCTTGAGGACGCTATCGACTCTCGTGCCCAGCAGCCCCAGCTTACTGACCTACTAGCACTTATTGAGCTGGCGGCAGACCCCGAGCCCCTCGAACTTCACCTCAGCGCCCACCAGAGCGTGCGTCCCCGTCTTCCTGCCTACAGGCAGCCTGCGCCAGTAGAGCCCCGCCGGGCGGTGAAACAACGCCGTCAGGTGTACGGGAAACTGCCCGATGTATCGCGGGGGAGTAAGGTGCCTCAAGGCGGGCTGTCCCGTATTAGGAGGAAGGGCAAAGGGGCCGGACGACTACCGGTAGGGCAGTATCTGCGGGAACGCTGGGCTATGAGCGGTGCTATCCTGATAGGTTTTCTCGCCATAGCCGGGACCGGGTACCAGCTGCTCGCATCAGAGCCCCAGCAGGACTCAGCTACCCCGGCAGCGGTTGAGGCAGCGGGTTCTCTTCCTGCACTTACACCGTCAGGGGCAGATCAACAGCGTGCTAGCGAGAAGCCGCAGGCCGAGGTCGAGCAAGACCAGGCAGTAGCCCTAGAACCCAGTGATGACGATATAGCTCTTCTTGTAGCAGAGCTCGTAGCTACCCGGAGCCGGGTACTTGCCTCTGGGGAAACTGCGAGCATGGGCGATTACGCGGTTTTAGGCTCACCCCTGGCTGAAGCCGACAGCCAGCTACTGGCAAGTGAAGGCGCGGCCGCTTTAGCCGATATGAGCACAGAACTGGTGGATATCAGCGAGATCACGGCAACCGAGAACGGCTACAGAATCCAGGCTACGGTGCAAGCGAACGGCTACAGTCCCGCCGGTAGCGATCGGGAACTGGCAGCGCAGGGTATAAGTCAGCACGATGGTAGGGTGCTTCAACGCGTGGAGCTGATTCTCCAAGCCGAGGGCGGAACCTACCTGCTGACCGAGGCACGGCCCCTGCCCCTAGACCCGTCCGCCCTATAGCACCTACAGCCCTGCCTCTATATAGACCAGGGGCGGTGTACCAAACCGGTACACCGCCCCTGGGAGTAAGAACCTAGGTGTTCTCGCCTTATTAGATCTGGGGGTACTGCATGAAAACAGCGATAGCGATATTGATCAGGGCCAGGCCACCAACAGTATGGGCCAGGGCTACGTTCTTACCGTTTTCAGGGGTGCCCAGGGCACGGGCGGCCTTGTACTTCTTCTGACCCATAAAGGCCGCTACAGCGATAACCAGGGCAATCACCATCTTGATGCCAATCATCATGTGGTTCAGAGTCATGTTCTGTGACATCTGGATGAAGTAGAGAGCAAAACCGGTAACGACCTGCAGCAGGGCTGCGTGGAACTGGCCGGGCAGAACGATGCCCTGCTTAAAGGTGCCTAGCCACAGGCCGAAAACCATTGCGGCACCAACGATGTGCAAGAAAAGAAGAATTGAAAATGCGATAGCCATGATGACAAGTCTACGTAATACCTGGTTGTTTAGCGACAGTTCGCCACTAAAACCGGTGTGGGGGTGACCACGCGAGCCCCCTAGTAGATAGAAAAGTGCCCCGCTAACTTCTGCCAGCGGGGCACTTGAGAGCCTAGTTCAGAGAACTAAGACCTGTGGTTTAGAGACCAACCTCAGCTTCGAAGGCTGCTTCTTCAAGGCGCTGCTTGAGGAAGGCCAGGAAGCGGCCAGCGTCTGCACCGTCTACAACGCGGTGGTCGTAGGTCAGTGAGAAGTAGGCCAGCGAGCGGATAGCGATAACATCGTTACCCTCGGCATCCTGGATAACAGCAGGACGCTTGTTGGTGGAGCCGATGCCCAGGATCGCTACGTTGGGCTGGTTGATGATCGGGGTGAAGAAGACACCGCCGGTCTGGCCGGTGGAGGAGATGGTGAAGGTTGAACCTGACAGCTCCTCGGGGCCGACCTGGCCGTCGCGGGCGCGCTTGGCAACGTCGTTGATCTTCTTGGCGATACCTGCGATGTTGAGGTCGCCGGCGTCCTTGACAACGGGAACGAGCAGACCCTTGGGGGTGTCAACTGCCAGGCCGATATTCTCGGAACCGTGGTAGGTGATTTCCTTGAAGTCATCGCTCATGGATGAGTTGAACTGGGGGAACTGCTGCAGAGCTTCGGTGACTGCCTTGGTGAAGAAGGGCAGGAAGGTGAGCTTGGTGCCCTCGCGAGCCTCGAAGCCGGCCTTAGCCTTGTTGCGCAGGGCAACCAGACGGGTCAGGTCGATTTCCTGGACGGTGGTCAGCTGAGCTGAAACAGCCAGTGACTCAACCATGCGCTTAGCAACGGTCTGGCGGATGCGGGGAGCCTTTTCGGTGGTGCCGCGCTTTGAGGACGCTGCAGCCTTGGGGGCTTCCTTCTTGGCAGGAGCTGCGGTTGCGGGAGCTTCAGCAGCGGGGGCTGATGCTACGGGAGCAGCGCCCTTCTTAGCTTCAGCAGCAGCCAGGACGTCCTGCTTGCGGATGCGGCCGCCAACACCGGTGCCCTTGATGGTGGACAGGTCGATGCCTTCCTGCTTGGCCAGCTTGCGGACCAGGGGAGTGACGTAGGCTTCGCCGTTTTCGCCGGAGGGCAGTTCAACAGCGGGGGCCTCTGCAGCTGCGTCGGTGGAGGAAACAGCGGGTGCTTCTTCCTTCTTTTCCTCAGCTGCGGGTGCTTCTTCCTTCTTCTCTTCTGCGGGAGCAGAAGCGGCTGAAGCGTCACCGATGATAGCCAGAACCTGGCCGACTTCGGCGTCCTCGTCTTCCTGGATGCGGATTTCGAGCAGGGTACCGGCTACGGGTGAGGGAACCTCGGTGTCGACCTTGTCGGTGGAAACCTCTACGAGGGGCTCGTCAACGGCAACTTCTTCGCCAACTTCCTTGAGCCAGCGGGTGATGGTGCCTTCGGTGACGGACTCGCCCAGGGCGGGCAGGGTAACCTCGGTGCCAGAAGCTGAGCCTGAGGACGCGGGTGCGGCAGCGGGTGCCTCTTCCTTCTTTTCCTCAGCGGCGGGAGCTTCTTCCTTCTCTTCAGCCTTGGGGGCTTCTGCAGCGGGGGCATCGTCAGATGAGCCTGCGCCGGAGCCGTCGCCAATAACGATGAGGGGAGCGCCGACCTCGACGTCCTCGTCCTCTTCAACGAGAATCTTCTCAACAACACCGGCTACGGGTGAGGGAACCTCGGTGTCGACCTTGTCGGTGGAAACCTCAACGATGGGCTGGTCAACCTCAACGGTTTCGCCAACCTCAACGAGCCAGCGGGTAACGGTACCCTCGGTTACGGATTCGCCCAGTGCGGGCAGTTCTACGGTGGTGGACATAGTCCTTCGTGCTCTCCTTGTGAGTGATAAAAATCTGTAGGGGGTAGGCGCTTGCCCTATAACTAGGGTTAGGGCCAGCGCCTACCGCAGGGGCTTGTCTTAGCCGTGCAGGGGTGCGCCTGCCAGAGCCATTGCAGCCTCGCCCAGGGATTCGTTCTGGGTGGGGTGGGCGTGGATGAACTGGGCGACGTCCTCGGGGAAGGCTTCCCAGACAACCCACATCTGGGCCTCACCAATCTGCTCGCCCATGCGCTTACCAACAGCGTGAACGCCGATGATGGGGCCGTTCTTCTCGCGGACGACCTTGACCAGGCCGCCGGTGCCCAGGATGGAGGACTTGCCGTTGCCAGCCAGGTTGTACTCTGCAACCTCAACGTTTTCCTTGCCGAACTTCTCTTCAGCCTTGGGCTGGGAGTAGCCGATGGAGGCGATCTCAGGCTCGCAGAAGGTGACCTTGGGGATGTTGATGTCTTCAACAACCTGGGGGTTGAGGCCTGCGATTTCTTCGGCAACGAAGCGGCCCTGCTGGTAGCCGCGGTGGGCCAGCTGAACACCGGGGACGATGTCGCCGATAGCGTAGATGTTGCCAACGCCGGTGTGCAGGCGCTCGTTGGTGATAACGAAGCCGCGGTCCATGGTCAGGCCCTGCTCGTCGTAGCCAAAGCCCTCGGTGTTGGGGCCACGGCCGACAGCAACAAGAACGATGTCTGCCTCGAAGACGGTGCCATCTTCAAGGGTGACCTTGGCGCCGTTGGCGTCCTGTTCAACGGTCTTGAAGAACTTGCCCAGTGAGGACTTGATGCCGCGCTTCTTGAATTCGCGCTCAACGACCTTGATGATAGAGGGGTCTTCGTTGGGGACCAGGTGGGGCAGGCCCTCGATGATGGTGACCTCTACGCCCATGGAGTTCCACATGGAGGCGAACTCGGAGCCGATGACGCCGCCGCCCAGAACGATAGCGCTCTTGGGTAGGTAGTCCATCTGCAAGGCTTCGGTGGAGGTGAGCACGCGGTCACGAATCTCGATGCCGAAAGTCTTGGAGACAGAACCGGATGCCAGGATGATGTGCTTGCCCTTGTACTCGGTGCCAGCGACGGTGATGGTGTCCTTGCCGGTGAGCTTGCCTTCGCCCTCGATGACGGTGACCTTCTTCATCTTGAGAAGGCCGGTCAGGCCCTTGAACTTGCCGGCGACGATGCCGTCCTTGTAGTCACGAACCTTAGCCATGTCGATGGACTCGAGGGTGGTGTTTACACCGTACTTTGAAGCGTGCTGAGCCTCGGATGCGAGTTCTGCAGCGTGCAGGTAAGCCTTGGTGGGGATGCAACCGGTGTGCAGGCAGGTGCCGCCCAGGTTGCTCTTTTCGATCAGACCTACGGTGAAGCCCAGCTGTACCGCGCGCAGAGCTGCGGAGTAACCGGCGCTACCGCCACCGAGGATGAGGATATCGAATTCTGTTGTTGCCGAATCGGCCACGTTGACGCTCCCTTGCATGGGTCGCGGAGGCCTAAGCCCCCTTATGTACTGTCGTTTTCTAGCTTATCCCTTGAACGCGTCCGCCTGCCACTATTGGCAGGTGTTTTATTGCTCGGGTGGGCATGATTACACCCCGTTACCTGCTAGAACGCGGGCAACGGGGTGCAAATGTAAAAGTTCCCTGGAAAGTAAGGTTTAGGCGTAGGCCTCGATGAACTTAATCAGGGTGGCGATGGAGTGGCCGGTTCCCTCCTTGGGGGTGTAGCCGTAGGGGCCTTCCTCGTTGAAGGAGGGGCCTGCGAAGTCCAGGTGGGCCCAGGGAATCTTTGCGCCGTCCTTTTCGCCCACGAATTCTTCGAGGAACTGGCCTGCTACCAGCATGCCACCGTAGCGGGAGCCGATGTTCTGCAGGTCGGCGACGGGGGACTTGAGGCTCTTGCGCAGGTGCTCGGGCATGGGCATGGGCCAGTAGTCTTCGCCGGCTTCGGTAGCTGCTTCAACAACCTGTTGGCGGACGGTATCGTCACCCATGACCGCTGCGGTGCGCACGCCCAGGGCGATGAGCTGGGCACCGGTCAGGGTTGCGATGTCGAGAAGGACGTCGGGCTCGTCCTCGGATGCCAGGGCCAGGCCGTCTGCCATGACCAGGCGGCCTTCGGCGTCGGTATTCATGACTTCAACGGTGTGACCGCTGCGCATGGTCAGCACATCTTCGGGGCGGATGGAGTTGCCGCCAGGCATGTTCTCAGCCAGGCAGAGGTAGCCGTGTACGGCAACCGGCAGGTTGAGTTCGGAGGCTGCTGCCACAACGTTAAGGACGGTCGCCGCACCAGCCATATCGGACTTCATGGTGGTCATGGAGCCAGCAGGCTTCAGAGAAATGCCGCCGGTATCAAAGGTGATGCCCTTACCCACGATAGCGACGGTCTTCTCGGCATTATCAGGGGTGTACTTGACCTCTACCAGGCGGGGCTTGCGTTCTGAGCCCTGCCCAACGCCAGCGATGCCGCCGAAGCCTTCAGCGACCAGTTCATCGTAGTCCCAGACCTTGGTTTCAATCTTTTCAAGGCCTTCTAGGCGGGCAAGAGCGCGCTCTGCAAAAGTCTCGGGGTAGAGGTGCGACGGGGGAGTATTGACCAGGCGACGGGTGTGGTCAACGGCCTCACCCAGAATGAGAGCCCGAGTCAGGGCACCTTCTGCCTCAGCGGGGGCTACATCGGTGACAATGAGAACCTCGGCGACAGGAGCCTTGACCGAATCGGCGGTCTTGGCCCGCAGCTGGGTATCGGCAAAAGCGCCGTAGGCGGCGCCCTCAGCCAGGGCAGCAACATCTTCTACAGACTCTGCGCCCAGGGCCAGAGCAACAGTTTCAACACCGGCAAGCTGGCGGACGGCTGAGCCCGCTGCGTAGCGCAGGGCAACACGGTGGGCAGCGGCATCCTCCTTCTGAGAGCCTAGGCCGATGAGGGCAACGACGTCGGCGCCCGCCTCGTCGAAGCCGGGAAGCCGAACGAGCTCGTCCTGCCCGCCGCTGACGCCCAAATCTTCCAAAATAGCCTCAAGGCCCTCGGCGGTTTCGGCATCGAGGGGGTTAGCGGCCAGTGAGGGGCCTTCCTTGCCGGAATACACACCGAGCACCAGCACATCGGCCTCAAGGGCTTCAAGGTCGGGGGCGGTTACAGAGAATGACAGATCGTGAGAATCGCTCACAGAAATCTCCCTTCGCAGTAGATATAAGAGGGGCAGCCGCGCTCTAGGGCAACTGCAGTATCGTCTATAAGCCTAGGCCTAAAAGCCCCGTGAATGTAATCTGCGCAACGCCCCTTACGGCTAAATCACCGCAGAGCGAACAGGCAGAGGGGCCAGGGTGAGAATTACGGCCCTGGAAGGAATAGTTCTGCATATTCCAAGCGTTATACCTGCGACATTAGGCTACACAGTGGCTACACCCTGGAGTACTATAGAGACTCACAGAAGACGGGAAGAAAGAAGGGGGCTAGGAAGATGACGCACGAAGATCGGCTGTATATAGCTCACGCCGGGGCGTTTGAAAACGACCGATTGAGAGGTCTGCCCCTCGTCATTGCTCTCTCGCACCCCCAGGACGCCGGTGGCACCGCGGGGCACCTGGGTGAAGTGCTTCTGCATGAACTTGATAATGTGCCGGTCATCGAGTTTGATGCTGACCGCCTGCACGACTACCGGTCACGCAAGCCCCGCATTACCTTCAAAAAAGACCACTACACTAACCCGGTACTTCCCGAACTCAAGCTGTACGCGGTAGAAGACCGTCTGGGTAAGCCTTTCTTGTTGCTGACCGGTGCTGAGCCCGATTTGCTGTGGCAGCGGTTTACAGCTGATGTGGTGGATATTGCCCAGCGTCTTGAAGTGTCGGTGGCCCTGTCTGTGACCGGTTTCCCCATGCCGGTGCCGCATACCCGCCCTATCCCTGTAACGGCGCACGGGTCCCGTAAGGACCTGACGGTCGGCATTTCCTCCTTCCAGCCCGAGGCTTTGGTGCCTGGGTCGGTATCGAGCCTGCTGGAGGTGCGCCTGACCGAGGCCGGCATTGGAACGGCCGGTTTCGCAGTGAACGTGCCGCAGTACCTGTCGGAGTCGGAGCTGCCCCAGACCGCTCTTGTCGCTATGGAGCACCTGTCGCTGGCAGCCAAGCTAAGCCTGCCCTCGGATCGCCTGCGTGAGCTGTCCGAGAATGTTCAGCTGCAGATTGACGAGCAGGCTAGCGCTAGCCCTGAAATTCAGATGATGATTCAGCGCCTCGAAGAGTCCTACGACGCGAACGCCGCCCAGGGGTTCGGTAGCCTCCCCCTCTCTGAGCGTGCCGCTGGTCGGGTACCTAGCCGGGATGAAATCGGTGATGAGGTAGAGGCCTTCTTGGCTCAGCTCGACCATAACACTCGGGATGCGGACGGCGACGGCCCCCGCGGCCTGGGCCCCTCCGGTTCCTAAACCGGCCCGGGCCGGGCCTGGCCCCGCGGTGAAACTGCCTGTGGAAACCCGCTTTAGGGGCGTCATAGATGCGTCACGGGTTCACCGATTTATGGGAAGCGTGCGCCCCGTGAGGGCTTGATTATTTGCTTTGACAGGGGCGGACGTCGGACGCCCAGCGGGTGGGGAATATCCACAGGCCTGCTTGGGCTCGTCTTAGGTACTCTTCTCTATCAGCCTGATAGGTATGACAGAGAATCACCACACCCCAGAAGAACCTATCGTTACCTACCTCAGCTCGGAGCGCGACGTCCTCGCCCTTGCCCTGCATCTTTTAGGCTACTGGCCTGAAAAGTCCATCATGCTCCTGGCTCTGAGCGATGGGGGAATAGGGCCCCTGCTGCGTGTTGATATGCCCGATGTTTCTGAGGTAGCGCCGGATGACTTCCTGACCTATATCTTCGAGGCCTTCCCCACCCATAGCCCTACCGGGGACCCCATCACCAGTGTATTCTTGCTGCTCTTCGCCGATGGCGCAGCATCCGGAGAAGTGGATGTTCCAGTAGAAAAAACCTTCCTAGAAGCAGCCCAATGCTATGCGGAGCTCACACCAGCCCACGCAACCCTTCATGGGCTGAATGTACTCGATGTACTTGCGGTGGGGCAGCAGGCCTACTGGGCTGTGAATCCGGCTGAAGGGCAGCTGGCTCCTGCTGGTTTTCTAGACGAGGTCTTGACCAGCCCGCTGTATAGCGAACTGGTAGCCCACGGGTCGCTTGTTGCCAGTGATTTACATGAAGCCCAGGAACTTAAGAATCGCACAGCCCTGGGAACTGAGGACCCAGAGGAACAAGAACGGTGGCAGGTCAATACAGAAGCCTATAGCGCTTTCTACCTGGAAGAGAAACAAGAGCAAAACCCTCAAGAAGCCTGCCAAATTGCTGCTGAACTAGAGCTGTGGGAGCAGGCTATAGGTGCCGTTGCGTCCCTGCTTGATGGGCCGCGGGGTAGCAAGGGGCTCTACGCTGGGACCTTAGCCGATGCTATACGAGCTGAGGTGATTCCCGATGCAGCTGGTTTTCTGATCGCTTCTTTCGATAGCTTTGCCACCCTCCAGCTCGTGATTCTTCAGGCCTGCCGTACCCTCAAAGACTCGTTAGCAGCTCTGAGAGCTCTAGAACAGGGCAGCCAAGAACTGGGGCTGAACAGGCAAACTACGGGGGATAGGGTTCTGCCCCTGCCGTCAACCCTGCACCGGTACCAGCTCGATCGTCTCAGCCAGCCTGAACAGGGTGCGCACGATCAGATAGATAGCACCGAAGACAGTCTGAAGAAAATGGCTGAAACTCTCTTTGGTGTAGATCCCACCCCGCCAGACTGGAAGCGCCTGGAAGCCTTGTGGCATTTGGCAGCCGTGCTGGAAAGCTCCGCTAGGGGGAAAGCCGAAGCTTCCCTCCTTGCTGCACAGGCGTGGGTAAGCTGGATGCGGGGCAACTCTACGGAAGCTTTCCACCTGCTGGAGGCTATCGACAGCACCTACCGCGATGGGGGCTCTCTACCCCTGCATTACCTTTTGAGCGTCAGTGCTTTCCCTACCTGGCTTACTCTACCCGGCGGAGCCCCAGAGACCTACGTGACCAAGAACCGCAGATAAGCGGCCGTGCCTTCTTCGCTAGAAAACCTAAAACATGTCATACTTGACTATTGACCCCGCTCAAAGTGTCTTTCAAAAATACAGCTTCCTATCGGGAATAGAAGCCCCTACTCGGGCGTTATACCCACCGATAGATACCCTGGAAACTGTATTGTGCGAATCGATCACTTGACAGGGTCTTAGGTGTTTTGACCGCGAACACCGCATCACACTCGCTACGGTCAACTAGCTCAGAAAGGTTTTCTGTGTCACCAGCCGCACGCAAGAAAGCAGCCAGCGAAACCGCTGCAACCAAAGCCACCGCTAAAAAAACCTCAACTCGCGCCAAAGCAAAAAAGGCTGACGAGGCAGCAGACGCCGTAGAAGCAGACGACGAAGAAAGCGCCGCACCTCAGCGAGCCCCCAAGAAGACCGCAGCTAAGAAGGCTGCCCCCAAGAAGAGCCGCAAGGCTAAGGACGAGGACGACGATTTCGCCGACGACGATATCGATCTGGACGACGAAGACCTCGATACCGACGACATCGAAGATGTCGATGAAGACGATGACGAAGACGAGGCAGACTCTGTCACCAAGGAAGAGAAGAAAGAAGCTGAAGCTGTAGCAGCTAAGGGTTCTGGCTTCGTCCTGACCAACAACGATGAAGACGATGCCCCTGCCGTCCGCGTTGTTACCCCCGGTGCTACCGCAGACCCCGTCAAGGACTACCTCAAGCAGATCGGCAAGGTTGCCCTGCTGAATGCTGAGCAGGAAGTCGACCTGGCTATGCGTATTGAGGCCGGCCTCTACGCCGAGCACAAGCTCAAAGAGAACCCCGATATGGACCCGCAGCTCAAGAAGGAACTGCGCTGGGTAATTCACGATGGCCGTCGCGCCAAGAACCACCTGCTGGAAGCCAACCTGCGTCTGGTGGTCTCCCTGGCCAAGCGCTACACCGGCCGCGGTATGCTCTTCCTCGACCTGATTCAGGAAGGTAACCTGGGCCTGATTCGAGCCGTTGAGAAGTTCGACTACTCAAAGGGCTTCAAGTTCTCAACCTACGCAACCTGGTGGATCCGTCAGGCTATCACCCGTGCAATGGCTGACCAGGCCCGCACCATCCGCATCCCCGTGCACATGGTTGAAGTTATCAACAAGCTGGCCCGCGTCCAGCGTCAGATGCTGCAGGATCTGGGCCGCGAACCCACCCCTGAAGAGCTCGCTAAGGAACTCGATATGACCCCCGAAAAGGTCATCGAGGTTCAGAAGTACGGCCGTGAGCCGATCTCCCTGCACACCCCTCTGGGCGAGGACGGCGACTCTGAGTTTGGCGACCTGATTGAGGACTCCGAAGCAGTAGTACCTGCCGATGCTGTCTCATTCACCCTGCTCCAGGAGCAGCTGCACTCGGTGCTTGATACCCTCTCTGAGCGCGAAGCAGGTGTTGTTGCTATGCGCTTTGGTATGACCGACGGCCAGCCCAAGACCCTTGACGAAATCGGCAAGGTCTACGGCGTTACCCGCGAGCGTATCCGCCAGATTGAATCAAAGACTATGTCTAAGCTCCGTCACCCCAGCCGTTCTCAGGTTCTGCGTGACTACCTAGACTAAAAACCGAACTGCTGTAGTTGCGGTACAGGCGGGTGCCCTTGAGCCTTCTAGCTCGAGGGGCACCCGCCTTTTTTGATGGGGCTGGCATAAGAGAAGGTGGGAGTTGCTAGCTATCTGGGAGTTATGCGATGGCGAGGGTGGCAATTTTCCAGTTGCCCCGTTTGCGTTCTGCCCGTAGAGCTACGGCCCGGGTGCGGACGTCGTCGGTCACCAGCAAACTCATTTCATAGGCAGTCTCAGCAACTTTCTGGACGATGATACGTCGCGGGCGGATTACAGCAGGCGGCTTGCTGGGGTAAGGGGCCTGGGGGTAATGACACTGTCGGTAGCGAATGGCGGCTTTTGCCTGTTCAAGCTGCTTTTCTAGGGTGCGGTAGCAGCCGGCTGTCATCCAGGGAGCTAGATGATGCTGAGGCCTGCGCCCCATGAAAACTTCGATGGCAGCGGTACCAATGCGAACCCCCAGTTGCTCAAGGGCCTGCTCTTCTTGATCGATAAAGGAGAGGCAGACGGCGGGTTCTGCTGGCTGACCCTTTTCAAAGTAGGGGGCATATTTTTCGGCGTATTCGGTAGCTTCGACGATGATGTATTTACGGTCATCACGTTCTGGGAAAGCGGTTTTCACGGTGTGCTCCTTTGCAAAACCTAGTGGGGTAGGGTAATCGTCTGACCTGGGAAAATCAGGGTATCTAGGGTGGGAATGGTCTTTTGGTTGAGTTGCCAGATAGTGTGCACGAGTGCTAGCACTTCAGCGCCTGAAGCATCGGGGGCCAGGTGGTCTTCTGCGATACTCCATAGCGAGTCACCCGGGGCTACGGTATAGGTAGTAGCTGCTACGTCTTCTGAAAAGTCCGGCTGCACGCGGGTGCCACCCCCGAAGAGGGGTGAAATGGGCTGGTAGCTCTTTGTCGTAACGGGAAGAACCTTCACTGTTGCTCGTTCCTGGGTTTGTTCTGGGGAAAAGAGGGGCGAAGTAGCAGAGGCTAGGGTGGAGTCAGCTGATAATGCCTCGACGTCGTGGTTAATTTGAGAAGCCTGAGGGAATAGGGGTGAGTTTGTCTCGCTGTTGTGAACTCTAGCTGTTACCGAGATAGCTTGCTCAGAGGGTAGGGCATAGGCCTGGGCGGGAGCCAAAGCTCCCAGACCTAAAGAAGCTCCCGCAAGTGTTTTGAGGAGTCCCGGGGCCCATACCGGAAGTTGTATGTGCAGGGGAGAACGTCGGGCGCGAGCTAGGGCGCTGTAGTAGAAGACTAAACCAGCTAGCCACCAGAGGGCGATGCAGAGACAAAGCAGGCCAGCGATAGCGCAGACTAGCAGGCTCATCCAGGTGCCCGGGCTACGAGAAGTGATTCCTAGGTCTTGATTCCCTTCGCTCAGAAGTGAGTGAAGTAGCATGCCTGAGGCGCCAGCTCCGCCCAGTGCTAGGAGGGGAATTAGATTGGCTGTACATAGGGCAAAAAATCGCGATGCCACTTCTTTCACCTCAAATCATGTCATTTGATGTAGTTTGATGATTTATGCATCATATTACTTCCCTTTGAGATGGATTCAAGAGGCTTGTAGCAAATTTTTCAATAAATTTTCCTTGGCGGGGTATCCTCAGTGCATGGCACACCTAGATTTGCTCTTCCGCGATTACGAAATCCAGATGGAAGCACAAAAACACCGAGATTACGAGGCAGATGCTCGCGAGCTCCGCCAGATAGAGCTTTCTCGCGTCACCGTGGCCGACCGTTTGGCAGCCCAGCTTGGGCAGCTGCTGACTATTCACGGGTCTACTGGAGATATTTGGCGGGGGAGACTGGAGACTTTGGGGCTGGGGTGGCTTCAGCTAGAAACGGACGCCGGCGGCCTCATTCTTCCGCTTGCGCACCTTCTTTACTGGGAAGGTGGAAACCACCAGGCCGTGGGCGAAGCTCATGAAGTGTCTCGCAAACTCACGCTGGGGTCTGCCCTACGGGCCCTCAGCGCTGCCCAACGTGACATCCATATTTATCATGCAGGAGGAACCGGTCTCACCAGTGCAGGTAAAGTGTGGGCAGTTGGTGCTGACTACTGTGAAATCGTGGGGCAGCAGGCACACAAAGAGGACGCCCGCGGAACTCGGGGAGCTCCACGCAGCGTCCTCTTCACCTCAATTGCCGCTATCAGGGTAGCGGGATAAACAGTCTGTTTTAGGAGATATCGGCTCGTTCGGCCTGCTCGGCCCGAATGGCTTCTTCGGTCATCGCATAGCGCTCGCTGATATATGCTTCGAGCATGCTCTTTTCAACCCGCCACTGGTTTCTGCCGCCAATCTGGATGGCCTTCAGCTCCCCTGAGCGCACCAGGGCGCGAGTTTGGCTGGGGGATATATTGAGAATTTCACCGACGTCGGTCAGGGTGAGAAAGCGCTGTTCAACCATATCTGGTTCCTTCTGAAACGGGGGAGTAGGTGGGGGATCCTTTGCTTTAGTTTAGTGCATTTTGAACTACCTTGATAGAAGAAGCAAGGCCTGTGGATAACTTGCTTGATTTTGCGTAACCTTGGTCAAAAATACGTGCAATCTTTGAAATTGATGTTCTGATTAGGGAAACTGCTGTCAACGAGGAAAACTTCCTGACTCAAAGAGGTGTCATGATGGCTCAAGAAAATCTTGCTCCCCGTTTCAGAAAGCCGGGGTTCCGCGACCCTAAGCTGCTGGCGGGCGTCCTAATTATTCTTCTCTCGGTTCTGGGCGTCGTCGGCCTTATCCGAGCTACCAACCAGACTCAGCCCTACTATGTTGCCAGTAAAGATATCGGTATCGGCGAAAAAATTACCACCGATAACGTGACAACTGCCCAGGTCAAGCTAGGTGAATCAGCAGGTCTCTACCTTTCGGCGGAGCAAGTAATCGCTGACGGGTCGGTAGCTACCCGTCCGCTAGCTGCGGGGGAGCTTCTCTCACCCCGGTCGCTGTCCACCGAGGTAAGCGACGGGCGCAGGCTCGTTCCCCTGCTACTTGATCAGTACGCGGTAGCCGAATATGCTCCTGGCAATCGGGTAGATATTTGGGTTGCCTACAAAACAGAGGGGGCCAACTCGTACGGTGATCCCGTGGTCATCGCAGAATCAGCCGAGGTGCATTCTGTAACGGCCCAAGAATCTGTGATTGGAGGAACCGGCCGTTCGGCTGTTGAATTGTGGGTAAACCAGGACGTCCTGCCCACAGTCCTCGGTGCCACCAGCAAGGGAGCGGTCATCAGCCTGGTTCCGTCGGCCTACGCACCGGGAGGGAACTAATGCAGGTTCCTATCGTTATTGTTGGTGATGAGGGCGGACGTTTCGTTTCAGCCATTGAGTCTCAACGTGGCCAGGTGAGCGTGGTCAGGCACGTGCACGATATCGGTGAAATGCTGGGACTTGCCCAAAGCGGCCTTGCCCGCGCTGTGCTGATCGTGACCGGGGGAGAAGAACTCACCCTTTCCATGGTTAAATCCCTGCACCACCTTGAGGTGGCAGTGTGTCTTGTCAATGACCAGGGAACCCAGCCACCTATAGAAGGCATCCACCCGATTGATTCTCTAGCCGATACCGCAGAGATCGTTAGCGAGATCGAAAAGGCCGTCGATACCCTGCTGAATTCAGAGCAGACCGGTGAGCAGGCCAACCAGGCCCAGCACGAGGAGCCTGCCCTCTCCGCCCCGGCTCAAAGTCACCCCATAAGGGGTGACGAAAAGCAGGACGCTCCTGCCCCCTCACCTGCGGAAGGGAAGATAGTAGCGGTGTGGGGCCCCTACGGTTCACCGGGACGCACCACCCTGGCCATCAACCTGGCAGCAGCCTACGCAGAAACAGGGTACTCGGTTTGCTTGGTGGACGCAGATACCTACGGGGCGTCCGTGGGAGCTGCTCTAGGCCTTACCGATGACTACTCAAGCCTCGCCCAACTCTGCCACCACGCAGACCGTGGAGGCGTAACCCAGCAACAGCTCAAAGAACTTACCCACACCGTCTCGCACCGCTCCCAATACTTCGACATCATCACCGGCATCAACCGACCAGATCGCTGGGTAGAGGTACGCTCAAACGCTCTCGACCTCGTACTCGATACACTGGTTTCAACATACGACCTGGTAGTTATCGATACCTCTTTCTGCCTTGAAGAAGACCCAGCCCTAAGCTTTGACGGTTTGACTCCCCAACGAAACGACGCAACCCTGACCAGCCTGGCGCGAGCTGACCACCTGATAGCTCTTGGCCTAGCAGACCTTGTAGGCGTACCGCGTCTTATCAAAGCCTACGACACCCTTAGCCAGGTACTTGGGCCAGCCCTTGATCAAAGAATCAGCATTGTCTTCAACCGCGTCCGCACCGAGGCCCTAGGCCCATCTGCCCAGGCCGCCCTCGAACACTCCTGGGAGCGATTCGGGCCCAGCCTGCCAATAGCAGCCCAGCTACCAGAAGACAGCCCAAGCGCTGATAAAGCCCGCCTAGCAGGAACAACAATTCTTGAAGTAGCCCCACAAACAGAACTGGCCCGCCAGCTACAGGCGCTCGCCGACACCAGCCGAAATACCCTAGGGATCGGAAAACCTGCCCCATCACTAGCGCCCCCTCCGAGCCCGAGCATGGTAGAAAAGAAGAAGCCCTGGGTGCGATTTACCCGCCGCCCCCGCTCCTAACCCACCCCGCCCAGACCACCAGGAGGCCCCCTTGTCACTCACTGAAATCCTCATGCGCACCGGCGCTTACGGGCCGGGCGATATCGAGTGGCTCCACCTGCTCACTAACGAGTGGCAAATCATTGCAGATACCGGCTACTGCGACCTCATGCTCTGGGCGCCCCAAGCCGACACCATCGAGGGCTACTTCTCCCTGTCCCAGCCGCTGCCGGCGTCCGCTGGGTTCATCAACCTCGCCCAGATTCGCCCCTCCACCACCCACACGGTTTTTCACACCGACTGGGTCGGCAAAGAGCTCGACCCAGCCCTCTGCGAGCGGGCGGTTGCAAGCTGGAACAGCCAAACCCCCAAGACCCTCAATGACGAGCACAACCTCACCGATATCGTCCTTGACACCGAGTTCATTCCGCTAATACGCAATGACAGACCCGTAGCCCTCTTGTCGGTCCACCGCGAGAGCCTGGGTACCCGAAAGCGCCAGAAAGCGGAGAGGGTCTACCGCGACGTCTCCCACCATCTTCTACAGATGGTCTCGCGCGGTGCCTGGCCCGAGTTCTCCGCCCCTGTTGGAACGGCCCACGGCAACCCCCGTGTGAGCGACGGCTTGGTCATGCTTGATACGGATGGACGGGTCACCTACGCTTCACCTAATGCTCTGTCTATCTACAAGCGTCTCAACTACGCAGGTGACATGCTCGGTGCGAGCCTACTCGATATCACCCGGGCCCTGCTACCTGCCGGTGAGAAGGCGGACGAAACCCTACCCCTGGTCCTTACCGGGCGCATGCCCTGGCGCGCAGAAATCAAAGCCAACCGCAAAAACGTCACCTTCCGTGCCATCCCCCTGCGCCATTTTTCACGTCTGGGTGAAGAACGCTACGGGGCCCTGCTGCTCTGCCGCGACGTCACCGAGCTGCGTCGCCGAGAGCAAGAAATGATGTCGAAAGACGCTACTATCCGCGAAATCCACCACCGGGTTAAAAATAATCTCCAAACAGTCTCAGCCCTGCTTCGCCTGCAATCGAGACGCATGACTACCCCCGAAGCGAAGGAAGGCCTGGAACAGGCGATGCGCCGTGTCTCCACTATCGCGCTGGTGCACGATGCCCTCTCCCAGGGGCTAACTCAGGACGTAGACTTCGATGACCTCATTAGCCGACAGTTTAGGCTTGCTGCCGAGCTTGCCTCGCCAGGGCAGCACGTTGCCACCCGGATCGAGGGATCCTTCGGGAAGCTACCCAGCCAAATCGCCACCCCTCTTGCCCTCGTTATTAATGAGGTTGTGGCTAACGCGGTAGAACACGGCTTAGCTGGAGAAACCGGTACCGTAACCCTCGGTTGCCAGCATCGCTACTCAGAAGGGCAAGAGCACAGCATTATCGTGACGGTTCAAGATAGCGGCCCCGGAATCAGCGCCGAAAAAATTAGAGAGCTAGAGGGAACTGGCAGCGGAACCGGTCTAGGGACTCAAATTGTTAAAACCCTGGTAGCCAGCGAGCTCAACGGTACTATTCACTGGAGTCTTGCTCCTGAAGGCGGAACACTGGTGACAATTGAAGCTGCCATCGTGTAACTAAAGGAAAGCCGCATAAAAAAGGAGGGGCGAACCGGTACACCGGTTCGCCCCTCCTAAAGAACACTTACATGAAGTTGCTACTATGAGGCCCTGCGGGCTCGGGCAGCACGTCGCTTCATAGCGCGACGCTCATCTTCACTCATACCGCCCCACACACCAGAATCCTGGCCTGTTTCGATAGCCCACTGCAGGCAGGTATCCATCACAGTGCAGCTGCGGCAGACATTCTTAGCTTCTTCAATCTGAAGAAGGGCGGGCCCGGTGTTTCCTACGGGGAAAAAGAGTTCAGGGTCTTTCTCAAGACAAGCAGCACGGCTACGCCAATCCATTAGCATGCTCTCCTATAGGGTTTACCGGATTAAAGCTGAGGCAAAAGCAGCTCAGCAACTAACAAAAAAATCTGGCCCCTTTCCTAGAAGGAGCCAAACTTGAACCTCAATAACTTTCCCACGATATGGGGCGTCATACAAGGGGGTTGTGAGCGAAAATCTGCTTGCAGTGCTGAGGTAAATGTCACAGGCGGGTGCGTAAAGGGGTGCCGGGGTGAGAGGTGACACTCCCGGGTGCCTATTCTAGATAGGAGACCCTTTCTTCGTACATAGAGAAATGAGATAAACGTGGCTTCTTCCAGCGTTTCAGCCCTTCCAATTCCCGTGAAAATCTTGGTCGGGCTGAGCCTCCTTCAGGCCCTGTATCTAGTGGTTACTGCTCTCATCGGGACTTTCGCTTCTGCCGATATTGGGGGAGCATCAGTTATTGCCTCCTTTTATTTCATTATTGCCCTGGCTCTCGCCGTGGGCGCTGTTGCCGTGTGGAAGGCGCAGCGGTTTGGGCAGCCTCTCGTGCTTGTCTGGCAACTCTTTGCGGTCATCATCGGCGTTCAAACTACTCTGGGTGGAGATTACCTGGTAGGGCTAGCAACGGTAGGCATAAGCGGAGCTGTCATCCTGCTACTTTTTACCCGCTCTACCCTTGAGCATCTGGCTCCTTCCTCCCGGTAACCTGTTCATCGGGTAAGGCTGCCTGAAAAGCCGTAACAGTTGCATGATCAATCATGACTCCCCGCCCTGCCGGGAGCTGGCCGTAAGTTTTAAGGTCAAGGGGGAGAGGTACGCCCGGGTAGAAGGACATGTCTGCGGAGCTATGCGGGGTAAGCACGATACCCGTAGAGGTACCGCTGAGGGCAGCAAGAATCGGTGAGCTACTCCACCGCGGCCAGGGAGTATAGGCCACGACAACAGACCCAAACTTTTCTTTCTGGGCCAGTATGGTCTGCTGTATATCGTGGCTGAGCTTATCAAGGTCGTCGATGAGCAGAATGGGGCGGAGCCCCAGGCTCTCGCTCCGTGCAAGAGCTTGACTGATATCTTCTGCTGCGGTGCCGGTATCCGACGAGATAACAATGAAGAAATGCTCAGGATTAGCTTGGACGAGGGTCTTAAGTAGGCTCGTTTTTCCGGATCCCCTCGGGCCGCTGACGCTGATAAATCCACCTCGCAAAGGCGGGGTAAAGGCTACCGAGCCGTCCCTGAGTACTCCGCAGGCGAGCGCGCCGGCGTGGGGCTTGGCTGCTGACGGGAGGGAGCTGACCGGGGAACGCAAGGGGAGCGGACGCCAGGAAAGCCAGTATCTGTGGGAGTCGCTTAACAGGTGGTTAGGGCCTTGCCGAGCACCGGTCTTTGGGGCAGCTAGCGGAGCGCTGAGCTCTGTCCAAGCAAGTGTGCCTGCCTGTACTTTTCCTTCTGAGGAGTCGTAGATAACCTTTCCTTCTATCGCAAACTGCCCGCTGCCCGGCAGGGTGTAATCCCTAGTGTGGGTACGAAGAGGGTCATTCTCAACAGCTGCTCGAGTCATGAAGGTGTGCTCAAAGATATGCTGGTACTTACTTCGTACACCTGTTACTGAAGTGCAGAAAACCTGAACTGTTGGGTGATCACCCAAGTTGAGAATCTGTTGCAGGTGAGCTTCTGCAGCCGGGTACCGTTGGAGCGTATCTAGCAGTGTTTCTAGCGTATCTATGATGAGGAGCTGGCCCGGTCCTGGGGCTTCTGTGCAGCAGGCTAGAAGGTGCTGAAGATAGTTGGAATCCTGGTAGGTAAAGACGTCAAACTGTTCTGCGTATTCCTTGCCCCAGCTGCGTATCTCTCGTGCGCGCTGTTCTGACGGCGTAAGACATAATACGGCGTACCCTTGAACGAGAGCTTGAAGGAGGGTTGCCCGAAGCGCAGGTATCCACTCATTGCTGCCTCCCTGTACTAAAATTGGGCCATCTTCCGCCGACCAGATAAAGGGGGCTTGAAACCCTAGTTCTGCTATCTCGTACTGGCCGAGCAATAAGGCAAAGGGGCCAGCAGACTCCGGCAAATCTGTATGGCAAGGAGCTGAGAGTGATGCCGGAATTGGCTGATAGGTCGGTAGCTGATGTGCAATTTGGTAGGCCTGGTAGATAGCCGTATTGGTGGCATCGAGTTCTGCATCGCTCAGAGCCTGGCAATCGGTGGGCTCCTGGGAACCAGGCAAATCGAGCACAAAACGTGCTCGGCATCGTCCTTGGTGCTCTTGCCTGTAAAGTCCCGTGATTAAAGGAGCTTGAAATTCAACTATCTCATTATCTGCACTCCGTAGAAGGCCCCGACCCGGGAAGCGAGCAGAGATATGAGAAGCTTCTTCCGAGCCTAGAACATTGAAAGATTCCTGGGCAGAACTTACTCTAAGGCACATCACCGTTGAGATATTTGCCCTGATATCGGGAGAAATTGCTCCCTGCGGGCGCTGGGTAGCTAGGACGAGGTGGTAACCCAGCGACCTGCCAATCGTAGCTATCTTCATCATTTCGCTCATAATGTCTGGGTAATCATCGACAAGCATGCGAAACTCATCGATGCAGATAATTAGCTCCGGAAAATCAGGCGCTGTGCGGGCGTTTCTGCAGAGGCCGATGTAATCGTCATAGGAGCTGACGCCCAGCTGCTTCCAGACCTGCTTACGGTGGGTAAGGTCTGCCCGCAAGAACTTCATGGTACGCATTAGCTGAGACGCGTCAAGGTCAGAGATGAGCGAAACACAATGGGGTAGAGGTGCTAGAGGGCCTAAACCAGCGCCACCTTTGAAATCTATGAGGACGAAGGAAAGACGCTGAGGCGGGTAGCTGAGGGCTGCAGACCATAGCAGGGAACGAAGAAGCTGGGACTTGCCTGAACCTGTAGTCCCTGCACAGAGAAAATGCGGGCCATGATGCACAAGGCCGAGTTTTAGGTCATCGTTACTTTCACAGGCTAGCCCCGCATACAGAAAGATCTCTTCTGCCCATAGATTCTCCGGCTGGTTACCCTCCGGCAGCTCAGGGAGAGCATAAGCAGGTAGTTGAGAAGTATTCGTTGCTGCAACGCTAACTTTCTGGAGAAGAGAGGATGTAGTGACTCTTCCCCAACTCGCCAGGAGAGCACAGTAACGCTCTTCGCTGATTCCGTCTAAAACGATGTCGCGCCAGCTCATTGACTGAGAAAAGAGCTCTGCAGGCTCTTTATGAGGCCCTTTGTTGGCTAAGGGAAAGGGGAGAAGCTGCGGAGGTAAGGACGGCGGCAGATAGGAGCACACCAAAAAACCTGTTTCTAAACTACTGAGCTCTGCAAGAGACACCGTACACACGTTTGCTGCTGCAAGAAGCGGGTCAATGAGACGCAAAAACCAAGTAGCCTCCTGCTCCTGAACAAGAAGGTAGACCGGCTGATTCTGAGCCAAGAGCTGGCAGAGGGCTAAACGCTGGGTCGAAAGAGGAAGCCCAGAGACTAGGGGCGCAAGTTCTTCTACGCTTATGACATAAGGGGCTCCCTGGACTTCAGGGAGGCTCCCTAGCTCACGTTGCTTGCCTCTAATTCGTACTGGCCGGGTGCCGCGTCCTATCACGATGCCTGTATCAGCATCAACCTGGTCAGCCCCGCGGTAGCGGGCTATAGCGTCCTCTTCCTCCCGAGCAAGCTGTGTTATCTGACGGCGCACAGAGGATCTTTCGCGCCCCTGAGAAAAAGCGTGAAGTCCCATTAAGAGTGAGGACCCACAGGCCATGAGAAGAACAAGCCACAGCTGGGTCAACCAGGCAATCAGAAGGCCCACAATGAGAGGTAGAACCATCGTTGCTACCAGTAGCAGCTTGGACTTAGGGGCGGGAGCATCAATGTCTTGAACTACCGGGTCACGAAAGAGGGGAGCGCGGTACTCATACTGGTCAAGCACAAGGACGCTCCCACCCAGAATAAATTTTTCCCCTACCTCAAGTTTGCGGTGGGAGCCCTCATCCGAGAAATACACACCGCTAGCCGTCACCTCTAGGAAGCCCTCAATCGGTGCAAGCGCTGGGTCGTCGATTGTGAGCAGGGAGGCCTGCCTACCAATTTCCCAGCTACCTCGAGACAGCGGAAACTGAGAATGAGAATCTGGCCCGTGCACCACACGTAAGGTAAACAGGGCCTTCTCCTCTGGGAAAGGAAGAACTGTTGCATGAGATGCAAGGGGCAGCACCGTGAGCTGGGCACCACTAGTCCAGGGAGCCTGGCCGGGAGTAAGCTCCCTGATATCTTGCCCCTGAACACCCCAACTGAAATTATCGCTACCCCACACATTAGAGAGTTCTCGGTAGATATCTACTCCAGTTGTGCCGGGCGAATAATCAAACTCTACTGTTCGGTAAGATCCCGCCGGTGGCTGCTGGACGCGCACTAAAAGCTTCATAAAGCTACCTAAGTTCTGGAGACCTGCCATTGCAAGGGCACAAAACGGAAAAACAAACTCTCACCATTGTTTTTCTGTCTTTCCGCGAAAAAAGTTGAGGTTCCTCTGCACACAGCACTAGCACAGGGGAAGACCGGGGAATAATCACACGATCTTTACAGCCTGTTAGCGGGTAGTAGCCGACTATATCCGGTACTTTTGTTATTAACTGTGTTTACCTTGCGCGCAAGGAACACACCGAAGTTAAGCTTCTACGCTGTAGTAGCAGAGCACGGTTGCCAGACTCCCCACGATAGCTGTGCAACCCCTAACAAGGAGTAAGTTAAGTGAACGCTGATCTCGTAGTCGTAGGCTCTGGCCTCTTTGGCCTCACCATTGCAGAGCAAGCTGCTACCCAGCTTGGCCTCAAGGTAGCCCTGCTCGACCGCCGTCATCACATCGGCGGTAACGCATACAGCGAAAACGAAGAGAAGACAGGAATCGAAGTTCACCGCTACGGCGCCCACCTCTTCCACACCTCTAACGAACGCGTCTGGGAATACGTCAACCGCTTCACCGGCTTCACCAACTACACCCACCGCGTTTACACCAACCACAACGGTATCGTGTACCCCATGCCCATCAACCTGGGCACTATCAACCAGTTCTTCAACGCCGCCTACTCACCGGCAGAAGCCAAGGCCCTGATCCAGGAGCAGGCCGGTGAACTCGCAGGAACCGACCCCAAGAACCTGAACGATAAGGGGATTTCCCTCATCGGGCGTCCGCTCTACGAAGCCTTCATCAAGCACTACACCGCAAAGCAGTGGCAGACCGACCCCGCTGACCTGCCCGCGTCCATCATTTCCCGCCTGCCCGT
The DNA here is from genome assembly GCF_928381705.1 of Rothia nasimurium. Taxonomy (GTDB): domain Bacteria; phylum Actinomycetota; class Actinomycetes; order Actinomycetales; family Micrococcaceae; genus Rothia; species Rothia nasimurium_G. The sequence continues at coordinate 146,704 of NZ_CAKMSR010000002.1, read as the reverse complement.
GCGCTACAACTACGACAACCGCTACTTCAACGACAAGTACGAAGGCCTGCCCGTCGACGGCTACACCGCCTGGCTTGAGCGCATGGCAGCCCACCCCAACATCGAAGTTCACCTCAACACCGACTTCTTCGAAGAAGGCCACGAGTACTCACGTTCCAAGGTTCTCGGCCAGGTCCCCGTTGTCTATACCGGCCCCGTAGACCGCTACTTCGACTACGCCGAAGGTGACCTCTCCTGGCGTACCATCGACCTCGAAGAAGAAGTCCTTGACATCGAAGACTTCCAGGGCTGCTCGGTCATGAACTACCCCGACGCAACCCACCCCTTCACCCGCATCCACGAGTTCCGCCACTTCCACCCCGAGCGTGACTACACCAAGGACGCTACCGTCATTCACCGCGAATACTCACGCTTCGCAGAAAAGGGCGACGAACCCTACTACCCCATCAACACCGGCGCTGACCGCGAAATGCTCCTCAAGTACCGCGAACTCGCTGGCGGAGAGCAGAACGTGCTCTTCGGCGGACGCCTGGGCACCTACAAGTACCTTGACATGCACATGGCTATCGGTGCTGCACTCTCCATGTTCGACAACAAGCTCCGCCCCCACTTCGAAAAGGGCGAAAAGCTGGTATCTGGCGGAATCGAGGCCTAAAGAATGAGCGTGAAAAATATGGCTGATATGAAAACACTTCAGCGGGTAATCCTTCCTGAAGCAGTCCAAACTGACGTCATACCTCTGTACATCGACAGCGGTAGCGCAACCGGCGTGCAACTTCCCACTCGTCTGGATGGAGACGCGGCCAAAACCATCGAGAAGGCGGCCGCCCAGCAAGAGCTAAAAAACGAAAACGCAGCAGGACCTGTAGCTACCACTTCTGATGTTCTAGGTCGTCGTTCAACCCACCTAGCAGCAGGTAAAACTGTTTCATTTGGAACCTACTTCAATGCTTTCCCCGCTTCGTACTGGAGACGGTGGACTGATTTGAAATCAGTGACCCTGAGAATCACCACTGAAGGTGCGGGCATGGTCGTGGTTTATAAATCGAATGCCCGTGGCGTAATTCAACGTGTTGATGCCAAAGTACTTGAAGGCGCAGAAACAGTAACTTTCGACCTGACGCTAGCTCCTTTTGGAGATGGCGGCTGGTACTGGTTTGACCTTACTGCCACCAAGAGCGACCTCACCCTGGTTGAAGCGGACTGGTTTGGTGATATTCAGCCACGCCTGGGAGAGGCTGGCGGTAAAGCTACTGTACAGATTACAACTATGAATAAGGTACAGTACTGCATCGACAACATTCGTTCCCTGGGCAATAACCTTGATGCTCTCGAGACTGTTAAAGAGATTCTGATTGTTGACCAGGGTACCGAGAAGGTGCAGGACCACCCGGACTTTGAAGAAGTAGTTGCTCCTCTTGCGGGTAAGTTCCGCATCATTAATCAGGCAAACTTAGGCGGTTCTGGTGGCTTCGCTCGCGGCATGTTTGAGTCAGTAAACAATGGTTCAGATTACGTCATGCTGCTGGACGACGACGTCGTCGTTGAACCCGAGTCGATTCTGCGTCTCATCACTTTTGCTGATTACTGTAAGAACCCCACTATCGTGGGCGGTCATATGTTTGATATGTACGATCGTTCGGTTCTGCACGCATTCGGTGAAGTTGTGAACCCCTGGCGTACCTTTTATGATAAGCCGCACGCAGACATGTCGCTTGGTCACGACCTCGGTAGAAATAACCTCCGCAGTACCCACTGGATGCACCGTCGTGTAGACGTTGACTATAACGGCTGGTGGATGTGCCTTATCCCGACCGAAGTTATCAATAAGATTGGGCTTTCCCTTCCCTTGTTCCTGAAGTGGGATGACGCTGAGTATGGTCTTCGTGCTAAAGAAGCAGGAATTGCTACGGTGTCGTTCCCAGGCGCAGCTTTGTGGCATGTATCGTGGCAGGATAAGGACGACTCCGTTGGCTGGCAGGCTTACTTCCACGAACGTAATCGACTCATCACGGCTTTAATTCATTCTCCCTTTGAAAAGGGCGGATCAGTTTTACGCGAGTCGCTCTTCTTAGATGTTAAGCATGCTCTCTCCATGCAGTACTACACCGAAGAAGGTCGTCTCATGGCTATCGAGGACCTACTGTCTGGCCCTACACACCTGCATCCTTCGCTCAGTGAGCGTTTACCCGTAATCCGCGGTAAGGTGAAGGATTTCAAAGACGCCCAGCTCAAGTCGAACCTCGATGACTACCCGCAGCCTAAGACAACTAAACCTCCGTTCAAGGGGCGCCGTAACTTTAGTTCGCCTGGCTACCAGAAGCTGATTCCTTGGACTATTTCTACCGTGGGACGTCAGCTCTTTAAGCCTGTTGATGATCTGGCAAAAACAAATCCTCAGATTCAGCTGAATTACTCAGAGAATCGTTGGTGGACTGTTTCCAAGTTCGATTCGCTTCTTGTCACTAACGCAGAAGGCACCGGTGTCTTCTGGTATCAGCGTGATCCCAAGAAGCTGCGCGAAAATTTGGCTCGTGCTTCGAAACTGCATGCACAGCTCTTTAAAAACTGGGCTGATTTGCGAAACCAGTACCGCTCTGCTGCTGCCGAAGTAGCATCCTATGATGCCTGGGCTAAAACCTTCCAGAAGCATACGGAGTCTGAGCTGACCCGATGAATAAACAAGTAACTCCCCCTCTTTCCCCTCCTGGTCGCGGTAGGGGGCTCCGTGACGTCTTTCAAAATCGTTACCTTCTAAGGCTACTTGTCGATAAAGAAATTCAGGTTCGCTACCGCGGATCTGTCTTGGGTATCCTCTGGTCGTACATCAAGCCGGGGGTACAGTTTAGCGTCTTCTATATTGCGATGGGATTATTCCTAGGCCTTGAAAGAGGCATGCAGAACTACGCTATTTATCTGTTCTCTGGAATGATCGTTATTAACTTCTTCTCTGAAGGGTTCAGTAACGGTGCTAAGGCAATGGTTGTGAATGGAGCTCTTATTAAGAAGATTTATCTTCCGAGAGAACTCTTTTCAGTCTCGACAATCTGGGTAGCTTTAATTCACTTTTTGCCTCAAATCGTGGTGCTTTTGATAGCTTGTTTCTTTGCAGGGTGGAGCCCGGACCTCAAACAGTTGGGGGCTGCACTTGTGGCCATGATTATTATTATGGTTTTCTCAGCAGGACTTGGCCTTATCTTTGGTGTAGCTAATGTGTTTTTCCGGGACTCGGAAAACATCGTAGATATGCTCTTGATGGTCGCTACCTGGTTCTCTCCAGTGCTGTACTCATGGACTATGGTGCGGGACACCTTATATTCGTGGGTTATCACTGTTTATCTGATGAACCCTCTTACCGTTGCTGTTGAGCTCTTCCACTATGCTTTCTGGATGCCTACCCTGTCTGAAGAGGCTTTGGCTCTACCTACCTCGCAGATTCCTCCGCATCTTCTTACCCTGTGGGTACCTGTTGCCCTGGGTGTTTCTCTCGTGACCCTGTTCCTCGGTGACTTACTCTTCCGTAAGCTAGAGGGCAACTTCGCCCAGGAGCTCTGATTTACGTGGATATCAAGAAGTTTGATTTACCACCCGTGGCAGATAATGCTCCTGTGGTTATCAAGGTTGAGTCTCTAGTGAAGCGCTTTGTGCTGCGCCATACTCGGTCGATGAAGGAGGCCTTTGTCTGGCTGATGAAGGGCCGTAAGGGGGACTTGAATGAGAAGTTCAATGCTCTTAACGGGGTTTCCCTGGACATCCGCGAAGGCGAGCGCGTTGCCCTGCTGGGCTATAACGGTTCGGGTAAATCTACCCTGCTCAAGCTGATTTCGGGTGTGATGCACCCGGATGAGGGCAGGGTATTGACCGGCGGACGCATCGCTGGGCTTATCGAGGTTGGAGCAGGTTTCCACCCCGATTTGACCGGGCGTGACAACGTATATCTGAACGCTGCCATCCTTGGTATGAGCAAGGAACAGATTGAAGCAAAATTTGATGAAATTGTTGAATTCTCTGAAATTGGCAACTTTATCGATACCGAGGTTAAGTTCTACTCGTCGGGTATGTACCTGCGACTGGCTTTTGCTGTAGCTGTTCATACTGATCCGGAGATTTTCTTAGTGGATGAGATTCTGGCTGTGGGTGATGAACCTTTCCAGAAGAAATGTATCGCTAAGATTCGAGATCTGAGTGCTGAAGGGAAAACCCTGGTTGTGGTGAGCCATGACCTTGATTTGGTGGCAAAGATCTGTGAACGCGGAGTGGTCCTGGATCATGGCTCTAAGCAGTTCGATGGCCCTATTGACGAAGCGATTGAATTCATGAGGGCAAAATCCCACTAAGGGAGCCTTCCCCAAAAATGCCCACAAGCTAGATAGCTTGTGGGTATTTTTGTGCGTTGTTACTAGTCAGTAACTAGTTGTGTGTCAAAACATTACGTTTATCCGTAGTAGGTTTGAGGTGCTGTGGAAAAACTTTAGCCTTCATGCGTTATGGCTTGTCAGGTGCAACTTCATTGCATTCTTGGTGGCTGGGTAAAGGCGTGCGGGGCACAGTTATCCACAGGGTAGCCCTGGGGTGTTTGATTGTTTTACCTAATCAACTGTATCTTGTTTGGTAATTCATCGACTGATCGCAATGGAGCGTAAGGGGGACAGATGTCTATAGCGCAAGCAGAAGAGCTGGTTGAAGCAGACGTGCGTGACTTGATTCGCCGAAGCAGTATCGACCCACTCGTACAGCAGGTGGAAGCCAAGGAGCTCATCCAGCAGGCCATTGCTGAGTACGAGCGCCAGATGCTACGGGGTGTAGTGCCGCGACTTGAGAATGCTGACTCCCTGATCAGCTCCCTTTTCGACAAGGTATGCGGCTTTGGCGAGATTCAGCAGTATCTTGATGATAGCTCTGTTGAAGAGATCTGGATTAACGCTCCGGACGAGATTTTTGTGGCTCGTGCTGGAGAGTCTGAGCTCACCGGGCTTACCCTGAGCGAGGAACAGATTCGTGCGCTGGTAGAGCGTATGCTCAAGACCTCGGGACGACGTCTTGATTTGAGCACACCTTTTGTCGACAGCTCCTTGCCGGACGGTTCTAGGCTCCATGTAGCTATTCCTGATGTTACCCGCCGTCATTGGGCCATCAATATCCGTAAGTTTATTGCGCGAGCAACTCGCTTGAGTGATTTGGTTAAGCTGGGGTCTCTCAGCCTAGATGCGGCAAAGTTTTTAGATGCAGCCGTGGCCAGCGGGTTAAATTGCCTGGTCTCTGGTGCTACTCAGGCTGGCAAAACAACCATGTTGAACTGTCTGTCAGCATCTATTGGCATGCGGGAGCGCGTTATTACCTGTGAGGAGATTTTTGAGCTCAAAATTCCCCTCCGCGATGTTGTGAATTTGCAGTGCCGTCAGCCCAACCTGGAAGGGCACGGCGAGATTCCGCTCCGGCGCCTAGTGAAAGAGGCTTTGCGTATGAGACCCGACCGCCTCATCATTGGTGAGGTGCGCGAAGCTGAGTCTCTTGATATGCTCATCGCGCTCAACTCCGGGCTCCCGGGGCTTTGTACTATCCACGCTAACTCAGCTCGCGATGCAATCACGAAGATGTGCACCCTTCCACTCTTGGCCGGTGACAACATTTCGAGTTCGTTTGTCGTCCCCACCGTGGCTTCTTGCTTTGATTTAGTGGTTCACTGCGACCGTAATCTGCGGGGCAAACGGCAGGTACGAGAGATTCTTGCTGTTGGTAACCGGGTCGAAAACGGGGTAATTGAAACCAGCACACTGTTTAGACGAGAAGGTGACCAGCTGGTATGTGTTGCTTCTGAGGTGCCTTCGCCTGAGAAATTTATTCGTGCTGGCTACGCCCCTGAGACCCTTCTTAACTGCGAGGGAGCACTGGCATGAGTGCTTTATTCGGGCTGATGTTCGGTATCGGCGCCCTCTTAATCTATATGTCCTTTTGGGAGCTCCCCGCTAAGGAGAAAAAAGAACGAAAAGCCCCAGCGATACAACAGCTGCTGCGCCAGGCAGACCTAGAAAAGTTCACGGTAACTATGTTTTATATGGTTTCTGCTGTAGCTGCTCTTGTTGCAATGGTGCTGACCTTCGCGTTGACCTCACTGGTTCCTCTGGCTGCCCTGGCTGCGGGCGTTGGGTTCTTTAGCCCTCGGTTAGTGGTTAAGCATCGTGCTGCTCAGCGGCAGGCTCAGTTGCGGGATTTATGGCCGGATGCGGTGGACCATCTGCGGTCAGCAATCCGTGCAGGTTTGTCGCTTCCGGACGCTCTCATGCAGCTTCAGTACCGGGGGCCAGAGCCCCTGCGTCCGGCTTTTACTAGTTTTGCTTCAGACTACCGTGCTAGCGGGGAGTTCCTTCCAGCCCTCAATCGTCTTAAAGACCGCTTGAGTGACCCCACCGCTGACAACATCATTGAGGCTCTCAAAGTTACTCGTGAGGTGGGTGGAACTGATTTAGGTCGTCTTCTGGGGACTTTGAGTGCTTTCCTCCGCGAGAATAGCAGGACACGCTCTGAACTTGAGGCTCGACAGTCGTGGACGGTTAATGCTGCCCGCCTTGCCTGTGTTGCTCCCTGGGTCGTCCTGGGCCTTATGGCTACCCAGCCCAGCACTATCAGAATTTATAACAGTTTTGCGGGTTTCCTAGTGTTAGCGAGCGGCCTAGCCCTGACCATCATCGCCTACAGGCTGATGATGCGTATCGGTGCTCTGCCGGAAGAGAAGAGGGTGCTGGCATGAACTTTTCCCTTCTCCTCGGCCTTTTCCTAGCGGCAGGAATCTGGCTGGTACTTTCGAGTATCTGGACCCAGCGCCGTGAGAGCTTTGCAGACCGTATAGCGCCTCAGCTTCGTGCGGCGGAGCTTAAAAAGAACCGCCCGGACGCACCGTATAGCACGCTACCTGAAGGTATTTACGGGGCGAGCGCTGCCCTCCTTGCGCCGTGGGTTGAAAAGCTGTACCGGAGTCTCGGTAAGTCTAGCTTTGATACGGTGGCCCTCGAAAAACGACTTACCCAGCTAGGTGGGAATCTGACAACCGCAGAGTACCGGGTGCAGCAGGTGCTCTGGAGTCTCTTGGCAGCTACTCTCTGTATTTGTTTGGTGGCTGTGGGGCTCGCCCAAGGGACGGTAAGTTTTGTGCCGGGAGTCCTGCTGATTGTTCTGGGCGCCTGTGCTGGCTTCCTTGCACGCGACTATTGGCTGTCTCAGCAGATTGCAAAACGGGAGAAAGCCATGCTGGCTGAATTTCCTGCTTTGGCAGAGCTCATGGCCCTATCTGTTACCGCTGGGGAATCTGCCATCGGGTCGCTTGAACGGGTGGTGCGGAGTTCGCAGGGAGAGCTTTCTCGCGAGTTCCAAACTATTCTCGCGATGACTCGTTCCGGGGAGTCCCTTGTGGTCGCTCTGCAAAGTTTTTCGCAGCGTACCTCGGTAGCAGCCCTATCCCGTTTTGTGGATGGCCTGGTCGTAGCTATCGAGCGTGGCACGCCCCTGGCAGATGTCTTGCGGGCTCAGGCCCAGGACGTCCGCGATAACGCTAAACGAGAGCTCATGGAAACTGCGGGAAAGAAAGAAATCGGGATGATGGCCCCCGTCGTTTTTCTGATACTTCCGCTCACCGTATTGTTTGCGATGTTTCCTGGCCTTTCCCTACTGAATCTTAACTTCTAAACCCGCCCGCTTGGGCACCTTCTATCACACTCATATTCAAAGGAGAATCCCATGAAGAAGTTCATGACCGACACCTACCTCAAGGCCCTTCTCACTATCTTTGCGCCTCTGACAAGCCAGGACGACCCTGAGCGCGGGGATGTGCCTGGCTGGGTAATGATCACGATGATGTCCGCGATACTCGTGGCCGCTATCTTGGTGGTTGCCCAGGACGCCCTCGTCAACATGTTCAATAACGCAATGGCAATGATTAACCGCTAGGAGAGCCACATGAGAGCTATGCCCCCTGAGAAGGAGAGAGGCAATGCAACGGCGGAGTTCGTGATGGTATCTGCCTTAGTTGTCATACTTTTTCTAGGCGTTTTACAGGTTGCTTTCGCGCTGTTCACCCGTAACGTGCTGCAGGACGCTGTATCTCAGGGGGCCCGCTATGGGGCCATGCTCGATAAAACACCGGCTGACGGAGAAGAACGCACCCACGAGCTACTGTATTCGGTGCTGCCTTCCCACTACTCAGCAACGATTAGCAGTTCTGTTACCCAGTGGCAGGGGGCGGACGCCGTGCAGGTCACCGTGGTTGCCCCGGTGCCCCTCATCGGTCCCTTTGGGGTAGCTGCCCAGTGGGAGGTGAGTGGTCATGCTGTGGTTCAGCGATAAACGCGGTGATAGAGCCGTAGACACGCGAGAGGCAGACGACCCTGAGCAGGGCAGTGCTCTTGTTGAGTTTATTGGACTGGGTGCCCTGTTGATGGTGCCCACGGTCTATTTTCTGTTATCAGTCTTTTCGATGCAGTCGGCTGCTTTTGCAGCTTCTAACGCTAGTGCCCATGCGTTGCAGGTGATTCAGTTTTTGCCACCGGAGCAGCGTACCCAATCTGCTGTGCAAGCGGTTGCCGCTTTGACGGCTAGCGACTTTGGTTTAGAGGCCGAAACCATTACTGCCACGCTGAGCTGCGAGGACGTCTGCGCCCAGGGCGAGCGAATGACGGTAGATGTCACTGTCGAGGTTGGGCTGCCTCTGGTGCCCTGGCCAGGGGCACCGACTCTTGCCACTATGACCTCACAGGCTGTGAGTTGGGGAGGAGACTACTCATGACACAGATTAGACAGACCCAGCTTCAGCGGAGGCCGTGCCATGAGGCCACCGAGCGCGACGCTGAGCGGGGCAGCGTCCTCCCCCTCATCGTGGGGTTGTGCCTGGTACTTCTGCTGGTCGCTTCCACAGTCGTTGGAGTAAGTTCCGTCTATCTTGAAAGACAGCGTCTACAGTCTTTAGCCGACCAAGCGGCAACGTCCGCTGCTCAGCGTATTGAAGGCATCACCGCGGTGGGGGAGACCCAGGCCCAGGTGACCCTCACCAGTGCCGGGGTGCAGGCGTCCGCTCATACCTTTCTGCAAGAAAGCGGTGCTGGCACCGACTTTTCCCACCTGACCTTAAACCCCGCAACCGGGGCGTCGGGAAACAACACTGCGGTTATCGTCCTTTCTGCCAGGGCCCACCCGCCCTTACTCTCCGTTGTGCTACCTGACGGCGTCGATATCACCGTTACCGGACGGGCGCGCGTCATCACCACCCAAGACTAGAATAGAAGCGCTCTGCCCCGTCAGCGCAAAACAGGGGCAAAACCGGGCGCTTGCCATCGTTTTCAGCTAGGGTTAATAGTCATGGCTACTTTAGATTTTTCTGCCCAGATCAAAACCCTGCGCTCAACCTACGCCTCCATCGAAGAGGTCAGCGACGTTGAGCAGCTGCGCGCTACCATCGCAGAACTCTCTGAAGCAGCCGGCGCCCCCAACCTCTGGGACGACCCCGACGCCGCCCAAAAGGTCACCTCCCAGCTCTCCCACAAACAGGCCGAACTCGATAAGCTCGTTAAACTAAGCCAGGCCATCGACGATCTTGAGGTCATGGTAGAACTCGCCGACGAAGAGGGCGATGCTGACACCCTTGCCGAAGCAGAAACCGAACTGCAGGCTATCGAAAAGCGCCTAGCAGAGCTCGAAGTAATCACCCTGCTCTCGGGTGAGTACGATCAGCGCGACGCCGTCGTGACCATCCGAGCAGGAGCCGGTGGTGTGGATGCCGCCGACTTCGCAGAGATGCTTCTGCGCATGTACCTACGCTGGGCCGAGAAAAACGGCTTCGACACCACGGTGATGGACACCTCCTACGCTGAAGAAGCCGGCCTTAAATCGGCAACCTTTGAGGTCAAAGCCCCCTACGCCTTTGGGCGCCTATCTATCGAAGCGGGAACCCATCGTCTGGTGCGCATCTCTCCCTTCAACAGCCAGGGCAAACGCATGACGTCCTTCGCTGCGGTGGAAGTCCTCCCCCTCATCGAGCAGACCGACCACATCGAAATCCCCGAGTCCGAACTCAAAATCGATGTATTCCGCTCCTCAGGGCCCGGCGGTCAGTCCGTGAACACCACGGACTCCGCCGTCCGTATGACCCACATCCCCACCGGCATCGTGGTCTCCATGCAGAACGAAAAGTCCCAGCTACAAAACCGAGCCGCAGCACTGCGCGTCCTGCAATCCCGCCTTCTCTTGCTCCGCAAAGAGCAAGAGGACGCCAAAAAGAAGGAACTTGCCGGTGACGTCAAAGCCTCCTGGGGTGACCAGATGCGATCCTATGTGCTCAACCCCTACCAGATGGTCAAAGACCTGCGAACCAACTATGAAGAGGGAAACCCCAGCGCCGTATTCGACGGTGCGCTCGACGGTTTCATCGATGCCGGCGTGCGGTGGCGCGCGGCAGAACGACAGAAGAGGAAGAACGAAGAATAATCGTGGCTAAGAAAAAAGTAACGAAAGAAGACCCGAATAACCACACCATAGCGTCCAACCGCCGCGCTCGCCATAACTACAACATCGTAGAGACCTGGGAGGCAGGGCTGGTGCTTATGGGCACCGAGGTTAAATCCCTGCGCGATGGGGGAGCCTCAATCACCGACGGCTTCTGCCAGATGTACGGCAATGAGCTGTGGCTAGAGGGCATCCATATCGCTGAATACGGGCGCGGCTCCTGGACCAACCACGCAGCCCGTCGCCGCCGTAAACTGCTCATGCACCGCAGCGAAATCAATAAGATCGCTCAGAAGCTCAAGGAAAGTGGTTACACCGTCGTGCCCCTCAAGCTTTATTTCAGCAAGGGGCGCGCCAAGGTAGAAATTGCCCTGGCCACCGGTAAACGCGACTACGACAAGCGCCAGGCCCTGCGTGAGCGTCAGGACAACCTCGAAGCCCAGCGCGCTATGCGCTATAAGAACCTGGGCTAGCCTAACAACCTACTCGAAGGAGAGAAATGACCACCGGAAACAACAAGGAAAACCCCTACGGCGATTACGTGCCCGGGCAGTACAGCTCAGGTTCCACAGAGCAGGGAAACGGGGACTATAGCCAGCAGGCTAACAGTGCTTCCTCACAGCCTAACTACACACAGCCCAACTACTCACAGCCTACCTACGGCCAAGCAGATTACAGCCAGCAGCCTGCCAGCTACCCGTCCTACGGGTATGACGCTTACGGCCAGCAGGTAGCCTCAGCACCTAAGGGGCTAGCCATTACGTCGCTGATTCTAGGTATCCTATCTTTCCTGAGCGGCTGGGTCATTCTGGGCGGTATTTTGGGTATCGTTGGCCTGGTGCTGGGCATCGTTGCCCTGCGTAAGACCAAGACCGGTGGCGGCGGCAAGGGGCTGGCTATCACCGGCATCGTATTTAGCTCCCTGGGCATTCTTATTTCCCTGGCAATGCTGGTGTTCTTCGGCTGGATTTTCTCGGCCTTCGGTGAGTGCATGGCCTACTCTCAGGACGAGGTTCTCATGGAACAGTGCATTAACCAGCAGCTGGGCCTTGACGTCACAGATTCAAGCAGCAACGTCTAATCAACCTGCCAGCTGGCTCTTTACAGCATGGAGAGCCAGCTGGTAGACTGGTACATCCGAGCTAATTGGGCCGGTATCTTTCACCGATGAGTTGCGACTCGAAAGAGCACTGGAAAACGCTTAGCTTGGCGTTCTTTGATAAAAGAATATGGGGATGATCGGTTTCGACGATGTGAGTTGAGATGGATGAAGCGTGCCGAGGACGCAGGGTTATCTCGTTAACGCCCTCTGCAAAAAAATAAGTGCAGAATCTAAGCGCACTGACTTCGCACTCGCTGCCTAATAATCCCAGCGATGCAGTCTGGTAGCCTGAGCTTGCCTTTGGCTCAGCCCCTACCATCAGTTTAAAAGGCCACTGCTGCCCGTCCTTGTCGTAGGGCCGGGTGGGACTTTTATACGGCTAGGTTAGGCCTTGTAAGTGTTTGCGCAAGCAAGGTAGCCGAAAACACCGCTTTCACAAACTGCGCACGGAGAAGACCCGTTGACGCCACATCGGACCGGGGTTCGATTCCCCGCATCTCCACAGTATTGAGGCCCTCCGCCCGGGTAATCCGGGCGGAGGGCCTTTTCTGTATCTTCACGAAGGGGCGTTACTTCTTAGGCTCGACCGTGGGGATAGATGAAGTAGCAACCTTCTCCATGAGGTCAGCATCGGCATCTCGTACCCGCTGATAGTTTTTCTGGGTGGTAAACGCCGCGGCAAGGAATGAGAGAACCGCGCACCCGATGAAGAAGTACATGGGCGAGGTAATGTCGCCGGTTGCATTGACCAGGTAGGTGGCTATGAAGGGCGCGGAGCCACCGAAGACTGCAACGGGAATGTTGTAGCCCATGGAAATGCCGGTGGCGCGAATGGACGTGGGAATCAGGTCGCTCATCACCGCGTAGGGGGTTGAAGAGTAGAGGCCAAAGAGCACGCAAATCACCATAAAGGGCAGGAAGATTTCGGACGGCGTTGAGCCGGGGGCCGTGGTGAAGTACCAGTAGAGCGCGGGTATGGTGAGCGCAGAGGTTGCCATGAGGAACCAGCGCCGGCCGAAAACGTCGGTAATCAGGCCGCCCAGGGGCATGAGGGAGGCCGCCGTTAGACCGCCGATGGTGATGAACCAGAAACGGGTATTAGCTGAGAATCCTAGGTCCTTGACGAAGTAGGTGGAGGAGTAGGTCAAAATAAGGTAGAACATGCTTGCCAGCAGGGCGATGGAGCCTGCGACCAGGGTGATGTTGAGTTTCCACTGGAAGGTGGCGCGGATGGGGCGCTTCTCCTGATGGCCTGATTCTGAAATTGCCTCAAACTGGGCGGTGTCTTCCAAGCGGGAGCGGATGAAAGCTGCGATGAGGCCGAGCGGGCCTGCAATGATGAAGGGAATACGCCAGCCGTATTCCTGCATGGCAGCATCGCCCAGGATTGAGGCAAGGCCGTTGGCTACGATGGAGCCCAAGATAAGGCCTGAGACTGCGATAGTCATGAGTAGCGATGTGGCTAGGCCGCGACGTTCGGGGCCTCCATATTCGGCGACGTAGGAAGTGACGGTACCGATTTCACCGCCCGCAGAGAGCCCCTGAAGGCAGCGCGCCAGGATCAGCAGAGCTGGGGCTATAAAACCGATGGTTTCGTAGGTGGGGAGCAGGCCAATCATGAAGGTGGAGCCCGACATGAGGAACATGACCAGGGCCATGGTGTTTTTGCGTCCGATGCGGTCACCGAGCGGGCCGAAGACGAAGCCACCGAGGGGGCGCATGAAGAAGGAAAGCGCGAAGGTGGCAAAAGAGGCGAGCAGGGCTACTGCCGGTGTGTTGGCCGAGAAGAAGGCCGCGCCTACGTAGATGGCGACGAAGCCGTAGACGCCGTAGTCGTACCATTCGATGAGGTGCCCGGAGACGGCCCCGATAAAGGCTTTGCGCTTTTGCTTTGTGGTACGTACCGGCTGCATCACCTTTTCTGCTTTGAAGATTGCTTCTGTCATCTTTGGTTCCCTTGGTGTTGTTTGTGCGGACGCCCCCTGTGCGGTAGGCGTTGCACTAACACTAATAATGTGATTTACATCATGGCAATGTAGGTTTTTTCATTACATGTTGTGCTTGTGTGTAATTTCCTACAATGGTGATATGAGTGAGATACCTTACATTAGGCTGGATGTATTGCTGCAGTCTTTAGCGGTGGAAAAGGACGCCCTGGTGGTGGGGGCGGTTGGTGCTGTTGTTGATGAGCTTCTTGAGTATCGTGCTGTGCCCCGCGAGGAGCTAGTTGAGAGCGTAGCCGGTGTTTTTGATGCGGCTATAGCCTGCTTGGGTAATTCTGCTTCTGTTGACGAGGTGTTGGGTGAGGGGGTGGGGAGCCTTTATGCGGTTGCTCCGCGCCGAAAATTGCAGGGGGTTTCTTTGGCTTCAGTCTTGAGGGCGCACCGTTTGGCTCTATCTGCAACCCAGAGTAGGTTGGCGCAAATGGCGGATGATTCTGGCTTGCCTCTTGAGGAGCGGTTGCGGGCGATGGGTGTGATCTGGGAAGTGGGTGAGTGGTTTATGGTTCAGGTTGCTCGTGACTATGAGCCTGCGCAGCTTGCCGAATCTGAGCGACGAGGGGTTGAAAAGCGAGATTTCTTGACTCGTCTTTTCCAGGGGTCTTTGAGCGCTGCGGAACAGCAGGTTCGCTCGAGTGGTTTGGGGTTACCTGGCGATCAAGAGTATCAGGTGGTTTTGGGGCGCGGGTTTGCGCCATGTGATTGGGTATCTGGGATTGAAGGAGCTTTTTCGTCGTTGCATGCGCCGGCTCTTGCTGATGACGTTGAGGGAGGTCTGGTGGGTGTGGTTCCGGTGCTGGAGAGTGTGGACGCTGCCACCTCCCGAGCGGGTGGCTGGCAGGAGCTTCGCGGTGGAGTTTTTGCTCTTGGGCGTCCTGTTCACATGGGTAATCTGGCGGCGTCGCTGGAGGAAGCTCGAACTGTCTTGGCCTCATTAGAGCCGGGTATAGCGGGGTGTTTTGATGTGCGCAGCCGAGGGTGGCGTCTGGCTGTTGCTTGTATCCCTTGGCTGGGGGATCTTCTAGGACAATCTTTAGTGGAGCCTCTGCATGATAGTCGCGGCGTTGGGGAATCTTTGCTGGTATATGTATGGGCGTTTTTGGAGCATGGTCGTAGTTATCGTGATGCTGCCCAGGCTCTTTATGTCCATGAGAATACTTTGCGTAATAAGGTTGCAAAATTTGAGCAGATAACCGGCCGTAGTCTGAGTGATATTGATACCTGTATCGAACTAATGTGGCTGCGGCACGACATGGCCCTGAAAGGTGCTCTTAGTGTAGGTGATTCAGTCTGAAGCATTTCTTGAGAGGGCTACCATGTCATGCCTTGCCGGGCTTGTAGCGATTCTTGCCGCTATCGTCATGCTGACTGGGGTGCCACCGTGTGGGTTGCAGCGAGCAACCAGCTCGCAGAAGAACTTCAGACCTGCCGCAACCTGGTGATGGACGCTTCTTTCTTGCGCGCTTCTCTCTTCACCTCGGTTGTTTCCTTTGGTGTATCAGCCCTGGTCATGGGACTGGGAGTTGTACTTGGTTTTATTGGTGCCGCCCTGCTCAAAATTGCTCCGAAAAAGGTAGCTGTTACCGCCTAGTTCTCTGAGTAGCAGCAAGTTCCAGCCCCGTTTCTTCGCCTCTATGCGGTGAGTAGAAGCGGGGCTGTTGCCTAGATTACGAGGTGACGGTGCTGGTAAGCTGACCATAAGATAAGGCCCAGTAGCGGGCCAATGGTTTTAGGAAGAAAGAGGACGCCGTGAGCACCCAGCCCCCCGCTTACCCCCAGCCGCAAGTACCCGCGGGCACAGGCGTCCTTCTGCCTCCTGTTCTGGACTACGAAACCCCGGGGGAGCCTGCCCAGTACCGGGTACCAGGCACCCACCGCCGCCCCTACGGAGAAATGGTGCGGGATAAGCGAGGCCGTGGCTACTACCAGGCTGTCATGGCTCTATCGGTGGGCGTGGCGAGCTGGCTTGTAGTGCTCATGGCGGGCGTTTTTGCCCTGCTAGCTCTCATTCCTGCGGTGGCAGCTATCGTGCTGGGTATCAAAGCCTTACACGCTCGCAAGCGTAACCCGCGCACCCGCTTTCATGGGCAGACAGCCGGTATGGCCTGGGGCGGCATTGCCCTGGGCATTCTCTGCATCCCGGTGGCGGTCTTCTTCTACTTCATGGCGAGCTGGTTCCTGAACGGGGCCGAAACCGCAAACTGCGAAATCACCCACGCCGGGGACGAAGAGGCTATCACCCGCTGTATCGAGAGCAACACCAGCTACTAAAAATGAGTGGGAGCCTGCAGCGACTCTTATTCTTCCACTAATCATCGAGAGGGCCCATCGCAACCATGGGGCTGTGAGCTCCACCTCAATCGCGTTATGATGGGGGAAAGCGCCCCCAGCATGCCCAGGAGCACCCCGTGACTGAATCAGAAGCACCCGCAGGCCGCTACGAGCAGGACGGCCACGCCCCACGTTTCACCCCGGCTGACCCAGCCCACCCCACAACCGACGAAATCCCCTTCATCTACCCGGCCCACTGGGAGGCGGACGTCGTCCTGCGCGACGGAGCCACCGCCAACCTGCGCCCCGTCGTCCCCACCGACCGGGCAGCCCTCGAAAAAATGTACGCGGGCCAGTCAGAGCGTACTATCTACCTGCGTTTCTTCACCCACAAACCTACCCTGAGCGACAAGGAACTGACCCGGTTCACCACGGTGGATCACAATAACCGGGTCGCCTTCGTCATCATGCTGGGTGATGAAATGATCGGCATCGGCCGCTACGACCGCACCCACAACCCCACCGAAGCCGAAGTGGCCTTCATGATCTCTGATGCCCACCAGGGGCGCGGCATCGGGTCAATCCTGCTAGAACACCTCGCAGCAGCTGCTAACGAACGCGGTATCGACAGGTTCAGCGCCGAAGTCCTGCCCCAGAACCGCAAAATGCTCAACGTCTTTACCGACGCGGGCTACGAGATTTCCCGCGAATTCGAAGACGGCCTGGTCATGGTCTACTTCAACATCGACCCCACCGACCGCTCCCGCGGCGTGATGGAAGCCCGCGAACACCGCGCCGAAGCCAAATCTATCGCCGAGCTCCTTGCCCCCGACACCGTTGCCGTGATCGGTACAGCACCCCGCTGGGAAGCCAACGGCCACAAGGTCATTAAAACCCTGGTGGCAGGTGGATTCACCGGCACCCTCTACGGCGTCAACGAGGATCAGCTACCTGCCGGTGAGGTGCCCATTTACCCCAGCATCGGTGAAGTACCGGCCCGTGTAGATTTAGCTATTATCGCCGTCCCCATCGCCGAGGTAGCCGCAGCCGTAGAAGCCTGCGGCGAGGCGGGCGTCCGCGGCGTCCTCATCTACACCTCCGGCTACGCGGACGACGGGGCCCGCGGCCGCGCCCGCCAAAAAGCCCTGGTGAAATCAGCCCGTAGCCACGGTATGCGCGTCATCGGCCCTGCCTCCTTCGGGCTGCTGAACAATAACCCTGGCGTCCGCCTTGATGCCACTATCAGCGCCCAGGACCCCAAGCCCGGCGCCCTGGGTCTTTTTAGCCAGTCCTCAGCTATTGGCGCCATGTTCTCTAACACCGCCGTCAAGCGCAATATCGGTGTATCGTCCCTGGTTTCAGCGGGCAACCGCGCCGATGTGTCGGGTAACGACATCATGCAGTACTGGGAAGACGACGAAGCAACCCGCGTCTGCGCCCTCTACCTTGAATCTATCGGCAACCCCCGAAAGTTCTCCCGTATCGCCCGCAGGCTTTCCCGCGTCAAGCCCGTGCTCGTGGCCAAGAACGCTGTGACCGGCCAGCAGCTCCCTCCCGGGCATTCGGGGCGAACCTCCATCGCCCCCACCGAAGCCCTGGACGCCATGTTCAAGCAGGCCGGAGTTATCAGCGCCGAAACCTTCGACCAGGTGCTCGACGTTGCCCAGGTGCTGGTCTCCCAGCCCCTTCCCGCTGGGCGGCGCGTGGCTATCCTCTCCAACGCCTCAGCCCTGGGGCAGATTATCGCCGACAAGTCCGAGGCCCTGAACATCGATGTGCGGGTGACCGAGTCTATGCTGAGGCTCACCGATGACGGTATCGACGGGCTAGAGGTGCTTGAAGACGTGGCAACCAGCGCCCTCGAAGCATCAGATATTGATGCGGCCATTGGCGTCTTCCTTACCGGCGACTCTATCGACCCCAAGGACGTTGCCCGCGTCCTTTACCGTGCAGGCAAGCGTACCGGAAAACCCGTGGTTGCTGCCTTCCCCGGCACGCTCAGCTTTGATGCCGCCCTTCGCGGAATCTGGGAAGACCCGGATGAGCGGACGCCCGCCCCGGCAGAGGGGGACACAGCGGGGGAGAGCGCCCCCCTCCTGCAAGAAGGGCTGCCCTGCTTTGAGTCACCGGGGGCTTCTATCCTGGCTTTGGCAAGCGTCATGGACTATGTGGAGTGGCGCGAGAAAGAAACCGGGGTTCTGGCTACTCCCGAGAACGTCAGCCCCAAGGCTGCGGCCGCGGACATCGCCCAGCACCTGACCCAGGTGAGCGGTGAGAACCTGCTCGATGTACCAGCTTCTGCCACCGAAGAACTCCTTGCCCACTACGGCATTAGCCTGCTGCCCGAGTACGGTTTTGACACCGCAGAAGAAGCGGTTGAGGCCGCTGCCCGGGCAGGCGGCTACCCGGTCGTTTTGAAAACCACAGACGACTTCCTGCGCCACCGCATAGATCTGGGCGGTGTGCGCCTGGGCATTGAAAGCGACGCCGAACTCATCAGCGAAATAGCCCAGATGCACCGCGTGCTTGAACCCTACGGCAGGTTCGACCTCACCGTGCAGAAACAGGCCCCGGCCGGCCAAACAGCGGTACTCACCGGCATCGAAGACCCCCTGATTGGCCCCGTGGTCTCCTTCGGCATGGCTGGGGATGCCACCAGTCTGTTGGAAGACTGGGCCCACCGCATCCCACCGCTGACCGAACGAGATGTCTACAAGATGGTGCGCTCGCCTAAGGCAGCAGCCAAGCTCTTTGCCGACGGCGACCTGCCCCAGGTGCGGGTTGACCTGCTCGAAGACCTCTGCGCCCGGGTAGCCCTGATGAAGGACAACCACCCCGAGATTGCCTACCTTGAGCTCAACCCCGTCCTGCTCTCACAAGAGACCCTCACGGTGGTGGGCGCCAAGATACGCCTGGGCAACCCCCAGCAGCGCACCGATTCTGCCCGCCGAACCATGAGCAGCTAAGCGTGACCTCGTCATGACCTAAGATGGAGGGTAGACCTACTGGCCAGATTCACCCTAGAAAGAGACGCGACGATGAACCTCAGCGCAGCCGAAGCCCTCACCAGGGATATTCAGCAGGCAGGCTTTTACCCCGAGCTCGTCCTCGATACGGTCGATGAAGCCCTGGTGGGGCTGGTGCCTACCTCACACCTGGTTCAGGTAGAGACCCACTTTGACCAGAACGAGGTGCACCGCCACATTACGGTGCTGGTGCTGGCCGGTCAGATGCTCCTGGTCGCCCACCTGGATGATCAGAACCTCGACGAAAGCGGACAGCAGGTTCTTGCCCACGTGTCGGTTGAGACCCTGCACGTGAGCCGTATTCGAACCCTGACCATCAGCTACACCTACCCGCAGCCCCAGCACTACCAGGCCGGTAGCCCCGTCTCAGAAGTCTCGATGCTGATTGCCTGGACGGGCTCCCAGCGCCTTGACGTGCAACCGGCAGACTGCCCCGACCCCGCCTGCGACGCCGACCACGGCTACACCGGCATGGGCCCGCGGGAAGACATGCTCCTGCGCGTGAGCGCCCCGGCCGACGGAGAAGAGGCTACCGCCCAGGCTAGGAGCTTCGCCCGCGCACTGCGCTCTGCCCACATGGCAGCAATGAACCAGGTAGCCGCCCCAGCAGGCGGCTCCGCGCAGGCAGGAGCCTAAGATGAGCATTCTGACCGATTACTGCGGTAACGCCCTACCCACCGAACCCGGCTATGGCGGCAACAACCTAGCTGACCTCTTCGAATCCTGTGGCACCCTGGTCGCCCAGGGGTCTATCACCCCCGACCCGCACCCCTTGCACGGGGCAGGGCGTCACGACCTGCTCGGCCTGGCAGACCGCCTGCGCGCCGCCGGGGTTGACCCTACCCGCTACCGTAGCGTTTGCCTGGTCATGGTCGATGGTCTGGGGCAGAGCTTGCTGAGTGTCTATGGCTCCTACGCCCCCTTCTTGAAGAAGGCCACCCAGCTTGGCCCGATTCACTCGGCCGTCCCCTCAACCACGGTGGCTTCACTCAGCAGCCTGGGAACAGCGACCCCGCCGGGCTATCACGGCATGGCGGGGTACGAGGTGAAAAATCCGGCTACCGGGGCCGTCATGAACCAGCTCTCGGGCTGGGACAAGGCCGTCGACCCCCACCAGTGGCAGCCCCACCCCACGGTCTTTGAGCGCTACCAGAACCACCTGGATGTAGCGACAGTATCGCTGAGCAAGTATGCGGGCACCGGCCTGAGTGAGGCTGGCCTGCGGGGCGGACGCTTCGTGCACGCAGCCGGGTATGCTGCCCGCACCACCCTGGCCGCTAGCCTGCTAAATTCCCGTAAGCCGTCCCTGGTCTACCTCTACTGGGGGGAAATCGATCAGGCCGGGCATAAGTTTGGTACCCGGTCCGACCAGTGGCTAGAGCAGCTTGAAGAGCTCAACCTCGCGCTGAAATCGCTGGCCCGCAGGCTGCCCCCGCACGTGCTACTGCTGGTGACGGCAGACCACGGCATGGTCGATATCGCCCCTGAGAACCGCATCGACTACTCGGGCGATACGGCTCTGCTGGATAACATTGAGCTGACCGCGGGCGAACCCCGCATGGTGCAGCTCTACCTAAAGGACGCCAGCGCTTCTGCCCGCCAAGACGCCCTGGGCCGGTGGGCTGAAGCTTGGGGAGAACAGGCCTGGGTCTTTGACTCAGAAGACCTGTTCGATGCCGGTTATTTTGGTCAGCCGATAACCGACGAGGCCCGCCGCCGTATCGGCGATATTATCGTGGCTGCCCGCGAACCTATCGCCCTCTACGACATGCGGCACTACAAGCCCCACGCCCTGCAGATGGTGGGTCAGCACGGATCGCTCACACTTGAGGAAACACAGGTGCCCCTGTTGATGCTACCCACCGGCTAGAACCGGTGCGGACGCCCGCCCCGCCGCGCGCGGCTAGGGGCCGGTAGTTGCCGCTAGGGTGGGGTCTACGCTACTGCCGTCCGCAGCCGGAGCGCTAGATAGGCTCGCTGCGCTAGCAGTATCGGTAGCGGCAGTTTCAACGGAACGGTCCGGTTCTTCGGCAGGTGCAGCGTCATCAGGAGCTACAACTTCGCCCGGATCAGTAGCCACCTCAGTCGGCTCCAGAACCAGGGTTTCTTCTGCTACCGGCGTCTCTTCTACGGGAGCCGGTTCGGTAGCTTCAATGACTGTCTCAGCTGCTGTAGGCTCAGCGGCCTGCTCAACTATAGGAGCTTCTTCGGTCGGCGCGTAAAGAACACTGCCGGGGGAGACCGGCTCTTCGGTACCGCCGTCTTGTTCCGTGACAGTCGGTGCCTTGGTGTTAAAACTAGGAACGGGTGCCGCCGTTGAACTTTCTGCAGCCGCTGAGCTGGTCTCTGCTACCGTGGGTGTCGGGGTCGCCTCTACCGTGGTTTGTTGAGAGCTTTCGTCGTTGAGGGGTAGTAAGAAAGCGGCGACTAGGGCGATAGCGGCTGCCGTGAGTACCGCGGAACCGATAAAAAAGACCTTTGACCCGATCTTGCGTTCTTCCTGCTCATCTTCCGCATGACGGGGGTTCAGCTAATCACGTTCAGCTGCTGCGGCCGCCGCTGCGGCAAGAGCCACCTGCCTGCGGGCCTCTTCTGCCCGTTCAGCTTCTTTAGCTGCGGCCTTTTCGGCAGCCCTGTCTGCCCGTCGCTCTTCCCGGGTGAGTTTCTCAACGACGTCGCCGTTGCGCATGAGGCCAAAGGCCAGAGAGTCGTCGTCCGTATCTACAACAGTACGGGTGCTCCCGCTATCTTCAGTCACGTACTCGTAACCGTTAGCTAGCGGCATAGCTTCGGTTGCATCATCGGTAGCGCCCTCGGCAGCGGGGGAAGGGAAAGCTTCTGTGGCGTCGTCGGCGGCGGTGGGCTTCTGGTCTTTAGAATCTGGTGACTGGTGGGAACGGGGCGTGGTCACGGTTTCCTTATCAAGTATTTATAAGCCCTTTACCCGTCTGCGAAAGGGGCGCGACATGGGCTGGTGCGGTGAAAATAAGAGAGATTACTGTATCTAGTGTACGCGCTGAAAGCTTGCCGGTACTGTGGTGCCTCTAACGAAAATGCTGGCGGTGCGGGGCAACCCCCTTCCGTTTCTCGTCAGACGGTAAGGCCCCGCGTTCTACCTAGACAGGCGGACGCGGGGCCATAACCTACACCGGATAACGGTGGCTCTATCGGCGCTGGTTGCCGAAGATGATGTCATCCCAGCTCGGTACGCTCGTGCGCTTGGCCCGGCTCGACTTGGGCTGCTGGGTCTTAGGCTCCTCTGCCTGCTCGGCCTGCGCCTCAGGGGCATCTTCTGCAGTCTCGGCGAGGGGGGCCTCAGCCTCCTGAGTGTCGTCTTCACTCTTAGACTCCACAGCGACGGGCGAGCCATCGGTGCCCTGGACCTGCTCATCAGGCTGGGCGCCCTGAGCACTTGAAGTCTCGGCGGGCAGGGGAGCTTCCTCAAGAGCTGCCGGAGACTCGGCGCTATTCTCGGTAGCCTCCTCAGGCACCTGCTGCTCTACGGTATTTTCACTAGCGGTATTTTCACTGGCTGTATTTTCGCTAGCGGCAGTCTGCTGCTGGGCTGCTTCTTCGGCTACCGGCGCAGCAGGTTCTTCGGTTTCAGGGGCAGATTCGGCCTGCACCTCGGACGCGGGGGCGGGGCGGGAGCTACGGCGGGCACGTTCGAGCAGGTCAGCTAGCTTGCGCTCGCTGGCGGGGTCAAAGGAGCGGACGCCGCGGCGGGCGGTCAGCTCATCGAGCAGCTCGTTCTGTTCCTTCTGCTCGGGGATGCTCACGCGGGCGATGCGGGGCTCGGCAACCTGAACACCAACGGTGGCGGGAGCAGCCTGCTCGGGAACGTCGCTTGCAGCCTCATCCTGGGGTGCCGCTGCCTGCTTGGCCGGGCCCGGAATGGGGGCATCGTGGGAGTGGTCGCGGCCCATGAGGAAGTAGGCGGCTTCGTTTGAAGCGTAGATGCTCTGGTTGGCAGGGTTGAAGTTCCACCGGGCGGGGAACATGACGCCGCGCGGCAGGTTAGCCTGGGCGTCCTCGCTTAGCTCTACATCAACAGACACGGTCCACTGGCCTGATTCCTGCTGCCAGGTGCTCCACTCCATCGGGGCTTGGGAGAAGTCGAAGCGTTCAGATACAGCTTCGATGTGCTGATTGAGGCTCTGAGCAGTTCCACCCTTGCCGGGGGCAGGGGAGATGACCACGGTACGGGCTGTCTGGATGATGTTGGCGCGTTCAGCGACGATGGGCCACTCGTAGCGGCGCACGCGCTCCGGCTCCCACCCTGACTCTGCGGCAATCTCTTCAACCGTTGCACCCTGGCGGAAGCGGGTCTGGATATCGCGGGGGCCAAAGGCTCCGCTAGCGCTGCCGCCGCGCAGGGGGCTAATACGGCGGGCGCGGGCAATGCTCTGCCGTAGGTTCTGGTCGATGGGCAAGAGGTAGGTTGCGCCGTCAGATGATTCGAGGACAAGGTTTTCACCGTCGTCGTGAATGCCAGCAAGTCGCAGTTCTCGCACTGCTCGGTCTCCTTAGATGGGGCCGGGCACCACCTCAACAGAGAGGGGTGCTCACTTCAATCTTTACACTTACTTGAAAGACTACCGGCTCAAGCTGTGCTTGAAAGCTAAAGTAGCTGGGGCAGGGGCGAAGTTTTGAAAAAACCCGGTTTTTCAAGGGTTTTTTGCTCAAGTTCAGCAAGAGCTTGAAATATTTTTCTTGCCCCGAGGTGCCCCCGGTCAGGCCTTTGTGACTCGCTGAGAGAGAACATGAAGTTTGCACTTGCATTATCGGGGGCAATGGTGAACAATTCTACCCGTCACCTCAACACAGTCGTAGACCCTGACGAGCGCAGAGTTGGTCGACACCAAGACCGAGGTGCAGGTACCCCAGACCAGACAGAGGGGGTATCTACCCTTCGCACACTTAATACGGAGAAAACCATGGCAACCGATTACGATGCACCTCGCAAGCAGGACGAAGAGAGCAAGGACCAGTCCTTTGAGGAGCTGCGTTCACGCCCCTCAGAAATGCAGTCAGGTGCAGTGGATGAGGACGAAAACGCAGCGGCCGAAAGTTTTGAGCTGCCCGGTGCTGACCTCTCCAATGAAGAGCTGAACGTTGTGGTGCTCCCTGCACAGGACGACGAGTTCACCTGTGCTTCCTGCTTCCTGGTGCGTCATCGCTCCCAGATTGCCCGCGAAGAGGGCGACCTCAAGTTCTGCATCGAGTGCGAGAGCTAAAGACTAAGAAACTTCAAAAGTAAGAGGGCGGGCCCGCGTTATACAACGCGGGCCCGCCCTCGTATCGCATAGAGATGATGCCTGCCAGGTGCTTAGCAGCCTTTGGACGTCTTAGTCTTCTTCGGGTAGCCCCTCATTCAGGATGGCAGCAATTTTTTCTGGGTGGCGGGAGGACGCAATCCAGTAGGGGGTGGGGTCAGCCGGGTCAGTAATCTGAACACGAATGACCGAGGTAATCCACCCGCGGAAACACATGTAGGCGCGGCCATCGAGGGCCGGGCCGGTAGCGAGGCGGGCATCTTCACCTCGGAAGGCGTAGGCTCGACCAACATAGTCACGTTCGATACGGGCCCGGCCAAAGCGCACGGTAGTTTCGGTAATTTCGATGGTGGGGGAGCTGCCGTAGAGTATTCCGCCGACCAGCAGGAACATCACGATACCGGCAACGATGCCAGCGGTGATATCAATCGGTGCGCCTACTAGGAAGGAGGCTAGACCAACGCCCAGGCAGCCTATCCACAGGCCGATTCCGGGGGCCAGTCGTTCACGGTACAGCACGGTGGGGGCGGTAGCAGGCATAGCTTCCTTCGACGAGGGACAAGTTGTGAAGTATGAGCCGGGGCAAACCCGGTGCACAGGTTCTAGTCTAAGGGGTTTTGGCGCCCGATGTGGGCGGCACCGGAGCGCTTAAGCCGGTACAGTAAAGAGGGTGATGAACCAGCTTAAGATTGATATCAAGATGCTCGATGAGGGAATTGAGCCCCCCGCCTACGCCCAGCCCGGGGACGCCGGTGCTGATTTGCGCTCTCGCGTGGACCTCACCCTGCAACCGGGTGAGCGGGCCCTGGTGCCGACCGGCGTGGCGATTGCCCTGCCTGAGGGGTATGTGGGTCTGGTGCACCCCCGTTCGGGTCTGGCTGCTAAGCACGGCGTTACGATTGTGAACGCACCGGGCACCGTTGATTCCGGGTATCGGGGTGAGCTTATGGTCTGCCTGCTCAATACCGACCGGGAGCAGGCTTTTGAGATTCAGCGCGGTGACCGCATTGCCCAGCTGGTGATTCAGAAGTTTGAGGCGGCTACTTTCAATGTAGTGGAGAGCCTGAGTGAAACTGAGCGTGGGACTGACGGGTTCGGTTCAACTGGCGTACAGTAAGAGCAGTAGATAGGCGAGGGCCCAAGGAGGCATCATGTTTGGTTTTGGTAAGAAAAAGAAGGGCGCGGACGCCGCAGCTGAGGCTGAGCAGGCCAAGCTAGCGGCAGCTGTAGAGAGCGACGAGAAGGAAATCGCCGCTGAAGAGGCACCTGCTGAGGCTGCTCAGGGCGGCACCCAGCAGCCTGTCGCGCAGGAGGAGCCTGCGGCGTCCTTCGTGGAATTTACCCGTGATAACGGCCCCTTTGACATTACCGAGCAGCGCACCGGCTCTAGCTACATCGACCTGGGCGGCCTGCTGGTCAAGAGCAACCCCGGGCTGAACCTGCGCCTTGAGGCTGACCAGAAGACCCAGCAGGTTATCGCGGTGACCCTGCAGCTGGGCGAGGGCACCCTGCAGGTGCAGGCTTTTGCGGCTCCTAAGAGCCGCGGTATCTGGGATGAGATCCGTAAGGAACTGTCTGAGAGCGTGCGCCGCCAGGGTGGCCAGGTTGATATCAATGACGGCCCCTTCGGGCGTCAGCTGATCTCCCGCGTACCCGCTGAACTCCCCGACGGACGCAAGGGCTTCCGTATTGCCCGCTTTGTGGGTGTGGACGGGCCCCGCTGGTTCGTCCGCGGTGTCTTCTCGGGCAAGGCCGTGCTATCCGGTGAGAGCGCTACTGCCCTTGAAGAGGTCTTCCGCACCATCGTGGTCAACCGTGGTTCTGACCCCATGCCCCCGCGCGATCTTTTGCCCATGCGCGTACCCCAGAACATTCAGGACGCCGCCGCCCAGGCCGCTGCCGCAGCGGCTGCCCAGGCTGAGAAGAAGCCCACTGTTGAGGTGCCCCGCCGCGGCCCCGAAATCACTGAAATTGGCTAGCGCCCATGCCTGAGACTGAGTCTCCTTTTACCCAGCAGCGGGTTGCCGGGCCGGTGACCCGCCTGGAAGAGTACCCCGAGCGTTTTCGTGCCAGGGCCGCCGGGCGGGTAACCCGCGTGCATATGTCGCATGTGGGGGCTAACCCCCGGTTCGAGGTGACCCTGCTGGTCGATAAGTCTAAGCCTCTGCCCCCGGCCAAGACCCACCCCATGACGGGTATGCCCATTGCAGAGACCGGTGAAGATCTTGATGACACCACCGATGTGAGCACCACCGAAGACACCTCAACCGGCCAGATTTCTGTGCTGGATGAGGAGACCGGCTTCACCACCCGGTTTAGCGTCAACCGGGCGGCTCCCCGGGTGCTCTACCCGGAGTTCCCGCCCCTGAACCCCGGTACGGTGCTGACCCTGATTTGGCAGGGCCAGCGTCAGGTGCCGGGAATAGAGGCAGGCGGCTATCTTCGGGTCTCGGGCATGCTGAGCACCCGCGAGAAGCCCCTCATGTACAACCCACGCTACGAGATTGTTCCGGCCCTCTAGTAGCAGGCACAAGGACGCCGGCCCCACCTTCGGCGAAGAAGGTGGGGCCGGCGTCCTTTTGCTGATAAGCAGGAAGAGGGCTAGCTGAAGAGGGCGCGGATGTCGTCCTCACCGGTGGGGGTGGTGATGAAGAAGAGCTCGTCGCCGCCCTCAATCACGTCGTCACCACTGGGGGTGATTGGCACCCCGTCGCGCAGGATGGCGGTGAGGGTGGTCTCGTAGGGCCACTGCACGTTATCGACGGTGTGACCAATAATCGGGTGGTCGGTAGGCACGGTGTACTCGACCAGGGTGGCGCTGCCGGTCTTGAGGGTCAGCAGGCGCACCACATCGCCCACCTCAACGGCCTCTTCCACCAGGGCGGTCATGAGGCGGGGGGTAGAAACCGCAACGTCCACACCCCAGGAGTCGTCGAAGAGCCACTCGTTTTTGGGGTTGTTCACGCGGGCCACGGTGCGGGGCACCCCGAACTCACTGCGGGCCAGCAGCGATACCACCAGGTTGGTTTTATCGTCGCCCGAGGCTGCCACGATGACGTCCGCGTTCTCGGGCTTGGCCTGACGCAGGACGGACAGCTCGCAGGCGTCCCCAATTACCCAGTGGGCGTGCTGAATGTCGCTGCGGGAAATCGCCTCGGGCTTGATGTCGATAATGGTGACCGTGTGGCCGTGAGAAAGCAGCTCGCGGGCGCTTGATGAGCCCACCGAACCAGCGCCGATAATGATTACTTCCATTCCAGATCCCCCTCAGCGTTGCGTGCTGGGGGAGCACCCAGCACCCTGGCAATGTCGTTGATGTCTTCGGTGCGCATCATGGCGTGCACCGTATCGCCCTGCTGGTAGGAGGTTTCCTTGGTGGGGAGCATGCCCTCCCCAAACCGGGTCAGGTAGGCCACGCGCACACCGGCAGCGTGCTCAATCTCCGTCAGGGCGTGCCCTGCCCAGTCCTCGTGCAACTGTAGCTCACCGAGCATCAGGCGGCCCGAAGCCTCACGGAAATCACCGGCCATAGCCTGCTCCGGCAAAATGCGGCGCAGCACCTGGTCAGTCGACCAGCGCACCGCAGCCACCGTAGGAATACCCAGACGCTGGTAGAACTCAGCCCGGTTGGGGTCGTAGATACGGGCCACCACGTGCTGCACCCCAAAGGTCTCACGGGCCACACGGGAGGCAATAATATTGGAGTTATCGCCAGAAGACACCGCAGCAAAAGCGTAGGCGTGCTCAATACCGGCCCGCTTGAGGGTCTCGCGATCAAAGCCCACACCGGTCACCTTCTTACCCGCAAAATCCTTGCGCAACCTGCGGAAAGACCGGTCATCCTGATCGATCACAGCAACCGAATGACCCGCATCTTCTAGGGTATGGGCCAGCATAACGCCCACACGACCAGCACCCATAATCACAAAATGGGGCACTTAGCACCTCACGAAACCACGACGGAAACAAACATAAACCCCGCACAGCAGGGTTGCATCTAGTCTACGCCCGGCGGCCCCACCACCCAACCGGCGCGCCATAGCCGCGCGGGGGCGTCCTTGCCCACGAGCAAAATGTGGTGTGTATAGCTGTGTTTTCCCCGCTCTACCGACTACGGTTAGAGCCTGTGAGAAATATTAGGAGCGCGGCCACCCGCCTGATTTTTGGTGCCCCCGTCACCAGCAGGCACGCCAAGAAGGGCAACCTGCCCAAACGCCGTGCCCTACCCCTCTTCGGGGCGGACGGGTTCTCGTCGGTTGCCTATGCCCCCGACGAAATTTTGCTGACCCTGCTCCTAGCCGGCCACGGTGCCCTAGCCTACTCGCCCCTGGTGGGGCTGGGCATTGCCCTGATTCTGCTGGTTGTGGTGGGTGCCTACCGTTATAACATCCAGCATGTGGGGGAGCACGGCGACTTCGCCCTGGTGCACCAGAACCTGGGGATAACCGCCGCTATCGTGCTGGGCGCTGCCCTGATGGTTGACTTTATGCTCACGGTTGCGGTGTCGCTGTCTTCTGCTGCCCAGTACCTTGAATCGATTACCCCGGTACTGCTGGGGCATCAGCGGCTGATTGCCTGTTTCCTCATTGCTCTGGTGACCTTTATCTGCCTACGCGGCCTCAAGGTGATGCTGCGGGTGTCGCACCTTCCCTCCTACGTCTTTTTGGTGCTGCTTGCGGTAACCGTGGCCTGCGGTCTCATTGCGGACGCCACCGGGCAGCTTGGGCGCGCGGTATCGGCTGAGTACACGGTGGTGGTACCCGACGGTGCTGCCGAGGTGCTGACCACCCAGCTCGGTGTTGGCCTGCTGTTGGTGAGGGCTTTTGCCTCCGGTTCTGTGGCGCTGACCGGGGTAAACACCATCAGTAACGCCGTGAAGGCCTTTGCGCCGCCGCGTCAGCGCAATGCGGCCACCAGCCTGATGGTGATTGGTGGCCTGTCTGCCCTGTCCCTGCTGGGGGTGCTCTACCTGGCCCGACAAACCGGGGTGGTCAGCGTCCTTGACCCGGCTCAGGGGCTACTGATTAACGGGCAGCCCGCGGGCGAAGACTTTCACCAGGTACCCGCTCTGCTCCAAATCACCGATGCTATCTTCGGCCTCCCCCTGGCCAGCGTCCTGCTGGGCGCAGCCACCATCGGAGTGCTCATCGTGGCGGCCATGACGGCCTTCACCGGCTTCCCCATGCTAGCGACCACCATCGCCGCGAAACAGTACCTACCGGTGCACCTCTCAGCGCGCAGCTCCACCGCGCTCTACGCCAACGGCGTGCTGGCCCTGGGGTCCAGCTCTATGCTGCTGGTCGCTATCGTCGGCCCCAACGTGCACGCCCTGGTGCAGATGTACATTGTGGGTGTCTTTACCGCCATGACCCTCACCCAGTACGCGGTGCTCCGCAACCGCTGGCGGGCCCAGCGCATCACCCTCGATACCAAAAAGCGCCGCACCCTCTGGCGCGACATCGGCATCAGCGCCATCGGTACCGGTGCCTCGGTTACCGTGCTCGTGGTCATCATTCTTACCAAGTTCACCCACGGTGCCTGGGTCACCGTGCTGCTCATTCTTCTTCTGACCTGGCTCATGATCAAAACCAACAAACACTACAGCAATATCGACCGGCAGCTAGCCCTCTCAGCCGACCCCGAACAACTGGCCGCAGACCGGGCGCTGCCCTCCCGCGTCCACGCCCTCATCTACGTTGAGCGGGTACGTAAACCCGTGCTCCGGGCCCTCGCTTACGCACGGGCCTCCCGCCCCTCATCCATCGAAGCTCTCGTGGTGAACGTGGACGAAGCCCGCACCCGCGAAAACATCGACACCTGGGAAACCCTCGAACTGCCCGTCGACCTGACCGTACTGGACTCGCCCTACCGCAACCCCGCCGCCAGCGTGCTCGAATACGTGCAACAGATGCGCCAAAAATCCCCCCGCGACGTACTCGTGGTCTACCTGCCCGAATACGTGGTCTCCCACTGGTGGCAGGGCATCTTCCACCGCCGCACCGTGCACAAACTCAAAGCCCGCCTGCGCCACGAACCGGGCGTTGTCGTGGCCTCCGTGCCCTGGCAAATCGAACGATAAAATACAAACCCACCGAGCCACCCTCAAAGCGAGAAACACATGTCTACCACCCCCACCACACCCGAACCCGCTATCGGCGACCTCCTAGAAGTTACCCCCGAGCGTCCGGCCCACGGCGGCGCCCTTGTCGCTAGAGCGGACGACCGCGTCATCTTCGTCCGCCACGGAGTCGTGGGAGAAACCGCCACAGCCCGCATCACCGGCCGCGGACCCAAAGGCCGCTTCTTCTTCGCAGACGTCGTCTCCGTAGAGACTCCCGCACCGGAGCGCCGCCTCCACCCCTGGGCACCGGCGGACTCGCTCGCGTCCGCTCACCCCCTCGGCGGCATGGAATACGGCCACCTGGACCTAGCGACCCAGCGGGCCTACAAGCAGCAGATCGTGAAGGAACAGCTGGTGCGCCTGGGCGGGGTGCCTGAACATCACCCCCTGCTGGCTTCCCTGCCCGTTCACGCCCTGCCCAGCGATGACCGGGGGCTGCACTGGCGCACCCGCGTGCATTTTGCGGTGGAGCGCGAAAGCCAGCAGATCGCCATGTTCCCGCACTCTAGCTCAACCCCCGTGCCCGTCACCGGCTTCCCTCTGGCCGATGAGCGCATCGAGGCCCTCGAACTGCACCGCCTCAAGCTGGCCGGTATCACCCGAGTTGATGTGGCTGTAGCCGCCACCGATATGCTGGCGGTGGTCTTTACCGTGTCATCGCGGACTACGCCCGCCGAGGTCGCCGAAGGCATCGAAGAGCAGGCCCGGGCCCTGTGGGGTTCGCTGGAAGAGCGTATGATTACCCTGGTCTTCACCCCCGAGAAAAAGGGCGGACGCCGCCGCGGCACCAAGCCCGCTGACGTCATCGCCGGTGCTGCCAACCCCACCCTGCTGGAAACCGCCACAGTCTATGCCCAGGACTTCTACTGGAACGTTGCCGCTACCGGCTTCTGGCAGATTCACCGGGCTGCCCCCGAGGTGCTGGGTAACGCCGTGCTTGAGGCTGCCCGCCTGAAAAAGGGGATGACGGTCTACGACCTCTACGCAGGTGCTGGCTTCTTCACCGCCCTGGCTGCTGACGCGGTGGGGGACAGGGGCACGGTGCTGTCCGTTGAGGGATCCCCGGTGACCAGCGGCAACGCGTCCGAGAACTTTGGCGACGAAGGCCCGTCACGTACTCATAGGTCTGAGCGGACGCGTGTGCGCGTAGAACGCGGGGACGTCGCCCGGGTGCTTGAGAAGATCAGCGGTGAGGTGGCCGAGGGGCGCTACGCCGCCCCGGACGTGGTGATTTGCGACCCGTCCCGTGAGGGCGCAGGCCGTACCGTGATGGAGCAGGTATCTGACCTGAACCCCTCCACCCTGGTCTATGTGGCCTGTGACCCGGCAGCCCTGGGGCGCGATACCGGCTACCTGCGCGCAGCGGGCTGGCGACTTGTACGCGTTGAAGCCTTCGACATGTACCCCAACACCCACCACGTGGAAGCGGTGGCGGTGTTTAGCCGGTACGGGGCCTAGGCAATACGCTGCGAAAGTAGCAGAATCTCTGAGGCTTATTCAGAAGAGGTTACGCAGGCTCACGCTCGCTGCCGACCCTCTCGCTGGTTCGCTAGCGCTCACAAGCGATTCACGCCAGCCCCGAGCCAGCAGCTTCGCTGTGAGCCTGCTTCACCTAATCCTTATGAATAAGCCTTCTAGATGGTTCCGTCTGAGTCTTCTTGCAGAGTTATTCCTCGTCGTAGGGCTCCCTCAATAAAGAACAGGGTGGCAATAAAGAGAACTGTTATTAGACCCTGATCGGACATAAAAGTTGGTTCCCACTCAAGTTTGCTAAGCCCAGCAGATTTTTCTATTCCGCGGGCGGTCAAATCGGTGAGTAGGGAGTACCCAAGCATTCCGACCAGCAATACAATGGGGGCGACCCGAAGGCGGTTCAGCGCCCTGAGCGTGAAATCTGCCTTGCGGTAAAAAGACTTAGCGACCTGATGAAGAAGTACAGCTACACAAAGGTACATGAGGAACTTCCAAGCAAAAGCCGACCAAGCCAGAATCTGGGTGCCTGTGCTCAGCCCCTCCGAGCTGACCCAGTAGGTACCACCCTCTAGCTCAGGGTTGTAGCGGTGAAGAGAGCTGGGAATTCCATGCTCGGGCCACTGCACAAAGGCAACATAAAGAATAAGAACTACGGCAAAAGCTGTATAGGCCGTCGCAACTGAGAACTGGTATTCAGCAGGCTGAGGCTTGCTGTTGTCGGTTGTAAGACCAAAATATTTTGATAGAGCTTTCATGAGTCTTTTCCTTCGTCCTTGTAGGTAAAGATGTCACCAGGGGTGCAGTCGAGTACCCGGCAGAGGGCAGTGAGGGTAGTAAACCGGACGGCGCGGGCGCGGTTATTTTTCAGTATGGAAAGATTCGCAACAGAGATTCCAACCTGATATGAGAGGTCCACCAGGCTCATGTTGCGCTCTTCCAGGAGCTTATCTAAGTGGCAGGTGATGCTGTGTTCTTCTTCTGATGCCATAGGGTCCTTTAGTGCGGTAAGTCATATTGATTATCAATATGGCTCTATCGTTTCATATTGAAAATCGATATGCAAGGCTTCTTTGAGCCCATCATGAAAAAGAAAAGACCACTTAAATCAGAAAAACCCACCTAGTTCGTGGGTTTTTCTGATTTAAATGGTACCTACCCCTGTGGGGCGTGGCGGAGCAGGCGTTAGCTCAGGCGGTCAGTCTGGTCGTCCCACTCGGCCGCTACAGCGCGCAGGGCCTCTTCCTTGGCACGAGCATGGTGGCCGCAGAAGAGCAGGTCGAGACCTGACTCCATCACCACACGCACATAGGCCTGGGCGCCGCAGGCATCGCAACGGTCAGCAGCGGTCAGTTCGCGGCGGGTCTCAAGAGTTGCACTCACGATAGGCTCCTTTCAAAAGCTTTCTTCCTCACCCTCCATACAACCACCGACCGGGCTGCCCCGCACTTCCTTTCGCCCACAGCGCTAAACCCGCCCTCCCCGCCCGCCGGCCGCGGGCGTCCGCGCCGCCAAAGACCCGCCAAACCGAACACGTGTACTACACTAGATAGGCACCCCGTCCATACCTGCAGGAGAGTTTCGTGGCAGCAAACAACTACACCGCCCGCAACCTATCGGTGCTCGAAGGCCTCGAAGCCGTGCGCAAACGCCCCGGCATGTATATTGGCTCCACCGACTCGCGCGGCCTTATGCACTGCCTCTGGGAAATCATCGACAACTCGGTCGACGAAGCCCTGGCAGGGTTCGGTCAGTCCATCCAGGTCATTCTCTACAAGGACGGCTCGGTTGAGGTGCAGGACGACGGCCGCGGCGTGCCCACCGACATTGAACCCCGCACCGGCCTCTCCGGCGTTGAGGTGGTCTACACCAAGCTGCACGCCGGCGGTAAGTTCGGCGGCGGCTCCTACAACGCCTCGGGCGGTCTGCACGGTGTGGGTGCCTCGGTCGTCAACGCGCTCTCTTCCCGCCTGGACGTACAGGTGGACCGCGGCGGTAAGACCTACCAGATGAGCTTCCGCCACGGAGTGCCCGGCATCTTCGAGGACTCCCGCACTCCCAAGCCCGATGCCCCCTTCACAGCCTCATCCGACGCCCTGCAGGTGGTGGGCAAGGCCAAGCGCGGGGTTACCGGCACCCGCGTGCGCTACTGGGCCGATCCCATGATTTTCACTCCGGACGCCCGGTTCAGCTACGAGAACCTGGCGGCTCGTGCGCGCCAGACCGCCTTCCTCATTCCCGGTCTGCGGATTGCCGTGCGCGATGAGCGTCGCCTGCCCGGCACACCCGGCGAGTTCGAGACCCACGAAGAGGTCTTCCAGCACGATGGTGGTATCTCTGAGTTCGTGGACTACCTTGCCCACGACCAGGCCGTGACCGACATCTGGCGTTTCACCGGCACCGATACCTTCACCGAGACCGTCCCCGTGCTCGATGCTGAGGGGCACTCACAGTTGACCGAAGTGGAACGCGAGTGTGAGGTTGATGTTGCCCTGCGCTGGGGTACCGGCTACGAAACCAAGCTGCGCACCTTCGTCAACATCATCGCCACCCCCAAGGGCGGCACCCACCAGACCGGCTTTGAGCAGGGCCTGCTCAAGACCTTCCGCAAGCACATCGCCGATAATGCGCGTAAGTTCAAGGCAGGCACCGACAAGATTGAAAAGGACGACGTACTGGCGGGGCTGACCGCTGTGCTCACCGTGCGCCTGGCTGAGCCCCAGTTTGAGGGACAGACCAAGGAGATTCTGGGTACCCCGGCGGTGCGGCAGATCGTTTCTAAGGTGGTTGCCAAGCAGCTAGCTGCCAAGCTGACCTCCACGGCCCGGGGAGAGAAGACCCAAGCGGCGGCTGTTTCTGAGAAGGTTGTTGCCGAGATGAAGTCGCGTATCTCAGCGCGAGTTCACAAGGAAACCCAGCGCCGTAAGAACGCCCTGGAAACCTCATCCATGCCCACCAAGCTGGTGGACTGCCGGTCTACCGATGTTGAGAAGTCTGAGCTCTTTATTGTCGAGGGTGACTCGGCGCTGGGCACAGCGCGCCTAGCTCGTTCTTCGACCTACCAGGCTCTCTTGCCCATTCGCGGCAAGATCCTGAACGTTCAGAAGGCCTCCCTGACCGACATGCTGGCTAACGCCGAGTGCGCCGCCATTATTCAGGTCATTGGGGCTGGCTCTGGCCGCACCTTTGACCTGGAGCAGAAGCGCTATAACAAGATCATCATGATGACGGACGCGGACGTGGACGGCGCCCACATCCGTACCCTGCTGCTGACCCTCTTCTACCGCTACATGCGGCCGCTGGTTGAGGCAGGCCACGTTTACGCTGCCGTGCCGCCCCTGCACCGGGTTGAGGTGGTCAACCGGGGTAAGGCTAATGAGATGGTCTATACCTATTCTGAGAAGGAGCTGCACGAGCTCTTAGATAGGTTGGAAGCTGAGGGCAAGAGCTATAAGGAGCCAATCCAGCGCTATAAGGGTCTGGGTGAGATGGACGCCGACCAGCTGGCGGAAACAACGATGGATCCTCGCCACCGGATGCTGCGCCGGGTTCGGGTGGAGGACGCAGAGGCTGCCGAGCGGGCCTTTACCCTGCTGATGGGCTCAGAGGTTGCCCCGCGTAAGGATTTCATTATTCGCGGTGCGACCAAGCTGGACCACACAGCAATTGATGCCTAACAACAATCAACTGGGCTGCGATATGCAGGTGCGGCGTGCCGGAGTCTGTGCGACCTAGCAACTGGGTAAAATGTTGCCCATGACACATGCAAAGAAGCACCCTGTTACTGTCACCGTGACCGGCGCAGCCGGCCAGATTGGTTACGCCAGCCTCTTCCGCATCGCGGCGGGGGAGATGCTGGGGGCTGATACCCCCGTCCGCCTGCGTCTACTCGAAATACCCGCCGGACTCAAAGCCGCTGAAGGCACCGCCATGGAACTAGCAGACTGCGCCTTCCCCCTGCTTGAATCGGTTGACATTACCGATGACCCCACCGTCGGCTTTGAAGGCAGCAACATTGCCCTGCTCATCGGCTCTCGCCCCCGCACTAAGGGTATGGAACGAGCCGACCTGCTCGAAGCTAACGGCGGTATTTTCTCGGTTCAGGGGAAAGCCATCAATGACCATGCCGCTGATGATGTCAAAGTGGCAGTCGTGGGCAACCCGGCTAACACCAACGCCCTGATTGCGGCCTCTCACGCACCGGACGTCCCCTTAGAACGCTTCACCGCTCTGACCCGCCTTGACCACCACCGCGCGGTTGCTCAGCTGGCTGCCGCAACCGGGGCGTCCGTACCCGAGATTGACGGCATTACCATCTGGGGCAACCACTCAGCCAGCCAGTACCCCGACATCTTTCACGCCACCGTCGGTGGCCGCCCAGTCCTAGATGCTCTTGCAGAAAAGAATCTGGGCCAGGCCTGGATCGAAGAAGCCTTCATCCCCACCGTCGCCCAGCGCGGAGCTGAAATTATCGCGGTGCGCGGTGGGTCTTCCGTCGCCTCCGCTGCCCACGCCGCCCTGGCCCACGTGCGTGACTGGGTGCTGGGAACGGGGGAGCGGAGCACCTCCATGGCGGTGCCCTCCGACGGCTCCTACGGGGTGCCCGAGGGGCTGATTTCGTCCTTCCCGGTGGTCTGCTCCAGCGGGGACTATGAGATTGTCCAGGGCCTGAAACATGACGCTTTTGCCCGTGAACGCATTGACCGCTCCGTGGCTGAGTTGACAGAAGAACGCCAGGCTGTGGAAAGCCTTGGCCTGTTGGGTAAGAGGTAGGAAAAAAGTTCTTGACGTGAGGGGCCTGGAAATCCTAATGTGATTCATATCAACTCTTGTTGATTTCCCCTCCGGTGGGCAAAAATCCTCCCCTCACAGAAAGGAGAAGGCAATGAAGCCTTCGAAGATTACTGCTCTACTTGCGAGTTTTGCCATTGGGTCATGTCTATTGGTTCCTGTTAGCCATGCAGAAGCTGCTGTGCGAGATCCTGGTTGTGCAAACGATAGGGTATGCGTTTGGGATCATCGCGCATTTGGGCAAGGTGGGTCTAGTGGTGTATTTCGGTTTAGGACACCGTGGATTGGAAATACACTCAATGACAAGATTTCCTCTTATCGTATTGGATATAGCAATACACGGTACAAGTATGTAATGTTCTATGAGCATTCCTATAATGCTAATGCTGCAACTGGATATGGCCCGAGTTTCTATGACCGTCATAATCATGGCATACCTTATCTTCATGAGATTCGACATCCAAATGGTGGTACCTGGGAAGATAAAATTTCATCGTTTGATGAGGCAAGTTAGAATAAATGTTTAAGAAAGTAACCACCTCATTGATGATAATCGGTTGCTTGTGTCTGGTTGCTTGTGGAAACACGGGCAACCAGGCTTCACAAGAACCCGAGTCTAGCAACCTAGATTCTACTCTAGATATCCCAGAGGTAGATAGAAGCGCCTATCAAAATATTCACGCCATATTTGATGAGCAGAAACAAATTGTAGAAACTCCCCTCAACCGTTATGTTCATTCTGAGGACGAATCTACAATGATTGTCACTGCAAACTTTTTCCCTTTTAAACAATGCGTGAATAATGCTGGGTATGAAACCAGCCGTCACACCTACCAAACTGAGTACAGGCCACATATTCCCTTTGCTGTCTGGTCATATCCCTTTGCTGAAAAATATGGATATGAAATCAACCCGGTACAAGGCAAGGTTTACCTTGACCAGGGTGAAACTGATGAAAATCCTGATCGAGATAAAGTGCAAACAGATTGCCTAGAAAAGACCCAAGGAAATGAAATACCCGTTATCATGGGTGGCGTTTCTGCAAGGCCAGTCGGAGACATGGTTATTTTGAGCGAGGTAGGTAGCCAGGTCCAGACCCTGATATCTCAAGACCAGGATGTACACACTGCAATCCAGGAGTGGATTCAGTGCCTAGAGGGACAGGGCATCTCAATGGATACCAACTATGAGCAGCCCATACCGATTATTCCAGAAGAAAAGGAAGCCAACATCAAGCAGGCCCTGGTTGATGTCCAGTGCAAAAAAGACGTGCGGCTCATGGAACGCTACTATGACGCCCAAGCCCAGTACGAGCAGGCCCTCATTGAAAAGAACCAGGCAGCCTTTAACACCCTTGCCGAGCGCAAGGAAGAATATATTACTCAGGCCAAGCAAGTTCTCCTTCAGAACGGAATCACCCCATGAACCCAACCCGCAGGGTGGCTAACCCCCGCCTCGTCCTCGGCTTCGTGCTCGCCTGCCTGCTGGTAGCAGTTACCAGCTTCATCATCGGCAAAAACAGCTCCAGCAGCCAGGACGAGGCGCTCGCCTCCGCCCAAACTACTCTCGCCGTCCACGCCCCTGCAGAACGCCGCACCCTGGGCACCACCGCCACCTACCAGGGCAGTGTCCATGTACCCCCGTCCCAAGACATCACCTACAAGGGCACCGGAGTCGTTACCACCGTCGCCGTCAAACCCGGCGATACCGTACGTCCTGGAACCCTCGTCGCCACCGTAGACAGCAACCCCGTCATCGCAGTCACCGGTTCCAACAAACCCATCTACCGCGACGTCCACCCAGGGGATGCAGGCTACGATATCGAAGCAATCCAAGAAATCCTCAACCAACTCGGCTACCCACTCACCATCACCGGAAAATTCGACGAACCCACAGAAAAAGCCGCAGAAAGACTCTTCGCCAACATCGGCTACACCAGCCCCTGCGGTGAAAAAATCTGCTTCCACACCGGCACCTTCCTCCCTATCCCCGCAGACCTACCCCCGGTCAGTACAGTCACCACACCCGGCACCAACACCGCAGAAAACGCCGTACTCTTCCAAACCAACAGCGGCACCCGCAACATCACCGCCCGCATAGGCGTCGCCCAAAAAACTGACTTCGACGAACAGCCCGAAGTAACCGTCACCGGCCCCAACGGCGAAATCACCCGCACCACCGACTACAGCTTCAGTGACTTCAAAGAAGGCACCGACAGCCTCCTACCCGGCTACGACCTCACCGTCAACCTTCCCCCAGACCTGCCAACAATCCCCGACAACAAAACCATCGTCACCCTCAGCCTCAACACCTCCACCAAAGAATACCTAGCCGTACCCGCCGTCGCTATCCGCCAAGAAGGAACCACCACCTACGTCCTCACCGAAGACGACACCCGCATCAACGTCACCGTCCTCTCCCAGGTACAAGGCTGGGCCGGAATCGAAGAAACAGACGGCCTCACCGAAGGCACCAGCGTCCGCGTTTCCTAGGAGAAACCCCCGTGCAACCACTCATCATACTCCGAGGAATCACCAAGGAATACAAGAACCAAGACATTCCCGCGCTGTCCTCCATAGACCTCGACATACACGCCGGAGAGTTCATCGCCATCACCGGGCTCTCCGGCTCCGGCAAATCCACCCTCCTCAACATCCTCGGCCTACTCACCAGCGCAGACAGCGGCACCTACACCATCGACGGTAAAAACCTCAAGGACGTCAGCGCCCGCGAACGCGACACCCTCCGCTCCCACTACTTCGGTTTCATCTTCCAAGCCTCCCACGTGCTCGGCTACGAAACCGTCACCAAAAATGCCATGCTCGGGCTCCGCACCCAAAACCGGCCCCTTACCGACCGCGCCACGGGAGCCGCCACCTGGATCAAAAAAACAGGGCTCACCCACCGCACCAACGCCAAAGGCAACGAACTCTCCGGCGGCGAACGCCAACGCCTCGCCATCGCCCGCGCCATGGCAACCCAACCCAGAGTCCTCCTCGCCGACGAACCCACCGGCAACCTAGACTCCAACAACGCCCAGCGCGTCTTCAACCACCTCAAAGACATCAACGCCACCGGCACCACCGTCATACTCATCACCCACGACCCCACCCTCGCCAGCCAGGTACCCCGCCAAATCACCCTCCACGACGGAAAAATCATCAAAGACACCGGGGCCACCCACCCCAGACCCGGCACCACCGCACCCAGCACACCAACCCCCAACTCCACAGCAGAAGGCAATACCCGCCCCTGGGTAGACGACGCCCTCGACGCCCTCAACTACATCTCCATCACCCCCATCAAAGCCCTCACCCTCATCTTCGCCTTCATGCTCGGTGTCGGCGGACTCATAGCCGCCCAAGGACTCTCCGCCACCGCCTCCCAACAAGTCTCCCAAACCCTAGCCACCGCAGCCCTCGACGACGTCAAAGCCACTATCACACCGTCCGACGCCACTACCGCCTACGACGGCAAAACCATCAACACTCTCACCCAAGACATCGCCAGCTACCCCGGCGCGAAAACCGTCACAGCTTCCCGTTACCTCCCAACCCGTGACCTCGCGCCCAGTGCCCTCCCCAACCTCCCCAGCGGATTCAGCGGCACCGCCTACGCCGTAGACTCACACCACTTCACCTACCTCGACGCAACCGTCAGCCACCCCCACGCCCTCTGGCAACTCGACGGAAACCACCCCGTAGCCTTCGTCGGAACCAAAGCCGCCGAAGAACTCGGCATAGGTAACCCCAACAGCGGCAACGGAATCATCTGGCTAGCCGGCAAACCCGTCACTGTCCTCGGACTGGTAAAAGATAGCCCCAGGGACGTAACCGCTAGCTCCAACATCTACACCAACTTCAGCTACGGCCTGTCTCCTGAACAGGCAAGCCAGGTGGTAGAAAGCGAGATTTTCATACGCACAGAACCGGGCTACCCGGCTCCCCTCGCCGAAGCCCTGCCTCTCATCATCAACCCCGTAGCCCCCGAAACCATCAGTGTCAGCACCGTAGCCGACCTGCGCAATATCCAACGCGGTGTATCCTCCAACCTCGCCACCCTCGTCACCGGAATCTCCTGGCTCCTCATCTTCCTCGCCAGCCTCACCAGCGCCACCACCCTCTACACCTCAGTGCAATCCAGACGCACCGAAATAGCTCTGCGCCGCGCCATCGGAGCAAGCAAAGCCTCAATCCTCAGAATCTTCCTGCTCGAAGGAACCTTCGTCGGTCTAGCGGGCGGAATCGCAGGAGCCAGCCTCGGCACCCTCGGCATAGTTATTACCAGCCTCAACCTGGGCTGGACCCCTGTCATGTCTACCGGCTGGATTTGGATCGGCCTCGCCATCGGCGCCCTCACCGGTATGCTCTCCGCCGCCTACCCCGCCTACCTAGCAGCCCAGGCCCAACCTGCTGAAGCGATGAGGGCCTAGATAGGTATCTGCCCTCATTACCCTGGGTAGTATTCGCTTGCCAGATAGGGTTAGTCCACCCATTGGATATGAGATTGTTCACGGTTTAGAGCACTCGGATTTTGCCCGCCAGCGCATTGCTGCCTCCGTGGCAGAGCTGGTTGAAGAGAAGGACGCCGTCGCCCAGCTTGGTCTGCTCGGCCCCCGTTAAACTCGCCGCCCCGGTGTGACTAGACAAAGTGTCACTAACTGGGCACTCGGTGTAAAAACCGGCAGAGACTCCCGTACAACCCCAGTAAGGTAGCGGGAGTCTTAGCGTTTAAGTGACCTTTAGTGAAGCGTCAAATCACCTGGTGAAGAGGTCAAAACTACCCTAAGGGTACGCTCATGCAAGCCCGCTATCCTAGAGCAAAACACACCCGCACCGTTGCGCCGGGCCCACGGCAGGTTGCCAGCCCGCAG
The DNA here is from genome assembly GCF_928381705.1 of Rothia nasimurium. Taxonomy (GTDB): domain Bacteria; phylum Actinomycetota; class Actinomycetes; order Actinomycetales; family Micrococcaceae; genus Rothia; species Rothia nasimurium_G. Next base: position 105,286 of record NZ_CAKMSR010000002.1, on the reverse strand, counting down.
GCGGTGCATCACTTTAACTCTCAAGGATGTCAATGGATCCCCTCGAACTAGCGCGGTGGCAATTCGGTATCACCACCGTCTACCACTTCATGATGGTTCCGCTGACCCTGGGCCTGGGTGCCGTTGTAGCTGGCTTCTACATCGCCTACGTGCGAACCAAGAAGCACGAATACAAGCGCATGACCAAGTTCTGGGGCAAGCTCTACCTCATCAACTTCATCATGGGCGTTGCAACCGGCCTTGTGCAGGAATTCCAGTTCGGTATGGCCTGGAGCGAATACTCCCGCTTTGTGGGCGACGTCTTCGGTGCCCCTCTGGCGATGGAAGGCCTGCTGGCCTTCTTCGTCGAGTCCACCTTCTTGGGCCTCTTCATCTTCGGCTGGGACAAACTTGCCCCCAAGGTACACGCAGCCTGCCTGGTGATTGCTGTAGCGGCCTCCTGGCTCTCTGCCTACTTCATCATCGTGGCTAACTCCTGGATGCAGCACCCTGTTGGCGTTGAAATGATTGACGGCCGCCCCGTCATGACCGACGTCTTAGCTGTGCTGACCAACAACACCGCCCTGGTGGCCTACCCCCACGCTATCTTCGGTGCCCTGCAGGTTGCCGGTGGCTTCCTGGTCGGTATCGCCTGGTACAAGCTCTGGAAGCGCCGCCGCGACGGTATCGACACCATCGGCGAGGACGGCAAGGTTATCGTCGGTGAAACCACCGAAGGCGCCCGCGACAAGACCGATTTCAAGGTCTGGTTCAAGTCCCTGCGCATTGGCGCTATCGTCGGCCTGCTGGCTTTTGTTGGCACCGCCTTTACCGGCCATCACCAGGCCCAGCTCATGATTGAGCAGCAGCCCATGAAGATGGCAGCGGCAGAAGCCGCCTGCCACGACGGCACCGGCTTCTCCGTTCTCTCCCTGTCCTCACCGGGTGCCCAGAACTGTGACGAGGTGCAGGCTGTTATTGAAATCCCCGGTCTGCTCTCCTTCCTGGCCTACAACAACTTCACCACCGACGTCCCCGGCATCACCACCCTGCTGCCCCAGTACGAGGAAACCTACGGCACCACCATCCCCGATAACCCCGAACTCTACGGGGAACGGGCCGGAACCGAGGTTGAATACCTGCCCCTCATGGAAGTGACCTACTACGGCTTCCGCGGCATGATCACCTTTGGCGGTATCAGTGCCCTCTCCTTCCTCTACGTTCTGTGGGTGACCCGCAAGAAGGGTGAAGGCACAGTCCCCGAGGCCAAGTGGATCTCCAACCTGGCGATCGCGGGTATTCTAGCCCCCTTCGGTGCCAACGCCACCGGCTGGATCTTCACCGAAATGGGCCGTCAGCCCTTCGTGGTTGCCCCCAACCCCGATGGCAACCCCGCCATCATGATGTTCACCGCCGCAGCCGTCTCACCCGGTGTTTCGGGCTACGAGATTCTCTTCTCGCTCATCTCCCTGGGCCTGGTATACGGCGTCCTGATGGTTGTCGAGGTCTACCTGCTGGCTAAGTACGTCAAGGCCGGTGTCGCAGCGGCCATGCCCGAGCTGGTTGAGGACCCGCACGATAACGACGAGAAGAACGACCGCGACGTGCTCGCGTTCGCCTACTAAGAAAGGGGCTTACACACATGTTTGAGCTTTTTGCTGATCAGCCTCTTCTGCCGACGCTCTGGTTCGCCGTCATCGGCTTCTTCTGGGTGGGTTACATTATTCTGGACGGCTTCGACCTGGGCGTAGGCATGCTCATGAGCCGAATCTTTGCCAAGAATGAGAAAGAACGCCGCCTGCTGCTGAACACCATCGGCCCGGTCTGGGACGGCAACGAGGTATGGGTTGTGACCGGTGGCGCTGCCACGTTTGCCGCCTTCCCCCTCTGGTACGCTTCCCTCTTCTCAGCCCTCTACATCCCCTTGACCCTAGCCCTACTGGCCCTGATTTTCCGTGCGGTTGCTATCGAGTACCGCGGTAAGAAGGACTCTGAGCGCTGGGTCGCCGGCTGGACGCTTGCCATCTCGCTGGGTTCTTTCTTCATCGCCTTCCTGGTCGGTGCCCTGCTGGCGCTGACCTCCACCGGCCTGCCCATCAACGCAAACGGTGACCGTGTGGGCGGTGCCTTCGCCTGGCTAACTCCCGCTGTCTTTATGGGCGGCCTGTCCATGGTCGGTGTTTCCCTGGTTATGGGTCTTGCCTTCATCGCGCTGAAGACCGACGGCGAGGTGCGCCACCGTGCCGGGTCCGCCCTGGTCAAGTTCTCGCCCCTGCTAGTACTCCCCGTTGTGGCCTGGGTGGTCTACATGCAGGTCACCACCGGCAACGGTATCTCCTATGCTTTGACCGTCCTGGCTGTGCTGGCTCTGGCTGCTGCCTGGTTCTTCGCCAGCCGCAAGAGCGAGGGTAAAGCCTTTGCGGGATTTGCGGTATTCGTTGCCTTCGGCGTGCTGGCTATCTTCCTAGCTCTGTACCCCAACGTCCTGCCCTCAACCCTCGATGAGGCTTATAACCTCACTATTTCTAACGCCTCAAGCTCCGAATACACCCTGAGCGTGATGAGCTGGGTTGGTCTCTTTGGTATTCCGATCCTGCTGGTCTACCAGAGCTGGACCTACTGGGTCTTCCGCAAGCGCTTGCGCGTGGAGAGCATCCCCGATGCCCACGACGCCACCGAGCTGGCCACCCGCGCCACTCGCGCCAGCGCCCACAACGCCTAGCAGCTAGCTCACGGCGTAGAGACGAAAGGACGTCGGGAGCAGCTCCCGGCGTCCTTTCGCCTACCCGGGGTGGGCAGGTGTGCTCATACCCACGGCCCAGCCATAGACCGGGCGTATACCCGGCTGGAAAGTTCCCACTAGAATAGTGAACAAACTATTCGCGGCACCAAGGACACAATCGAGAATGACCGCTCCTATACCGAGCAAACGACCCCCGCTGGGGCCCCACGCCAAGAGAAACCTCACCGTTTTTGCTGTGCTCACCGCGCTCAAAACGCTGGCGCTCATTGTCTTTGCCGCGGTGCTGGGCACCGCCATCACCCTGCTGGCCCGCATGACCTACGCGGTGCTGTACGAGGGCAAAACCTACGAGTCAGCCCATGCCGAGCAGCTGGCTGTCTTTGCTGGCAACGGCCAGGCCCAGCTGACCGGCATCTTCTTTGCCACCCCCTTTATGCAGCCGGGCCTGCTCTCACTGGCCGTCACCGGTGTCATCGCGCTACTCGTGCGCGCCGCCGCCGACTGGTCCCTGGGCTTCTACGCCCAGCAGGCAGCGACAGGCGCCAAAACCACCATCCGCCGCAAGCTCATTCGCCGCGTCCTTGCAACCGGCGGCATCGACACCCCAGACGGCACCGGTGCCACCGCCGTCCTGCTGTCCCGCGGTCTAAACGCTCTCGATGACTACTACACCAAGACCCTCACCGCCTTTGTGTCTACGGCTGTCGTCCCGACGTTGCTACTGGTCTTTATCGCCTTCTATGACTGGGTCTCAGCCCTGGTCATTCTCTGCACCCTGCCCCTGATTCCCCTCTTTATGGTGCTCATCGGTAGAACCACAGCTGAAGACACCGCCCGTGCCCAGCGCGACCTGCTCCGCCTGTCAGACCACATTGTTGAACTGGTCAAAGGTCTGCCCGTGCTGGTGGGCCTGGGGCGTTCGCGTGCCCAGTCGAAGGCACTGGGGGACTTGGGGGAGCGCTACCGCAAGGCCACCATGTACACCCTGCGCTCGGCCTTCCTCTCATCGCTGGCCCTGGAACTGATTACCACCATCTCGGTAGCCCTGGTAGCGGTGCTGATTGGCCTGCGCCTAGTGGAGGGGAACCTGGGGCTCGACGTCGCCCTCTTCGCCCTGCTGCTGGCCCCCGAGTGCTACCAGCCCCTGCGCGATGTGGGCACCGCCTACCACCAGTCTGAGGACGGCGTGGCAGCCCTCCGCCGCGCCGAGGCCATCATCGACCAGCCCATTCCCCACGCCACCGTCGCCCCCGGCGGCGACCGCATCTCGGTGCGCCAGCTCTCTGTCGCCTACCCGGGCCGCGACCGCACCCTCACCGGCGTGAGCTTCACCCTGCGCCACGGAGCCACCACCGCAATCACAGGGCCTTCCGGCTGCGGCAAAACCACCCTGCTCTCGGTACTGGGCGGAGCCCTGCGCAACGACCTGGTACCCACCGGCACCACCGACCCGGTGCACGTCTCCGGCCTGGTATCTGGCACCGGCTCCACCGTCTGGATTAGCCAGTCACCCACCTTCATCGCCCCCACCGCCCTGGCAGAGGTCGCCCTCTACGCCACCGTAACCCGCGGCGAAGGTGCCCTCGAAGGCATCAACTACGCCTCAACCCTGCTCGATGATTCCGTCGCTTTTACCGCTGAGGACCGCGACTACTTCACCTCCTTCCTGCACTCGGTAGGGCTGGCTGACCTCGCCGACCTGCCGCCGGAAGCCCTTTCAGCCGGCCAGATGCGCCGTCTTGCTATTGCCCGCGCCCTGGCCCGCGTTGCCACCCTGCAAGCCCAGGAAGAACGCGTCACCGTACTGATTGACGAACCCACCGCCCACCTTGACCCGGTTTCAGCGGCCAAGGTGAATGTTGCCCTAGCTGCCCTGCAGGAAACCGGCGCAACCCTGATTATCGTCACCCACGACACCGCCCTGGCTGCCGCCACCAACAACCTGCTCCAGGCGACCTCAAAGCCCCACGGCGTTACCTGGGAGCTCACCGCCCAGAACACCGACGGGCTGGGTGGTTACGCTCTTGCAACCCTGGCGGACGCCGTCGCCACCGGCGAGCTCGAAGACTCTGCCCCCGTGCAGGCTGCTGCAAGCTCAACCGAACAGGCGGCAGAGCCGGCCGCGGCGGGCGTCCTGAAAACCCTGCGCCACCTGGGGGAGCTCACCGGCATCCGCAAGCGCGATATGGCCCTGCCTATCCTGCTGTCGGTACTCACCGTGGTCTTTGCCGTCAGCCTTACCGCGCTTTCCGGCTGGCTTATCGTGCGCGCCGCCGAGCAGCCCGCCATGATGTACCTGCTGGTAGCTGTTACCGGCGTCCGCTTCTTTGGCCTGGGCCGGGCGACCTCCCGCTACGCCGAGCGCCTGCGCACCCACAATCTGGTGCTGGGGGCGGCTAACACCCTGCGAGTGCGCGCCTGGGATGCTGCCGGACGTACCGTCCTGTCGGTGCGTTCCCTGCTGCGAGGCGACAAGATTCTTGACCGACTGGTCGGCGACATTGACGAGCTGCGCGACGCTATCCCGCGCGTCATCCTGCCCGTTGCCGCCCACCTGATTGTGATGCTGCTGGTGCTGGGTGTGACCGCCTGGGCTACCCCGCAGGCCCTGCTACCGGTCGTCATCGCTATTCTTATCTCTACCTTCGTGATTCCGGCAGTGGTGCTGCGTGCGGACGAGCGCGCGGACGCCGTGGCCCGCCGGGAAACCTCGGCCATGCTCCGCCTGGGCGTCTCGGCTCTCGATGCTGCTACCGACCTGCACAACAACGGCCTTGACCAAACCGTCGCCCTGGCTGTTTCCCGTCAGGACGGCTTTGCCCAGGCCTCCCGTCTCAAGAGCTCCCGCGCCATTGGTGTGGGGCAGGGGCTCATGGTCGTGACCTGGTGGGGCGCTGCCTTAGCCGTGGTCGCTAGCGTCTGGCCAGCAGTTGAAGCTGGTACTGTAACCGCGCCGACCGCTGCCATCGTTATTCTCATGATGACCGGCCTGTTCGAGAGCACCGCCGCCCACCTGGACGCTGTCCGCGGCTGGCCCGCCTTTGCTACCCTAGTTGCCCGCACCCGGGCTAACTTTGAGACGGTGGACGCTGCCGCTGCGGTTGAGGGGCAGGACGCCGGTAAGGGAGAGATTCGGGATATCCTCGGGGACCCCGGGATTGGTGCTAAGAACCGTGCCGCTCATAAGTCCATCACCCTGGAACTTGATTCGCTGGCTACCCGCTGGCCCGATATGGAGCAGCCTGTCTTTACCGGCCTGTCAGCGTCTGTATCGTCGGGGCAGTGGCTGGGTATTACCGGACCCTCGGGCTCGGGCAAGACAACGGCTCTGGCTACCCTGCTGGGCTTCTTGCCTGTTGAGCAGGGGCAGATTCGGGTGAACGGTCATGCCTTTGATGCCCAGTCTTTGCGCGGGTACGCGGCCTGGTGCCCCCAGTCTGCCTATATCTTTGAGTCCACTATCGCTAATAACCTGGCGATTGCCCGTTCGGCGGACGAGCGCCCCACAGATGAAGAGATGTACGAGGTACTTGACCGGGTAGGGCTGGGCGATTTTGTGCGGTCCCTGCCTGCTGGCCTGCAGACCCTGGTGGGGGCTGGTGGTTCTTATGTGTCGGGCGGTCAGCGTCAGCGTATTGCGATTGCCCGCACCCTGCTGGTTGATTCGCCCCTGCTGCTCATGGACGAGCCGACCGCCCACCTTGACGCCCCTGCCGCTATTGCCCTGATCAATGAGGTAGCCCGCGGTACCAAGCGTGCTCCAGGCCAGAAGGTCAAGGGCAAGACCAAGCTGCCTGCGGTCGTCCTGGTCTCCCACCGCGCCGAGGACATCGCGGCCTGCGATACCGTGGTGAAGCTTCGGTAGCTGGCAGAAAACCCCCTCCTAAGGTTCCTATCAAAGGACGCCATGGGAGGGGTTTTCTGTATCTAGAGTGGCAGTGGAAATGTATCTGCTGTCTGGAAATTTACCATGGGGGGGTAAAGTGTGTTCTAGGTAATAAATTTCTAGAGCTCGAGCGACAGATAGTGAGTGAATCCCATGCCTACTCTTCAAGAGCACAGCTATGTTGCGCCCCTGACCAAGAACTTCAAGCTCACCCTCTGGGGGCTCATAGTTTTTGAGCTGTTGAGCGTCACCCTGCCTATCATGATTTTTGGCCCCGCTGATCAGGACGGCAGCAGCCAGGGGCTTCACATTTCGGCGTTTGTGGGAGCTGCCGTAGCCCTGATCATTATTCCGATCATCTTCAGCAGTACCCGCATTGACCTGCTCGAATCCTCCGTCAAAGTCACCACCATGAAGTTCTTCTCGAAAGAGCTACCCTACAGCGAGATTGAGAAGGCAGAAGTGGGTCCAGAAACCGGTCTGGCACAGGGGGCCGGTCTCAGAATTATGGGCGGAGGTAACACCGGCTACCTCACCGGCGGCCCTTCCGTTACCTTTACCCTGGCCAACGGTAGGCGGGTGACGGCGTCCGCTACCAACCCCGAGCAGGTGGTTGCTGAGGTGAACTCCCGGCTGCGTTCAGCAGTGTAGCGGAAGAAAGTAGCGGGCGCGCCCGTAACTGACTGCAGGGGAGGGAGTGTTGGTGTGCCTGCGGGCTCGGGGCTGGCGTGAATTGGGCGAGCGCCCCAGCGCGAGCCCAAGAGGGTCGGCAGGCACACCAACACTCCCTTTCCCTGGTGCTATTTAGGAAAAGGTCCGCCCGCTACTTTGTCTTTCTAGAAGAGGGCGTCTTCTTCAACCTGAACTTCAGGCTGGTCGGCGGGTTCTTCTGATAGCTCTGATGCAGGTGCGGGGGAGGTCAGTGCCTGGTAGTTGGGGCCGATTGCGTCGATGCTCTGGGCCAGGAGCACGCCTGAGCCGTCGCGGGGGCCGAACTCGGTAGGCAGGGTGCGGGCAACCCCGGCTGATGAGACAGCCTTAGCTGGGCCGACACCTACCCAGGCCAGGGCGAGGGCGGTTTCTCCCTTGAGGAAGCGGTGGGCTCGGACGCCACCGGTGGCCCGGCCCTTTTGGGGGAACTCGGTGAGCTCGGTGACCTTGGCAGTGGCTCCTTCATCACCGCCGTCGGTGATGGTGACGACCTGGGCGTCCGCGCCGGGGGCGGTGACGCCGAAGGCGATGAGTCTGTCGTCGTCGGCTACCTTCATACCGGCCATGCCGCCGCCGGTACGTCCCTGGGGACGTACCTTGGCGGCATCAAAGGTGAGGAGTTTGGCTTGTTCGGTGATGAAGGTCAGCACATCGTCGTTGGAGTCGCAGACGGCTACGCCTACTACCGAATCCCTGGGCTTGAGCTTCATGATCTCAAATTCGGTGGCATTGAGCGGGTAGTCGGGGTTGACTCGTTTGACGACGCCGCGTTCGGTGGCCAGGGCCAGGATGGCGTTGAGCGGTGCTAGGCCGATGAGTTTTTCGCCGCGGGCTAGGGTGATGGCGTCCGCGGCCTTGACGCCGCTGGTGGGCTGGGGGGTGCCGCCGGCTTCTTCGAGGACGGGTAGGTCAATGACGGGCACACGAATCAGGCGGCCGCTTGAAGTTACCGCACCGATTTCGCCGCGGGCGCTGGTGGGTACGATGGAGAGGTAGGCGTCGTGTTTGATGCGTTTGCCCGGGTCGAGCAGGGTGGGGCGTTGGCCCTTGACGCCGCTGGTGCGCCCCAGCTGGCCCGAGGTGGAGAGCAGGACCCAGCAGGGGTCGTCCGCGATTTCCAGGGAGAGGCCGGCTTCTTTTTTGGCCTTGGAGGCGGACGCCGACAGGGCGGCAACTGCGTCGGCCAGCTCGTCCTTGGTGACGATTTTGGTGCGGCGGTCGGTGCCGTATTCGTCGGCGACCTGCTGTAGTTCTTCGGAGACCAGGGCGCGGAGTTTTACGTCGGAGCCGAGGATTTCTTCGAGGGAGGCGATTTCTGCCAAGAGTTCGTCGCGTTCGGCTTCAAGCTCGATGCGGGAGTACTTGGTGAGCTGGCGTAGGCGCAGTTCGAGAATGTGGTTGGCCTGTACCTCGCTCAGGTCGTAAATCTGCATGAGGCGCTCACGGGCCTGGGCGGTTTCGTCGGAGGAGCGGATAATCTGGATCACCTCGTCGATATCGACGATGGCTACCAGCAGGCCCTCGACCAGGTGTAGGCGGTCGCGGCGCTTGCCTAGGCGGTGGTTGGTGCGGCGGCGCACGACGTCCAGGCGGTGGTTGACGTAGACGTGCAGCAAATCGAGCAGGCCCAGGGTCTGGGGCTGGCCGTCCACCAGGGCTACGTTGTTGATGCCGAAGGAGTCTTCCAGCGGGGTGTGCTTGTAGAGGGCGGCGAGCACGGCCTTGGGGTTGAAGCCGTTCTTGATTTCAATGACCATGCGCAGACCGTTTTTGCGGTCGGTCAGGTCAACGACGTCTGAGATGCCCTGCAGCTTCTTGGAGTTGACGCCGTCCTTGATTTTTTCGATGACCTTTTCGGGGCCAACCAGGTAGGGCAGTTCGGTGACCACAATGCCCTGTTTGCGGGCGGTGACCTGTTCGATGGAGACCTTGGCGCGGGTCTTGAAGATGCCGCGCCCCTTTTCGTAGGCGTCCTTAATGCCGGTGGTGCCCACGATGGTGCCGCCGGAGGGCAGGTCAGGGCCGGGCACGAACTTCATGATGTCTTTGAGGGTGGCCTCGGGGTTATCGAGCAGGTGGCGGGCAGCGGCTATGACCTCGCACAGGTTGTGGGGGGCCATGTTGGTGGCCATGCCGACGGCGATGCCGGCTGAGCCGTTGACCAGCAGGTTGGGGTAGGCGGCGGGTAGGACGGCCGGCTGCATGAATTGGTTGTCGTAGTTGGGGACGAAGTCCACGACGTCTTCGTCCAAGTTGGCGGTCATGGCCAGGGCTGCCGGGGCCATACGAACCTCGGTGTAGCGGGAGGCTGCCGGGCCATCGTCCAGAGAACCAAAGTTACCGTGGCCATCGACCACAGGCAGGCGCATAGAGAAGGGTTGTGCCAGGCGCACCATAGCGTCGTAGATGGCGCCGTCACCGTGGGGGTGCAGCTTACCCATAACTTCGCCGATCACTCGGGCGCTCTTGACGTGGCCCTTGTCGGGGCGCAGACCCATCTGCTGCATCATGTAGAGGATGCGGCGCTGCACGGGCTTGAGGCCGTCGCGGGCGTCGGGAAGGGCGCGGGAGTAGATGACCGAGTAGGAGTATTCCAGGAAGCTGGTTTCCATCTCGCTGGTCACGTCGATATCGACGATATTTTCGACGACGTCGGTGGGGTAGTCATCGTGCGCGGTGGTGCGGCGAGCCATGGGAACCTCAAAGCAAATAGACGGTGAAGGTATTGCCCCACCAGTTTACCGTGTTCCCCGCAAGTGCCCCAGAAAAGCCGAACCTACCAGCCTCTCACACAGAGACAGGACGAGCCGAATTCTGTTCTACGACCTTTTTCGTCCCAACCGGTATCGACTAGCCTTGGACCAGCCACGTTTAGACTCTACCTGCTTGCTGGGTACCGTAGGCCTACGCATTAGGGTTATGCCCTCAAAATCAACGGGATCCCACTGGTGCCGGTGTACTTTGAAATCTAGGCCCTGCTCTGTGTTGGTAGAGAAGACCATAAGCGCCCGACCAGACTGTACCGAAGAAACAATACGCTCCCACAAGTGCTCGCGTACTCGGGCGCTGACCTTGCCAACATAGACTCCCGAACTGATTTCTAAAAGCCAACGGGTCAAATCACCGCGTAGAGCAGGCGGACAGTTTGAGAGGATAACAACAATCATGCTTCCTCCCCATAATTTCTCCTGCTTTCTATCGTTTCTTCGCGATCTCCCCAGAGGGCAAGGACGTCGGTATGCCAGTCTTCTTCAGCAATTTCCGAGCTGAGAAGTAGTTTCTGAATATCGCTAGTACAACGTTGCAAGATTTTGCCGTCCCGGAGCTTGTCTCTCACTGCACGGCGGGCTCTGGACGCCACGTCCTCCTTGCTTTCTGCAACAACCTCAAAAGCCGCAGGAATACTTACTTCTGCCTTGTAGAGGTCGGCAATATCATAGATAAAAGACCGGGAATGCCCCGTATACACAAAGCCTAGACCAGGGGAACAGCCCAAAGAAACTACTACCGCATGAACTATCCCGTAGAGGCAGGCATTCGCTGCCGAGAGAGCCATGTTGATTGCATCTGCGTTATCAAAATCATTGGGGTCGTAGTTACGGTTATCCCAAGGCACACCGGTACGACCAGATTCCTGGCGGTAAATACGGCGTACTCTAGCGCCCTCCTTGCCCCGTAACTGTTGCATTGTTAGTTCCCTGACATCTTCATCGGGGAAGCGCATGTTATACATTTCCTTAGCAACAGCTAGGCGCTTGCGAGTATTACTGACCTTATCTGCCTGGGCCTGAAGCAGACGAGTGGTTTTAGCCAAGGAGCTACCGTGAGCATAGTAGCGTACCCCCTGCTCACCTACCCACACCGCGGTTGCACCGCAGTCGCCAAGTAACATCATGGCGTGGTGGGTAATACGGGTGCCTGGACCAAGCATAAGAGCGCCTAAAGAAGCGGCAGGTATATGCACGGTTCCCTGGCTATTAGCTGCGGTAATAGCGCTGTCTTCTCTATGGATAACGCTGTGCTCAACATAGATAAAGGAAAGCCGGTCAGAACTTCTGGTGAGTTCCTTGGTGGTGGGTGGGGTGGCACCAATCATGGGTTTCTCCTGGATCTGAGAGATATAAAAGAATCTGGGATGCACACAAGTGTGCATCCCAGATTCTTAGGAAGAATTTTTACGGATAGTAAGCAGACCACATCCATAGGCCTTTCCCTTGCCCATGCCCTTGAGTATGGACTCTCGGAAGAGGTCTACATCGGTGATAACAAGAGCCCCGTCAAATTGGGTTTGCCGGAGGGTCACAGAAGCACGTCGTCCGTCATCGTGAGGATTAGCACGGCTAAAACGCTGGTCAGATCGTGAAGTGACAGCTGCCAGGTAACTTCCTGGCTCAGAGCCTTCAGCTACCCTAAAGCCCCATTGCGGAGCCTTATGCACTAGCCAGCCAAGTTGCTGTTCAGCAGTAACATGGGGGACGACCCTACCACGCTTCCCATTTTCTACAGGAAGAGACTTAACCGGGTTTCCAGTTAGCCGGAAGGACCAGGCCTGGCCCTCCCTTAGGCTGGCTAGCAACTTACCAAGATGAGCAACTTCAGCAGGACGTGACTCCCAGCCGGCGGCCTCCTGAATATGCCGTAGATCCGGCTCTTCAGGACTTTGAACGTAGAGGGTATAGGAAGGGCCTTTAACATCGAGCCGCCACAGTACCCGGCTGTCTGCGCTCGCCTGCACATCTGGCGGGAAAGCAGAGAGGACGGCAGCATGCATGGCTTGGGGGCTGGCTATGAGCTTTCGCGCTTCACGACGCTGGGGATTGATGAGTATGCGGGAAAAGAAACTCATGCTTCAGTAACCACCTTCATGAATTCGTCCTCCGGCTCAGTTTCTCCCTCAGGATTGTTGATTTCTAAGGGCTCTGCCCGGAAAACAGACCGTAGCGAATACTGCCGGAACTCTGGATTAAAGCTTACCGGGATATCTCGTAAGGTATCTGCTGGTTCGCCTAGGCGGGCATCGCGCAGGATCGCAAGTGAGACAAGCTCTCCGGCGTTTTGCTGAGCCCACTTGGGTGCGTACCAGGTATTTTCTGCTCGCAGAACTTCTTCCGCGTTGCCCTCTCTGATACCCAGTACTAGATCAGGGTTAGCGGGGCAGGCCCGCCGCCCTAGGTAGAGCGGATAGACAGGACGCCGCAGGGCGGCTTCTAGTTCTTCCAGGAACGCTTTCTGGGGTGAAGCTAGGGCTACCAGAAAGACAGCATCCGCCAGGTAGTAGCGGGTACTGAGCTGGGAATTTTTGTCCTTACCGAACCAGTTACGGGCCGTGTGATAGTCGCGAGTCAGCTGACCTGGGTGGTCTACCCGCACCGCGAATTCAAGCTGGGCCAGGTCGTCTACGGGCTCTTGACGGTCGCGCCCCAGGGCGGCGGAAAGAAGCCCAATAACTCCTGACTTTGTAGGCTCGTTGTTGGTATGGCGGACCTTGAACCGGCTCTCAGCTCCCCAGGCCTGTAGCGGCGCCTTGAATTTGAGGAGTAGCGAGTACATTAGTCTGCCAGCACCTCGGAAAGATCGCTTTCAACTGCGGAAAGGAGTTCCTTGAGGTTTACGCCCTGGCCAAGGTTTTCTAGGGCATCCTTGAGGTCTCCTACTGCAAGAAAGTAGCTCTTGACGGGCTCCAGACCGTATGTTTCTGCCAGCTCCTGTGCTTCATGGGCTAGGGCAGTGGCTGCCTGGTAACGGCGGCCCTTCTCCGCGCTCTCCTTGACAGGGGTTTCAAAGGCATTGACGTAGGAAACTGGGCGGTCATCACGCAGGGTAACCACTACTGCCTCGGGCAGGGTGCGGTTAGCGAAGCTGTTCTGCTTGCCGGTGGGCATAGCGGTGATGAAGCTCTTGATGAACTGGGTTGCGGCCTCTACAGCGGCCTCCTTGTCACCCAAGTTTGCCTGTAGGCCGGTGAAGTTGATGTTGGCGTAGCGGTAGAGGGTGGAGGACATCATCTCGACGGTGCCAATCATGCCTGCGCCGGTTTCGTCTGCGTCGCGGACAACGTCATCGACTGCGGTGAAGTAGTCGAATTCAGGCTCTGACTCATGAACGCCAATAGCGTGGGCTACCTGGCAGGAGGCATCAACGTTGAAGTCGGGGGCGTCAGCAAGCATACGGCCAAAGAGGGCAATGTCAACGCTGTGCTGTTCGTCCAGGATTTTTTCTACATCCGCTTTTTTCAGTTTGCTGCCTTCAGCATCGATGATTGCCTGGGCCAGGCGTGAAATCTGCTGGTTGCTGACCAGCAGAAGATAACCGGATTCCAGGGTCTTCGGCGCCTCTTCTTCTTTCTTCTTTTTGGGCTCAGCCAGGGAAATTTTTACTGTTTTGAAAGCTTCTGCAACCTCGGAAAGAGCCTGGTCATAGTCGTATCCTTCAGAAATTTCCTGAATTTTGGTAACGACTTTTTCGGCTACTCGCTTGGTGCGGATTCCCATCTTATCGGTGTCGAGGTTGGCGACGAAGTCCTGACGAATAGCAGACTTCCAAGCCTGGGAAGAAACACGCTGGCGGGGTACCCCGCCAAAAACAGCAGACTTGGGGGAGCCCGTATCGTCGCGGTTGATGTTGGAGGGGGGAAGGGTCTGTAGGGCGTGGATATCGATGTAGAAGCTCATGATTTCTCCTTTTAGTTTCTTGGGTTAGTTGTTGGTAGAGGTATTTGTTGGGCGGCGAGTGTAGCCGTAGGCAAAGTCTCGGCTCCAGCGGGTAATGACTTTTGCACGGTGCCTGGGGTGCTGGAGCCAGTAGAGGTCGGTAGTGAACCTTCCATAGTCGAAGGTTAGTTCTTCCTGTTTGAGGAGCTGAACCAGGGAACGAGCGTGGTAGACGATACCGCTAAAGTTCCTTGCCTGAAGTAGGGCATCAAAGCGTTTTTTGATGGAGGGGGTGCGCTTTGCAACAAGCTGTCCTATTGAGTAACCAAAGCTAATGTCTTTGGTGTGCATGTTTCTTTGCTCTGATTGCTGGTGGACAGCGTAGAGGGTGAGGGCCATGTAGGTGGCTAGTTCACCGTAGCTGGCTTCGTCTCCTCGGCCTCGGTAGTTATCTGGAAAGTCGATATTTTCATCGCCGGTGAGGACATACTGCCAGGCTAGCGGGTTTTTAGCAGGATCTTGACCTACTGCTTGACGAAGGTCGCTCAGCTCTTTTTTGGACGCTGAGGAACCTGCATTGTGTCCTCCGTAGAGGCGATGGATTTTGTGGGTGACAAAGTTATAGAGGGTAGGTGTCACCGTCTCAGAAGGATGAGACATCGTTGCCTTCTTTCTACTGGGTTTTGTCTTCGTAGGCTAGAGGAAAAATCTTTTTGAACTCGCGATGGCAGGCTCGTTGGGCTGTTGCTGCACTGATGAGTTTGTCATCCTTGATCCTGCCGATGAGGGCTTTCGAGCTTGCACCGATGAGCATATTTTCTACTTCCCGTTTGAAGAAGGAAGAGGCAAGTTTCTGCCAGCTTTCCTTAAGCTCTTGTGGATTTGCTTCGTGGGTAACCTGGGAAAGCCAGATGCGGAATTCCTTTTCGAGCCTGTGAAGTACAGCTTCGGTTGCCGCTGGCTGGAATTCGTAGCTTTGACCGGCAGCTTCCAGCAGACTTCCGGCGAAGCGTCCCAGCTGGATTGCAGCGTCCATACTCTTTTGGGAGTTTTCAAGGATGGCTGCTGTATGTTCTGGGAATTCATCGGTTAGCAGGGCTAGTTCTACGGGAATTGATTCATCGATGGTGGATTCGATAACAGCGTTTTGGTTGCCGTAGACAACTCCTACTAGCTGGACCTGTACCTTCATATTGTGAGGAAAGTAGCGGCTGAGGTCTTGTATAGTTTGAGGTTTTTTGGGCGCGTATTCGTCCCCGCCTTGGTTAGGACTTAAGACCAGGAGAGCATCTAAGCCTCGCCAGAAGGTACGCTCCTGGTTGTGCTGTAGAGGCATCCAGATTTCCTGTCCCTTTTTAGACTGGTTTTTGCTGTAGCGAAGGCCGGTCCAGGGGTCTTCACAGCCGATGCCGTCTTGGAATTTCTCAGAAGCCTTATCTCCATTGGAGACAAGAACTCCGGTAACTTGACCGTTCTTGGGGAACAGCCGGACGCGCCGGGATTGCCAGGTGAGGGTGTCACAAGGTCCGGTAGGAGTGGTTATCTCTTTGGGGTAGCTTCTGGGGGCAGCGCCATCAAAGGGTTCTCGTTCCCAAACGGGTAAGTCATTGGCGATTTTGAAATCTTCCTCCCCGTTCTCGTTAATGGTCGGCTCAAAGAGTCGGCTGATAGGCAGGTTGAGGAGGAGAGTCTCAAAGATGTTTTCTCCGTGAAGAATAACCCTTCCTGTGGCGCCTTGCCAACCAACACCAATGGGATATCCTCGGCCACCTTTGACGCGCGGGTCACCTACTGCACCGGATTTAATGCCGGAATAGTCGTAGGCCTGTACAGTGATAAGCTTTCGGGCTGCATCGGCATAGTCTAGGGTTCCTTTGCCACTAGCTGCGCGCATGGAAAAGTGATCTGAATCAGAGTCTAGGAGAATGCGGGAAACAGGGGAGAAAGTGCTCTTTTCAGTATGTAGGTCTGCTACCTGCATGAAGGGGTGCTCTGGATGGAAGAGTTCAAAGTAGGGTTTGATGTCTTCATGCTGGAGGTAGTCCAGTACGAAATCAAAGTTGCCTACTTTCTTCTCTCTGAGGGTGGCTATCCAATTTCGACGGGCTTCAGTTCCAAAGGCTGCTAGGTCAAAGTCTTCGGCGTCTGCGAAGTGGAAGAAGGACGAGCGTAGAAGAATGGGCTCTAAGAAAGCCAGCATAGCGGAGTCTTCTAGTGCGCTTTCATGAGCAAGCTTGGTAATGGAATAGCCTTCGCGGAAGAGCTGCTCTAAAGAAACAAGTTCTAGCTCACCGGCTGTCTTCTGAACCTTAATCCAGGGTGAATCTACGAGATTAAATTGGGGAATGGTGTCTTCGCTCACTCTATCCTCCTAAAATTTTGTCTAGGGGCTGCGTGGGCGAGTCTTGATGGCGTCATCGCCCTGCGTTCTTGAGTAAGAGCCTAATTCTGTCTAGAGCGGCATGTCAAGGGGTTCTAGATATTTAATTTACAAGTTCATTACTTTTTGCTCTTCGGGTAGGATAAGAGTATCTCGTCTTCGCGAGGAGCATGGGGTGATCCCTGGATAGATACTTCATCTACAAGGGGTCATCACCGTATAGGCGGTGCTTTTCTAGGTTACATGAGGATTTTGGGTGGGGCTGTCGTTCACCTGCAGATTTACCCCCCCGACTCGAAGGAATATTGTGATACATTAATGATGAAGGTAATTTTTCTTCCCAGCGCTTCCAAGCATGGCTACACGGAAGCAGATGCCCTGTGCGCTATAAAGAACTACCAGCACTATCTTTCAGCCTTTGAACCTTCGCGCATAGCGCATCTACCAGACCCGAATCTCTACATCGGCCCAGCGCTCAACGGTGATCTGCTAGAGGTCTTTACCTACGTGATAGACCCTCAAACCGTTATCTTCCACTGTATGAAGTTACGGGGGAAGACTTACATGCGTGCTGTGCAAAACTCTGAGGAAAGGAGCTACCAAGGTGACTAAGGAATACAGCCTGGAGGAACTAGAGGCTATTGGCCAGAAGCTATCTTCTTGGGTGGAGTCTGACGAATATTTTGAAACTTTAGAGAACGCCCAATTCCAGGGCCGCACCTCCGAGGGGGTTGCTCAAGCGGAGGCAATAGTGCAGGCTGCTACCCGAGGCCGTCCTTCTCTCGCCGCAGAGATAGATGGCAAGTCTCCCACTATCAATGCGCGAGTAACCCCAGACCTTAAAGAACGCCTAGCAGCCTACGCAAAAGAGCGGAAGGTTAAGCCCTCTGTTGTGGTGAGAGAAGCCCTAGAACAATATCTGCCCCGTTCTGCCTAGTAGTTGACGAGCGCCCCGAAAGGATAACGCCACTGTGAAGACTAACCCTATCGAATCCTTATCTGCTGGTGCTCAAACTTTTTGGGCCAAGACAGGGCAGGAAGAATCACCCGCAACAGGAATGAGCCTAGCCCAGCATATGCTGGATAGTTCCCAGGTGGCCCACTATCTGTGGGAGAACTGGCTATCCGACGGCAGCAAACAGTGGATTCAAAAAAGCCTGAACCTTGAAGAAGCTGAAGCCCAAGCCCTTGTTTCCTGGTTGGTGGGAACCCACGATATTGGTAAAGCTAGCCCAGAATTCGCTGGGCAGCTAGATGCGCGTCAAAATATTGACCTTCTGGTTTACCGCCAAAGGATTGAGGACGCTGGGTATGACTTTATGCTAGACCTCACCAAGGTAACAGACCGTTGCCCTCACTCCCGCTACAGCTATAGCATTATCAGGCACTGGCTGGCACAGAAGTACCCTGCTGTTTCTGAAACAAGCGTCAACAGTCTGGCCCAGGTGAGCGGCTCCCATCACGGCAAACCTGCGGCCGCCTACGCTGAGGGCAGGGACACCGAGCTTGTTCAACGCGTCCTGCAAGACACAAAATTTAAGAACTGGCTAGAAGCCTGGGACGAGTTGCTCAGCTTCATCGAAAGAACCACGGAGGCAGGCCACGCTATCCTAAAAGCCTTAGAAAACGGCGGCTTGAAACCTGACCTCCAATTCTTCATTACCGGGCTAACCATCATGTGCGACTGGATAGCTTCCAACCCCGACTACTTCCCCTACGGGCAGGTTACCCACCAGGAAACCCGACCCCAAGAGGCCTTTGAAAAGCTAAACCTTAGCCAGCCCTGGCAACCTGAAGACCTCAGCGCTTTGAGCCCAGAAGAAATCTATTCCAGCAGATTCTCCCTCCCACCAGGTGCTACCCTGCGTCCCATGCAAAAGGTCGTAGTGGAGGCCGCCCGCTCCCTCCAAAGCACCGGGCTTATGTGCATTGAAGCCCCCATGGGCCAGGGAAAAACAGAAGCAGGCCTGGTTGCCGCAGAGATCCTAGCTCACACCACCGGCAAAAACGGCCTGATGTTTGCCGCACCCACCCAAGCCACCGCGGATGCCCTCTTTGACCGTGTCGCGGACTGGGGGCGAAAAGCCGCCCACGGTAACGAGACAATCTCCATGTTCCTTGGGCATTCAAAAAGCAATCTCAACGAAAATTTTAGTCGTATGCGGTTTGCAGGTATCCACGCTGATGAGGGGCGTAAAGGCCACCAGGAAGAGGCTCGGGTTATTGCGCATCAGTGGTTTTCCCGCAAGAAAGGAGTGCTCTCTAATTTTGTAGTGGGCACTGTAGACCAGGTACTGATGATGGCGCTCGCCAGCAAACATGTGATGCTGCGGCACTTGGGGTTGGGCGAGAAAGTGTTGGTTATCGACGAGGTTCACGCCTACGACGCCTACATGAATGTTTATCTTGAAAATGCCTTGGAATGGTTGGGCAGGATGCAGGCCCCCGTGATTCTGATGTCTGCTACCTTGCCAGGGGTAGCTAGGCAGAAGCTGATGCAGGCTTACGCTCGGGGGCTGGGTTTCCGTAAGTCTAAGCCAGGTGTGGTGCCTGCTAGGAGAAGTAGGCGCGGGGGAGCTGCTAAAGTCTCTCAGCCTGTTGTGGAGAGCGTGGATCTTTCCTACCCCGTGATTCATACAGTCTCCATTGAAAACGCGGGTGAACCCAGGAAGTGGGAGATCGAACAGCCTAAGGAACAACAGGAATTTTCACTCAGGCTCATTGATGATTCCTTTGCTGAGCTAGATAGTGTGCTTGCGCCCCTCGAAAATAATGGGGGATGTGCCGCCATTATCTGTAATACGGTGAGCCGGGCCCAGGAAGTCTATGAACACTTGCAGGGGATCTTTGCTCCGCATGAGCTGATGCTGGTACATTCTCGTTTCATTGCGCGCGACCGCGTCAAAAATGAGAAGGTGCTTGTTGAAGCTTTGGGCAAAAAGAGCCGTGCTGGAGCCGGGCGTCCCGAGCGTTTTGTGGTCGTGGGGACGCAAGTCATTGAGCAGTCTCTAGACATTGACTTTGACGTGATGATTACGGACCACGCCCCGGTAGACCTTGTACTACAGCGTATGGGGCGTTTGCACCGTCATGACAGGGCAGGGGAGAGGGCACCCCACCATCTTGACCCGGTGTGCTACGTGCGCGGTGTCCAAGAACTTGGAACTGAAAATGCCGCCCCTGTCTTTACTGAATCTGCTGAAAAAATTTATGACAGGTCGATTCTGCTATCAAGCTATGCCCAGCTGATGCCTCATTTTGAGGGTAAGAAACTTCAGATTCCTGCTGATATAAGCGCACTGGTGCAGGGCGCTTACTCTGCTCAGGCATCTGTTCCTGAGGGCTGGGCTGAAACCTACGCGGAGGCCGTCCAGGAATGGAAGAGCAAGGAAGCAGAGAGCCGGAGAAAAGCAGGCGCGTACTCTATGCGCCCTGGCTCAGGCATCGACTATTTGTGTGATTTCTTTGGTGAAAAGGGTGTAATGGGCGATGCCGATGAGCTGAAATCTCAGGCTAAAGTGCGTGATACGGACGATACCTTGGAAGTGCTGGTGGTGCAGTCGGACGATGGTGGCCAGACCTACCGGCCACTGGGTGATGAATACGTGGATCTAATGTTTGAGGCTGACGCTTTAGAGAAACCTGATTGGAAACTGGCGAACGTGCTCGCAGGGTCTTCTATCCGTTTGCCCTACCAGTTTGCGGATAAGGGGTGGGCACCTAACAAGAATCCTTTTGACCTGGCCCTTAAGGCTTTAGAAACGAATCAATTTTCTGCCTGGCAACAGCATCACCTACTGAAAGGGGAGCTGGTGCTTCTGCTAGATACCAATATGGAATGTTCCTTAGCCGGGTACAGGTTGCGCTATTCGCAGGAACTGGGCTTGGAAGTTCTTCGGGAAGCA
The DNA here is from genome assembly GCF_928381705.1 of Rothia nasimurium. GTDB lineage: Bacteria > Actinomycetota > Actinomycetes > Actinomycetales > Micrococcaceae > Rothia > Rothia nasimurium_G. Next base: position 85,032 of record NZ_CAKMSR010000002.1, on the reverse strand, counting down.
GATTCGGGTATGATTATCGAGGGCTAGCCGGCTAAAAGTAAAGTAAATTTCCTTGTTGTCTCGGTGTTCTACCATGTCAGCAAGTGTGCTCCCCGCGTAGACGGGGATGAGCCTGCCTGGCGTAGTGGCAAGGGGTTGTGTATCCCGTGCTCCCCGCGTAGACGGGGATGAGCCGGACTCCAACAAGCCCTACGGCGTCGCCCTGAAGTGCTCCCCGCGTAGACGGGGATGAGCCGAAAAGACCCCGGCTAGGGGGTCTCGGGCTTCGGTGCTCCCCGCGTAGACGGGGATGAGCCCACGATGCTCAAGGCCGCTGACCGGCTGACCGAGTGCTCCCCGCGTAGACGGGGATGAGCCTTCTTCTTCGGTGACGGCGGACTCTAGGAGTGCGTGCTCCCCGCGTAGACGGGGATGAGCCGGGAATAACCCCCGGCGATGATACGCATAAGCGGTGCTCCCCGCGTAGACGGGGATGAGCCGTATGCTCAGGGGTAAGAATCTTGTCGTACACCGTGCTCCCCGCGTAGACGGGGATGAGCCCGCTACCTCGAAGCACAGATTGACCGCATGTGGGTGCTCCCCGCGTAGACGGGGATGAGCCTGCACTACCGTAACGGGCTGTTACGGAAAATCGGTGCTCCCCGCGTAGACGGGGATGAGCCCCGACCGAGCGGAAATTGGACGTAACAGATTGAGTGCTCCCCGCGTAGACGGGGATGAGCCGTCATCGGCTATCGGCGAATTATCCACCCTGAGGTGCTCCCCGCGTAGACGGGGATGAGCCGCCCGCCAGACTCGCTTCGACGAGCTCGACAATGTGCTCCCCGCGTAGACGGGGATGAGCCGTATCAGGGGCTACCCAGAAACCTTGACAGCAAGTGCTCCCCGCGTAGACGGGGATGAGCCGCAGCAGTGTGTAAGAGAGTGCAGCGGCAAGAGGTGCTCCCCGCGTAGACGGGGATGAGCCCCTAGTGCCCCTGCAACAAACTCTGTAGCCTGTGTGCTCCCCGCGTAGACGGGGATGAGCCGTGGCGGTAGCATCCCAGGTGGCTTGCGAGTCAGTGCTCCCCGCGTAGACGGGGATGAGCCGTAGGTGCCGGTCTGTGAGAGAGGGCCAATCATAGTGCTCCCCGCGTAGACGGGGATGAGCCGGATCTCATGACCATCCACACCGACCGCGACCCGTGCTCCCCGCGTAGACGGGGATGAGCCGTATGCGATTCATGCAGGCGGCGGGGCTACCGCGTGCTCCCCGCGTAGACGGGGATGAGCCGTGCCCCCGTTATTCTGGCCAGGGTTTGCCAGCGTGCTCCCCGCGTAGACGGGGATGAGCCCGAGAACAGCGAAAGGCGCGGGCTCGAAAGGTCGTGCTCCCCGCGTAGACGGGGATGAGCCGGATAGTGCCATTAGAAACCTCAAGATAGGCAGGTGCTCCCCGCGTAGACGGGGATGAGCCGTGTCCTGGATTCATATCCGGCAGGGCGTCTTGGTGCTCCCCGCGTAGACGGGGATGAGCCAGAGTAGGAGTAGCTACCGAGGGTTTCTTGCTGGGTGCTCCCCGCGTAGACGGGGATGAGCCGTCGGTATTACGTGCGCCGTCGTCCATTGCTTGGTGCTCCCCGCGTAGACGGGGATGAGCCGGACTTGCCGGACTTCTCAACAAGCTCCTGCGCGTGCTCCCCGCGTAGACGGGGATGAGCCGTTCAACTTCAAGCTAGTTGGGTATAAGGAACCGTGCTCCCCGCGTAGACGGGGATGAGCCCGGGTACCGGGTCTTCAAGGGCATCGTGGACACGTGCTCCCCGCGTAGACGGGGATGAGCCGGTGCTGACCGTTGAGGGTGCTGTCGATACTGAGTGCTCCCCGCGTAGACGGGGATGAGCCGTACAAACTTGAGGTAATCCCGTGTTTCCTCAGGTGCTCCCCGCGTAGACGGGGATGAGCCGTACCACGGCGCGGGGGTGGCGGCGGCGTGCGCGTGCTCCCCGCGTAGACGGGGATGAGCCGCGCACGCTCCTTAATAGCCTGGAACTCAGTATGTGCTCCCCGCGTAGACGGGGATGAGCCGCCGCCGAAAATCAGCTTCTTTCGCCTGCATAAGTGCTCCCCGCGTAGACGGGGATGAGCCGTACATGGAGGCCATCTAAATGCTGACCGTCTGGTGCTCCCCGCGTAGACGGGGATGAGCCGGTGGTGGTAGCTATGGCAACCGCTGGAAGCATGTGCTCCCCGCGTAGACGGGGATGAACCGGCAACGTGGGTCATAATGACGGCATCCCAGTCGTGCTCCCCGCGTAGACGGGGATGAGCTAGAACGTGAATCCTACCTACGGCTTATCTCAAGAGTGCCACCCGCGCGGACTGGGAAAGCCAGTAAGCAGGCTGGTTAGCCTAGCGGGTGCGGGCAGGTACAAAGAGCCCGTAGATGCCCAGCGCGCCGAGCACGAGGGTAGCTACCCCAAAAGGAATAGCTGTGGGGGAGTGCTCACCGCCGGTCGTTATGAATGTATCTGCCAGCCCCACGCCCATGTGCCAGCCCCACCCCAGAAAGAGAAGGAAGCAAGCGATAGCTACAGCAAGAGAACAGAAACCGATAGCGCGCTTGGTGCTGTAGGATGCCATGCCCCGCAACCACTCGTGCACGTTCGGCAGGGCGGCTAAAAGAAGTGCAACGATAAAGCCCCACACAATCACGACAAAGAGGCTAAATTGGTTGGTCTCCTTCATCAGGCTGTAAATCTCGCTGAGGGTGTAGCCTGGGGCTGTTGCTAGGGGATTCCACCAAAAGACATGCAAACCGTAGTAGATAGCTAACACCAGCCCCAACCCACAAAAGGAAAGAGGCAGACGGACGCCCGGGGTCGGCTTAACATACTCCCTGCTGGTTTTTGTTTCAGCGGATGTACTGTGAAAAATCTCGGTGATACCCACTCCCAATAGGGAAGCGGCACCTGCAAGGAAAGAAAGCACTGCCGCCCAGTTGATGAGGGACGCGAACTGAATTGAGGCGGGGAAGGGAAGCGCTAGAGCTACCGAGATGGCCAGCGCAAAAACCGCAGCACTACCGATAAGAAGCCACCGAAAGGCTACATTGAGTGTGTTTGCCACAGGCCTAGTTTGTGCCCGGTGCAAGTGCTTAGGAGAAACCGTCATGCCCCTATTCTGGCACGAGAACGCAATATATTAACGGCATATTTTCCTTGCCAAAGCCGGAAAGTCGCGCCCGAGGTGGGGCGGGCGTCCGCTCCCTGAAACATGCAGGCGAAACATTTGCTTACGAACCGTCTTCAAAATATGTGAACAACGTGATACGCGGTACACTAAAAGGCAGTGGCCTCGTGCCCACAGGCTCAAGAGCGAGCATCACACACCCGTCGCGCAGACGCGACGGTGCCCACCGGCGCACGAGCCAATCGCAAGACAGTGTCGAGAGGAGTCCCACATATGAGCACTGTGGATAGCTTCGGTTCAAAGGGCGTACTTTCCGTCAACGGAACCGACTATGAAATTTTCCGTCTAAAGGCAGTAGAAGGCTCACAGAAGCTGCCTTACTCCCTGAAGGTTCTACTCGAAAACCTTCTGCGCACCGAAGACGGTGCCAACATCACCGAAGGCCACATCAAGGCACTCGCTAACTGGGATCCCTCCGCGGAACCCGATACCGAAATCCAGTTCACCCCCGCCCGCGTCATCATGCAGGACTTCACCGGCGTTCCCTGCGTAGTTGACCTTGCCACCATGCGTGAGGCCGTGAAGGAACTGGGCGGCGACCCCTCCAAGATCAACCCCCTGGCACCTGCCGAACTGGTCATCGACCACTCCGTGCAGATTGATACCTTCGGCACCGCCGACGCTATCACCCGCAACATGGACATCGAATACCAGCGCAACGGCGAACGCTACAAGTTCCTGCGCTGGGGCCAGACCGCCTTCGACGACTTCAAGGTCGTTCCCCCGGGCATGGGCATCGTGCACCAGGTCAACATCGAATACCTGGCCCGCACCATCATGGCCCGCGAAGTCGGCGGCGTACTGCGCGCCTACCCCGACACCGTCGTAGGTACCGACTCCCACACCACCATGGTCAACGGCCTGGGCGTGCTCGGCTGGGGCGTTGGCGGCATCGAAGCTGAAGCAGCAATGCTCGGCCAGCCCGTCTCCATGCTGATTCCCCGCGTCGTCGGCTTCAAGCTCACCGGCTCCATCCCCTCCGGTGCCACCGCAACCGATGTCGTCCTTACCATCACCGAAATGCTGCGCGAACACGGCGTCGTCGGCAAGTTCGTTGAATTCTACGGCGAAGGCGTAGGCCAGGTGCCCCTGGCAAACCGTGCAACCATCGGTAACATGAGCCCCGAATTCGGCTCCACCGCCGCCATGTTCCCCATCGACGAGAAGACCCTCGAATACCTGCGCCTGACTGGCCGCAGCGAAGAGCAGGTCGCCCTGGTTGAGGCCTACACCAAGGAACAGGGCCTCTGGCACGACCCCTCCGTCGACGTCGAGTACTCCGAGTACCTGGAACTGGACCTCTCCACCGTGGTCCCCTCTATCGCAGGCCCCAAGCGTCCCCAGGACCGCATCCTGCTCTCAGAGTCCAAGAGCCAGTTCGAATCAGACATCAAGAACTACGCCAAGGACGGCGAGACCGACAAGTCAGCCCAGGTCTCCATGGCCGACGGCCGCGAGTTCGAGCTCAAGAACGGTGCAGTGTCCATCGCTTCGATTACCTCCTGCACCAACACCTCAAACCCCTCGGTCATGATGGCAGCAGGCGTGCTCGCCCGCAACGCCGCAGCCAAGGGTCTGACCGCCAAGCCCTGGGTCAAGACCTCCATTGCCCCCGGCTCAAAGGTCGTCACCGACTACTACGAGAAGGCAGGTCTGCTGCCTGACCTCGAGAAGCTCGGCTTCTACGTCGTCGGTTACGGTTGCGCCACCTGTATCGGTAACTCCGGCCCCCTGGAGCCCGAAATCTCAGAGGCAATCCAGAGCGAAGACCTCTCCGTTACCGCGGTTCTCTCGGGTAACCGTAACTTCGAAGGCCGTATCTCACCGGACGTCAAGATGAACTACCTGGCCTCCCCGCCGCTGGTCATCGCCTACGCCCTGGCCGGTACCATGGACTTCGACTTCGAGAAGGACGCCCTGGGCACCGACGCCGATGGCAACGAGGTCTTCCTCAAGGACATCTGGCCCGACCCCGAAGAAGTACAGAAGATTATCGACGAATCAGTCGATACCGACATGTACACCAAGGAATACGGCACCATCTTCGACGGTGACGAGCGCTGGCAGGCCCTGGAGACCCCCACCGGCTCCACCTTCGAGTGGGACGACAAGTCCACCTACGTGCGCAAGCCCCCGTACTTCGAGGGCATGACCATGGAAACCACCCCCGTTGAGGACATCAAGGGCGCCCGCGTGCTGCTCAAGCTGGGCGACTCGGTCACCACCGACCACATCTCACCGGCCGGTTCCTTCAAGTCAGACACCCCCGCAGGTAAGTACCTGATTGAAAACGGTGTTGAGCGCAAGGACTTCAACTCCTACGGCTCCCGCCGCGGTAACCACGAAGTTATGATTCGCGGTACCTTCGCCAACATCCGCATCAAGAACCAGCTTCTGGACGGCGTTGAAGGCGGCTTCACCCGCGACTTCACCAAGGACGGCGAACAGTCCACCGTCTACGACGCATCCATGAACTACCAGGCTGCCGGCATTCCGCTGGTTGTTCTGGGCGGTAAGGAATACGGTACCGGTTCATCCCGTGACTGGGCTGCTAAGGGCACCACCCTGCTGGGCGTCAAGGCAGTTATCGCTGAATCCTTCGAGCGTATCCACCGTTCAAACCTGATCGGTATGGGCGTTGTACCCCTGCAGTTCCCCGCCGGTGAATCCCACGAATCACTCGGCCTGACCGGTACCGAAACTTTCGATATCACCGGCCTGACCGAACTGAACGAGGGCACCACCCCCAAGACCCTCAAGGTCACCGCCACCGCTGAAGACGGCAAGGTCACCGAGTTCGACGCTGTAGTTCGCATCGACACCCCCGGTGAAGCCGACTACTACCGCAACGGCGGCATCCTGCAGTACGTTCTGCGTAACCTGGTCCGCGGCTCCTAAGTTCTAGAGCGCTAACAGGTTCACGGTCTGTGGCCCCCACTTTTCAGTGGGGGCCACAGACCTTTTTGTTTGTTTTCTATAGAGTTGGGACCAGATAACTGTTCGAAGTATCGGTAGGCATTGAGGATTTGGGGAGGAATCTGGTCCCTTATGTGTGGCGGCGGGGACGGGGGCAGGGACGGGACGTGGCTAGGTGAGTGGCTGCGTGGAGTCCCAGACCTGCCGCCACTTATCCGCTAGGGAATCAATATTTTCGTGGGCGTTTAAACCGCTAGGCTGAGGCACGACCCAGAGCTGGCTCGCCGGGTTCCACCCCTCAATCTGGGAGGTGTCTTGTCGCCCCAGCTGAGCCTTCCTATCGCCAAAGGCCGTCCGATAGGCTGTGATGCCCGCAATCGCTACAGCCTGCGGTCTATAGGAGTGGGTGAGGGTAACTAGCCGGGGGAGGGCGTCCTTCAGCTCCTGGGCTGTGAGCTCGTCGGCTCTTGCTGTTGCCCGGTCAACCAGGTTAGTTATGCCGATACCCAGGTGGGCTAGCTGTTCCTCAACCTCGTCGCTCAAACCGCGTGAAGCGTCCACCCTGGGAGTGACGATGCCTGCCCTATCAAGCGATGGCCAGAAGCGGTTGCCGGGAAAGGCGAAGGGGGCGTTGACGGCGGACGTCCACAGCCCGGGGTTGATACCCACGATCAGCAGACGGAGGGGAGTGCCAGCCACAGGCAGCCGGTCGTCAAGGGTGCCGTTGACGAAGTCTTGAAGCTGCTCCCGAGTGGGGCGCTGGTCGCCCAGCGGGGAGGGGTGAAGAGTGCTCATGACCCCACCCTACACGCAGAAGTGCCCCGCACAGCCTAGGGCGGTGCGGGGCACTTGACGCTAGAGCGTAGAGACGGTTACTTGGCGTCCTGAACCGGGATAGCGCCGGTCTTCACGTCGTAGTAGGTCTCCCAGAAATCAGCGTTCTTAATGCCGAGGGGGCGGGGGTCGAACATGGGGTCAAGACCCTGCTTCTTCTGCTGCTCGTAGTCCTTGAGTACCTGCAGGGCGGGCTTCTGGATCACCAGAATACCCACGATGTTCAGCCATGCCATCAGACCCACACCGATGTCACCCAGTGCCCAGGCGGCACCTGCGGTGCTGACACAGCCAATAACGGTTGCGGTCAGAATCAGCAGCTGCAGCAGACGCAACAGGGCGTTGCCCAGGGTCTTGTTCTGCAGGTTACGGGTCAGGTAACGCAGGTTGGTTTCTGCCATGTAGTAGTAGGCCACGATGGTGGTGAAGGCGAAGAAGCCGAGCGAAACCGCAATGAAGATGGGACCTGCACCGGGGATGAAGGTGTCAAACGCAGCCTGGGCGAAAGCCGGGCCAACGGTAACGCCCTCGGCCAGGTTGCCCGAGCCCTCTGCCAGCACGGGGGTGTCGGCTGAGCCGCCCTCGTAGACACGGTACATGCCGGTTGAAAGAATCAGGAAGGCAGTAGCGGAGCAGACGAAGAGGGTATCAATGTAAACGGCCATCGCCTGCACGAAGCCCTGGGCAGCGGGGTGCTTGACCTCAGCAGCTGCAGCGGCGTGGGGACCGGTGCCCTGGCCAGCTTCGTTGGAGTAGATGCCGCGCTTGACGCCCCACTCAACGGCGGTGCCGATGATGGCACCGAAGGTTGCGTGCAGACCAAATGCTGATGAGAAGATCAGGTTGATAACGTCACCCAGCATGTTGATGTTGATGAAGGCTACGATCATGGCCAGCACGATGTAGATGATAGCCATGAAGGGAACCACAACAGAGGCGAAGGTTGCAATACGCTTGACGCCACCAACGACGATGAAGGCCAGCAGGATGGTGATGCCGGTGGCGGTCATCCAGGGGTGAACCTCGGGGAAGGCTCCCTGCATGGAGGTTGCAATACCGTTAGCCTGAACGCCCGGCAGGAAGAAACCGCAGGCAAGGACGGTGGCAAAAGCAAAGATGGAGGCGTAGACCTTGAAGAGCCCGGAGTACTTGGTGTGACGGTAGGCCTTTTCAAAGTAGTAGGCAGGGCCGCCGCGGTACTCGCCGGTGACCTTATCGCGTTCCTTGTAAATCTGGCCCAGGGTGGACTCGATGAAGGAGGTTGATGAGCCCAGGAAGGCTACGGTCCACATCCAGAAGACGGCGCCGGGACCGCCGAAGGCGATGGCGGTGGCAACGCCGGCGATGTTACCGGTGCCTACGCGGCCAGCGAGTGACATGGCAAGGGCCTGGAAGGACGAGACGCCGTCCTTAGATGACTCGCCCTTGAAGGTCGCGCGAATCATGGTGGGAATCTGGCGAATCTGGAGTAGGCGGGTGCGGATGGTGAAGTACACGCCAACAGCCAGGCAAAGATATACCAGCACGGGTGACCAGATAATACTGTTCGCCCAGTCGATTGCTGCGGTCATAGAAGAAATCCATTCGTGCGGGGCTAGTGAGGGAACTAGCCTGGTAATGATTCAGTCTCACTGTGACCTATATTTGTGTGCCAGTGCACAGTGTGAGCTGTTGAGCACTGATACTAGCGGCTCGTATATACATTTGAAAAGTGCCACGCGTGATGAAACCTAACTGAAACACAAGCGCTACACTGCTTCCCACACTGTGAATCGCTAAACCAGCACTGAGCGGGTAAAGTTACTTAATTGCAACACACTAGACTTTTGACCGGTGACCGCCGCCCACAGCTACAAGGACGTTGGGGCGCAGCTAGCCGGTGAACGGGGGAGTAATCGTGGGACTACTAGAAACTATTGGTGAGCCGAGCGACCTGAACGCTCTGAGCTCCGAGCAGCTCACCGAGCTTGCCCAAGAGATTCGTGAGTTCCTCGTTAACAATGTCTCGCGAACCGGCGGGCACCTGGGCCCCAACCTGGGTGTTGTCGAACTGACCCTGGGCATCCACCGGGTCTTCAATTCCCCCCAAGATTCCATCGTCTTTGATACCGGCCACCAGTCCTACGTACATAAGCTGGTGACCGGCCGCCAGAATTTTGAAACCCTGCGCCAGAAGGGCGGCATTGCAGGCTACCCTGAGCGCGCAGAATCTGACCACGACATCGTTGAGTCCTCGCACGCGTCCTCGTCTCTTTCCTGGGCAGACGGCATCTCCCGCGCCTACCAGCTCACCGGGCAGGGCGACCGCTACACCGTAGCCGTCATCGGTGACGGTGCGCTTACCGGCGGTATGGCCTGGGAAGCGGTCAACAACATCGCAGCGGATAAAAACCGCAAGGTCGTCATCGTTGTCAACGACAACGGCCGCTCCTACGCCCCTACCGTCGGCGGCTTTGCCAACCAGCTGGCTGCCCTGCAGCACGAACTGCAGAACCGTCTCGATAAGGTGCGCCTGGATTCCCGTTACGAGCGCACCCTGGCCGCTGCCCGCACAAAGCTCCAAAAGGGCGGCTCGGTCGGCCAGATGATTTACCGCGGCCTGCACGGTATGAAGGCCGGCATCAAGGACGTCATGGTGCCCGGCGGTATCTTTGAAGACCTCGGCATGAAGTACGTGGGCCCCATCGACGGGCACGACCTCGAAGCCGTAGAAACCGCCCTGGAGTCCGCTAAAAACTTTGGCGGGCCCGTCATCGTACACGCCATCACCGAAAAGGGCCACGGCTACGCGCCGGCCGTCAGCGACAAGGACGACATGTTCCACGCCGTTGGCGTCATCGACCCCGATACCGGCGAGGCTCTGGCGAAGTCGTCCGGAAAATCCTGGACCAGCGTCTTTGCCCAAGAAATCAAAGACATCGCCGACGAGCGCGACGACATCGTCGGTGTCACCGGCGCTATGCTCATTCCCGTTGGCCTCAAGCCTATGGCCGCCGCACACCCCGACCGCGTCATCGACGTGGGTATCGCCGAACAGCACGCTATCGCTATGAGCGCGGGCCTGGCCTACGGCGGCCAGCACCCCGTGATCGCCCTCTACGCGACCTTCCTCAACCGCGGCTTCGACCAGCTGCTCATGGACGTTGCCCTGCACAAGGCCGGCGTAACCATCGTGCTGGACCGATCCGGCGTCACCGGCCCCGATGGAGCCTCCCACCACGGCATGTGGGATCTTGCCCTGCTGCAGTTCATCCCCGGCCTGCATCTAGCTGCCCCCCGCGACGCCGTGACCCTGCGCGAAGAACTCCGCGAAGCCGTCGCCATCGAGGACGCCCCCACCGTGGTGCGCTACCCCAAGGGCTCAGTCGGCGCCGACATCCCCGCACTTGAGCGTCTTGCAGACGGCACGGACGTCCTCGCCCGCCACGGCGAACCCAACCCCGAAAGCGGCCAGCGCGACGTGCTCCTCATCGGAGTCGGTGCCTTTGCCCGTCTCGCCCTCGACACCGCAGACCTGCTCGCCGAGCAGGGCGTGAGCGTAACCGTCATCGACCCCCGCTGGGTCATGCCCGTACCCGCCAGCGTAGTAACCCTCGCCGGTGAGCACCGCATTGTGGTGTCAATGGAGGACGGCGTACGCGCAGGTGGTGTGGGATCCCGCATCCGCCAGGAGATGCGAGCTGCCGGTATTGATACTGCCCTCAACGAACTGGGCCTGCCCGCTGAGTTCATCAAGCATGCAGAACGCGGCGAAATCCTTGAAGAAGTGGGCCTTACGCCCCAGAAAATTAGCGCCGACATCCTGGCCCAGCTCGCCGGTAACATGGTGCCCTTCGCCCGCACCGAAGGGGAGAAGCCGAAGCACACTAGCTAGGAAACCCAGATCCTGCCGTCCTTGACCTCCACCGTGAACTCGGGCAGGGCGGTTTCTGCTGGGCCGCCTTGAACCGAGCCGTCCTCCAGTGAGAATACTGAGGCGTGGCAGGGGCAGATCATGGTCTTTTCTTTCTGTGCGTTCAGCTGGCAGCCCTGGTGGGTGCACACCGATGAGAAAGCGTGGAAGGTGCCCTCGGTCGGCTGGGTAATCATTACGGTTACCCCGTCGCTATTGGCCTGGATGACGCCGCCTACGGGGACGTCCTCAACCGCGGCCATGTCGGTGGCCTGCGCCGGGCGGCCGTCGTTGGCGGTCAGGCTCTCAGACTCGTCAGAAGAACCGCAGGCAGTTAGCAGCGCGGCACCGGCGCCCAGACCCGCAGTGCCCGCTACCGCCTGGCGGCGGGTGAGCCCGCGCCCACCTGTCTCGGCCTGCTCAGCGGGGGCGGGGGCGTCCTTGTTTTCCTTCTGACAACCACAGGTAGTGCACATAGTTGAACCTTACTTTGTAGATGAATGTCTAACCCGGGCAAAAATATCAGCCAGGTCAGGGGCTATAAGTTCAATCTGCCACTGGCGTGCCCCAAGTTCAAGCAGGGCTACCCTAAGTTCCTCAACGGACGACCCGGTAGGCGGGTCCCAGCACAGGCGGCGCAGTACATCGGGGGCAAGGACGTTCTCCTGCGGCATGTTTAGGCGCTCGCCCACAGCGAGCACCGCAGGTTTTGCCTCAGCAATGAGCAGGGCGGACTCGGGGCGCTTGACCTCCCACGCCTTCAGCGGCGGGGGACCGGACGCCGGGGTCGTGAAGGGGACGGGCTCCGCCTCCTTCTTCGCGTCCGCCAGGGCCTTCAGCCAGCGCGGCGCCTCCCGCTTGAGAGCGCGGGTTTGAAAGCCGGGAATCTGCAAAATAGCCGGGACGGTGCGCGGCATCAGCCGGGCAGCAGTAATCAAGGACGCATCGGGCAGCAGACGCTTGGGGGCAACGTCCTTCTTCTGCGCCAGGTGTTCACGCTCGTACCAGAGGTTGCGCAGGGCGGTGAGCTGGCGGCGGGTTTTCAAATCGCGAATACCCTTGGTCTTGCGCCAGGGGTCGGGCTTCTCTTCACGCTCAGGGTGCTCACACACGTAGCGGAACTCCTCAAGCGCGTAGGCCAGCTTGCCCTGGGCCCGTAGCTCATCTTCCACCGCATCGCGCAGATCAAGCAGAATATCAACGTCTAAAGCGGCATAGTTCAGCCAGACGGCGGGGAGCGGACGGTGGGACCAGTCCACGGCAGAGTGCTCCTTGGCCAGCTTGTAGCCCAACAGGTTCTCTACCATGTACCCCAGCCCGACGCGCTCAAACCCGGCAAGGCGTCCGCCCAGCTCGGTATCAAAGAGGGCATCGGGGTACATGCCGATCTCCGCCAAACACGGCAAATCCTGGGTTGCGGCATGCAAGACCCACTCAGCCCCGGCCAGGGCGTCATTAATCAGGGTGAGGTCATCGAAACTCTCGGGGTCAATCAGAATCACCCCGGAATTACCGCGCTTGAGCTGCACCAAAAAAGCTCGCTGACCATAGCGAATGCCAGAAGCTCGCTCGGTATCAACAGCAACCGGGCCGCTCTCGGCCGCCAAAATATCGGCAACGCGGTGCAGGCCGCGTTCGGTGTTAATGACGCTCGGCGTGCCTCCCTCAGGCTCGTCGAGATACACCACCTCGGGGATACTAATCCCCTCAGGTAAATCAAACTGAGAACCTGTTCCCCCTACAGGTTGCGCCACCATAAAACTCCCTCCCGGTGGAAAACTACCTCCCTATTATGCCAGGTTTTGCCCAGCCCTACCGGGGTGAGCGTTGTCCGCTCACCCATACCCCCGGACAGAGAACCTACTCAGCTACCGGCTTCTCGTGCAGGGTCAGGCTGATGGAGTTAATGCAGTAGCGCAGGTCGGTGGGGGTGTCATAGCCTTCCCCCTCAAAGACATGGCCCAGGTGCGAATCGCAGGCAGCGCAGCGTACCTCAACGCGCACCATACCTAAAGAGCGGTCCTCGATGTAGCGCACCCGGTCAGCAGCGAGCGGCTCAAAGAAAGAGGGCCAGCCGCAGTGGCTCTCAAATTTCTCGGTCGACCGGAACAGCTCGGTACCGCAGGCCCTACAGGCGTAGACACCCTCGGTGGTGGTGTCCCAATACTCACCGGTAAAAGCCCGCTCCGTGCCACCTTGGCGCAGCACCGCGTACTCATCGGGGTTCAGAACTTCCTTCCAGTTCTTGGCAATGGCACCAAGGCCGGGCAGAGAATCACTCATAGCTTGCTCGCTTTCATCACGGCTGTATCTGTGCACCAGTATAAGCAGGCGCAGGGGGCTCTTATTCCCGTAAACTGGACATTATGGCTACTGAGCACGCACACCCCACACCCGCCCGCACCCTCACCCTAGCTACCGTAGCGGGGGTTGCCGGGGCCGCCGGAGCGACCCTGGCCTGCGCCGCTGCCCTGGGCACCGCAGGAATCGCCACCCACTTCGCCCGCAAAATCGTGGTTCCCCCCAAGGCGCCGGTTGAGGACGTCCGCGTGCACTCCCTGGGCTACAGCAGCGCCGACATCGCCGAGGGCCAGCAGCCTACCAGCATCCGTATAGACGCCACCGAGCGTACCTTGGCCCCGGGCCACTACGGCTTCTACTTCTCGGGCGGGGCGGGCTTTGCCCTGCTGGGGGAGCTGACCTCCTACCTGCCGGGGGATAGGACCGTGGTACGGAGCATCGAAAAAATTTACCGGGGCGATATCGCAGGCATTAAGCGCGGACGCCTGACCGGCGTGGTTGCCACCAACCCGGCAATGGCTGGCTACCGGGCAGAAGATATCGAACTATCTTTGCCAGTAGGTGTTGCACCGGCCTGGGTCGTGCACCCCGGCGCAGCCCTGGACCGGCAGGGAGCAAACGACCCCGGTGCACCTGAGCCCAGCGACACCTGGGCCATCATGGTGCACGGCATGGGCGCAACCCGCGCCGAAACCCTGCGCGCCCTCGACGCCACCCAGGCCCTGGGCCTCACCAGCCTGCACATGAGCTACCGCAACGACCGCGAAGCACCCGCCAGCGAAGACGGCCGCTACGGCCTGGGATTCACCGAATGGCGGGACGTCGAAGTCGCCATCGACTACGCCCTGGCCCACGGCGCTCGCAGCGTGGTGCTCTTTGGGTGGTCTATGGGCGGGTCAATCTGCATGCAGACCGCCGACCTGGCCCGTAACCGCCGGGCTATTCAAGCCCTGGTGCTAGACGGCCCTGCCCTGGACTGGCTTGAGCTCATCCAGTACCACACACACCTGAACAAGATCCCGCTGCGCATCGGGCAGCTGGGTGTACAGATGATCACCCACCCCGCCCTCAGTACCCTCACCGGGCTGAAAGAACCCATCAGCCTGCAACAGATTTCCTGGCCCCACCGGGCAGGTGACATTACCGTGCCTACCCTAATCATGCACTCGGTAGATGATACTTACGTGCCCTACCAGCCCTCACAGGCTCTGGCGGAGCTATCGCCCCTAGTGGACTTTGTACCCTTCGAAAAGGCCCCCCACACCAGGGAATGGAACGTAGACCCGCAGCTCTGGTTCGACACCGTCACCGGCTGGCTAAGCAGCCGCAATATCGGCGTAAGCCCCCTGCGTCAGCGCAACCAGGTCATCGGCAGCTAGCTCCACATCCAGGCCGCGCCGCCCACCCGACACCAAAATCGTGTCAAAAAGCTGGGCAGTTTCGTCCACCAGGGTAGGGTGAGCCGTCTTCTGCCCCAGGGGAGAAATACCGCCCACCACATACCCGGTGCGCTTCTCCGCCACATCAGGGGCAGCCATCTTCGCAGACTTCCAACCCAGCGCAGCCGCAGCAGCCTTCACATTCAGCTTGCCACCCACCGGCACCACACAGACCGCAAAATCCTTCTCGTGGGTAATCATCAGGGTCTTAAAAACCTGCTCGGGGGAGCGGCCCAGCTTTTCGGCAGCCTCCAGACCAAAGTTGGTTTCACCGTCCACATGCTCATACTCGCGCACCTCAAAAGCGGTACCGGTCTGCTGCAACAGAGCCAGAGCAGCCGTAGCCGCCCCCTTCTTCTTCGCCTTCGCCACCGTTTCTCTTCCCTTTCACTCACGTCAATAGGTATGCACCTACCAGCCTAAAACGAGAAGCTGCCCACCGGCGTCCGCCCAGAGCCTCACCAGCAAATCTGTGAACAAGCCAACCGGCTTAGAGTCAGCCCCGCACTAACCCCACCGCAACATTGGGCAACCTGCCCACCAGCTACTAGACTGTGGGTGTACGAATCACCAGCGCACCGTCGCGCCCAAGGGAAAGACCACACGTGGCAACCTATACCCACCTCACCGACCGCACCCCCCACGTCTCAGCCGACGAACTCCTCTCAGGGTTCAGACCCTCAGAACGCTTCGGTGAAGTGTCTTTCAATACCTACCGCCCCGACCCCGCCCAGCCCTCCCAGCAGGCAGCAGTCGACGCCCTGCGCGCCTTCGGCGAAACCATCAACCGCGGCGGATCAACCAGCGGGGGCGGCTTCTTCGGCAAACTCTTCGGCGGCGGCAAAAAGAAGGACGACACCAAGGCCGGTCTCTACCTCGACGGCGGCTTCGGCGTGGGTAAAACCCACCTGCTCGCCTCCCTCTGGCACATGGTCGAAGGGCCCAAAGCCTTCGGCACCTTCGTCGAATACACCAACCTGGTCGGCGCCCTGACCTTCCGCAAAACCGTCGAAGCCCTTTCACACTACAAACTGGTCTGCATCGACGAATTCGAACTCGACGACCCCGGCGACACCGTACTCATGTCCCGCCTCATGCGCGAACTCGCCGAAGCAGGCGTCAAACTCGTCGCCACCTCCAACACCCTGCCCGGCGCCCTCGGCGAAGGTCGCTTCGCCGCAGCCGACTTCAAACGCGAAATCCAGGTACTCGCCGACCAATTCGACGTGCTGCGCGTCGACGGCGAAGACTTCCGCCACCGCGGCCTACCCGCTGCCCCCGCACCCGTCGCAGATGCTGATTTCGATTCCCTGGTCGATAGTCGTTTCGACGGGCTTGGCACCGTCGCCATCGACGACTTCGAAGCCCTCATCGACCACCTCTCCCGCGTGCACCCCTCCCGCTACCGCCAATTCATCGACGGCCTCGACGCCATTGCCTGGCGCAACGTCACCACCATCACCCAACAAGCCGTCGCCCTGCGCTTCGTCGTCCTCGCCGACCGTCTCTACGACAAAGACCTCCCCATCATCGCCTCCGGCGTACCCTTCGACCGGGTCTTCACCGAAGAAATGATGACCGGTGGGTACCAGAAAAAGTACTTCCGTGCGGTTTCACGCCTTACTGCCTTGGCCCGTGAAGGGATGTTGGACGATAAGGCCTAGCCGGGGAAACCCAGCTCAGCCCAGCGGTCGCGCGTCAGCTCAGCGGCGCGCATATCAAGCAGGGGAGTGGAGCCGTCCTCAAGCGGGCGGCCCGGCTCGCTTTTCACCAAGGTACGGAAATCGGTAAATCCAACCCGGTGAGCCACCCGCTCGGACGCCTCGTTATCAGCAAGCGCCTTCCAACTCACCCGATCAAGGCCCAGCCCCTGGGGGTCCAGGGCAAAGCCCATCACTATACCTAGGGCCTCGGTCAGAAAGCCCTGACCACGGCTACCCGGTGCTAACCAGTAGCCGACCTCAGCCGAAGAATCTGTGACGTTAAACAGGCTCACCACACCGGCGAAAACCCCGCTCGCATCAATACCCCACACCAGCTCATGCCCGCTCTCGCTCGCCTGATGGGTGTAGGCAACGAAATCACGGGCAGTCTCTTCCGTATAGTTCAGGGGTACGGATAGACAAAAGCGAATAATGTCCGGGTCCTGGCAGGCCTGAGCCATCGCCGCTGCATCGGCCTCACGCAAGGGGCGCAGGGTAAAACGTTCGGTGAGAAGCTGGGGGTGCATGAAAACTCCACGATGAATAGAAATGTTTTTTACAGTGTACGCGCTCAAAGATGTGGCGCAGGGCATAGAAGAAAAATTTTGAACTGGGCGGGGTTGCGGCGGTAAAAACCGCGAAAACACGCGGTAAAAAAGGGTTTACGTGAAGGTGCGTGTTGATTTGGCAGGAGCCAGAAAAGTGTGTAAAGTATTTACTCGTTGGTTCGGTTCCCCAAAGGAATTGAAACACAATGCGGTTGTAGCTCAGTTGGTAGAGCACCACCTTGCCAAGGTGGATGTCGCGAGTTCAAGTCTCGTCAACCGCTCGCAGCACTCCTTGCGAGTGTAATGCGCGATTGGCGCAGCGGTAGCGCACTTCCTTGACATGGAAGGGGTCACTGGTTCGATCCCAGTATCGCGCACTGGATGAAAATCCATTGCAAATAATTGCATATGCGGTTGTAGCTCAGTTGGTAGAGCACCACCTTGCCAAGGTGGATGTCGCGAGTTCAAGTCTCGTCAACCGCTCCACGTAAGCCCCGGCTCAATGAGTCGGGGCTTTTTTATTCCGCGCGAGCGTATGCGTGTGGTGCATGATTTGAGGTTTTTCTGCCGAGCGTGCGTCATATCGCTGAGCGTGCGGCAGACAGATGCACGCTCAGCGATATGGCGCACGCTCGCTTAACCTGTGGAAAACTGCCGGCTCAGTCGGTAAAAGCCGCTGAAAACCCCGAGTTATCCACAGTGTCGCTGAAATCTTCAGAAATAAATGGTTCCCGCTCTAAGGCATTTCACAATAGCGCTATGAAAGAACTTAGCGACCGGGTCAAAACCTCACGAGAACTTGCCGCGAGAGGGATCTCGCACACGCGCGTCCGCACTTACTGCGCACAAGGGCTCTACGCCAAAATTGCCCCCAACAGCTACTGCCTAACGCGCGAATGGAATTCCCTCACCCCAGAACAACAACTAAAAGTCAGGCACTACGCATTCGCTAAAAATCACCCGGGGTATGTTCTGAGCCATGCCTCGGCGGCACTGTTCTGGGGTGCTCCTTTTCTGAGTCTGCCTGGCCATATCTGGGCTAGCGTGCCCTCGGCGCATATTAGGGCGCGAACGCCACATCATAAAATTTTTTCTAATCGAGCAGTAGAGTGCGAGCGGGCGCTACTGCACGAAGGGGTCTACCTGACCGACCCGCTGCAGACCTCAGTTGATTGTGCCCGCACCCTTCCTCTGACTGAGGCACTGTGCATCGTGGACTACATGCTGAACAGTAAGCTCTGCTCGCCGGCTGCTTTGAAACCACTGCTGATGAACGTGAGTGGGCGAGGTGCTGCGCGGGCCCGCCAGATCGCGCAGCGAATGAGTCGGTACGCGGCCTCTCCTGCAGAAACGATTGCCAGAAACCACATGATTGACTGGAAGTTTCCCCGGCCACAAGAGCAGGCCAAGCTGGTGGTTAAGGGAAAGGTTTATCGGCCAGATTTTCTGTGGGAAGAGCTGAAGCTCATCTTAGAAGTCGATGGGGCCATCAAATACGACGGTACCTACGGAGAGCCAACCGGGGTGATACAGCGGGAGCACCTGCGACAAAGGGAGCTTGAACAGCTCGGATACGTTGTGGTGCGTGTGAGGTGGGACGACATTACCGCGCACCCCGAGAATCTTAAAGACCTACTAATGCGCCACGGGCTGAAGCCAGTTACCTAGTGCCGGGGCGGCTTTTTGGCGAGCGTGCGTTAAATCGCCGAGCGTGCGGCAGAAAGATGCACGCTCGGCGATATGGTGCACGCTCGTTGTGTAGGGGGGGCGGACGCACGGGGCGGCCTCGATCTGGCAGGGAAGTCAAGCGGGCGTAGAGCGAGCTAGGCAGCTCGGTTGAAACTCTGCCTGGCTTCGTGTAAAGTAATGCGAGTTGCGGTTGTAGCTCAGTTGGTAGAGCACCACCTTGCCAAGGTGGATGTCGCGAGTTCAAGTCTCGTCAACCGCTCTCTCGAAAACAACTCGTTTTCGCAACTCAGGCCACGGTCTGAGCGTGTGGTGGGGTGGTCGAGTGGTTAGGCAACGGTCTGCAAAACCGTGTACGCGGGTTCGAATCCCGTCCTCACCTCCACGCGCGATTGGCGCAGCGGTAGCGCACTTCCTTGACATGGAAGGGGTCACTGGTTCGATCCCAGTATCGCGCACAAAGAAAGGCTCCCTAGCTAAAGCTAGGGAGCCTTTTGCTTACCCCGCATACATCAGAACACGCTGTGCAAGACTAGAACCATGCACCTCACCGTCACGCACTTCGGCTACAGCCCCCTCAAAGGTGCCCGCCATCAAGCGCGCACCACAGCCGAGATCACCGCGTCCGGCCCCCTCTACAACCGCCGCTGGGCCCTCGTCTCACCCGCCGACCGCACCGTGCTCCGCACCGTTGCCCACCCGACCCTGATGGGAATTACCACCGATCTGACCGCCCGCGACGGAAAGACAGACCTCACCCTGCACATACCTGGGGCGGGTAGCTACACCGTTCCCGCCCTCACCAAGGCTGCCACTAGAACCTTCACTTCGTGGGGCGCTACAAAGCAGCTGGCGGTCTACAAGCACCCGGTCAATGATGCCCTGAGCACCCACCTGGGCAAGCCCGTGGCCCTGGCTTTTGCTCCCCGGCAGAATCTGGTCTACGACGGCGCCCTATCACTTGTCGGCAGTGCGACCTTGGACGACATAGCCGCGCGGCTCAACCCCGAGAACCCTCCGCCTGCAGACGAGTTGGGCGCCAGGCTGCGCTGCAACCTGGTGGTCGAGACCTCAACGCCCTACACCGAAGATAGGTGGCAGGGGACAACGCTGACCCTCCAGGCAGGACGCGGCGTGCCGGCTGAGCTGCACGGTCTGCAACTGGTTGCTGGCGAAGGTATCGGCAGATGCGCTGTGATTGACTACCAGCCAGACACCGGCCAGCGCACAGCTAGTTTTCTCAAGCTCTTGGCCTCCTATCGTCCTAGAAACCAGCGCGGTGAACCAACGGCGGGTATATACGCGAGCCTCACAGCTACCGCGCCGGGTCTGCTGTCCGGCCCTGTAAAGGGTGATAATAAAGGGTAAAGACCCTCAACGAAGAAGGTGCCCCCCGTGACTGTCTACCGCCCTTTCCCTGCCCTTGCCAGTTTGCTGGCTACCGGCGTCCTGCTTCTCACCGCCTGTAGCGCCCCCACGACTACCTCGACCGAGCAGAGAGGTAGGGTGAACATGGACGACTTGCTCGCCGTGCAGGTGCCCACCGGGACCCCGTCCATCGAGCTGGAATGGGCGGACGGCCCCCACGCACCTGCTGACCGAAAGGTCGAGGAGCGCGTGTGGGCTGAGGACGACACCGTAAAACTCCATCAGGTTGATGTTGGGAACGTGACGGTAGGGGGCTTCACCGCCCCGGCCCGGGGTACCTTTGCCGAATCCAGGAGCACTGCTGGCCCCAAGCCGCTGATTGTCATCAGTCACCTGCGCGGCCCCAACTGCACTGGGGAAAACTACACCTACCCCTGCCCGAGTGGGACTGAAGAGATCCGCTACGACCGGGGCATGAACTACCTGGCCCATGAACTGGCGGCTCAGGGATACGACGTGCTGATCCCCGACTTGGGGTCGGTCTTTATCGGGTCAGATGTGGAAGGTGCCTACGACCAGCGAGAACTCTGGAAGGCCGTGGTCACCGAGCTCATATCAGCTGCCCAGAGCCCCAACGATGCTACCGGTATCACCCTGGATGACGCGGGCGATATCACTCAGGGCCAGGTTGGCCTGCTGGTTCACTCGCGCTCCGCCAGCATGATTGAAGCTGCCCACGAGATCTTCGGCGACGGGCTCAAGAGCGTCATGGCCTACGGGCCCTACTACGCGACCGAAACCCCCGAGACCTTTGCACCGGCTCTACCCGATGTTCCCTACCTGTCGCTGACCGGGGAGCTTGACCAGGACGTCAAAACCGCTGGTAACCGCCTGCTCACCCGCTACCTGGCTACCCCGCGCATCGCCCCTGCCTACGAGGTGGGTGTTGAGGGGCTGGGACACCTGTCCGTGAACCGGGCTCTATCTGCGGCGGGAGTCGATGACCGCGTCGGTTGCGACCTGATGGACTGCCCCGACACCGCCACCCACGAGAAGGTTCTCACCGAATCAGCAACCAGCTGGTTCGCAGCCACCATGCCTATCGAGGGCTACCAGATGGATGCAGCGGGCGATATCGACCTGGCACCGGTGGTCCCGGCCTCGTCCGCCGCCCTGCCCACCTCCTTCCCTCAAGAGCTTGCTGGCCTGCCCACCCGCTGGCTGGCGGCCACCCACCGCCCCGAGGCAACCAGGCTAACGGCTCTTGACCTTACCCACAGTGGGGACTCAACCCTCTGCACCCTGCCCGAGAACGTGGTAGCTGCCGCGGGGGCGTCCGCCTGCCACGAGCCCCAGGCTGGTGTGGCTGAATCCACCGTACCGCTGCTGACCTTTACCCACACCACCCTGACAGGCTCCTGGCCCGCAGCCGATGCCCTGGCCCTGCACCTCATGCCCTTCGGAGCGCCCGCCGACCAGCAGGGCTTGCAGGTCACCATCACCACCGACCGCGGGCGCCACACCGAGACCCTGCCCGCCAGCACCCCGGCCATTGCCGGTCGGGTGACGGACTACAGCGACGGCTACTACATGCCCTCGACTGCTCGCCTGGCTCTGCCCAAGGAGCTGCAGGGGGCTACGGTAACGTCCATCGAGTTGCAGGGCGGGGCTTCAACCTACGCCCTGGCAGGCGTAGACATCTGGTAACAATATGTACCCTGCGGCACCTTTAGGTAGGGTTGTGGTGGTAACACCCCTGCTGAAAGGACCCCACCGTGCGCCGTCACCTCTTTGCCTTCCTCTGCCTGAGCACCCTAGCCCTGGCAGGTTGTAGCTCGCAGACGACGGAAAGTAGCGGGGCGGACGCCGCCGCTCAGCAGGACGGGCAAGGGCAGGTGGCACGCGCAGAGGCAGGGCAGACCAGCGAATCGGGTACCCTGACTGCGTCGGCAGCAGGTGGAGCCTGCGGCGAGGCAGACTGCGTCTCCCTGCTCTTCACCGGTGATTTTCTCATACACAACATGCTCTGGGATCAGGCTGAAGCTGATGCAGCCGCAGCCGGGGCCACCGGATTAGATTTTAGGCCCCTCATCAGCGAGCAGAAGCCCTACCTTGATCGCGCAGATTTGGCGGTCTGCCAGATGGAAACAGCGGTTGCCACCGAAGACGGCCCCTTTTCTGGCTACCCCAACTTCAATGTGCCACCCCAGATTTTGACAGCCGCAGCGGACACCGGGTGGGATGTCTGCATGACGGCCTCTAACCATTCGTTCGACCAGGGTACTGTGGGGCTAGAGCGAACCTACCGTGCGGTTGAGGCCGCCGGTATGGGTGTTACCGGCACCTCGCTGACCGAAGAAGAAGCATCCCAGCCCGATATTTTCACCACCGCCAACGGCGCCCGGGTAGCAATTATCACCGGAACCTACGGGCTCAACGGTTACGTTCCTGAACACCCCTGGCAGGTCGATATGCTCGACTCAGAAGCCATGATTGCTAAGGCTGCCCGTGCCCGCGAAGAGGGCGCTGACCTGGTCATTGCCAACATGCACGCTGGCGATGAGTACGTGCACGAGCCCTCTGCCCAGCAGGTTGAGGTGGCACACGCTCTTGTTGATTCAGGGGAGTTCGACCTGATCGTGGGCCAGCACGCCCACGCCGTACAGCCCATCGAATACTACAAGGGAACCTGGATTGTCTACGGCATGGGGAACAACCTCACCGAGCTTTCACCCTCCTACGTTGCCAACAACGAGGGAATTATGGTCAACCCTATTTTTGAGCGAGGGGAGGACGGCACCTGGCAGGTGCGCGATTTCCGCTGGGTTTCTAGCACCATGGTCGATGACCCTGCCTACCGTTACTGCATAACCTCACCCAGCCGTCCTGCCTCCGACTGTGTTGATGAAGACTACGCTCAGCAGTCCAATGCCCGCGTCCAGCAGGTTGTTGAGTCTATGGGGGCGGCTGAGGCCGGTGCCCGCCAGTGGAGCTAGGGTAAGCGGTCTAACCCGCTCGCCCTCTCGTGCCCGGGAAGAGAGGTGCGTATAATCGATAGAGCGCCAGATACGCTGTGAAGGCTGGGCGCTTTTCGATTTTTCTCCCGACGTCAGGACGGCCGCGTGACCACACCCATGCTAGCGTCAGCAACCGACCACGGTCGCATGTACGCGCGCACGGTCGGCGGGGAGCTACTGGTTCCCTCGATTACCACGGTGATTGGGCAGCAGGCTAACGACCTCTCGGGCTGGCACGGCTATATGGCCGCCAAGGCCGCCCTGGAAGACCAGCGTTCCTACCGGGCTTCTAGCTCGGCTGGGCTTAAATTCGCGGTGATTCGGGACGCCGCAGCCGCCTCGGAGCGCTACCGCGACGCAGCGGCGGCGCGGGGGGACCGCGTGCACAATTACGCGGAACAGGTAGCACTGCGCGCCATGGGCCTGCCCCACGAGATAGAGGGCTATCGCGAAAACCTCATCGCCCACGGTGAGCAGGCCTACGCCGACCGCTTTGACGAGTGGTGGGACCTCTACCGGCCCAAGCCCCTGGCCACCGAAGTGACCATCTGGAACGAAACCGTGGGCTATGCCGGTACCCTCGATTTGGTCGCCGAAATCGCTGGTCACACCTGCATTATCGACTACAAAACCAAGGGCACCGACCGCAAGGGGCGGGTCAAGCCCCTGGACGATAAGGTGGTCATGCAGCTGGTTGCCGGCGTCAAAGCAGAAGAAGCACTGGTTGACGGTGAACACGGCAGCTGGGAACCCTGGCAACACGGGGGAGCGAGCATCCTCATGGGTGTTGCCCTGGGTGAAACCCAGGTGGTGCCCCAGCAGGCCAACCCCCGGGTACTAGAACGTAACTGGTACAAGTTCTGCGCCCTCAAACGGGTCTGGGATCTCAACCGCGACCTCTCCGAAACCCCCGAAGACTCCCTCATGCCGGTAGTTCCGCCCCCGGCAGCTACCGGAACAGACCTACCTGACGCAGCGGCGTCCTAACCTCACCGACGAGAAAGAGAAGCATGACTATTCTGCCCATTCGCACCGTAGGCGACCCCGTGCTACGCACCGAGTGCGACGACATCACCGTATTTGACGCCGACCTGGAAAAACTGGTGGCTGACATGCTCGAAACCATGTACGACGTTGAGGGAGTAGGTCTAGCTGGGCCCCAGGTGGGTATCTCTAAGCGCATCTTTACCTTCGGCAATATTGACGGCCGTGAGGGGCACATCATCAACCCCGTGCTTGAGGTAGGAGACGAACCCCAGGAGGGCGGCGAGGGCTGCCTGTCGGTACCGGGCCTGTCGGCTGCCACCCCGCGCAAGAACTGGGCGCGCGTGACCGGCGTGAACTGCAAGGGCGAGCCGGTGGTCTACGAGGGTGAGGGCCTCTTTGCCCGTATGCTTCAGCACGAAACCGACCACCTCTACGGCACCATGTTCATCGACCGGGTTGAGGGCGAAGACAAGAAAAATATCTGGCGCAAGATTCGCCAGGCCGACTACAACCAGGTTGCCGCCGCTGTGCAGGGTGAACGCGCCGCGAAAACTTCATCGGGCTTTGGTGCCCTGGGTGGTTCCTTCGGCGCTGCTAAAAAGCCCGGCGCTTTTGGTATCTAAACCTGCTAGTTCGAAAGTTTGAGTGGAAAGGTAAGCATGAAGGTTCTCTACGCCGGTACCCCGGAGGTCGCCGTCGCGCCCCTGAACGGCCTGCTTGAGGCGGGCTATGAGGTGGTGGGGGTGCTCACCCGCGAGGACGCCCCCGTCGGGCGCAAGCGGGTGCTGACCCCGTCCCCGGTGGCAGCCCGCGCCCAGGAGCTGGGCCTGCCCATCATCAAGGCCAACCGCTGGTCCGATGAGGTTGCGGACGCCGTCGCGCAGCTGGGTGCCGATATCGCGGCGGTGGTGGCTTTCGGCGTCCTGCTGCCGCAGAGCGCCCTCGACCTGCTGCCCCAGGGCTGGATTAACCTGCACTTCTCGCAGCTACCTGCCTGGCGCGGGGCAGCTCCTGTACAGCGGGCCCTGATGGCGGGGGAGACCGAGATCTTCTCCAACACCTTCCGTATTGACGCAGGGCTCGATACCGGCCCGGTCTTCCGGTCCGAATCGGCGCACGTGGGGGAACTCGATACCGCCGGGGACATGCTCAACCGCCTGGCTTCGACCGGCGGCGCCCTGCTGGCTGCTACCTTTGACGATATTGCCGCCGGGGCTACCGGCACCCCGCAGTCCGGCGAAGCCACCCACGCAGCCAAGCTCACTATCGACGATGGCAGGGTTGATTTTGCCCGTTCCTGCGCTGACGTTATTGCCCAGCTGCGCGGTGTGACCCCCGAACCCGGGGCCTGGGCAGAACTGGACGGAGCCCGCTTCAAACTCGGCATGGCCAAGGCCAGCCAGGCGCAGCCTGTGGGGGAGCCCGGAACCCTCTTCTGGGCCGGTAAAAAGGTGGCCGTCACCTGCGCCGACGGTGCTCTAGAACTGACCCAGGTGCAACCTGCAGGCAAGAAAATGATGAACGCCGCCGACTGGGCGCGCGGTCAGGGCTCGGCCCTGGCAGAAGGGAAAGTGGTGCTGGTATGAGCATGAACGCAGGTGGACGCGGAGCAGGCGGACGCTCGAACGGCGGCAAGGGCCGGGCGGGGGCTAACCGATCCGGTGCTAACCGGGCTGGCCAGGGCCGCAGCGGGGCTCGCAAGCGCGATGACCGCACCCAGCAGGGGCAGGCCGGGGGCACCCCGAACCCCCGTGGCTCGCGCGGTAACCGCAACCCCGGTGGCGAGCCCCAGGCCAAGCGCGGCGGCGGGGGAGAGACCCGCCGCAATGCTAAGGGGCACGAGCGTAACCGCAAGGCGGTCAAGGACCGGGCGTTTTCGGCGTCCGCTCCCTCACAGCGCGCCCGCACAGCAGATAGGGCCCGCACCGTGGCCTTTGAGGTGCTGAGTGCTGTTGCCCTGGACGACTCCTACGCGAACCTGGTGCTGCCCAAGGCGATTCGCTCTGCCCGGCTTGATGCCCGCGACGCTGGCTTTGCCACCGAGCTGACCTACGGCACCCTGCGTAACCAGGGCACCTACGACGCGATTTGGGCCCACTGCGTTGACCGCCCGGTGGAGAAAATCGGTACCAAGATTCTGCTGGTGCTGCGCCTGGGCGTCCACCAGCTGGTGGCCATGCGCGTGCCCGACCACGCCGCCCTCAACCAGACGGTTGCCCTGGCCCGCGCCGAGATCGGCACCGGCCCGGCTAACTTTGTGAACGCGGTACTGCGCAGGGTTTCTGAGCGAACCCCCGAAGACTGGTACACCCTTATCGCCGAGGAAGCCCCCGACGAGCTCACCCGTCTGGCCCTTGAGAAGTCTCACCCGGCCTGGGTGGTGCGCTCCTTCCGTCAGGCTCTGGCTGCCCACGGCCGGACCCCCGGCGAGGTTGAGGCCCTGTTGGACGCCGACAACGCCTCACCCGTGGTCAACCTGGTTGCCCTGCCTGGCCTGGGAACCCTGGACGAAGCCCGTGCCGCCGGTGCCGAGGACGGCCCCCTGGTTGAGGGTTCCGCCCTCTACTCGGCAGGCGACCTTGCCCGCCTTGAATCGGTGCGGGAGGGTACCGTTCGTGCCCAGGACGCCGGCTCCCAGCTGGTTGCCCGCGCCCTGGCTGACGCTCCCCTTGAGGGCAGCGACAGCAACTGGCTTGACCTCTGCGCCGGCCCCGGTGGTAAGGCCGCCCTGCTCGGTGCCCTGGGCGCCCAGCGCGGGGCCCGCCTGCTGGCCAACGAAGCTGCCGAGCACCGGGCCGAGCTGGTGCGCCGCTCCCTGGCCCCGCTGCCGTCCGCCTCCTACTCGGTAGTGGCTGGTGACGGTCGCCAGATTGAGCGCACCGTCGCTGCGGGTACCAATCTGCCCGAGGGAATGCCCAGCGATGTGCGCTTTGACCGAGTGATGGTCGATGTGCCCTGCTCAGGTCTGGGCGCCCTGCGCCGCCGCCCCGAAGCCCGCTGGCGCAAGAGCCCCCGCGACATCGCTGAACTGCTGCCCCTGCAACTCGACCTGTTTAAGGCAGCAGCATCAGTTACCCGCCCCGGCGGCCTGATCGCCTATGTAACCTGCTCACCCCACACCGCTGAAACCCAGAGTATTGTTCACGATATTCTGCGCAAGGTCGATGTAACCCTGTTGGACTCCGGTGCTGCCCTGCGGGCCGTTGCCCGCAGGGACGAAACGGGGGCGTCCGTCCTTGCCGGGGAACTGGACCCCGCCTTCACCCCCGAAGCGCCCAAGGGAGCGACCCTAGCGGAGGGGGCTACGACCGCCCAGCTCTGGCCGCACATCCACGGCACCGACGCCATGTTCTTCGCCCTCTTCCGCAAGAACTAGGCCCCTGAGCTTTCACCGAACACAAGGGGACCGCAAAACTTAAAAAGGACCGCGTATTATGCGGTCCTTTTTAAGTTTT
The DNA here is from genome assembly GCF_928381705.1 of Rothia nasimurium. GTDB lineage: Bacteria > Actinomycetota > Actinomycetes > Actinomycetales > Micrococcaceae > Rothia > Rothia nasimurium_G. The sequence continues at coordinate 57,655 of NZ_CAKMSR010000002.1, read as the reverse complement.
GCGGTCCCCTTAGGGCACAGGGCGACTAGAGAACCATCGCCGCTACCCAACCTGCAATCATCAGGGGGATGTTGTAGTGGATGAAGGTGGGAATCACCGAATCACGGATGTGGTCGTGCTGGCCGTCCACGTTCAAACCGGCGGTGGGGCCCAGAGTGGAGTCGGAGGCAGGGGAGCCCGCGTCGCCCAGGGCACCGGCGGTACCGATAATAGCCACGGTAGCCAGGGGCGAGAAGCCCAGAGCCAGGCAGAGGGGTACATAGATGGTGGTGATGATGGGCAGGGTGGAGAAGGACGAGCCGATACCCATCGTCACAATCAGACCCACCACCAGCATGGCCATGGCAGCTGCTGCCTTGTTGCCAGCGAAGAGGTCAGCCACGGTGGTCACCAGGGGGTCAACGTCGCCGGTGGCATCCATGACCGCAGCGAAACCCTGGGCCGAGATCATGATGAAGCCGATCAGGGCCATCATGCGCATACCAGCGGTGAAGACATCGTCGGCCTCCTTCCACTTGACCGCGCCGGTGACCATGAAGATGGTCAGACCGACCAGGGCACCGACCAGCAGCGAGTTAGCTTCGGTGCCCAAAGCCTGCATAACTACCTGAACCACGAAGGTTGCAACAATAGCGATGATCGCGACGACCACGTTGAACTTCTTGACCTCGGTGGTCACGGTTTCAGTGGGTGCCAGCTCAATGGTCTGGTAGGCGCGGGGCTTACGGTAGCTGAAGAAGACCGCAATTAGTAGACCAACGACCATGCCCAGGGCGGGGATAGCCATGGCGGTCATGACGTTGATGCCGCTGGTATCCATACCGGCTAGTTTGATGTTGCCCAGCAGAATATCGTTGAGGAAGATCGCGCCGAAGCCTACGGGCACGTACATGTAGGTGGTGACCAAGCCGAAGGTGAGCACGCAGGCAATGAGCCTGCGGTCTAGCTTCAGGCGGTTAAAGACGGCCAGCAGGGGCGGAATAATTAGCGGAATGAAGGCGATATGAACGGGAATCAGGTTCTGCGACATAATCGACATGGCCAGAATACCGGCCAGCAGCAGCCACTTGACGGTAAATTCGATGCGATGGTTGGTCTCTGAGCTTTCTGAGCCGACCTTGGCAATGATGCCGTTGGCGATGAGCTGGGGCAGGCCCGAGCTTGAAACCGCCATGGCAAAAGCACCGAGCAGGGCGTAGGAGAGCGCCAGCATAGCGCCGCCGGAGAGCCCCTCCTGGTAGGCGACCATGGTGCCATCCAGCCCGAGCCCGCCCACAAGACCACCCACGAGAGCGCCGATAAAGAGCGCCAGGACGACGTGTACGCGTACTGCGGAGAGGACGAGCATGACCAGGACCGCAAGCAGAACCGAGTTCATAATTTTCCTAACCGTTGAATAAATATGTCAAAGACCGTTAAAGTGTAGTCCTCTCTAGGTGCGGGGCGTCCCTGAAAACCACCCATTGGACTGTGATGGGGCTTGCTTTTCGCTTGTCCGGGAGCGCGGCACTACGATGGGTATAAGACCGGCAACGAAAGGACGCCCATGACCTGCCTGATTAACCCTTCCATTTTGAGCGCTGACTTCTCTCGGCTGGGGGAGGAGCTCACCGCTATCTCGACCGCTGACGCCGCCCATATTGATGTGATGGATGGCCACTTCGTTCCCAACCTGACCTGGGGGCTGCCCGTCGTGAAGCGCCTCAAAGAGGTCTCGCCCATTCCTTTTGATGTGCACCTGATGATTGAGGACGCCGACCGTTGGGCCCCTGCCTACGCTGAGGTTGGGTGTGAGTCAGTGACCTTCCACGCCGAGGCCGCTATCGCTCCCATCAAGCTGGCCCGTACCCTGCGTGAAAGCGGTGCTAAGGCGGGCATGGCCCTGCGCCCTGCCACCGGCGTTGAACCCTACATGGATATGCTCAGCGAACTCGACATGCTCCTGATTATGACCGTTGAACCGGGCTTTGGCGGCCAGGCCTTCCTTGACGTTACCCTTCCCAAGATTAAGCGGGCGGCCGCCGCCATTGAGGGCTCGGGGGCTGAGGTGATTCTGCAGGTTGACGGTGGTATCACCGAAGAAACGATTGTGCGTGCGGCCGAGGCCGGTGCCACCTGCTTTGTTGCCGGTTCGTCTGTCTACGGTGCGGACGACCTCGAAGCCGCTATCGCGGGCCTGCGCCGGGCTGCCGCGTCCGCCCATACCCACTAGGATGCCATGACCCAGAACCTTACTCCCCTTGAAGAAGCCGACCGCGAGCTGGCCCGTGCCCAGGAGCTCATCGCTGCCGGGCAATTGGCCGACGCCCTGCCCGCTCTGCAGGCCGCCGCCGGTGGTTTTGAGAGCGCTGGTGAAGTCTTCGGGCAGATTCTTGCCCTGAAAATTTTGAGCGAGGTCAACCGCGACCTGGGGAATCTCGCGCCAGCTCTCACAGAAGTCACCCGTGCCCACGCCCTGCTGGCCGATGCTAAACCTGATGCCGAGCAGTTGCCCGACTTCGCCACCGAGGTGGGTTCCCTGCATGCTGAACTGGGCGACTTTGAGCGCTCCAAGACCTGGTACGCCCAGGGGCTGCGCGGCTATGAAGCTCAGGGGAATGCCGAGGGTCAGGCCCATAACCTGGTTGCCCTGGCGGGACTTGCCCGCCAGGCCCAGGATGAAGCTGGCGCCCAGGGCTATCTGGCCCAGGCTTATGAGCTGTACGCCGCGGGCAAGCACACGGTTCAGCTCATGCATGTGCGCAATGCCCAGGCTCAAGGGTTGCTGGCGGTGGGGGATACGGACGCTGCCCGCCCCCTGCTCAGCGAAGCCCTCGGTTTTGCTGAGGAGCTGGGCGACCAGGCTTTTCTCGCCGAGACCTATCAGCTGCTTGCCCTGGTCACAGCTCAAAGCGGGGACGCGGACGCCGCCCAGGGCTACCTGGTGCGGTCGGCGGAGCACTACGCCGCCGCTGGGGACGCCGATAATGCGGCCTTTGTGAAGGAGCTGCTGAACCGGCTCCCCGGCAACTAGTGAGCCTTAGGCCATGTTCTTCTCGGCCCGCTCGGCAGCCTGCTCGTTGCCCATAGAGCGGTGGATGGTGGCCAGCATGGTGTAGTAGGCTGCGGCGTCCTCTGACCCAGCAACCAGTACGGGCTTGGCTAGGGTCAGCACGTTCAGGGCCTGCTTGCCCTGGCCTTCGTCCAGCAGTTTCTGGGCGCCCTTTACAGCGCGGGCGACAGCCTGCTCGGGCTTGCGCTTGACCAGGTGCGCCACGGCACCGTGCTCCTGCTTGAAGGTGGTATCACGTTTTTGAATATTGGCGGGTTTCGCGTCAGACACAGCTCACCTAAGGTCGGGGGTAGAAAACTTTATGCACCTCAAGTGTAGCGACTGATGACCGTCTCGGGGTTAGGCGAGCTGCCTGCCGCGGGTTTCAGGCAGCAGGAAGGTCGCGCCAGCTGCCGTGCAGAAGGTTAGAGCAAACAGAACAAAGAGCCCCGAAACACCTACCAGCGGCAGCAGGGCGGGCACGAGTAGGGGAGCAGCGATAGAGGCTAGACGGCCGAAGCCAGCTGCCGCACCCGTGCCGGAACCGCGTAGGTGGCCGGGGTAGAGTTCTGGCCCGATGGCGTAGAGGGCACCCCAGGCACCCAGGTTGAAGAAGGAGAGCATGCAGCCGCTAGCTACCAGCGCCCAGACCTCGTGCGATAGGCCGTAGGCTACCGCTGCCAGCGCTGATCCCAGTAAGAAGGTAGCTAGGGTAGAACGCCTGCCCCAGCGCTCAATCAGCCAGGCACTCACCGCATAGCCCGGTAGCTGGGCCAGGGTCATGATGAGGGTGAAGGTAAAGGAGCTGATCAGGCTAAAGCCCTGCTGAATCAGTAGCGAGGGAATCCAGATAAAAGCCCCGTAATAGGCAAGGTTGATGCAGAACCAGATGACCCAGAAGGCAAGGGTGCGGCGGCGTAGCGCCGCTGACCAGATGGAGGTTGCCCGAGCCAGCTCGGCTGAAGCCTGCCCGGCAGCGGCAGGGGCGGACGGCGTCCGCGCAGCTTCTGCCCGCAAGGGCGGGGAGGTAGCGAAACCAGCGACCACGGACCGGGCGCGGGTAAGGTCGCCGCGTCGGGTGAGAAAGCGCACCGATTCGGGGAGCCCCCACCGCACCACCAGGGCGTAGAAGGCAGGGACGCAGCCGATGGCAAGAGCCCAGCGCCAGCCGTCCTCGGAGCGGCTCACGACGAAGGTGCCGATGAGGGCAGCGAGGATCCAGCCAACCGCCCAGAAGGCTTCAAGGACAACGACCATGCGCCCGCGCACAGCCTGCGGGGCAAACTCAGAAATATAGGTGGAGGCTACCGGCAGCTCAGCGCCGAGCCCCAACCCCACGATGAAACGCAACACCAGCAGAACGGTGAAGGTCGTAGCGAGGGCAGAAAAACCGGTAGCCAGCCCGTAGACCAGAAGCGTGCCGGCAAAGATTGCGCGCCGCCCAAACCTATCCGATAGACGCCCGCCCAGGGTGGCACCAATCGCCATGCCCAAAAACCCGATAGAGCCCAACAGCGATGCCTGCCCCGAGCTAATACCCCAGTGGGCAATCAGGGCAGCCATGACGAAGGAAATGAGGCCGATGTCCATGGCGTCCAGGGCCCAGCCGATACCCGTTACCCCCAGCAGGCGGGCATGGCGGCGGGTTACCGGGAGCTGGTCAAGGGCAGTGGTGAGTTGCTCGGCGCTCAGGGCCTCGGGGTTGAGGGCATCAGCAGTCGTGGCGGTAGTGAGTTGGCCGGGTGCGGACGCCCGGGGCTGGTTTTCGTGCGGGGAAGTCATGTGGCTCAGGGGGCAGGAAATAATGTCAAACTGACTTTATCAGTAAGGGCTTCGGGAAAGGCCCCGCACCCGACCAGATAGCGGGAATAAGTCACAATATGACGGTTACAGCCCCCGGCCGTGCTATAACTTGAAGGGTAAATATACATATCGTGCTCCGGGACCCGGTGAAAATCCGAACCTGCGGTGACAGCCCGCTAATTGACGGCACATCCACGTGCCCGATACCTGCAAGGTGGAATTCCTTGGCAGACAGTACAGTCTGGATGGAAGGTAGCACGAGCAAACCGTAAGGTGCCCCCGCGGCACCTGCCGTACCCGACTGCCTGGCCCACCGGCGTCCTCACCGACACCCACCGAAGCCAGCCAACACCGGGTACCCTCGATTTGTTCTCCCGGAGCCACTCGCTTTGGGAGTTTTTTATGGATTTCTTGCGGTGGCTCTTCGACGCTCAAATTGCGATTGGCGATAACCAGTCCCTCTTGGTGCGCGAAGTCCTTGGCAACATCTTTGGCCTACTATCAGCCCTCGGCGGCATGCGCCGCAAAGTCTGGGCCTGGCCCGTCGGTATTCTCGGCAACCTGCTTCTGCTCACCGTCTTTTTAGGCACCCTCTTCGGGTCAACCTACGGCACCGCTAACCTGCTGGGGCAGGCAGGCCGCCAGATCATGTTCATCGCCGTTTCCGTCTGGGGCTGGTACCGCTGGAACCAGACCCGCAAGACCGGGGACGCAGGCCAGGCAGCAGTGATTCCCCAGTGGGCCAGCTGGCGCGAACGGGCTTTCATGGTCGCCTTCATGCTGGTCGGCACCGGCGCCTTGACCCCGATCTTCCGTGCCCTGGGCTCCTACGAGCCGGTCTGGTCAGACGCCTGGATCTTCACAGGCTCCCTGCTCGCCACCTACGGCATGGCTAAGGGCTGGGTAGAGTTCTGGCTGGTCTGGGTCGCCGTGGACGTGGTCGGCGTGCCCCTGCTCTGGTCCGCGGGCTACTACGCCAGCGCCTTCATGTACCTCTTCTACGGGGCCTTCACCCTCACCGGTTTCTTCGTCTGGTGGCGCACCCGCAACCGAGAGGCTGGCAAGGTTGAAGTTGAAACCGGCTTCCCCGACCCCACCGTCGACGTACGCTAACCATGGCACACCTTACCGACACCCAGGCCATGGGCCTTGCCCTCGATAAGGCCCGCAAGGGCGTGCGCGGGGCTAACCCCCTAGTCGGGGCAGTAATTGTGGACGCCACCGGGCAGCTGCTTGCCACCGGATGGCACCGCGGCGCCGGCACACCCCACGCTGAAGCCGACGCCCTCGCCCAAGCCCGAGCCGCCGGCATCGACATCCGCGGGGCCCGCATGTTCGTCACCCTAGAGCCCTGCAACCACACCGGCCGCACCGGACCCTGCTCAGTTGCTATAGCCGAGGCCGGTATCGCTGAGGTCACCTACGCCTACGCCGACACCACCGACGACGCCGCCGGGGGAGCAGCCTACCTGCGCTCGCAGGGCATAGCTGTTCGTGGCGGGCTGTTGGAAGATGACGCCTACGCCCTCAATGCCCGCTGGTTCACTGCCGCTGCCGGGCGGCGTCCTTTCGTCACCGCCAAAATCGCAAGCTCCCTCGACGGCTTTATTGCAGCCGCCGACGGAACAAGCCAGTGGATTACCGGTGAGCACGCCCGCGCCGACGGCCACGCCCTGCGCACCCGCGCGGACGCCATCATGGTCGGAACCGGCACCGTCTTGGCCGATAACCCCCAGCTCACAGCAAGGACGCCCGAGGGGCAGCTTGCCGAGCAACAGCCCCTGCGCGTGGTTGTGGGGGAAAGCGCTTTGCTAGAGGGCAGCCACCTGGCCCAGGCCGTGAACCAGGGCAGTGCCCTGCACTACCGCACCCACGACCTCACCAGCGTCCTCACCGACCTACACGCCAGGGGAGTACGCCACCTCATGGTAGAAGGCGGCCCCACCCTCATCACCGCCCTCATCCGCACCAACCTCGTCGACGAACTCTACTGGTACCGAGCGCCCCTACTGCTCGGCGCCGGAAAACCAGCCCTGGGCGACCTCGGAATCAACAGCCTGAACCAGGCGGGGCGTTGGCAGATTGACCCAGCAGGGCAGACACCCGCTCTAGATGTTCTAGGTGCAGATACTCTGACTCGCCTCATACCTTCACGATAGGCTCAACAGGCTCGCGCTCGCTGCCGACCCTCTCGCCCGGTTCGCTAGCGCTCACAAGGGCGATTCACGCCAGCCCCGAGCCAGCAGCTTCGCTGCGAGCCTGCTGAGCCAAGCAAACTTGGAAAAGTTTCTAAACATTTGAAAGATCTCCTCATGTTTACCGGAATCATTGCCGCTGTCGGCACCGTAGAATCTCTTGAACCCGTACTCGATAGCTCGGGCCGGGTCGAATCAGCCGTTGTGACGATCAAAGCGGGCCCGATTATCGACGACCTGGAACACGGCGGCTCCCTGGCTGTCAATGGCGTCTGCCTGACTGCTACCCGCACCCGCGAGCTTGCCGACGGCTACTTTGCCGCCGACATGATGGGTGAAACCCTGCGCCGCACCAACCTGGGGCAGCTGGCCCCTGGTGCGCGCGTCAATCTTGAGCGCTGCATGCCAGCGGACGGCCGCTTTGACGGTCACGTCGTGCAGGGTCACGTGGACGGGCTCGGCACCGTGGTCAAGGTTGAAGACCACGAATCCTGGCGTACCGTGCGCGTGCGAGTGCCGCGGGACATGGCAGCCCACCTCACAGAGAAGGGATCCATCACTGTCTCGGGTGCGTCGCTGACCGTCACCGCCGTATCCTACCCGCAGGCCGACACCCACTGGTTCGAGGTAGGTCTGATTCCCGCAACGCTAGAAGCCACCACATTAGGCGAGCTGACCGTGGGCGATACCGTCAACCTCGAAACCGATGCCCTCGCCAAGTACGTGCAGCGTATTCTGGCGGTATCGGGGTCGGTTGCCGGCCTGGGCGTTACCCCCACCGGTAGCGCTGGTGGCTGGGAACGCCGCGCCGCCGCCCTCGACACCATCGACCGAGCAGTTGCCGAAATTGCCCGGGGCGGGGCCGTCGTCGTGGTCGATGACGAAGACCGCGAAAACGAAGGCGACATCATCTTCGCCGCCGAACACGCCACCGCCGAACTCATGGGCTTCACCATCCGCTATACCTCCGGCGTCATTTGTGCCCCCATGAGTGCCGCCCGGGCAGATGCCCTGAACCTGCCGCCCATGGTTGAGGTCAATGAGGACGCCAAGGGCACCGCCTACACCGTCACCTGCGATGCCCGCGAAGGCGTGACCACCGGTATCTCAGCGGCAGACCGGGCCCGAACTGTTCAGGTCCTTGCCGACCCGGCGTCCTCAGCGAACGACCTGACCCGCCCCGGCCACGTCCTGCCCCTGCGGGCGGTCGACGGGGGAGTGCGCCAGCGCCCCGGCCACACCGAAGCCGCGGTAGAGCTCTCCCTGCTCGCGGGCCTATCGGGAGTCGGCGTGATCTCTGAAATCGTGAACGACGACGGCACCATGATGCGCTTCGACGCCCTCCGCGCCTTCGCCACCCAACACAACATGCCCATGATTTCCATCGCTGACCTAATCACCTACCTGCAGGAGCGCGACGGTGACCGATAAAAACACCCTGGTAGCCAGCAGTGAGCCGGTGCTGGTACCCACCCCTCACGGCACCTTCGCCGTGTCTGCCTACGAGTTTGCCGACGGCACCGAGCACATGCTCGCCACCGCCGTCGGCGCGGACGGACGCCCCCTCGTCCCTGCGCAGGAAGGGCAAGACCACCTGATTCGGCTCCATTCCGAATGTGCCACGGGCGACCTGCTCGGATCCTACCGCTGCGACTGCGGCCCTCAGCTAGAAAAAGCCCTAGCCACCGTGCAGGAGCTGGGTGGTTCGGTGCTGTATCTGCGCGGGCATGAGGGCAGGGGCATTGGCCTGGTCAATAAGCTCCGCGCCTATGCCCTGCAAGACGCCGGGGACGACACCCTGGACGCCAACCTGCACCTGGGCTTCCCAGCTGACGCGCGTGACTACACCCAGGCGTCCGCTATCTTGAAGGCAGCCGGGCTGACCCGCGTGCGCCTGCTGACCAACAACCCAGCCAAGGCCGAGGCTCTGACCGACCTGGGGGTGGAGGTGACCGGGCTGGTGCCCGACATCATCGCCCCTAGACCCGAAAACGAGCGCTACCTGGCCACCAAGCGTGACCGCATGCGCCATATTCTTGACTACTAGCGACTTTTCTTGGCACCCACGGGCTCGCGCTCGATGGAGCCCTGCAGATTCCGAGCGCGCGAGGAAAATAATCTGCGGGCGGAATAGGCGCAAGCCTGACCCTCACGCCCCGCCTGACGGCGGATTCCGTTCGCTCTGATGTGCTCGCGCGCTCGCACTCGCTCACTTCATCGAAGCCAGCAGCTTCGCTGCGAGCCCGTGATGCCTTACCACTCAATCAATACAACCCTAAGGAGAACACCATGAGCGGAGCAGGAGCACCCGCCCCCAAACTCAACCCCGCAGAGACCGCAGGTCTGAAGGTCGCTATTGTTGCGGCGTCCTGGCACACCCAGATTATGGACGGCCTGCTCGACGGCGCCCAGCGTGCAGCAGCGGACGCCGGCATCGAGCCCACCATCGTGCGCGTCCCTGGCACCTTCGAACTGCCCGTTGCCGCAGCCACCCTGGCCGACACATACGATGCGGTGGTCGCCCTGGGCGTGGTTATCCGCGGCGGCACCCCGCACTTCGACTACGTTTGTGATGCCGCCACCAGCGGCCTGACCAAGGTCTCAGTGGAGACCAAAACCCCCGTTGGCTTCGGCGTGCTGACCTGCGACACCGAAGAGCAGGGTATAGACCGCGCAGGCCTACCCGGCTCCACCGAAGACAAGGGCTACGAGGCAATGGCCGCGGCGCTGGAAACCGTGGTGGCCCTGCGCGGGCTCTAAAACCTAGAGGCAAGCCCCCAAATGTTATGAGCGGACGCCCGCCCTCCTATCTTTAGCGAAGATAGGAGGGCTATACTTTGTCTTCACCTATGCAATAGAACATATTTATAGTATTCTGGCGTTATGCAAGGGTGGACGGTTGAAGTAGGTTTCGTTCAAGACTGGCTCATGGAACTACCTAGCCAGGAGTATCTTCATGTGCTTGCAGCGCTTGAATACCTTGGGTCTGTAGGACCTCATGGGGGTAGGCCCTTTATTGATCGTATTACCGGCTCGTCTTTCCATAACCTCAAAGAACTAAGACCCCGCGGCCACGCAAAAAATATTAGAATTCTATTCATCTTTGATCCAGAGCAACAGGCGATTCTGTTGGCAGCTGGTGACAAAACCGGCCAATGGAACAAATGGTACAAACAGAATATCCCTCTTGCTGAGAAACGCTATGAAGAGTACCTAAGGAAACGCCATGACAACTCTTGAAGAACTGAAACAAATGCGCCCGGTAGATTCCCAGGAATTACAAGGCCTGGTTGATGCCATGCATGCTGAAGCGCATGTATACCAACTGCAAAAACTGCGTAAAGAATTAGGAATGACGCAGACCGATCTAGCTGAAAAGATCGGTGTCTCCCAAAAAAGAATTTCCCAAATGGAAAAGGGGGATATTGGGAGCGTGAGTCTCAAAACCCTCCACAAATACATCACAGCACTTGGTGCAGAACTTACTGTTTCGGCTAGTTTTCCGGTGGGTACAAGCCACACGATTTACAGCACCCGGTAAGTAGGTCCCGACGCCCGCCCTCCTGCCCTGCCCTGGGATAGGAGGGCGGGTGCGTCCTTACCGGAAAAAGAAGGGGGCATGACCGAAAGATGAAATCTAAACCTGCCCGGTAACGCCAGCACCTCAAAGAGCGGTACGCTAGAGACCGTGAAGAACTTTGAAACCCTATTCGCAGAGCTAGCCGAAAAGGCTGAAACCCGCCCTGAGGGCTCCGGCACCGTTGCGGAACTCGACAAAGGTGTGCACTTTATCGGCAAGAAAATTGTAGAAGAAGCAGCGGAAGTCTGGATGGCCGCTGAATTCCAGTCTGACGCCGAGTTCGCTGAAGAGGCTTCACAGCTGATTTACCATTTGCAGTGCATGATGATCGCCAAGGGACTGACTCCTGAAGATATCTACAAGTACCTCTAAACCATCACTGCAAAGGACTAACCTATGCTGCGCGTTGCAGTTCCTAATAAGGGCATGCTTTCTCAGGCTGCCATCACCATGCTGACCGAGGCTGGTTACCTCCAGCGCCGCGACTCCCGCGAGCTGGTGCTCGTTGACCAGGACAACGAGGTTGAATTTTTCTACCTGCGCCCCCGCGACATCGCCGTGTACGTGGGCGAGGGCACCCTGGACGTCGGTATCACCGGCCGCGACCTGCTGCTCGACTCCGGCACCCACGCTGAGGAAGCGCTCAAGCTCGATTTTGCCCGCTCCACCTTCCGCCTGGCTGGGCCCGCCGGTACCTACACCGACCCGTCCGAACTTGAAGGTAAGCGCATCGCCACCAGCTACAAGCGCCTGCTGACCGACTACCTGGAACGCTCCGGCATCAACGCGTCGGTGGTGCGCCTGGATGGCGCTATTGAGTCCTCGATTCGGTTGGGCGTTGCGGACGCCATCGCCGACGTCGTAGAAACCGGCAACACCATGCGCGCTGCAGGTCTGGAACCTTTTGGCGACCCGATTATGCGCTCCGAGGCCCTGCTGATTAAGCGCCCCGGCGTTGAGGACCACGCCGGTCTTGAGCGCCTCCAGCGCCGCCTGCAGGGTGTGCTGATTGCCCGCCAGTACGTGATGATTGACTACAACATCGAAGAGGCTAACCTTAAGGCTGCCACCACTCTGACCCCCGGCCTTGAAGCCCCGACCATCTCGCCGCTCTCGCGCGAGGGCTGGGTTGCCGTGCGCTCCATGGTGCCGCGCAAGGCAGCGAATAAGGTCATGGATTCCCTCTACGACATCGGCGGCCGCGGCATCCTAGTCACCGCCATTCAGGCCGCGCGCCTGTAACTTTACCCGGCGGCGTCCTTGCCCCCTGATATGGGCGGACGCCGCCGCTTCAGTTTTGCTTTCAAGGAAAGGGGGCGCGCCCGTGGGTGTTGCCATTCGTGTTATTCCGTGTCTTGATGTGGACGGCGGCCGCGTGGTCAAGGGCGTCAAGTTTGAGGGCCTGCGCGACGCTGGCGACCCGGTAGAACTCGCCAAGCGCTACAACGCTGAGGGCGCCGATGAACTGACCTTCCTGGACGTCACCGCCTCTTCTTCGGACCGCCAGACCACCTTCGATGTGGTGTCGTCAACCGCTGAGCAGGTCTTTATTCCGCTAACTGTGGGCGGGGGAGTGCGCACCGCTGAGGACGTCGACCGTCTGCTACGCACCGGCGCCGATAAGGCCTCTATTAACACTGCGGCTATTGCCCGGCCCGAGGTGATCAACGAGATTACCGAGCGGTTTGGATCCCAGGTGCTGGTGCTCTCGGCGGACGCCAAGAAGTCGGATGCTACCCCGTCCGGCTACGAGGTGACCACCCACGGCGGCCGCACATCCACCGGGCTTGACCTGCTCGAATGGGTTGCTGAGGCCCAGGAGCGCGGCGTAGGCGAGATCCTGCTGAACTCCATTGACGCCGACGGCACTAAGGCCGGCTTTGACCTGCCCATGATCCGCGCAGTGCGCTCTGTTGTCACCGTACCCCTGATTGCTTCGGGCGGCGCGGGCGCAGCCGAGCACTTCCCACCCGCCATAGAAGCAGGAGCGGACGCCGTCCTCGCCGCTTCCATCTTCCACTTCGGCGAGGTCAGCATTGGGGAAGTGAAGGACGCAATCCGAGCGGCGGGGTACGAAGTACGTTAGGAGAGGACGAGTAAGGCTCACCAGGCTCACGCTTGGCGTGCTCTCGGGCTCGCGCTCGCTGCCGACCCTCTCGCCTGGTTCGCTTCGCTCACGAGGCGATTCACGCCAGCCCCGAGCCAGCAGCTTCGCTGCGAGCCCGAGAGCACTTCTAGCCTAATAAGTAAGTCTCAGAATGGGAATAATCCTGCTCTTCGCGTTTCTGGAAAGGCACATCATCTAGTGCCTTTAGTACCCAGTCAGGGTTCAGTATAAGGTCTCGCATTCCTAGCATGTATCGGCTGAAATATTCGTTATTGTACTCAATGCCAGTTGAATGAGTTCAGCGGCATCAAAGTCGACCTTGACCTGCTCATGACTCGGGCGATTGGTATATCACGAGGTTACTTCATTCATCCAGATAATATTTTGCCCCCTCTTGCTGAGGCGTACGTAATTCCGTATTGTTGGGGTATGACTACGATTTCAGTAACTAACGCCCGCAGTGACCTCTACCAGTTGGTTGACCAGGTCAATGCTGACTCGCACCCTGTTACCATTGCAGGAAAGCGAGGTAACGCTGTGTTAATTGGCGAAGATGATTGGCTGGCTATCCAAGAAACTCTATACCTCAGCTCTATCCCTGAAGTCCGAGAAAGTATCCAGCAGGCTCGCAAGGAGCCTCTGAGCGAAGGCAGCACGGAGCTTCCTTGGTGAGCTGGAAACTGATTTACTCCAAGCAAGCGCAAAAGGATGCACTCAAACTCAAACGTTCTGGCTTGCAACCTAAGGCTCAGAAGCTGCTAGAGGTAATTGCTGAAAACCCTTGGCAGAACCCTCCACGCTACGAAAAACTCGTCGGAGACATGGCGGGCTTGTATTCCAGACGAATCAACGTTCAGCACAGACTTGTTTATGACGTGTTCGAAGAGGAACACACTGTCCATGTGCTAAAAATGTGGACCCACTACGAGTAAACCGTACAGAGCCCATCTAGCAGTTCATTTTGAGCATGAACTGGACAAATTGCTCAGCTGGCATCTTGCGCACATGTACAACTTGATTTATAGCGTTCTATCCCAGACTCCTTGATACTAAGAAACTTGACCTACTTGCTGTTGTGCCTGTCGTGGTTATAGAGGGGGCTCGTACAGTTGGGGAAGACAATCTTGGTGAACAAGCTGGCTCACAGAGCGATTCACGCCCCGCCTGACGGCGGATTGCGTTCGTTCTAGCGTTTCTCTGAAGCTAGACGGCTAAATGCCTTTTCGAGGTCTTTGACGGGCAGGCTGTTGTGTAGAGACTTTGCCTGTAGCGCATAGAGACTCCGTTTTGCGTCTGTTAGACCATCTGTGCCACGCGTATGTTCGGTGCGTGAGCGACGAGTTGTAATTTTGCTACTGGCCTTTAGTACCTTTTTAGCTTTTCTGACTGCTCTATACATCGCAGAACTCACAGCGCTAATAGTCATTTCCTACCCTCCTATCCCTTGAAGATGACTACTGAGGTGAACTGGTTAATCCACTTAGTACTTTAACAACTTGTACATCCTATGTACAAAATTTTGTGCATCGAATGTACAATTTGACCTATGACCTTCTATCCCAGATTCCTTGAGCCCAAGATCCTAGACCTACTTGCTGTTGCGCCTGTCGTGATTATCGAAGGCGCTCGTGCAGTGGGGAAGACAAGCTTGGTGAACAAGCTGGCTCATGAGGGGTATCTTAAGGCAGTTTATTCGATGGCTGATACCGGTCTGCGAGCAGTGGTTGAGGCTGATACAGTGGGTTGGCTCCGTGGTCTAGAGTGGCCCTGCGCAATCGACGAAGCTCAGCTGGTTCCTGAGCTACCGGTTGCTGTGAAACAGGTTCTAGATGAGAACCAGGACTCAATTCGTCTAGTTCTTACCGGTTCTTCAAGCATCGGGCAAAGCGGCTTTGGCGGCACTGACCCTCTGGCACGCAGGGCTTTACGAGTATCATTAGAGCCTTTAAGCGAGGCAGAAATCAACTCTCCCCATCAGCAGCCGTGGTCTGTGATAGATGCTCTATTTGATGCAAATCCGGTTACAGGGGAACAAACACAACCTCTGGATATTGAATCTGACGCGATTGTTTTAGGGGGTATGCCCCAGTATCGTCGGTTTGCTGGCAATTCAGTGACCTCAACGTTAGGCCTGGCTATTGACGAGGGGATAAGAAGCATCCTAACTCAGCGGGTAAAGCCAGGTGAGTCGTTTGATCAGGTACGTGCACACGAGATTTTGGCTTATGTTTTAAGGCACCCTGCTTCAGAGCTAAATATCTCTGAAATGGGCAGAGAACTCTCAATGGACCGCCGCACAGTTGATTCTTATCTCGACGCTCTCGAAAAACGTTTCTTGATATATGAGGTCCCCAACCTGCATCGGGCTTCAAAGAGGTCTTTGCGGTCTTCAGCTAAGTTTTTCCCCGCAGATGTGGCTTTATCCGCTCGGTCTTTGGTAAGCACGAGTGATGCACAGTTAGTTGATGCAGATGTACGAGGGCGTCTGATTGAGACGCTGGTGATGCAGCAGATACGTGCCCATGCTGGATGGGCTGAGCGTAGTGTGGATATATTCCATTGGCGTCAGCGGATTAAGAACAAGGACGTTGAGGTCGATGTAGTCTTGCGTGATTCTGCAGGTTCTCTCATTGCTGTGGAAGTGAAAGCTTCTGCGCGTGTAAAACCTGAATTCTTGAAGGGGTTGAAGAGCTTTCAAGAATTGTATGGTGACAGGGTTACACGGGGCTTTGTTGTTTGTAATGTGGCTCGGCCTGTGCCTTTAGGTGAGAAAATTTGGGCTCTTCCCTTGGCCGCCTTGTGGGACGCTAGTTTGTGGCAGGGGTTGATGAACAGAGCGCGCGCAACTGCGATAGAGCCACGGGCAGAGCTTGAGCCCTCTAAGAAAACTGGCGATGTTGATGTGCGTGTCGTTGCTAGTTTCGCTGCGGCTGATGAGGGCTCTGCGTTAGCAGGGAATATTCGTGGCTTTGCTGAAGATGTTGCTGATGCTGTTGAGGGTCTGTCTGGTTTGAGTGTTGAGCTTGTTTTAGATGATGATCCGGCACATTTTGCTCATACGCTGGGCGCGGACGCTGACGAGCAGGTACCCCTTGTTGGCTTGGCTTTGGTGACGCCTCGCTGGGTAAAGCAAATTAGTGACTTGTCTGTGTTAGACGGCAAGAATATTGTGCCGGTTCTGTGGATTGCTAACTCTAAGATTCCAGAGGAACAGAGTAGGGCTGTTCTTGATTTAACGGATGTGCGTCGTGCAGATCGTGATTCCGCACAGTACCGCCTGGGCGTGGAGCAGGTGGCGGAGAGCTTGCTCTCTAAGATGTCCCACAATATCTAGTGGCTCAGTTCCTCCACCTTCTCACCCCGCAGCAGTTCGTAGAGGCCCATGCGGAATATTAGTTATTCCAGATTTCTAATTCTTGCCAGTTGCCAGGAAAACCCATGTTACGTTCGGCAGTAATAAGCGGTTCAGATAATTCTTGCAGATATATTTGGGGTAACTTTTTAACCTGCGTTTTGAACGTATTGTGCCAGTTAGTGCCAGATTCATGGCATCTAAGCATATGGGCGAGTAAGACACACGGCATGTATATTTTGTCGGCAGGGAGTTCCTTATCTATATGCTTTAAATATTTTTTGAAGTAAGAGTTTGAATGAACAGACACATTCCTTTTCATGCTCTTATTGAAAACTCTAGCACCATGAGCGCAGTCGTTTCTTAAGTCCATGATTGCAAGTAGCCAGGAGCCAAACTTGGTGCCTTGTCGAACCCCGAAATTTCTTGCCACATCATTTTGGTCTTCTGCCTTCATCAAAAGATAAAAGTGAATTAGGGTTCCAAAGGACACAATTTCTAGTGCTGCCCACACAGGAATTTCTGTCTTGTAGACAAGCGTATGGTGCGCTATGAAATCGTCATTATTTTTGGATTTTTTGGCGCTCTCGTACTGAGCTTTCCAAGCCTCAAACTTGGTTGTTTGATCTCGAGAAGAAGTAAGTTCATAACATTTTGTGGAATCTAAGCATGAAATCTCAAGATGCCCTTTTGGATTTTTCTTTGCGATGACATGGGCGATAGCGGTTCTTAGTCTTACCTCTAAATCAAAGATACCTGTCAAAATGACGGCACGTAGTTTGGTGTCGAAATCTGCTAACGCTATAGAGTCTTCGAACCTTGAGCCAGCTTCAAACTCATCATGGCGGAACTCTCTACGTTTGATGAGATCATCGGTGAGGGGCTCTCGAAGTTTTCTAAAGGGATATCTGTAGCCGCTCGTGCGGTGGTAGCCGAGTCTTCTGAGCTCTGCTTCAGCTTTAGTCTTATCGTCGATTTGCATCCCCAGCTGCTCAAGTCTGTTGATGAGATCTGGGTGGTCTAGGAACCCTTTTTCAGCCATAAGCACCTACTTAAAATGAAAACCGCCACATGATACATGCAGAACTTTGAGGTTCCATGTAACAGAGGTGGGCGGTGTCTGATACCTTTACCCTACCACATGCGATGTTGCATTTGAATGCTGGGAGAAACTTGATTCCAAACCGCGTAACAATTTCTAATAAGGTTATAGCCTACTTCGATTCGATGGTCGGAGTTATACCAGCATACAAAGATCGCTAAGGTGGTCCCCTTTTACGGAGTCAGCTCCTCCACCTTCTCGCCCCGCAGCAGCTCGTACAGGCCCATGTCGAGCATGAACTCCACGAACTGCTCCGCCGGCAACTTGCGCACGTGGTCAATCAGGTCAGCTGTATCTGAGCTGTAGTCCCAGAGCTTATTCGCCAGGCCAACGCGCACATTCTTCGAATGGTAGAAGTCCACCTTGGTGTTGGCCATGGCGCTTTGTTTGAGCCCGGCGTCCTTGGCCGCCTCAGCCACGAAGGTAGTAGCAAAGCCCACCTGGTGCTCGTCACTCAGGTCAAGGCCGTGGAAGTACTTATTAATCTTCTCAATCAGTTCAGAGCGGGCTTTGCGCTCGCGCTCCTGGATACTGGCGAGGCCGGCCTCCGTCATGCCCTGCAGCCCAGCCGCCTGGGAGGACGATAGCTTCAAGTCTTCCTCTTCGCGCAGCTTTTCGAGGCGGTAGTGGGTGAGCACGATGTCGTCCACGTTCACTACCTCGGGTGATACCTCATCGAGGGTGAAGCGGCGCAGCTTGCGTGCGAGCAGGTCAGCGAAGGCGGAGAGTTTCTCGTAGTAGGGGTCGCCGAAGTTGAAGATTTGCGAGAAGAAGGCGTAGGACTTCACGTACTGGGCGAGGGTTGAGCGGAACTCCAGCAGTACTTCAAGGGTGGCTCGGTCAGTAGAACCATCAACCCCCTCCTGCGCTGCCTGCCAGCGCGTCACAAACCGCTGCACGGGTATGGAGATGAGGGAGTCAAAGGACGCCTGCCGGGCACCGGGTGCAACCCACTTTTCCCAGAACTGTTCCACATCTGCCCGGTTGTAGATACCGGCCGCGTCGAGCTTGTCGACCTGTTTGGCAACCAGGTCGAGGTCTGATTCGGTCTCGATGCGGGCGTCCTCGTAGTACTCGGCGAAGGCGGCGCGAATCTGCTCGGGGTCGTTGACGAAGTCCAGAATGTAGGTGTTCTCTTTGCCGTCAGCCCGGCGGTTGAGGCGGGAGAGGGTCTGCACGGCGGTGATACCCGAGAGCTTCTTATCCACATACATGGCAACCAGGAGGGGCTGGTCGAAGCCGGTCTGGTACTTGTTGGCCACAATCAGAATGTGCTGGCCGTCCTGGTTGAAGACCTCAGCTAGGTTCCTGCCCCTAAGGTCAGGGTTCATGGACGCCTCAGTCACGGTGGGGGTATCAACCCCGGGCACTACCTCAAGGTCGGGGTCGGGCAGTTCACCGGAGAAAGCAACCAGGGTCTTGAGGGGCAGACCCTTTTCAGCAATGGCCTTTTCGAAGGCCCGCTGGTAGCGCACGGCAGCTGCCCGGGAGGACGTCACCACCATGGCTTTAGCTTTTCCGCCCAGCTCCTGCTTGACCCGGCCCTCAAAGTGCTCAAGAATCACCGCTACCTTGGAGGCAACATTGGTGGGGTGTAGCTCCACAAAGTTGATCAGGCTCTTGGTGCCCTTGCGGATGTCGATTTCTTCATCGGCCCCGCTGTCCTCGTTCTTCTGGGCGATTTTGGCGGCCATCTGGTAGGTGGTGTAGTTCTTGAGCACATCAAGAATGAAGCCCTCTTCAATGGCCTGCTTCATGGGGTAGAGGTCGAAGGGTTGGTGGGGGCCGGTGCCGTCGGCCCGTCGCCCAAAGACCTCTAGGGTTTTTGCCTTAGGAGTGGCGGTAAAGGCAAAGAAGGAGACCTGGTGGCCTTCACCGACGACCCGCTGGGCCATTTTGGTGAGGGCCACCTGGTCGGCTTCGGGGTCTGACTCTTCGATACCGGCGTCAATCTCGGTGTTGAGCATTTCCTTGATGGAGTCGGTTGCCTTGCCTGACTGGGAGGAGTGGGCTTCGTCGGCAATAATCGCAAAGTGCTTACCGGCGAGCTGGCCGCCTTCCTTGGTCATTTCTGCCAGGGCGAAGGGGAAGGTTTGCAGGGTGACGCCGATGATGGGCACGCCGGTGGTCAGTGCCTCGACGAGCTGCTTAGATTTGGAATCGCCACTGCCGCGCGTAATGGGCTGGAAAGTGCCGGCGGTGGTGACGAGCTGGTCGATAGCGTCCTGCAGCTGCTGGTCGAGGACTTGACGGTCGGCAATGACGATGACGGAGTCGAAGACGCGCTCGCCCTCTGGGGTGTGCAGGTTGGAGAGCCGGTGGGCCGTCCAGGCGATGGAGTCGGTTTTGCCGGAGCCTGCTGAGTGCTGCACCAGGTATTTGTGCCCTGCGCCTTCGGTGCGGGCTGCTTGCACGAGTTTGGTGACGGCCCGCCACTGGTGGTAGCGGGGGAATCTGATGTGGCTCTTATGGGTGGTTTTGCCGGTGAGGGGGTCGGTGATTTTTTGGTGGTTGGTGTAGATGAATTTGGTGAGAATAGTGATCCAGATGTTGGGTTCCAGGATTTCTTCCCAGAAGTAGCTGGTGGCTAGTTTGCCGTCGATGATGGGGTTTCCTGCTCCGCCATTGGCTCCGCGGTTGAAGGGGAGGAAGTTGGTGGCGCTGCCTGCCAGTTTGGTGGTCATGGCGATTTCGTCTTGGGAGAGGGCGAAGTGCACCAGGGCGCCGCGGTGTTCTTGGAGCAGGGGTGAGGTTTTGGGGTCGCGGTCGGTGCGGTACTGCTTGATGGCGTCTTGCAGGGTTTGGGTGTATTCGCTTTTGAGTTCGATGGTGGCTACGGGTAGGCCGTTGATGAAGAGGACGAGGTCGATGCGGGCGGTTTCGTCTGCTGGGTTGTAGCGGACTTCTTCGACGACTCGCAGGATGTTCTTCTGATAGAGGGCGGTGAGGTCGGGGTTGCGGTTGTCTTGGGGTGGGTAGGCCAGTAGCTGGAAGGGGCGGCGTGCGCCGGGCACACTGAAGCCTTTGCGCAGGACGTTGAGGGTTCCGCCGCCTTGTTTTTCCGGGGCTGAGAGTTTGGTGACGAGTCGGTCGAGCAGGCGGTTTTCTTGGGCCTGCTGGGTGGCGGGGTCTGTGCCGGGTTTGATGAGGGTGGCGTAGTTTTTGGGGTCGCTAGTTTTGAGCCAGGTGAGGACGTCGGCGGGGTAAAGGGCACGGCGGGCGTCGTAGCCTGCGGAGCTGGGGGAGTGCACCCACCCATGAGCGGCCAGGTGAGCGCAGATGTCTTGCTGGAGAGGACGTTCGAGGTGGGTGCGGGGCATAGTGAAATTTCCTGACTTTATTATTCAATTGAAATGAACGCAGACTCTTGGCTAAGCGTTTCCGAATTCAAAAGGTATTTCCTTGTACATATTATGCAGTTCGTGCGGTTCATGATTGTATATTAAATACAAAAAACCAGTATCAATTTTTTCTAATGCATCTTTGAGTGAACCTCTGGCTGTTTTGTGTTCTGCTAGATTAAGTTCATGCTCAGGAAAAGTCTGTAATTTTAATCTGGTTGAGTTAGCTGGGAATTTTGAAATCTCTGCAAAAATTATCTTATGATTCGCGACATAGGATTCGAAAGCGTCTGATGACAAAATCACTATTTCTTTTATTTTCTTTCGATATTCTTCTTTTAATTGATAGTGGTATATTAATGCGCGATTGTCACCATCATATTCAAGATCATTATCATTTTGTATCTCGAACCACATCCTTTGTAGATAGTTCATGTAATCTACAACTGCACTTAGATTTTCTAAGTCGCGATCATGGAAAGGGTATGTGATAGTCTTTATAGACCCAGTTTCGATTTTATGCTTGATATTTTCGATATTATAAATATCAGGATGATACAAATCGAAAAATAACTTATCATTTCTGTGTAGAAGTAAAATATCTATTGGAGGACCAAAAGAAGGGTTATTATTCTCATCAAATACAATATTACTAATTTCATAATTTTTGCTTAAGCCCCTATGGTATTTCATCCATATGACGTGTGGCCCGATTAAGTCTGGATATAAGTCCATAATTTGAGACCTAATATTTTCGATCCAATTTGTAAGATGGTGTGACTGGGTTCCACCAGCTCTAGGTTGAGAAACGATAATTAATATCTTTTCATCAAGATTAGAATTAGTAGAAGATAATTTGAAAACCTGTATATGGACAAAAATTTCAAAATCATCAAGTAAAATCAACTCAATGCTGTCGTTGATTTTTTCCCATGCACTAACCAATTCAATTGACTCAAGTGAAAAACCCATTGTAGGCGAAATCAGTTGTTTATATTTTTCATCGTTCAGAACCCATGAGCTAGTCCCATCTCTCCTAGAAAGAAGACCAAGATTGATGAGCTCATTGACTGTCTCAAATTTTACATGGAGCTTATCTGCAGCGGAAGAGATATTAATATCTCCTCTTATTGTTGAAAGAAAATCTTTATATTTTTTCTGAATTATTGTTGATTGCATCAATAATATCTCTCTCAATTGATTTAATGTTTGTCTCTGGGGACAGTACGATCGATCGTTCAAAATCTTTGTTTATTGAAAACATGTATGAATTTTTCTCTTTATTAATTTCAAGTGCAGAAGCGGTGGCAATTATGTGCCAAAAACTTCGAATGTTTTTACTATATAATGATGAATAATCGATAATAATTTTATTAATAAGCGAATAGTCAATGATATCATCATTTATTCGACAGGATCTATCAAATCCAAAGTATTCTGAAGAGAAATGGCTTAGGGTTCTTCTGTCATATAGATAGGATGCGTGCCTAGCCCAATTTTCTCCCAGGTCGATAATTTTACAATATAAACTATATTCACCAGTTTCTAATGTTATGCTGCCATACTGGAGGAGGTTTTCACCATTTCCATCCTTTAGTAATTTAATTAATTCAACAGTCTTTGATTGCATACTGTTTAAAATTATTGGATTTTCTCCAACTGACAACTTTAAAGTAAAGTTTACTTCGATACGTCTAGACCTAACTTGGCAAAGCCTAAATTTCTTGACTGATTCCCAGTGGTGATTGAATTCATCAGATCCACAGTAATGCAACGTTTGAACATGGTGTCTATTAGCTACTGGATTTCCAATTTTTGTACTTCTACTGTCTATATTAGCTTTTAAGTGAGGATTAATTGACATTGAATCTTTATGTATGTCAAGTGCCAATTTTCTGATATTTAACTTGTTTGCTTTATTTGATAATTCGAATGAATTTTTGGAAATTATAAGAGCAATAAATGCGAAAACTGCTGTAATCCAAGCAGGTACTGTTCCAAAATTTAGAGAGTGAAACAAGTTTCTAAAATTTTCACTTTCTATATAAAAATTAACTGCTATTCCAAATAGCAGTAACACAATAAGCAAAAATAATCCTATATTCTTTAGTTTTTTCATTGTTTATTGATTCTGTTCACCAGAAGTGATTCTTTTATTTCGTTTAAATAGGTTTCTGCATTGAGGTTGAAGCGGGAGTTGTTTCTATTTATTTTTACATTTCTTAAAATAGGGATATTTAATTCCTTAATATCTTCCAGGTTTAGTTGAATCTTGGTTCCACCATATGATTTTTGTTTTATCTGATGTTTCACTTTGCTGCTAAGAATTGCTTCGGCAACCGAATAAGGATCATATTTATCCGTATTGATTCGTACAAGAGCAAGATGTTGGCTAACGTAACCACCCGCAATACGCTCATCAACAACGGTCACAGAACCTAAGTCAGCAGTAATTGAAATAAGGATATCCCCAATCTGAAGTTGGGATCGTTTCCCTTCATCGTTGGGCAATTTAGCTGTATCTACATACAACAAATTCGATAAATCAGGTTCAATGGAATTACGCCGCAGATTAGTGATTCGCATGAAAGGACTACCGATGTCACCGACATAATCACCCCAGCCACGAGACCCGCTTGTAATGAACTTAGCTATGTATTTCAATGGAACTGAAGTTTCAGACTGTTCAAAAGCCCAATCTCGCTCAGCAACAATAAGTTCCTGCTCTAAACTTTCAAGTCGCTGTGCATCAGCGATTAGCTTATCAATCTCCGCCAGTTCTCGGTCTAGCTCATCAGCAATTTTCTTTTGTTCCTCAAGTGGGGGTATAGGAATAAGAGCTGCCTTGAGCTGTTGCTGGTTCAATATCTTAGCACCGTAAATATTTGTCCCGGCGGCTTGTTCAAAAGCCAGCGGGAGTACATAGCGTGCAAAAGGTAAGTGAATTTTGCTTGATTTATGGATAGTTGCGATAGCTTCATTAGTTACAACAGGCTTTTTAACAAAAGCAGTTTTGCCAATGGAAAGCTTAAAGCTGTACAATAAATCACCGGGTTCAGACCATCGAATATTAGAATGACGTAAACCAGACTCAGATAAGTAATGGCTAGAGCCGAAAATTTCATCTGAGTTCATGTCAGCAATTGTTACCCAAGGAATATCGCCATCAAAAAACTCTGGATTGCTTGTGGGAGGAGTTCCACCAACTGAAATATCTAAAATATGTGAAGCTTTACGGATTTCCCAATGGCTGGGTATGTTGTGAAGCCAATCTGGAATTTTCACTTTGTTAGCACCTCTTCCAGCCTCTTCTTGATTCGGCCCAGTACCTCGTTCAGGTCGCGGTCAATCTCCTCCAGGGAGCGGGGCGGAACATACTCGTAGAAGTGGCGGGTAAAAGGAATCTCCGCACCCTCCTTAGTCTTAGACTCATCAATCCAGGCATCCGGCACAAAAGGCTTAACTTCGCGTTCCAGGTACTCGTGGATATCCTCGCCCCAGGGCACATTCTCAGTATCGCGCAGGGTAGAATCAGCAACCGGCTTCTTAGCCTTCATCACCACCTCGGCGGATTCATCGCGTTCAGCCAACTCATCCACCAACTTAGCCAACGCCGCAGGCTTCACCAGGGCACCGGCGTCCGCACATACCTGCAAAAGCTCAGCCTTCACGCTGGCCACTTCAGCATTAACAACACCCGCTGTGCTCTCAACCAAAGCAGCAAGCGAAGCCCGCACGGCGGCGTCCTCACCCTCAGCCAGCTTGAGCTTGCCAAACTCCTTAGAAGCCAAGAGCCGCTCAACCCGCTCAGCAGTAAAACCCCAATTCAACCGCAAGGGGCGCTCCACCGTAATCGTGCGGTACATAAACTCCTCACGATCAAAAACCTTAGACCGTTTATCATTAGCAGTATCAAAAGCAGCGTAAAGGCGGGTAATCTCAGCAATCTGCTCCTCGCTCAAGCGCTTCCGCTTAGACCCCACCGACTTACGCATCTTCTCAAACATATTCGTCGCGTCAATCAGCTGAACCTTGCCCTTACGCTCAGCCTTTTTCTGCTTATTCAGCACCCAAATATAGGTAGAAATACCGGTGTTATAGAACATGTCAGTAGGCAGGCCAATAATTGCCTCAAGGTAGTCCTGGTCCAAAACCCACTTACGAATATTGGACTCACCAGAACCCGCGCCACCCGTAAAGAGGGGAGAGCCATTCAACACAATAGCCCCGCGGCCGCCCACCTGGGCAACACCATTGCTAGCAACCGTCGGCTCATTGAGCTTAGAAATCAGGTGCTGCAAGAAGAGCAGCGAACCGTCAGAGACCCGGGGCAGGCCAGCACCAAACCGACCCGTAAAACCCTGGTTCTTATGCTCAGCCTCAACCACAGCCTTAGCGCCCTTCCAGTCCACGCCAAAGGGCGGGTTGCTCAGCCCGTAATGGAAGGTGCGGTTCTCAAAAGCCGGGTCAGTCAGTGTGTTGCCGAGAGCGATATTATCGACGTCCTGGCCCTTCACCACCATGTCAGCCTTACAAATCGCATACGACTCAGGGTTGAGCTCCTGACCCAGCAGGCTCACATCGGCGGTGGGGTTCAGCTGATGAATCTTATCGTCAGCCACCGACAACATACCGCCGGTGCCAGCCGTAGGGTCATAAACCGACCGGGCAATGTAATCAGTACGCAGGTCTTCATCATCAGCCAGCAGCAGGTTAACCATGAGCTCAATAACCTCACGCGGGGTAAAGTGCTCACCGGCAGTCTCATTCGAAGCCTCAGCGAACTTACGAATCAGCTCCTCAAAGATATTGCCCATCTGCTCATTGCTCACCTGATCAGGGTGCAGATTCACCCGCGAGAAATGCTGAATCACCTGATACAGCAGGTTATGAGCGGCAAGGTCTGCGATGGTGTCTTCGA
The DNA here is from genome assembly GCF_928381705.1 of Rothia nasimurium. GTDB lineage: Bacteria > Actinomycetota > Actinomycetes > Actinomycetales > Micrococcaceae > Rothia > Rothia nasimurium_G. The sequence continues at coordinate 32,223 of NZ_CAKMSR010000002.1, read as the reverse complement.
ACTTATACTTCTCAAAAATATCGCGCACGTTCTCACTGAACTGGTTAATGTAAGAACGCAGATTCTGCTCAAGAGTATCGGGGTCATTCGCGACCGTCTTGAGATTGTGCTGGGAGAGGTTATAGAAACTGTAATCGTGACCCGCCCGGGCAGACAGCATCGCCGGGGGAATTGTATCGAGCACATAACCGTCTGCCGCCTCTAGAACAGCCTGCTTAGTCGGCTCAAGCACCGCATCAAGACGCGCCAACACCGTGAAAGGCAAAATAATCTGACCGTACTGATGCTGCTTATAGGTACCGCGCAAAACATCAGCCACATTCCAAATGAACTGAGAATAGTTCAAAGAAGACACATACGCCCCTCAAGATTGGCAAACTAATGGCTCAGCATAAAAGCCCTAGCCACTAGGAAGAGCTTTTACCCTGATGAAAACTAATCATACTCAAGGGGCAGGCTGGGGGGCTGAAGTGCAGTTTTTGTGTCTCACCTGCTTACCAGGGCTGGATGTCGATCTAGCCAGGTGCCCGGTAGGGTAGAAGTAAACCCCATAGAAGCGCAGGCGAAAGGACCCCACATGAAACCCCGCCCCTTCACCCAGGTCGATGTATTCGGCTCGGTTCCGCTCAAAGGCAACCCCCTCGCCGTGGTGCTCGACGGCAGCGGCCTCACCGACGAGCAGATGCAGGACTTTGCCCGCTGGACCAACCTCTCCGAAACCACCTTCATCACCCAACCGACTGACGCTCGGGCCGACTACGCCGTCCGCATCTTCACCCCCGGCGGCGAACTACCCTTCGCCGGGCACCCCACCCTGGGCAGCGCCCACGCCTGGCTAGAAGCAGGCGGCCAGCCGCAACGCCCCGACGTTATCGTGCAAGAATGCGCCGCCGGGCTCATCGACATCACCCGCAGCGGCCAAGAGCTCTCCTTCGCCGCCCCAGCGACCATCCGCACCGGTGCCCTCGACGAAGCAACCCTGGCAGGCATCGCCACCGCCTTAGGGCTGGAGCGCAGCCAGATTCTCTCCCATCAGTGGGTCGACAACGGGGCCGGCTGGTGCGCCGTCGAAATCGCAGACCCTGACCGTCTGCTAGCCCTCACCCCGGACTTCTCCCGCGGCCCAGACCTCAAACTCGGCGTCTTCGCCATGCACCCGGCAGGTTCAGACATCGCCTACGACATCCGCGCCTTCGTGCCCGGTATCGGCGTTTCTGAGGACCCGGTCACCGGCTCCCTCAACGCCTCAGTCGCCCAGTGGCTCGCCCGCGAGAACCGGGTTGCCGGAACCTACACCGTACGCCAGGGCACCTGCCTGCACCGCGACGGCAGACTCACCATCACGGTAGGGCAGGACGCCAGCCCCACCGGGTCACCCGACATTTGGGTTGGCGGAAGAACCCACACTCTCATCAGGGGAGAGGTTAGTCTTTAGGTCTTTACTCCATCTGTTGGCTTGTGCTGCCCCGCTAAGCCGGGGCGGACGTCCGTCCGCTCATTGAATGTAATCGAAAATGCCATCTGCGCGGTCAAAGAACACGCAGATGGCATTTTCGGTTACATTCGGGAGCGACTGTGATATAAAGGTGTGAGGCGTCACCCACCGCCCAGCGCTTTGCCCCTGTGACTCTAGCAAGCAGGTCGTCAGCGCGAAGGGAAGAGAATTCTCGGGTTGCACCGGCATTCCAAGACCGGGGTAGGCACCACCGAACCGTCGATTGATACCGCAGCTAGAGTGCGAAGAAAGTCGATACCCGTGACTGCCCAATCAAACTTCAAAAAGCTCGTGCGCGCCCGCATGGAAGAAACCGGTGAGAACTACACCACCGCCCGAGCAGCCCTCCTCGAGACCAGGCCGTCGACCGACGTCCTGAACGATCCCCGTGAACAAGCCTACGCAGAGCACCGCACCGTCGTTGACCGTTTTATGCAGGGCGGACGCCTGACCTCCTGGCCCTCCAAGCGCCGCACCCGCGCCCACCTGCTGCTGCACCTGGTGACCTATTTTGAGCCAGGGCGCACCTACACCGAGAAACAGGTCAACGAGATTCTGGCCGCCCTCTGGCAGGACTATGCCTTTATGCGTCGGGAAATGGTCGAGTACGGTTACCTGGTGCGAACAGCTGACGCCTCCGCGTATTGCCTGGCAACCCGGGCTCCCAACCGGGAAGGTACCGTGCTGGCTGCCGAGGCCCCGGCCTGGGAAGCGATGTGGCTGCCGGGCTACCTGGCCGCAGAGGCTCTGTAGCAACTAGGGACCAGATTCCTCCCAAAATCCTTGTGGTGCATACATACTATTGAGAGTTTTCTGGTCCCTACTTGGGGTGGGGCGGAGCAGGCGTGCGCCACAACCGACCCTTAGCTCACCTCAACCCGGGCCGCAGCCTCGCGCCCGAAGAGGTAGAGCACCAGTTCGCCCGGCTCGCCGGTCAGCACAGTCGCAACCTGGCCAGCAGGCGGAGCAATCACAGTATGAACAGCGGGGGAGTAGCCCGGTGCTTCTAGCACCAGCCCGTGAGGGTACTTCTTCCCTGCCATCAGGCGAGCGCGCGCCCGCAGCACCTTCCACATCTTCTCCTGCACACCCTCAGCCAGCTCGCGCGGGGCAGGCTGCTCGCCGTCAGCGAGTGAGGCGCGGCGGACGTCCTCGGTATGCACAAAGTACTCAATCAGGTTCATCGCCTCGTCCAGACCCGGGAAGCGCGTGCGCATGTGCAGGTAACCCGGCAGCGCCTCAAAATCGCGCAGGGCCTTCTCGTAGCGGCGCTGGCCGGTCAGCTCATTGGCAAGCTGGTCGGTGTAGCGTTCGGTGCGAGCTGCCAGCGGGCCGCCCGGCATGCCCGCTGCAATTAGAGGCTTGCTTTCGCGCACCAGCAGGTGGGCCGCCATGTGGCGGGTTTCCCAGCCCTCACAGAGGGTGGGGGCGGACGGCCCCGCCGCAGCGAGAGCGTCAAGTAGGGCCGTGCGTTCTGAGGTAACAAGGGCAGAAGAAGTCATACGCCCAGTCTAAACCTGAACGATGGGTTGCCCAGCGCAGGCACCAGCCCTACAAACACCAGCCCCAGCCCGTAGCCAGATGCTGAGAGCTGCCCCAGCCCTGCTACCGCCATCAGCTAGGATGGAAAGGTGAGTACACCAGCACCCAGCGCCACCGAGGGCGCTTCACTGCCCGCCGATATCGCCGCACGCCTCAAACGCGATGAGCACGGCCTATTCGCCGCAATTATTCAGCAGCACGACACCCGCGATGTGCTCATGCTCGGCTGGATGAACGAAGAAGCCCTGCGCCGCACCCTCACCGAAGGGCGGGTCACCTTCTGGTCCCGCTCCCGCCAGGAATACTGGCGCAAGGGCGACACTAGCGGCCACTACCAGTACGTCAAAAGCGTCAGCATCGACTGCGACGGCGACGCCCTGCTTATTCAGGCCGACCAGGTAGGCGCAGCCTGCCACACCGGAACCACCACCTGCTTCGAAGCCGGCGGGCAGCTGCCCGCCGCAACCGGCGTCCGCCCCGAATAGCTCCCCAGACACACCACAACCAGAGGAAACCATGCACGACTTGGGAATTGTCGAACCGACCCTAGAAGAGTTCCGTGAATTAGCTGCCAGCCGCCGCGTCATTCCCGTGCGCGTCAAAGTTCTCGCAGACGCCATGACCCCCATCGGCATCTACCGTGCCCTGGTTGCTGCCGACGGCGCACCCGCCCCCGGCACCTTCCTACTGGAATCAGCGAACGAGCAGAAGCAGTGGTCACGCTACTCCTTCATCGGGGCCTCAAGCCGCTCAACCCTCACCACCAAGAACGGGCAGATCGTGTGGCAGGGGCTCACCCCCTCCGGCGCACCCACCGAGGGCGACCCCGTTGAGGCTATCCGCGAGACCCTCGAAATGCTGCATACCGAACCCCTCGATAACCTGCCCCCGCTCACCAGCGGCCTGGTCGGCTACATGGGCTGGGACGTCGTGCGCCACTGGGAGAAACTACCCGGCGGCCCAGCGGACGACGTCAACCTGCCCGAGTTCGCCCTGAACATCGTCTCAGACATGGCAGTGCACGATAACTCTGACGGCACCGTCACCCTCATCGCCAACGCCATCAACTTCAACGGCACCGACGACAACATCGACGCCGCCTACGCCGACGCGCTCTCCCGCGTCTACGCCATGATGGACAAACTGGCCCAGCCCGCCCCCGAGTCGGTCTCAACCCTCACCGGCACAGCGGACATCGAGGCGCAGGTAGCGCAGGTCAAGCACACTTGGGCAGAGCAGGGCTTCTTGGACGCTATTGAAAAGTCCAAGAAAAACATCATCGACGGTGACGTATTCCAGATCGTGATCTCCCGCCGTTTCGAGGCAGAAAACCGCGCCAGCGCCCTGGACGTTTACCGGGTGCTGCGCCAGTCCAATCCCTCGCCCTACATGTACCTCTTCAACTTCGAATCTACCGAAGACGGCGAGCCCTTCCAGATTGTCGGCTCTTCCCCCGAAGCCCTAGTCACCCTCAAAAACGGCACCGCCACCACCCACCCCATCGCCGGGTCCCGTCCGCGCGGCGCCACCCGCGAAGAGGACCTCGCCCTGGCCGAAGAGCTGCTTGCCGACGAAAAAGAACGCTCCGAGCACCTCATGCTCATCGACCTGGCCCGCAACGACCTCTCCCGCATCGCGGTACCCGGCAGCGTCAACGTCACCCAGTTCATGGAAATCGAGCGCTTCAGCCACATCATGCACATCTCATCCGAGGTGCAGGCCCAGCTGGCCGACGGCATGAACGCCTACGACGTACTGCGCGTAACCTTCCCCGCAGGCACCCTCTCAGGCGCGCCCAAGCCCCGCGCCATGCAGCTACTCGACGAGTACGAGGTGAGCGCTCGCGGCGTCTACGGTGGTGTGTGCGGCTACTTCGATTTTGCGGGCAACATGGATATGGCCATTGCCATCCGCACCGCCGTGCTCAAGAGCGGACGCGCCTACGTGCAGGCAGGAGCCGGTATTGTCATGGACTCCGTGCCAGCCTCCGAAGCTCAGGAAACCGTGAACAAGGCGGCAGCGCCCCTGCGCGCTGTGCTCACCGCATCGGGACTGGCCCCTCTGTCAACCGAGGTGATCGACTAAATGGGCGAGAATCAGGCTCTGCCTGCTGAAGCTGCACGTGTACGCCCGGTACCGGGCTGGGCTAAGCCTGCCCGCGTCATGCTGGGGTCTATGGCGGTTTCAGCCGCCGCCTTCCTGACCACCCTGCCCACCTGGATTCGGGCCGAGGTCAGCACGGTCGTGGCGACCTCCACCCTGGACATTTCCGGTGCGGACGCCGGCCCCACCGTCTCTGCCCTGGCCCTGGTTGCCCTGGTGGCGTCGGTTGCCCTGCGTATTGCCGGGCCTAAGCTCCGCAAGGTGCTGGCTCTCTTGCTGGTGGGCGTGGGGCTGGGCCTGGCGGTAGCCGCCTTCGGCGTGAACGCCGATCCGCAGGCTGCCTCTATGGCCCAGGTCAGCGCGATGACAGGCACTAACGCCCCGGCCAACTCCTACGCTGTGACCGTCATGCCCCTGCTGGCGACCGTGTGCGGTGTGCTGGTTGCCCTGGCCGGTGCGTGGGCCTTTGTTGCTACCTCCCACTGGAAGACCGGGCGCAAGTACGACCGGTCAGCTGCCCGGGCTGCCCGCGTGGCTTCTGCCGAAGAAACGGACGAAATCGACGCCTGGGACTCCCTGAGCGAGGGTAAGGACCCGACCCTGTAAGAGGGACAAAACGTCTAAAGCCGCAGACCCGCTGTGATTGGCGGGCTGCGGCTTTGCTGTATCTAGAGGGGGTTACAGGCCGAAAGAACCCTCTAGGCGGCTGCGGGAGCCGGGGTGCAGTAGCACTACCTGGCTGATGAGTTCATCGCCTGACCAGGTGCTGCGCAGCAGGCGCAGACAGGGCTCGGTGGGGTTGATCTGCAGGTCGGACGCCTGTGAGCTGGTGGGTAGCACCGCTTCGACGGTGTGCGTGCCCCGGGTGATAGGGGAGCACTGCCCCAGGTAAAAGTTGGGGGTAATGCTGGTGAAGTCCTGCTCTAGATAGTCGGGTATGGCTACGGCGTTGACATAGCGTTCTTCGCGCTGGATGGGCAGCCCGTCATCGTAGTGGACCAGCACGCTGTGGAAGACCCTCTCGCCCAGTTCGGGGGCTAGGCGGCGCAGAGCTTGGGCTGCCGGCATCTCTTCGAGGGTGAGTACTGTACTGCTGTGGGTGTGGCCGCGTTCGGTGATTTCATCGGCAATGTTGCGCACCTCAAGCAGGGCAGAGGGGTTCTTGTGCTCGGCCACAAAGGTGCCGACCCCGCGGGTACGCACGAGCAGGCCCTCAAGCGTCATCTCGCGGATAGCTCGGTTGACGGTCATGCGGGAGAGACCCAGGGCGCTAGCGAGCTCGTTTTCTGAGGGGATGCTTTCGCCCGCTGCCCAGTGGCCGCTGTTGATCTGCTCGGTGACGATGGTTTTGAGCAGCTGGTAGGCGGGGGTTTTTGCGGCCTTGTGATCAGCGAACTGCTGGGACAAGTCGGTGATTTTTTCCACGCCTACTCCATTGACAAGTGGTTGTATATACAAGAAGATAGGTGTGTGACCTTCTTCATCTTCCCACTGTACCGCCCCGGTGCGATCAGGTAAAAGCAAAGAACCAAAAGCTGGGAAGAACAGACCATCATGTACAAAGGAGTAAACATGACCACCAGCGGCCCCCGCCCCGTCCGCGCCCCTCGCGGCCCTGAACTCAATACCCTCGGCTGGCAGCAGGAAGGTGCCCTGCGCATGCTCATGAACAACCTCGACCCCGAGGTTGCCGAGCACCCCGATAACCTGGTGGTCTACGGCGGCACCGGCCGCGCCGCCCGCTCTTGGGAAGCCTTTGACGCCATCGTCGCCACCCTCAAGACCCTTAAAGATGATGAAACCATGCTGGTGCAGTCCGGCAAGCCCGTAGGTGTCTTCCGCACCAACGAGTGGGCCCCGCGTGTGCTGCTGGCCAACTCCAACCTGGTGGGCGACTGGGCCAACTGGGAGCACTTCCGCAAGCTCGAAGCCGAAGGCCTGATGATGTATGGCCAGATGACAGCTGGTTCCTGGATCTACATCGGCACTCAGGGCATTCTGCAGGGCACCTACGAGACCTTCGGCGCGGTTGCCCGCAAGCGCTTCAACGGCACCCTGGCAGGTACCATTACCCTCACCGCAGGTCTGGGCGGCATGGGCGGTGCCCAGCCCCTGGCCGTGACCATGAACGAGGGCGTCGCAATCTGCGTGGACGTTGATGAGTCCCGCGTTGACCGCCGCATCGACCACAAGTACCTGGACGTCAAGGCCCGCGACCTCGACCACGCCCTAGAGCTTGCCATCGAGGCCCGCGACGCCAAGAAGCCCCTCTCTATCGGTGTGGTTGGCAACGCCGCTGAGATTTTCCCCGAGCTGCTGCGCCGCAAGGCCCCCATCGACATCGTCACCGACCAGACCAGTGCCCACGATCCGCTGAGCTACCTGCCCACCGAGGTCACCTTCGAGGACTGGAAGGCAGAAGCCGCCCGCGACCCCGAACTCTTCACCAAGCGCTCCCGCGAGGCCATGGCAGCCCACGTCGAGGCTATGGTGGGCTTTATGGACGCCGGTGCTGAGGTCTTCGACTACGGCAACTCTATTCGCGATGAAGCCCGCAAGGCCGGCTACCAGCGAGCCTTCGACTTCCCCGGCTTCGTACCCGCCTACATCCGCCCCCTCTTCGAAGAGGGCCTGGGCCCCTTCCGCTGGTGCGCCCTCTCCGGCGACCCCGAAGACATCAAGAAGACCGACCAGGCCATTCTCGAACTCTTCCCCGAGAACGAGCACCTGAAGCGCTGGATCACCATGGCCGGTGAGAAAGTCGCCTACGAGGGCCTGCCCGCCCGTATCTGCTGGCTGGGCTACGGCGAGCGCCACAAGGCAGGCCTCAAGTTCAACGAGATGGTAGCTAGCGGTGAGCTCTCTGCCCCCATCGCCATTGGCCGTGACCACCTGGATTCCGGTTCGGTGGCTTCCCCCTACCGCGAGACCGAGGGTATGAAGGACGGCACCGACGCCGTTGCCGACTGGCCCCTGCTCAACGCCCTGGTGAACACCTCATCGGGTGCCTCCTGGGTATCCATCCACCACGGCGGCGGCGTGGGCATGGGCCGCTCCATCCACGCGGGCCAGGTCTGCATCGCTGACGGTTCGGAGCTGGCCGCTGCCAAGCTGGAGCGCGTACTGACCAACGACCCCGGCATGGGCGTAATTCGCCACGCGGACGCCGGCTACGAGTACGCTCAGCAGGTTGCGGCTGAGCGCGGGGTCCGTATTCCCATGCAGGAAAACCGCTAGCCATGACCAGCCGTCTCTTTACCAACATCGGGTCGCTGGTCACCAACGACCCCACCCTGGACCGCGGGCCCCTGGGCGTTCTCGAAAACGCCGCCTTCGTGGTGGAGCAGGGCAGAATTACCTGGGTTGGCACAGCCAGCCAGGCACCGGCGTCCGACCGCTGCCTAGATCTGGGCGGGCGCGCCGTGCTGCCGGGCTTCGTGGAATCCCACTCTCACCTGGTCTTTGCCGGGGACCGCTCGCACGAGTTTGCCGCCCGCATGGAGGGCAAACCCTACGAGGCCGGTGGCATCCGCACCACCATCGAGGCCACCCGGGCCGCCAGCGCAGCGGAGCTGGAACTCAATACCCGCTCGCTCATGCAGGAGTACGCCCGCGCCGGGGCAACCACGATTGAGGTAAAGACCGGCTACGGCCAGTCGGCTGAGTCTGAGCTGAAGTCGGTGCAGGTCGCCGCTGCCTGCACCGACGAGGTGACCCTGCTAGCTGCCCACGTAGCTCCGCCGGAGTACCGGGATAAGCAGGACGAATACGTTCAGATGGTGGTAGACACCATGATTCCCGAGTGCGCCCCCTACGCCTCCTGGATCGATGTTTTCTGCGAGCGCGGGGCTTTTAGCGAGGACGAGTCGCGGGCAGTCCTGCAGGCAGGTATAGCAGCCGGTTTGAAGGCTCGCGTGCACGGCAACCAGCTGACCTACGGGGCCGGTGTGCAGCTGGCAGTGGAGCTGGGTGCTGCCAGCGTGGATCACGTGGTTTACCTGACGGACGCGGACGTAGACGCCCTGGCCAATAGCTCAACGGTGGCTACGGTTCTCCCCGGCGCCGACTTTTCTACCCGGGGTGACTACCCCAATGCCCGCCGCCTGCTGGATGCCGGGGCTACCGTAGCCCTGGGAGCAGACTGCAACCCCGGCACCTCCTTCACCACCTCCATTCCCTTCTGCATTGCCCTGGCCGTGCGCGATCTGCACATGAGCCCGGACGAAGCTGTCTGGGCGGCAACCGCCGGGGGAGCGGCAGCCCTGGGTCGCACCGACATCGGTGCCCTGACCGTGGGAGCCCGCGCCGACGTCCTGGCCCTGGACGCCCCCAACCACCTGCACCTGGCCTACCGCCCCGGCGTGCCCCTGGTCGCCGGCGTCTGGAAGGACGGGCAAACCGTCGTACCCCTGCACGAGGAGGACATCTAGTGATACAGGCTTTTACCGACCGGCAGGCCCCGACCTGGAGCGGACGCGACGACGGCCCCGGTGCCGAGCACCGCAGGCTCTTCCAAGCGGTACAGCCGCTTGCCCAGCTCACCCAGAAGCCGGACGCGGTCTTCGTCGGCTTTGCCTCCGACGAGGGGGTCCGCCGCAACCAGGGGCGCACCGGCGCAGCAGAAGGGCCCACCACCCTGCGCTCAGCCCTGGGAACCCTAGCCCTGGCTCAGGGAACCACCGGCAACCGCCGCACCGACCTCGTCCTGGGGGACGCGGGTGACGTGGTTGTCAATCACCGCGACCTCGTCGGCGGCCACCGCAGGCTCTCAGAAGCCGTTACAGCCACCATCGACGAAGGCTCCCTGCCCGTGGTGCTCGGTGGCGGCCACGAAGTAGCCTACGGTACCTACAAGGGGCTGGCGGCGTCCTCTCGTAGACAAAACTACCGGGGCCGGGGTAGGGCCGCGCGCATCGGCATCCTGAACCTGGACGCCCACTTCGACCTGCGCCAAGCGGACGAACCCACCAGCGGAACCCCCTTCAGCCAGGCGCTCGCCGACGAAGAATGGGCGGGCACCGAACTGACCTACGCGGTCGTGGGCATCTCTGAAGCAGCCAACACCCAGGTACTCTTCGACGCCGCAGACCGCGCCCGCGTGCACTACCTGCTCGATGAAGAAACCCACTGGGGCAACCTACAAGCCATCGACAAGTTCGTTGAGGTCTTTACCGCACACGTCGACCTGATCTACCTGACCCTGGACCTGGACGTCCTGCCAGCGGCCGTTGCGCCCGGTGTCAGCGCCCCCGCCGCGCTCGGCGTTGACCCAGCTATCATCAACCGCATCATGAGCAGGGTTGCTGCCTCTGGCAAGCTCGCCGCCTTCGACGTGGCCGAACTCAACCCCTCCCTCGACATCGACGGACGCACCGCCAAAACAGCAGCCCGCCTGATACACACCGTCCTGACCCGGCATACGCCTTTGCCGGAGTAAAACTCTATAGGTTCTGCAGTCTCACGCTCGCTGCGAGCCTGCTTCACCTCGTACACTTTCAAAGGAGAAAACCATGACCACCACCGTCACCGTGGGCCTTAGGCCCGTGAGTTTCGCCGACCTCATCGCTGTTGCCCGCCACGGCGCGGCCGTCACCATCAGCGACGAATCCCTGGCTGAAATCGAAAAATCTAGCCAGCGCATCCGCGACCTCGCCAACTCCGATACCCCCGTCTACGGCGTCTCCACCGGCTTCGGCGCCCTGGCGAATAAGCACATCCCCCTTGAGATGCGTAAGGCCCTGCAGCGCGGCCTGATTCGCTCCCACGCCGCAGGCTCCGGCCCCGAGGTCGAAACCGAAGTGATTCGTGCCCTCATGCTCCTGCGCCTTTCAACCCTGGCAACCGGCCGCACCGGCGTCCGTCCCGTCGTCGCCCAGGCCTACGCCGACATGCTCTCTGCCGGCCTCACCCCGGTGGTGCGCGAGTACGGTTCGCTGGGTTGCTCCGGCGACCTGGCACCCCTGTCGCACTGCGCCCTGGCCATCATCGGTGAGGGGCAGGTGCGGGACGCCGACGGCCAGCTCTACGAGACCGCTGAGGCTTTCGAGAAGTTTGGGCTGACCCCGGTTGAACTGGCAGAGAAGGAGGGCCTGGCCCTCATCAACGGCACCGACGGCATGCTGGGCATGCTGGTGATGGCCCTGACCGACCTGGACGCCCTGGTCAAGCTTGCCGACATCGCTGCGGCCATGAGCGTGGAGGGCTTGGCCGGCACCGACCGCGTCTTTGCCCCTGAACTGCACGCGCTGCGCCCTCACCCCGGCCAGGGGGCAGCGGCTGCCAACATGAAGAAGGTGCTGGAAGGCTCCGGCATTATCCAGCACCACGCCGAGAACGTGACCACCTACGTGCAGGACGCCTACTCCCTGCGCTGCGCACCCCAGGTCGCCGGGGCCGTGCGCGACACCATCGAACACGCTCGCACCGTTGCCCTGCGCGAGCTGGCATCGGCGGTCGATAACCCCGTGGTGACCCTCGATGGCCGTGTGGAATCCAACGGTAACTTCCACGGCGCCCCGGTCGCCTACGTGCTGGACTTCCTGGCCATCGCCGTAGCCGATGCTGCCTCTATCTCGGAGCGCCGCACCGACCGTTTCCTCGATGTTGCCCGCAACCGCGGCCTGCCGCCCTTCCTAGCCGACGACCCCGGCGTGGACTCAGGCCACATGATCGCCCAGTACACCCAGGCTGCTATCGTTTCTGAGCTCAAGCGCCTGGCTGTTCCTGCTTCTGCTGACTCTATTCCTTCGTCTGCCATGCAGGAGGATCACGTCTCCATGGGCTGGTCAGCTGCCCGCAAGCTGCGTAAGGCAGTGGACGGGCTCACCCGCGTCCTTGCCATCGAAATCCTCACAGCCGCCCGCGGTATCGACCTGCGTGCCCCGCAGACCCCCTCACCGGCAACCGCCGCAGTGATTGAGCGCCTGCGTAAGGACGTCGCTGGCCCCGGCCCCGACCGCTTCCTCTCACCCGAAATCGAACAAACCGTCGAACTGGTCGCCAACGGCGAACTGCTGGCAGCGGCTGAGAGTGTCACCGGACGCCTCGCCTAAGCACCTACCTCAAGGAAATAAAAAGGCACACGGGTGCCTAAACTGGGCCAAAGAGCCCCCAATCTTCTAAGATAGAGATAAGCACCCGTGTGCTCGGCACCCCATACACCGGCAAGCGCACGCCCACACACTACAAGGAGACTCACATGGCACAGCAGACCGTTGAGATGGTCCCCGACCTGCCCTACAACAACCACGGCAACACCACCGCCTCATGGGCCATGGTCATCATCATGATTGTCGGCTCAATCATCGGCGCCGTCGGCTTCTGCATCTCAAGCACCCCCATCTTCGTGGTCGGCGTTGCCATCATCGCCATTGGCGTTGTTGCCGGTATCGTACTCCGTTCAGCTGGCTACGGCCAGGGCGGCAAGCACACCAAGTACCACCACTAAAACCCGAACCCATCCGGGCGAGGCGAGACAAGGGGCACCCCGCACAGACGCGAGGTGCCCCTTGCCTTTTCTTCACACGTGTTCTCACCCGGTGAACCCGTCTGGCAAACGTTCAGGCACCTGAGCGATACTAGAGGGGCACGACCAACCCAACCTGCGCCGTCCGCGCACCAGCACCAAGGGGCACCATGACCGTACTTGATGACATCATCGTAGGCGTCCGCGAAGATCTTGAAACCCGCCGCGCCGCCCTGCCACTTGAAGAGATCAAGAAGCAGGCAGCTGCTCAGGCTCCCGCGCTTGATGCCCTGGCCGCCCTGCGTGGGGCTGAGCAGGGAAGCGTCGAAATTATTTCCGAGGTCAAACGATCCTCCCCCTCAAAGGGTGCCCTCTCAGACATTCCCGACCCTGCTGAACTGGCCGTCGCCTACCAGGCCGGGGGAGCGGCCGCTATTTCGGTACTGACCGAAGAGCGCCGCTTCAAGGGAACCCTGGCAGACCTGGATGCAGTCCGCGCCGCCGTCAGTATCCCGGTCCTCCGCAAAGACTTCACCGTGGACGAGTACCAGATTTGGGAGGCCCGCGCCCACGGGGCTGACCTGGTGCTCCTCATCGTCGCCGCCCTGGACGACGCCACCTTGCGCCGCTTCCTGGACCTCACGCATGAGCTGGGCATGAACGCCCTGGTCGAAACCCACACTCCCGAAGAAATCGAACGGGCTGTTGCTGTGGGTGCCCGCATCGTGGGCGTTAACGTGCGTAACCTCAAGACTCTCGAGGTCGATAACGCCAACTTCAGCAAGCTAGCCCCCCTGCTGCCTGAGGACGCCATCATCGTGGCTGAGTCCGGCGTTGCCAGCCCCCAGGACGTCGCCGACTACGCCTCGCACGGTGCCAAAGCTGTGCTGGTGGGTGAGGCCCTCGTAAAATCTGGCACCCCCACCGAGACCCTGCGCGACTTCCGCGCTGCCGGTGCCGAGGCCCGGCAAACCTGGCTGGGCTCCCAGCCAGCCTAACCCCACACCTTACTTACCCCGCACCGCGCCTGCTGCGCCCCGACAGAGCCGGGCCCAGGCGTCCGCCCCCATCAGACACTCAACGTTTAGCCCACCGAAGGGAAACCCCATGACTGAAACCCTCGCAGATCAATTCCTGGCCTCGGGCCAGAGCCTCAAAAACGCGCCAGGCCCCTACTTTGGGCAGTACGGCGGGCGCTACATGGCAGAATCCCTGATCGCTGCCATGGACGAGCTCGAAGAAACCTTTGAAAAGGCCAAACTCGACCCCGACTTCATCGACGAATTCCGCCGCCTCTCGGCCGAATACTCCAACCGCCCCTCCCTGCTGACCGAGGTTCCCCGCCTCTCCGCCGAAGCCGGGGGAGTGCGCTTCTTCCTCAAGCGCGAAGACCTCAACCACACCGGATCCCACAAGATTAACAACGTCATCGGCCAGGCCCTGCTGGCCAAGCGCATGGGCAAGACCCGCCTGATTGCCGAAACCGGCGCAGGCCAGCACGGCGTAGCCACCGCCACCGCAGCCGCCCTCTTCGGCATGGAATGTGTGGTCTACATGGGCGAAGAGGACACCGAACGTCAGGCCCTCAACGTCGCCCGCATGCAGCTGCTGGGCGCAACCGTCATCGCCGTGCAGACCGGCTCCCGCACCCTCAAAGACGCCATCAACGAGGCCCTGCGCGACTGGGTATCCAATGTCGACACCACCCACTACCTACTCGGCACCGCAGCAGGCGCCCACCCCTTCCCCGCCATGGTGCGCTACTTCCACGACGCCATCGGCACCGAAGCCCGCGAACAGTTCCTCGAAGCCACCGGCACCCTACCCACCGGCATCGCAGCCTGCGTCGGCGGTGGCTCCAACGCCATCGGCCTCTTCCACGCCTTCCTCGACGACGCCGACGTCAAAATCTACGGCTTCGAAGCAGGCGGCGACGGAATCGACACCGACCGCCACGCTGCCACCATCTCCCTGGGCCGCCCCGGTATGCTCCACGGGGCCATCACCTACCTCATGCAAGATGAGGACGGCCAAACCATCGAGTCCCACTCCATTTCAGCGGGCCTTGACTACCCCGGCGTCGGCCCCGAACACGCCTACCTCTCAGACATCGGCCGCGTCGACTACCAGGCTGTCACCGACACCGAAGCCATGGACGCCCTGCGCCTGCTCTGCCGCACCGAAGGCATCATCCCCGCCCTCGAATCGGCCCACGCCCTGGCAGGTGCCCTGCGCGTTGCCCGTCAGTGGGCGGCAGAAGACCCCGCCACCGCGCACGAAAAGTCCATGATTGTCTGCCTCTCAGGCCGAGGGGATAAGGACATGGAAACCGCGCTCAAGTGGTTCGGCCTGGGCAAGGCCATTCCCTCCACCAGCCTGAACGTGGGCAACAAGGAAGCAGCGGCAGAGACAACCGCACAGAACGAAAGCAAGGGTGCCTAATGAGCCACATCGATTTTCAGGACGAAACCCGCTACTCCGTGCGCAAGGGTAGCTTCCCCGCCCCCAACCCCGACTCCAAACTGGCCGCCCGCCTTGCCGAGTGCAAGGCTGAGGGGCGAGCAGCCCTGATCGGCTACCTGCCGGTAGGCTACCCCAGCGTTGATGAGTCTATCGAGGCTGCGATTGAGATGGGCCGGAACGGGGTTGACATTATCGAGCTGGGTCTGCCCTATTCAGACCCGGTCATGGACGGCCCCGTGATTCAGCGGGCTACCGTTGAGGCCATTGAGAAGGGCTTCCGCACCGACGACCTCTTCCGCGCGGTCCGCGAGATTACCGCCGCCACCGATGCTGTAGTACTGGTGATGACCTACTGGAACCCCGTGCTGCGCCGCGGCGTCGATCGGTTCGCTGGGGAGCTAGCTGCAGCCGGTGGTGCGGGTCTGATTACCCCCGACCTGGTTCCCGATGAGGCCGCTGACTGGTTTGAAGCGTCCGAAAAGCACGGCCTGGACCGCATTTTCCTGGCAGCTATTTCATCTAGCCCTGAGCGTCTAGCCCTGATTTCGAAGGCTTCGAGCGGCTTTGTCTACGCTGTCTCGGTCATGGGCGTGACCGGTGCCCGCTCGTCGGTGAACACCGCCGCAGAGACCCTGGTGTCTGACCTGCGTGCCGCCGGTGCCCCCGCTGCCTGTGTGGGCCTGGGCGTGTCCAAGCGTGAGCACGTTGAAGAAATCGGTGCCTACGCCGATGGCGTGATCGTGGGTACTGCCCTGGTGAAGGCTCTGGCTGAGGGCGGCCCGTCCGCTGTGGGCACCCTGACCCGCCAGCTGGCCGGCCGCGAGTAGGGTAGGGGCTGTGACTTCAACTGTTCTTGCATCTATCCCCTCGCCGTCCATCTCGACCATTGAGCTTGGCCCCCTGACTATCCACTTCTATGCCCTCTGTATTTTGGCGGGCATTGTGGTGTGCATGTGGCTCACCGGCCGCCGCTGGGCCGCCTGGGGCGAGGACCCCGAGAGGGTCTGGGACGTTGCCATGTGGGCCATTCCCTCGGGCATTATCGGTGCCCGCCTCTACCATGTGCTCATTACCGACCCCGGCTCCTACTTCGGTGCAGGCGCTGACCCCCTTGATGTCTTCAAGATTTGGGAAGGCGGCATCGGTATTATGGGCGCGATTTCGGTCGGTGGCCTGGGTGCCTGGTACGCCTGCCGCCGCTACGGCATTTCGCTGGCTAAGTTCGCGGACGCCGCCGCCCCCGGCATCATGATCGCCCAGGCTATGGGCCGCTGGGGCAACTGGTTTAACCAGGAGCTCTTTGGCAAGCCCACCACCCTGCCCTGGGGTCTGGAAATTTCGGCCAACTCGCCCAACTTCCCTGACCAGTACCCGGCGGGCACGCTCTTTCACCCGACTTTCCTCTATGAGTCCTTGTGGAACCTACTGGGTGCGGCCCTGCTGATTGCCCTGGGGCGCCGCGGTATCTTCCAGCTGGGCCAGACCTTCTGGGCCTACGTTGTTTGGTACGGTTTTGGCCGTCTCATGATTGAGACTTTCTTGCGAATCGATACCGCTGAGATGCTGCTGGGGGTTCGTATTCACGTGTGGACATCCGGTGCTATCTTCTTGCTGGGTATCGTCATGTTCGCGCTGATGGGGCTACGAGCGCGTAGGCGCGGCGAGCTCCCAGGTGCCTATAGGCAGGGCGGTGTCGTGCCCAGCGCGGACGAGCCAGCCCCGGCGTCCGTCCGCTCCGGCGACTAGCGCACAAGTGTAGAAACTAATCCGCATTTATTCTGAAAAGTCCGCAACTAGTTGCGGGTACATCAGAATAAGTGCGGATTAATTTTTTGCCCTGGGCCAGCAGTAAATTGATATGCCTGCTTATTAAAAGGTAGGGTAGATGTAGTCAGCTTCACAGAGGAGGTAATCATGAAGTATTCATCTTTCCCAAATCTCACAACGGTTCCGGCGTATCTGCTGTCTTCTACCGTATGGGCGCTGGCAAGTTACGGGCTGCTTGTCTCATTAGGAACAGTATTTTCTTCGCGATTTTTCCAGCCCGGGCTAACGATTTTGTTCGGAGCCTGGGGTGGCGCCGCGCTGGTGTTCTTGGCTCCACATCACCAGGTAAAAGCTGAGCGTGAACAAGCAGATGGTGCAAAGCGCCGTGGATATTTCGACTCCTGGCTGCCGGGTAACCCTGTTGAAGCTGTGGCGGCACTGCTTATATATGGTTGTGCTGTCAATGGTGCTGTATATGTCATTGCGTCAATGGCTGGAGTAGGTTTTACCTGGGTCATGGCGCTCATGGGGCTGGTGGCAGCGCTTCCGGTTGCCGCTGCTGGTTTTAACCGAAACCTGGCTCGCGGTGGTAACTCCTAACCAGGCGCCTGATCCGCATTTATTCTGAAAAGTCCGCAACTAGTTGCGGGTACATCAGAATAAGTGCGGATTACTTTTTGCTCTGGGCCAGTCTGGTGTTGCTCTCGGGCTTACCACCTGCGACGGCTGGCTTAGACCCTACTCTTTTTCTCTTGACCCTACGGATTATCTCGGGACGAAGAGAGAAGGGGTAGGGTCTTGTTGTATCACTTAACAAATTGATATGTTTGCTTATTAAAAGGTAGGGTAGAGGTACGTATTATGTCAGCGCGTCTACGATTGGCGCAGATTTCACCTGGGTCACGGCGCTCATGGGGTTCGTAGCAGCGCTTCCGCTCGCCGCTGCTGGTTTTAACCGAAACCTGGCACAGTGGGAGCGTAACGAATACCAGTAGGTGCGATAAGAGATGGTGTGGAGATATGAAGCGACAACGCTTACAAATGCTTGGGCTAGCGGGAATGATGCTCCTGTCTGGTTGCTCCGCAACTAAACCAAGCATAGATTCAGTGAGCCTGGAACCACCGGCGGATGCTTATGTGTGGACTCCAATTACTGAAGGTTTTGACCGTTCTGAAATAACTCTCTCCCTTGTGCAGGGCAGAGCGTATGTCATTAATGCTCAATGTGGCGGTGAAGAGGGTACCGGCTTTGCTATCGATGTTTTACACGAAGATGGTACGTCTATCGCTAGTTATCAGCTTCAGTGCCCACAGCAAATTAATGAATCTTTAGGTGTGACTAGAGATGAGCAAGTAACTATGGCAGTTTCTTCACTAGATGGAAAAGACCTACCCACACATAACTCGTATGCGAGTATTCTGGGCGAGGGCGAATAGCACCTACACATTAGAATCTGATCCGCACTTATTCTGAAAAGCCCGCAACTAGTTGCGGGTACATCAGAATAAGTGCGGATTACTTTTTGCCCTGGGCCAGTCTGGTCAGCAGGGCGGACGCGCGGTGAGCCCGCATGCCCACCAGCGACGAGTTCGTGGAGTCACTGGGCTTCTGCATCGAAGCGTAGAGATAGTAGCCCGCTAGTGCGATTACATTGGCCTTCAAAAACTCAAGCGGAGGGCGCCCGGACGTCGGAATCAGCTCCCTTACCTTGGTGAGGCTCAGGCTAGGGTCGGCAATCAGGGCGTCCGTCGCTACAGAAGCGACGTCAAAGTGGGGATTGCCCACCGTTGCCCAGGGCCAGTCAATCAAAACTGCTTCACCAGTGGGGCGAATCAGAATATTGTCACCCCGCAGGTCCGTATGTACATAGGAACTTCCTGCCAAGTGGGCAACCAGATGCTCATCGACAAAGGCAGCAAACTCGGCAGCCTTCCGGTTAACAAAGGGCAACAGGTCTGCCAGCTCCTGGTAGGAGTCGGTTCCCCGAATGTAGGCTAGCTGCTCTGGGACTACACCCTGGGCGAGCCTGTGCCAAAAAACGAGTTCTTCGGTTAGGTCCGCTTCGGTGGTCGGCAGCTTGAGCTCCGCATTCACAGGAACCCGGCTCATGCCGCCCAGGGCCCGAAAAACGGCAGCCAGTTCCTCTCTTCGCCAGGGGTATTCTGGGTGCCGCCCCTCGATATCTTCCAGAAGCAGGGCAACCCACGCTGTGCCGTCCGCCCCTGAAAATTCACGGGTGGCGAGGACGGCCGGGGTCGGGGTGTTGCTGGGGAAGGACGCGGTGATGCGGCCCTCCTTGCGGTGCAGGTCAGCTGTTTGTGGGTGAAGGTTGGCGTCAACAGCCTTAAGGAAAGCCCTGCGCCCTGTGCGGGTGACCAGGCGGTCTGCGGTGCCCAGGCTAAACCCACCGCTTTGCGACTCGGCCCCGACTACGGCGTCACCTAGCTCTTCTTCCACCCAGGCCTGCACGGAATGAGGGAGGTCTGCCCAGGTAGCACGCTGGGTAAGGGGCACTGGGGAGGGTATCTGATCACTCATGGCTCTAGCTTAGCTACCTTGCTTTTTGGGGTAAGCAATTATTGCCGAACTAGAGCCCTTAGGGGTAAAAGCGCCGTAACAGAGTAGAAAAAATATCCAACCCCTGGCGCCTGGATACTCCCAGAATCTAGGCTTTAAGTGAGCCACAACACTCAATCTGCTGTATTTCTAAGGAGCTCTCACATGGCCACCATGAAAGCTGTTGTTGTTTCTGACCGTCTTGATGGAACCGTGGATATCAAAGATGTGCCCGTCCCCGAGGTGGGTCACGGTCAGGTACTTGCCAAGATTGAATACTCAGGTATCTGCCATACCGACCTGCACGTAGCAGCCAGCGACTTTGGCGAAAAGCCCGGTCGTATTCTGGGTCATGAGGGTGTAGGCGTCATCACTGAAGTCGGCCCCGGCGTAGAACACCTCAAGGTGGGCGACCGCGTCTGTGTTCCCTGGTTCTTTAAGGGCTGTGGCCACTGCGAATACTGCACGGACGGCCGCGAAACCTTCTGCCGCTCCGTAATCAATGCGGGCTACACAGCAGACGGTGGCATGAGCGAATACACCCTGCTCTACGCTGACTACACCGTCAAGGTTCCCGATGCTCTCGACCCGGTTGAGGCAACCTCCATCACCTGTGCCGGTGTGACCACATATAAGGCCGTGAAGGAATCAGGCGTCCGCCCGGGTCAGTGGATTGTCTGCTTTGGTGCAGGCGGCCTGGGCAACCTCTCTGTGCAGTACGCCAAGAACGTCTTCGGGGCCCAGGTTATTGCCGTCGACCTTAATGAAGACAAGCTGCTGCTGGCTAAGGACAGCGGGGCAGATGTGGTCATCAACGCTAAGAATGTCGAAGACGTCGTGGAAGAAATCAAGAACACCACCGGCGGGGCTGGTGCCCACGTTGCGGTAGTAACTGCGGTAGCTAAGGCTGCCTTTAATCAGGCTGTTGATTCCGTCCGCGCCGGTGGCACCGTGGTTGCTGTTGGCCTACCCACCGAGTCTATGGATCTCAACATCCCCCGCCTGGTGCTCGACGGTATCAAGGTGCAAGGTTCCCTGGTGGGTACCCGCCAGGATCTCGCCGAGGCCTTCGAATTTGGCGCCCAGGGGCGCGTCAAGCCCGTGGTTCAGCTGCGCCCGGTCGAAGATGCCCAGGCAATCTTTGACGAAATGCATGCCGGCTTAATTAACGGACGCATGGTGCTCGACTTTACGGGGGCAACCCGCTAAATCGCCTACCGTTGGGTGGGGTTCTGGGGTTTTCCAGGCCCCACTTTTCTACTCTCTATATGAAATATTTATCTCGCATATCAAGATTCAAAGTTTCAAGTCTGTTTCATTTTGCCACCCCTGCGTAACGTCACCCTTTGAATAATTACGCAAAATATTCATGACCTAATCCGGTTTTGCCTAGGTCATACGGGCTCAATTTCTAGACAAAAAGCGTATCTAGTAGGGGAGCGGCCCCAAGCCCACCTGTGTAACACCCAGCCGCCTGTTGAATCTTTACACGCAGGGGCGTATAAATTTACACATACGTAACGAAGTCTCTAGAGACTGATGGAAGATTGCTCTCGCACCTACCCGAATGCGAGGCGAACCGCAGGCTCAGGCCCCCACCCGGGCGTCCTTGAGTCACCACACGCTCCATCGTCACAGCGAGGCGACCACCGACATCTTGTGCTGCAAGGGAGCGGCTAAACCGCAGGCGTCCTGTGCCATCAGCTCCCGCGCGCCAGCCGTTTAGCCCACTCCACCGGCACCAGAGCCCAACGTAAGTAGGAACGGCCCACATGAGTCACACCACGCTCGGCAGTGCAGTCCACGCCGATAAGACCTTCACCCAGGACCCCCACACCCTCGGGCACGCCCCTTCACCCTTCACCACCTTTGCTTCCATTCCCGAGGCAACCGGTCTCTATAGCCCGGAGAACGAAAAGGACGCCTGCGGTCTGGCCATGATTGCCACCTTGCGCGGCACCCCCGGCCACGACATCGTTGACCACGCCCTAACCGCCCTGCGCCGTCTGGAACACCGCGGTGCGGTCGGCGCGGACGAAGGCACCGGCGACGGCGCCGGTATTCTCCTACAGATTCCCGATGCCTTCCTGCGCGAGGTCGTTGATTTTGACCTGCCCGAACTGGGTAAATACGCCGTAGGTACCGCCTACCTACCCACCGGTGGCGAGAACGCAGATGAACTCAAGGACGGGCTAACCCAGATTGCCCAGCGCGAGGGCCTGCGGGTGCTCGGCTGGCGCGAGGTGCCCGTCAATGCGGATATCGTGGGTAAGGCTGCCCGCGAGGTCATGCCCTACTTCGTGCAAATGTTCATTGCAGAAGCCTCAGGTGAAGACCTGGACGCCGTCAACGCCCCCTTCACCGGCCACATCCCCGTGGTCAACCTAGATGAAGATTCAGAGCGCCGCCAGCTGGACCAGAAGGCCTTCCGCGTGCGCAAGCGGGCCCAGCACAAGCTTGGCGTCTACTTCCCGTCCTTCTCATCGCGTACCATCGTCTACAAGGGCATGCTGACCACCGCCCAGCTGGAACCCTTCTACCCGGATCTCTCCGACCCGCGTTTTGCCACCAAGCTGGCGATCGTCCACTCGCGTTTCTCGACCAACACCTTCCCCTCCTGGCCCCTTGCCCAGCCCTTCCGCACCATCGCCCACAACGGCGAAATCAATACAGTCAAGGGCAACCGCAACTGGATGCGCGCTCGCCAGTCCCAGCTCAAGTCCCCGGTGCTGGGCCGCAACCCCGAAGAGCTCTTCCCGATTTGCTCCGTGGGCGCTTCTGACTCCCAGAGCTTCGACGAGGTCGCTGAACTGCTCATGCTCTCGGGCCGCTCGGCTGCCCAGGTGCTCATGATGATGGTTCCCGAGGCCTGGGAAAACCACGAGACCATGGACGAAGACCGCCGCGCCTTCTACCGCTACCACTCCTCTCTCATGGAGCCCTGGGACGGCCCTGCCGCTATCGCCTTTACGGACGGCGATAACGTGGGTTCTGTGCTGGACCGCAACGGTTTGCGTCCCGGCCGCTACTGGATTACTGATGATGGCTTGGTCATTCTGGCCTCAGAGGTCGGCGTGGTCGATATGCCCGAAGAAAAGATTGTTGAGAAAGGCCGTGTTTCCCCCGGCAAGATGTTCTTCGTCGATACTAAGGCAGGACGCCTGGTGCCCGACGAAGAGGTCAAGGCTAGGGTGGCTGCCGAGCAGCCCTGGAAGCAGTGGGCTGATGAGAACATCGTTGACCTTGCTGACCTGCCCGAGCGTGAGCACATCCGTGCCTCCCGCAAGTCCATCCTCAAGCGCCAGCAGACCTTCGGTTACACCGAGGAAGAGCTGCGCAAGATCTTGGCTCCTATGGCTAAGACCGGGGCTGAACCCATCTACGCCATGGGCACTGACACCCCCATCGCGGTGCTTTCAACCCGCCACCGCCTGCTCTTTGACTACTTTGTGCAGTCCTTCGCACAGGTGACTAACCCGCCCCTGGACTCCATCCGCGAAGAACTGGTCACCAGCCTCAAGACCTCTATCGGTGCGGACGGCAACCTGCTGCGCAACGGCCGGGTGAAGGTGCAGCACGTTGGGCTGAACTTCCCCGTCATCAACAACGATGAACTCGACAAGATCGCACATATCGAGGACGAGGACGGCATGCCCGCCGCCCTTAAGGTCAGCGGCCTGTACCCGGCCCACGGGGGAGAGGATGCCCTGCGGGCCCGTATCGCTGAAATCTGCGAAAAGGTGTCAGCTGCGGTAGAACGCGGTGTGCAGTTCCTGATTCTCTCTGACCGTAACTCTAACGGTGCCTGGGCCCCCATCCCCTCCCTGCTGCTGACCAGCGCCGTCCACCACCATCTGCTGCGTTCAGCAACCCGCACCAAGGTTGCCCTGATCGTTGAAGCCGGTGACGTGCGCGAAGTCCACCACGTTGCTACCCTCATTGGCTACGGCGCCTCAGCTGTCAACCCCTACCTGGCTATGGAATCGGTCGAAGAGCTGGTAGCCCAGGGCGAGATCACCGGAGTGACCGAGTCTGAGGCGGTCTACAACCTCATCAAGGCTCTGGGTAAGGGCCTGCAGAAGATTATGTCCAAGATGGGCATCTCCACCGTCTCCTCCTACTGCGGGGCCCAAACCTTCGAGGCCCTGGGTCTATCCCAGAGATTGGTTGACCAGTACTTCACCGGCACCCACTCCCAGATGGACGGTGTGGGGCTGAACGTCATCGAAGCTGAAACCCGCAAGCGCCACCACGACGCCTACCCCGACGACGGCGTCTCCGTGCCCCACCGCGCCCTGGAAACCGGCGGTGAGTACGACTGGCGCCGCGAGGGCCCGCCCCACCTCTTCAACCCCCAGACCATCTTCCGTCTGCAGCACTCGACCAAGACCCGTCGCTACGACATCTTCAAGTCCTACACCAAGCTGGTTGACGACCAGGCCAAGGACCTGATGACCCTGCGCGGCCTCTTCACCTTCACCGAAGACCGCACCCCCATCTCCATCGACGAGGTTGAGCCCGTCAGCGAAATCGTCAAGCGTTTCTCCACCGGTGCTATGAGCTACGGCTCCATCTCCAAGGAAGCCCACGAGACCCTGGCAATCGCTATGAACCGCCTGGGCGCTAAGTCCAACACCGGTGAGGGCGGCGAGGACGTCGAGCGTCTGCTCGACCCCGAACGTCGCTCCGCCATCAAGCAGGTAGCCTCCGGCCGCTTCGGCGTCACCTCCCTCTACCTGACCAACGCCGACGACATCCAGATCAAGATGGCCCAGGGCGCTAAGCCCGGTGAGGGTGGCCAGCTCATGGCTGCCAAGGTCTACCCCTGGGTGGCCAAGACCCGTCACTCCACCCCCGGCGTCTCCCTGATTTCGCCCCCGCCCCACCACGATATCTACTCCATCGAGGACCTCGCCCAGCTCATCTACGACTGCAAGCGGGCTAACCCGTCCGCCCGCGTCCACGTCAAGCTGGTGTCTGAAATCGGTATCGGCACCGTGGCCGCAGGCGTCACCAAGGCTAAGGCGGACGTCGTGCTCATCTCGGGCCACGACGGCGGCACCGGCGCAGCCCCGCTCAACTCCCTCAAGCACGCAGGTGCCCCCTGGGAGCTCGGCCTGGCTGAAGCCCAGCAGACCCTCATGATCAACGGCCTGCGCGACCGCGTAGTTGTACAGGCGGACGGCCAGCTCAAGACCGGCCGCGACGTCATCATCGCCGCCCTGCTGGGCGCCGAAGAATACGGCTTCGCCACCGCGCCCCTGGTCGTCGAAGGCTGCATCATGATGCGCAAGTGCCACCTGGACACCTGCCCCGTGGGCGTCGCCACCCAGAACCCCGACCTGCGCGCCCGCTTCACCGGCCAGGCAGACCACGTGGTCAACTTCTTCGAGTTCATCGCTGAAGAGGTGCGCGAATACCTGGCTCAGCTGGGCTTCCGTACCCTGGACGAAGCTATCGGCCACGCCGAGGTGCTCGACATGTCCCAGGCCATCGACCACTGGAAGGCCGACGGTCTTGACCTGACCAAGGTGCTCACCTCCACCGCCGTGGAATACGAGGGTCAGGGCATCCGCCACCTCAAGGACCAGGACCACGAACTCGACCAGCATATCGACAACACCTTCATCGCTGCCGCCCAGGCAACTCTGAGCGACCGCACCCCGGTTACTATCGACTCACCGGTGGTCAACACTGACCGATCCGTGGGCACCATGCTGGGCCACACCGTCACCAAGACCTTCGGTATTGAGGTGCTGGACCACGACTCCATCACCCTCAACCTCACCGGCCACGCTGGCCAGTCACTGGGCGCCTTCCTGCCGCAGGGCATCACCATCCGCCTGACCGGTGACTCCAACGACTACGTGGGCAAGGGCCTCTCCGGCGGCCGCATCATCGTGGCTCCGGACGCGGCAGCCCCCCTGGTTGCCGAAGAGAACGTGGTTGCCGGTAACGTCATTGGCTACGGCGCCACCAGCGGCGAAATGTTCATCCGCGGTATCGTCGGTGAACGCTTCTTGGTCCGTAACTCAGGGGCAACCGCCGTTGTTGAAGGTATTGGCGACCACGGCTGTGAGTACATGACCGGTGGTAAGGCCCTGATTCTGGGCTCAACCGGTCGCAACTTCGGTGCGGGCATGAGCGGTGGTACCGCCTACGTGCTCGACCTCGATATGGCCAAGGTCAATAAGCAGTCCCGCGAATCCGGTGAACTCGGCTTCCTGGAACTCTCTGAGGACGACCGCGCAGAGGTCGCCCAGCTGCTGACCCGCCACCACACCGAGACCGGCTCGACCCTGGCGTCCGCCCTGCTCGAAGACCTGGAGGGTACCTACGCCCGCATCACCAAGGTACTGCCGCGCGACTTTGCCGCCGTACAAGCTATCCGCGCCGAGGCCGAAGCCGCCGGCGAAGACACCGAATCCATGCAGGTTTGGAACAAGATTTTGGAGGTGACCGCTCGTGGCTGATCCCCGCGGTTTTCTGAAAGTAACCACCCGTCAAGACCGGCCTAAGCGCCCCGTGCCCGTGCGAATCCTGGACTGGAAGGAAGTTCAGGTCGCCCAGAACTCGGCTGTGCTCAAGACCCAAGCCTCCCGCTGTATGGACTGCGGTGTTCCCTTCTGCCACGTCGGCTGCCCCCTGGGCAACCTGATTCCTGAATGGAACGACCTGACCTGGCGGGAACAAACCGAAAAGGCTGTTGAGCGCCTGCACGCAACCAACAACTTCCCCGAGTTCACCGGACGCGTCTGCCCGGCTCCCTGCGAAACCTCCTGTGTACTGGGTATCAACCAGCCTGCGGTGACCATCAAGCAGATTGAATACACCATTGCTGAGCAGGCCTTCGAGGGCGGATACATCGAGCCCATTATGCCCGACCGTATGCTCGATAAGACCGTGGCAGTGGTCGGTTCAGGCCCCGCCGGTCTGGCAGCTGCCCAGCAGCTGACCCAGGCAGGCTTCACCGTTGCCGTCTTCGAACGTGACGATAAGGTGGGCGGCCTGCTGCGCTACGGTATTCCCGATTTCAAGCTAGAAAAAGATATCGTTGACCGCCGTATCGAGGTCATGAAGGCCGAAGGCACCCGCTTCCGCACCGGCGTTGAAATCGGCAAAGACATCACCTGGGATAACCTCAAGCGCCGCTACGACGCCGTCATCGTGGCCACCGGGGCCACCGCACCGCGAGCCCTGCCCATCCCTGGTGCCGACCTGGAGGGCGTCCACTACGCTATGCCCTACCTCACCGAAGCTAACCGGGTGGTAGCTGGTGACCTAGAAGCCTCGACCATCAATGCCGCAGGTAAGCACGTCATCGTGCTGGGCGGTGGCGACACCGGCTCCGACTGCATCGGCACCGCCGTGCGTCAGGGAGCAGCTTCCATCACCACCCTGGCGATCGGCAAGAAGCCGGGTGCCGAGCGTCCGGAGAACGAACCCTGGCCCATGTTCCCCAAGGTCTTTGAAGTCTCTTCCTCCCACGAAGAGGGCGGCGAACGCAAGTACCTGGCCTCCACCGTCGAATTCGTGGGGGAGAACGGTAAACTCACCGGCCTCAAGGTCGCTGAAACCGAATACCTGCCCGACGGGCGCCGCGTGCCTAAGGCTGGCACAGAACACGTCATTCCTGCCGACCTGGTCTTCCTAGCCTTGGGGTTCACCGGCCAGGACAACGACTCCATCACCACCCAGGTGGGTGCAGAACTCGACCGCCGCACCAACGTTGCCCGCGACGAGAACTACATGACTAACGTCCCCGGCGTCTTCTCCTGCGGAGATGCCGGACGCGGGCAGTCCCTGGTCGTGTGGGCTATCGCCGAAGGACGCGCCTGCGCAGCAGCCGTCGAAAAGCACCTGACTGGCTCAACTCTGCTCCCTGCCCCCGTAGCCCCCAGCGACCGGGCGATTGATTTGGCGCTCTAGTAAAGAAACCGGCCCCGCCTCAGAATCTCTGGGGCGGGGCCGGTTTTCTGTGGGTGTCTTAGAACTTCCCTTAGGCGAGAGCGGCTACTGCCTCGACCAGCGGTTCAACCTGCTCTTGACTGGAATAGTCAACGGTTTTGCGGGTGAAACTGTCGAGCATTTGCTGGTTAGCTTCAGTTTTCTTGGGCAGGGCGGCGATGGCTGAGCGGATGCCCACCATCACTGTCTTGTGCTTGAAAGAAAGCCGGGTGTGGTCGAGGCCGCCGCGCAGGTGAAAGGTGCCGAGGGCGTCCTGAACCAGGGTCTCACCCAGGTTCTTGGCCAGCAGGGCATCGAGCTTCTGCTGGCTTGCCCCCGCCAAGCCACTGAACGAGACGGTGAAGAGGGCAAAGGGCTTGACCCTCAGCTCCTGCTCGTACTTTTTGAGCTCCTGGGCGCCGGTGAGGAACCCGCCGTAGTCGCTTAGACCCGCCACCAGGACGTCCGCGTCGGCTACGGCGCGTTCGGTTAGCTGGTCTAGGGGGAGTAGCTGGGTGGTAAAGCGCCCCTCTAGCTGCTGGCTGATCCAGCGGGCGTACTGCTCGGTGTAGCCGTACTGGCTACCGTAGGCAATTAGTAGTGTTTTCATTGCTAGGAGGCGGCGATGTCGGTCAGGTAGGTTTCAACCTCGGCGACCAGGGGCTTGGTCCATTCTCGGTTGGTGTGGTCGGCGCCGCCGTTTTCGAAGGCTTCGATGAGCTGCTTGTCGTACTCGTTCTGCTTGGGCTTGAGCTTGTAGGCGGTCTTGACGCCGGTGAGGGCGGTCTTGTGCAGCTTGGACATTTCGTCCATCTTGAGGCCCCCGCGGAAGTGGAAGGCGGGGCGGTCGCCGGCAACGTCCGCCTTGTAGCTCTTCATGACGCGCTCATCGAGGTAGGAGCGGGGGTAGACTTCGGTGCCGTTGAAGGAGACGGTGTAGAAGACACGGTTGGGCACGGTGAGCATGGCTTCGCGGCGCTTGCGCAGGGTGGGGGCGCCGGTGAGGAAGCCGCCCAGGTAGCTGGCGCCGACGATGAGTACGTCGGCCGCTTCGATCATTTCGTCGGTGGCTTCGGCGACGGGGGAGAGGGTCACCTGCGGTGCGGACGCGTGGGCGCGCAGGTCTTCTGCGATCCAGTGGGCGTAGCGTTCGGTGTGGCCGTAGGTGGAGCCGAAGAGGATAAGGACGTTCGGGGTAGGCATGGGCACTCTTTCATCGGTTTGCGGGTGGGTGGCTAGCTTTGTGTTCTGCATTCAGGATACGCGCCCGGGGCGTGTGCTCTCAAAGCTGACAAGCTAGATAACGGATTTTGTTTGTTTGTGACTGTTTATGTGTGTTTTGGTGGGGTTTATGTCGAATATTTACACAGAAAGTGCCCGATGCCTCCACCAAAACCTCACGAAACAACGTATAATGAGGTGTGGACATGTTGGTTTCATGCTGACTATCTGTGAATATGTTGGTTGTTGGCGGTGGTCAATCCGCTACCGACAGAAACCACACCAAAGGTTCTCAGACCCCTACAAACCTAAGGTTGATTGATGAGACGCGCAAAGATTGTTTGTACTATTGGCCCCGCAATTTCTGCACCCGAGAAAATTGCAGCGGCTATCGAAGCGGGCATGAATGTCGCCCGCCTGAACATGAGCCACGGTGACCACGAGGTTCACACTAACTCATACGCAACCATCCGCGAGCAGGCCGAAAAGCTTGGTCACAACGTCGCGATTCTCGCCGACCTTCAGGGCCCCAAGATTCGCCTCGAAACTTTCAAGAACGGCGCTGAGGTTCTCGAACCCGGTGATACCTTCAAGATCACCATCGAAGATGTTGAAGGCACCAAGGAAATCTGCGGCACCACCTTCAAGGGTCTGCCCGGTGACGTCAAGCCCGGCGATACCCTGCTGATTGATGACGGCAAGATCCGCCTCGAAGCTATCGAGGTTGACGAGACCACCGTGACCACCCGCGTCATCGTCGGCGGTCCCATCTCCAACAACAAGGGCATCAATCTGCCCGGCGTTGCTGTTTCCATCCCCGCCCTCACCGAGAAGGACGAGCGTGACCTGCGCTTCGCCCTGAACCTGGGCGTGGACATCATCGCTCTCTCCTTCGTCCGTTCCGGCGACGACATCCAGCGTGTTCACGAAATCATGGAAGAAGAAGGCCGTAAGATCGCCGTCATTGCCAAGATTGAAAAGCCCCAGGCAGTTGAAAACCTGCAGGATATCGTCGACAGGTTTGACGGCATCATGGTTGCCCGTGGCGACCTGGGTGTGGAGTTCCCCCTCGAAGAGGTTCCCCTGGTGCAGAAGCGCGCCATTGAACTGGCCCGCCGCTGGGCAAAGCCCGTTATCGTGGCAACCCAGGTGCTGGAAACCATGATTCAGAACCCCACTCCTACCCGTGCAGAGGCCTCCGACTGCGCTAACGCTATCCTCGATGGCGCGGACGCCGTCATGCTCTCCGGTGAAACCTCAGTGGGTAAGTACCCCATCATCACCATCCAGACCATGGCTCGCATCATCAAGTCCACCGAAGAGCGCGGCCTCTTCCGTGTTCCCGAACTGGGCACCTCACCCCGCACCCGTGGCGGCGCTATCACCCGCGCAGCTGTGAACATTGCTGACCAGCTGGATGTTAAGTACATCGCTACTTTCACCCAGTCCGGTGACACCGCCCGCCGTCTGGCCCGCCTGCGTCCGGCCAAGCCCGTGCTGGCTCTGACCCCTGAGCCCTCCGTCCGCGCCTTCCTGTCCCTGCTGTGGGGTGTTGAAGCTGCTGTTTCACCCACCGCTAAGGACACCGACGAGATGACCGCCGTGGTTGACCGTTACATGCTGGCCAACGGCCTGGCTGAAGCCAACGACATGATTGTCATGGCAGCAGGTTCACCTCCCGGCGTTGCTGGCTCCACCAACACCGTCAAGGTCCACCGTGTTGGTGACCTTGATGACGCCGGCGCTGTGCTGCCTGAAGCTCGCGAAACCGTCGGTCCCTTCACTGACTAAGTGACTAAAGGATAAACGGCTCCGTGAAGCCACGCTGAGGGCCCCGCCACTTCAAGACCTGAAGTGGCGGGGCCTTTGTCTCTGTAGACTGGTTGATATGACAAATACTTTTCTTACTCGCTCCACCGTTATCGACGCGCCCCTTGAGCGCGTCCGCTCCCTGCTTGAGGACCTGCACGCCTGGGAAAACTGGTCGCCCTGGCAGGAGCAAGACCCCGCCATGCAGCAGACCTACTCGGGTGCCGAGAGGGGTGTCGGCGCAAAGATGGCCTGGGCTGGTAACAAGAAGGCCGGTGAGGGTCGCATGACTGTAGTGACGGCGGAGGACAACCTGGTTGAGGTTGATATTGAATTCATCAAGCCCTGGGCCGCTCAGAACCGTAGCCACTTCAAGCTGCAGCCTACCGAGGGCGCTACCGCAGTTGCCTGGTCGATGAGCGGTGAGCAGAACCTGATGATGAAAGCAATGTTCAAGGTCTTTAATATGCAAAAGCGCATCGGTGCTGATTTTGAGTGCGGATTAGCCCGTCTCAAGGCGGCGGCAGAGGGTTAGGACGCCTGCTGGCACCGCTTGCCTGTGGGGAAGTCCTTCGTCATATAGGGGTCATAGTTGCCTATTATGGTTAATGAATGAACTTTAACCTGCCTGACAGGCGTAGACTGGTTCTTGGTGATTCAGGACCGGAGATTTGGTTTTGAATCGAACCGCCGTAGGAACCACAAGATCAAAGCCTGGCTTCGGTCTTGTATCCTCACCAGCCCGCCCGCCCCTCTGGGGTGGGCGGGTTTTTTGTAAAGATTATTTCGCTTGATGAGCAGCGCGAGCTGGCCTAAAAATGAAATGGGGTTCAAAAAGGGGTTTACACTATTTTTGAGAGGGCAAAGAAAAGCCCCCGACCTGGAATGTTTCACCAGGTCGGGGGCGTGCTATGTGCCCAAGGTGGGACTAGAAGAGGAAGACGCTATGCAGCGAGTGCTCTCTGAGTGGTGCCGCCGTCTACATAGCGTCCGTTGAAGAGTCAACCCCAGCTCCAGCAGATATCTACTACACTATCTGCTCTGCAGCTAAAGACGCTGGAGCGGTACCCGTCTATGTAGGGCAATCCGGATACGGAACCCATTTAGACCGAGATGGCGACGGCGTCGGCTACGAGTAGAAATAGTAAAGCCCGCTTCTAACTATAGAGGTGGGCTCTTTTTGCACGTAATCGGCCACATGTGAGCGCGGTTAATCGTATCTTTTAACCATGACCGCACAGTCCTACACAGCAGACCAGATACTCGCCGCTTTTAGTAAAGGCCTCAAAAGCACCCGTATGAAAGCTATGGCACAAGAGATTGCAGGCTTAGCTAACGAGAATGCTGCCCTCAAACAGCAACTGGCGAGGCTAGGAGATCAGCCCACCATTGATGAAATCGAGCTCGCCAATGAAGAAGCGGCACGCATCTTTGCGGAAGCTCGCGCTCAAACCTTCGTGGAAGTCGCCCGTGCATGGAACGAAGGGCATGAGAAGTGGAAACACGCACACAGCCAAGGGGAGTTTATCCCTTCGCCTTTACGTACGGCTTCTGTAGAAATTGCAGAAATCTTGGGAGAAATCGGAGATTTCAGCGCACCATCTTTGGTATTTATGCCTTACGAGCAGGCGCAGGCGACACTATCAGGAAATAAGGAAGAAGGGATTGAGGGCTATCTGAATGAGCTGGGACGCCCTGAGAATGGTGAAAGCATCACACAACATACAGAGGCTTATTCAAAAGTAGACACGCACCCCACACCCACCAACTAGACAACGGCCCCACCCGCAGCAAAAATATGAGCGTTAAATCTCTACAAATAACCTCAAGCCATACCGGACAAGACCGTTGCTA
>NZ_CAKMSR010000001.1 GCF_928381705.1 Rothia nasimurium | reverse complement strand
GCGTCTTGGGTTGCTTGGTGGAATGCTGGTCGGTTGCATCAGAGTCTTGGTTATCGGACTCCGCAGGAGGTGGTTGATGGTGCTTTAGTGGTCTTATAATTGTCGGAACTAAAGCCAGTACATATCAATACTTGCTTTACTCAAATCTTCACTTTAGTGATGAAGAAAGAGAGATTATCAAGTCAGATTGGGAGCACGTTCATGGTTTCTTCGCTTCTGAGCGTGGTCAGCATGTTATTAGACAGCTTCAGGACTCTCAAACCGATGACGAAGAACGTCGAGCTCTGAGGGCAGAGCTATCCGCTGCCCTTGGAGGGCTGATGTATCTAGAGGTTGCCCCTAAATTTCCGCGTGCCCGGTTGGCTATAAAAAACTCGTACTTCAAAGTAAAGACAAAAGAAATATTTAGCGCGAAAGCATCGCAGCAGAGACTGACAGGGGTTTCCGATTATTCGGACCTGCTCCAACAGATATCTAAGTCTGTAGCACCTTATGTTGGTATGAAGCTAGGGGATATTGCTAAAGAAGCGGCAGAAGCTAAATCTTCTACTCTCGCTGACCGAATCAGCAAAGGGGCAACCAACTACATACTTGGGTACATGCTTACTGGAGATTACGTTAAAGCTAGTTCTATTGAAGAGCTCGCTAAAGCTGGCTTCATCGTTAAGGCAATACCCATTAAGGGCACTGGCCATAAGAAGGAGGATTCTAAACTTACCCCGGTCGTATTCTCAGAATTTGAGGACGATACAGCTTTCGAAGATTCAACACTTTTTGATTACCTTTTTAGTCACAGGTTCTTATGCGGGGTCTTTGAACGTCATCAGGGGAAGGACAGAAGCCTAGATATCTTCAGGGGCGTTAAGGTTATTGAATTTTCAGACAGCATGTTTGAAGAATCTGCCCGGAGAGTTTGGGAGACAATGCGTCGCATGTACCTTCAGCAGGAGATGACCACTCACTTGGCTCTGCGAAAAGATGGAACGGTTATCTATAACAAAAACGGTTTCCCAAAGATGGGGAACAACCTACCTAAGTCCAAAGAATATGAAATCTTTATCAGGGGTACGAGCGGAAATTCATCGAAGAAACCGTTAGTCCTTAACGGACATGCCTTCTACAATCTGGATTATTGGATAAAGGGTTCCCTCATGGTTGAGCTACTCAATCAATCTGAGTTCCTTTAGGGAGAGTGATTCAAAAAACTGAGGTGAAACAGGCTTGCAGCGAGCGTAAGCCTGTTTCACCTCTTTCAATCTTCTGGTCCCGCTATGTGGGCAGACCCCGGTACAAACCTCCCCTAACCCTCCGGTAAGAAGCCGGGGTGCCGCGTCCACCCGCTAAACTAGACCCCATGCGCTACACCTACCTCGGCCCGTCCGGAACCTTCACCGAAGCAGCCCTCCTCACCGTGCCCGGTGCCCCCGACGCCGAACGCATACCCGCAACATCCGTACCCGCGGCCCTCGACGCCCTGCGCGATGGCAGCGCCGACGCCGCCATGGTGCCCATCGAAAACTCCGTTGAAGGTGGTGTGACCGCAACCCTCGACGCCATCGCAGCTCTCGACGGGTCCCTGCGTATCGTCCGCGAAGTGCTGGTGCCCATCACCTTTGTGCTGGTTGCCCGCCCCGGCACCACACTAGAGGACGTCAAAACTATCTCAACCCACACCCATGCCTGGGCGCAGGTGCGCCGCTGGGTGGCAGAGAACAAGCCGGACGCCGACTACCTGCCCGGCTCGTCCACCGCTGGCGCGGCCCTTGGCCTGCTCAACGATAACCCGGGTTACGAGGCCGCCGTCTGCTCACCGGCAGTCGCTCAAGCCCACCCCGAGCTAGAAGTGCTGGCCCACAATATCGGCGATAACAAAAACGCCGTTACCCGTTTCGTGCTCGTCGCCCGCGACGCTGAAACTCCCGCACCGACCGGGGCCGACAAAACAACCCTGGTCATCCCGCTACCCCAGGACCGCCCCGGTGCCCTGCTTGACCTGCTCGAACAGTTCTCCACCCGGGGAATCAACCTCTCCCGCATCGAGTCCCGCCCTACCGGCGAATTCCTGGGCTCCTATTTCTTCTCCATCGACATTGACGGGCACCTCTACGACGCCCGTGTGCGCGATGCCCTGCGCGGTATCCACCGGGTCTCACCCGGTGTGCTCTACCTGGGCTCCTACCCGCGGGCCGACAAGCGCCTGGCAGCGGTAGACCCCATGCACAATGAAGAGTCCTTCAACGCTGCCCGCGACTGGGTAGAAACCCTCTTCCCGGGCGGGCGGCCCGAAAGCCTCAAACATAACATCTAAATGTGGGTCTACCTATAGGGGAGTCTCTGGTCCCTGAAAACACAACTAAGACTCTTCTAAGCCCCATATCTGGTGGTGTTTCCAATCATCCGGAAATCCCATCTCCTGGGCAGTAAGGAAAGGCACTGCGGATAGCGCTGAATCGACAAGAGAAGCAGTTCTACTTGCCCAGGCTGAACCAGGGGATACGGTTTCAAGAATCTTGGCAATAATGATAAGCGCGCCGTAAATTTTTTCGCTCTGCTGCCTTGGGGCGCCCTCCTGCCCCGGTGGGAGGGGCAGATGCGAGAGAGATTCTAAACCGCTAACCCTGGATAAAATACCAGTACCCATAGGAGATAAGGTGCAGTTCCATATTCTGGCGTGATGGGCAGACTTATTCCGTAGCAGGGTCAGCTGACGCAGAGCAGCTGCAAAGGGGTGATTGGGTGAAAGGCCTTTGGCCTCTTCTCTACTGAGCCCCAGGTTTCTAACATCTATGCCAATTCGGCCAGCAACCTCGTTCTGATCTGGGGTTCTCAATAGATTGAACAGCTTAGAAAGGTCCGAGAAATCTAGCACGTCCATAACAACCCAGGGCGCTAATTGAACCCCATATTTCTCCACATTGTGCTTAATATGAGAGCTATCTCGTGACCCTAACGCACGATTTACTCTTGAGGTAATAGTGCTAATGATCTGGTAGTGCTCGTATTCTCTGCCCCGGGTCACCCGAAAATTATCCCTATCGTATAAGGCGAGCGACCCAGTGCTGCTAATGGTATCTGCTAAAGATGTGCGCAAGGCAATCTCAACCCGCTCAATACCGTCGTGTACTTGAGTACGTAGCTTCCGGTCAAACTCATAAAGAGCGGTAATCTCGGTAAACCGAGTTCCCGGCGCGAAGGTGTCTGTACGCACGGGACGGGGTGGATTTCCCATCGAAAGAGGTGGGTCGCTTAGCATTCTGCGGGTGTACCAGTACCCGCTTAGTCTGTAGTATCCAACAGTTGATAGCCATTGCTGAGCCTCAGCTTTATTGACATCCATGCCTCGTTCACGGAGCAGGGCAATCTGCTGCTCAATAGATGTGGGCGGTTTATGCGGTGACGTCATTGAACACTCCACGGCCTGGTGAAGGAGGGAATAGAAATCCAGCCCACACTTCACTACGGAAGGCGGGCTGAACGATTGATACCAATTATATACAGATAAGGCCCGCTTATCTAGAAAGTGTATATATTTCACTGCGGCCCGAGGCGCTCAAGCACCATATCTAGAGCCGCAAGAGTCTCTGCCACCAGCGGCGGTGCTGCTCTACTAGCTCCTCACGGGCGTTCACAAAATCACTCAGTGAACGGATCTGCATGTCATCAGGGTAGACCTGCACCTTGACCGCAGCGGGGAGCACCTGGGCGTGGAAGTCGCTGACGTCACCGAGCACGTCCCCGTCCACCTCAACGGGGAGGCAGGTGTTGGGGAAGTAGACGCGGACGTCCGTGCCCACAAAATGCTCCACCACCGGGTAACGCACGCGGGTGGGGCGCAAGATAAACTGCGCCGCCATACGAACCCAGCTGCCCAGGTTACGCGGGGTTAGCACAATCACCTCAAGCTGCCCGTCAGACAGCTCAGCCACCGACGCCAGGTTTACCCCGCCCTGAATCTTACCCGTATTAGCCACCAGCACAGCCCGAATCTTACGGCGAATCGGCGCACCGTTATTCACTGTAATCACCGCTGGGCGGCGGCGGGTGAACATGTGCCGGGTGCTAGCCTCAACATAGGCCAACCAACCGATACGGGCTTTCAAATCCTCTCGGGTGTCGGTCATAATCTGGGCGTCAAAACCTGCCCCGCCCATGACCACAAAATTGACCGGTGGAAGTTCCTTCTCGCCCTGCATCTCCATGCGAATCATGTCGATGGTGCGGCTCTGCCCGTGCAGGGCAATATTGATGCAGGCGTGCAGGTCATTGACGTCCATGTCGAGGTTGCGGGCTAGTAGGTTGCCCGTGCCCAAAGGCACGATGCCTAAGGTGGCAGTGGTGCCCGCCAGGCCGTCCGCCACAGCGCGTACGGTGCCGTCACCACCGACAGCCAGCACAATCTCAGCCCCGTCCGCCGCAGCCTGCTGGGCCATACCAAAGCCGGGGTCGTTAGCCTCAGTCTCATAGAACCTAGCCCGAGGCCAATCAGCCAGGCCCAGCTCGGCTGTAACCATGCGAATCACCGAATCAGCCCGATCCTTGGTGGGGTTATAGATCACCGCGACCTGCTTCGGTTCACCCGGTTCCAACATGCGATGCAGGGGCCGGTAGACCGGGAAAAGATCAGGACGCTCCCGCCTGCCCTTGCGCACAGACAGCGCCACCCCGCCCAGGGCAAGAGCAGAAGCAGCAGTAAGGGATACACCGAGAGCCGTACGCGAAACCATATCACCAGCATACTGAAGAAAACCGCGCGCCACCGCCCGGCGTCCGCGCGCCTGTCATCGCAGCGACAACTACGGTAAATTTAGAGGCATGATTGACATTAACCTCCTGCGTGAAAACCCCGACGCCTTCCGCGCCTCCCAGCGCGCTCGCGGCGCTGACGAAACCGTCATCGACCAGATTCTCGAAGCGGACGCCACCCGCCGCACCTCCATCAACGAATTCGAGAAGCTACGCGCCGAACAGAACGTCTTCTCTAAGAAAATCGGCAAGGCCGCCAAGGAAGAAAAGCAGGCCCTGCTCGCTGAG
The DNA here is from genome assembly GCF_928381705.1 of Rothia nasimurium. Lineage (GTDB taxonomy): Bacteria > Actinomycetota > Actinomycetes > Actinomycetales > Micrococcaceae > Rothia > Rothia nasimurium_G. The sequence continues at coordinate 355,129 of NZ_CAKMSR010000001.1, read as the reverse complement.
GTTAAGGAACTCTCCCAGAAGGTCTCAGAAGCCAAGGCCGCCGCTGACGCAGCTGCCGCCCGCCAGGAAGAACTGGTCGCCGGTGTTGGCAATCTGATTATCGACGGTATTCCCGCCGGTGGCGAGGACGACTATGTGGTCGTCAAGCAGGTGGGCGAGCCCCGCAACTTCGAGACGGACGGCTTTGAACCCCGCGACCACCTGGAAATCGGTGAACTGGTGGACGGCATCGACATGGTGCGCGGCGCTAAGGTTTCAGGCTCCCGCTTCTACTTCCTCAAGGGCCATGTAGCCCGCCTGGAACAGGCCCTCATGTGGATGGCCCTCGACCAGGCCACCGCCAACGGCTTCACCATGCTCACCACCCCCACCCTGGTGCGCCCCGAAACCATGAACGGCACCGGCTTCAACGTCGAACACGACGACGAAATCTACCGCCTCGAGCGCGACGACCTCTACCTGGTGGGTACCTCCGAGGTCGCCATCGCCGGCTACCACGCCGATGAAATCATCGACTTCGACAAGGGCCCCAAGAAGTACCTGGGCTGGTCCTCCTGCTACCGCCGCGAAGCCGGCTCCGCCGGTAAGGACACCCGCGGCATTATTCGCGTGCACCAGTTCAACAAGGCCGAAATGTTCGTCTACTGCCCCGTTGAGCAGGCAGAAGAGATGCACGCCAAGATGCTGGCCTGGGAAGAAGAAATGCTGGCCAAGTGCGAGCTCTCCTACCGCGTGATCGACACCGCCGCGGGTGACCTGGGCTCCTCCGCCGCCCGCAAGTTCGACTGTGAAGCCTGGGTACCCACCCAGGGCGCCTTCCGCGAACTGACCTCAACCTCCAACTGCACCACCTACCAGGCCCGCCGCCTGAACGTGCGTGAGCGCATGCCCGACACCGTTACCGCAGACGGCAAGACCAAGAAGGGCGGCACCCGCACCGTCGCCACCCTCAACGGCACCCTGGCCACCACCCGCTGGCTGGTTGCAATCCTCGAAACCCACCAGCAGGCCGACGGCTCCGTCCGCATCCCCGAGGCCCTGCGCCCCTACATGGGCGGCCTTGAGGTTATTCCTACCGTCGCTCAGTAGCTTATTTTTGGTTCCCCACGAGATTCTGTTTGTACTTGTCAAGCAGGGTTTCGTGGGGAATTTTTGTGTTAACGAACGGGAGGCTTATGCCGCACCCCTTGAAAAGTTCGTCTAGGCGAACTTATGATGGTTGCACACACCAGACCATGAACAGGGCTTCACCGACTACAACGGCGTAAGTCAGAAGAACGCGCACCTCCAACGAAGGAACAACGCACCCATGAACAAGGCAACCCGCACCCCCCACACCCGCCGCCTCAGCCACCGCATGCTCGCTGCCAGCGGGGCACTCGCCCTGGGCGTTCTCACCGCCTGCACCCCAGGCGACGGCAACGACACTACAGCGCAAAACGATACCCCCACCGTCATCGCCACCTTCACCGTGCTGGCAGATATGGCGCAGAACGTGGGCGGCGAACACATCACCGTAGAATCCCTCACCAAACCCGGCGCCGAAATACACGACTACGACCCCACCCCGTCCGACGTGAAAAAGGGGGCGGACGCAGACCTCATCCTCGCTAACGGACTAGGCCTGGAAGCATGGTTTGAACAGTTCTTACAGGACACCGACGCCCAGAGCGTGACCGTATCCGAGGGCGTACAGACCATCAACATCGCTGAAGCAGAATCCGCCGGTAAGCCCAACCCGCATGCCTGGATGAGTCCGCTAGCAGCGCAGACTTACGTCGATAACATCGCAGACGCCTTCGCGGAGCTAGACCCCGACAACGCGGACGCCTTCCGAGCCAACGCCGAGACCTACAAGAAGCAGCTACAAGCCGTCCACGACGAGCTAGTGGCAGATCTTTCCACCGTACCCGAAGGCAAACGGGCCCTGGTGACCTGCGAAGGAGCCTTCTCCTACCTAGCAGCAGACGCCGGGCTCACCGAAAAGTACCTGTGGGCGGTGAACTCAGACGGCGAGCCGAGCGCCTCCCGGGTAGCTGAGGTGGCTGTTTTTGTAGAGGACAACAAGGTGCCCGCAGTGTTCTGCGAGTCCACAGTGTCGTCTAAGACCATGGAACAGGTAGCTCAAGAATCAGGCTCAACCTATGCAGGTGCGCTCTACGTCGATTCGCTCTCTGAAGAAGGCGGAGACGTGCCCACCTACCTGGATCTGATTCGCTATGATGCAGAAACCATTGCAGATGCGCTCAGCAAGTAGCCCCGGCACATAACAAAACCTGGTAGATTCCCGCCCACTGACCTGCGGCTGCCGGCGCAGGACGCGGCCCCACCCAGGAGGCCCGCAACCTGCCTTCCGGTGCCGCGTCCATAACTTCAAAAGAAACTGAGCAACGTTAGAGTACAAGAATGAGCCTTTTAGATATCCGAGATGTAACGGTTACCTACGGCGACGTGTATGCTCTTCGGGGGGCGCACCTGGCAGTAGACGCCGGGAGCGTGTGTGGCTTGGTAGGCATGAACGGGTCGGGTAAGTCCACACTTTTTAAGGCGATCATGGGCGTTGCTCCCGCCAGCGGGTCGGTCATGATTGACGGCATGACCCCGAAAGCAGCGCGGAAAGCTGGCGTGGTGAGCTATGTGCCCCAACGGGAGGAGATCGATTTCTCGTTCCCCGTATCTGTCCGTGACGTGGTAGCACAAGGACGGTACGGGCGGCTGGGCTTCGCCCGACGGCTCCGGGCCGAAGACCACGCCGCTGTGGATAAAGCCCTGGAAAGGGTAGAACTCACCGACCTGGCCCACCGGCAAATTGGCAACCTCTCAGGTGGCCAGCGCAAACGAGCTTTTGTGGCACGCGGACTGGCACAAGGAGCTAAACTCCTGCTACTCGATGAGCCCTTCGCAGGGGTCGATAAACGGAGCGAAACCATGCTGGTAACCCTCCTGCGGGAACTACGGGACGCCGGGGCAGGGATCCTGATCTCAACCCACGACCTAGCCAACCTAGCAGACCTAGCAGACACCGCCGTCCTGCTCCGCAACCAAGTGCTGATGGCAGGAGACCCCGCCACCGTGCTCGCCCCCGATAACCTGGTGCGGGCCTTCGGCATGAACCCACTGACCCCAACCCAGGAGGGCAACCGTGCTTGACGTACTCCTAGAACCGCTGACCTATGGCTTTATGCAACGCGGATTCTTGGTGACAGTGATTGCCGCCCTCGTCTGCGCCCTGCTGTCCTGCTGGCTGGTGCTCATGGGCTGGTCGCTCATGGGCGACGCTATCTCTCACGCCGTCCTGCCCGGGGTGGTGCTCGCCTACATGGTGGGTGCGCCCTTCGCCGTGGGGGCGGTGATTGCCGGTTTGCTTGCAGTTGCCCTCATCGGGGCGGTGCGTGGTAGCGGGCGCATCAGGGAGGACGCCGCCATCGGCATCGTTTTTACGGTGATGTTCGCGCTGGGGCTGGTACTGATTTCCGTGACACCCTCCCAGACGGACCTGCACAGCATACTCTTTGGCAACGTGCTAGGGGTGTCCTGGGCTGAAGTCGCCCAAATCGCGGTGTTGGCGGTACTGGTAGTCACCGTACTCATAATCAAACGCCGCGACCTGGTGCTCTACGCCTTCGACCCCGGCTACACCCACGCCATTGGTCTGAGCCCGCGGCTGCTGGCAGGGATCCTGCTGGTGGCGCTCGCCCTGACCTCGGTACTCGCCTTGCAGATTGTGGGCGTGGTGCTGGTTGTCGCCATGCTGGTAATTCCCGGCTCCACAGCGCGTTTGCTCACCGACAGATTCAGCACCATGCTGGCGATCTCTGCCGGTGTGTCCCTAGCCGGTGCCCTGGTGGGGCTCTACGCCAGCTACCATCTAGACGTCTCCGCCGGTGGTGCGGTAGTAATCGCCTTAGGCACCTTCTTCGGCGCAGCCTACCTATGTGCCCCGCGCCATGGCCTGCTGGCTCGACGCCAGGCAACCGCTCAGGCGTCCAAGGGCTAGGCGTCCAGGGACGAGGGAAGCGCTCACCGGCACCTCCTCACAGGACGGGCAGGCCACGACGAGACCGCCCTGCACTCCTGCCTTCTACAGGTAAGAGACATACACGGCGGCAGCTGCACCCGCATCGAGGGAGAGCTCAGAATCATTAGGCAGAGCCAGATTCACGGCGGAACCCTGCCCCGCCTCTGCACTGTTAACAGCGGTAACTTCCAAGCGCGTACCCGGGGCAATGCCATGCCCCGCAAAGAACCGCAAAAGCTGGGGGTCGTCGTCCGAAATACGCTCTACCAGCACCCTGTCCTTCGGCGAACAATCAAGAAGGGTATGCGGGGCAATGGACTCTACCTCACCCGTGGGGGAGGGGATCGGGTCGCCGTGCGGATCGCGGGTTGGGTGCCCCAACAGGGCGTCAATCCGTTCAATCATTAAATCCGAGACGGCGTGTTCCAACACCTCCGCCTCATCGTGTACCTGATCCCAGGTGTAGCCCAGCGTCTTCACCAGAAAAGTCTCAACTAGGCGGTGGCGGCGCACCATCGACACCGCATATTCCCGTCCCTGCTCTGTCAGCTCAATTGTCCCGTATCGCTGGTGCTCCACCAGTCCGGCGGCAGCAAGCCGCTTCACCGCGTCCGATACCGACGACGGACGCAACCCTGCCCTCGCCGCAATGACAGAGGTAGATGCAGGTTCGGTACCGTGCTCGGTAATGCCCCAAATAATTTTGAGGTAGTTCTGGGTACTGTTAGACAGCTTGGCAAGAGACATACATACAAGTTTAACCTCCACTTCTGTACTGGCCCGACCCGGTAGATTCGCGAACTGCGGGGTTTCTTTCGAACTGCGGATATTCTTCCGCATCTCGAAAGAAACCATGCAGTTCACCCTACGGACGCCCCCGCTGGGCGACCCTTCACCCCCTGCTCACCTTGCCTTAACCCGGCTTTTGTATAGTCTGGTCTACACGAGAAGAAAAGAGACACCGATGATTTCAGAGATCAAAGACATGCAAACCCTGCCACTACGCCGCTCCACCTGGCAGAAAGAAGAAGGCGCCAAGTACATGGTCGCTATCGATGTTGATGGCACCCTGGTCACCCACGACGGTGCCATGAGCGAGGCCGTCAAAAAGGCCGCCCAGGATGTCGTGGACGCCGGCCATCACGTCGTGATTTCCACCGGACGGTCCCTGGGCGCCACCCTGCCCATCGTTGAGATGATTGGGCTGACCCGCGGCTACGCTGTGAGCTCCAACGGCGCGGTTACTCTCAGTATCGACCCTTCACTTGAGGCTGGCTACCGCATTATCGACAAGGTCAGCTTCGACCCCTCCAACGCTATTAAGCTACTCAAAGCTAAGCTGCCACATGCCTCCCTAGCCCTTGAAGCACCCGACGGCACCGTCTACGCCACCGACAACTTTGAGGACTGGTCCTTTGGGGTTAACACCGTCAAGACCACCCGCACCGAGATGGCTGCTATGAACTCGGCCGTGCGCGTGGTGGTTTGCTCACCCACCGACACCCCCGATGACTTCAAGCGCGCTATCTACGACTCGGGTCTGCACGGGGTCAACTACGCAGTGGGCTGGAGTGCCTGGCTCGATGTAGCTGCCCACGGGGTTTCTAAAGCAACCGCCCTGGAGCAGATCCGCCGCAAACTGCGCGTGGACCCCCGCCACACCATCGCCATCGGTGACGGGCTGAATGACAAGGAAATGATCCACTGGGCCGCCCGCGGCGTGGCTATGGGCCAGGCCCTACCCGAGGTGGCAGAGCTGGCTACGGACGTCACCGGTTCGGTCTACGAGGACGGCACGGTGCCGATCCTGCGGGACCTGCTCTAAAACCATGAGGCTTATTCATAAGGGGTTCCGCAGGCTCACGCTCGCTGCCGACCCTCTCGCATGGTTCGCTTCGCTCACAATGCGATTCACGCCAGCCGCCGAGCCAGCAGCTTCGCTGTGAGCCTGCTCCACCTACCCTAATGAATAAGCCCCCATATATCCCCTCTATACCTATTGGGTGTAGGGGGATATTCTTTATCTATGATTCAGCCCATGACATACAGAGTAAAAACCAATTTTAACCCTGTGGCATGGCCTTGCGCAGATGGGTAGGAACTCATGATTGATGAAGATAGCGTCATCATTGCTAACCAGCATCAGGGCTCTCAGGGGGGCGAACCGCTCCATCCTTAAGAACTATTGTGCAGGGGCGGTTGTTCTCTGCCTTTTAGCTCTGGCTACCGCCTGGGCTCGTTGCTCACTTCTGGATTCACCCCTCATTTTTAATCCGGCTGACTACGGAGTCTACCGTGGGACCGGAGTAGCTGTGCTTGCCGGGGCTGACTTTTATAGTCAGAACATTACCGGGGTGTACGTACCCCAGGGGCTCCCCTTCGTGTACACGCCCTTTACTGCTCTGTTGCTGATCCCTTTAGCCTGGCTGCCGGAACCGCTAGGGATTGGGGGCTGGACCTTCCTCAACTGCCTGGCGCTGGGCATCCTGCTCCTGCTCAGTCTCATCTACGTGCGTCCGCACCTGACAGGCGTCCGCCTGGCCGCGGCACTCTCCGCCACCTACCTGCTTGCCCTACCCCTGAACGTCGTAGCTCAGCATCTTATTTTCGGGCAGATTAATCTGCTTCTTGTTTCTCTCTGCCTCATCGACATGGTTTGCCCACAGACCCGCTATCTGCCTCGCGGAGTGCTGATTGGGCTGGCAGCAGGGATCAAACTGACTCCGGCTCTTTTTATTCTTTTCTTCTGGGTAAGCGGACGCCTGCGCCCGGCTTTGACGGCAACGGCGGCAGCCTTAGCTACCGTAGTCCTGGGGTTCCTGCTCCTGCCTGAACCCAGTTCAACCTATTTTGGGTCTAAACTCTCTGGCCTGGAAAATGTTGTCGATTTAGGAACTAACTTTGCTACTTCGGGTAACAGCTCTCTGCAGGGGGTGGCTGAACGCTGGGTAGGTACCCATTCTCTGCTCCTGTTAGCACCCTTACTGCTAGCTATTGTAGCGGTAGCGTTTTCCCAGGCCCACCGAGAGTTAGCGTGTGGTGACGGTTTTGCTGCCGCCGCAGTACTCGGTTGTGCTACTTGCCTGCTTTCCCCGGTGTCCTGGTTACACCACTGGGTCTGGGTTATGCCCACTCTTGCAGTGTTGGTTACCCGTGGGCGAGCTGTACGCGCCCTGGCCATTATCTGGATGTTAGCCTGCCTGGCTCAGCTCACAGACCTGGGTGACCTAGCAGCTCATGCCGGCTGGCCCATCATACCCGTTGAAATAATGCGTTCATCTATGGTGCTGCTCGCCCTGCTTGCTATGGTGGTCTTACATCTGACCTGGAAGAGAAAGGGCCACCGTGACCACCTCCGTACCAGCTAAAGGCCTGTTGCTCTACGACCCCGACTGCGGCATCTGCCAAAAAGCCGCCCGAGTACTCACCCACCTGGGCCTAGACGCCCGGGTGCAGGCCGGGCACTACGACCGCCTACAAGAGTACGGCGTCGACCTCGAACGCTTCATGCGCCAAATCCCCTTCATCACCCCCACCGGGCAGGTGGCCTACGGGGCGCTCGCCATCGCCCTAGCCCTTTCCACCAGCCGGTACGCGCCCGTGCGGGTGGCGGCGTCCGCCCTGAAGAACCCCCTGCTGCGCCCGCTGGCTGAGCGAGTCTACCTGCACATCTCCACCAACCGCTCCACCGCCTGCCAACTCAAGCCCTAACGGTTCGACGGCAGAAAGAAGCCCAGCATGCTCGCAGTCCTTGAAGGCTTTACCATCATCGCGGTCGTGGTGGGCGTAGGCTACCTGGTCGCCCGCCTCGACATTCTGCCGCCCAACTCCGGGCTCTCCCTCAACCGTTTTGCCTTCTTCGTAGCCCTGCCCCCGCTCATGTTCGTGACCATGGCCGGGGCTGACCTGCACGTTATCTTCTCCGGCCGCCTTCCCGTGGCTATCTTGAGCTTCGCTACGGTCGCCCTGCTTTTTGCCGCCATCGCCAGGTTCCTGCTCAAAAAGGACGCCGGCACCGTCACCGTGGGCGCCGCCGCCAGCGGCTATATCAACGCCAACAATATGGGCCTGCCCGTAGCAACCTACATCGTGGGCGACGCCGCCCAGGTAGCCCCTATCCTGCTCTTCCAGCTCCTGATCGCCGCCCCCATCGTGCTTTCAATCCTGGACGCCATCTCCCACGGCTCGGTTTCCATGAAAGCCGTTGCCACCCAGCCCATCAAAAACCCGCTGATTATCGGTTCAGCCCTGGGCCTGCTGGTCAACGTGTTCAACCTGCAGGTTCCCGATGTGGTGATGGAGCCCTTCCGTATCTTGGGCGGCGCGGGCGTACCGCTGATTCTGGCTGCCTTCGGCATGTCGCTGCGGGGCTCCAAGGTGCTCGATACCCCCGGCCAACGCTTCGAAACCGTGCTTGCCGCCAGCTTTAAGAACCTTCTAATGCCGCTGGTTGCCTACCTGCTGGCCCGCTACGTTTTCCACCTCAGTGAGAGTGATATCTTCGCAGCCACCATTCTTGCAGCCCTGCCCAGCGCCCAGAACATGTATAACTACGCGGTGCGGTACAACGTAGCAACCACGCTCTCCCGCGATATCGTGCTGCTCAGTACCCTGGGAGCCATGCCCGTGATTCTGGTAATTTCACTCCTCTTGCACTGACAGTTTGCCGGTGCCCGGCCTACTGCTCCTGCCCCTCCAAGCCCTCGAGCAGCTCGGCGATGAGCTCGCGAGAAGCCAGCTCCTCATGCCAGTAGGACCGCACCAGGGTCTTACTCACCGCCTGGGAGGTAATTCCCAGAGCCTGGGCAACCGCCTTTTGCTGCCCGCGCACACCGGGCACGAGCAGGTCAAGCACCCGCCACTCGGCTTCGGTACGGGCGGACGCCACCCGGTAGAGCAGGCGCAATAGGCCGGTTACCTGGTCGGCCCGGATGCCCTGCCCTTCAGCGTGCACACAGATACCGCGCGGTGGGGCACCGGTCTGGGCCTGCTCCACGGCCGACCGAGATAGGCTCAAGGCAGAGCCCGAACACTCCGGGGTAGAAACCGCCCCCAGGGCCGCTGCGAAGCGCGGCCGTACCAGCTCACCGGCGCCGATGCCCACCCAAAACCGGGCAAACCGGGCCCCGAGCAGGGCGGCGGCGAGGGCGTCCTCGGCCTGATCGAAAGCCCCCTGCAGCTCATCGGGGTAGGTGCGGGTAAAAGCAACAGTGGGAGCCAGCTGTTCGAGACGGTTCTCAAGGTCGGCGAGGCGCTCCTGCACCGAACCCTGGGACGAGCGGGCAATGAAGGTCAGTACAAACATGTCTTTCAGTATGCCCTAGAGCGAGCGGGCAGAAAACTAGCCCTCACCCCAGAGCAGGGTTTCGGCGTCCACCCCGGCTAAGAAGAGCTGCTCCTGGAGTGGCTGGGCGCACTCAATCGGAAGCCGGATGCTGCTGCAGGTCAGGTCATAGCCCAGGTAGGCGGTCGCTGCATCGAAACCGGTTAGGTCCCGCCCCAGCTCCCGGCAGAGGTGCACCACCTGTTTGAGGTCGGGCCCTGACCCAAAGACCCAGAAATAGTCGGGGCTGGTGAGCTGAAACAGCCCCAGGGGAGCACCGGCTCCCGCCTGGTCCCGTACCCGCACCCAGCCGCCTGCCGAGTCGAGGTCGCCGGGGCCGTCCTGCGGGGCTAGAGGGTCGAGCGTCCAGGCGCGGGTGCGCTCCAACCAGTCGGGTAGCTGGGGCATGTAGAGGGTCTCACCCTCCCTGCCCCAGGGGGTGGAGCCGAAACTGCGGGCGTACATGGCCGACCAGAACTCACTGCTACTGCACGAAACCCCCACGCTGTTGAGCTGGGCGGGGTCGCTGGGCGAAGCGAACTGATCCTGCGCGCCTTCCTCGGGAGCCGAGGCTGCCAGGTCAGCCAGGTAGGCCTGGTCCCAGTAGGTCGGGCGGGTGGCGTACCCCTGCTCACGCAGACGCTCATCGATACGCTGCAGGTAGCGGGGCTCGCCCAGGGCCACGGTCTGCCCGTCAAAGTGAAAGAGATAGGGGGAGCGCTTACGGTGGGTGGGGGAGAGGGGCATGCTAACTCCTAACGGTGGGGGTATCGGGGCGGACGCCAGCCTCCCCCTCATCGGGGAAGGGCAGGGCTGCCCGCTCAAGGCGGATAAAGGCACCCAGCAGGGCTAGCGCCTCGGGGCTGGTGGGCAGAAAGTCGGTAAACCGGGTTGAACACACCACTACCGCCGCCCACATGCCGCGGGACAGGGCAACATTCAACCGGTTGGGCGAGAGCAGAAAATCGGTTCCGCGGGGGCTATCACCGGCACTCGAAGCAGCCATCGACACCAGCACCACCGGAGCCTCCTGCCCCTGGAACTTATCAACCGTACCGACGCGCACACCCCCGCCGTCGGCGTCCGCTAGCCCCGCCTCCAGCAGAGCCGCCCGGATCGTATCAACCTGGGCGTTATAGGCTGCCACCACAATAATGTCTGAGGGGGCCAGGGGCGCTGCCTGCTCGGGGGCAGCCAGGTGGGGAGTCCACAGGTGCCCTAGGAAGCCGCGGGCCAAAGCCACAATCTCATCAGCCTCTTCGACTGAAGCCGTTGAGTTACCCCGGTGTTCTATCGTGCGCAGGTAGACCCCGGGCTCCCACCCCTCCAGGTGCCTCTCGGTGCCCGAAGGAGCGGACGCCAGCCGCCCCTCATACGACAGGGCCGAGACCGGGGCACACAGGGCAGGGTGCATACGCCAGGTGACATCGAGAAAGTAACCAAACTCTTCGGGTAGCACCGTACGCCCCGCTGAAAGCCAGCCCAGGGCAGACTCGTCCACCGGGTAGGGGTGGGTGCCCTGTGTAACCTGGGGCAGCTGGGCAGGGTCGCCCAGGAGCAGCAGGTTCTTGGCCGAACGGGCCACCGCCAGCGTATTGGCTAAGGAATACTGACCCGCCTCGTCAATGACCAGAAGATCAAGCCCCTCAAACCGGAACTTGCGGTCAGAGGCAAAATCCCAGGCCGTGCCGCCAAAAATACGGCCACCGGGCTCATCCATAAACCTGGAAATATCGGGGTTGCGAACCTCGCGCCAGGGACAATTCGGGGTCTGGCTCTTGCCCGCCCCCTTAGCAATCTGGTCAGGGTCTACGCGGCCATTACTGATACATCCCAGCAGCATGTTCTCAACCACCGCATGGGACTGGGCAACAATACCCACCTTCCAGCCCGCAGCCACAAGACGGCCAATCACATGAGACCCCACGAAGGTCTTGCCTGACCCCGGAGGGCCCTGCACCGCCACATATGACCGATCGAGCTGGCTCACCGCCTGATAAATAGCCTGCACCGTCGCGAGAGAACCGTGTGTCTCTACAAAATCCTGCGGATGCGGCAAAACACCGCCCTCAACCAGCCGCGGCGGAACACGACGAACCACATCGGTACCCGCCGACGCCGGTAACTCAGGCAGCACCCGGGCGGTACGCGCCGCCAATTCAAGTAGAGCCTGCTCCTGGGCCTGTGTCGGAATGGGCTGCCCGGGAGTGAGCGCCATCGGTAGATGTGAGTAGGTTTCAGGTGGCTCACCGTCTGAGGTCTTCAAACTCTCCCGCACCGTAATCCGCACCAGATTGGGCTGACCCGCCTCATGCTCCGGAATCTCCTCTAACTCCACAATCTCGGTATTAAAGGCACCGGCCCGCTCGGCCTCCACCGGCAGTACCCCTTCATGCAGAGCCGCATAGGTTAAAGCCTGCTGCCGAGCCTCCCGCTCCAAAAAAGGCGGAAAAGGGCGCGCATACATGGCAAAGAGATTGCTATCGCCCACCCTCACCGACGAACCCGGAGCGACCCTCGCCACCCCGCTCAGCAAACGCACCGCGGACCGTGCCCGCTCCGGACGATGCCAATCGGCAACCACCTGCAAGCGACCCAGCAAAACCACATCACGGGCGTCCTCCCAATCCTCACGGGGAGCCGTCAGACGATTGAAATGATCCCACCAGAACTGACGGCGCTCGCGACGATGGTAGCCCGTCGCCGTAGCCACCATAGCAACAGCCTGCTTCTGCGGCTCCAATTCGCCACCGGTGTCCAGGGCCTCAACAAACCGGCGTAGAACCCGCTCAGTATCCGTCTCGTCTTCAGCCCTACCCGCCTGCACCAGCAGCTCGTTCAGATCAGCCAGGGGAGCGGGCTGCACCAGCTCATCGTCGACCGATCGGCCCGCCAACCCCAGTAACCAGGCGCGTAACTGAGATAGAGACAGACCCGTGCGATACAGACTACGAGCAAGTGCAGAGCGCATAGCTTCGGCCTGCTCAGCACGCCCTTCCTTCTCGGCCTGTACCACATCGGCAAAGGCCGTCACCGGAATATCAGGGGCAGGCTCAAGCCCCTGAGCGTAGAGGGGCTCAATAGCGGTCAGTGCCCGGGTGCCCTCGCTCAAACGCATCGACCGGCGCAGCACCTCAGAAAGGTCAATGAAAACACCCTCCCGCTGCATATCGGTGAGATAAGCTTCGCCAATCCCGTGCATCGACGCTAACTGCTGAAGAGCAGCTATAACAGACGCCCCAAAGTAGTAGACCCGCAAACCGGGGTTCAGCTGGCGCTGATGGTGCAGCATGCCGAGAAAGTCAGTTATAAGCCGGCCCTCGGTAGCCCTGCTAGATGCCCAAAACTGGCTAAAGAGGGGCTCCTCGCCAGGCTGATCAGCAAGGTGTACAGCACCCAGGAGATAGGTTAAACCCCAGGTAAGGGAGGGGTGAGCTGCCTTTCCATCGCGCCAGAGCGGGTCAGAGCGCAGACTCATAAAGAGGTCGCCCGCGCTCGCCCGAGGGAGCATCCGTAAGGAGTGCCGGGGCAGGAGCTTGTACGAGACAGTATGTTCCTGCCCCTCCCGCTCTACCACCACTGCTCCGTCAGGCTCCGACACGCCGGTCTGTAGGGCAGCCTGCTCTGCATAGCGGCGTACGAGAGCCGGAAGCTGAGGCTGGCCTGCCAGGGCCGCCAGCTCGTCAATACTCTGAACACCACAGCGCTCGTAGATAGTCTGACGTGACTTCGCCGTCATACCCGAAGTCAGGAGCATATCCCGGTGCTCTCGCACCATCACCTGGCAGGTATCACAATGCCCGCACCTGGTAACCTCTGGGCTACCGGCTTCTACAAACCAGCTCACCGGGGCAGCCCCCGGCTCCCGATGGGCGGTGAGGAGCTCTATAAGACGCTGCCGCTTCTGCTCGAATACCGGTGTAAGGGTAGCTAGCTCGTGGAGGGACTCAATATCGTTGCCCAGAATCAGCGAGGCAAAGGGATCACAGGCAATGCCCTCCCGCTGCAACTGGTCGGCGTAGGCCGCAACCTGTAAGAGGGCAGGCACGCGAGCCGTGCGGGCTAGCTTGGTATCAACTACCCGGTAGCTGCCGTCAGGCTGCTTGACGAGGAAGTCAGCCCGCCCGTGAAAAGAACCATCAAAGAAGCTGGCCTGAAAAACAACGTCTGCTCCCGCTCGGAGGGCAGAAAGAGTCTCAGCGTGTTTCTCTTCGAGAGCTTGGCGAGTATAGACCTGCGGTGGCTTAACCTCATACACTCCTTGCCCTGCCGCTGAGTCCCAGCTGCCGTAGGTCGCTATAAAGCGGTTGAGGACGCGCTGTTCGTGAGCTTCACCCAGGGCAGCCGCCCTGCGGAGCTGAGGATCTTCGACGCGTTCGAGGCGGGGCACCCTGCCCAGTAACTGGTCCAGGGCATAGAGCGCGGCAAACTGGCACTGCGCTGAAGTCACTAGGTCGGTGGCTGAATAGACCAGGGATTTACCCAGGGGCTCAAGGGTCATAGCCGGTAATGCGGGGGAGGAATCTGCATCGATGAAGAACATGGGGCTCCTTGGGGTTCGCTGTCTTCAAGGCTAGCAAGGACGGCTGACATTTTAGGGGCTGAGTAGGTGATGCAGCGATAACCATAAGTGGTTCGGACCAATAAAAGAATTTAGAACATACATTCTAAAAATTACTCACTGATATAGAACAAAAACTTTGAAAATGTAATCTGTGTCATATGTACAAATTTCCTTTTTGTTGCTCGGCTGTGGCAGGCGGGTTTCGCTTCTTGTGGGGTGCAGGTGGGATGTGTGTAAGTACAGTGGTGCCCAATAGGGGGCAGTCTGTGGGGTGTTTTGGCGGTGTGTCTAAGTTTTTTGGCCTTGTCATCCTCTGTTTTGCTAATCTGCCCGCACGGTCGTCAACACTCCTAAGCCGGGTGAATTTTTGTTGAAGTTAACTTTGGTGAAATAGCTGTGATGGTAGTGGGAAGCGGGGGCTGATGTGCTGGAACGCTGTAAGTAAGCAATCTTTATAATTCTCAGCCTGTATTCAGGCCTGAATTAAATCCCAAAAAAGTGTCACAAAACGGTCAAAAATAGGTCACGATTCTATAAAGTTGTGTTCAGCAAAATCCCCCTTTGCATCATTACCACTCGAAAAAGAGGAATCTGAATGAAGAGCATTCTTGAAACCGCGCGAGCTGTTCAGCCGACTCGCCGCCAGGCGGCCGTCCTTGCCCTAACCGGCCTGGCAGCTACCACTGCAATCACCGCAGCAACTGCCGCCGCATCAGACATTCGCACTGTCACTGCCGCCCAGCGCGCTGCCGACCAGCAGACCCTGCTCAACCTCATCAATGCCTACCGCGCCCAGAACGGCCTGGGTGCAGTCAAGCACTCAGCTACCGTGGCTTCCGTCATGGAGCTAGAGGCTATCCGCCAGTTCAAGGCCGGAGCTTTCTCGCACGGCACCGAGTTCCTCTACAACTCCAAGGTGCAGGGCTACAGCTTCGTTCGCGAAGTTATCGCTCTTTCCTACAATGACGACCTCAACCAGCTTCTCAACTTCTGGAAGAGCTCGCCTCCCCACCGTGCCGCCATCCTAGCCCCCCAGGCCAACGTCATCGGCATCGGCTTCTGCTACGGTCATGGCACCTCCCTGCCCTGGCGCGTCCTGGGCAACGTTGGTATCTACCGCTACGAAGCAGGCAAGGGCCCCAACGACTACGTCTCCACCATTAACAGCATCAGCACCCTGGCTAACGGCTCGTCTGAGGTAAGCGCTTACCCTCTGAGCGACAAGCTTGCCGACCACTACCATGCCAATGGTGGGGCTGATACCTTTGGCCTGCCCACCGGCAATCCTTTTACCTCGGTCAACGGTGGTGTGATTCAGAACTTTGCTAAGGGACGCACCATCTACTGGACCGCTTCCACCGGTGCTCATAACGTTTACTGGGGTGGTGCCATTGGTAGCCGCTACGCCAGCAGCGGCTTTGAGCATAACTGGGGCTACCCCATGAACTCCGAATACGAATTCTGGGGTAGCGTGCGACAGGATTTCGTGAAGAACGGGACCATTAACTCCGTTTACTGGACCCCGTCTACAAGCGCCCACGTCATCAATGAATCCGGAGCCATCTCTGCCCACTGGTACGCTCTGGGTGGCCCTGCAGCTCTCGGTTTCCCCGTCACCGATGAGGTGCGCTGGATTGATGGCGTCACCCGTGTGACCTTCTCTAGCGGTACCACCATCAACTGGACTGAAGCCCGCGGCGTCTGGGTAAGCTAGTCCCCGCTTTTAGACCTACATGTGAAGGGCGGCCCCACATCTGTGGGGTCGCCCTTCTTGTATCCGCCTACAGCTACTGGTTACTGAGGGTTGCTGCGAACCGGTCAACGGTGTTTTTGGCGGCATCGGTGTCTTCAAGGTCGTTCATGATAACCGAGAAAACCAGTACCCGCCCTGATTCTGTGACGGTGTAGCCGGTGAGGGACAGTACGGAGTTCAGGGTGCCTGTTTTAGCGCGGACGACCCCGCGCCCGCCGACCTCGTCAGGGGCGTTGAAGCGGCTGGCTAGGCCCAGGGTGCCGCTGTAGCCGGCTACCGGCAGACCCTGCAGGGTGAGGCGTTCGCTGGTGTTTCCATTGACCGCGCGCAGGGCAATGCTGGTGAGTAGTTCGTTGCTGACCTTGTTGTTCATGGAAAGGCCGCTGAGGTCAACCTGGGTGTAGTTGGTGGGTAACCCTGCGGTGGAGAGAGCCTCGCGCACGGCGGTTATTGCCCCTTGGCTAGAGCCGTCGCCGCCGGTGAGGGTAGAAAGGTTGCGCCCCAGAGTCTCTGCCAGAGAATTGTCTGATTCCTGCATCATGAGGGCCGACTGCTCTGCGGCAGTGGCTGACTGTACGGCCGCAATTTCCCGTCCGCTGCTGGGGGCAGTAACCTGCTCGCCCGCGGTGAAGGTGAGCCCGGCGTCCGCCCCCAACCTATTGAGAGCTTCTACCAGCACCTGCTGCACTTCTGCCGGGGCGTTGCTGGGGCGGTTGCCACTTGAGGCAGTTCCGTCGCCGGTGGGGGAGTAGTGGGAGTAAAAGGCGAGGGGGGTAACAGCGCTGATGAAGCCGGAGTCGATATCTTCCTGGGCCCATTCGGGGTTGAGGGAGCTGCCGGAAAAGATAGTGGTGTCCAGGTTGAGAGTAAGGGCCTTGCCGCTGATGCCCTGCTCTTTAAGGCCCTCGATGGTGCGCTCTGCTAGGGTCTCGATACCGGCGTGCCCCATCACCGCGGTGGGGTCGGAGTGCCCTGGCACCAGTAGGGTGTCGCCGCCGGCAACCAGGGTAAGGGTTGAGTCGTCGTTGAGGTCGACGGACGTGGTGAAGCGGGCTTGCGGTGCAGTGGTCAGCAGGGCGTAGTCCACGAGTAGCTTCATGTTGGACGCCGGGGTTCGGCTCGCCTGGGCTTCACGGGAGTAGATGCTCTGGCCGGTCTCTGCATCAAGAACCTGGGCCGAGAAAACCCCCTGGCCTAGACCGTCAAGGACGCTATCGAGCTCTGCGCTCAGGGCAGCTGAATCGAGGGCGTTGCCCGCGCTTGCTTCTGTTATCGCAACCGGCGAGGCCGTGATATCAGGGGCTACCGAGGCTTCGCGAAGGTCTTGGGCCTCCTGCCAGGCCGGTACGGCCCAGGCTCCTGCTGCTGCGCACCCGGCTGCGAGTAGGGCAGTAACCACCCATGCGGTCAGGGGGCGTCGGTGAGAAGTGGCCATGAAACCTCCACAGGTTAGCTCTTGGGCGAAGGGGTTCTTCTATATAGGGTATATGCCTGGCCTTGGAAGCAGAGGCATGTAATACGGGTGACACTGGCGCGCCTGCCCTGTAAAAGGGGTACAGCCTGCCGGTTCTCGGTTAGACTAATATGCCGAACCACTCGCGCGCAGCGCGGGTCAAACACACCACTCAACCAGGAGGTTCCCCTTGGAACTCGACGTCACGATTGAAATTAACCGCGGCTCACGCGTCAAGTACGAAATTGACCACGAAACCGGTCGCCTGCGTCTGGACCGCGTACTGTTCACCTCCATGCAGTACCCCACCGCCTACGGCTACTTTGAGGACACCCTGGGCGAAGACGGTGACCCGCTCGACGCCATGGTTATTCTCGATGTTGACGTTGTCCCCGGTGTGCTGGTTGAAGCCCGCCCCATCGGTGTTTTCCGTATGACCGACGAAGCTGGCGGCGACGACAAGGTTCTGTGCGTTCCCGCAGACAAGCGCTACGACCACATCCAGGAAATCGGCGATGTTGCTGACCATCTCAAGGAAGAAATCAAGCACTTCTTCGAGCGCTACAAGGATCTGGAGCCCGGTAAGTGGGTTAAGGGCGAGGGCTGGGAAGACCGCGCTTTCGCTGAGAAGCTGGTAGCTGAGGCTCAGGTACGTTTTGAGAAGTCGCACTATGAGTCCGCTGCTGAAGCTGAAGCAGACGAGAACTAAAGACTTGGTGGGGTAGCGAAAGCTAACTAGTGCCCTCACCGGGATAGGAGGCTGGGCCCTGCACGGGGCCCAGCCTCCGCCCCTTTAAAGGTGCGGACGCTTGCCCCGGCTAGGGCCGTTGTCTAGTTGGGGGTGGGGGCTTTTGAATAAGTCTCTATAGTTATATATAGCCCACGTCGCGTAGCGATAGTACCCCCAGCAAACGATAGGAAATAATGGATTCCACAAATAAAAATTTGCCTCATAAGGCTATAGCCCGTTTCGAAAATGTCTCGAAGAACTACGGAAGTACAGTTGCTCTTTCTAACATCTCGTTTGATCTAAATCCTGGCGAAGTTGTGGGGCTTTTAGGAGCAAACGGAGCAGGAAAAACCACGTTGATGCGCATACTGCTAGGCCTCGTTAGACCGTCTAGTGGCCATGTACGCGTCCTGGATGAGCTACCAGGGTCTCAACGAAGCCTTCAAAAGATTGGCGCCACCATTGAATCTCCTGCTTTCATGCCCGGTATGACTGGGCGTGACTGTCTCACTATGGCGGCTTTAGCAAAATCTATCAATCCGAACTCTGTAGATTTCACTCTCAAACGAGTTGGTCTAACCTCTGCGGCCGATCGCAAGTTCAAAACTTACTCGATGGGAATGAAGCAGCGTTTAGCAGTTGCCCAAGCATTATTGGGAGATCCTGAGCTGCTGATTATCGATGAACCCATGAACGGTCTCGACCCGCAGGGGGTCAAAGAAATGCGCGACCTCATAGATAACATAGTCAGCGAGGACCGCACTGTTTTAATTTCTTCGCATCAGCTCAACGAAATTCAACTCATGTGTTCACGTATCATCGTCCTTAATGAAGGTCGGAAACTAGCAGATGAAACCCTTGACAAACATTCCACTAACCTTGAGCAGTATTTTTTTGATTTGCTCGCTCGTGATTTGGAGAAAAATCAATGACTGAAGCAATGCGTTCTGAACTTTTTTTGATGCGTAAACGTCCCCTGGGTTACATTATCGGGGCGTTATGGACGCTGATGGTCATATTCTTCGCCTATGTTATTCCGTATATCGTTGCAAAGACACTGCCTAACCCTGGCGACGCGTCAGCAGTGATGGAAGTTATCTCCCTTCCAAAATTTCCTGCCACGTCAGTAGGTAGCTATCCTATGTTTGGTGGTGCAATCTTCCTGATTCTCGGAGCTTGCATTACAGGTAGCGAATTCGGATGGGGAACATGGAAGGTCAGGTTTACACAGGGGCCTAATCGTACAGAAATTATCATGGCAAAATTCATGGTCGGTGCAATAACCGCAGCAGTAATTGTCACTATTGCCCATATATTTGCCTTAATCACAAGTTTTATTATGTCTCGCATAGAACAAGTAGATGAATCTTGGCCAAGCCTGACGTTTTTACTTGCCTCATGGGGAGCTGCAATTGCAATTGGAATTACTTCATGTTGGATTGGTATGATGCTAGCAATCTTGACGAAGAACCTTGCATTGGCATTGTCGGTTGGATTGCTATGGACATTAGCCTTTGAGAATATCATCGCAGGGTTATCACTTATGTGGCCGTCGCTCTCTTTTGTCCAGAAAATTCTCCTCGGGCCTGCAGGCGGGTCACTGGCGCATACGCTGGGGGCCACTCCTATGATGCAAGGTGGAACTCCAGGGGTAGTTGATACCCATTCCGCGCCTATTGCTTTGTCAATTCTAGCTATCTATTCCCTTATATCGCTTTTCATTAGTATCGTAATTATGCGCAGACGCGATATCAATTAACTACACACATCAGTCTTAGAGGCTTATTCAAAAGTCCCCACCTCACCAATTAGACAAGGGCCCCACCAGCAGCAAAATAAATGGGCCGGCTCACGCTCATAATGGTCGTGGACAGGCGTAGATGGGACCCTAGGAGAATCCGATGCAGGTGATGGGAGGTTCTGGGGCGGGGTAGAGTGGGTTCCCATGAAGCTCAACTTCTCCCTGGCCCATAAAATTGCAGGAACTTTGGCCCCGGCTGGCCCTCGCGCTGAGGTCGCTGCCAAACGCAAAGCGGTTGAAGAGATGCGCTACGCCGCCACAGCCGCCGTCGATCATGTGCACGCTATTACCCAGCTAGCTGCCGCTGAGAACCTGCACGATTCTGAACTGCTCATTGTTGACCGTGCCACCTGGGTTAAAGCCAACACCCAGTCCTTTGACATAATCCTGGGGCCTGTTGCTGAGCGGGTGCTAGGTGACCGTCTCGCCAGGCTCTCTGGTACTGAGAAAACGGTGACAGAGATGGGTGGGGCCGCAGAAATTGGGGGCGTGCTGGCTTTCCTGTCTACCCGCGTCCTGGGCCAGTACGACCCCTATGCGGCGCTTGCCGGCCACGGGGCACCCGGTGGCCGCCTGATGATTGTGGCTCCCAACCTGATGAAGCTGGAAGAAGAGCTGAACCTCGACCCGGCTGACTTTCGCCTCTGGGTGGCCCTGCACGAGCAGACCCACCGGGTACAGTTTGCCGCTGCCCCCTGGTTGCGTGACTACCTGCTTGACCTGATGCACCGGCTGGGGCGGGAGCTGGGGGCGACCACCGATAACCTACCGGAGCGTATCGCCACAGCTGCCAGTGGCGCTGTGCGGGGCATGAAGAAGCAGGAGGCGCCGGGGGAGAGCGCTGAGACAGCCCGCCCCGCGGGCGCTGCCCTGCTGCTCAGCGATGAGGGCAAGGACCTGCTGGATTGCATCACCGGCGTTATGAGTCTGCTCGAGGGCCACGCCAACGTGGTGATGGATGCGGTTGACTCCTCGATTGTTCCCTCGGTGAAGACCATCCGCCGCCGTTTTGAGCGCCGCAGCCAAACCCAGGGTTTCTTCCCCCGCTTTATGAGCAAGCTGCTGGGCATGGATGCCAAGATGGCCCAGTACAAGAACGGCCAAAAGTTCGTGCAGGCCGTGATCGACGAGGTGGGTATGGAGCGGTTCAACCGTATCTGGCAGGCCCCCGAGAACCTGCCCACCGTGGCAGAAATTCATGCCCCCGCTCGCTGGATTGAGCGGGTCCTGGGTGAAGAGCTAGAGGAAGAGAGCAAGTAGTGCAGGGCCGTAAAACTCGTTTGAACCCGGTGGTGGGAGCTGCCCGCCGCGAGGTGGCACGCGTGCTGGATCAGGTATTTGGGGCAGGGACGGTGGCCCCTACCGGTTCGTCAGGACGCCCTGGCCCAGGACCGGAGACCCAGCAGGTTCCTCTGGTCTTGGCTGCGGTGTCGGGCGGCCCCGACTCGCTGGCCCTGGCGGTTCTTCTGGCCCACTTTAACCGGCGCCAGGACGTACGCGTGGGTGCGGTGGTGGTGGACCACCAGCTTCAGGGCGGCTCAGCCCAGGTGGCTGAGCGCACCGCCCAGATTCTGCGGGAGCTGGGTCTTAGCCCGGTGCTGGTAGAAACCGTGACCGTTGAAGAGGGTAAGGAGGGGCCCGAAATGGCGGCCCGTACCGCCCGATACGGTGCTTTCGCCCGGGCGCTGGCCGCAACCGGGGCGGACGCCGTTGCCCTGGGCCACACCCTCGACGACCAGGCCGAAACCGTACTGCTGGGCCTGGCTCGGGGCTCTGGCACCCGTTCCCTGGCGGGTATGCCCGTGGACCGCACCGAAGACCACCCCGCCGGCCCTGTACGGGTCATCCGCCCCCTGCTCACCCTGCGCAGGTCAGACATCGAAGAGATCTGCGCTGATGCGGGCCTCACCCCCTGGCAGGACCCCACCAACACCGACCAGTCGCTCATGCGCGCCCGCGTGCGCCACAGCGTCCTGCCCTACCTTGAAGAACACCTGGGCGGCGGCGTAGCTGTATCCCTGGCCCGCACCGCGACCATCGCCGGTGCGGACGCCGACTACCTGGCGTCCGCCGCCCAGCAGGCCCTGCAGGAGGTACTGGTGGGGGCGGACGAGCTCGTCCTGGCTGGGGCTGACACAGCGAGCAAGCTTGGGGTAGAGCATGGTGGGGAAATGGTTTTGCTTAACCGCGCTGCGCTCACTGCCCTGCACCCGGCCCTACGCACCCGCGTCCTCGCCCTTGCCCTTGAAGCAGCCGGGGGTATCGCCCCGGGCTTTGAGCGCTTAGCGGCGCTGGACGCCTTTGCTGCCGAACACTCCGTGGCAGGTCCCCTGCAACTGCCCGGGCACATTTCGGCCTACCGCCGCCGCCCCGGCGCTACCATTACCCGGGCAGGTCAGAGCTATAACCTCAAGAAAACCGGTCTCATCGTTTTACTCAAGACCACCCCATAAACCATACTTAAAGGTGAACACGCGCTTTGCCCCATCACCGGGGCAGGGCGCAGAACCTTTGAACCAGCAGAAAGCGATCAACCGTGGACGCACTCGACGTACAGAACGACATCAAGCACGTTCTCTTCACCAAGGAAGAAATCGACGCCAAGATTAAGGAACTTGCCGCCCAAATCGACAAGGACTACGAAGGCCGCGACGTACTGCTGGTCGGCGTACTCAAGGGCGCCATCATGGTCGTAGCCGACCTCTCCCGCGCCCTCAAGGCCCACTACACCATGGACTGGATGGCAGTTTCCTCCTACGGTTCAGGCACCAAGTCCTCCGGCGTCGTTCGCATCCTCAAGGATCTTGATACCGACCTGACCGGTCGCGACGTGCTCATTGTGGAAGACATCATCGATTCGGGCCTGACCCTCAAGTGGCTCCAGCAGAACCTGGTCTCCCGTGGCGCCAACTCGGTCGAAATCTGCACCCTGCTGCGCAAGCCCAAGAGCGTCAAGACCGATGTTGACGTCAAGTACGTCGGCTGGGACATCGAACCCGAATTCGTCGTCGGCTACGGCCTGGACTTCGCCGAGCGCTACCGCAACCTGGACTGCATCGTCACTCTGGCCCCCCACGTCTACTCCTAAACAGCGAGCACGCGTCAGAGAGCCCTGGCAGACTCCCCTCCGCCGGTGCTTTAGCCCTGAGGTGAAAACCTTGAGGCATTAAGCGAGTACCCAGCAACTTTAGGTACATTAGATAGGTCTAGGCCCACCTGCACCCACCGCCGGGTGCTGGGGCTACCTTTGTGCGGGGCGCACACGGCGCCCCGCCCCGTTATTTTTGTGGAAGGCGCGGCTGTGCAGAATACGGATAACACCTCTGACCCCAAGAAAAAGGGGTTCTTCAGCAAGCTCATCTCAGGGCCCTGGTTCTGGGTACTGCTGGCAGTTCTCATTGCTGTGCCCATGATCTTCGCAAACTCTCTGGCAGCCTCAACCCGCGTTGATACCAACGTGGGTATCGGTCTGCTCAATGACGAGAAGGTCGTCAGCGCCAAAATCTTCGACGGTGACCAGCGCGTAGACCTGGAACTCAAAGACGATTACGTGAACCCTGCCGGTGAAAACCAGGGCAAGAATGTAAGTTTCTACTACGTTCAGCCCCGCGCCACTGACGTTGTCGCGGCCATGGATAACGCTAACCTTGAGTCCTACACCGATCAGCCGGTGCAGACCAACTGGTTCACCTCCATGCTGTCCTTCATCCTGCCCTTTGTGATTCTGGTGGCCCTCTTCTGGTTCCTGATGTCACGCATGGGCGGCGGCAGCAACCAGATTATGAACTTCTCCAAGTCACGCGCTAAGAAGTTCAACAAAGACAACCCCACCGTGCGCTTTGCCGACGTTGCCGGTGTTGACGAAGCCCTGGCAGAACTCGAAGAGGTGCGCGAATTCCTGGCCGAACCTGAAAAGTTCACCCGCCTGGGCGCCAAGATCCCCAAGGGCGTACTGCTCTACGGCCCTCCCGGTACCGGTAAGACCCTGCTTGCTAAGGCCGTAGCCGGTGAAGCCGGCGTCCCCTTCTACTCCATCTCCGGCTCCGACTTCGTTGAAATGTTCGTGGGCGTGGGTGCCTCCCGTGTGCGCGACCTCTTCAAAGAAGCCAAGTCCAACAAGGCCGCCATTATCTTCGTCGACGAAATCGACGCCGTCGGCCGCCAGCGCGGCGTCGGCATGGGCGGTGGCAACGACGAGCGCGAGCAGACCCTCAACCAGCTACTGGTTGAGATGGACGGCTTCGACGGCACCTCTAACATCATCGTTATCGCGGCAACCAACCGCCCCGACGTGCTTGACCCGGCCCTGCTGCGTCCTGGCCGCTTCGACCGCCAGGTCGGTGTAGACGCCCCCGACCTCAAGGGCCGCCAGCGGATCCTCGAGGTGCACGCAACCGGCAAACCCATCGACCGCCGCGTTGATCTAGCCTCCGTCGCCAAGCGCACCCCCGGCTTTACCGGTGCTGACCTGGCCAACGTCATGAATGAAGCCGCCCTGCTCACCGCCCGAGACGGCGGTAACGTCATCGACGAACGCGCTATCGACGAGGCAATCGACCGCGTCATGGCAGGCCCCCAGCGATCCTCCCGCATCATGAGCGAGCACGAGCGCACCGTCACCGCCTACCACGAAGGCGGCCACGCCCTGGTTGCAGCTGCCCTGCGCAACTCAGCACCCGTCACCAAGATTACGATTCTGCCGCGCGGCCGCGCCCTGGGCTACACCATGGTCATGCCCCAGGACGACAAGTACTCCACCACCCGCCACGAACTGCTCGACCAGATGGCCTACGCTATGGGTGGCCGCGCCGCCGAAGAGCTGATCTTCCACGACCCCTCCACCGGTGCGTCCAACGATATTCAGAAGGCAACCGATACCGCCCGCAAGATGGTGACCGAGTACGGCATGAGTGCCAAGGTCGGTTCAGTTCGACTTGCAGCTAAGGAATCTGACCCCTTCCTGGGCGGCGGTGCTGGCGGCGGCAACAACTTCTCCGACGAGATGGCCTACCTGGTTGACCAGGAAGTCGCAGCCCTGCTGGAGCAGGCCCACGACGAGGCCTACGAGATTCTGCGCGATAACCGCGACGTACTCGATGCTCTCTCCCTGGCCCTGCTTGAGAAGGAAACCCTGCTCGAGAACGACCTGGCAGAAATCTTTGCGGGCGTGCGCAAGCGCCCCGAACGCGACCACTGGTACTCCAAGGCCAACCGCGAACCCTCAGCCCTGCCCCCGGTCAAGGTGACTAAGGCAGAGACTGACGAGACCCCGGTTGCCGAGGAGCCCATCGTCCAGCAGCCCACCGTTGACCCCATGGATCCCGGTAACCCCCACCCCGGTGCCGCAGGCCCCGCAGGTAACCCCGATGTTGACCCCCTGGGAGGTCCCCGATAATGGCAGTTGACCAGCCCCGTATCGAGGCAGCCGTCCGTGAGATTCTGCTGGCTATCGGCGAGGACCCCGATCGTGACGGCCTACTCGATACTCCGGCCCGTGTGGCCCGTGCCTACGATGAGATATTTGCCGGTCTGCACCAGAGCGCCGGAGATATTCTGGGTACGACCTTCGACATCGACCACTCCGAGCTGGTTCTGGTCAAGGATATTCCCTTCTACTCGACCTGCGAGCACCACTTGGTGCCCTTCTTCGGGCACGCCCACATCGGTTATATCCCCGGTGGTGACGGCAAGGTAACGGGTCTGTCGAAGCTGGCCCGCCTGGTGGATGTCTATGCTAAGCGCCCCCAGGTGCAGGAGCGTCTGACCACCCAGGTTATTGAGGCTCTCGAAGAGCATTTGCAGCCCACCGGCGCGATTGTGGTGATTCAGGCTGAGCATATGTGCATGTCCATGCGCGGTGTGCGCAAGCCCGGGGCGAAGACGGTGACGAGTGCCGTCCGCGGGGCCTTGCGCGACCCCGCCACCCGTGCCGAGGCAATGAGCCTAATCAACGCTTCCTGATTTCTCATGACTCTTCCCCACGCGCACGGATCCTACGACAACCTGCCGACCGACCGCACCCTGATTATGGGTATTCTCAACGTCACTCCCGATTCCTTCTCTGACGGGGGTCTGCACGCGGACGCCGCCACGGCAGTTGCGCACGCCAAGGCCCTGGTTGCCCAGGGGGCAGACATCATCGATGTGGGAGGGGAGTCCACCCGTTCCGGCGCTACCCGGGTGCCGCTGGCTGAGGAGCAGCGCCGCGTCCTGCCCGTCATAGAAGCTTTAGCTGCTGAAAATATCGTCATGTCGGTTGATACCCTCAACCCCGAAACCGCCCGCGCCGCTGTGGCAGCTGGTGCCCACATCATCAACGACGTTGCCGGCATGAACCTGCGCGAAGACATGATTGAGACTGTCGCGGAGCTGGGTGTGCCCTACATTCTCATGCACTCGCGCGGTACCTCCATCACCATGGACTCCCAGGCCGTCTACACCGATGTTGCCGGTGAGGTCTTTAGCGAGCTCTTTACCCTGCGCGAGCGGCTCATCACCGGGGGAGTGGCTCCCGAGCAGATCATTCTGGACCCGGGCCCCGGCTTCGCTAAACAGGGGGAGCAAAACTGGCAGATTTTAGCGGGTCTGCAGGCCCTGGCAGCTGGGGGACACCGGGTGCTGGTGGCTGGTTCCCGCAAGCGCTTTATCGCCCGGCTTTTGCAGGATCAGGACGCCGCAGCCTCCGGCCTGCCGGTAGAGCAGGTTACTGAGCGCCCGGCTACTGAACGGGATGTTGCCAGCGCAGCCCTTTCGGTGATGGCGGCTGAGGCAGGAGCCTGGGCCGTGCGCGTCCACAATGTGCAGGCGACCGCCGACGCCCTGGCCGTGCGCGCAGCCTGGCGGCAGGCGTCCGCCCGCTAGCGGTAGCTGGGCTGTAGCCGGGTGCGACACAGAAGCGTCATAAATGAAAATGTCTTTGTGACTTTAAGCGCTTTAGAGGTTGTACTTTAGGCCCGCTTAACTACCGCTTTTTCCAACAAATGCCCGGGTGAGGCTGTCTTTAGGTATGTCTAAGGGCACACACAGCGGTCACCGGGCAGTGCCCTCAGGGCGTGGATAATGGCTACAAAGCACCGGCGCTTCAACCCTGAACTACCACCGGTGAACCAGACTCGGTGAAAGGTGACCATGCACGATCACAGCTCATCGTCGGGCCAACGAGATTACTCCCGTACCGACCGCATTACGCTCACTGGCGTGGGTAGCGTGGGCTACCACGGCGTGCTCGACTCTGAGAAGCAGACCGGGCAGCCCTTCTTCGTCGATATCACCATGTTCACGGACTTCACCCAGGCTGCCGCCACCGACAACGTCGCGCACACCGTCAACTACGCCGAAGTAGCAGAGGTAATCCGCGAAATCGTAACCGGTGAATCCCTCGACCTCATCGAAACCCTGGCCGAGCATATCGCTACTGCTGTGCTCGAGAAGTTCCCCCTGCTCGCGGTTGAACTAACCGTGCACAAGCCCAAGGCCCCTATCGAGGTGACCTTCGCTGATGTGTCGGTGACGATTTTTAGGGAGAAGCATGCCGGTTAAAGCGATCCTTGCCCTGGGCTCTAACCTGGGCGATAGCGAAGACACCCTCATCAAGGCGATTGGTGATATCTGCTCCCACGAGAAAATCGCGGTAACCAAGATTTCCCCTATCGCTATCACGGCACCAGTAGGCGGCCCGGCTGGCCAGCCCGATTACGCCAACATGGTGGTCGAGATTGAGACCAGCCTGCGCCCCTTCCTGCTACTGGAATACACCCAGCAGATTGAGCAGAAGCACCACCGCACCCGCGACGTCCGCTGGGGCCCGCGCACCCTCGACATCGACATCATCGATATCGCCTCACTTGAGATGGACGACCCCGACCTCACCCTGCCCCACCCGCGCGCCGCTGAACGCGCCTTTGTTCTGGAGCCCTGGGCCCGCATGGACCCCTCAGCCCTGCTCCTCGGCTCATCAGTACGCCAGCTGGCAGATGACGCAGCGGATGCCGGTGGCATCCGCGAGTTCCACCCTGCCCCGGTGGTCTGCGCGTGAAACTGCGAAGCCGGGCCCTTGCACTCTTAGCGGGTGTAGGCGTTGCAAGCGGGGCGGTCCTCAATCTCCTGAGTATTCAGTCAGGCGGCCCCGAGCTGTCCCTGCCCGCCCTCACTCTGCTCGCTGCCCTCATCCTGGCAGGTCTGGCCCTCTACTTCGCCCGGCAGGTCTACCGGTATAGCCGGGTGGAGACCCGTAAGAACGCCGGTTCCATGAACCCCCTCATGGCCGCCCGGGTTGCTGTCTTCGCCCAGGCCCTGGCCCTCACTGGCGCCCTGGTCGGCGGCTGGCAGGTAGCGATTGTGGTCTACCAGGTGGGGCTGGCGTCCGCCCGGGCCACCGCCCAACCTCTCATCGAGAGCCTGCTTGCCCTCGCCGGCGGCCTGGTGATGCTGGTTGCCGGTATCGTCGCCGAGAACTGGTGCAAGGTACCTCCGGGGGATGAGGACGCCGGTGGTGGGGTCGGCGGGGCCCGCCCGCAGACCGGTCCCCTGGCTCGCAATAAGCCGGACTCTTCTTCCTAGCCGGTAAGGTTTAGGCAGGCTTTCCCTCCGTGCCATAATGGTGTAGACCACAGTTTGATACGGATACGTAACGAGAGAGCACCATGAATGAGCCGCAATTTACACCTACCCTGCCCCCACTCGACCTGGATGGCCTGGGCAAGCAGACTATAGATCTGCCCGAGGTCAGCTGGAAGCGGGTCTCGCCCAAGTACGTTCGGGTTAAGCTCATTACCTCTTTGATCTGGTCTCTCATTCTGTTGGGGCTGGCCTCCCTGCCTCTGATAATGACCCTCCTGGTCAAGAGCTGGAACTGGGCGCCCTGGGCCTACTGGGGTCTGTTCGGTCTGGTGCTGATCTGGCGTCTGTGGGCTCTGGTGCTGGTCAAGCGCCGGGTGCAGGCAATCGGCTACAGCGAACGCGCTGACCACCTGCTCAAGCGTTCTGGCCTGCTCTTCCGCTCGGTCACCGCCGTGCCCTACGGCCGTATCCAGTACGTCGATGTTTCCTCCGGCCCCCTTGAAAACGCGCTCTCCCTGGCCAGCGTCGAGGTAAAAACCGCGGCGAACAGCATCACCATTCCGGGCCTGGCCAAGAACGATGCTGACCAACTGCGCGAGGTTCTCACTGACCTGTCGGACGCCAGAATGGCGGGCCTCTAAATGAGCGAACAGGTACCCACTTCAGAATCCCCGGCTGTTTCCACCGATATCACCGCCCGCGAAGAAGCCGCCCTCACCTGGCGCCGAGCCCACCCGCTCTCACCCCTGGTACGGGCCTGGCTGATTATCGTCGTTTTCATCTACACCATCGCGAACAACCTGGTTGACGACCTCTTCACCGGCGAAGAACCCCTTGACCTGCGCGAACTTGGGCAGAGCGGCCCGCCAGATACCGTCTTTCTCTCCTGGACGAGCATCTTCGGGGGCTTCTGGTTCCTGGGAGTGCTGGCCGTCTTCTTCCTGCTCCTTTTGCTGCCCTTTCTCTCCACCTGGTTCTTTTACCGTTTTGCCGTGGATGACCGCAATGTCTACATCAAGAGCGGCATGCTCTTCAAAACCGAGCGCAAAGCCCGGCTGGACCGTGTGCAGTCCATCGACGTGAACCGCCCGCTCATGGCCCGCTTACTGGGCTTAGCTGAGCTTAAATTCGATGTAGCAGACGGTGATTCCTCAGCCCTGCGCGTCCAGTTCCTCAAGTACTCCGAGGCCCGCTCCCTGCGCGAGCAGCTACTGGCTCAGGTACGCACCCTCAAGGCAGGGTCAGAAACCTCCCCGGCGGCGTCCGCCCCTGTTGACCAACCTGCCCACCGCGATATTGCAGACCGCCTGGGTGACCACCTCACTGAGAATTTTCTGGGGGTTAAGGATGCCGGCGAGCAGCTGATTGTCAAGGTACCGGTAGCGCGGTTATTAGGGTCCATGGTGCTGAGCCTGGGCTGGCTTGTGGGTCTTCTCTTCCTGCTGAGCTTGGGCGGTCTCATGCTCTGGGCAGAGATGTCCTTGGGCGCTATATTTGCCTCGAACGCGGCTGTTATCCTGGCTATCGTCTCGAGCACCTGGAAGCGCTTTAACACCGGTTTTAACTTTTCACTCTCTACCAGCCCGGACGGGCTGAAAACCCGCTTTGGCTTTACCGATACCACCACCCAGACCCTACCCGAGGGGCGCGTTCAGCGTATTTCGGTGGAGCAGCCCCTGCTCTGGCGTATAACCGGCTGGTACCGGGTCAAGGTGACCCTGCTGGGCAAGACCGGCGACCAGGGCGAGTTCGCCGGGGAGCTGCTCCCTGTGGGCATCCTTGATGACGTGATGCGGGTGCTACCCCTGGTGGTGCCGGCCCAGCAGGACGGTGGTGTTTCGCCTGCCCAGCTCATGGCCGGTTTGGCAGGTAGCGGCGCAGAACAGGACTTTACGGTCTCCCCGGCGTCCGCCCGCTGGTTTGACCCCCTGACCTACCGCCGCAACGGCTTCGCGGTAACACCCCTGCTCCTGCTGGTGAGGTCAGGTCGTTGGGTGCGCCGCCTCTCCTTTGTTCCGCACCTCAAGGTGCAGAGCCTTGAACTGAGCCAGGGGCCCCTACAGAAGCGGGCTGGGCTAGCTCACCTGTCGTTGCGGGTTGCCGGGGGAGCCCTGTCTACCGCAGTGCATAACGCGGACGCCGAGGTCGCCCGCGCCCTGACCGTCCGTCTGGCCCAGCTGGGGGTTGCACCTGCGCCGGTGCCGACATCTGCGGAGGCCGGGAAAGTCTCCGGTACCTCTTCGCAGCTCCCGCCCTACGAGCTCCTACCTCTGCCCGATACTGAGATAGGAAACTGATGGGTTTACCTACAAAGGTTCCTGCGCTTCAACTAAATCAGGGGGCCAAAGCCTTTGACGAAAATGTTATTTTCTCTGGTGCTTCTGTCATGCTGGAGCCAGGAGTGTATTACACTTTGACTGGCCCTAACGGTTCCGGTAAGTCGACCCTCATGAGCTGTCTTCTTCTGCATCAGGATTTAACCGAAGGGCAGGTGCTCATCGATGGAGTACCGGTGACCTCTGCGTCTGAGGCCTTCCGTTTACAGGTTTTTGGGCTCAACGACGCGCTGGGGTGGCTTCCCGGCCTAACCGTAGGGCAGCATCTTGAAATACTGGCCGATGAAGGCCCTAAGATCGCTCAAAAGCTGGGCATGACTTCTTCTCAGCGTATGAGCGTGCGTCAGGCGCTAGGAGAACTTGGAGTACCCCAGGCTTATGACAGAGAACCACACACCCTGAGCTCTGGCCAGGAGCAACGCTCCCGCCTTGCGTCCTTATTGCTCCGTCCTGCCCGTTACTACTTTTTGGACGAGCCAGAAAAGCGTCTTGATACTGCTGGAGTGCAGTGGATTGCTCAGTGGGCGGAGTCTACAGTCTCTGCTGGGGCAGCGGTTTGTATAGCCACACATGACCCGGCGCTTAACGCGTTGCCAGGAACTAAAAATTTGGTGTTTCCGTTGGAGACTGATGGGCTTGGTCTAGGGGCCGAGAACGCATGGTAGCGCTCAGGACGCTGGGGTACCGGCTCGGTGCGGTCTATAAGGTATTTTTCTACCTGGTTTTCTGGCTTGCTCTTGCAGGGTCATTCAGCGTCTCCCTGCGTCAGGTTCGAGGCTCCTACCTATATTTCACATTAGAAGATTTCCAAGCGCCCGGTTTCTTTATGGGCGGTCTGCTGATTGCAGGAGCTGGGCTAGTCTGGCTCTTTTATCAGTTGGGACCGCTGGCTTACTCGCCGGCTGAACTCTTTTGGCGTTACTCTGGACTTTCATATCCCAGCCGTAACCCCTGGCATTTTCGGGCTATATGGGTTGCTTTAGGCGCGTGGGCCCTGCTCTCCGTAATGCTAGCGACTATCTTTGCGCCGCTCTCGGTGACTTGGTTGGTGGGAACGGCGCTGGGCGCTGTAGCATTTGGGGTGCTTATGCTGCACGGTGTGGCTGCGGCGCAGCTACTGGGACGGCTGAAGTCTCTTTTGGCTTGGGCAGGTCTGGCAGCGGTTACGGGTTTTCTATTGCTCATCGCTACGACCACCGACTCAGTCGTAAGTGCAAACGTTGCTTTAATTTACGGTCTTGGAGCGCTTGTTCTGTTCCTCGGAATACTTGGAACGCTTGTGCTCGTTATTTCAGCTCAGAATAGTCCTCTGGAACGGGTTGCTGCTACTCAGGGGTTTGGGAGAAGTACGCTGCTTCTATACGCCGTCCGTAATCTCAGCGGAGCACAGGGTTACCGCTACTATGGTGGGCAGAGCGGTACCTTCCGCAGAAAACTTGTGAACTCCCGTTCTTACCTTCTATCGCTGGCTGCTTTAGCTGATAGCCTGGCCCCGCTCGTTCTCATTACCCTACTGAGTATCCCTCTGGGAATCTTTGTGGGGGTCGGTTTCGGAGCATCTGGCATCGGTATCGTAACGATTGTAGGTGTCTGGTTGATTGCCTTCTTCTACCGCTGGCTACCGCGGGAATGGTCAGCACAGCTGCCTCTTCGGCAGTGGCTTACAGCTCCTTATTTTTCAACCTTGTTGGGGTTTATCGTGGGCGCTGGTGTTGCTACGGTCATCTATGCCGTGGCAATGACCATCATCTTTCAGCTTCCGGGCACTATTACGGGCGCTGCTCTCTTTTTCGGGATTGCCGTGGCACTAGGAGAGACTGACCCTCTACAGGAATACGACTATAGCCTTGTCGTTGCCCTACCGTCGGGATTAGTAGTTCCGGTTCAGCCTCTGGTAGCTGCGGGTACCGTTGCTTTTCAGATTGGGGTAGTTGCGCTGGCTGTTTTTAGTGGCACTATTCAAGGGCTACTTATCCCCCTAGCCTTCTGCCTGTGGCGTCTTGGGCAGCACTACAGTAAAGGCCGTACCCGGTAAGAGACGGCCCCCGGTAAACTAAGCAGGCAGGACGCAGACAGAAAGGTGCCCCGTGCAAACCAGCAACCATCTTAAGCCCGCCCGCCTGGGCATCGGCGTGATATCAGCAGGCAAGGTGGGGGCCGTGCTCGGCGCAGCCCTCCGTGCCGCTGGGCACCTGATCACCGGCGTCCATGCCGTCTCAGAAGCCTCCCGTACCCGGGCTGAGGCTCTGCTCCCCGGCGTCCCCGTCTCCACCATCCCAGAGATCATTACCACCAGTGAAGTGGTGCTCCTGGCCGTACCCGACGACGCCCTACCCGACCTGGTCAAAGGTATAGCCGAAACCGATGGCTGGCGCCCCGGGCAAATCCTCATCCACACCTCAGGGCGGCACGGCACCTCCGTCCTTGCTCCCGCCACCGCTCAGGGAGCTATCGGCCTCGCCATCCACCCGGCCATGACCTTCACCGGCCTCTCCCTTGACCTGCCCCGCCTAGCCAACACCAGCTTCGGCGTCACCGGCCCAGCCCCCTTCACCCCCATCGCCCAGGCCCTGGTCGTTGAGATGGGGGGAGAGCCCGTCCTCATCGCCGAAGGCGACCGCCCCCTCTACCACGCAGCCCTCGCCCACGGATCCAACCACCTGGTCACCATCACCGGCCAGGCCCTCCAAATCCTGGCCTCCATCGGCATCGAGAACCCGGCCCGCTACATCGAACCGCTCCTCAGAGCCTCCCTCGACAACGCCCTCGCCAACGGCGATAGCGCCCTCACCGGCCCCGTCGCCCGCGGAGACGCCCACACCGTAGCCGCCCACGCCCAAACCCTCGCCAGCTACGCCCTCGAAGAAAACGCAGACGACATCAAGGCCGCCTACCTGGCCCTCGCCCGCGCCACCGCCGAACGCGCCCACAGCCGCGGAGCCCTCACCGATGAGAGCTACCATGCTGTGCTTCAAGCGCTCGCCGGGTAAACTGGGAGGGCGCAAAACACGAAAGGACCCCTCACCACCGTGACGAGTCAAGCCCCTATCGCACACACCATCACCGATCTTGGCAACGAAATGCTCCTGGCCCTCACCACCGCCAGCCGCCGCCGAGACACCGGTGAAACCCCCGCCGCAGAGAAGCCCCTCACCGTAGGCTACGTCGCCACCATGGGTGCTCTGCACGACGGGCACGCCACCCTCATTCGCCGCGCCCGTGAACAAAACGATGTTGTGGTGCTCTCCATCTTCGTCAATCCCCTCCAGTTTGGGCCCAACGAAGACTACGACCGCTACCCTCGCACCCTCGAAGCCGATGCCGCCCTGGCAGCTGAAGCTGGCGTCGACGTCATTTTCGCCCCCACCGTTGAAGACATGTACCCCGGTGGCGACCCCAAAATCACCGTGGTCTCCGGCAAACTGGGCACCCTCTTTGAGGGTAAGACCCGCCCCGGCCACTTCGACGGGGTGCTAACCGTGGTCAATAAGTTCTTCAACATCCTCAAGCCCCTGGTCGGGGAGGCTAATCTCAACGCCTACTTCGGGCAGAAGGACGCCCAGCAGCTGGCCCTCATTCAGCGCATGGTCAAGGACTTCAACCACCAGGTGACCATCAAACCGGTGCCCGTGGTGCGCGCGGACGACGGGCTGGCCCTCTCATCACGCAACCAGTACCTGAGCGCTGAAGAACGCGAAGCAGCCCTGGTTCTGTCCCGAACCCTGGCCACCCTGCGCGAAAAGTACATCACCGGTAGCTTCACCGCTGAGGATATCGCCCAGGCCCGCGCCACTATCGACAGCACCGACGGCGTACGCCTGGACTACCTAGAAGTGGTCGATACCGACACCTTCGAGGCCCCCCAGAATGAACAGGCACGTGTGCTAGCGCTCGTGGCAGCCTACGTTGGCTCCACCCGCCTCATCGATAACATGGAAATTAACTAAGACCTCTACACCCAACCTAAGAACAGGTACATCATTGACTGAACAGGGCAACACCCCCGCAGAAACCACCGGCTTCGACCACGGCGTCTCAGAGCAGATGCAGATCCGCCTCGAAAAGCGCGCCAAGCTGCTTGAATCCGGGCGCGAAGCCTACCCCGTGGGCGTCCCCGTCACCCACACCATCACCGAAATTCGCGAAAAGTACGACGGTACGCTCGAAGCTGACCAGACCACCGGTGACATCGTGGGTGTCGCCGGACGCGTGGTTTTCGTCCGCAACACCGGCAAGCTCTGCTTCGCCTCCCTTCAGCAGGGCAACGGCACCCGCATCCAGGCCATGATTTCCCTGGCCAGCGTAGGCGAAGAATCCCTGGCAGACTGGAAGGCCCTGGTTGATCTGGGCGATCACGTCTTCGTCAAGGGCGAGGTTATTTCTTCCCGCCGCGGCGAGCTCTCCATCATGGCCGAAGAATGGCAGATGGCATCCAAGGCCCTGCGCCCCATGCCCAACCTGCACTCCGACCTGAACGAAGAGACCCGCGTGCGCCAGCGCTACCTCGATTTGATGGTGCGCGATGAAGCCCGCGACCTGGTGATCAAGCGCGCCAAGATTACCCAGACCGTGCGTAACGTCCTGAACGACCACGGCTATATTGAGCTGGAGACCCCCATCCTGCAGCTCATCCACGGTGGCGCAGCAGCCCGCCCCTTCGAAACCCACCTGAACGCTTTCGACCAGCCCATGACCCTGCGCATCGCTACCGAGCTCTTCCTCAAGCGTGCTGAGGTCGGTGGCCTGGAACGCGTCTACGAAATTGGCCGCGTCTTCCGCAACGAGGGCGTAGACTCCACCCACAGCCCCGAATTCACCACTCTGGAATGCTACGAGGCCTATGCCGACCAGTTCGTCATGGCCAAGCGTATGCAGGAAATTATCATGGCCTGCGCTGACGCCGTAGGTGTACACCAGATTGAAACCGAAGCAGGTACCATCGACCTCACCGGCGAGTGGAAGTGGCTGGGTGTCTACCCCGGTCTCTCTGAAGCTGTAGGCGTTGAGGTCACCCCCGCCACCACCGCAGAAGAACTGCGCGCTATCGCCGAGAAGCACGAGGTTCCCGTTGACCCCAAGTGGGACGCCGAGAAGCTAGTCGTTGAGCTCTTCGGCGAAATCGTGGAGCCCACCCTGATTAACCCCACCTTCGTCTACGACTACCCGCCCTCAGCCCAGCCGCTGGCCCGTCAGCACCGCTCCGAGGCCAACCTGATTGAGGCCTGGGACCTGATTATCGGCGGTATGGAGCGAGGCACCGCCTTCTCCGAGCTCATTGACCCCGTGATTCAGCGTGAGCGCCTCACTGAGCAGTCCAAGCTGGCTGCCGGTGGCGATGACGAAGCCATGCAGCTCGACGACGACTTCCTGCGCGCCCTTGAATACGGTGCGCCTCCCATGGGTGGCCTGGGCCTGGGCATCGACCGCCTGATTATGCTCTTCACCGGTGTAGGCATCCGCGAAACCATCCTCTTCCCGCTGATGAAGCCCGAAGCCGAGTAAAGCGTCCTCACGCCCCTCTAGCCCGCCTGGCAGCCTGCCGGGCGGGCTTTTTCATGTCCTGTTTGCCAGTTACCTGGGGTAGATTGGAGGAAGTGTATCTGATGTGTTCAAAGGGCTTCGCAGGCTCGCGCTCATGAAGCCCAGCAGATTCCGAGCGAGCGAGGAAATAAATCTGCGGGCGGAATAGGCGTAAGCCTGACCCTCACGCCCCGCCTTGCGGCGGATTTCGTTCGCTCTTGCGTGCTCGCGCGCTCGCACCCGCTCACTTCATCGGAGCCAGCAGCTTCGCTGCGAGCCTGCTACAGCCATTGTTTCGACAAGTCTTGTAAACCCGAGAAAGGTAGAGAAGAGATGGAATTCCTGATTGGCCTGGTTCCCTCCATAGGTGCGGGCCTGGTGCTTTATTTTATTTTGCGCTGGATGAACCGCGCTGACCGCACCGAGCGTGCTGCCCGCCGGGATATCGAAAAGGACGCCGAAACCTGGTACCGCTCTGTAAAAAACGCAGAAGGAACACGGGATCCTTTTGGAACATCAGAAACTAAATAAAAGTCTTTTTGTTCTCTGAAGCGTGACTTTATTTCCTTTTTGAGAAAAGAATATGTACTATTTATTTTAGTCATCAAGGGTGACTAACTCGATTGCGTACCCCACAGAAAAGGGTAGAAGGCGGATATTCCCTATACGTCTCCCTGCCCAAAAACGCGGTTGAGTTCATATTCCCTAAACAGCCTCATCCAAGGAGAAAATAATGGCTCAGAAGGTCAAGATTATTCTTGAAGACGATCTCGACGGCGGCCCCGCAGAAGAAACCGTACGTTTCGGTCTCGACGGCGGCCAGTTCGAAATCGATCTTTCTAGCGCTAACGCTGCCCGCCTGCGCGACGCCATCCGTCCTTTCGCAGCTAAGGCCCGCCGCGTCCAGGGTGCCCAGCGCACTCCCGGCCGCCCCGCAGGCTCACGCACTACCGCTAAGCGCAACCCCGAAATCGCTGAAATCCGTAAGTGGGCCCAGGAGAATGGCCACGAGGTTTCCAACCGCGGCCGTATTCAGCAGCATATTCAGGACGCCTACTACAAGGCTATGGGCAAAGAAAGCAAGTAAATAATCTTCTTCTTGTCTCTATGAGGCGGAACCCGCTGAGCGGGTTCCGCCTCAATTATTTATAAGCGGCCTATAAAACATGCGTGTAGAAGAAAAATTGGGTGATGTTTCGGCAGGTCTTATCGAGTAAATGAAGCTTATTCAATAAGTGCGGGTGAAGCATGCTCACAGCGAAGCTGCTGGCTTCGGGGCTGGCGTGAATCGCTTGTGAGCGTAGCGAACCGGCGAGAGGGTCGGCAGTGAGCGTGAGCATGCGGAACCCTGATAAATAAGCCCCATTCATTCCGTGGCGAACAGGGCCCCGCGGGCGCAGAAACGCGCGTAATCTTTTGGGTAATAGTAAGTTTCCAAGGAGTGTTCAATGTTTGAACGGTTTACCGACCGCGCCCGTCGCGTCATCGTGCTTGCCCAAGAAGAAGCACGCATGCTGAACCACAACTACATCGGTACCGAACACATTCTGCTCGGTCTGATTCACGAGGGTGAGGGTATTGCGGCTCGCGCTCTTGAGTCGCTCGGTATTAATCTCACTGCCGTGCGTGACCAGGTGCAGGACATCATCGGTTCTGGCCCGCAGGCGTCCAGCGGTCATATTCCCTTTACCCCGCGCGCTAAGAAGGTTCTTGAGCTGTCGATGCGCGAGGCTATCCAGCTGAACCACGGCTACATTGGTACTGAGCACATCCTGCTGGGTATGGTGCGCGCTAATGAGGGTGTGGGTAACCAGATTCTGACCAAGCTGGGTGCTGAGCCCGCTAAGGTCCGCCAGACCGTGATGGATTTGATTTCTGGCTACCCCGGCAACAACAACGGTGAGGGCGGCAAGGAGACCGCCGGTGTGGGTGCGGGTAACTCCCGCGAGGGCACCCCGGCTGGGTCTGCCATTCTTGACCAGTTCGGACGTAACCTCACGGCTGCGGCGCGCGAGGGCAAGCTTGACCCTGTGATTGGTCGCCATAAGGAGATGGAGCGCGTTATGCAGGTGCTCTCTCGCCGTACTAAGAACAACCCCGTGCTGATTGGTGAGCCCGGTGTGGGTAAGACCGCCGTTGCTGAGGGCCTGGCTCAGGCGATTGTGCACGGGGATGTACCTGAAACCTTGAAGGACAAGCACCTTTACACCCTGGATCTGGGTTCTATGGTGGCGGGTTCCCGCTACCGCGGTGACTTCGAAGAGCGTATGAAGAAGGTGCTGAAGGAGATTCGCAACCGCGGCGACATCATCCTCTTCATCGATGAGATTCACACCCTGGTCGGTGCAGGTGCCGCTGAGGGCGCTATCGACGCTGCCTCAATTCTGAAGCCCATGCTGGCCCGTGGCGAGCTGCAGACCATCGGTGCAACCACCCTCGATGAGTACCGCAAGCACATTGAGAAGGACCCCGCCCTGGAGCGCCGTTTCCAGCCCATCCAGGTCGATGAGCCCAGCCCCGAGCTGGCTGTTGAGATTCTTAAGGGTCTGCGCGATAAGTACGAAGCTCACCACCGCGTGACCATCTCAGATGAGGCTCTGGAAACCGCCGTTAACCTGGCCCACCGCTACATCTCTGACCGCTTCCTGCCCGATAAGGCTGTTGACCTGATTGACGAGGCCGGTGCCCGCCTGCGTATCAAGCGCATGACCGCTCCGCCTGAAATCAAGGTGCTTGAAGAGCGCATCGCCAAGCTCAAGGGCGAGAAGGAAGAGGCCATCGCGGCTAACGAGTTCGAGAAAGCAGCTGACCTGCGCGATAAGGAGCAGAAGCTGGCTGCTGAGAAGGAAGAGGCTGAGCAGCAGTGGCGCAACGCTGGCGACGCCTTCGGCGAGGTGACCCCCGAGGTTATCGCCGACGTCCTTGCCTTCTCCACCGGTGTTCCGGTCTACAAGATTACCGAGGAAGAGTCCGGCCGTCTGCTCAAGATGGAGGAGGAGCTGCACAAGCGCGTCATCGGCCAGGAGAACGCCATCAAGGCTCTCTCCCGTTCAATTCGCCGTACCCGTGCTGGCCTCAAGGACCCCAAGCGCCCCGGCGGCTCCTTCATCTTCGCCGGCCCCACCGGTGTCGGTAAGACCGAGCTGGCTAAGGCCCTGGCTGAGTTCCTCTTTGGGGACGAGGACGCCCTCATCACCTTGGATATGTCGGAGTACCAGGAGAAGCATACCGTTTCCCGCCTCTTCGGTGCCCCTCCCGGCTACGTCGGCTACGAAGAGGGTGGCCAGCTGACCGAGAAGGTCCGCCGCAAGCCCTTCTCCGTTGTGCTCTTTGACGAGGTCGAAAAGGCTCACGCCGACCTCTTCAACTCCCTGCTACAGATTCTGGAAGACGGCCGCCTGACCGACTCCCAGGGTCGTGTTGTGGACTTCAAGAACACCGTGATCATCATGACCACCAACCTTGGTTCCCGTGAGATGGCCCGCCGTGTACCCGTTGGCTTCCAGCAGGTAGGCGATGACCAGGGCTCCTACGAGCGTATGCAGGGTCGCGTGATGGAATCCCTCAAGGAGCACTTCCGCCCTGAGTTCCTCAACCGCGTGGACGACATCATCGTCTTCCCCCAGCTCTCCGAGTCTGAGATCCTGCAGATCGTTGACCTCTTCGTTGCCCGCCTGGCTAAGCGCCTGGCCGAGCAGGATATGTCCATCGAGCTGACCGATAAGGCTAAGGCTCTCATGGCAGCTAAGGGCTACGACCCCTCCATGGGTGCCCGCCCGCTGCGCCGCGAGATGCAGCGCAACCTGGAAGACCCGCTCTCTGAGAAGATCCTCTTCGGTGAGATCAAGTCCGGTGAGAAGATCACAGTGGACGTTGAGGGCGAGGGTGACCTGGCTAAGTTCACCTTCTCGTCAGCTCCTCTGGGTGAGCTGGACGCCGAGGCTTTTGACAAGGCCTTTGGTGAGGATGAGAAGGAGCTGCCCGCAATCCCCGAAGCTGAGGTAGCTAACGAGACTGCCGAGCAGCGTTTCGAGGCTGAAGAGGCCCGCGAGGCCGACGAGCGCTAAGCCGCTTCTGCAAGCGCAAGCCGCCTGCAGCGTCCTGATACCAAGGACGCCGCAGGCGGCTTTGTGTTGCACCGGGTAGTTTTGTGGTGCGCTAGCTAGTTCTGTGATGCTTTTGTGATGGGCGGTCAAAAATGTAACCAAAGCTTGACCAACCTTTCAGCTTGCACCCAGCTCTTTAAGGCTTGCGTTCAAGGCTGGCTTGCCATACTTAAGTCATACGGTTCGACAGAGCCCCTGAAGCGATAAAGCCCCGGTGTGTGGGGTAACTTTAGGACAAGAAGACTCTTGTGTGTATGTGTGTGTAATGATGTAAATCAGCTCCCGCGCCGTTTGGTGGTCGGGGGCTGATTTATTGTTTAAGCGGCTTCGCGTCTCACGGGGCTTTGGCTCCCGGGCGGGCAGGGCAGTAGCCTTGAGGAATGACAGATGTGACCGTCCGCCCCGCCACCGTGCGCGATGTACCCGCTATCCAAGCCCTGGTGCGACCGCTGGCACTTGAGGGGATCCTGCTTGATAAAGAAGCTGTGGCCTACTATGAGGCTATCCAGGAGTTCCTTATTGTTGAGGATGCCGCCGGGCAGGTTCTCGGCTGCGGGGCCCTGCACGTGATGTGGCAGAATATCGCTGAAATTAGGACGCTGGCGGCAGCTCCTGCTGCGCGCGGTCGGGGAGTGGGGCACGCCCTGGTGGCCGCTCTGGTGGAGCGGGCTAGGCAGCTTGGCGTAGCCAGTGTTTTTTGCCTGACCTTTGAGGTGGATTTCTTCAAGCGCCAGGGGTTTAGGGTGATGGAGAATCAGGATCAGATTGACCCTGAGACTTTTATGGAACTGCTGCGGTCGCACGATGAGGGTGTGGCTGAGTTTCTTGACCTTGCCCGGGTAAAGCCCAATACGCTGGGAAATACTCGAATGATTTTGGAAATCTAGGGAAGATGCTGGAGATTTTTCCTCTACAGGTCTAGAATATGCCCAGCTTTTGAGGTAATCTAGTTCACAACTTCTGAAAGGTGTGAACCATGAATCGTCAGGATTTGCAAGGAACATACCGTCAGAAAAAGCGACCCGGCATCGTTGCCGGCGCCGCACTCGGCTTGAGTCTCTTGCTCGCCGTTGCTGCCTCGTTTTTCCTGGCGGGAGCTTCAACTTTAGGGCGCTCACCGAGCAGTGAGCCTATTGGACACATTACGGTGACCCGCAAGGCAGCAGTACCCGGCTATTCCGACGCCCAGTGCTGGCAGGCCTTCACG
The DNA here is from genome assembly GCF_928381705.1 of Rothia nasimurium. Taxonomy (GTDB): domain Bacteria; phylum Actinomycetota; class Actinomycetes; order Actinomycetales; family Micrococcaceae; genus Rothia; species Rothia nasimurium_G. The sequence goes on along the minus strand of NZ_CAKMSR010000001.1, from coordinate 313,759 downwards.
CGCGTGGCCGAAACGAATATTCTGGGCAAGGAGCTTCTGGCCCATAAATTCTCCGTTATCTGGTGCGCGAAGGACGGCGGCATCGTCTACCAGCAGGACGCCACCACGGTTGACTACGAGGGCCCTAACATGCGCTCAGACCCGCCTGCTAACCCTGATTATTCACTGGCCTATGAGCTGGATTCCCCCGAGTCATACCGCACGGTTATTAGCCGTATGGTGAATAACAGTAGCGGCCTGCCGAGCTACGGTTTCGAACGGTGCGTGGCCTTTACCCTCGACGCTGAGGGTACAGCGGAAGGAGAGCTCTCATGCGTCCCCAACTAGACCTAGAGCAGGTACCCGGCACGGTTCTGGCTGAGAACGGTCGCCCGGTCTTTTTGCAGACAGTACCCGGCCTCTTTGCGACCTGGGTTTATCCTCTGGCCCTGCTCCTGCTTTTGCTCGTAAATCAGCCCCTAGCCCTGTGGCTGGTGCTAGCCGCTGGCGTTTATGCCCACGGGGTGCGCTACCCCAGGGTCTATGAGGTCTTTTACCCGGTCTACTTCTATCTTTCGGTGGTGCTTGTGGCCCTCCTGCCCGTGGTGCACCTGGTGCTCACTTTAGCGACCGGGGTGAGCGTGACGGACGCGCGCCCCTAGCCCCGGAGAGAAATCGAGGAGAACGGTGAAAACGAGGCATCACACCATCCTGCTGGGGCGGGTATGTACCGCCGTGCTGGTTATTCTGCCCCTCTTGCTGGGCTGGCTTGTTTCTAGCCAGCAAATGAAGAACTGGGACCACATGCAGAATAATGACGGTGCGCTACTTGTATCGGTGAGTCCCTGGAGCGTCAGCAATCTGGTGACGGGGTCAACCCGCGATAAGATCACCGAAAAAGAAGCCGCTCTCTATGCAGACCATCAGTGCTGGCAGGCGAGCACACCGGTAACAGAAGAAAACCTGCTGGGTTCTGACCTGACCACCACGGTTTTCTCCCTGGGGTGGTGCACCGACGGCTCTGCCATCACCTACCTGAGCAATCTCACCTACACCTCATCCAGCTTCTCCCTGCTTGGCGATAACTCGGTCTACGACAGGGAGCCTGAGATATGGGAAGAAAAGGGGCCTGCAGCCCGGGTATTGGTGGTGCGGGAGTTCAACCGCACCAGCCTCAACAGCTATGGCTACACCCGTTGCGTGAACTTTTCCATTGACAGCGAGGGCACCGCAGAAGCGAGACTGACATGCTAAAGAGAACAGACACCCACTACGACACCACCGGCCGTCAGGTCTACCTCAACTACCGACCGGGCTTCTTCGCCCAGCCCTGGTACCCGGTGCTGGTCTTTGTGCTCCTTGCCCCCTCTGCTCAACTCTTGTCCCTTATTCTGCTCATCGCAGGCACATACGCAAACGGGGTGCGCTACCCCCGCCAGCACGGGGTCTTCAAGCGAGGCTACTTCCTCTTCTCCTTCATCGCCGGAGTGGTTATTCCCTTCGCAGCGATTTTCTGGGGCAGCGCAACGACCGTGAGCTTCGGTTAAAGGCTGACCCTGCCGCCCTCAACCTGCCGGGCGAGGCCGTCCGCCAGGAGCCCCGAGAAGCAACGCTCAACCTGCTCCGGCGGGGGAGTGAGCGCCCGCAGCTTCGCAACAGCAGGAACAAGGCCCTCGGGGACAACAATATCTGCCCGCCCCACACTGGTCAGTAGCTGGGCCGGCACCGGCTCCTGGGCGGCGCGCAGTACGCCCATCATGGCACCCCGCAACTGGCGGTCGGTACCGGCCCAGGCCTGACCCTTAGGCACATAGTCGGCCTCGGGGCGTCCTGCCGCAACCCAGGCGCAGGAATCCACCACCGGGCAGCGCTCGCAGCTCGGGGCTTTAGCGGTGCAGATGAGAGCCCCTAGCTCCATGACCGATACATTCCACAGACAGGACGCCGCCAGATCGGCGGGCATGAGCTCGTCAGCTAAACGGGTTTCGGCTGCTGTGAGTGCCTTAGACGGCAGCGCCTTGCCCGAGATAAGGCGGGCATGGACCCGGCGAATATTGGTATCAATCACCGTGGCCCGCGCCCCAAAGGCAAACACAGATATAGCCGCAGCGGTATATGAACCTACACCGGGTAAAGCCAGCAGCTCCTCGTAGCTGCCGGGTACTTGGCCACCGTGCTTCTGAACGATAGCCTGGGCCGCAGCATGCAGCCGCAGGGCTCGGCGGGGGTAGCCCAGGCGTCCCCAGGCACGCACAGCTTCACCGGAATCCTCAGCCGCCAAATCAGCGGGAGTAGGCCAGCGCTCCAACCAGGTTTCCCACACCGGTAAGACCCGCTTGACCGGAGTCTGTTGCAGCATAAACTCGCTGACCATCACCTCCCAGGGTGTATTACTCCCGGTACGCCAGGGTAAATCGCGGCGGTGCTCCAGGTACCACCCGTTAATCTCGGTGTGCAGGTTTTCAAGTTCCTGGGGAGTGAGCTGGCTCAGCGGCAAAGTAAAAGACACTCCAACACTCTAAAACACCTGTAACCAGGAGGACGAACACAGCCCAAAAGTTCCGCAGGTGGCATAGAAAAAGGTACTCTAGATGTATGTCTGAAAACGTTGATTCACAGGTGGAAGAAGTCTCACCCGAGGTCTACCGCCGCCGCCGCATTGTTGCCGTCCTCATCCTGGTCCTTGTCCTGCTCCTCATTATCGGCCTCATCAGCTGGTTAGCAGGCCGCGGTAATAGCTCCGATAACGCAACCGCAACCGCAAGCACCTCAACCAGCGCCGAAGCCTTCAGCGACTTTAGCCAGCGCGCCACCGAATCAGCGACCCCCTCAGAAAGCGCTGAGCCTAGCGACTCCGCAAGCGCCAGCGAATCAGCGTCAGCCGACGCAAGTGAATCAGCCACCGCCAGCGAGAGCGCCTCAGCAACCGCGTCCGCTGAGCCTAGCGAATCAGCTGAACCCACTGCGTCCGCCTCACCCACCGAGGCTGTTGTGGCAGCCTGCACCGCAGCCGACCTGCAGGTAAGCCTGACCGCCGACCGCAACAGCTACGCAGCAGGCCAGAACCCCGCCCTGGCTGTCACCTACACCAACACCTCGGGTAACCCCTGCATCGTGACCGGCGGCGTTAACAACGTAGACGTTAACATCACCTCCGGCCCCGCCCAGGTCTACAACTACGCCCAGTGCTACGCCAACCCCGTAGCCGACGCCGAAGTTGCCGCCGGTGCCACCAACACCACCGCCCTGACCTGGAACCGCTCCCTCAACGTCCTGGGCTGCAACACCGCAGCAACCATCCAGCCCGGCTACTACTGGGCAACCGCAACCGTCAACGGCGTGACCTCACAGCCCGTCCGTATCATCGTCACCGGCTAAGACCCCTAGCCCCACAGACCGCTACCGCCCCGGCCCGCCCTGCGCGTGCCGGGGCGGTGCCGTTTCTAGCCCCTCTGTGCACTAAAATTGGTGGAGTGCTAACGGTTTATAGTGAATCTCTGCTGAAAACAATCGCCCAAATCGCCCCCGGTACCGAACTCCGCGAGGGGCTAGAACGTATCTTGCGCGGCCGCACCGGTGCGCTGATCGTACTGGGCAGCGATAAGACCGTAGCGCAGATGTCGTCGGGCGGGTTTGCTATCAACACCGAATTCTCTGCCACGCGCGTGCGGGAGCTCGCCAAGATGGACGGCGCGATTGTTTGCGACAAGGACGCTTCCACCCTGCTGGCAGCCGGGGTGCAGCTGCTGCCCGACCCGTCCATCGACACCAATGAGTCGGGTACCCGCCACCGCACCGCAGAACGCGTGGCAAAACAAACCGGCTTCCCCGTCATTGCGGTGAGTGCCTCGATGTCCCTGATTTCGGTCTATACTGAGGGGATTCGTTACACGGTCGAAGATACCCAGTCGCTCATGAGCCGCGCCAACCAGGCTATCCGCACCCTCGATAGCTACACCGAACGCCTTGAACAGGTGCTCTACCAGCTGTCCTCCCTCGAAATTGAAGCTAACGTAACCCTGCGCGATGTAGCCAGCACCCTACAGCGCATGGAGATGGTTCGCAGAATTACCGTCGAGGCGGGCCACTACGTGGTGGAGCTGGGCAACGTGGGCCGCCTGGTTGCTCTGCAGCTTGAAGAACTGACCACCCACGACCTGCCCGCTACCTGGGTCGTCTTGCGAGATTACCTGCCCGCAGACACCAGCCCCGAAGAGCTTCAGGCCGCTGTAGATGCCCTGGCCCAGCTCGACGATAAGGAAATCGTTGACCCCCTGACCATCGCCCGCACCGCAGGGTTGGGTGAGGAACTGGACGCCCCGCTCCACCCCCACGGGCACCGCCTATTAGCCGGTATCAAGTCCATGCCCGGGGCGGTCGCTGACCGCCTGGTCGACCGCTTTGACGGCCTACAGTCGCTCATGGCCGCCAGCCTCGATGACCTGCGGGCTGTTGAGGGTATCGGTGAACAGCGTGCCCGCGTGATTCGAGAATCCCTCTCCCGCATGGCCGAAAGCTCGCTCTTAGAGAGATTTATGTAGGCTTTAGCTGCTGGCGGTAGCTGGCCGTGCTTAAAGTGTCAGCCACCAGCCTTATGCTGTTGATATGGCTACCCGTAAAACAACCCGATCACGCTCCGCTAACGCCTACCGCTGCACCGAATGCGGCTGGACCACCGCTAAATGGGTGGGGCGTTGCGGCGAATGCCAGTCCTGGGGCACCGTAGAAGAAGCCGTCGGACCGGTCGCCGCGAAAACCACCGTGGCATCGAGTGTGCAGACCCCCGCCCAGCCCATTGGGCGGGTTGATTCTACCGTGGCTCAGTACATGAGCACCTGCAACCCGGAGTTCGACCGTGTCTTAGGCGGTGGTCTGGTGCCGGGGGCAGTAATTCTTATGGCCGGTGAACCCGGCGTCGGTAAATCCACCCTGCTGCTCGACGTGGCCGCTACCTTTGCTCGCGGGGAGTCAACGGGAAAGCCCCACAACGTCCTGTATGTGACCGGCGAAGAATCAGCCGCCCAGGTCAAGCTCCGCGCCGACCGCATTGGCGCCCTGGCCGATACCCTCTACCTGACCAGCGAAACCGATCTCGGCACCGCCCTGGCCCATATCGAGCAGGTCAACCCCGACCTACTGATTGTGGACTCGGTGCAGACCCTGGCCTCATCCGAGGTCGAGGGGAGCGCTGGCGGCGTCACCCAGGTGCGAGAGGTGGCCGCCTCGCTGATTGCTGCCGCTAAACGCCGCAATATGTGCACCCTGTTAGTGGGCCATGTGACAAAGGAGGGCACTATCGCTGGCCCCCGCCTGCTGGAGCACCTGGTTGATGTTGTCTGCCAGTTCGAGGGCGATAAGCACACCCCTATTCGTATGCTGCGGGCTATCAAGAACCGCTTTGGCCCCACTGACGAAGTGGGCTGTTTCGATATGCACGAGGACGGCATCGCCCCCGTCACCGACCCCTCGGGCCTCTTTGTCTCCCGCACCCCGCACCCGGTATCGGGCACCTGCGTCACCGTCACCATGGAAGGCCGCCGCCCCCTGCTCGCCGAGGTTCAGGCTCTGCTCGACACCAGTGCCACCCCGCAGCCCCGAAGAACCACCAGCGGCCTCGACAGCTCCCGTATATCTATGCTGCTGGCTGTGCTCCAGAAGCGGGCCGGGTTCAACGTGGGCAAGCTAGACTGCTATATCTCAACGGTGGGCGGAGCTAAGATTTCTGAGCCGTCCGCCGACCTGGCCTGCGTCATCGCCCTGGCCTCCGCCGCCCAAGATAAGCCTCTGCCCCGCAAACTGGCGGTCTTTGGCGAAGTCGGTCTAGCGGGCGAGGTACGAGCTGTTCCCGGCATCCGCCAGCGTATCGCCGAGGTCGGGCGACTGGGCTTTACCCACGTGATTGTGCCTGCCTCACCGGCCGGTGTGGGTGATGTACCCGCCGGGGTGTCGGTACGCGAGGTCGCCTCACTGGGGGAGGCTCTGGCCCTGCTCTTCCCCGGCCAGGGCTAGTCGCCCTTCTCCTTCTTGAGGTTCTGCTCGATTACGGTCAGCTGGGCTGTGTTCAGGGCCTGCTGCTTCTCAACCCTAGCGGCGCTGTCGAGCATCTGGGAGGACGCGTCCGCCCCGGTTCCCGCAGGCGGTACGGCAGGCATACTGCGGGGGTCGCGTACCGAGGCTTCGCGAATCTCCCGAATGGGGGCGTGGTCTTTTGCGCGAAGAACCGTGGTGAGCTGACGGGTATCGTCCCGGTGCTTCTGCTCCACCCGCTGCCGGCGGGAACCCTGCTGACCACCGGCGTCCGCATCAGCCTGCACCGGGAGCATCGTAGTGGTGGGGGCGTGCTCCGTCATGGAATCACCCAGGGGCACCAGCATATCGACCGCCTGCTGGTGGGTCAGGCCCGAAGCCTCCAAAAGGTCGACCACCAGGGGGCGGAGCATCAGCACCAGGGCCTCAGCCTCCATGGTGCGCACACCCATCATGTGCGGCTCCAGGCGACCAGCCAGATGTGAGAGATCACGGCGGGCCTTCATCTTCCGCTCGGTACGGACGTCCGCATCGGGGGCAGACATACCCTCACCCAGCGCCTCCACCGCGTCACCAATACTCTTGAGCGCCTCAGCGATAGAGGTGATAGCCTCTTGCGAAATATGCACGTTATTGATGGTTGAAGCGAGTCGGCGGTTAAGCACCCGGGTGTTGCGGATAGCGTAGTCAATCTTGCTCAGGGCCTGGGAATAGCGGTCGAGCTCCTTCATATGAGACCGGCCAGTCCAGGCCAGCTGGGCCATGCCCTTTGAAGTAATAATGTCCTTCTCACAGGTGTTATAGAGAGGCTGTAGACGACGGGCGGACGCCAGGGCATGCCAGGCCTCCTTGCCGTCGTAGTGCTCCATCGCCTCACCGGCGTCGCGGAAGACCGCAGCAAAAGCTCTCATCATCTTTTTAGCGTTCTCACGCGGAGTACGACGGGGATCCTTGGGGAAAAGGAACATGAGCAAGAAGGCACACAGCCCACCCACAATGCCATCTAGACTACGAGCAAAGGGGCCATCAACATTTGGAGGAAGCAGCACCACCAGGCAGGACTGCAAGCCCATCTGAATGGTGAAGAGAATACCGTTATCCAAAAAACGGGCCAGCATAATCGACAGGAACATGACCAGGCCCGCCTGCCAGATACCCCGACCCAGGGCGAGCATCATCATATCGCCCATCAAAATACCCAGGGTCACACCAAACGACACCTCAAGGATGCGGCGGGCGTGGGTAGCGCCGGTGATATAACCCAGAGAAACAATGGCAGCGGTTGCCGCAAAAATCGGTTCGGTATGCCCCAGCACCTTCTCCGCAAAAAGATAGGCCCCGATACCCGAGACCACAATCTGAAGAGACTGGAAAAAGCCGTCCTTCATACGCTGCCAGCCCAGGCGACTATGATCCCGAGCTCGCTTCTTTAAACTTTTAACCTGCTGACCAAAACCCATACCCACTATTCTAAACCCGCGGCCTCAACCCGACTGCCGGCGTCCGTAACCCTAACTGTGCGCCCCCTGTTCACCCACCGTTCACCCACTGCTAGCCCACCTGCTACCTAACGCTCCTAAAGTCAGATGCGTTAGACACCGTTCCCTTCCTACTCACCGTCTCACACAGTTCTCACACGAGACAGGGTAGGGCACACAAACTCAAAGGAAATCACCTGTGAAGGCTAAGTCACTTGCTCGTTGGGGCTCACTTGCAGCTGTAGGCGCACTCGCATTCACCGCTTGCGGTTCAGACAACGCAACCGGCACCGCCACCTCCTCAGACGCAGGCTCCAGCGCAGCTTCCCTGCCCTCCACCCCCCTGACCGGCGTCGGTGCCTCATCCCAGCAGGCAGCAATCACCGCTTGGGAAACCGGTTTCGCTAACCTGGGCGGCACCGTACAGTACTCACCGGACGGCTCCGGTGCAGGCCGCGAGGCCCTGCTCGCTGGTGGCGCTAAGTTCGCCGGCTCAGACCGTGCTCTCAAGGCCACCGAATGGGAAGATTCAAAGGCTGTCTGCGGTGACGTCGGCGCCATCAACATCCCCGTCTACATCTCTCCCGTAGCCGTAGCCTTCAACCTGCCGGGCATCTCATCCCTGAACCTGGACGGCGAAACCATTGCCAAGATCTTCAAGGGCGAAATCACCACCTGGAACGATGCCGCTATCGCCTCACAGAACGAAGGCGTTACCCTGCCCGACACCAAGATTACCGTTGTCCACCGCTCGGATGACTCCGGCACCACCCAGAACTTCACCGAGTACCTGGCTGCCGCCTCTAACGGCGCCTGGGACGTAGAAGCAGACGGCAACTGGCCCTCCCAGTACGCTGGTGAATCCAACAAGGGCACCTCCGGCGTTGTCTCCACCACCTCATCCACCGAGGGTGCTATCACCTACGCGGACGCCTCAGCCATCGGCGACCTGGGCAAGGTCAACGTCAAGGTTGGCGACTCCTACGTTGAACTGTCAGCAGAAGCCGCTGCCAAGACCGTAGAACTTTCTGAGCGCGTAGGTGGCCAGAACGAAAACGACATGGCGATCGAGATCAACCGCACCCCCGAGGACTCCACCGCCTACCCCGTTGTGCTGGTCTCCTACCACATCGTCTGCTCCGGCTACTCCTCAGAAGACGACGTCACCCTGGTCAAGGCCTACGAGAACTACGTAGTCTCCGAGCAGGGCCAGAAGGACGCCGCTGACGCAGCCCACTCAGCCCCCCTGACCAGCGCACTGACCGCTGACGCCCAGAAGGCTATCGAATCCATCACCGTTACCCAGTAACACCGCGTTCATCAAGGTGCGGCCAGGTCTCCCACCCGGCCGCACCTTGAACCGCGTCAAAACGACAAAGGTTTCACATTCCCATGTCAACCACAGCAGCACCGCAGCCGGGCACCAGCAGCGCCCGCGCGAAAACCAAGGACCTGCCTCAGGTCGGCAACCCGGCAGCAGATAAGATTTTTTCGGGTATCTCCCTCGGCGCCGGCGTCCTCATTCTCGTAGTTCTGGCAGCTGTCGCTATCTTCCTGGTCGCCCAGGCTATGCCGGTTTTCACCGCAGATTCAGCAGACCTCACCAGCGGCAGTTTCATCCAGTACATTATCCCGCTGACTATCGGCACCCTGATTGCCTCGACCATCGCCCTGCTTCTGGCAACCCCCATCGGCATCGGCGTAGCCCTCTTTATCTCCCACTACGCCCCCCGCAAGCTGGCTAAGGGCATCGGCTACGTCATCGACCTGCTGGCCGCGATCCCCTCCGTCATCTTCGGCGCCTGGGGCGCCTCAGTACTGGCACCCAAGATTGTGCCCTTCTACGACTGGCTCGCCACTTACCTGGGCTTTATCCCTATCTTCGAAGGCCCCGCCTCACAAACCGGTAAAACCATTCTGACTGCGGGCATCGTGCTGGGCATTATGATTCTGCCGATTATCACATCCATGTGCCGCGAAATCTTCATCCAGACCCCTACCCTGCAGGAAGAGGCAGCTCTGGGTCTGGGCGCAACCCGCTGGGAAATGATTCGCATGACCGTCTTCCCCTTCGCCCGCACCGGTATCATCTCTTCCGTTATGCTGGCCCTGGGGCGCGCCCTCGGCGAAACCATGGCAGTGACCCTGGTGCTGGCGTCCGGCCCGCTCACCGCCTCCCTCATCAAGTCCGGTAACCAGACCTTCGCCTCAGAAATTGCCCTCAACTTCCCCGAAGCCTACGGCCTGCGCATGTCTGAGCTGATTGCAGCCGGCCTGGTGCTCTTCGTCATCACCCTCATCGTCAACATCCTGGCCCGCATGATCGTGGCCCGCTACAAGGACTTCTCAGGAGCTAACTAATGTCTGTAGCTACCACCTCATCCCGCTTCGCCAGCCGCCAGGCCCCCAAATGGCTCCCCCTGGCCGTCGGCGCAGGCTCCCTGATTCTGGGCGCCGCCGCGAGTGCCCTCACCGGCTTCTCCATCGCAACCTTCGCCCTCTTTGCAGGCATCATCTTCGTGATTGCCGGCCCCCTGGCCGTCACCTCCTTCGAGGGCAAGCGCAAGGGCCAGGACGCCTTCGCCCGCTACCTGGTCTACGGCACCTTCCTGGTGGCCCTCATCCCCCTGGTCTCGGTGCTCTACACCGTACTCGCCAAGGGTATCCCCGGCCTGTCAGGTAACTTCCTGAGCACCTCTATGAAGGGTGTCACCGGCGTACACGATAACGCCGCTGCTGCAGGCGAAGGCCCCGTGTTTGGCGGTATCTATCACGCCATCATCGGTACCCTCGAAATTACCCTGCTGGCCACCGTCATCTCGGTACCCATCGGCCTGCTCACCGCTATCTACCTGGTGGAATACGGCCAGGGCAAGTGGCTCTCCAAAGCCATCACCTTCTTCGTGGACGTCATGACCGGCATCCCCTCCATCGTGGCGGGCCTCTTCGCGGCCTCCTTCTTCGCCCTGGTATCAGGTAACCCCATGAACCGTATGGGCCTGGTGGCTGCGGTCGCCCTGTCCGTCCTCATGATCCCCACCGTGGTGCGTAACGCCGAAGAAATGCTGCGTATCGTGCCCAACGAACTGCGCGAGGCCTCCTACGCCCTGGGCGTCCGTAAGTGGCGCACCATCATGAAGGTCGTTATCCCCACCGCTATCTCGGGCATCGCATCGGGCGTGACCCTGGCTATCGCCCGCGTCATCGGCGAAACCGCCCCCATTCTGGTGACCGCAGGTTTCGTCACCTCCATCAACTGGAGCGCCTTCAGCGGCTGGATGGCGACCCTGCCCACCTACATCTACTACCAGATCATGACGCCCACCAGCCCCACCGCCGCCTCTGTCTCCGAGACCCGCGCCTGGGCTGCCGCGCTCATCCTCATCATTATCGTGATGGTGCTGAACCTTATTGCCCGTACTATCGCCAAGATCTTCGCCCCCAAGACCGGCCGATAAGACCCACGAAAAGCCTATGAGCTTTACCCGGCCCCAAGACTTTTAGAAAAAGGAAACTCCATGTCAAAGCGCATCGACGTTGAAAACCTGAACGTGTACTACGGCGACTTCCTCGCGGTAGAAGACATCTCCATGGAAATTGAACCCCGCACCGTCACCGCCTTCATTGGTCCCTCAGGTTGCGGCAAGTCAACCTTCCTGCGCACCCTCAACCGCATGCACGAGGTAATCCCCGGCGCCCGTGTTGAAGGTAAAGTGCTGCTCGACGGCGAAAACCTCTACGGCAAGGGCGTTGACCCCGTGGTCGTCCGCTCCCAAATCGGTATGGTCTTCCAGCGCCCCAACCCCTTCCCCACCATGTCCATCCGCGAGAACGTGCTAGCGGGTGTGAAGCTCAACAACCGCAAGATCTCCAAGACCGACGCAGATGAGCTGGTCGAATCCTCCTTGCGCGGCGCTAATCTCTGGAATGAGGTCAAGGACCGCCTCGACAAGCCCGGTTCTGGCCTCTCCGGTGGCCAGCAGCAGCGTCTGTGCATCGCCCGTTCCATCGCGGTCAAGCCCGATGTGATCCTCATGGACGAGCCCTGCTCCGCTCTCGACCCCATCTCAACCCTGGCCGTTGAAGACCTCATCAACGAACTCAAGGAAAACTTCACCGTTGTCATCGTGACCCACAATATGCAGCAGGCAGCCCGCGTCTCAGACAAGACCGCCTTCTTCAACATTGCGGGCACCGGCAAACCCGGCAAGCTCATCGAGTACGCCCCCACCCAGGAAATCTTCAACAACCCCAGCCAGAAGGCCACCGAAGACTACGTCTCAGGTCGCTTCGGCTAAGCCTAGCCCCTCGCGCTAGCGGCCCGCCCTTGGTGGCGGGTATAACAAAACTTCCCTCACTCGTAGCTGTGTGGATGAGGGAACACCATGGGAATGTGTGTGCCGCCCGGCCCCTAACTCCTTTCGCTGCTGGAAAGGACGGGGTCGGGCGGCTTTAATTGCGGTATTTTTAGCGCCGTCGGGTCACCGGTAGCCAGGTGAAGAACGAGCTGTTCAGCCGTGGTTACTCGCCGCGCATCTTGCGGCGCATCCAGCCGCGCAGGGTAGCGTTTTCTTCGGCTTCGATGAGGGAGTCAGCCAGCTCGGCGTTACGACGCTCTAGCTCATCGGCACGAGCCTGGGCCCGGTCGCGCTGGAGTAGACGCTGGTAGTCCCATGAGAGGGCCCGGTCGGTTTCTGCGCTGGCACGGGCAGCAGCCAGTGAAATATCTGCGATATCGTCGCGCACTAGCAGATTGGTTATGTTCCACTCGCCGGTAAAGATGGTGGGGGTGTTGCCCAGCTCGCGGACGGCCGGGGCAGCCTGCCCTGCCCCGTGCAGGAGGACGTGGGAGGCGGCGTCCCACCAGCTGGCGGAGAAACCGCGCAGCTGCTCGGCTCGCGCCAGCAGGGTTTCAGAGAGTTCATTGCGCAGCTGAATGACCTCGTGCAGGGCTTCAGCCGGGGCATCAGAATTGAGCAGAGCCAGGGGAATGGCGTAGTTTTCAGCCCCGTACTGCTCCATCATGCCGCGTACCCGCATATCGGTGAAGGCATCGGGCAGTAGCGCCACGAAGGGAACACCCGCTGAGAGGGAGAAGACGCCGGGGTGGTAGCGGGTAGATACCGCGATGAAGGCACCGCGGTGAACCTGTACGGCGTCGTCCGTGTGCACCATGGGCAGCTGCACAGGGTTGGAGAACATGTGCGAGGCAATCTCAGCGTGCACCGCCACATCTCCCTGATCGGTGAGGGGCTCACCCATATGGGGTAGGAAGACGGTGCGTAGACCGTATTCGCGGTGCATATCGTCAAGCAGCTGCCCGATAACCCGAGCCTGCCCCGGGGCGAGACCTGAGAAAGTAGCGCAAATGTAGTGTTCGGGCAGATCAACGACCGGACGGCCCGGTAGGGAGCGCTTCTGATGCTGGTAGAAGGTGGCGTCATCCACAATCAGGTGGGCTTGAACGCCCTGCTGGGTAGCCCAGGTATAGGAGGATTTTTCCCGCATACCCACAAGCTGGGCAGAAGAAAGCATGTCACGCAGGGTATCGGCATCGGCCTCTGTAAGTACCGGCCCCACCGACTGGCCAGAAATCACCAGGGGAATCTCATGCTGACGGGCGATGAGTGCATAGGCTGCCCGCTCGTACAGGAGCCAACCGTAGGTTGAGTTCATATTACCGCCACCGGCGATCACGATGCCGTCCATATCGGCAACCTGGCGCACAAAATCAGCTATTTCAGGGCGGGCACTGTCACCGGCGAGGTAGGCCTTGAGGTCGCCCAAAAAAATTTCGCGCTCTGCAGGCGGCCAGGGGAATTCGAGGGTTTTAATGTAGCCAGTAGCGGAACCAATGTAGGCCTGGGAATGCTCAACAGAGCGGGTAGCGATATAGACTTCGTAGCCGCGGCGGGTGAGCTCAGCGGCGGTTGCGATGCCCATAGCTTCGTCGCCAACGTGGTACACAGACTGCCCTAGGTCTGCGAGCACAAGAATGCGAGGCATGATTAGCGGTTTCCTTTCACAAAGCGTGTGAGGCGAGACTTGAGAGACAACGCCCGCTCGATGCGTTCGAGCCGCTCTGAGGTGGTGCGAGTGGTTTCTTCTATACGGTCTAGTTTGACACTAATCGTCCTCAGCTCGTCAAGAACACGGTGGGTGAGGTCGATGTTATGCCCCACGCTGCCATCAACCTGGTTTGCGAGATGAGCCTGGTAGAGGTAGGAACCGAGGTGGCCGTTGTTTGCTAAATCATCACGAATAGCTTGCGCCCGCACACGCCCGTCGTAGATTCCGTGCAGAACTTTGCCCGCATGAACGCTATTAGCGAGTGCACCTTCTGTCTGGTCAGGGCGTTGCGACCAGTGAGCAAGCAGCTCGTCGATAAACAGAATGGGGTATCGGGCCGCGACGCGTAGATTGAATTCCCAGTCGCCTACCACGGGTAGGTTCTCATTATAGAAACCAAGTTCATCGTGGAGGGACCGGCGGTGCAGGATTGAGATAGGAACTGCGCGGTTGATACGGGTCAAATCTTGAACTGTGATGTCCTTAAGAATTGCCCAGAAAGGGCGTGAGTCGATGAACTCGAATGTTCCGTTGTCGGTAATGCGTTCAAAGTATTCGTCAGTGCGTACCGTTACCATGTTTTCCCCGGTTTCTTCGAGGCGGTGAACGGTTGTTTCGAGGAAGGTGGGTTCCCATAGGTCATCGTCATCATGGATGGCGATATAAGTGGACTGTGTAGCTTGAATGCCTTGGTTTGAGGCGGCCTCCATGCCTCGTGACTCTTCATTGTGAATAGTCAGCAGCTCTTTGATACGGGGTTCTTGGGCTATGACGCGCTCTACGGTTTGTTGGTTGCCACCGTCATTCACTACCGCAACAACATAATCGGTAAATGTTTGTTCCGCGATGTTAGCTAGGGCTCGCTGGAGGAAGATGGAGCGGTCTTTTGTGCGAACAATGATTGAAACTGTAGGCATGCTGCTCTTTCACGTGGACGGTGCGTAGTCTTAGTCCCCAATATATCGAAGAGGTGGCTTTCTTGCCGAGAGCGCGCCGGAGCAGGTAGGAGCGCTACAGCAGGGGGGAGAGTGCCAGGAAGAGAATAGCGGCGAGCAGAAAACAGGCTGGCATGGTGATAAACCAGGTGAGGATGATGCGGAGCACGATTTTGTGGCGTACCGCGGCGAAGCGCTGGTTGACTCCTGAGCCGAGGACGGCGGAGGCCGCTAGGTGGGAGGACGAGACCGGGGTGTTGAGGAAGAACTGGAGAAATACCAAGGCCAGGGCTGTTGAGCTTTGGGCTACTGCCCCGCGGAAGGGGTCAACTTTAACCATTTGGTGGGCGAAGGTGTAGCCGATGCGAGAGCTGCCCCGGGCGGTGCCGAAGCCCAGCACCATAGCAAGGAAGAGGGCGGAGATGATGTAGGTGGTGGGGTGAACTTCGAGTCCGGCGGAGAGCAACAAGACGGCGTAGATGACGACAGCGCGTTGGCCGGTTTGAATTCCGTGAATCAGGGAGATCAGCGAGTTGGCGAGGGACAGCACGCTGCGGGAGAAGCGGTTGACGGTGGAGGGGTAGGAGCGTTGGAGCAGACCGTAGAAGGGGAAAACTGCCGCCCAGGCCAGAACGAAGAGGACGATGGGGGCCAGCACGAGGGGTACGAAGAGGAAGGTGGCAAGGGGCTCAGAGAAGGGGCTGAAACTGCCTAGATCGGTTGAGCGTGCGGCCCAGGCAGCGCCCGCAAGCCCCCCGATGAGGGCGTGGGTAGATGAGGACGGGATGCGGAACCACCAGGTGATAATGCCCCAGGCTACCGCTGAGATGAGGGCGGTGAGTACCAGCCCCAGACCAGTGTTGTTGTGGGGGACGGTCAGCCAGTGGGTGGTGACTGAGCCTAGCATGATGCCGGTCATGGCCATGCCGACGGCGTTGAAGAGGGCGCTGGTTCGTAGGGCGATTTTGGGGGTGAGGGCCCTGGTTTTCACGGGTATGGCGGTGGCGTTGGGGGCGTCTCGAAAGCCGGTGACGAAGGTAAAGGCAATCAGTGCTAGGCAGCCGAGGGTGAAGAGGGCGAGCGTCACTAGGATTCCTGCACGATAATGCGGCCGATTTCGGTGGCAACGGTACGCATAGCTTCGGATGCTTCGATGAGCTTACGCACGAACTGGGTGGTTTGCAGGTAGCGGGTCTGCTTGTAGCGGTCCTGAATGTCGGCGTCGTATTCTTCAGCTATGCGTACGGCCTGCTTGGCGATGCGGAGCATAGTAATCCAGTAGTCGTCCAGGTCGCGTAGGGTGCTGAGTTTGGGGATGATTTCGGTGGTGAGTACAGCCTGGCGCTGGATGAGGTCGAGCAGGGTCGCTGCCTTGGGGGAGAACCGCACGATGTGGTAGAGGTGCAGAATGTTGGCGGCTGAGGTCAGCTTCTCAACGACATTGTTGAGTGAGACAGCCAGGGTGTAGATGTCTTCGCGGGGAATAGGGGTTGAGAAGGAGCTGCGCACAGCGGTCATGGTGGTGTGCAGCATGTCGAGGGTTGCGGCCTCGTGGGTGAGGGTGCGTTCCAGAAGTTCCGGGTAGCGGTCTTCGGGGGAGCCCACCATTTCTGAGAGCAGGGCAGCTGCTCCGGTGACCTGTTCTGAGAGCGCGGCGAGGGCGGTCAGCGAGGTGTTTTCTTGGGGGAACATGCGTTGGAGCATGGGCCAGCTCTCCTGGGTGTGGGCGGGTGGGCAGGTGCTGAGCTTATGGTACCGCGCCAAGGTTAACGGGGTGGCGCTCGCCTGTAATGCGGGCGGACGCAAAAGCCGGGCTGCCTGCCTCGTGGAAAGGGAGGCGGAGCCCGGCAACTGCGGTATGAAGTTTAGCGATGTCAGGCTGGGAGCGCCTCTCGGCGGAAGGCCGCTCGAAGCGGCTAAAGATTTGGAGCCCGGGGCTACCTATTAGCAGCCTGACATCTTGGTATCCATCATTCTCCTGTTGGAGTGGGATGTCAACCCTGGGTATGAAAATGGTTTCCTTGAAGAGACTTTGAGTTGACATGGATGGATATCTCATATTGTGACAAGTTATATAAAAATTTCGAGCAAAATCCGGGTTGGGTATTGACCAGCAGTTGTGATGTGAGTCATGGTTGAAGCACTCGTAAATTTAGCGGTATACACCACAACGGATCACTTGGATAAAGGAAATCCTTCCATGACGAAAAAATACACACCCAAGAAGGTAGCCCGCAGCGGTGCGGCCTCCCTGCTTGGCCTCGGTATGGTTCTCTCTATGGGCCTGCCTGCGGCTAACTCTCTGACCGATGCTGACCTGTTCCAAAGTGCTACTCAGACCATGAACGAACAGGTGCTCACTCCTTCCATGAAAGCGGCTGAGGGTACCGTTAGCGTATTTGTCCAGTTCAAGGGCAAAGGTGCCTATGAGAGCACCCAGCCCGCCGCCGTCCTGCAAGGTAAGCAGGCTCCTGTCGATGCCCAGGCAGAAGTTCAGGCCATTGCTGCGGCCGTTGAGCGTCAGGGGCGAGCAGTGGCTGCTGAAACTGGCGCAAGCGTCCTCTATACCGCTCATAATTCCGTCCGCGGTGTAGCAATTCGCGGTGACGCTGAGAAGATTCGTGAACTGGCTTCTCGCAGCGATGTTGTCATGATTTCCCCCATCGTGTCGAAGACTCCGTCCAATACCGGCACCGTCATTGATACCCAAGCCATCACCAGCTGGCAGCAGACCGGCTACACCGGTAAGGGCGTCAAGATCGCTATTATTGACACCGGTGTTGACTACACCCACACCCAGTTCGGTGGCCCAGGTACCGCTGAAGCCTACGAAAAGGCTTCCAAGATGACCGATATGCCGGCCGCTGACTCTGGCCTATACGACCCCGAAAAGTACCTCGGTGGCTATGACCTTGCCGGCGACAACTACGACTCAGCTAGCGACGCTGCTGATGCCTTGCCTCAGCCTGATAATAACCCGCTTGACTGCCGCTTTGCAGGGCACGGTACCCACGTTGCAGGTACCGCAGCGGGCTACGCCGTCAACGCTGACGGCAGCACCTTCAAGGGCGATTACACCAAGATCACCGAAGAAGAGATGAAGGGCATGAAGATCGGTGCTGGTTCAGCTCCGGGCGCCCAGATCGTTGACTTCCGTGTCTTTGGCTGTGAAGGGTCCACCGACCTCACTGGCCAGGCCCTCGACCGCGCTCTAGACCCCAACAACGACGGTAAGTATGACGACCGCGTTGATGTAGTTAACATGTCCCTGGGCTCTGACTACGGTGCTACCGACGACCCCGAAAACGTCATTGTTGACGCCCTGACCCGCCAGGGTGTCCTCTCTGTCGCTGCAGCTGGCAACTCCCGTGCGGCTAACGGCAACGGCGATACCTACTCTATTTCCGGTAACCCGGCTAATGCCCGCTCAGCTCTGGCTGTTGCTAACTCCATCGGTTCTACCGCCGCTATCGACAAGGCTAAGGCTCATTCCCCTGCAGGTCTTGCCGGTGACCTCAGCGGTGACTACTCTGTCAGCTTCGATTACTCAGCTGCTACCCCTGAGCAGCTGATTGGTGAGGTCGTCAAGAGCACCCCCGAGAACCCCTTCGGTTGTGAGGCCTACCCCGAGGGCACTGACTTCGGCGGCAAATGGGTTTTCATTGACTGGACCGATAACTTTGAAACCTTCCCCTGTGGCTCGGCTGTCCGCTTCAACAACATTGAAAAGGCAGGCGGTAAGGGCGTAATCCTTGCCTCCAACCTGAATTACGAGACGGTTGGTATCGCAGGTAACTCAACCATCCCTGGCATCCGCCTGGTTGCTCAGGATGCTGAAAAGGTTCGTGCCGCTCTCGACGCCGGTGAAGAAGTCAAGATTGAGCTGAAGAACGAATGGATTTCCTCCGTTCTGGTTGAGCACGGCCTCTTTGACCAGGTCAATACTTCAACCGGCCGTGGTGTTCACGGCACCGTCGGTTACACCAAGCCGGACGTCGCCGCTCCCGGTACCGGCATCGGTTCAGCTGCTGTTGCAGGCGGCTCCGAAAAGGCTGTCATGTCAGGTACTTCCATGGCATCTCCCCACGTTGCAGGTGTTGCAGCCCTGGTGTATGAGGCCAACCAGAGCTACTCAGCTCCTCAGGTCAAGGCTGCCATCATGAACTCAGCTGTTCATGACCTGACGACTGAAGACGGCGCCGTCCACTCCGTAGAGCGTGTTGGTTCTGGCCGTGTTGACGCCCTGAAGGCCGTCAACCAGAAGGTTCTAACCTACAGTGCTGACCACCCCGACCAGGTCTCTGAAAGCTTCGGCGTGGTTGAAGTCCTGCCGAATGCCGGCGTCCAGACCTTCACCCGCAAGCTCACCGTCGATAACTCAGACAACAAGGCTCACACCTACGAGGTCTCATTCGCTGCTTCCTCAGACATTCCCGGTGTTGAGGTATCAGCTCCTAAGACCGTGACCGTTGAAGCTGGTGGTAAGACCACCTTCGTTGTTACCGTCACCGTTGATCCCTCCAAGCTGGAAAAGAAGCTAGAAGCAGCCAGCTCCGCCCAGCAGCTGGGCCACGACCGCCAGTTCCTGAGCATCGAGTCTGGTCGCCTGTTGCTGACTGAAAACGGCAACGAGATGCGTCTGCCCCTGCAGATTGCACCCAAGCCGGTATCAGATATGAAGGCTGCCGCAAGCACCATCGAGTTCGGAGAGTACAGCCTTAAGAGCACCATCGACCTTGAGGGCACTCCTGTTGATCAGGGCGGTTACAAGTCCCTGGTTGGCGCCTTCGAGCTCGGTGCTGTTTCTGACCGCAAGAAGACCTCTACTCTGGGTGCTGTCACCAGCCAGCGCGTTGACCTTCAGTACGTCGGTGCTTCTACTAACGTTCCTGCCTTGAAGGCAGCTGGCGGAGATATTGCCAAGGACGGCATGATGAGCATTGGTGTCTCCACCTGGTCCAACTGGGAGAATTTCACTAACCCCACCAACATTGAAGTTGCCTTCGACGTTGATGGCAATAACCGCCCAGATTACTACGTTTACACTAACCGCATCGCTGGCCTGGATTATCCTGTTGCAACCCTGGTTGGCTACGTCAACGGTAAGCTAACAGCCCTGGACCACCAGCCCATCAACGGAGCTTTCGGCAGTGTTGACACCAACACCTTCGACAGCAACGTCCTCACCCTGCCTGTTCAGCTGTCCAAGATGGGTATTACTGCTAATAACGCAGGCAACCTGCGCTACATGGTAGATACCTACTCCTGGTACGAGAACGGTCACACTGACTCAACTGACTGGGTTTCCTTCAACCCCCACAGCCCCAACCTGTGGTTCGAAGGCACTGAGTCTGACGCAAACGGTCTGTTCGTTGATGCTCCCGAGGCTGACATTACGGTTAACCGTGGCAACGTCAACGTTCAGGACGCTCAGGCCCTGCTTCTGCACATGCATAACGGCACCGGTGACCTGAGCGGCGTTAAGGCTGGTGAAGACGGCGGCAAGGCCGAAATCGTATCACTGGGTCAGGAAGAAAAGATTCAGAACCCCCGCTTCCACGACGTCACCCCTGATGACCAGTTCTACAAGGAAATCGCTTGGCTGGCTGAACGCGGCATCACCACCGGTTACCCCGATGGTACCTTCAAGCCCCTGGCTAACGTAGAGCGTGGCGCTATGGCTGCATTCTTCTACCGCCTGGCTGGTAGCCCCCAGTTCACTGCTCCGAGCGAGTCCCCCTTCAAGGACGTAGCTACTGACCACCAGTTCTACAAGGAAATTGCCTGGATGCACGCTTCCGGTATCAGCACCGGTTGGGCAGACGGCACCTACCGCCCCCACGATTCCGTCAATCGTGACGCCATGGCAGCATTCTTCTACCGTTATGCAGGGGAGCCTGAATACGAGGCACCCCAGGACGGTCAGTTCTCTGACGTTGCTCCCGGTACCCAGTTCTACAAGGAAATTTCTTGGCTGGCTGAGTCCGGTGTAACCACCGGCTGGGCTGACGGTACTTTCCGTCCCGTTACCCCCATCGCCCGTGATGCAATGGCTGCCTTCCTCTACCGTTTCGATCAGAATGTTTCTCCCCGCTAAAATCGGTGGTGAAAGGTTCAATCGGGTCCTGTAGCTAGGTTTCTAGCAAGACCTGTTGAAACAAAACCCGGCCCCTCTTCCAGATGGAAGAGGGGCCGGGTTTTTGATGCTGTGTCTCATTAGTCGAGTGTGCCCGCCCGCCAACGCAGGGCGGCTTCCTCCAGTTCCCGGGCGGTACCGGTGAGTCTGCGGGCAGCTGAGCGCAGGCGGACGGCCCTCCCAGCGGCCTCGTCGCGCACCTCGGCTGAGGGGCGGCGGAGTTCGAACCCATCACCGAGGTGCCAGTCCCGGGGCGAGACCCGCTGGCCGTGCCTCAGTTCTAGGGCGACGTCGTCCTGTCCCAGAGCCAGCACCCGGCAGAAAGCCCCAAAGCGGTTGAGAGCCACGTCAAAGTCACCGGTGTAGGCGCCGGCCAAGATGGCATCAACGGTGGCACAGATTTCGTCGGCGGTGGGAGGCGACGGAACCCCCGCCAGAGCTTGCGCCAGGTAGCTGGAGTGCATGCCGCGCTCGTAGTAGTGGCTCATGAGCTGGGAATTAGCACGAATGACGCCGCGCAGGGCATAGATACGCCAGAGAGCTCCGGCAACGGTCACGGGGGCTGCCCGCGACCAGAGTTCAGCTACGGCCTCGATACCGAACTCGTCGGTGTAGTGCACCAGGCGCTTGGTAACGGAGGGGTCTTCGTTGGCGCGTCCGCGGGCTAGCAGGGCACGGGCGGACGCCTGGGCGGCAGCAGCCAGGTCTTCTGGGCTGCCAGCCCCCTGGTAGCGTTCAAACTTTTCGGTGGAGAGGCGGACGGGGCGGTGGAAGCGGGCGTCAGAAGGCATGCCTACCAGTGTAGAACTGCTGAGGTGCTCAGCGGAAGGCTATGCGCTGAGAGGTAAAACTCGGGTGCGGGTGATGATGCTAGTGAGGAGCAGGGCTGCGATGGTTCCTGCCAGGGTTTGGCCTGCCAGGACGGCGATTTGGAGCTGGGCGGCGAGCAGGGGAGAGGCCCCTCCCATGAGGGCGCCGACGAAAGTTCCGGGCAGGGTGACGAGGCCGGTGGCGCGGGTCTGGTCGAGCCCTGGAGTAAGGGCCTCGGTGATGGCGGCTTTGGTGATGTCGCGGAAGGCGACCGGGGCGGTGGCTCCCAGCGCTAGCCAGCCTTCTATTTCGCCTTGTCGGGCGGTGGCGAGGGTTGTGAAGTTGCGCGCGGTAAGGGTTGTGATGGCCATGGTGCCGCCGATGATGATGCCCGCGACGGCTACCAGGTTTTGGGTGGAGTAGGGGACGAGACCCAGGGCGAAGATGAGGGCAACAGCGATGAGGGAGCCGGTCGCAATTGCCAGTGCGGTAGCTACCTGCCCCCGGTGTAGGCGCCTGCTGTGTTTGCCCGAGGTGACGGTTGCTGTGGTGAGCATCAGGGCGATGAAGAGCACCAGGGTCCAGGGCGCTGCCAGAATACCGTGCAGCAGGAGGGCGATGACGGCGAGTTGCAGGCAGGCCCGCAGGATAACGATATAGGGCTACCAGCGGAGCTGAATCTTTTGGGCAGCGAGCAGGGCCGCGGTGAGGCCGACGAAGAGCAGGAGGGCTGCGGCGTAGTGGGTGAGGGGGCTGTTCAGTAGGGCGGTCACACAGCTATTAGAGCACGGTGGCGGCGCGGACGCCCGTTGAGGCCGGGTTTTTGGAGCTTTGCGTCACGGGGTGTATAGTGGAAGGCGCTGAGTTTACTCAGTGGATGCGCCTTTAGCTCAGTTGGTAGAGCATCGGACTTTTAATCCGTGGGTCGTGGGTTCGAGCCCCACAGGGCGCACATCGTATAGCCCCGTTGGTTCCCTATGTTTACAAGGAACTGGCGGGGTTTTATTTTTCCTGAAGCCATAGTTTGGGGTTATAGGAAGAAAAGTGTGTCCCATGGTTCCTAGTATTACACTGAAGAGTGAAAACCCCGGAACGATCCCTGCTCTTTGCACATCGCCGGGGTTACTGTTTTATCAAAGTAACCAGCATGCGCAGTTAATCCTTGTTCAGGTTTCTGGAGGCATCCAAGGCGAAAACTTTTAATCCGTGGGCCGTGGGATCGGTGGCAATCTGTGTTCGATGGTGCCCGACACACTTCTTAATATTTTCCCTGTAAAGTTTCCCTTCCGGGGTAAGCGGGCGTAGTATTTATTACATCAATGAAACGCAACTTCGAAGGAGAAGATGACCATGTCACGCGAATTCAAGACCGTAGCTGTTCTGGGGACCGGCGTCCTGGGGTCTCAAATCATTATGCAGGCAGCCTGGCACGGCAAGAAGGTATTTGCCTACGACGCCTTCCCCGAAGCCCTCGAAAAACTGACCGACCGCTGGGCCTGGATCCGTCAGGGCTACGAACAGGATCTTCCCGACTACACCCCCGAAAAGTTCGACGAAGCCATCGCCCGCATCGTCCCCACCAGTGACCTCAAAGAAGCGGTCGGCGACGTTGATATCGTCATCGAGGCTGTACCTGAAAACCTCGACCTCAAGCGCGAAACCTGGGCTAAGGTAGGGGAACTGGCTGATGAGCGCACCCTGCTTGCCACCAACACCTCGTCCCTGCTGCCCTCTGACTTTGCAGATGCCAGCGGCCACACCGACCGCTTCCTGGCTATCCACTACGCCAACCGCGTCTGGATCCGCAACACCGCAGAGATTATGGGCACCGCCAAGACCGACGAAGAGAACATCAAGGACGCCATCCGCTACGCCGAAGAAACCGGCATGGTTCCCGTCTACGTCCGCAAGGAACAGCCCGGCTACCTGCTGAACTCCCTGCTCATTCCCTGGCTCGATGCCGGTGCCAAGCTCTACGTCAATGGCGTAGGCACCCCCGAGGAAATCGATAAGGCATGGACCATCGCCACCGGTACCAAGTCCGGTCCCTTCGCCGCCTACGACACTGTGGGCTTCAATGTCGCCTCCCATATTGCCTCAGCGAGTGACGACGAGACCGTGCGCGAGTTCGGTGCCAAGCTCAAGGAAGCTCTCGACGCTGGCTTCAGTGGCGTTGCCGACCGCAAGGGCTTCTACCTCTACGACGAGGACGGCAACATCACCGGCGCCAACGACTACTGGACTGAAAACTTCGGTCAGTAAGCTCAAACTCCTCTCCTCTGCACAAGCTGCCCGGGAGATCCTGACACAGGATCTCCCGGGCAGCTTTCAGTGTTGGATTCAGTTGACCATGCGGTTAGCGTTCAACGGGGCGCAGACCGGCAGGGTCCTCTGCGCCCCATTCAGCCCAGGAGCCGTCGTAGACAGCCAGCTCGGTATAGCCCGATACATAGGCTGCGAGGGCGTCAATGCAGGCGGTCACGCCGGAGCCGCAGGAGAAAATCAGGGTTTCAGCATCCCCTGCTACCGCATCCACGGCTACCTTGACTTCTTCGGGGGCGCGGAAGCGCCCCTGCTCATCAAGCAGGGAAGTGAAGGGCAGGTTGACGGAGCCGGGAATATGGCCAGCCCGCAGACCTGGGCGGGGCTCGGGTGCGGTGCCGGCAAAACGTTCGGCGCTGCGGGCGTCAATGACGGCGGCATCCTCCCGCTCTGCAAAGGCCTTGGTAGTGAGCGCGTCAACGAAGAGGCCGCGGTCTTCTGCCACGAATGAACCGGGAGTGAAAGGCCCCTCATTGAGGGGGAGCTGGTTGAAACCTGCTGCCTCCCAGGCGGGCAGGCCACCGTCGAGCACGGCGACGTTATCGTGCCCCATAGCCACAAACATGAACCAGCCGCGGGCGGCTGAGAACATGCCCTGGCGGTCGTAGACCACGATGGCGGCGTCCTTGCTGATGCCGAGAGCACGGACCTTAGCTTCAAAGTCCTCGGCGCTCAGCATGGTGTGCACGCCCTCGGGGGCGCTGAACTCACCGTCGATATCAAAGCGGCGGGCACCGGGTATGCCGGTGCTAGCGCCGGCGAGCTCGCCGACGGAGGCGTCCAGGATGACCAGGTTCGGGGCGGCAATATTGGCTGCCAGCCACTGGGCTCCCACGATGGGGAAGCGCAGGTCAATGGTGGAAGTTTCGGGCATCATCAGCCTTTCACGGAGGATTGTTACCCTCCCATGCTACTGACTCGGCCGCTACCCGCGAAAGGCTGCGCCCCGGCGTCCTGCCGTATCGAAGGCAAGGACGCCGGGGCGCAACTAGCCGGGCAACCGGAGCTTGGGGTTGGGCGGCTTAGAAAATGCCGGTAGCCTTGCGGCCGGTGTCGGTCAGGGTAATCTTGCGGGAGTCACGGTTCTGGTCGTTGCCGGTTGAGGTGTCCCCGGCGATGCGGCCTACCTGGGTGACGGTGATGTAGTTGCGCAGGCGGCCTTCGGAGGTGAGGCCATCACCGAAGTTGAGGTTGGCGACCAGCTGGGTTTCACCTGCCTTGATGGGGTTGGCCAGGGTGACCAGGAAGCTGCGGGTTGAGGTGGCAGCGTTGAAGCCCAGGTGCCTGACTGAATATCTGCCTGACTGAATATCTGCACTGGGTAGGTGTATAAGCACGTAGACCTTGACGGGGTTAGCAAGAGTGCTTTGGGGGTAACTATCTCGTCGCTGTCGTTTTCACTAGCTATGACGGCAGGTCATTAAAAGTAAAGAACCGCATACCACTCTGAAGAGTTGGTATGCGGTTCTTTAATAAAGTTATCCGGTTACTTTTTCTGTTGCTTGGAGTCACGGTTATTCCAGAGGAACCAGCCCAACCCAACAAGCAATGTAAACAACCCGAATAAATAACTTACGAGAAACTCTTTCAATGCAGCTGCAGAGCCGTGCAAAATACCTTCAACGCCGGTCAATGCCAACGCTAGAGGAAGAGGAAGCACAGCAAGGACAAGTACGGTAACGACAATGGAAGTTAGATTCTTATTTTTCACTAAATAAACTCTTTGGTCGGATTGGCATAAACCGGCGTGACAGCCGTCCCAGCAAACAAGGTCGCGGAGATAGCGATGTATAGAGTGGTAGCAAGACCACGGTAGGGGGCTTTCGTAGGGGGCCTCCGAGGGTAGGTAAGAGTGAGCTATGTGTGACTTTAGTCATAGTATTCTCTCAGCTCCTAGAGGTTGTCAAGAGGCTTTTTCAGATTGGCAGGGCTGGGCCAGAGGGAGGGTGGTCTCGTGGCAGACGGACGGAAACCGTAATACCCTGATTAAGCTCCGTAAGTGTCGCCCTAGGCTTAGTTCCAGGCTCGCTGCACTGTATCTAACGTTTAAATTTAATTTTTCTGCAATCTGCTTCTGCCTGTATCCGGCCTCTTTTAAAGCCTGAATTTGTGTCTTGCGCCCAATCTCAGCCATAAACTCACGCAAGGCATCAGGCATAGGCTCCCGCCCCTGGGCACCTGTTTTCGGGGTGTACTTCTCACGCATGAACTTCTGAACACTTCTTACGATTCCAGCGACCTCAGACAAGGCTAACGGCGGATTGCATCGTTCGTTCAGCTCATAGGCTTGGGCTTCAAAGTCCCCGCCACGGTAGGCAGTACGCCGAATGGTCTGAAAAATTGTCTCGTTACGTTGACCTGCCTCTAACTCGCCCCAAATCGGCGTAGGATGCGCTAGGTGGCTCCTGGGTGGGTTCCTGGGGGTCTTGAGCCGCTAGAAAGGCTCTCAGGGGCTCTGAGAAGGCTTTGAGGGCATAAGGCGGGCAGTCAGTCAGAAAAACCACATCAGCACCCTCATAGAGCGGATTGCGGTACTTGGAGGGGGTTAGCGGGTTCACCGCGTTATCGCCCTGGCGGACCTGGTGCAGAAGCTCTGCAACGTCCCTCGCGAACTTGATAGGCGTACGGTGGGCTTTGGCTGTCAGAGGGACGCCCTCAATGAGCAGAAAGCTTGTACGCTTTGAGCGGTAAAAACTAGGGCGTGGGGCTGGATTTCAGAGGGCAGATCAAAGACATAATTTGCGGCGAAAATGTGGTCGATGCTGATAACCAGGTGACGACTTTAAGGTTGTATAGACTTGACATTTTCGGGGTAAAATTTTGTGGCCCACCTTACTTTCCCTGGTGTTTACCGTGGGTTTACCGAACCCTCGCACGACCCTGTTCGCTATTGGTGAAAGTTGTGGGGTGCTGGGCTGCCGTTTCGCCCACTGAGCCGGCCACGGGTGTCCGCTTGACCCTCCACTAGACTTAGAAACAAGCACCCCACAACCCTCAAGGAAGCCATGCCCATCAACAACGCAGAGACCGTGACCATCCTGACCACCGGTGGCACCTTCGACAAGGTCTACTCCGTCGCCGGTGAACTGGAAATCGGCGAACCCTCAGTGCCCGAGCTGCTCAGCTACGTGCTTACCGATACCGTTTTTGAGGTTCAAAGCGTGCTCAAGCTCGACAGCCTCGATATGGTTGATGCCGACCGTGCCGTGCTGACCGAGGCCCTCAACGCCGTACAGAACGACCGCATCATCATCACCCACGGCACCGACACCATGCCCGAAACCGCCCGCTACCTCGAAGCCAACGCCACCCTCGGCAACAAGGTAGTTGTGCTCACCGGGGCCATGCAGCCGGCGTCTATGCGGAAGTCCGACGCCAGCTTCAACCTGGGCGCAGCCGTCGCCGCCCTCAACCTGCTCGAACCCGGCGTCTACATTTCGATGAGCGGCCGTATTTTCCCTGCCTCCTCCGTAAAAAAGGACCGGGCTCGCGGCATCTTCGAAATTGCGTAAACCCTGGTGAGCGGGGCTATTGGCCGGTAGGCTTAAAGCAAGCATCGGCCACCCACTGACCAGGAGGACCCCGTGAGCCAGTACCCCGGCAACGACAACACCACCGGTAACTACCAGCCCCCCACCTACCCCAACCAGGCCCAGCCCCCGGCCTATTCGGCAACCCAGCCCGGCTACTACACCGAGCAGGGCGCCTACGCCGGCTACGCCCAGGCTTACGGGCAGGGCCTCCCCGCCCACATGGATGCCCCCGAGCGTCCACAGTCCCTCAAAACCGCTAGCCTCATCATGTACGTGATGATTGGATTGGGCGTTCTGGGGTCTATTCTGGGCACTATCTTCTACCAGGAGATTCAGCAGGCAACGAGCAACAGCATCCTCTCCCTCTTCAGCGGGATAATGACCGAAGAAGACTTCGCTGCGGCGGAGGCTGAGATAACTGCGAGCGCAGATGCAGGTTTCGCTACTGCCGGCCTCATTATGGGTCTGGTCTTTGGTCTTATCTGGTCAGCCCTGCTCGTCTTCTTCACCATCATGATGAACAAGGGCCATAACTGGGCCCGTATCGTTCTGACCGTCGTGGCGAGCATCCAGATTCTGAACCTGCTCATGGGTGCACTGACCCTGCTTCTGATCTTCCACTGGACCATGCTGGTAGACCTGCTTGCTGGCGTGCTAGCTATCGTCTTTTTGGTCTTCGTCTGGAAGAACCCCGTCTCAACCTACATGCGTCAGATCAAGGCCTACCAGCAGTGGAAGCTGCAGCAGGCCTACCTGGGTGCTGACCGGGGCCAGCGCTAGTGCCCCTGCCCCAACAGCCAGACCCGGTGGCGGGCGGCGTCCTTTCGCCCGGGAGCCTGCGGGCTGAGGCTACCGAGCTCCTTGCCCGCCTGACCGGCAACCCCGCCGCCACCTTCCACCCCGGCCAGTTTGAGGCCATTGAGGCCCTGGTGCAGCAGCGCCGCCGGGCCCTGGTAATCCAGCGAACCGGCTGGGGTAAGTCGGCGGTCTACTTCCTCTCTGCCCTGCTCCTGCGCAGGCGGGGGAGTGGGCCCGCCCTCATCGTCTCGCCCCTGCTGGCCCTCATGCGCGACCAGGTAGAGGCCGCTGCCCGCGCCGGGGTGCGGGCAGCTATGGTCAACTCGTCGAACGTGACCGAGTGGGACGCCGTGCGCGCCCAGCTCGCTGCCGGTGAACTCGATGTGCTGCTGGTGGGCCCTGAGCGGCTCAATAACCCCTCCTTCCGCTCAGACTGGCTGCCCGAGTTGGTGCGTACCTGCGGCCTGCTGGTCATCGACGAGGCCCACTGTATCTCTGACTGGGGGCACGACTTCCGCCCCGACTACCGCCGCATCCGCGACCTGATCGCGGCCCTGCCCGCCGGCGTCCCCGTGCTGGCTACCACCGCAACCGCTAACGAGCGGGTGGTGCAGGACGTTGCCGAGCAGCTCGGCACCCGGCAGCAGGGTAGTGCGGGCTCCGCTGATGAAGTCTTTATTTTGCGGGGCCCGCTGTCCCGCGACTCGCTGCGTCTGGGCGTCCTTACCCTGCCTACCGCCAGCGACCGCCTGGGCTGGCTAGCCACCCACCTTGGCAGCCTGCCGGGCTCTGGCATTGTCTACACCCTGACCGTTTCGGCGGCCGAAGACACCGCCACAGCCCTACGGGCCTCTGGCTACGAGGTGCTGGCCTACACCGGTAAAACCGACCCCGATGAACGGCGCGAGGCCGAAAGCGCCCTGAAAGAAAACCGGGTTAAAGCCCTGGTCGCTACCAGCGCCCTGGGAATGGGCTTCGATAAGCCTGACCTGGGGTTTGTGGTGCACCTTGGGGCGCCCTCCAGCGCTGTAGCCTACTACCAGCAGGTGGGCCGAGCCGGTCGTGGCGCTATCAAGGCCGATGTGCTCCTGCTGCCCGGCAGTGAAGATAGGGAAATCTGGGACTACTTCGCCACCGCCTCGATGCCGACCGAAGAAAACACAGGGGCCGTGCTGGCGGCACTAACCGAGGCAACCGCCGCGGGCACAGAGCTGAGCGTGCCCGCCCTCGAAACCCGAGTCGATGTTAAGCGCTCTTCTCTTGACCTGCTCCTTAAAGTCTTAGCGGTGGAAGGGGCTGTAGAACGCGGCTCCCGCGGCTGGGTGGCGACCGGAGCCCCCTGGCACTATGACGCCCCCCGCTATGCCCGGGTGCGTCAGGCCCGTCAGCGTGAGCAGGAAGCCATGCTGGCCTACCAGCACACCGATACCTGCCGCATGGTCTTCCTCTCCCGCGAACTGGACGACACCACAGCCCGTCCCTGCGGCATCTGCGACGTGTGCGCTGGCCCCTGGTACCCCACCGGCTTCAACCCGGCCCTGACCGAGCAGGCCGGGGCGGCCCTGGCCCGCGTGGGCGTACTCATTGAGCCGCGCGGCATGTGGCCCACCGGCCTTGACCGCCTGGTTCCCCAGGCGGTACATGAAGTCACCGGCAAGCCCCTGCGCGGCAAAATTGCTGAGGCTGAACGCGCTAGTGAGGGCCGGGCCCTCGCCCGCCTGACCGACCTGGGCTGGGGTAACCGCCTGCGCGAGATTTTCGCCCCCGGCCCCGACGGGCAGGCTGTGGACGGTCCCGTCCCCGCTGACCTGGGCCGGGCCAGCCTGCAGGTGCTGGCTGAATGGGGCTGGGCGGAGCGCCCGGTCGCCGTCATTGGGCTGCCCTCGCCAGTGCGTCCGCAGCTGGCATCCTCACTGGCCCGCGGTATTGCCGCAGCCGGACGCCTGGCCGACCTGGGCGACTTTGAACTGGCGGACGCCCCCGCCCACTTCGGCGGCAACAGCGTCTTCCGCTGTGCCGGGGTGCTGAACGCCTACCGCCTGCCCCCGGCAGCGGCCAACTATCTGGCGACTAACCCGGGCCCGGTTCTCCTCGTCACCGATAGAATTGACTCTCGCTGGTCAACCACCGTCACCGCTCGCACCTTGCGGGCAGCCGGTGCGACCGCCGTCCTGCCCTACGCCCTGGCCCTTACCAACTAAGCACGCGCCGAAGGAACCATGCCCCGATCCGCCCTGCCCACGCGTCCGCGCAACCTACAGCACGAAGCCCTCATGCGCCAGGCCATCGACCAGGCAAAGCTGGCCCTAGCCAGCGACGATGTGCCCATTGGCGCGGTGGTTGTGGACGCCAGCGGGCAGGTCATCGGGCGCGGCTACAACCGGCGCGAGGCCGATGCCGACCCCACCGCCCACGCCGAAGTGATCGCCATTCGGCAGGCCGCCGAACACCTGGGGAGCTGGCGGCTAGAGAGCTGTACCCTGGTCGTCACCCTCGAACCCTGCCTCATGTGCGCCGGGGCTATCCTGCTGGCCCGCCTGCCCACCGTGGTGATGGGGGCCTGGGAAGAAAAAACAGGGGCTGCCGGGAGCGTCTACGACGTGCTGCGTGACCGCAAGGTCAACCACTGGGTAGAGGTCTACCCCGGGGTGCTTGAGAGCGAATGCGCCGAGCTGCTGACTACTTTCTTTAGAAAACATCGCTAGTAGAGGAGGGGCTGCCCTAAAACGCCCCGCAGAAAACTGCACAGCCGCCCCACAATCATGTATCTTTGAAAAAGCAATACTATTTTTTCAAATACGGTAAGGGGGCAGGCGTGGCCAAACAACAGGTAGAAGCGGTCGTCTACGCACACCAAACACCGGTGGTCGAGGCGAGCAGCCGCCGCCCCGGGCGCACCAACAAAACCCAGCTCAAACTCTTTGAAGCTGCCATGGACATCATGAGCGAGGGTGGCCCCACCGCCACCACCGTCGAGGACATCGCGGAGCGGGCCGGGGTCTCAAAGGGCACGGTCTACTACAATTTCGGGTCGAAGAAGACCATGATTGACCAGCTCCTGCAATACGGTGCCAAGCTGCTGCTGGCCGAGATGACCACGGTTGCCAGCAACCACGACGACCCCCGAGAAGCCCTGCGGAGCGCCTTGCACGCCGCCATTATCTACCTGAGCGAGCACCCCGGCTTCGCCCGACTGTGGGTGTCAGAGCTCTGGAGGGCCGGTGCTGAATGGTCGCCCACCACCGACCTGATTCGTGCAGACATCATGCGCTTTATCCGCGAGCTCATTAGCCGCCTGGCTACCCGCTACACCGTGCGCACAGACCGCTCCATCGAGGGGGTCTCCCTCATTATCTTTGGCGCGGTCTTCATGCTCTCCATGGACGAAACCCGCCACGGCGCAGAGCGCACCCCCGACGAGGGGGCCGAGCTGGCTATGCTCACCATCGACGGCTACATCCAGGGCTAGGGCCCTGCCTGTAAGCCCCACTGAGTTGAGTGACCGGGGTATCTAGGGTAAAATTTCCAGAGTTTGGTGACGTGTCCGAGCGGCCGAAGGTGCAACACTCGAAATGTTGTGTACGGTAACCCCGTACCGAGGGTTCAAATCCCTCCGTCACCGCCACAGGCAAAAACCCCGTTTATCCTAGTCAAGCCAGGAATAAACGGGGTTTTTCGCACCTCGAAAACACCCTATCCGCAACATTTCCGCAACATTTTGTAGGTAACTGGCGGTAAACCCCGGGAAAAACCAGCCCCAAAAAACACAAGCACAACCACCAAAAACACCCCCGCGCTCGCCTCTGAATGCCCAGCAGCAGAAAGGGGCAGCAGGGCCAGGGGGTGGGCATGTAGGACGCCGCCGGGTCAGTGGTAGGGGACAGGCAGCAAAAACCCCGGTAGAGCATTGCTGCAACTACCGGGGCACCCTTTGAATCACCACATACCAGATTAGAGAGGCTACCCCGCCCGACGTCATCGGCATACGACGAGCGGGGGCTACTGACCTAGCAGACCGGCCAACATGAGCACATGACCGGCGACGCTCTCACCTTAACACTCTCGCGCCGCCGGGTGCTGGTCAGCTCGCGCCTACACGCGTTAGGCTGGCCGCTTAAGCCCTGCCAGCGCCCAGGGTAGTAGATGTACTACGATATCCCGCCCAGAGCGGCACAGAGCCAGCCAGAGGGGCGGCGGCATGAGGTGAGTAAGAGGTTTCGAGAGCTGCGCGGGGCTTGGTTTCTAGCGTGGCTGGGCGTATTTGTGGTTGCCCCGTGTTTGGTGCATTTTTCCTCACCTGTGGAGCTGTTGTTTTCGCATGTGAGGGCATAGTCTGCGCTTACCCCCCCGTGGGGGCTCCCCCCGGGGGTGTTTTGGCTCCCTCCCGCTCCGTTCTGGGTCTCGCGCTGTGTACGGGTCTGGGAAGTCTTTTAAATCATGCCTATTTTGGGTGTTTTTAGTGGTTTTTTGCCTAGTCAGGTCTAGGTTATTCAGTGATTCTTTACGTGAGCATGAGGCTGGTTCAATGTTGCCGGCTGGGCAACAGGTAGGGGTGCGCGAGCTCAGGCCATTTGGAAGCTGCACGGTGTTAAGGTTGGAGCGCCGCCGGTCAGCTGCGCATTCAGAGGCTTTACACCAAACGGTAAAAAATCAGGGCAGCAAACCCCTGCCGGCGCTACCACAGGAACAACTAGCCAGTGTAAGCAAAGCGCTCACAAGTCACCGCTAAACACGAGATCGGGCGGTTTGTTTAGTGCTGCTGAACTGTATGAGAACTACCAGAAAGGACAGGCCCCCATGCCCGCCAAAGAAGCTACTAACCCTTATGCGCATCTTGAGCCACACCCCTCCCTAATTCACTCTGACGTATCAAACAATAAGCGCTGGGATATTGAGGAAGCTATCAGTCATATACACCAGCTAACAGGGGTGCCCAAACCTGTAACAGGTGCGGAAATTATCGATAAGGCGCTACAAGAGGCAACCGATACAGATGCATACCTTGAGAAATTTGATAGTGCCTTGATAGCGGGGGACGCTAAAACTGCGCTAGAACACTTTTCAAAAGCTATAGCAGCGTCTAACCTCGCTAGCAGCCCAGAGGGCGTAAGCCAGGTTAAACAGGTACGCGCTCAGGTACATGAACGCGACGTAAAAACCCAATTCGCCTACATTCGAGACAACATCGACGCCGCACGAAAGAAATTCAACCAAGAAGCCAAAACATTTACAGAGGCATTCGACAAACACCTAGACGGTCTCGTTTTATCTGTAGATACGATCACCGCAACCGACGCGAGAGCCCGAGCATATGCAACATGCAGGGCAGCAGCTAACACACTGAACACTGGGATTATGCTTGTGAACTTGATTCCCTCGATTTTTTCCTACACCCGACCGTCCAAGTCTCACCTATTCACCAAGGGGAAGGCACTCCCTGCAACCACTCAAGAAGAAAACTACCGCTATGTGTACGTTCGCCCAGATGAACGTGTGCCCGGAGAGCCTAGGCCAAAAGTTCACGGTGTGCCGATCACACCGCAAGACCTAGAAAATATCGCGAAAATTGCGCGTCTAACCGGTGGCGCTGCTCGCCCCGGCGAATCTATCAGATTGCATTGGGGCACACCGCAAGAACTGCAAAAAGAGCATGACGAGTTCGAGCAAATGGAAGATGCACTAGCAGAGTACATAATCACTGCGCCTATCGCTCAAACGTACTGGGATAAGAAGGCTAAGAAATAACCTTAACTAACGCCCTGTAGCTGAGGGATAAGAGAAATTAATATGCGCCCCTCTGCGGCTAATCTTCCCAGGTTCCTCCCTGAGTATGAAGCCGGGGCCGGTGCGGGCAATGCCCCCCCACCGGCCCCGGTAGCCATTCCAAAACCGCCAAATCGGCGGTTTTCAAGGGTCAGCAGCAGAGCCCCGCGGGCGCACCCAAAACCGGCAAAACACCGGTTTTAAAAGCCAGCAGCAGAGCCCCGCGAGCGTACCCAAAACCGACAAATCGTCGGTTTTCAAGGGGCAGCAGCAGAGCCCAGCACTAGGCAATATCCGGCACAACCACCAGACGCGCCCCACTCATAGACACCGCCTCATCAAGAGCGCTCGCCACACCGTCCAAATCACCATCAAAAAGATCTGCATAGCGGTCTAGGGTCATGGCCGCGCTCTGGTGCCCCAACATGCGCTGTACTGCCTTGACGTGAGCACCAGAGGCCACCGCGAATGAGGCAGCCGAATGCCTCAAATCATGCGGGGTAATATGCTCTAGCTCTGCCTTTCTCACAGCAGAGACAAACCAGCCCTTACGAGAGTTGGGGCGCTTCAAGGTGCCCCCATCTGGCTCAGTAAACACAGAGGCGCTCGCTAGCTTCGATTTACACATATCCCTCAGATGGGGCTCAAGAAAAGCCGGGAACGGCACAGAACGGGCTTTACCGTTCTTAGGGGTGGTCACATCTACTTTCCCACCCTGCACCTCAACTAGGTTGCGCTCGATAGATAGACGCCGGCGGGCAAAGTTCACATGCTTGACCTGCAACCCGGCCGCCTCACCCCATCGAATACCCGTATAGGCCAGAGTCAGCACCAACTCAGGCCGCCCAGTCAGGGCAGCTAGCCTAAACACATCATCATGCGAGAGGTACACATTAGGCTTGCGACTCTTGCGCGGCAAGTCCACACCCCTAGCAGGGTTCACCAAAATAAGCCGGTCAGTAACAGCATTCTCAAGAATGCCCGCTAGTACCTCATGGGCACGAATAACAGATGTGGCCCCTAACGGCTTGCGTTTAGTGGCGCTAGAGCCGGTCAGCAGCTCAGCTACCCACGCTTGAACATCAGACTTGCGAACGTCCTTGATCGCAACCTCACCCCACACCGGCATAACGTGATTACGCCACGACGATTCCAGGGGCTGATAAGCCGACGTTTTCAGCAGCGCCTTTTTGCGCCGTAACCATGCCTCAGAGAGAGCCCGAACCGGAACCGCCCCATCTGAGGGGTTCACATACTCACCCTTAGCCTTGCTCACCTCAACAGACGCTACGAATAATTCAGCTGCGCGCTTGGTCTTGAAACCTGACTTGCTGGTTTGCTTTCCGTCCGGGCGGCGGTACACGACACGGTAACGGGTGCGCTCGCGAGCGCTTGAGCCGGTGCCTAGTTCGTAGGGTTTTATGGTCGCCATTGCCGTTTTGCCTTCCGGGTCATGGGCTTAGGGGGTAGGGTCAGGGTCTTGTATTGACTCTAAAAGTAGGTGTTCTCTCCACTCATTTTCTTGCCTAGCTTGAATCTCACCTATCATGTCTTCATTTGGGGAAACTTCAAGGTTCTCAAATATTTTTTCCCCCGTCCACCGGTCAGTAATTCCCTCCTCAATCGCTGCCCAGAGGTGCGCTTGTCGATATGTTTCCGTGAAAGAGTCAAGGTCTAGGTACTCGCGGATAGACCCTCGTGATTCAGTGATGTGTATACGACGCTGTGCAGCCTCTCGTACCGGTAAGCCATATTTGAAGCGAACTGTGTAGAGCTTACATATGGCCTTTTTAGCCTGTACGAAAGCGTCTTGCAACGCGCGGGTTTCCTTATCTATCACCTCTTGCAGGGCCTGAAAGCTTGCAGGGCTTGTTAGGTCTTCCAGCTCAACCCCGAGCACCTCCGCAACGTCCATTGCTTCCGTGAGCTTCAGCGACCTGTTCCCCTTTTCAATTGCGGAAACGGTCGCCTGTGTCCAGTTGTAAACATCAGGCTTAAACTCTCGCATGGCCTGCGCTAGTTCGGTTTGGTTTCTAGGGGCTCTCAACCGGGCTACGTTCTTGCCGACTTGCGTATCGTCCATGCATACAAGATTACCCTGTGTAACGTATATAGATTCATAATAATCTATTTTCCATTATTTTGTTGACGAGACACGATTATTCAATTATTCTAAAATCAAGTTTCAGGTAATCAATTTCTGGAGGTGTCGCCCTCATGGCAGACATAGAGCGCTACTACAGCACCAACGAACTAGCAGCGCAGCTAGACATCAAACCCGCCACCCTCACCCAATGGCGACACAGAGGCAAGGGCCCGGCCACCACTCGCATAAACGGCGCTGTTCGATACTCAGCAACCGCCGTGAACGAATGGATAGCCGCCCAAAACGAGCCAGCAGAAACCCCCGACGCCGCCCAGCAGCAGCGAACCGGGCAGCTAGTGGGCTCCCATGCATAAGCCCAGAACACCCGCGCTCGCGGGCAACAGATTTGAGCCAGCGCCGTTCAGTTTGCAGACAGGCGGCACCGGCTTGGATAAGGCCCCCACGTTGGGGGCACAGCAGAACCTAGAGAGAGGTATCTAGAAGCAATGCCTGTTCAACGACTGCCAGAAACCCGGCCCCGCCTAGGTATCTACGGGCACGGCAAACAGCACAAGGCCGACGCGGTAGAAACCGCTGATATTCGGCTCTATACCCCCAAAGAGGTGCAAGACCTCACCGGCGTACCCGTGAGCACCCTGGCGAACTGGCGAAACCTACAGAAAGGCATTCCTTATGTGAAAGTGGGCTCGTCTGTGCGGTACGAACATTCAGCTATCGCCGCCTACATTGCAGGGCACCGCATAACACCAGAAGAAACGGCCGTATATGCGGGCCGGAACTACGGGGGCCTACGCCTTGCCAGCTAGACCAGCGCTCGCCACCCGGGGCAGAAGCCCAGGGGTATCCACTTTGAGGACACCCTTTTTACTAGCACCCACCACCCGGGGCAGAGACCCGCCCCCGCGAGCGCCCCCCCGGGGCGTCATCGACAGGTTCACTTCATACATTTGAGAGAAAGGGTTAGGCACATGGTTGCCACCATTACACCGATTCATCAGGCCCGCATGAGGGCTATGTCAGTTCACCCGTCTTTGGGTGCAAGCAAGCCCGCGCCGTTCAGTTTGCAGACAGGCGGCGCGGGCTTGGATAAGACCCCTGATTTGGGGGCACAGCACAGGCTAGAGAGGATCAAGCCAGTTGCTTCACTTAAGCCTACCACCGGCGACAGCTCACGTGGTGAGGGCTCGTTACGGGCCCTTGAGGTTGAGCTTGCAGGGGTTGAGAAAGACCTACGGGCAGCCCAGTTTGACCAGATTACGGCGGCCCCTGGCTCTGTTGAAGATGAAGAGGCGGCGGCCTTGGTGGGCTATCTGCGCTCGCGTCGTGGTGAGCTGCTGGCTCAGGTCAAGGTAGCGCGTGAGGCTCAGGGGCGGCCGGTGGCCGGGTCTGTGCCTGTACCTGCTGCACCTGCTGGTGTTTCCGTTGGTTCTCAGGTTGCAGCTCATTTAGGGTGTGCCGTGGCCCTGGCAGGGCAGGGGACAGCTGCGAGCGTCTTGCAGGTTGCCGGGGTTGTCTCTGAGGCTGTGCGGGTTCCCTCGCCGGTATCGGTGGCGCGTCTGTGGGTTGCAGCGGCCGGGGTGAGAGATGCCCAGAGGCAAGGGGCAGCGGCTCCTAGTGTTGGTTCACGGCGTCGTGGGCCGCGCCCGGTTCGGGTCTCACGCCCGGGGGTGAATGCACCGCGCCCGGTGCCGCGCCGTCGTGCTGCGCGGTCTGTGCTGGCCCCGGTCAGTGCCCTGGCACCGTTCAAGCCCGCCCCTGCTGTGCTGGCCGGGGGTGAGGCCGCATGAGCTTCGCCCCTCTAGGCCAGATTCCGCCGCGTATCTTCTACACAGCAGCAGGTGCCCCGATTCTCTGCCCACCTGGCTATAAGACCAACTATGACGCGGCAATATCGGCCACCTTTACCAGCGAACCTATCCAGTACATCGGGGCAGCACCGCTAGGGGACGAACCGCTAGCAGAGTGCGAAACCATCGTACAGGCAGACACCGGGGCTATCAGCTACAGCCTAAGCGTGTGCCTAGAAGAGGTGAGCCTAGAAGAGCTGCAAGAGGCCGCCGCTCAAGTGGCACAGGCCGCCGCATGGTGCGCTACACAAACAGAAAACGAGCGCACCCGCCGCGCCGCCCTGCAAGAGAACCTAGCGGCCGCCGGTCTACTGAAACCCACCACCACCGATAAGGACACCCACCAATGATTACCCCGCCGGAACTGAACCCCGCCCTGACCGAACAGGCACAGCAGCAGCGATACAAGCTCGTTGGCCCCGCCAATATCGCCCACTACTTCAGCCACGAAAACGCCACAGCCGCAAAAGAAGCCGGTTATGAGCTTGTTCCTATGCTCTGCGGGCTACAACTAGCACCCAACGATATTGAGGCCCGCCCTGCCCCCGCTGAGGGCCGCGCTCGCCTTGTCTGTGCTGAGTGCTACCAGCTAGCCCAGTGGGACGGCCACGGGCAGCTAACTCAAATCTTCCCCCTACCACCCTTAGAAGAGGCAGCATGAGCCAGTCCCTAGCCCCTGATACTCACCTAACGGAAACAACAGATAAGGAAACAACCACCATGAACCTCATTGACCTAAACGAGGAAATTGCCAACTTTCGAGCCATCGTTATTTACGGGGCGTTCGATACCCACAAGCTCAACAAGAGTGAACGCACCGCCCTAGAGGCTCTGCAAGTAGCAGCCTCTCAGCTCCAAGCGCTACATAGCTACGCGGTACTGCGTGTGGACATCACTTATGACAGCTCATTACCGTTCCCGTTCACTGTGCTGGACGTTACAGAAGAGGGAAGACCCGAAATTACCGTCACAAAGGGCCCTTGCAGCCGCCTTACTATCCCGCCTTTTTCCTCTAGCCGCCTTTTAGCAGGCAGAGACCAGCAAGAACACTATAAAGAAAATAACCTGAGTGAAGCGGTTTTCGTTGCCCGCGACATCTGGAAGTTCGTAGACCTCTTCCAGAAAGGGCTAGGCACGCACGCAGAGGACGTACTTTATTGGGGAGCTGATATACCCCTTGAGCTGCTCGATGTGGCCTACCAGGTCATTGACAACGTCAAGGCGACCCTGAAAACGATTGAGCCGCCCGCCGCTCCCATCAAGCAAGACGCCGCCTAAACGATAGGACGCCCGCCCCTGCTGCTCTTCTAGCTGCGCTCGCCGCCGGTGAGCCCACCTGACAGCAAAAGACAGGGGGAGTGGGGGCATAAGAGAACCGGGGCCAGTCACAAGCCTAGCTGGTGTGTGACTGGCCCCGGATCTGTTCCCAAGTAAATGCCCAGAAGTGGCGGGGGCTCCAACACAGCACCCTGCCCCGTGCATTGAGTACCGGCGGGAGTCTTATGGACTGGCTAACCCGATAGACCCGCCCACCGGCCTCACCAGTCACCTTAGTAGCCGATACACCCACCAGGGGCCACCGCTCCCGCTGCGAGCGCCCCACCAGGAAAAACACCCCCCTTGCTGGCTATTGTTCAGTGCCGTTGCAGACAGGGCACCACAGAGGCAGCCAGCGGGGTGGGATAGTCACAGACTCTAGAGAGGAAAACACCCCATTATGAATACCGTTATGAGCGATCCCGGCGGCCGTGTGGTTCGAGTTCTTGAACCTGCTGGCACCTGACAGGGGTATGCGACGAAAGCCATTGTGTACGAGATTCTTCTAGCGATAGCTACCAGCGGGGCAGCCCGTTTTAGCATTGCGGGACTTGCTGAGGCTGTGGGGGCACCGTACCACACAGTTCAAGACGGGTTGCGGCGTCTGTGTGCCCGTGGGCTTGTCTCACGTCGCTGGCTACCGGGGCAGCAGGATAAGAACGGTAGAGAGGTCTTTGCCTTGAGTGTGGCCTATCAAGCGGTGCATCTGACCCCTCATGTGCTGGCCCCTGATAGGCGGCCGGTTAGCATCTATTGGCTTACCAGCGAGTCAGAAGAGGACGGGGCAGTGTATTCGGTGCCGGTGGATAGGCTACGGCCGCATGTGGCTAGGGTGCTGGGCTTTGTGCGGGGTGTGGCTGGTGCTTCGGGTGCCCTGGCTACCTCTGCGCGTATCGTCGCGCGGGCCTGTTCTCTTACTCCCGGCATTGCTGCTCAAGCGCTACGTGAGCTTGAGACCAGTGGGCATGTGCGCCGCTTGACGGCCGGGGGTGTGCCAACTGCCCCGGGGCTGGTGCTGTATCAGCTGGTAGGTTCTAGCGCCCCCTCTGGTAGTGGGCCCCGGGGAGTCTGTAAGGGGCTAGGTGGTCAGCAGCCCGGGCAGCCTTTAGCTCGCCGTCTTGAGGTAGTGCCTGAACAGGTGCCTGTAGAGCCTATGAGGCGGGGGAGTGGGCAGCCTAGCGGCTCGTCTCGCGTCCTCTCACCCTGGCAAGGCCACCGGGTAGGGGTAGGGGCTCCCTGTGAGCTGCTGCGCCCGTATTCGGTGGTTTATGAGGCTCACCCCCTGCCAGTAGAAGCCGCGCCTGTGCCTGTGGTGGGGGTAGCGGCATGATCCGGAAACAGTGTTCTGGGGCCCGGTATGGGGTCTGTGAAGTTCGAGAAAGGCTAGGGGGTAGTAGTCGTGAGTAGATATGAGGTGTGGGCAGCTACACGAGCCGCTGGTGTGAATGCGAGCGCCCGTGTCTTGCTGGCTCACTATATTGAGCATTCTTGGTTCGAGCGTGAGCATAAGCCTGTGAAGAACGACGCCCCGCGCGGGGTCTCGTACTGGGCTATCTCGTCTCTGAGTAAGTCGCTAGGTATCAGTGAAAGGTCACTGGCTAGAGCTAATGCCGCCCTCAAAGAGGCCGGGTATATCACCATCAGCAGCCGCTACCGTGAGGGCGATCAGAAAGGCAGCGGCGGGCGCACCTCAAACGCCGTCAAGGTTCACCTAGATGTTGTCCTAACCCATCAGATAGACGCCCCCGCGCTCGCCTCTGAGGCACTGGCAGCAGGGGCAGACGGTGAGGGGGCAAGTTATCCACAACCCCCTGCCAAAATGGCAGCTAACCCCCCTGTCAAAATGGCAGATAAGGGGGGTGCTTACCTGCCAAAATGGCAGACCCCCCTAGGTCAAAATGGCAGTTATCCCCCTGCCAAAATGGCAGACCATAAAGGTAGTAATAAGAAGTTAGTAAATAAGAAGTTAGAGGCGGGCGACGGCGACGAGCACACCACCACCGCCCCGGCTGTGGAAAACACCCAACAGGCCGAACGTGTCACAACCGCCGCCCAAATCATCACCGGCCTAGCTGCTGAACCAACCGGCCACCGCAACGCCGGGGACTTCACCCGCCTACAGCAGACCATCACCGCGCTTTACGGCTCTGCCATAGCCGCTACCTTGAGCCCCGACGCTATCCCAGCCTCAGCCGTCACCATCGGCAAAGCCCTCGAATGGCTCAAGACCATCAGCCAGAGCACCAGCGCCACACCTGGCACTACCGCCACCGCTGGCACCCGCGCCACAGACTCCCCTCACGTCCAGGACGTCCAGAGCCCGGCACCAGCAACGGCACGAGAGGCAGCAGAGGCCACACCAGCCCCTACCAGCGTCACCGAACCACCACGCCCAGAGGCAAACACCGGCACCAACGCCCAGCATTTGCCCCCACAGTGCCTAGAACCATCATCTAGGCACCCTGGGGCACCCGGGACAATTCCAACCCCGCACAAAGGCACACAGCCTCTCACCCCTGGCAGCGGTCACACCACAAGCCCAGAGCAACCAGAGCCCGAATATGCCCACATACCCGGCCAACTCGACGCCCTCGACACCCTGGCAGAACTCCAACCCACACCCAAAGCCGCATAACCACCAATCACACCGGCGCTCGCCGCCACCAAAGACAGAAAGGACACACCAGCCATGCCCAGCCCTACCCGCCCCGGCACATGCCGCACCTGCCACCGCTCCACCACCCTCACCGGCGACCCACTAGCCATATTCCAAAGCGGCAAACACCAAGGCCAATGCCGCACCTGCAAATGGGAAACCAACACCCTCAAACTAGCCACCACCACCCACCCCTGCGAGCGCTGCAACCGAACCTATGGCCGCTCAGGGCGCACGCTCAGACTCCATCGATCCGGCAAATACAAAGACCTGTGTATGAGCTGCAAGAAGCAACTACAGACCGGCCAGTATGTACCAGCAGACCTAGACCCCGGCCTCAGACGCTACCTAGCAGCCCGCCGCGCCCGTCTCACCAGGTGCCGAACCACCGGGCTCAAGAAAGACCCCCGCTCACACCCCGGACAGCCCGCCCGCCCAGGACGCCCAGGGCAACGACGACGCCGCCCCATCACGGCATAAACCATCACAAGAGCACCGGGCCCACTGGTACATGCAGACAGGCCAGCACCCCAAAAAGCTCACAAACACCCACCGCCGCCCACCACAAGAGCAAAAACGGGCAACGGGTAAGCACAAACCAAGAGAGGAAACCCCACCAATGCCAATGAGCAACACCACCGCCGCAATACAAGCCAGCAACCTCGAAACCTTTTTCAGGATCAAACGCCCAGACCTGAACCTGACCCAAACCACCATCGCCCAGCAACTCCAAGCCATTACCCCCGCCTTGCCCACAGACAAGAACCCCACCCCGGCAACAGACGCCCTCACCATCGCCGCCGCATGGCTCCTAGCAGACCACCTAGCCCGCCACCGCACCCCCTGGCACAGCTTCGACCAACTCCCACAAACCCTAGAACACCTCACCACTCAGCCCATAGCGCCACCTGCTGCGCTCGCCACCGCTAGCACTACTCAGGGCGACTCTCTAGAAGCTCAAGGGGGCAGTGCTGGCCCTTGCCCGGCTCACCCCTGGCAGCCGCTTGCCCGCTGCGCGGCCTGTTACTCAGAGATCAAAGCAGGGCACCGGCACCCCGACGCCTACGGGGCCAAAAACTAGCCGCAAGCCCACCTATGAAAGTGATCCTGTTTTTATGGTGGGTGGTAGCACTTTGAAACGAGCAAAAGGGGTGTATATCCGCATGTCAGATAGGGGCAGAGCGTGCCCCGTGCTGCTCTGTGGTTCCCTGGCCTTACTCTGGGCACGGCACCCAAGCTAATACCCTGAAAGGACTCTACCCGTGCCTACAAAGAAACCTGCGACTCTCTATACCGACCTTGAGCTACACGATTATGCCTACAGCTCCCCACAGTCATACCGCGCCGTCTTGCTTAAGGCGGTGCCTCTAGTTCACCAGCTCACCGGCGAAACCCCGCCGGTAACTCAGAGCGACCGTGTTAAAGAAACCTTGGAAGCTATGGGCAGCCCCGCCCCACACTTGGCAGCCTTTAAACAGGCTCTTGCCAGTTTTGACCCTGTAGCAGCGCATGA
The DNA here is from genome assembly GCF_928381705.1 of Rothia nasimurium. GTDB lineage: Bacteria > Actinomycetota > Actinomycetes > Actinomycetales > Micrococcaceae > Rothia > Rothia nasimurium_G. Next base: position 270,469 of record NZ_CAKMSR010000001.1, on the reverse strand, counting down.
GCACTACGCACGAGCAGAAGAGGCTAAAGCCCTTGCTAATCGGGCTTCACACTCGCAAGAGGCAGCCGAGCTTATCCAGAGTCTAGAAGCCGAGCATTTCCGTGCTATGACCGAATACATTTCCGAGAACCTGGCAGCAGCTCGAACCGTATTCAACGACGCCGCCTCTAAGTTCTCTGAGGCATGGAACACCGAGTTAGCCCAGGTTCAAGAGTTCTCAGAGGACACCCTGACCCTTACCCCCGAACGCCTATCAGCCTACGAGGTAGCAGCGGAACAGGTTGGCACTATCGAGCAGGGGGCAGCCCTCAAAGCCCTACTGCCTCAGCTGTTCAAGCTCCCACGCTTTGGGCACGCCCATGCGCTGACCTACGGTAACGCCCTGGCAGCAAGTAGAGACGAGAACCCGCCGCGCCCTAACGTCCTTAATGGTGTTGGCGTTGCTCACGTGAATGACCAAGCGAACTACGAAACAAGCGTGAACTATTACCTGCTCACAAAGATCGTTGAGTTCGGTTACTTGCTCAACGCGTTGGCAAGACCAAAGCATGACGTTCGTTTGTACTGGAAAACTCCACAAGAGCACGAAAGCGAACACAAAACCTTTGAACAGATGCAGCAAGAATTAGGTAATAGATTCTCGTATCGTGAGGCTATCAACTGGTGGAAAAAGAACGAGAACTAAACCGCCACTAGATAGCGACGGCCCACGCTGGTACACCCCCGGCGCGGGCCGCATTTTTATGCACCTACACCAGCGAAAGACCCCCGGGGGCAACCCCTCCCACCCCCTCTCTCACCGCTTCGCGTATAGGCGCTCAGATTGCGCCCAAGTTTTAGGTTTTTTCGACTCCTGACAAGGGGGTTTATCTGAATAATTATTCATTTGGTCAAGGCGTAAAAACGGCTCCGATTCGCTCTCATTCTCACCGCTGCGCGAGCACACCCCACACCGCCCCTCAGTCCTAGTACCCTGTTCTATTGAGCCCCTGAGACAAGCACGGCCGCCACACAAGAGGCGCTGGCCGTCACACCAGACATAGCCGCTGCAACCCTCTAGGGTCTCGCTCGTAGAACCAAAACAAGGCAAATCCGTAAAACTAGACCACTTGAGCCCCACCGCTGCAACTAACCCCTGCGCGGTGGGCATACCCCTACCCACCGGATCAAGAGAGCACCTGCACCACTGCCTACCGGGTGACCCGCCTACATATCCACATGAGAAAGGTTCTACACCATGACCGCAACAACCACCCCTGCAACCTGCACCAATCGCGCCGGACGCCGCCGACGCCGCCGGGCAAAACTCACCACCACACCCACCGGCCTACGCCTCACCACACACCCCGCCCACAAGAACGCAAGCGCCACCAAAGACCACCAGCCAGCAGAGCAGCCAGCAGCACACCCCGTATTCACGCTAGACCCCCAACCCACCTTTGAACCCCTCACCCTAGAACAATGGGAACAACTAGCCCGAATGCACCACACCGCCAACCACCACCACACCGGCGGCCTTATCCCTGCCAACATCACCTACCTAGCAGCCAGCCTCTACAACGACCCCACAGCCTTAGAACACTCCACACTTACAGCTGCGCTCGCCGCCGGGTATCTTAGGTACGCTCACGGCCGCACCATCAGCAAGGGCCCTCTAGCCGGTCAGCCCGCCGCCTATATCCTCACCAACCCCGGCGGGCTCTACGGATCACCAGAGCTTGAACAGAAGTACCCCGAATACTGGAGACTAACCGGCGCGTTTTTCCGTAACGAGTCCATAGCCGCCCTACCGGAACAGGTATGGGCCAACACCCTGAACCTACATAGCTACGTTTCGAGTCACCTACGCCTTACAGACGGGTTTCTCAGCAACGCCCACGCCCTAGCCCAGACAGAGCCCGGGGCCGGGTCAATCTTCGACGAACTTAAGTTCAAGCAACTAATAGAGCACAAGGTCATTACCCCCACAGACGGCGGGTTTACCCTCAACTACTGGCCCATTATCGACACCGCCCGCGCCGTCTGCCTAGGCAAGCTCACCCCACCACGCCCCGATAAAACCGCCCTGCCCTATCTTGTAGAAGAAACCGCCCCGCCGTGCTTCACTCCCGGGGTAAGCCACACGCTACCGCTTGAGGCATTTGGTTGGTCACTCTCTGACCTCACCGGCCCCACCGCCTAACCGCACAAGCCCCACCTCTGCGTGAGACTAAGGGCAGCACCGGCACCACAGGGCAGCAGACGGCCGCGAGCGCTTACATCAGCAGCTCGCGGCCGTCATTCTCTATATGCAGAGCCCTGCCGAACCTCGCCAACCGAACCGCCCAAAGGATATGAGAAAGTGCGCCCCCTTTACTGCCTCATACAAATACAAGGGGGGGGCACATTCAACGCGTACCCCTTTACCCCCGGGGGTGCCCCCTACAGAGACCCGACCCCTTACGGGTATAGTCATTTCCTCTCACGGCCTCTAGCAAGCATTCCCAATTACCAGCACCAGCCCATAGCGCCACCTGCTGCGCTCGCCACTGTTTGCCCAGATACATCAAGGCCCCGGCGTCGTATCACTACGGGCCGGGGCTTCGACTGCCTAAATATCACTCACACGGGCTCTGAGTACCCGCGCCACCAGAATAAGCACAGCAGCACACACTATGTATGCGAGCTCGCGCTACAGATAGGCCCTATATATACCTCTATATAGTCCTATCGCCACCGTTGCAGCGGATCTCTTAGAGCCACCGCGCCACCCTTAAAAAGGAGCTGCTCGAACAGCTCCAAGTGCCCACCGGCAAAACAGCAACATTTCCGCAACATTTTGCCGGTAAATAGGGGTATTTGTAGGGTGGCTCAGTCAGCAAATCACCTAGTCAGAGTGGAATAAGCCCAGGTGGGAAAACCTGGCATATGGTTTCAAATCCCTCCGTCACCGCCACAGGTAAAAACCCGTTTCCCCTAGTGAGAGCTAGAGGGAGCGGGTTTTTTCATGCCCAAAAATGGCTCCGTGATACTCCTGTGATACTCGTTTGCCCAGCAAGTCAGTATCACGGCGGGCTTCGGGTGCCCCTGCTGCGGGCTGGTTTCGAGGTGCTTAGAGAGGGCTGGTTGCAGGTGCCAGCGAGCGCGGGCACGGTGTGCGAGGTGGGGCGCTAGGGGGGGCGGCGTGTAGGTGGCGGGGCCAGTAAGAGCGGTGGGTGTGGACACGAACCAAGAAAATCTTGGTGGTTGCTGTGGACGGCGGCGGGGCCGGTGAGCTTGCTGCGGTGTCCAGAGGTGCGGGGTATCTGGTGGCCGGGGTGGTGTCGGCTTGGGGTAGGGCCGGTTGCGGGGTGTTCCCTTGGGGTGGCTGGCTCCCATGAGGTTAAGGGGTGCGGGTCGCTGGCCGGTGGGGGTGGCGGGTGTTTGGTTAGTGATTTATTGGGTTCGCCTGTATAGACCTCATAAATATGCGAACTTGGTCGAATGTTTTTCAGGGTGCGGGGGGAGAGGATAGGAGCGCCCCGGGTAGTGTCCGTGGGCTGCGGTGCTGGTGATGTTACCGCCCCCCTGGGGGTGCTGGGAGTGCTGGTTAGGTCGTGGGCTTGGTGTGGGGCTGGCTGTGGCTGTCTGGTGTACGTTTCTCGTACTTCCCTCATAGGTTGCCCTGGGTATACGGGGGCGTGAAAAGGGGGTCAGTGGAGCTTATACCCTTGCCTGTTTTATGGGTAGGTGCGGGTGTGTCTTAGGCGTATGCACAATCTGCATGCCCTTGTTGGCGGTGCCGCCATTATCGGCGCAACTAGGCAAGACGGGGGCGTATGTCTCTCGTCCCTTGTTTGCCCTCTGGGGTGTAGGCTGGTTCCTTTTGCTGGTGTCAGCAATATGGGCGTGACTAGGTGCGGTGAGGGGGTGGCTTTGAGTCACCCCCCCCCTTTTGCTGGTGGGCTTGTAACCCGTACGCGCTGCGGCTTGCTATGTACGGGCGGTAAGACCTGTTGCAGGTGGGGGGGCTACCCCCTGCCCCTGGTGTCAGGGTTCAAAACCTGCGGGTTGCCGGTTTCGAGGTTTTGCTTGGTCGGGTAGGTGAGTGCTGTGGCGCTGGTGCTGGGCCGGTGCCCCGGTTCCTGGTGTTGGGCTGGTGGTGGGGGGCGCTCGCCGCCGGTGTGTTGGCTTTCGGCTCCTGGTGCTGTGTGCTCTTCTGCGGGACTGGAATAGGGCGGGTGGTTCGTTCACCCGTGGGCGGTGTGTTCGGGGCTGTGGGGGTTAATTCTGGCTCGTAGGCGGGGCGCTGGGGCTGGCATGTGAGACTGTGAGACGCGTTAGAAACCCCTGCGAGGGGATGTCACTATACCCGTAGGGGGTGACAGGTGGGGGAGGGGGGGCACCCCCCGGGGTAGGGTTAGGCGCTGGTGTCGCCGTGTTGCTGCTGGCAGAAGATGGAGCAGAACGGGCCAGGGCTATTCTCTGGTACGAGGTCAGCACAGACAGGGCAGGTATCAAGGCGGGTAGCGGCAAGGGCGGCGAGCGCGGCGCGGTCACTATCGGTCAGTTGGATAGCGGCGGTAATGGACTCTAAGGGCGTGTTGGTGAGGGTGTCCAGGGCAGCGCGTATGGCTGCGGTGGTCTTATCTTGCTGCGGGGCCGGTGCTGGCTGGTGGTGGGCTAACACGTTTCTCACCTGTTCTAGGGTGGCGGGTGTGTGGCGGGGGTGGGGTGCGTAGTAGGGTTGGGCGCTCCATAGGACGGACGCGGCCAGCAAATCGCCGGTACATTCTAGGTGGGCTGCTGCTGACCCCCACACATAAGCCTTGATAGAGGCTAGAGCGTCTAGGGCGGCGCGGGCAGCTGCGGCACGGTAGGCAGGGTGGGCGCTGGTGGTGTAGCCGGTCAGAGCGGTAGAGAGGTGGGCTAGTTCGGTATCGGTCAGAGCCGGGGCCGGTGGGGTCTGCTGGCTGGTGGTGCTCATAGTTCCCAGATTAACAGGGGTGGGCGGTCTTGTGTTCTGGTCATGGCACCGGCTGGGCTAGGGCTATGAGCTGTGGGGTATTGCCCATTCTTCGAGCTGCTGGGCTATCTGCTCAAAGGTCAGTGAGTGCTCTGCTACCTGAACAACAAACTGTGCTTGCTCATTATCTTCAAGCACCTCTAGAGGGAGAATATCCCAGCCATTCAGATACATGAAAAGGACGGTGCAGGTGTAGGCGGTGCGCTTGTTGCCGTCCGTAAAAGGGTGATTCTGTACCAGCGCCTCTAAGAGGGCTGCGGCCTTGTTGAAGATACCGGGGTAAAGTTCGTGGCCTGCGTAGCTGGTGGCAGGGCGGGCTAGGGCGCTTTCTAGCAGGTGCTCCCCGCCGGGTTTGAGGTGCTGGCCCGGTGCTAGGTGGGCGTGTACTGCTAGGGCTTCAGATAGGGCCACATATCGCATAGGGGGCGGGCGGGTGCGTTACTGAGTGGCGAGGATAGCGTTTACACCCTCTAGACGGTCGAGGACGGTTTCTAGCGCGTCTTGGAAGTCCTGGGCGGTGGCTTCGGTTTCGTGAGCGGTTGCGGTCATGATGGGGGCGCTCCTTTTGCTGTTGGTCTGCTGGTGTGGGTTAAGCCTAGCGTTAAGGGCGGGGCGGTGGCTAGGTGCTGGTGGTGTGTCTGCGAGCGCTCGCAAATGGTGGGGGTCTGCTGCTCTACTCGTTGTGGTGGCTGGTCGAGGGGCCGGGGTAGCTGTGGGCCGGTGCCTGTGCGTTCAAGAAGTCGGGGCGTGTGGTGCTGGCCGGTGGGTGCGGGGCTGGTGGCGCTCTTCATCGTCTAAGGCCCTGCGTTGTGGAAGTGGTGGCGCTGGTGCTGGCCGGTGGTTGTGGTAGCTGCTGTGGGGGTGCAATTCTTGCAGGTGCAGATTTTGCACCGGGTGCAATTTCTGGCCCCCTCCCCCTTAGACCCCCGCCCCCTGCGCCGGTCAAGTACCGTCCGGAGCGTTCGGAGAGACGCGGGGCAGGACGGAAACGGCAGAATCACAGGCGGGGGTCTTGCTCTTTCAAAGTGCTCTTTAAATACTTGCTCTTTCTCTTACTCTTTTGTGTGACAAATTGTCACAGGTTGGTGTGACATATCGTCACATCTGGGCTGTTCTGGTGTGAGGAATTGTCACATTTGAGGTGTGAGGAATTGTCACATTTGCCGGTTTAGGGGGTGCAATGAGGTGTGAGGAATTATCACATTTGACCTGGTTTGACGTACGTCAGGGGTGACGTATACGTCAAAATGACGTAGCGGCGTGACACTGTTGTCAGGGGGTGACAATTTGTCACCTGACACAGGTGTCATGTTCCCCCAACTGACTAGGCTATTTACTTCCTGCGAGGGGTCGCATATTGCGAGGGTCGCGCCCCTGCGAGGGGGTTGCACAGGTGCGAGCGCCTAACCTAAACCTACGGCGGGGCAGGACTTAACAGGGCATAGAAAAGCACCCCCTGAAACACGTTCAAGGGGTGCCCTACTCAACCACGCTAGGCCGATTCCTCATAACGAGCCAGGGCCGCTAACTGTCTAGCTTTCTCGGCTTCTAAGTCCTCAGACTCAAACCACGGGTGAGACTTCCCGTTATCCTGCTGGCTACCACTGACCAGAGCAACAGACTCTACCGGCTTCGAGGTGTCAGCTAGAGACAACGGGGGTAGCTGTTCCGAGGTGGTTTCTTCGAGGTCTGGCAGGTCGCCCGCTGGCTCCACCTGATGGGCCGGTTCCTCCCACACCTGGGCGGGCGGTCGCGGCTCTGGTACATCGTTCAGGTGAGAGTGAGATACACGGTCACGCCGCACTGCCTTTCGCTTTCGTTTTGCAGATTCCTGGGCCTTGAACTCCCGAGCCAGCTGCTCGCCTGTCACCGGGTCACACTGTGCTATAAGCTCTTGTAAGTTCAGATACGCTTTAGACGACTTCGAGACTGGCAGCTTTTCACTAGTGCGAAAGATACGCATATCGCCGCCGTGACGACTGATAAGCCCCCGCCACATAAGTTCGTGAAAGGCCCTATTTACGGTTTCACGGCTGCAACCTATCTCAGCTGCAATAGTGGCCTGCGAGTACCAGCTCGCCCCGCCGTGGTCTGTGTTGGTGGCTTCGGCAATGCTGACTAGAACCAGTTTCGCAACAGGGGTAAGCCCGTACACGCCCATAGCAAGCACTACTCGATAGTGCGGACTATACGCGATTTCTTCCAAGGACTTTTTCACTACATGTTCAGCTCTCACTACCTTTCACCTCTCTTTCCTGGTTACTCATTCTGTTGATTCATGGGCTAGTTTCCTTTCCGCTGGCCCGCCGGTTCTTCTGGTGGCGCTCGAACGGGTGGGCTGCTGCTCTATTTGTTTCCAAGGGTGTGTTCGCGTTCCCCGGGGTGGGGCGCTCGCTGGCTGGTGTGGCCGGTCAAGCGCCCCGGGTATCGAGTGCAGGGGGCCGGGGTGCCTTACCTGCACCCGTGCTGAGGGTGGGGGCGGTTATTCCTCCCCGGCGAACAGGGTCAGGTGGTAGGACGCTAGGTTTCCGGTTGCAGCGTCTACCATTGGGGCAATAAGACCAGCCTTTTCCAGGGCCGTGTAATCGTCCTCAGATAACAGCGCGTCCTCCAGGTACTCAATAGGGGTGAAGTCGTCCTGATACTCCCGGGCTGAGAAGATAACGAGGTACTGGGCGAACAGGTGCCCGGCAACATCTAACCAGTTCTCTGAATCTGTTTTGACGGCGTACTCTTCGATACGGTCGGCAGCTTCCAGCAGGTGCAAGGCGATATTGCGGGGGCGCTCGCTGCTGCGCTGCGCTTCTAGCTCGTCTGTGACCTGGTACAGGTAGCCTAATAGCGCCTTAACCCCCTGAGTATCGAGGGTCATATCTTTGGTGACTCCGAGGACAACGGACGCGCCCCCGGTAATCTTGTCGTAGTCGATATGGTGCAGCAGGTAGCGGGGCACATCATTGGGGGAGGTCTTGTATTGGTCGTAGAACTCCCGGGTATCGGCTGCGGTAGGGCGGGACTCTTTGGCGGTTTCGGCTTCGAGTAGGTCGCGGTGCAGCATAAGGGCGTTGAAGCGTAGAGCTTGCCCGTTATCGGGTTCGGTCTTGTGGCGCTTGGTGAACCATTCGCCGGGGGCTACTGGTTCCAGGTCTAGCCCGTAGCCGTATGCGGTTTCAAGGTCTGCGAGCGCGGTCAGGCTGTCGAGGTTATCGGTGGTCATGGCTGCGGTGGTGGCGGTCATTTGGGGGACTCCTTAATTAGTTGCTGGTTTCGGGTTCGTCTAACTGGGCGTAGGCCGCTAGGTAGTAATCAGTGTCGCCGGTATCGGTCGGGGCAGCTTCGATAACCCCGGCGCGTTCGAGGTCTGTAAGGTCAGCTGCTGACAGGTTCAGACGGCTAACGGTGGCGGCGTTGGTGTAGTTAGTCCACGGCTCACGGTTCAGGAAAACGGTGGTGTATGCCTGTAGGAGCTGGGCGGCACGGGCAGGGCTGGGCGTTATCGCTTCGATGTTTTCCAGGGCTGCGGCGTAGTGGCGAACAATGTAGTCTGCGGCGTTCATGCCTGCACAGTAGGGGACCTCCTTGGTCTGGGCTTCGGTCAGTGGTTCGCCTGCGGCAAGTAGGTTGGTGATGTGGTGGCGGGTCTGGTTTGCGGTGGTGGTCATTATTGGTTGTCCTTTCGGGTGAGATGGGTGGGCAGGGTTCGGGGTGCCGGTGCAATAGGTAGGGTGTCCCCGTCCCCTTGTAAGGCTTCGAGATGGTCGAGGATAACGCGGGCAGCGTCTAGGCGGTTGCGGGCCTCTTGCTCCATTCCTGGGCGTAGTGCCCAGACCCCTACCGGCCCGCCGTGGCGCTGTCTGCGGGTAGAGCGGGTGTAACCGGCATGGCGCATAAGAGGACGCACCACAGGGTCAGCAAATGCCCCGCCCCAACGCCGTGCATTGGTGGGTTCCCCAACCCTGTGCAGGTTGTCAGCAACACAGGTTCCGGTGCTGGTCAGGTCTTCAAGAATGGCTACCTGTACCCGCGCCCGCCATAGGGTCAGAGCGTCCGGCGCTACAGGCTTCGGGGGAGTGGCCGGTGTAATCGTCATAGGCCGGGTTTCCTTTCTAGTAGTCGGCGTTAGCGGTAATGATGTGCTGGGCTAGAACCTGCTCCACATGCTCCCGGTCGTAGAGCACATGGCCGCCTATGCGGTGGTAGTCGAACATGTACTTTCGGTGTCGCCACACAGCCAGGGTGTTCACTGGTATGCCGGTGAGTTCGTGCAGCTGGGCGGGGGAGTAGAACCGGGTGGTGTCTGCCCTGCGGGTGGGGCTTTTACGGCGGCGCTCCCTACGGTTCGGGGCTGGCTCGGAAACATCTGGCAGGGCGGTAAGAGCAAGAGCGGCGGTCACTGGGCACCACCTCCTACAGGCCGGGCGGTAGGCAGGTAGGAATAACGCACCTGGCACAGTGGGCAAATCTCAAACTGCGGGGCCAGCTTCCCGCCTGCGGTATAAGCGGTGGTGCCGGGCCGGTAATGGTGCTCCCAGGTTCCTCCCTGCGGCTGCTCACCACACAGGGCCGGGGCCGTGGGGCGGTGGCTGTGGAAGTAGTGCAGCAAGGTCACACCCTGCGGCGGGGTAGGGGCGGTGCGTAGTTGGTTCAAATCTTCGGGGGTCAGCTCATGCACGGTCACGGGCTAGGCTCCTTTCTTCTGCGAGGTTTCGGGGTGATGGGCGCGGTCACGGGTCACGGCGGCGTAGTAGGCGTTGATGGTGGCAACAAACTCATGAAGCTGGTCGATGGTCATTCCGTCCCCTACCTCTGGTGTGTCCACGATGTAGCGCGGGTTATCCCCGTGGGTGCCGATGATGGTTTCACAGACGGTCGCCCCTCCCATGAAGAGGTGAGCACCCCAGTAGGCGACACTGTGCCCGTCTGTGTCGGGGCGGGGCTGGAAGATTGCCCCGGGTAGGTCGGGGTGGGTAATGGTAAGCTGGTTGGTGTCAGTCATGGGGGGTTGTTCCTCCTTGGTTGATGGTTTGATTACCGCGCTCGCTTTGGTCGGCTGGTGCGCGGTCTTTTTTCTTCTGGCCCCGGCTGCTCTGTGAGTGGTCGGGGCAATTCTTTTAAGCGGTGGCCGTCTGCTGGGCGGCGGCTGCGGCGCGGCGGGCGGTTTCTTTTTCTACCTGTTCGCGTTCCCAGCGTTCTACGTCTTCGAGCCGGTAGCGGACGTGGCGGCCTACCTTGAACGATGGGGGCAGGTCGCCGCCCCTACTGCGTAGGGTTACGAGTGCTGGGACGGTTATCCCTAGACGCTGGGCAAGGGCGGGGTTGCCGATGTTGTGGCGGGCTTCGGTGTCTAGCTCCATTCCAAGCTCCTAACAAAATGTGAGCAACTAACAGTTCGTTATTTATCAGCAACACTAACAGAATGTGCGTTGCATTGCAATAAATGCACGCTAGTGTTTTTCTTATGGAAGAGATAGACCGCAAAAAAATCATTGGTGAACGTCTGCGGGAATACCGTGAGCGGCGTGGGTGGACACGGGCAGACCTTGTGAGAGAGTTGTCAGGCCGCCCCGGGCTAGAGGGCTACAACGCGATGAAAGTGAAGCGAACAGAGGAGGGGCTTAGGGCACTTCAGTTAGATGAAGCACTAGAGCTTTCAGCACTCTTTGATGTCCCAGTTGAGTCTTTCGCCGCTTCATCACCTGTTGATAGAAAAAGCCAGTTGCAAGCGGTGCGATTATCAAATCTCAAAGACTATGTAGATGGCGCTCAAAACGGACGTAAGCAGGTGAAAAAGTGGCTCTCTAGTTTGGTCGTTAGCCGGTCGGGTATTCGAGATTATTTTGAGCTGCTGGATAGTGAGGGTACACCTGTAACGTTTGATAACTCGCTAGAGCGTGAAGCGTATGAAGAGTACATACAACCCCCTCTTACTCCTGAACTCCTGAGCATTGTCTTTCAGCAACTTCTTTATGGGGAGATTGGTAATAGGGGGGTTCCTTTTGCTGAACAGATGGAACACTCAGATGATTTTGTTGCTGAGTTATTTGGTGTTCGTCCTATTGACGATGAGTTTTATAGGCTCCCAGTTGGTTCCTATCCTGATTTCTTGGAAGACTTATACACCCCTGAGTTCATCAAAAAGCTCATGGGCGAGGAATAGTCATGGCTTCGGTTCACAAGTACGAGGTTAAGAACGGGCGTAACGAGCGTGACCGCACCCGCTGGGCCGTCAAGTACAAGACACCAGAGGGTAAGTGGACGTTCAAACGCGGGTTCAAGACCAAGGCAGAAGCCCTACAGTTTCTAAGCGGCGTTGAGGTCGCTATCTCACGCAACGAGTATGTGACCCCCTCAGACTCCCGCGCCACGGTCGGGCAGTTAGCCCCGGCATGGCTGCACAAGAAAGAAACGAGTCTCAGGCCCTCTTCATACCGGCCCCTAGAAGCTGCATACCGTAACCACGTCCTGCCCGTCTGGGGCAACCGCACCCTGAAAACTATCCTCCCTACAGAAGTAGAAGCATGGATAGCCGATTTACAGCGCGGCACCACAGCCAGCGGGCGCAAAGCGGTCGGTGCGTCTATGGTCATACGGTGCCATGAGATTCTAGCCGGGGTGCTAGATGACGCGGTTAAAGACAAGCGCCTGTTGGTAAACCCTGCCCGGGGTGTGAAGCTCCCCAAAAAGTCCAAGCGCTCCAACGTCTACCTGACCCATGAGCAGATTGGGGCGCTCGCCGCTGCGTCCGGTCGCCCTGAACTTATTTACACCCTGGCCTATACCGGCATACGGTGGGGTGAAGCCACGGGGCTACAGGTGCAAGATGTTGATTTCATGGCCGGGGTGCTGCGTATCTCTCGCAACCTTGTGGAGCTGACCCCGCACAAAGTCCAAGAGGGTGCCCCTAAGAGCGGTAAGGCGCGGTTGGTGCCGTTCCCGCCGTTCATTAGCGAGCATTTGCGGGCAGCGTGCCGGGGCAAGATTGGGGCGGCTGCGGTGTTCACCGAACCGGATGGCAGCCTGTTAAAGCGCCCGCAGTCTCAGAGCGGTTGGTTTATCAAGGCTGTTGCTGCTGCGGGTATCGAGAAGCACATTACTCCGCACGATTTACGGCACTCTGCTGCGTCTTTCGCGGTGGCTTCGGGTGCGCCGGTGAACCTGATTCAGAGAATGTTGGGCCATGAGTCGGCGGCTATGACCCTTGATGTGTACGCGGACTTGTTCGAGTCTCAGCTAGGCACGGTGTCGGCTGCTATGGACGCGGCTTATAGGGCAGCTGTAAGCGGTGCCGAGAACGCTGGTTCGTGATACTCGCCGTGATACTCCTGTGATACTCGTTTGCCTATCAAACGGTAATTTTCCTATAACTCCATAAGCTATTTTCCCTAGTCAGAGCAGATGTGGGGGGTGTGATTAGGGGGTCTTTTAGAGTTCAAATCCCTCCGTCACCGCCAGTGGTAAAAACCCGTTTCCCCTAGTGAGAGCTAGAGGGAGCGGGTTTTTCATGCCCAAAACACCTCATCAGCAACATTTCCGCACATAAATACCACGTAAATGCGTAAAGGCAGCGACACTAATCGTGTCTATAACCGTGGCACCGACCGCCACATGCGGCACTCACGAACACAGCGTCGGCTGGCAACTCTTCACGGACTGGCGCCCAGTGGTAGCTTTTAACTATGCGTATTAAAGTTCTGGACCACCCCCTGGTTGACCACAAAATTACCGTTCTTCGCGATAAGAACACCCCTTCTCCGACCTTCCGTCAGCTTGTTGATGAGCTGGTAACCCTTCTGGCCTACGAGGCCACTCGTGAGATTCGTGTTGAGCCTCGCGAGGTTGAGACCCCCGTTGCTACCACTGTTGGCTCTCACATTGCCAACCCCCGCCCCCTGATTGTGCCGATCCTGCGCGCCGGTCTGGGCATGCTGGAAGGCATGACCCGGCTGATTCCCACCGCTGAGGTTGGCTTCCTGGGCATGGCCCGCAATGAGGAAACCCTGGATATCGTCACCTACGCCGAGCGCCTGCCCGAGGATCTCACTGGCCGTCAGGTCTACGTGCTCGACCCCATGCTGGCTACCGGCGGCACCCTGATTGAGGCCATTAAGTTCCTGCGTGCCCGCGGCGCTGAGCAGATCACCTGCGTCTGTGTTCTGGGTGCCCCCGAAGGTATCGAGGCTCTTGAAAAGGGCGTGGATGGGCTTGAGAATATCGATCTCTTCCTGGCTGCCCAGGATGAGCGCCTCAACGAGAAGTCCTACATTGTTCCCGGCCTGGGGGATGCTGGCGACCGCCTGTATGGGGTTGCTGAGTAGGGTTTAGCCCACTGCCTTTAGCCTAGGGGTAGCTCGCCGGGTGGCGGGCTGCCCCTGTTTTTGTAGGGGCGGACGCCTGCTGCGGGCCCGGTGCGTGATGGCAAATATATTGCATGGTGAGATTTGGCCACAAAAAGGTATTGACATTTGAATTTCAGGCGTTCTAGCTGTCTGGTTTTTTCGGTAGGTAAAAATATGCAGAAAACCGGGGGTGTCAAGGCTTTATTCAGAACCTAGAGTGTAAAAGTATGCCGTGGGGTGTAAGGGTTTTCATGTTTGCTGACGCCCACCCAGAGGCTAGACTCAGATAAGTTGAAAAAATACGCGAATATTACTTGCTTTAAATACAAATTCGGACAACGATTAAAAGTAGACAGCAGGCCCACCCGCACACGGGGTTTGCTTTCTAGCGGAACCACACACTAATGCTCGACTCATACAGGGAGAAGGTAGGCAAAATGTCAGGTGCACCGGGGTATGTTCACATCTCGCAGCGCAACCGTTCTGCCGCTCAGCGCCAGCAGGGTGTAGCCGGTCATAGCCGTGGTATTGCAAAGCAGCAGCCCGCTAATCTTCGCCCTATGACCTACAAGCCTGAGCCTCCGCGCGCAGCTGCGCAGGAGAACGAAGCTCGCGGCTTCGTCATTTATGTTGGCCTTAGCGAAGAAGCTGCCGCTAACCATGGAACCTCTTTGGTGCGAATCGTCCAAGATACCCGCGCCTATGTGCAGAACCAGGTGCCTGGCGCCGAGTCCTACGCAGCTGTGGCGCTGGCCCCTGCCGATGCGCAGGGTAGCGACCTTGAGGTTGTCCGCAATGCGCTGGGTGACCCCACTGCCGTGCATTACCAGCCTGAGGCGGTACCGGCGTCCGCTCATCACGGTGGCGAGGACGCCAAGCCCACCCACTCAGTGGGCGTGCTGATTGATCTTTCCCGCCGCGAGGTTTACCTGGACGGCGAACTGCTCAACCTCACCTACAAGGAGTTTGAGCTCCTCAACTACCTGGTTGAAAACGGCCAGCGCACCGTTGCCCGTGAGGAGCTGCTCACCAGCCTGTGGCGTGACGCTGAAGAAATCCCCAATGAGCGCACCATTGACGTGCATATCCGCCGTCTGCGCTCCAAGCTGGGGCGCCTGTCGAATACCGTGCGTACCGTGCGCGGCCAGGGCTACCGCTTCTACGAGCACCCCGAGGTCGTTGTCTGGGCAGCACCGGAATACTCCATCTAGGCTTACACCTACCATGCGAAGAGCGCCGCACTCAGCTATAGAAGCTGGGTGCGGCGCTCTTTATATGCGCGGACGCTCCCGCCCCGGCTCCCTGCTGCCGGGGGAGCGGGCGGTAGTAGAGTAGAGAGCATGACTGTTCCCTCTCTGAAAACTTCTCTTGTTGGCTCTGGACCCATCAAAACTGTCTTTTTGCACGGTCTGCTAGGGCGGGGTAAGAACTTCACCCGAATCGCTAAGGGGCTGGGGGAGGGGGCGCAAACCCTGCTTGTTGATCTGCCCAACCACGGGGCTAGCTACTGGACAGAGAGCTTCGACTACCGGCAGATGGCGGACTTGGCAGCTCAGGCCGTTGAAGAATTCGGGGCCGGGGAGCCTGTGGTGCTCATGGGCCACTCGATGGGCGGCAAAATCGCTATGCTGCTGGCCCTGCGCCACCCCCACCTGGTGAGCAAGCTGGTGGTTATCGATATTGCCCCGGGGGAGTCTAAGGGCAGTTTTGAAATTCTCATGGATTCTATGCTGAACCTGCCGATCGACACCTACACTACCCGTTCCCAGGCCGAAGCTGACCTTGCAGTCAACGTGCCAGCTGCCGGTACCCGAGCCTTCCTGCTACAGAATCTGACCATGTCAAAGACCGGTAACTTTTGGGAACCCAACCTACAGATGCTCCGCCGTCACCTGCCCGAGATTATGGGCTGGCCGGGGGCTGACGGAGTTTTTGAGAAGCCTGTGCTGTGGGTTGCAGGTGGGGACTCCCCCTACATCACAGACGCTGACCTTGAGCCCATGAAGAAGCTCTTCCCCCTGGTGCGCCGTGTGGTGCTGAAGGGGGCCGGGCACTGGGTGCACTCTGAGAAGCCCGAAGAGACCATTTACCTGCTCAAGCGCTTTATCGGCCTCGACGGTTAGGATGGGTGTATGACCGATTTCGCCCTGCCACGTCACGATGCCCGCACCCTCATTATCATGCGCCATGCTGAAGCTGACTGGGGGCTTGACGATTTCAACCGCCCGCTGACCCGTCATGGGAGCGAGCAGGCCCAGCGGGCCGGGGAGTGGTTGAAGGAGAAGGGACTGATACCCGAGATGCTGGTCAGCTCAGCGGCACTACGCACCAGGCAGACCACAACCTGGGTTTCAGATGCCCTGGGAGAAAAGGCCCCTACCGCCAGCCTGGATGAACGCCTCTACAATGCACCGGCCTCAGCCCTGCTCACCGCTATCAACCGCACCCCCGCCGGGGTGCAGTCCCTGATGCTGATTGCCCACCTCCCCGGAGTGCAGGACGCCGCCCTGCAGCTTGCCCGCCCCGATTCAGAGTACGAGGCGCTGATGGATGCCTCCTACGGGTATACCCCCTCGTCCCTGACCGTTTTTGAGGTAAGCGGTGACTGGGACCAGCTGATTGAGGGTGAGGCCCGCCTGACCCATTTCGCAAGCTTTTAGCGGGAGCTGACGGCGGGCGTCCGTACCTGTGGCGCTAGCCGCCAAATGTGGCGGCGGCATCGCCACATTTGGCGGTCAGTAGCACACCTGCCAGCAGAGTGCCGTGAAGGTGCAGAAAAACCCCGGTCGACCAAGGTCAACCGGGGTTTTGTGGCGGAGACGGGGGGATTTGAACCCCCGGTCGAGTTTAACCCCGACCCTTCATTAGCAGTGAAGTCCATTCGGCCGCTCTGGCACGTCTCCATAGTCTGCGTAGAGGCTCGTCAACGTGGCCTAGCAACACAGCTCTACCCATATTAGCGACAAAAGTAGCGGCGGTCAAAACCCCGTGAGATACAGGTGCTAACCCTGGAGCTTGCTGTGGACCACTTGATAAAATGGCACAGGTAACACTCAGCGCCCAACGGTAAGGAAAACGGCATGTCAGAATCGTACAACCAGCAGAATCCCCAGAATTCAGGTCAGAACTACGGCTCCTACAGTGCGCCCAGCGAGCAGCCCTACGCCCAGAACTACAACCAGCCCTACGGCCAGGTTGCTGTAAACCCTGAGGGGCAGAAGCACGCCCAGAACGCCATGATTTTCGGTATTCTGTCCATCGTGATTGCGGGCCTCGGCGTAGTTTTCGGTCCCCTGGCTCTTTCCCAGGTTCGCAAGGCTGAATCATATGGGGCTGAGGCAACCGTCGGTAAGGTTACCGGCTGGATTGGTCTGGTGCTGGGCATCCTCTCCCTGCTCTTCATCGTCGCCTACATTGCCTTTGTTGTTATTTTGATCGGCACCGCCGGTACTTCTTCTACCTACTAGCACTAGAAGTCTTTTACCTAGAGAGCGGGGGCAGGCTGAGGCCTGCCCCCGCTTTTGTCTCTGAACCCGAGCATGAAAAAACCCGCTCCCTTGCGGAAGCGGGCTTCGTGGCGGATGGTGTGGGATTTGAACCCACGAGACGGGGTTGCCGCCTACTGGTTTTCAAGACCAGCTCCTTCGGCCGCTCGGACAACCATCCAAACTGTGCTGAGCACTTCTACTATGGTACACAGTTGCCGCCCTAAAGCAAAATAGTGGCCTTTGTGCCCTTGCTCTCGTTAGGCTGGGGTAAGGGGCGGGCTGCAAGCGTCCGTCCGCCTAGTTGCCCCGGTAAGGGGCGGAAAAACCTGTGTGAGAAGGAGTTCCCCATGCGCGCCATCCTCGAAGAAGAACACGGCGGCCCCGAGGTGCTGGTCGTGAGCGAGCAGCCGACGCCGACACCTGGCCCCGGCCAGGTGCTGCTACGGGTGGCGGCCAGCGGGGTCAACCGGGCGGACGTCTCCCAGCGGCAGGGCTTTTACCCTCCTCCCCCTGGGGCTAGTTCCATCTACGGCCTGGAGGTCTCGGGCACGGTGGAAGCTGTGGGGGAGGGCGTCGATGAGGGCTACCTGAACCTGGAGCGGGTCGCCCTGCTCGCTGGCGGTGGGTATGCCGAGTACGTGGTGGTGGACCTGAACCACACCCTGCCGGTGCCCGAAGGCGTCAGCCTCGAAGACGCCGCCGGCCTCATTGAGGTGGCTGCAACGGTCTACTCCAACCTGGTTCTTACCCTGGGGGTTGCACCCCGCCCCGAGGGCAACGACGGCAAAACCCTGCTCATTCACGGTGGTACCGGCGGCATTGGTACCCACGCTATCGAACTGGCCCGAGCCCTGGGGCTGCAGGTCTTTGCCACCGGTGGTAGTGATGAAAAGTGCGACTTCATCCGGACCCTGGGCGCTGAGGCTATCAATTACCGCACTCAGGACTTTCGCAAAACCGCTCGCCAGCTGACGGACGGACGCGGGGTTAACTACATCCTGGACGTTGTGGGTGGAGCCTACCTAGAAGAGAACATTAAGACCCTGGCGGTAGATGGCTCTATGGCCGTCATCGGCCTGCAGGGCGGGCCCAAGGGGCAGCTCAACCTGGGCTATATGCTCCCGCGCCGCTTGAGCGTGCACGCCACTTCCCTGCGCTCGCGGTCGGCTGCTGATAAGGCCCGCATCGTCGACGGTGTGGGGCAGCTTGTGTGGCCCCTGATTGAAAGCGGGGAGATCTCAAACCATACCAGCGCCGTCTTCCCGCTTGAGCGGGCATCAGAAGCCCATGCCCATTTAGAAGCCGGGGAGCATCGCGGCAAAATCCTGCTGACCCCCTAAACCGCGGGCGTCCGCGCATCTGCGGCGGGCGCCCTGCCGGCCGGTGAACGAAAAGCGGCGTCACAAGCGCCGTAATATGTGACCTGGTGCCCATAGGGGAGTATTGTGTGAGTGCACACACCCACACGGTTGTGGGACATCACAGTCACATTGGAGCCTCACCATGTCACCACAGAGCTCTTCAACCCTAGAGCAGGAGCGGCCGAAGCCCTACGTCGCCCCCGACGTGCTCGATGCCGAACACCGCACCTGGAAGCCCAAAACTATCGCCATCTGGGCCCTCATCGCCTTGGTCGGAGCGGTTTCCTGGTCCATGATCGCTATCTTCCGCGGCGAAACCGTCAACGCCATCTGGTTCGTCTTCGCCGCCGTCTGTAGCTACCTGATTGCCTACCGTTTCTACGCCCGCTTCATCGAAGCCAAGCTCACCCAGCCCGATGACCGCCGCGCGACCCCCGCCGAATACGACGCTGACGGCAAGGACTACGCCGCCACCGACCGCCGCGTACTCTACGGCCACCACTTCGCCGCTATCGCGGGCGCTGGCCCCCTGGTAGGCCCCGTCCTGGCAGCCCAGATGGGCTTTTTGCCCGGCACCATCTGGATTATCGTCGGCGTTATCTTTGCCGGTGCCGTGCAGGACTACCTGGTGCTCTTCTTCTCCATGCGCCGGGGCGGACGCTCCCTGGGCCAGATGGCCAAGGAAGAGCTAGGAACCGTAGGTGGCTACGCCGCCATCCTGGCAACCCTGGCCATCATGATCATCATTACCGCTATCCTTGCCCTGGTCGTGGTCAATGCCCTGGGTGAATCCCCCTGGGGTGTTTTCTCGGTGGGTATGACTATCCCCATCGCCCTCTTTATGGGCGTTTACCTGCGCTATCTGCGCCCCGGTAAGGTGGGCGAAGTGTCGCTGATTGGCTTCGTCCTGCTCATGGCCGCTATCGTGGGCGGCGGCTGGGTCTCCAACACCGCCTGGGGTATGGAGTACCTGCTGCTCGACCGCGTCACCCTGGCCTGGTGCGTCATTATCTACGGCTTTATCGCCGCCGTCCTGCCCGTCTGGTTGCTGCTCGCCCCGCGCGACTACCTTTCAACCTTCATGAAGGTGGGCACCATCGTGCTGCTGGCTGTCGGCATTATCGTCGTCCGCCCCGAAATCACCGTCCCCGCCATCAGCGAGTTCGCCGGCCGCGCCGACGGCCCCGTCTGGTCAGGTTCCCTCTTCCCCTTCCTCTTTGTCACCATCGCCTGCGGTGCTCTGTCTGGCTTCCACGCCCTCATCGCCTCGGGTACCACTCCCAAGATGGTTGAAAAGGAACGCCAGACCCGTTTCATTGGCTACGGTGGCATGCTCATGGAATCCTTCGTCGCCATCATGGCCCTGGTGGCTGCTGTCACCATCGACCGCGGCATCTACTTCGCCATGAACTCAGCAGCCGGGGCAACCGGCGGTACCGTCGAATCAGCGGCCGTTTTCGTTAACTCCCTGGGCCTGACTGGCGTGCACGTCACCCCCGAACTGCTGCAGGGTACTGCGGACGCCGTCGGCGAGCACTCCATCGTCTCCCGCACCGGTGGCGCCCCCACCCTGGCTGTGGGTATGGCGCTGATTCTCAACCAGATGCTGCCCTGGTTCGAACTCACCAGCTTCTGGTACCACTTCGCCATCATGTTTGAGGCCCTCTTCATCCTCACCGCGGTGGACGCCGGTACCCGCGTAGCCCGCTTCATGCTCTCGGATACCCTGGGCAACTTCTTCCCCAAGTTCCGCGACCATAACTGGCGACTGGGCGCCTGGCTGACCACCGCCGTCATGGTGGCAGGCTGGGGTTCGATTCTGATTCTGGGTGTCACCGACCCGCTCGGCGGCATCAACACCTTCTACCCCCTCTTCGGTATCGCCAACCAGCTGCTGGCTGCTGTTGCGCTGGCTGTCTGCCTGGCGATTGCCGCGAACAAGGGCCGCTTCAAGTACCTCTGGATTATCGCCCTGCCCCTGGTCTTCGACCTGGTCGTTACGGTGGTGGGCTCCTACCAGAAGATTTTCTCGTCCAACCCCGCTGTGGGCTACTGGGCGAACCACTTCCGCTACAAGGACGCCCTGGCAGCCGGTGAAACCTCGCTGGGTGCGGCGAAGGACGTCGCTGCCATGGAGGCGGTTGTACGCAACACCTTCGTGCAGGGCTCGCTTTCTATCCTCTTCGTGGTGCTGACCCTGGTGGTCGTTATTACCGCCCTGATTGAGGTCGTCAAGGCTAAGAACGGCCACGCGAAGGAAAGCAAGGAAAACCCCTACATCGAGTCGAAGCTCTACGCCCCGGCTGGCATGATTGCCACCCCCGCCGAGCGGGAGCTAGAGGCCCAGTGGCAGGAGTTCTACCGCAAGCACCCCGACCAGATCAGCGGTTCTGCCGGGCACAGTGGCCACTAGGAGAGAAATATGAGCATCCGTTCTTTCCTCGCCCGCGTCCGCTGGTTCGCTAACGGAGTTATGGGCGCAGATAAGTACCAGAAGTACCTGGCCCACCACCGCGCCAGCGGCTGCGCCCACGCTCCTATGACCGAGCGGGAGTTCTGGAAAGACTACACTGATTCCCTCGATAAGAACCCGGGAGCTCGGTGCTGCTAGCTGACCACGGTAGGTACCATCGTAGTCAGAAAAACCCACGAACTAGCTGGGTATTTCTGACTACGATGGTACCTTCTCTGGGGAACAGCGATATTAGGGTAACCTAAGTATGTAGACCTCGTGGAAGGAGTAACCGTGGGTATCAAAGACTTCCTGCAGAGCCGCAGGGACGACGCCGAACTTGGCAAAGGTCTCTGGCGTCGCGCCCACGACCGCTTCGTTCGTGGCCTCGACCGTTTCCACCAGATTCTTGAACGTGTGCCCGCCGGGCCCACTCTTGAAGAGCTTGTCCCCCTAGCCAATGACTTGGCTGACCTGCTGCCGCGCGTCCGCACCGTTGCCGCTGAGGCCCAGCGCCTGGCCCCCAGTGAATCAAACGATATCCCCGCTTCTCCCACCGGGGTGTACTCCGACCTGCACCGGGCGCTTTCCAAGGCGGGTAATTCCTTAGCCCTTTGTGCTGAGGCCTTGGCTATGACCCGTTGCGCCGGTGATTGCGGCACCGACTGCACTCGCACCGCCACTATCGCCCACCGGGTTGAAACGGTGCAGCAGCACGTTGCGGACGCCGAAGCCCGCCTGGCTGCCGCCCGGCAGGAAGCCCTTGCCCCGGCGTCCTAACCGGTTCTGTCACCCATATCGCGTAGCTATCCCCTAAAAAGTGCCTGCCCACCTGCACTGCTAGCCGGTAAGGTAGGTGGGTGCCCGTTCGCGCTTTCTCAGGGCACCGCCACACACCGCACCTGATTCAGAGGGGATTTCTACGCCATGAACCGCTATGCCCACATTGACGCGATGCGCGCTTTTGCGGTGCTTTTGGTGGTGTTTTCCCACGCCGGGCTGACCTTTGTGCCGGGCGGGTCGGGCGTAACGATTTTCTTTGCTATCTCGGGCTTTATCATCACCTACCTGCTGCTGCGGGAGCGTGATAAGACCGGCGGGTTCGATCTGGCAGGCTTCTACATTCGCCGCCTGCTCAAAATCGCCCCGCCCCTGATTCTGGCGATTGTGATACCCACGCTGGTCTATCGGTCGATGGGTGGGGCCGTCGATACCCTGGACTTCCTGGGGCAGGTCTTCTTCTTCTTTAACCTGCGCTACCTGGACTCGCAGATTACGGTACTGCCGGGTACGCACGTGATGTGGTCCCTGTCGATTGAAGAGCAGTTTTACCTGGTCTTTGCCCTAATCTGGCTGGTGCTGGTGCGCTGGACCGCCTACCGGCGGGCCCTGACGGTACTGGGTGTAGCTGTGGTGCTCTACTCGTCGCTGTCTCGCTGGGTTCTGCATGACGCCGGCGCTAGCGTCGACCGCATCTACTTCGGCACCGACACCCGTGTGGAGGCTATTGCCATCGGCATGCTCACCGCCCTGTGGTACCACCGCTACGCCGCGGACGAAATGGTGCTGGGGCGCGAGGTCGTGGGCCGCCGCTACCGGTCGGGGGCCCTGATTCAGGACGGACGCACCATCCCACTTCTAGGGCGCAACTGGGTGCTTTTCGTCGCCCTGGGGGTTTACCTGCTGACCCTGGTCATCCGTGATGAGACCTTCCGCGATACGGTGCGCTATTCGCTTCAGGCATGGGCGGCATCCGCCGTGATGCTCTGGGGCCTGGTTGCTTCGCGCCAGCCGCTGGGTGCCACGGTACACCGCCTTCTGGCTTGGCGGCCCCTACAGCTCATTGGCCTGTCGAGCTACAGCATTTACCTGGTGCACGACGTGCTCTTCAAAGCCCTAGAACCTCACCTGCACGGGCTGCCGACTCTGGCCCAGGTTGCTCTGCTGGCCCCTCTGGGCGTGGCCGCCGGTGTGGCGATGTACCTGGTGGTTGAAGTGCCGGTGATGCGCTTTAAAGACCGCTACTTCGGGGCGAGCTGGAAGAAGCAGGCAGCAGCGGCCGATACCCCCGGCCCCATGGGAACCAAGAGCTAAAGAAGAGCTAGAGCAGCCCCTCGCGGCGGGCTGCCGCAATCGCTGCCGTGCGGTTATCGACGCCCAGCTTGGTGTAGATATGCACCAGGTGGGTCTTCACCGTGGCCTGAGAAATAAAGAGAGCCTCAGCCAGCTCCTTGTTGGTAGCCCCGGTAGCCAGCAGCTTGAGCAGCTCCATCTCACGAGCCGACAGAGAAATAGCGGGCCGCTGCATACGCTCCATCAGAGCAGCCGTGATCTCGGGCGAGAGCGTCCGCTCACCCCGCGCCGTCGCCAGCACCGCCGCCTGCACCTGCTCGGGCGGGGCGTCCTTCAGCAGATAGCCCAGGGCCCCTGCCTCAATAGCTGCAACGATATCGCCCTGGGTGTCAAAGGTCGTCAAGATTAGCACCGGCGGCCCGCCCGCAGCCTTGAAAGCGCGGGTTGCCTCGATGCCGTCCATGGGTTTCATCTGAATATCCATGACCACCACATCCAGCGCTGCCCCAGCCCGGGCCTGCTCCGCGGCTACGGCGAGCGCCGCCGACCCGTCGGCTGCTTCGGCAACCACGTCGATACCTTCAAAGCTTTCGAACATGGCGCGTAGGCCGGCCCGCACAACGGGGTGGTCATCAACGAGTAGGGCGCGGACGGTCACTGGGCCTCCTGGTCGGGTCGGTGCTGGTTGGTCTGATTGAGGGGGATACGGGCGGTGAGGACGGTGCCTTCACCGGGGGTGCTTTCAACGTCTAGGCTACCGTCGAGGTGGGCAACGCGCTCACTGAGGGAGGTGAGCCCGTAGCCGGTTCCGGTTTCGCTGAGGGGGCCCGCTGCTAGGGGAGTGGGGGTGAAGCCGCGGCCGTTGTCGAAGACGTCGAGGGTGACTTCGCCGGGCCAGATGCTGAGGGTGAGGGCCGCGCGGCTGGCGTCGGCGTGGGCGGCGACGTTGGCCAGGGCGCCCTGGGCTACACGCATGAGAGTTGCCGATACCGCCTCGGGTAGGGCGTTGGCTGTTTCTTCCTTCCCTTCGAGGATAAAGGCGCAGGTGAGGGGTTTCCCGGCGGCTTTTTGGGCGGTCTCGGTGGACGCAGTGAGAGCCCTGAGCGCTGACACCAGGGAATCATCCAGGGCAGGGGACGAGAGATCCCGAATAAAGCGGCGGGCCTCAGCCAGGTTGGCGGCGGCAGAGTCCTGGATAACGCGCACCTGGGCGGCTGCGGCGTCCGCCTTTCCCTTCTGAAGCGAGGACGCCGCTGCCCGGGAGACCAGCACAATAGACGAAAGCCCCTGGGCCAGGGTGTCGTGGATTTCGCGGGCCAGGCGCTCGCGTTCTTCGAGCTTACCGGCGCTATATTGCTGCTGGACGAGCTCAGCCTGCACCGCGCGAAGCTGCTGGGCGAGCTGGTACTGGCGGGCAGCGTCGGCGCGCAGGGCGCGGTAGGTGAAGGAGATGACGATGGCGAGCAGGGCCCCCAGGGTGGGGCCGATGAGGTAGCCGGGGGCTAGACCTTCTGAGTGAAGGTAGTCGAGGCCAAACCCGGCAGGCCCCACCAGGGGCAGAGCAATGGCCAGGGCGCAGAGGACGAGGGTTGCAGCTACCCCAGCTACGGGGGCGAGCAGGTGCAGGTAGAGGAACATGATGGGGAAGACCACCCAGGTGAAGGAGCTATCGAGCGCCATAAGCCCCAGCCACAGCAGGGTGATGATCAGTAGCCACAGGTGGGCAGGGGTAAAGCGGGCTGCCTGCCGGTAGTGGGCGTCCGCACCCGGCCGGGGGAAGAGGTCGGTGAAGGTTGCAGGGAGCCCCCGGCGGTTCTCGTAGACTGTGCCGGTCAGGTAGATTCCACCGAGCGTCAGTGAGAGCACCCCGATGACGGTATGCCTCACCTGGTAGGCGCTGCCGACCAGGGCCAGAACGGCACCAAAACACAGCAGAAAAGCGAACATGACGTGCAGGCTCACCCGCAGAATCTTGAGCACCAGCAGGGTTTGCTGTGAGGAAGTAGCGGGGAGGGGGCTGGGCGCGGTCGTCATACAAATTCACTTTACCTTTAGCTGAGGCTGTGCAGGGTTTTTGGGCTGTGTGCAGAGAAAACCCTGCACCCAGCCCAAGAAGTCTGCACAGCGGGCGGGGCCGCATCAACCAAATGGTTGATTCCAGGTTCAACCCTTACCCCGATGTGGGCAACCCCCGGTGGGAGCTTGAATAGAAGTATCAAGTTTTCCTGTGTTTGAAAGGTAGTGCAGTCATGTTTGTCGGTTGGCGTGACATCCTCTTTGCTAAGGGCCGTTTCACCCTGATTGGGGCGACCGTAGCCCTGATTACCCTGCTGCTGGTCATGCTGACCGGCCTGACCGGCGGGCTGGGTAACCAGAACACCGATGCCCTTGAAAAGATGGGGGCTGACCGCTTCGTATTCGCCCCGTCTGAGAGCGGGGGTAAGGCGTCCTTCACCGATTCCGCTGTCACTGCCGGACTGCAGGAGGAGTGGCAGGCAGCCGGGGTGGACGCCACCCCGGTCGGTTTCCTCACCGGCAAGGTTGAGGGCAACGGAGCCGCTTCGATGAGCCTGATTGCTACCCCTGTCGGTTCTGACCTGGCTGAGCGTACCGCGCCCCTGATCCAGGGTGCCGAGCCCGGTGACGGGCAGATCGCTCTACCCGCTGGCATTGCTGAAGAGATTGGCGCGACCGTGGGCGATACCGTTACCTTCTCGGGTACCGACGTAACCGTCTCAGGCATCACCGAGGACACCTTCTACTCCCACACCAACGCAGGCTGGGCAACCACCGCCACCTGGCAGAACATCACCCACCAGCGTGAAATCGAGGGGCAGAGCGCCGTGCTCGGCACCGTCCTAGCAGTCACCGGTAGTGCAGACTACGCCGCCACCGCAGATGCCACCGGAACCCAGGCCCTGACCACCCGCGAATCCTTCGCAGCTCTTCCCGCCTACTCCTCAGAAAACGGCTCCCTCAAAACCATGCAGGGCTTCCTCTACGGCATCTCTGCCCTGGTCATTATCTCTTTCTTGACCGTCTGGACCATCCAGCGCACCCGCGATATCGCCGTCATGCGCGCCCTGGGCGCCTCCCGCGCCTTCCTCACCAAGGACGCCCTCGCCCAGGCCGCCGTGATTCTGGCAGTCGGTGCCGCCCTGGGAGCCCTGGTGGGCTGGGGCCTCGGCACCCTGGCAGCAGGAGCCGTACCCTTCCAACTCTCCGCCCTCACCATCGCCGGGCCCGCCGCAGGCATCTGGGCCCTGGGCATGGGCGGCGCCCTCATCGCCCTGCGCCGCGTCGCCACCGTAGACCCCATGATTGCCCTCGGCGGCAACTAGAACAGAAAAGATCCTAACCATGACTGACCTGCTCACCCGCCCCCTGGCCGACGAAACCTTAGCTGCCCCCAGCGTCCTTGAACTGCGCGACATCGTGCTGGACTACCCCGACGGCGTAGACGAGAAGGGAAACCCGCGCACCATGCGCGCCCTAGATCACGTGAACCTCACCGCGAGCCGCGGCGAGTTCATCGCCCTGACCGGTGCCTCTGGCTCGGGTAAGTCCTCCCTGCTATCGGTTGCCGCCGGGCTCATCACCCCCACAGCCGGGGCCCGCCTGATCAACGGCACCGACACCACCACCTACAAGGACGCCGACCTTGCGGCCCTGCGCCGCACCGACATCGGAATTATCTTCCAGCAGCCCAACCTAATCGCCTCCCTCACCGCCGCCGAACAGCTAGAACTCACCGCCCGCATCAGCGGCGCCCGCGGAGCAGAACTCAAAGCCGCCCGTGCCACCGCCGCCGACCTGCTCGACATGGTAGGGCTGGGCGAAGCCGCCAACCGCCGCGTACACCAGCTCTCCGGTGGCCAGCGTCAGCGCGTCAACATCGCCCGCGCCCTCATGGGCTCACCCTCCCTGCTCCTGGCCGACGAACCCACCAGCGCCCTCGACGCCGAACGCTCCGCTGCCATCGTCGAACTCCTGGCCAAGGCCACCGCAGAGTTCAACACCGCAACCCTCATGATTACCCACGACCTCGAACAGATCCAGCTCACCCACCGGGCAGAACACATGGTTGACGGCCGACTCCAGGCCTGACCGGGAGCCTAGGTTTTACCCAGAGAGACAGCCCTCCCGGGCCCCAGCGGGCAGGGTAAACTTGAAGAGGTCAAAATAACCTTTACAAGGACACACCCGTGATTAACTTTCACCGCAACGAACGCGCAGCCTCCCTGCCCGCCCGTCTCTCCCGCTCCTGGTTACTAGTATCTGCCGCCGCCAGCGAAGAAACCATCGCCGCAGCCCTAGAATCTGAAGCTGACTCGGTCATCATCGACCTAGAGGACGGCTGCCCCGAAGAGCAGAAGGACGAGGCCCGCGAGCACACTATCGAGATGCTCAACCAGGGCGCCTCAGCCTGGGTACGTATCAACGGCATTGAAAGCGACCACTGGGCCAAAGACCTTGAAGCCCTCAACCGGGCAACCGGGCTCAAAGGCGTCATGCTAGCCATGACCGAACACCCTGACCACGTCACCCGCACCGCCATGATGCTCCCTGCTGGTACCCCCGTCATCGCCCTGATTGAAACCGCGCTGGGCATGGTGAACGTTGTGCGTATCGCCAAGGCCCCCGGCACCTTCCGCCTGGCCTTCGGCGTGGGTGACTACCGCCGCGACACCGGCGTCTCCGCAGACCCTATTGCTCTGGCCTATGCGCGCTCCCAGCTGGTTCTGGCCTCCCGCGTGGGCGGCCTGGCTGGCCCCATCGACGGTCCCTCCGTCGGCAAGCACGGCGGCGACCTGCTCAAAGACTGCGCGGTAACCACCAGTCACGGTATGACCGGCAAGCTCACCCTCGACCCCGGCCAGACCGAAACCATCAACGTGGGCCTGGCCCCCAGCGCTGACGAAATCGAATGGGCCCGCGAACTGCTCCAGAAGAGCGAAGGCGACTCCGTGCCCAAGGACGGCTCCTACCTGCCCCGTCTGGCCCGCGCCCGCAAGGTCTCGTCCCTGGCTAAGACCTACGGCCTGTGGCGTAGCTAGAAGAACTCCCAGGTGGCAGCGGTAGGATAGGCAGCGTGAAGAATTATCTTGGTTTTCAAACCCGCAGGACGCCCAGTGGCGGCTTCTCCCGCGGATTCCTGCTGCTCTTTGCCCTGCTCCTGGTACCCTCACTGGCCCTCTGGGGTTTCTATCGCTGGCTCTTTGCCAACGACACCCACCTGCTGGTGGTACCTTTCTTGGCGGTTATCACCGCCTGGATTTGGGCCTATCTGATTGGCTACGGGGCCGAAAACCACATGGACGACGACTAGCCCACCCGCGTAGGCTCAGGTGTCGCCGGTAGCGGGCGGACGCGTCCGCACGGGTGGTCTATCGACAACAAAAAATCTCGCGGCCCGCACCTAAACCGGTGCGGGCCGCGAGATTTTTACTGATGGAGCCCCCAGTCGGATTTGAACCGACGACCTTTTCTTTACGAGGGAAATGCTCTACCCCTGAGCTATGGAGGCCTGTTCCTACCCCTTTAGCAGGGGCGAACGAAAGAAAACTTTACCAGAAAGAGAGGGCTGCAACCACCGGTTGCGTGCACCGCTGGCCAAAAGAGCGGTACCCCCAACCCTAGATTTTGTGGCCTGCGACACTAGAATGGATGGCATGACAAGTTCACAGCGCTCCGGGCTGCACCCCCGCCCGGTTTTCAATCAGCTCCCCAAGTACGCCGCAGGTAAACCCCCGGCACCGGTTGAGGGGCTTACCCAGTACAAGCTCTCATCCAACGAGAACCCCTTCGGCCCGGTAGCCTCGGTCGCTCAGATTCTGGCTGAGTTTGATACCGTCCACCGCTACCCCGACCCGCTCTCCACTGCCCTGCGCACTGCCCTGGGGGAGCACCTGGAGGTTGACCCCGAGGATATCGTTACCGGTGCAGGAAGCCTAGGTGCCCTCAACCAGATTCTGACCACCTTTGCAGGTACCCACGCCGACGGTGTGCAGGACGAAGTTATCTACGCCTGGCGTTCCTTCGAGGCCTACCCTATCTGCGTTGGCCTGGCCGGTGCTAAGAGCGTGCAGGTGCCCAACCTGCCCAACGGTGCCCATGACCTAGATGCCATGGCTGCCGCCATAACCGACCAGACCCGCGTCATCCTTATCTGCACCCCCAACAACCCCACCGGCCCGGCCGTCACCGAGTCACAGGTGCGCAACTTCCTGGCCAAGGTACCCAGTGACGTACTCGTGGTGATTGACGAGGCCTACTTCGAGTTCTGCGCGGCCTCCGAGATTCCTGAGGGGCAAGAGCCTCCCGTCAACGGCCTGGATGTCTACCCCGACTACCCCAACGTCGCTATTTTGCGCACCTTCTCCAAGGCTCAGGGTCTGGCGGGTTTGCGCGTGGGCTACTCCATCACCCACCCCGAGGTCACCGCCCACCTGCGCGTGGGTGCGACCCCCTTTGCTGTGAGCGCCCTGGCCGAGAAGGCCGCCGTGGCCTCCCTCGACCACAACGATGAGGTTATGGAGCGTGTGGAGCACCTGGTGGCTGAGCGTGAAAAGGTCGTTGCCGGGCTCCAGGAGCTGGGCTACTGGGTGCCCGAAACCCGCGCTAACTTTGTCTGGCTGCCTCTGGGTGAGCACTCGGCAGCTTTCGCTGCTCTGGCAGAAGCGAACGCCCTGTCTGTGCGTGCTTTTGCCGGTGAAGGCGTGCGCGTGAGCATCGGTGAGGACGAGGCCAACGCCCGCCTGCTCAAAATTGCAGCAGAGTTCGAAGAACGCACCGCCCAGCCCCTCTAAGCGGGCACACGGATAGGTGGGTGGGGACTATCCCCGCCCACCTATCAACTTATTTGCAATTAATCCCTCAAAATTCTAAAAATAGGCCCTCTCTGCCCCTGAGCAGGCGTAGGGTTAAGAAAAGGTACTAACAGAGCACAACCGGAGACCCCCATGTCACAGACGCAAAACCCCAGTAACCCCTGGGGAACGCCAGAGCGTATCCAGCTCATGAACGAAGCGGGCGAGACCACCCCCCACACCAGCTTCTCGCCCTACGCCGACGAACTCAGCGGCGAAGACCTCAAAGACATGTACCGCACCATGGCCCTGACCCGGCGTTTCGATGATGAAATGACAGCGCTTCAGCGCCAGGGGCAGCTGGCCCTCTGGGTGCCTTCTCGCGGGCAGGAAGCAGCCCAGGTGGCGTCCGCCCGGGCTCTTGCCGCCAACGACTACATCTTCCCCTCCTACCGCGATCACGGGGTGCTTCTCGAACGCGGCATCACCCCCGAAGAAATTACCCCCCTCTTTAGGGGCTCTGGCACCCTGGGTTGGGATGCCAAAAAGCACAACGTGCACTCCTACACTCTGGTGCTGGCCGCCCAGGTGCTCCACGCCACCGGCTACGCTATGGGGCTGAATCTTGACGCTGAGATTCAGGCTGAAACGGGCGAAGCTCAAACTGGCCAGGGGCAGGCTACCGACCCCGGGCAGGACGCCGAGAAGCCGGCCGTAGCCGTCTACTGTGGCGATGGCTCCACCACCGAGGGCGACGTGCACGAATCCATGGTCTTCGCCGCCAGCTACAACGCGCCCGTCCTTTTCTTTGTGCAAAACAACCACTGGGCCATCTCTGTGCCCTTTAGCGTGCAGTCCCGCGTGCCCATCTCAACCCGGGCCGCCGGTTACGGTTTCGAGGGCCTGCGCGTGGACGGCAACGACGTGCTAGCCGTCTACGCCGCCACCCGCTACGCCATGGACAAAATCAGGGCGGGGGAGGGTCCCGTGCTGATTGAGGCAGAAACCTACCGGCTCGGCCCTCACACCACAGCCGACGACCCTACCAAGTACCGCCCCGAAGACCACGGCGCCACCTACGAGCCGCTCGACCCCATGGTGCGCCTCGAAGCCTACCTGCGCTCAACCGGCCAGGCCGATGACGCCTTCTTTGACGAGGTCACCAACTACACCAAAGAGCAGGTGAAGGGCGTCCGCTCCTACGTTCTTGCCAGCGAACCGGACACCTTCGAAACCTACCTGGACCGCGCCTACGCGGCTCCCCACCAGCAGGTTGAGGACGACCGCGCCTTCTACCGCGCCTACAACGACGGCTTCGAGGAGGACTAAACCATGTCAGACCAGACCCCTCAGCAGGGCACCGAAACCCTCACCCTGGCTAAGGCTATTACCCGCGCTCTACACGATGAAATGACCGCCAACCGCAAGGTTCTGGCCCTGGGCGAAGACATCGGCAAACTCGGCGGTGTCTACCGCGTAACCGACGGCCTGCAAAAAACCTTTGGCCCCACCCGGGTTATGGACACCCCCCTGGGTGAATCCGGCATTATCGGAACCTCCATCGGCATGGCCCTGCGCGGCTACAGGCCCGTACCCGAAATCCAGTTTGACGGTTTCGTCTTCCCCGGCTTCAACCAGATCACCTCGCAGCTCTCTAAAATGCACGGCCGCACCCACGGCCAGTACGAGGTGCCCGTTACCGTCCGTATTCCCTACGGCGGCATGATTGGCTCGGTAGAGCACCACTCGGAGTCCCCCGAGGCCCTCTTCACCCACACCCCGGGCCTGCGCGTGGTGACCCCCTCGTCCCCCCACGACGCCTACTGGATGCTCCGCAAAGCTATTGCCCACCCCGACCCGGTCATCTACTTCGAACCCAAGCGCCGATACTGGATGAAGGGCGAGGTCAACTTCGCAGATACCGACTTCGACCCCTTTACCGCCCAGGTGGTGCGAGAGGGTGAAGACCTGACCATCGCCACCTACGGCCCGCTGGTTCCGGTGGCCCTGGCTGCCGCCCAGGCCGAGGTTGAGGACGGCCACTCCATCGAGGTCATCGACCTGCGCTCCCTCTCACCGCTTGATATCCCCACTATTGAGGCTTCGGTACAAAAAACCGGGCGCCTGGTCGTGGCCCACGAGGCCCCCACTTTCGGCGGTATCGGCTCAGATATCGCAGCCGCCATCACCGAGCGCTGCTTCTACCACCTCGAGGCCCCCGTGATCCGCGTGGGCGGCTACCACATGCCCTACCCGGTCTCCCGCGTCGAAGAAGAGTACGTGCCCGGCATAGACCGCCTGCTCGAAGCCGTCGACCGTTCCCTGGCCTACTAAAGCCCGAAAGGCACACCATGTCACAGATCTTTAACCTGCCCGATGTGGGCGAAGGCCTCACCGAGGCAGAAATCCTCAGCTGGAAGGTAGCCTCCGGCGACACCGTCGAGATCAACGACGTACTTGTTGAAATCGAGACTGCCAAGTCAGTGGTCGAGCTACCCTCCCCCTACGAGGGCACCGTGCAGGAGCTCCTGGTTGCCGAAGGCGAAACGGTAGAGGTGGGCACCCCCATCATCGCTATCGCCGGGGAGGGTGCCGAAGAAATCGGGGGGAGTAGGCCTGCGCCAGAGCGTCCGGACGCCGCCCCCCAGCAGGCTGCCGCACCGGCAGGGGAGCAGGGCGGTGGCAACGCCCTGGTAGGCTCAGGCCCCAAGGCCGACCCCGTCAAGCGCCGGGCCCGCAAGAAAGCTAGTCCGCCCGCTGTTGCATCAGCCCAGCCGCCTGCGGCACCTGCCGGCGCTGCTGCGTCCGCTCAGGTACCCGCCTCTACACCGTTGGGTACCGACAGCCGCCGTCAGCTGCTGACCGGTCTGTCCGCCCGCGCGGGCAAGCTCCTGGGCGAAGGTGGCAAGGGAATGCTCCGCCGTCTGGGAAGCCATGAGCTACCTACAGAAACCGGCACCAGTGAGGTACCCCGCCGCCAGCCACTGGCCAAGCCCCCCGTGCGTAAAGCAGCCCAAGACATGGGCATCGACCTAGCCCAGGTCACCCCCACCGGGGACCAGGGGCAGGTCACCAAACGCGACCTGCTCAACTACGCAGCCCACCTGAGCCTCACCGAACAGGCCAGCGTCACCGACACCACCGACCCCACCAGCTTCTGGATTCCCGCCGGTGCTGGCGGCGATCGTATCGAACGTATCAAGGTCAAGAGCGTCCGCAAGGCCACCGCCAAAGCCATGGTTGAGTCAGCCTTTAAGGCGCCCCATGTCTCAATCTTCGTCGATGTAGACGCCACCCGCACCATGGAGTTCGTCAAGCGCCTCAAGAAATCCCCCCAGTTCGAGGGAGTCAAAGTAACCCCGCTGCTGATCCTGGCCAAGGCCGTCATCTGGGCAACCGCCCGCACTCCGCAGGTCAACGCCACCTGGACAGACTCCGAGATTCAGATTAAGCACTTCATGAACCTCGGCATCGCCGCAGCAACCCCGCGCGGCCTGATGGTCCCCAACATCAAGGACGCCCAGACCATGAACCTGCGGGAGCTGGCACTGGCCCTCAACGACCTGACCACCCGGGCCCGCGAAGGCAAAACCCAGCCCGCCGAAATGCAGCAGGGCACCATGACCATCACCAACATCGGCTCTCTGGGCATTGACACCGGAACCCCGATTATCAACCCCGGTGAGGCCGCCATCATTGCCTTCGGCACTATCAAGCAGAAGCCCTGGGTCGTAGACGGCGAAGTGATTCCCCGCTGGGTCACAACCCTGGGTGGCTCCTTTGACCACCGCGTCCTCGACGGTGATCTTTCAGCTAAGTTCCTGGCAGATGTCGCTTCGATTCTCGAAGAACCGGCCCTGCTCCTCGACATGTAAAAGAGCCGGGAAAGCACAAGGCCCGGGCACTCAAAGAGTACCCGGGCCTTGCAGCACACGGTAACCTCGCTGGCCCCGCTGGAAGTTCAACCTGATGGCTAAAAACCAACGGAACAAGTGTGAACATAGT
This sequence comes from Rothia nasimurium, assembly GCF_928381705.1. GTDB lineage: Bacteria > Actinomycetota > Actinomycetes > Actinomycetales > Micrococcaceae > Rothia > Rothia nasimurium_G. Next base: position 236,961 of record NZ_CAKMSR010000001.1, on the reverse strand, counting down.
GAGGCTCCCGCCGGTTAGGGCGGGAGCCTCACAACGCCAAGGTACGAAACCTGGAGCATAATCCGAATTATCTCCCCCAAGAAATCCGAATCTATGGGCACTGAGCCCACATAGGTTCAGGTCTCGTAGGTTACCTTATGCCCTTGAAGTACCTCCCTTGATAATCTCTGGGTCAGTCCCCCAACGTCGCCAGAACACCGAGTCCCCCGACTCGATGCAAGAAGCACTCAAGTTACTTAAATTTTAGCTGAGCCCATCGGGGGTGTATGTCCTCATATAGGGCGACACTAGGGCGTAAGCTGTGGACAGTAGCCTGACTGCTTCCCTCAAAATGCCCACAAGACTGCCCCATCAAAGGTGGAATCTCCAGACTATATAAGCTTTAGAAACGCTCAATCACACCGGTCTGCGAAATCTCGATAGCGCTAGGCTCTTCGTCCTCTGAGTTGCCGTCGTGCACCAGCATAACGGCGGTCTGGTCATCGGCAGGGAAGGCACGCACCGTGATAGTACCGCCTGACGCGTTATCAAAAAGATCGACCGCGCACTGGGTAAGGGCCAGCGAGACGCGGGAGGGTAGGGCCGAGCCGCGCTCGTCCAGAATATCGACCTTGACCCCGCGCTGGCGGGCCAGCCAGGCGGCGTCTAGAATCTCCTTGTTCACGATGTAGCGGCCGCGAATCGTATCGCGCAACTGAGCTTCGGTGAAGCGGAATTCGTCCATCTCGGCGCGGGTCACCGGCGACTCGTTGTAGGCGATACGGTGCAGCATATCCTCGGTCAGGGCACGGACCTCCTGCACACGCTGGGTGGCAATAGCGCCCATATCTGTCTCTTCGGCGCGCCCGGCGTCCGCGATAATGCGCATACCGCGAGCCTGCCTGGTCTTAGAGACCGCCTGCTCAATCTGCTTGGGCACAATCATGCTCACCAGCATGAGCAGGAAGGGGATAGCGAACTCGGTAGAGAGCGTCAGTCGGGTATCGAAATAGTTGGTGTGCCAGCTCAGCACCAGCACCATAAAACCACAAAAGAAGAGCCAGCCGAAGAAGGTATGGCGGCGCAGCACCAGGCCCGCAGCCAGCAGGGTATAGGCCATGAGGGGCCAGGAGAGATTGGAGAAGGTAATCGAGTGGCTAATGGCACTCAGGGTGGTATCGACCGAGTTGAGGGCGAGCACCATGATGATGGGCATCATGACGTCGGGCAGAGCCAGGCGCTTGGTGGGCAGAAAGACCGGCAGTGCCGCTAGCGCGTAGAGACTCAGCAGGATAGCCCAGTGGGGGGCGCGAGTGACGGTGTAGTGGTCGTACCAGAAGAAGAACGACCCCAGAATCAGCAGGGTGACGGTGCTCAGAATGAGGGTGAGGATGCGGGAGCGGTAGTACTTAGCCAGCATTGGGTTCCTCGTTGGGCCACTGGACGACGACGCGGGTACCCTTCTCGGGCGCCGAGGTAATGGTGACCATACCGCCGGCGTCCTCCATGGAGCGAATCATCGACACACGCACGCCCAGGCGGCGGAAGTCGATGTCGCTCATTGAGAAGCCCTGGCCCTTGTCTGAGATGGTGCAGAGAATATAGGGGCGTACCTCGTCGGAGCGGGTGGAGTTGAAGGGTCGGCGCATCTCGGTGCGAATCGAGATCTGGGTGGTGCGGGTGCCCGAGTGGCGGGCCGAGTTAGACACAGCTTCGGTGACGGCGTGAGTAAAGGCTCTCGCCGCGGTGTAGGGCAGGGTGGAGTCGGGGCTGGCGAGCGGGTGTTTTTCGATGGAGTCGGAGACAAAGCGCAGGCGCTGGTTCCAGGGTTCCACGCCTTCGGCAATCTGCTCGGTTAGGGCCTGGAAGGTGATAGGGCGCTGGGGCTGGGACTTGAGGGCCTCTTCCTCAAGTACGCCGATGGCGCGGCGAGCCAGTAGGCGGGTGCGCTGGGGTAGCTCGCCGGGGTTGCGGCTGGCGTCGAGCAGGGCTGCCATGACGTTATCGTGCACCAGCTTGTCGAAGTCCTGCAGCTCCTTGGCGTAGTCGCGGGAGCGGTTGAGTAGAAGCTGGGCAGAGAGGGTCTCGTAGTAGGTCTTGTCTGATTCGCGGACGGCGTTGAGGGCAAAGCGGGCCAGGCCAGCTAGCAGGGCGCAGCAGAAGCCTAGGAAGGCCACACGAATGAGCAGCTCGGTGGCGTCGAGGGGGGAGCCTTTGAGCAGGTGGGCTGCCACCGAACTGGCCACCAGCAGCACCGGGAAAACGAGGCTGTGAATGATGCTCTCACGCGGGCTCTCTTCGAAGACCGGAACCAGCATAGCGTAGATACCAAAGAGCCAGGACCAGGGAATGGCTGAGTGCTCAGCGCCCACGGTGAAGGGCCACAGAATGTAGGAACCGTAGGCGATAGCCAGCATAAAGCTAACGACCTTGGCTGAGACTTCCTTGCGGATGCCGTTGAACATGAGCAGGGCCGCATGGGCAACCAGCAGGGGAATAATTGCCAGGTACCAGTAGGAGTCGCCCCCGCGGATCTCTGAGATGTTGGCAAGCGACTGGCAGAGCAGGCCTACTGCCATCAGGGAGTAGATGATTTCCAGGGTGCAGTAGAGGCCGAAGGAGCTCGGACCCATCAGTCGCTGCTGCCCGGTGGTGAGGGAGAGCGACTTGAAGGAGAAGGAACGGATGCGGTCCGCCCGCGACGGTTGTAGCGCGTGGGCTAGGTCCCGGGAGGCGCCGCCGGTGGTGGTAGACAGGGTGCGTCCTTAGGTCTTCGCTACTTAGAGGTTGCGGTCTGCGGTGGAGGTGTCTTCCATGGAGTCGACCAGGCCGTCTTCGATGGCGCGAATACGCAGGTCAATCTTGGTGGGGGCGGGGCGGCCGACGCGGGCGTACTTTTCGCGGATGCGGTCGATGTTGGTCTTAACAGCGGACTGCTTGATGCCCATACGGCGGGCTACCTGCACCTGCGCAAAACCTGAGGCGTAGAGACGCAGGGTTTCCTGCTCGCGGGGTGAGAGGTTGGCGCGGGAGAACTCGTGGTCACCGTCGATTGCTGCTGCCAGTTCCTTGGTGACAACGGCCTTGCCTTCGGCTATGTTCTTGGCTTCTGCCAGGGCGTGTTCCAGAGGTTCTGACTTGCGCACCAGGCCCAGGGCCCCTGCTTTGAGGGCTTCACGAATCAGGCCGGGGTTCTCGCCGATGCTGAAGATGAGCACCTTAATGCCAGCGCGCTGCAGAATATCGACGTTTTCTGAGGGGCGGGACTTATCTTGCAGGGAGAGGTCGAGTAGTACGACGTCGCAGTCGCGCTTGAGCTTGCCCAGGTCAGCGGACGAGGGGTCGGAGAGACTGCGGCCCAGAGCAACAAGCAGGTCGGCTGCGGTGGGGGCTGCGGCGACCAGTTCGATTTCGCTGGCGCCTGCTGCGACTGCTCGCATACCTTCGCGGACGACTTCGTGGTCATCGACAATGCCTACGCGTACTACGCTCATGATCCCTACTTACCTCGTGTGCTGGCGCAACCTTCACCGGTGGGCGGTGGCTGCTCATCGGTTGCTGTGTGTGGTGCGGTGAGCAGACTGGGGTATTTTTCTTACGAAAATATTTTACAGGCAAAGTGTGCTTCGTGGGCTGAACTGTGGGCGCTGTGACGCGCTTCTGCTGTCTTAGTGGGGTCGAGCGTCCGCGCCGGTCAGGGCCCGATGGTAGCGGGTACCCAGCCCGGCCCCTATGAGGGCGCCAACCAGGGCCAGGACGCCGGTGGCCAGGGCGGTGAGGGCGCCGATAGCCAGGTCAGGGGTGAGGAGGGGTTGAAGGGCGTAGGCGGGGGCAAGTGGGGAGGCCAGCTGGGCGGTTGCCCAGGTGAGCAGGGTGGCAAGCAGAACGCCCAGGGTGCTAACAGCCAGGACGCCCACAGCCTGCTTGCTGGGGGCTAGGGCCGTCATGCGCGAGGCGGTGTAGCCTGCAAACCCAAAGGCCAGCGCAATAAGGACGGCGACCGTGATAAGCCAGGGCAGGGCCTGGGTGCGGCTGGCAGGGGCAGTGACAGCTAGAACCGTCTCGGTCAGGCCGCTGTAGGTAGAAACTCCTAGAACACCCATCACCGTGCGGGCTAGGGCCAGGCTGCCGGTGGCCAGGGCGTAGGCGACCAGGGCGCCGCAGAAAGCCGGGATAAACTGCACCCGCTTGAGGGCAGCGGCGGGAGCCGTCGCCCCTAGATGTGCTGCCGGGTAGGTGGACGCCGGCACCGCCTGCACCGGCTGGGCAGGAGTTGCCGGTTCAGCAGAATAAACCTGCTGCGGGGGCTGGGGCTGTACCTGGGCCGGTGCGGTCTGCTGGTACTCCTGGCCCGCCTGCGGGCTGCGCTGGTAGCGGGTAGCCGAGACCCCGGCGTCCGCAGGGGTGGGCGCCTGGCTGCTGCCAGCGTCCTGCCCGAAGGTATGCGGGTCGAGCACCCGGGTGGGGTCAGAGTCCTCAAAGACAGCGTCCCACTCATCAAAATCACAGCGGTTCTTAGGCTGATCGGTCACCGGCAACACCCCTTTCTACAAAAAATACTTACGCCAGCCCCAGAGCCTGGGGGCTGTACTGGTGGGCCGGATCGGTGGGGCGCTCATCGGCGCCCACATACTTAATCACCCGGGCGGGATTACCGACCACCACGGCGTTAGCGGGGACGTCCTTGGTCACCACCGCACCGGCACCAATCACAGCGTTCTCACCCACGGTGACGCCCGGGCAGAGAATCGCCCCGCCACCAATCCAGACATTGCGCTCCACCGTAATGGGCAGACCACCCTCCCACAGGGCCTCGCGGTCTACCGGGTTAAGGGGGTGGGTGGGCGTCAAAAACTGCACGTTGGGGCCCACCAGGACGGCATCGCCAAAGGTAATGGGGGCAACGTCAAGGAAGACGCAACCAAAGTTGAAGAAACAACCCGCCCCAATATGGGTATTGACCCCGTAATCAAAGGCAACCGAGGGGCGAATCGTGGAGCCCTCACCGAGGGACCCCACAATCTGGGCTAGCACCTCTCGCTTGCGGCTATCGCGGGCCCGGTACAGCCGGGTGTATTCCTCCACCAGCTCCACCACCCGGTAGTGGGTATCGGCGCACTCCTCGTCCGGGCGGTAGGCGAACCCCGCCGTCATCTGCTCAAAAACGCTCTTACCGGCGCGCAGCTCATCCCAGTTCGTCATACTAACCTCCATAGGCCAGGGTCATCAGACCAATGATTGCCAGGCCAACCCCAATCACAATGAGGCCGGCAATAATCATGCGCTTATTAATCTCACGCATGAGCTCCCGGAATTCCTCGGGGCTAATATCGTCATTTCTACGTCGAGCCATACCCCTAAGTATGTCAGCTCTAGCCCCGCTGTGGCACAATCGTGTGTATGCAGTCAGCCGAAAACTCACCCCACAACGACAACGACTTCCCCCTGGCCCACCGCCCCTGGGTTAAGAACTACCGGCCAGAAAGCAACAGGGACGTTGCTTTGCCGGAAACCTCGCTGAGCCACCTTATGGCTGAAGCCGTGCGCACCGTTCCCCAGAAAATTGCCCTGGAATTCTTCGGTGCCACCACCACCTACGGTGAACTGGGTGACCAGATTCTGCGCGTTGCCGAAGGCCTCCGCAAGGCCGGTATCCAGCACGGGGACCGCGTTGCCCTCGTCCTGCCCAACTGCCCCCAGCACATTGTGGCCTTCTACGCGATCCTGCGCCTGGGCGCCGTCGTTGTAGAACACAACCCCCTCTACACCTCAGCTGAACTGCGCCACATGTTCGAAGACCACGGGGCAAAGGCCGCCATCGTCTGGGACAAAATCGCCGACAACATCACCTCCCTGCCCGCCGACATCCGCCCCAAGAACATCTACGCGGTCAACATGATCGAAGAGATGCCCTTCACCATGCGCACCGCCCTCAAGCTGCCCATCGGCAGCCTCAAGGAATCCCGCGAAAAACTCGAAGGCACCGCCCGCGGCACCACCCCCTGGCGCCAGTTCATGAAGAACCAGCCCCTGGCCGCCGACCACCACCGTCCTACCGCCTACGACCTGGCGCTACTGCAATACACCTCGGGCACCACCGGCCTGCCCAAGGGCGTCATGCTCACCCACCGCAACCTCGAATCAAACGGCCGCATGGGTGAAGAGTGGATCCAGCCCGGCAACGATGAGGTCATCTACGCCGTCCTGCCCCTCTTCCACGCCTACGGCATGACCCTGGGGCAGACCATCGCGGCAGTGTGTAAGGCACGCCTGGTGCTCTTCCCCACCGTAGACATGGACCTGATCTTCCGGGCCATGAAAAAAACAACACCCACGATTCTGCCCGCAGTTCCCCCGGTCTACCGCCGCATGCTTGAAGAAGCCAAGAAGCGCAACGTCTCTTTGCAGGGTATCCGTTATGCGGTCTCTGGTGCTATGCACCTGCCCACCGAACTCGTCGCAGAATGGGAAGAAGCCACCGGGGGCCTGCTCGTAGAGGGCTACGGCCTCTCCGAATGCTCACCCCTGGTCTCCTGCAACCCCCTCAACTCCACCCGCCGAGCCGGTTCTATTGGCGTACCCTTCCCCTCAACCGATATCCGCGTCGTTGATCCCGAAACCCTCCAGGACGTCCCCGACGGCGCCGAAGGCGAACTGCTGGTACGCGGCCCCCAGGTCATGCGCGGCTACTGGAAACGCGGCGAAGACACCAGCAAAACCCTGCTCCCCGGAGGCTGGCTACGCACCGGCGACATCGTACGCCTGGACCACGACTACTTCATCGAAATCGTTGACCGCATCAAGGAAGTCATCATCACCGGCGGCTTCAACGTCTCACCCACCGAGGTTGAAAACGTGCTCAAACAGCACGACTCGGTAGCGGACTGCGCCGTAGTTGGTCTACCGGACGGCTCCGGCGGCGAAAAGGTCACCGCCGCAATCATCCCCGCCGAGGGCCACGCTATCGACCCCGAAGAGCTCAAACAGCACTGCTACGAGCGCCTGACCCGCTACAAGGTGCCCAAGAACTACTACGAGGTTGAGGAGCTGCCCCGCTCCATGCTGGGCAAGACCCTGCGCCGCAAGGTGCGCGAAAGCCTCGAAGCCAAATACATCAAGTAAAGAGCTAACCTCGCAACACGCCCTGCAGGGAGCCGTCCGCCCCCAGCAGGGCGTAGCTGTCTGCGGGCTCTGCTAGGCCGAGGGCAGTGGCGGGGACGCTGGTAGCAGCCCTGGCTGCTTCTGCCAGGGGAACGCCGAAGGTGACAGCCTGCTCCACAGCCCGCGCTAGGGTAAGCGTACTCCCGGCAATCGTTTCGGTGCCCCTGATGCGGGCAACCGAGTCCTGCACCTCTACCGCCAAAGAACCCAGCCGGTAGGGGCCGTCCGCGCAACCGGCAGCGGCCATAGCGTCGGTGACCAGAGCTACCCGCCCCGGCGCCAGGGCGAAGGCGGCCCGCACCATGGGCCCGTGTACGTGGACCCCGTCGCAAATAACCTCCAGGGTGACGTGGGAGCTGTCTGCGGCAGCGGCCACCGGGCCGGGCTGACGGTGGTGAAGGGGGCGCATGGCATTGAAGGTGTGAGTCAGTAGCGACGCGCCCTCGTCGAAGGCAGCTTTAGCCTGGTCATAGGTGGCGTCGGTATGCCCGACCGCTACCTTGATTCCCAGCTCCACACAGCGCTGCAGAGTGGCCAAGCCGGGGTCGGTCTCGGGGGCCAAGGTAATCTGCAGGAGCCTACCTTCTGAGGCCTCCCAGAGCTGTTCCAGGGCATCGGGTGTGGGGGTGCGCAGGGCCTCGGGGGCATGGGCCCCCTTATGGGCCGGGGAAATAAAGGGCCCCTCAGCATGAAAGCCCACCAGACGGGCCTGCCCCGGTACCTTCTGATCCATTAGGGGCAGGAGCTGGTCCATACTGGCCTGCATTTGCTCTAGCGGGTTAGACACCAGAGAGGCCACCAGGGCGGACGTCCCCGCCTGCCCGTGCACGCGCAGGGCAGGGGCAACATCAGGGGCATCTTCAAAGGCAGTGCCGCCCCCACCGTGACAGTGAATATCGGTAAAGCCGGGGGCCAAGAGCCAGCTGCCAGCCTCGCGCACCTGGGCAGAGGCCAGCTGATCTGCCGTCAGCTCCTCCCGCCAGCTCTCACCTTCGCCCATGGCCAGCAGGCGCTCGCCCTCTGCCAGCACCCAGACCGTGGGGCTACTCTGCGGGGTGAGATGGCGAAGTGAATGAAAAAGAATGGTGCGTGGCATGAGGGCCCCTTATCAATACGTCATATTGTTGTGCTGGCGGGTATTTATACATATATTTTCGTACTATATTCTTATGGAAATAATTATATGTGATTCAAAGGATCAAGCGGGAGCTTATGCCGCATCACTTATTGCTATGGTGACCGAGCGAAATAATCAGCGGGGCACCTCAACCGTGTGGGGTGTGGCAACCGGTTCATCGCCTGAGAGTACCTATGAGCACCTTGCGGCTAAAGTGCAGGCGGGCCTCGATGTGAGTGCTGTGAGCGCCTTCGCTCTCGATGAGTATGTGGGGCTTGACCCTGCCCACCCGGAGTCTTACCGCAGTGTCATCGATGACCAGGTGGTGCAGAAGGTGGGCCTGAGTGCTGAGCGGGTGCACGTGCTCAATGGCATGGCTGAAGATATTCCTGCCGAGTGCGCCGCCTACGAGGCAGCTATCAAGGCTGAAGGTGGTGTTGACGTGCAGATTCTCGGTATAGGCGCCAACGGGCATATAGGCTTTAACGAGCCTGGATCCTCCCTGGCTTCGCGTACCCGCATCAAGACTTTGGCCCCCAAGACGGTGGCAGACAATGCCCGTTTCTTTGACGGTGATACCTCAAAGGTTCCGGTTCACTGCCTGACTCAGGGAATCGGTACCATCATGGAAGCCCGCAAAATTGTGCTGGTTGCTGACGGCGAGAACAAGGCGGCCGCTATTGCTGGTATGGCCGAGGGCCCGGTGACTGCCTCTTGCCCCGGTTCGATTTTGCAGCTGCACCCCGACGTTACCGTGGTTATCGACGAGGCAGCGGCCTCCCAGCTTAAAAATGCAGAATATTACCGTTTTGCCCAAAACAATATTCCCTTTTTCCAAAAGCCAGAAAATATCGGGGCATAAAAATATATAAAAAGGGCCGGGGTGTAAATGTTGCCCCGGCCTTTTTTTATTTATTGAGTCATTGCCTCTTTAAACCAACCCGTAATAGAAATCGGGTGGGTGATGGCGGTGCCGACGACGACGGCGTGGGCTCCGGCGTCGAGGGCTGCTTTAGCCTGGGCCGGGGTGTGCACGCGTCCTTCTGCGATGAGGGGGCGGCCCAGGTTACGGGCGGCGATGGCTTCAAGGAGCTCGAGGTCGGGGCCGTTGGTTTTGGGGCGGGCGCCGGTGTAGCCGGCCAGGGTGGTGCCGATGAAGTCGGCTCCGGCCTCGGCGGCTGCGAGGGCTGAGTCGAGGGAATCGCAGTCGGCCATAACCAGGGCGTTGCTTGAGGCATGTACTTCGGTGATGACCTGGGTGAGGGTGAGCCCATCGGGGCGGTCCCGTAGGGTCCCGTCGAGGGCGACGATGTGGGCTCCTGCCTGGGCGACGGCTAGGGCGTGGTGCAGGGTGGGGGTGATGAAGATGCCGTCGTGGCCGTCCTTCCAGAGCCCGATGACGGGGACCTCAACGGCGGTGCGGGTGAACTGGATATCTGCCAGGCCCTGCACGCGTACGGCGGCGGCCCCGCCGAGGACGGCTGAGGCAGCGACCTGGCCGGTGGTGCGGGGGTCGCGCATGGGCTCGCCGGGGTAGGCCTGGGCGGAGACGATGAGCTGGCCTGCGAGGAGGTCGGTGAGCTGGTCGAGAGTGAACACGATGTTTCTCCTAGCGGGTGACGAAGTCGGGGATGAGGGTGGCAGCCCCGAGCAGGGGTGCGTCGGAGCCGAGGGTGGCGCGGACGATGGTGGTTTCGGCAGCCTGCCCCAGGGCGGCGCCGAGGTAGGCGGCAGCCATGTCGTTCCACCAGCGTTTGCCGAGGTTAACTACACCCCCGGAGACGACGATGAGGTGGGGGTCGAGGATGGTGGCTAGGTCCCCGAGGGCGATACCGGCGGCGCGGGCTCCAAGGGCGATGGCGTCACAGGCGATAGGGTCACCTGCATCGGCCAGGTGTTCAAGGTCGAAGAGGTTGGCGGCGGGGCTTTCGCCGCCGAGGCGGTGGTAGCTGGAGACGATGCCGGTGCCGGAGGCAACGGCTTCTACATGGCCTGTTCCGCCGCAGGTGCAGGTGATGCCGACTGCCCAGGGGGAGGAGAAGTGGCCCACGTGCCCTGCTAGGGAATGGGCTCCTCTCATCTGGGTACCACCGCTGATGTAGGAGCCGCCAACGCCGGTACCGAAGGCTACCATGAGGCTGGTTTCGGCGGTGGAGGTGGCACCCTGCCAGGCTTCACCCAGGGCGTGGGCGTGGACGTCATTGACGGCGTAGGCCGGCAGGCCGGTGCGGTCGGTGACGATGGCTGCCAGCGGGGTGCCACTCCAATCGTGGATGAGGTTGGCCGCGGTAATGACCTGCCCTTCTTCACCGATGACGCCTGCGGATCCGATACCGATGCCGACGGGCTGGTAGCCGCGGCTGCGGGCCAGGTCGGCGAGGTCGGCGAGGGCGGACGCGGTGTGCTCGGCGAGTTTGGTCCCTCCGGCTTGGGCCTGGGTGGGGATTTTGTCGCGGTGCAGGACGTCGCCGGTGGGGGAGACGATGCCGAGGGCGGTTTTGGTGCCGCCGAGATCTGCGGTGAGTGCTACGGGCTGGCTGGTCATGAAAGCGTCCCTTTCTCAGGTGGAGGGGGCTAGATGAGCCCTACTGATTCGACGATAGCGCGGATGCGCTGGGTTTCGGTGTCGCCGAGGGTTTCCATGGGCTGGGACATGGTGTTGGAGTCAAGAACTCCCATGACCTGCAGGGCGGTTTTGAAGGCGCCAAGGCCTGCTGCACCGCCGGAGACGCTGGGGGTTTCGACAAAGACGATGTCGAAGAGCTTAGCCAGGCGGTCCTGTTCAGTGCGGGCGGTTTCCCAGTCGCCTGCGCGGGCTGCCTCGTAGAGGCGCTTGTAGCCTGCGGGATCAACGTTGCCGAGACCGGGGACCAGTCCTGCGGCGCCTGAGAGCATGGCGCCGTCGCAGACAACTTCGTGGCCGGTGAAAGCGGCGAAGCCGTCGAGGTCGCGGGTAGCGAGGGTGAGTTGGCGGAAGGAGACGTCGTCGCCGGACGAGTCTTTAACGCCTGCAATGACGCCCTCGCGGGCTAGCTTGGTGAGCAGGGGCAGGGGGAGCTTCTGCTTGGTGCGGACCGGTACGTCGTAGGCGAAAACGGGGACGTCGACGGCATCGGCGATGGCGCGGAAGTGGCGTTCTTCTTCGAAGGCATTGTCGATGGCGTAGAACTGGCTGGTAACGACGATGGCCTCACCGCCGATGGCCAGTAGGCGCTTGGCTTCGTCGATGACGCGGGCGGTGGTCATATCGTTGATGCCAACGATGAGGGGGACCCGGCCGGCGATGGCGTCCACGCAGGTTTTGAGTACGGTTTCACGTTCTTCATTGGTCAGGTAGAGGACCTCGGATGAGGAACCCAGGGCGAAGATGCCGTCTACTCCGCCGTCGATGAGGTGGTCGATGAGGCGGCGCAGGGAGGGAATGTCGAGGGCACCGTCAGCGGTGCGGGGGGTGAGCAGGGGCGGGATGACGCCGGAGAAAGCGGGTGCGGTCATGGGGTGTTCTCCTTGGTGGGGTAGGGGCGGCGCGGTGGCTCGACTGTGAGGGGCCGCGCCGCCCGGGTGGGTGGTTTAGACGTGAAGCAGGGTGGGGGCCGCCCCGAGCAGGGTGCGGGTGTAGTCCTGGCTGGGGGTATCGAAGACCTGTTCGGCGCTGCCTTCTTCGACGATCTTTCCCTTATTCATCACGCAGATACGGTCAGAGACGTAGCGGACGGTCTGAATGTCGTGGGAAATGAAGACCATGCCGAGGAAGAGCTCTTCCTTGAGGTCTGAGAGCAGGTTGAGCACCTGGGCGCGCACCGAGACGTCGAGGGCGCTGGTGGGTTCGTCGGCCACAATCACCTTGGGTTCCAGGGCCAGGGCGCGGGCGATGGCGACGCGCTGGCGCTGGCCGCCAGAGATCTGGGAGGGTAGGGCGTCCGCTGCTGAGGCGGGCAGGCCCACCAGGTGTAGGAGCTCACGGACGCGGCGGTCGCGCCCGGCCTTATCACCGATGCCGTGGACGTCCAGGGGGTCCTTGAGGATGTCTTGCACGGTCATGCGGGGATTGAGGGCGGTGGAGGGGTCCTGGAAGACGATGGAGACGTCCGAACCGAACTCCTTACGCAGGGCCGCATTGCGCTTGAGAGCGCTCTTGCCCTTGAAGAGCACGTCGCCCCCGGTGGGCTTTTGCAGGCCCACGATAACCGAGGCCAGGGTGGACTTGCCGCAGCCCGATTCGCCGACCAGGCCGATGGTTTCGCCGCGGCGGATGGCCAGGTTCACCCCGTCTACAGCCTTGACGATATTGGGCTTGAAGATGCCGCCGGTACGGGCCCGGTGGTAGACCTGCACGTCTTTGAGCTCGATGATGGGCTCGCTGACGCGGCGGACGGCGGCCCGGCCGGTGGTGTTGAGCAGGTTTTCTGCTGCGGGGGTCACAGGTTGGGTGTTCATGCTGTCTCCTGTGAGGTAGGGGCGGGGGCCAGGTGGGAGGCCCAGTGGTGGTCGGTATCGCCGGTGACGGGGGTGAAGACCAGCTTCTGCTCGGGGTCAGCATCGGGGCGCTGGGAGCGGGGGGCGAAGCGGTCGCCGGTGGCGAAGTCGGAGGGGGAAGGCACAGTGCCGGGAATCTGGTAGAGGCGCTCTGAGCCAGATTCGATGGAGAGCACGGAGCCGAGCAGGCCCCGGGTGTACTCGTGCATGGGGTTGCTCAGAAGCTGGCTGGTAGCGCCTGCTTCTACGATTTGGCCGGCGTACATGACCGAGATGCGGTGGGCGACCTGGGCTACCAGGGCTAGATCGTGGGATACGAAGATCATGGCGAAGCCCAGCTGTTCCCGCAGCTCGTTGAGGAGCTTAATGACCTCGGCCTGGACGGTGACGTCGAGGGCCGTGGTGGGCTCGTCGGCAATGACCAGCTTGGGGGAGCGGGAGAGGGCCATAGCGATGAGGACGCGCTGGCGCTGACCGCCGGAGAGCTCGTGGGGGTAGGAGGCCAGGGTGCGCTCGGGGTCGAGCTTGACCAGGCGCAGGAGCTCCTCGGGGCTCTTGCGGCCACCGCGGCGGGTGAGCTGCTTCATCTGATCCTTGATGAGCATGGAGGGGTTCAGTGAGCTCAGGGCGTCCTGGTAAACCATGGAAATCACCGAGCCGCGCAGCTTCTGGAACTCGGCCTCTGAGGCCCCTACCAGTTCCTGGCCTTCAAAGAGCACGGAGCCGGTAATCTTGGCCTTCTTATCGAGCAGGCCGATAATTGCCAGGGAGGTAATGGACTTACCGGAACCTGATTCACCCACCAGGCCCATAGTCTGACCCTCGGTGACGGTGAAGGAGACACGGTCGACCACGGGGGTGTCGCCGAAGCGTTCGGGGAAGTAGATGGAGAGGTCTTTGACTTCCAGAATGACGCGGGCGGACGCGTCCGCCTGTAGGCGGTCGGTACGGCGGGTTTCTGCGCTCTTGAGTTCCTCCAGCACCCCTGCCAGGTTGGCTGCGGCGACGGCGTCCCTTTCGGCTGCCGAGCGGGAGCCGGCGTGCTTGACGGGCTCGCCCCAGGGGGCTGCGTCCTGCTCCTGGGCCTCGGGGGAGGCAGCTGCGATGGACTTATCGTCGGCGGTGGAGGGCGCTGCGGTCAGGGCACCGGCGGTGGTGCCAGCAATAACGGAGGAGTCGTCAATCTTGACCTTGCGACGCAGCTTGGGGTTGACCATGGCGTCGGTCATGCCCTCAGAGAGCACGTTGAGGGCCAGCACGGTCAGCAGAATGACGGCACCTGCGAAGGTGGTAGCCCACCAGCCGCCTGCCAGTACCAGGGCACGGCCGTCGGCAATGACGTTACCCCAGGAGGGGTTAGGCGGGCGCACACCGGCGGAGAGGAAGCTGAGGGAGGCTTCGAGGATGATAGCGTCGGCGACCATGACCGTGGCGAAGACCAGCACGGGGGCGATGGTGTTGCGGACAACGTGCTTGAGCAGGATGTAGAAGCGAGGTGCTCCCATGACGCGCTCAGCACGGACGTAGTCCTCGTCCCAGGCGGCTAGCACCTGGGCACGGACCACACGGGCTAGCTGCGGGGTGTAGACCACGGCGATGGTGAAGATGATGGTGCCGACCGAGTTGCCCAGGGAAGCCAGCAGGACGGCTGCCAGGGCGATACCGGGGAAGGCCATGAGCACGTCCATGACGCGCATAATCAGTTCGGAGACAAACTTGGAGCTGGTGGCTGCCAGGGCGCCAAGAATACCGCCCATGATGAGAGCTAGGGCCACAGCGCCCAGGCCGACCTGTAGGGAGGCACGGGCACCGTACATCAGACGGGAGAGGATGTCGCGGCCCTGGCGGTCGGTACCGAAGAGGTACTCGGAGTTGGGTGCGCCGATGGGGGCACCGGTGGAGGCCAGCGGGTCGTGGGGGGCCAGCCAGGGGGCGAAAATCGCGATTAGGGCGATGATGGCGAGGAAGCTGAGGGCGATTTTGGAGCCTGTGGGGAGCGCCCTGAATCGGATGCCTGGCGCTGAGAGGCGTTCTGCTAGTCCGCTACGCATGGTTAGACGCTCCTGATACGGGGGTTGATGAGTAGGTAGAGCAGGTCAACGATGATGTTGACGAGCACGAAGGTGACGGCGATGGTGAGCACGACGCCCTGAACCAGGTTGATGTCGTTGCCGGTGATGCCGATGAAGATGAGGTTGCCCATGCCGTTGAGGGAGAAGATCATTTCGATGACCACGGCGCCGCCGAGTAGGTAGCCGATGCGCAGGCCGAGCACGGTGACCGGGGTGATGAGGGCGTTGCGCAGCACGTTCTTGGTGATGACCTCGCGGCGGGGAACGCCGTTGCCGATGGCGGTGCGCACGTAGTCCTTGTCGAGTTCTTCAACCATGGAGGTGCGGACGGTGCGGGTCAGTGATGCGCTAACTGGGATAGCGAGGGCCACCGCGGGCAGGAACATGTGGGAGAGCCAGGTGCCAAAGCCGCTCCCGGGAGGGGCGGAGCCGCCGGTGGGGAACCAGCCCAGGCCCAGGGCGAAGTACTGAATCATCAGAATACCCAGCCAGAAGGAGGGGGTTGCGATGGAGGCCATGGAGAGCACACGGATAATCTGGTCGGGCCAGCGGTCACGGTAGAGGGCCGCAATGACGCCCAGAACCAGGGAGGCTACCGCCGCAATCAGCACGCCCAGGAAGGTCAGCTGCAAGGTGGTGGGGAAGGCGACCTTGATTTGGTCGATAACGGGCTGGGCAGGAGGGGTGGTCATGCCCAGGTCAAAGCGGATGAGCCGGGAGAGGAAGGCAAAGTACTGAACGATGAGTGGGTCGTTGAGGCCCCGTGATTCTCGGTAGGCTTCTTTGGCTTCTTCTGAGGCGCCTTCACCCAGGGCGATGGTTGCTGGGTCGCCGGGGGTGAATTGCAGGATGACGAAGACCAAGATGGTGACGCCCAGAATCATGATGGGCAGGGCGATAAGGCGCCTGCCGAGCAGTCTGAGAAAGTTTGACACGGGTCTGGCTCCCTGAAGTTTTAGGACGGGGCCGGGGCAGCTTGGGGGTGGATGGGCGCCCCGGTGGGGTTAGAGGTCTTGTGTGGGGCCCGGCACCTGCCCAGTAGAGGGCGGGCAGGTGCCGAGCGGGGTGTGAAAAGGGGGTGTGATGTGTGGAAATGGGGTTACCTTTTCACGGGTTACCGGCTGATCCAGCTGGGGGAGGCTGGGCCGGTGGAACCACCTAGGCCTGAGTGGTGCCTACGTTCTGGAAGGACAGGCCGGTGGTGGGAATGGGGGCGAAGTCGGTGAGGGTATCAGCCGACCAAGCGGTGGGCAGCTTGCGGTGGAAGAGGGGGTAGAGGGGGACGTTCTCTGCCACGATGTCGAAGATGCCCTTCCAATCGGGGCTGTCTGATGCGACGGCCTTGGCCATGGCGTCCTGCAGCTGGGCGTATTCTTCGGTGGTTGACCAGCGGAAACGCTTCTCGGGCCAGGTGGCACCGCGGTACCACCAGGAGAGCAGCAGGTCGGGGTCGTTGCCGAAGACGGAGGGGTCGCCGGGAGCTAGGACGACGTCGAAGTCGCCGGTGTCAACGTAGTCGGAGTAGAGGGATGAGCTCTGGGAGTCCTGCAGGTTGACCTCGACGCCGGCGTCCTTGAGGGATTCCTGTACCAGCTGGGAGCACTGCTTGACCCAGTCGTGGTCGGTGGTGCGCAGGGTGATGGAGAGGTTCTCAACCCCGGCGTCCTTGAGCAGCTGCTGGGCCTTGGCCTTGTCGTAGGTGTAGACGGTGGAGGCCTCGGCGTAGTCGGGGTGCTCCTTGTGCAGGAAGGAGGTGGCTGCGGTGGCGTTGCCCAGCAGACCGGTGGAGATGACCTTCTCGATGTCGATGGCGTAGAAGAGGGCCTGACGTACTTCCTTCTTGTCGAAGGGGGCCTTGGCGCAGTTGAACATCATGAAGAGCAGGCCGAAAGACTGCACCGATTCAACGGTGACGCCGTTGGTGTTCTCCAGTACGGGGATGCTGTCGTAGGGCACGGACTCGATGGCCTGAACGCGCTGGGAGCTCATAGCGGTAACACGGGCTGAGGACTCTACCAGGATCAGCCACTTCATGTTCTTAGCGAGAGCGGGGCGGGGGCCGTTGTAGTCATCGAAACGCTCGAAGGCGATGTGGTCGCCCTTGGTGGCAGAGACGAACTTGTAGGGGCCGGAGCCGATGGGGTGGGCGCCGAAGGCCTCGATGTCGTCAGTTGCCGAAGCGGGCATGATGTTGACCAGGGCGATGCGGTCGGCAAAGAGGGGGAAGGGCTGGTTGAGCTTGAACTCTACGGTGGCGTCGTCTACGGCGGTGACGGTGTCGATGAAGTAGAGGAACTGGCTGAAGAGGGATTCTTCTGAGGTGTAGAGCTCGAAGGTGGAGACAACGTCTGCGGCAGTGACCGCTGCACCGTCGTGGAACTTAGCGCCTTCGCGCAGGGAGACGCGGTAGGTGGTCTCGTCAACGACCTCGGGGTCGCCGGTTGCCAGGGCGTTGTAGCGCGCGCGGGTAGCGGGGTCGAGGCCGTAGAGGCCCTCGAAGATGTGCATGTTGGCGGCGAAGGGGGCTGCGCCTGATGCCTGCGAGGGGTCGAAGGTGGTGGAGACGTCGTAGGCGATAGCGGCGGTGATGGTGCCGTCGTTGTTGGCACCTGCGGCGTTGCCGCTAGCGGACGAGTCGGTGGTGGTTGATGAGTTACCGCAGGCTGCGATGGAGGCGGCAAAGGCGGTGGCTGCGCTGATACCGCCGGCAATCTTGAAGAAGCCGCGACGTGAGGTGTCAAATTCCTTGACTCGGGTGAGCTGTGACATCGATGTCTCACTCCTTTAGGGGCTGCGCTCCGGGAAGGAGCGGGAGGTTGTCTAACTAAAGTGGAGGTAGGACGTCCTACCTATATCCTGTATAGTAGTGACGGACGTCTAACTTGGTCAAGCAGAAGATGTAAGAATCAGTAGTATGAACCACCACGACTCATTCACCAGCACCCCGGCAGGAGCCGCCCTGCCCTCCTTCCCGCCCCCGGCGTCCTCACTGAGCGCGGCCCAAAAACGCCAGCAGCAGCTGCAAAACGACATCATCGCCCTCATCTTCCGGCGCCAGCTGGGCCAGGGCGACCCCTTGCCCACCGAACAAGAACTCATTGACGAGCTCGGGGTGGGCCGAAATTCTGTGCGGGAAGCCCTCAAAGTGCTTGAGGCCCTTGGTATTGTCGAGGTGCGCCACGGCTTTGGCACCTTCGTGGGCGGCAACGCCCTGACATCCATGGCCCGAGCCCTGAGTTTCCGGGGCCAACTAGCCCTCTACCACGGCGGCCAAGAAGCCCTCGAGCTGGTTGAAGTGCGCGAAGCCCTCGAAGTCGGTTTATTACGCGCGGTCATCCCAGTCATTACCCCCGACGAACTGGCCAAAATCAAAGCCGCCTATGACGATATGGAAGCCAGCGTGCACAACGGCATCTGGCTGGCCGAATGCGACCAGCGCTTCCACGCCGCTATCTTCGAGCCTCTGGGCAACGAGCTGCTCTCCCGCATGCTCGATGTCTTCTGGCAGGTCTACAACAACATCTCTGGCGTGCTCGATACGGTAGCCCCCCTCGACGAGGGGCAAACCTGCACCCTGCTCGATGCCCACCGCAAGCTCTACGAGGCCATACGAGATAAGGACGCGGACGCCGCCACCCGGCTTATGAGCGAACATTTTGTGGGTATTCGCGCCCGCCTCACCTCCTGGCAGGCCAACTGGCTTGCAGAAAAAGAAAGCTGAACCCGGCCGTCCTTTTATGACGTTTTATGACGCCGTAACTTTTTGTTGCGGTCACACACGTGACATATGACCCAAAATGAAGCCGCAGTGGGGAGCGGTCGCGCCACAGTGTTCTAATAGAAGAGGCGTCTAGCCTGGCCGCCCGAAACCACATCAGCACACAGCGCTAGAGACGGTGCCGCTGAACCGTGGCCGCACACACCACTATTTCTCAACAGAAAGATTCATAGCCGTGAAGAAATTTGTTGCCACTCTGGCTCTCGTACCCCTCGCATTCGGTCTTGCAGCTTGCGGCTCATCCTCCAGCGACGACGTCGTCAAAATCGGCGTAGTAGGCACCGACCCCTCCAACGACAAGCTCGTCGAGGTCGCAAAGGCAGAGGGAATCAACATCGAAATCGTTGAATTCTCCGACTACACCCAGCCCAACCCCGCCCTGAGCTCCGGCGAAATCGACCTCAACTGGTTCCAGCACATCGCCTACCTCTCCAACTACAACGTAGAAGCTAACGACGACCTGCAGATCGTAGGCCCCACCGTTATCTACCCCATGGCGCTGTTCTCCAACAAGCACGACTCCATCTCAGCGCTGCCCCAGGGCGCTGAAATCGCAATCCCCAACGACACCGTCAACGAAGCACGCGCCCTGCTGCTGCTCGAAGCTAACGGCCTGGTCTCCTTCACCTCAGAAACCACCAGCCCCACCGTTGACGACGTCGACACCGCTGCTTCCAAGGTCACCGTCACCCCCGTCGACGCAGCCCAGACCGTGCTCGCCCTCGAATCCGTTGACGGCTCCGTCATCAACAACGACTTCCTCAAGGACGCCGGCCTGAACCCCAAGGACGCACTGGCCCAGGACGACCCCGCTAACGAGTCAGCCCGCCCCTACGTCAACCTCTTCGTCTCCACCGCCGATAACGCCGACAACGAGACCTACAAGAAGATCGTAGAGCTCTACCACACCGAAGAAGTCCAGGCAGTGGTACAGGAAGACACCCAAGGCACCGCAGTTGAAGTCACCACCGACGTCTCCGAACTGCGCTCCACCCTGGCAACCCTCGAAGAGCAGAAGCGCAACGGCTAAAACACTAGGTGAAAGCTCACCCTTGAGCTAGCTCACGCACCCCCATAAGCGGCAGCCAACCTGCGGTAGGCTAGACACTTCGGCCCCGTCCGGTGCCCAGCTCTAGCCCCGCAGCGGCTGCCGCTTTGTGCACCCACCCCAGCAGGTGCGTCCGCCCGCAGCCACAGCAAGCCCCCAACCGAAGAAGAAGACATGACCGAACAGCGACTACAGCCAACCGGGCCCCAGCCCATGGTCGTGCTGAACAACGTGACCAAAGAGTTCAAGGTCGGCAAAAAAACCGTCACCGCCGTCAACGGCGTAGACCTCACCATCAACAAGGGTGAAATCTTCGCCATCATCGGCTACTCCGGTGCCGGTAAATCAACCCTGGTACGCCTGATCAACGGCCTAGAAGCCATCACCTCCGGCTCACTCACCGTCGACGGTTTTGAAATCGCCGGCAAGCGCGAATCGCAACTGCGCCAGGTACGCACCAACATCGGCATGATCTTCCAGCAGTTCAACCTCATGAACTCCCGCACCGTCGCCGGTAACGTCGAATTCCCGCTCATCATCGCGGGCTGGGACAAGGCCAAGCGCGCCGAACGCGTCGCCGAACTGCTCGACTTCGTAGGGCTCGCCGACAAGGCCAAAAACTACCCCGACCAGCTCTCAGGCGGCCAGAAGCAGCGCGTCGGTATCGCCCGCGCCCTCGCCACCTCACCCTCCCTGCTGCTCGCCGACGAATCCACCAGCGCCCTGGACCCCGAAACCACCGCTGAAGTGCTCGACCTGCTCAAAAAGGTCAACGCCGAGCTGGGCATCACCGTCATCGTCATTACCCACGAAATGGACGTCGTCTCCACCATCGCCGACCGCGTCGCCGTCATGGAAAACGGCCGTGTAGTCGAAACAGGCAACGTCTACGACGTCTTCTCCAACCCGCAAACCGAAGTTGCCCGCCGCTTCGTGGGCACCACCGTCAAGTCCCTGCCCGTAGGCGACGAAGCTGCCGACCTCAAAGCCCGCCACAAGGGCTACCTCATCAACATCGAAATCACCGAAGGCAACAACGGCATCGGCAAGGTCCTCTCTTACCTGGGCTCCCGCAACGTCTCCTTCAACATCGTGCAGGGCGGCCTCGAAACCCTGCAAGGTAAGAGCTACGGCAACCTCACCCTCGAACTGCTGGGCGACGTCACCAGCCTCGACGCTGTGGTCGCTGAACTCAAGACCGTCACCCGCGTGCAGGAGGTACGCTAACCGTGGACTCAACCTTCGTCACCGACAAACTCATCCCCGCCCTCGGCGACACCCTCTACATGGTCTCACTGACCATGCTGGTCGCCGGTGCCCTGGGCATGATCTTCGGCCTGCTGCTCTACACCACCCGCCAGGGCAACATTCTGGCTAACCGCTTCGTCAATATCCTGCTGAACGTCGTGGTTAACGTGGTACGCCCCATCCCCTTCATCATCCTCCTCGCAGCCCTAGGACCCCTGACCCAGATGGTGGTCGGAACCCGCCTGGGCGTCAACGCCGCCATCTTCGCCATGGTCTTTGGCGCAACCTTCGCCATCGCCCGCATCGTCGAGCAGAACATGGTATCGATTGACCCCGGTGTTATTGAGGCCGCCCGCGCCATGGGCGCCTCCAAGATGCGTATTCTCTTCACCGTCATGATCCCCGAAGCCCTCGGCCCGCTAATCCTGGGCTACACCTTCCTGGTCATCGGCGTGGTCGATATGTCGGCTATGGCCGGCTACATCGGCGGTGGCGGCCTGGGTAAGGTCGCCCTGGTGGACGGCTACCAGCGCTTCAACGAGGTCATCACCTGGTCGGTTGTCGCCGTCATTATTATTCTGGTGCAGCTCATCCAGCTGGTGGGCAACATGCTGGCCCGCAAGGTCATGCGCCGATAAGGTAGCTCGGAGGACGTGCGGATGCGCTTTTGCCGGCTAACCTTCTTGCTGGTTCGCTGGCGCTCACGAGCAATTCATGCCAGCCCCAGCCAGCCGGCTCCAAGCGCGTCCGCACGTCCTCTTCCGCCAGCCAGCCCCTCTTTCTGATAGATACCCCAGTTTCGGTGCAGATACCCCAGGTAAAAACGGGGGTATTTGCACAAAAACCGGGGTAGCTAAGGGCCGGTTCCCCTGGGAGCCGGCCCTTTTGCCGTCTAATCGTTTTTCTTGCCGCTAATCCAGGACGAGTCATAGAGCCCGCCCAGACCCGACCCGTCCCCGCCCCTTCGGTCGGTGCCGCGGTCAAGCTCCTGCTCGTAGAGGCGCTCAGCAAAATCGGTGGGGCGCATGAGCCGCTCGTCGTCCTCATCGTCGTGGTCAGTGAACCGGGAGAGGGCAAAGATTCCGTAGAGCAGGGCAGCAAAGAGTAGGAAGAAGAAGGCCAGTTCTGCCCACATAATCACGTAGTTACGGCGTAGTTCCGGGGTCGCGTCGCTGTAGATAGCGGGCACTACCAAGAAAGATGCCACCGCCAGAATCACCGCCACGATAGTGAGGGAGTGCGGTAGCCAGTACCAGCGGCTGCGAGGTCGTTTACCCCGCTGGCTGTCGGGGTTCGTCCGCGCTGGGTGGGCGGTGGTGCCTGACCCGAGCGGTGCGGACGCCTGCCCCGGCACCTGCTTTTCAGCCCCCTGCTGCCCGGTCAGGGCCTGGGGCGGTAGGAATTCGCGGTAGTAGGCGCGTTCGTCGTCGCTGAGGTCTTCGAGGCGGCGGCCGTAGCGGGAGGGCTGGGGCTGCTGGTCGGGGGAGTTGGGTGTGTGTGTCACTGCGGCTCCTGGGGTGAGCTAGCGCTGGCGGTTGGGCAGGTGCCCGACCCAGGTTTCAAGCTGGGTGAGGAAGGCGGGGTCGGTGAAGGAGCTAAACCGCCCGATACCTGCCGTCAGCAGGGGAGCGGGGGTGGCGGCGTCCGGCTCTACCTGGTAAATCAGGCAGTTGGTGCCAGCTGCGGTTGCGGCAGTCATGCCGGTGACGGAGTCTTCCACGGTGAGGGCCTGCTCGGGGGCAAAGCCCAGGCGGCGGGTTGCTTCGAGGTAGATGTCGGGGGCGGGCTTGCCTTCTTCGACGTCGTGGAAGGAAACCCAGGTGTCCAGGTAGGGGGCGTAGCCGAAGTGGGTGAGTTTTTTGGTCAGCAGCTTGTCGCCGGAGTTGGACGCTACCGCCACGGGAATCTTGGCTGAGAGCAGCTGAATGGCTCTGAGAGCACCGTCGATGGCGGTGACGCCGCGGTCGATGATGTCGAATTCGGTGGTGGTGATGGTGCTGTAGACGCTGTCGCGGAAGGCTTCGGGGGAGCCATCGAATTCGGACGCCAGCGGGGTGAGCGCTGAGAGACGGTCGGCAAGATCCCCGGCTGAGATGCCGACGAGGGAGGCTTCGAGTTCGGGGGTGAGCTCTACCCGGTAGTGTTTGAACATTTCGGCCTGGATTTCGCCCCAGAGGGTTTCGGAGTCGAGCAGGACGCCGTCGCAGTCGAAGACGGCGCAGGCGGGGGCAAAGTTCGCGGGGGCTGAGTGAAGTTCAAACATGGTTCTATGCTCTCATACCGGAGCGGGGGAGGTCATACGATGTATCACGGGTACTTACCATCTTTTCTGTGAGCGCCTTGAGCCCTGAGCCTCGGGAGCAAGCTAACACTCCCACCACCCCGAACCCGGCGGGCTAGGAGGGGATAATAGAACCCATGCCTAGCGTACTCATTCGACACGGACAGACCGACTGGAACCTCGTACACCGCCTGCAGGGCTCCAGCGACATACCCCTCAACGACACCGGCCGCGCCCAGGCGCTCGCCGCCGCCCACAACGTGCTCGAATACGCCAAGACCCAAGCGGACGCCCACCCCGGCTTCACCTGGCACGGCGTCGTCACCTCCCCCCTCTCCCGCGCCGCAGAAACCGGCCGCATCATCGCTGACGAGCTGGGCCTACCCGTCCTTGGCTCCTACCCGGGCCTCGCAGAACGCTCCTTCAAAGAGCTCGAAGGCGTCACTAACACCCCCGCCCTCTGGGAAACAATCGAAAACGAAACCGCAGACATCGAACCCCTGTCAGACTTTCTAGCCCGCGTTGAAGACGCCCTTGACCAGGTTGAAGCCGACTACCCGGGTCAGAACCTGATTATCGTGGTGCACGGCATGCTGATTTCCCGCCTGCAAACCGCCCGCACCGGCCAGAAAGTGCTGGTGCCCCACAACGGTGAGGTGGTGCCCCTGGCACCTGCCCGCCGGGCGTCCTCTATCATGCTGATCCGCCACGGCCAGACCGACTGGAACAAGGCCCATCTCATGCAGGGCTCCAGCGATATTCCCCTCAACGACACCGGCCGCGCCCAGGCCCACGAGACCGCTGCCTCTCTTAGGGCTCGGGGTTTCGAGTTCGATGTGGTGGTGTCGTCCCCGCTCTCCCGCGCCCACGAGACCGCAGAAATTATCGGCGCAGCCTTCGGTCTGACCGTCGACCGCACCTACGACGACCTGGTCGAACGCGGCTACGGCGAAGCCGAAGGGCTCGACATTTCAGCCGAGGCCCGCAAGGAACCCGACGCCTACTACAGCGGCGTTGAAAGCGAACGCTCCGTCTACCTGCGCGGCATCAAGGTGCTGCGCCAGATTGCCCGCGACTACCCGGGCCAGCGCGTCATCGCCGTCTCCCACGGCTCCCTGATTCGCCGCGCCCTCTCTGCCACCTACGGCCGCGAATTCGGCACTATCGCCAACGCCGAACCCTTCGAAGTTGACCTGCCGGGTCTTGCCCACTGGCTAGAGGTCAAGGAGCCCCTGCTGGTAGGTAAGCCCTAGTGGGACGTATCTTCCTCTGGGGCATCACCTGCCTGTACGTAGCTGCCGTCGGCTTCATCGTTCTCTGGCCCACCCACGTTGACTCCGGCGAGTCGGGTGAAACCCTGGCCCGGATACTTGCGGACGGCCACGCCCGCGGCTGGCTGCCCGGTTGGTTTGGCTACGGGCAGGTGGAATGGCTGTCGAACGTGGTCATGTTTGTACCTGGCGGCTTTCTCTTCACCTGGCTGCTGCGCCCGGCCCGCCCCTGGCTCGTACCCCTGGGCGGTCTGGCCTGTACCCTGGCTATCGAAACCACCCAGCATTTCATGCCCGGGCGTACCAGCTCGCCCCTGGACGTCCTCGCCAACACCCTAGGGTGTGCTATCGGTTGGGTTTTGGCGCTGGCCCTAGTGAAAGTGACCGAAAAACCCAACCAAAACACCGAAATACACCCGTAACCGTGGGTTTTACATTGACGTGCCCACAGAAACCCACATAAAATCAACTGTAGATAGGGTCACCCGACCCACCTTCCAGTTGTATAAGGTGATAAACACATGTTCGCTGAAGAACGACGTGCCGAAATAGCGAAGCTTGTAGCTTCTGCACGCCGTGTCAACGGCGCAGACCTGGCTAGACGCTACGAAGTCACGATGGAAACCGTCCGCCGTGACCTAGCAGCCCTCGAAGCTGACGGTAAGCTGCGCCGTGTGCACGGCGGTGCCGTAACCGTAGAGCAGTCGACCTCTGTAGAGTCGTCTATCGCCCTACGTCAAAACATGAACACCCCCGAAAAACAGAAAATCGCCCTGCGTGCCTACGAGCTGCTGCGCGACTCGGACGCCGGTGCGGTAGTTCTTGACGCCGGTACCACCATCGAAATCCTCGCCGACCGCATTGCTGCCGCAGATTTCTCCCTCAAGTCAGGCGCCGACCGCCTCATCATCACCCACGCCCTTCACATCGCCGTGAAACTGGCTGAAGCCGATGGTGTGGTGCTCGATATGGTGGGCGGCCAGCTGCGCAAGATGACCTGGGCCGCTGTGGGTACCCGCGCCGCTGCCCACTTCGAAACCATCCGCCCCGACATCGCCTTTATCGGCGTGAACGGCCTGGACGCCGAATTTGGGCTCTCCACCCCCGGTCTGAACGAAGCCATCGTCAAGACCGCCATCGTTAAGTCAGCCCGCCGCGTGGTGCTCCTGTGCGACTCCGCCAAGTTCGGCCAGGAGTCCCTGGTGCGTTTTGCCGGGCTTGAAGACATCGATACTCTCATTACCGATAAAGCGCCCGAAGGCGAACTCGCCGCAGCGCTTGAAGAATCCAACGTAGAGGTGCTTATCGCATGATCGTTACCCTAACCGCTAACCCCAGCATGGACCGCACCGTGGAACTGAACCACGAAATCAAGCGCGGTGCCGTTCAGCGCGCCGTCGCGGCGGTGTCCGACCCCGGTGGCAAGGGCGTGAACATTGCCCGCGCCCTCAATATCTCCGGCTTCGAAACCGTAGCGGTGCTGCCCGGCGACAACGAAGACCCCGTACTGGCCAGCCTCAAAGAGGCCGAGGTGCCCTTCGTCAACATGCCCATCGGCGCTCCGATCCGCTCCAACATCACCATCGTTGAGCCCGACGGCACCACCACCAAGATCAACGCCCCCGGTGAGCCCCTGAACGATGTGGCCCAGCAGCAGCTGACCCGCCTCATGATCAAGGAAACCATCGAGGCCTCCTGGCTAGTGCTGGCAGGGTCCCTGCCCGCCGGCGTCCCCTCCGACTACTACGCCGTTGTGGGCCGCTCAATCCGTGAGTCCCTGGGCGAGAAAGCCCCCCGCGTTGCCGTTGATACCTCCGGTGCAGCCCTGCGCGACGCCCTCGTTGGCCTGGACGGCATGCCCAACCTCATCAAGCCCAACTCCGAAGAACTCGCTGAGCTGGTCGGCAAAATCGAGATGGCGGACGAGCTTGAAGCCAGCCCCGAACTCACCGCAGCTACCGCCAAAGAACTGGTCGACCGAGGTGTCGAAATGGTCCTTGCTACCCTCGGCGGGGGAGGAGCCGTGCTGGTGACAGCAGAAGGCGCCTGGCACGCCGTCCACGCCCCCATCAAGGTGCGCTCCACCGTGGGCGCAGGCGACTGCTCCCTGGCTGGCTTCCTGATTGCCCACGAGCAGGGCAAAACCCTGCCCGAATGCCTGGTGCAGGCGGTAGCCCACGGCTCAGCTGCAGCCTCCCTCCCCGGCACCCAGGTGCCCACCCTAGAATCAACCACGCCCGAAGCAGTCACCCTGCGCGAGCTGGCCCTCTAGACCCCAACCGAACCACATTCTCAAACCCTTAAAACACAATCCGAGGAGGAGCACATGTCTGCTCTCATCACTGCGGATCTCATCAGCCTCGATGAGAACCTCGGCGAGACCCGCTTCGATGTCATCGAGCATCTAGCTGGTGCCGTCGTAGGTGCTGGCCGCGCCACCGACTTTGAGACCCTCTACGCTGCTGCGCGTGCCCGCGAGGAAAAGACCGACACCGGCATCCCCGGTGGTATCGCTATTCCCCACTGCCGCAGTGAAGCAGTCACCGAGCCCACTCTGGCTATGGCTCGCCCCAACCCCGCCGTTGACTTCGGCGCTAAGGACGGCCCCGCCGACCTCATCTTCTTCATCGCAGCTCCCGCAGACGGCGACGAAGCCCACCTGAAGATTCTTTCTCAGATGGCCCGCTCCCTCATGAAGAAGTCCTTCACTGCAGCCCTGCGCGAAGCCAAGACCGCCGACGAGGTCGTCGTCCTCGTTGAAGAGGCCCTGGGGCTGCGCGAAAAGGCAGCTGAGGCACCCGCTGCGGACGCCGCGTCCGGCTCCGTAGCCGCTGCTGCTGAAGCAGAAGCCCCCGCCCGCCGCAAGAAGATCGTGGCTGTGACCAACTGCCCCACCGGCATCGCCCACACCTACATGGCAGCCGACGGTCTCAAGTACGCCGCCGAAGAGCTGGGCTACGACTTCAAGGTTGAGCCCCAGGGTTCATCCGGTGGCGACAAGCTCACCCAGGCCGAAATCGACGAAGCTGACGCCGTCGTCTTCGCCGTTGCCCTGCCGGTGCGCGGCCGCGAACGCTTCGCCGGTAAGCCCTACGTTGAAGCCCCCGTCAAGCGCGGTATCGACGAGCCCAAGGCCATGATTGAAGAAGCCCTTGCCGAAGCTGAGAAGCCCAACGGCAAGCGCGTTGCCGCAGGTGCAGCTGACTCCGCTGAAACTGCAGAAGAGGGCGGTTCCTGGGGCACCCGCATCTACAAGGCCCTGATGACCGGCGTCTCCTACATGATTCCCTTCGTGGCAGCGGGCGGTATCATCCTGGCTATCGGCTTCATGCTCGAAGCCATCACCATGCCCAACCTGGGGGACGTTGACACCGAAGCCATCCTCTCCGGTGCCTCCCTGACCAACCTGGGCGACACCCCCCTCTCCCTCTACCTGGGTGCTGCCTTGCACACCATCGGTGCCTTCGGCCTGGGAGCCATGGTTCCGATTCTGGCAGCCTACATCGCCTACGGCCTGGCCCAGCGCCCCGGCATCGCTCCCGGCTTCATCGCCGGTTCTGTTGCCGTCATGGTCGGCGGTGGCTTCCTCGGCGGTATCGTCGCCGGTCTGCTCGCA
This sequence comes from Rothia nasimurium, assembly GCF_928381705.1. Classification (GTDB taxonomy): domain Bacteria; phylum Actinomycetota; class Actinomycetes; order Actinomycetales; family Micrococcaceae; genus Rothia; species Rothia nasimurium_G. The sequence goes on along the minus strand of NZ_CAKMSR010000001.1, from coordinate 208,914 downwards.
GGTCTCTGCGCCTACTGGCTCTCCCTGCTCAAGCTGCCCCGCTGGCTCGCATCCATGATGCCCGTGGTCATCACCCCGCTGGTTGCTACCCTCTTCGCCGGTGGCCTCATGTTCTTCCTGCTCGGCGGCCCCCTGGCCTGGGTCACCAGCTCACTTGAGAACTGGCTCAACTCCATGACCGGTGCCTCAGCCATTCTGCTGGGCATCATCCTGGGTGCCATGATGGGCTTCGACCTCGGCGGCCCCGTCAACAAGGCAGCCTACCTCTTCGCCACCGCCGGTCTTTCCGCCGGTACCCTGGCTTCCCAGCAGGTCATGGCGGCCGTCATCATCTCCGGTATGGTACCCCCGCTGGCTATGGCCCTGGCCACCGCCGTCCGCCCCAAGCTCTTTAGCGCTCCCGAACGCGAAAACGGCAAGGCAGCCTGGCTGCTGGGTGCCTCCTTCATTTCCGAAGGTGCCATCCCCTTCGCTACCGCCGACCCCCTGCGCGTGATTCCGTCCTCCGTTGTTGGTGCAGCCGTTGCCGGTGCTATCTCCATGGGCGCAGGCGTCGCCTCACCCGCACCCCACGGTGGTGTCTGGATCATCGCCCTGGTTGAGAACCCCCTCATGTTCCTTGTGGCCGCTATCGCAGGTACCGTAGTGGGTGCACTCATGTATATTGTTCTCAAGTCACTTGCAGGCCGTAAGGTCGAGGCAACTGCCTAAATCACTTCAACCTCTTAGAAGGAAAACACTATGACTATCTACAAGGGTGTCGGCGTCTACGCCGGCCGCGTTATCGGCAAAGTCCTTCAGATGCCCGAGCCCATCAAGGCTCCCTCATCATCCCTGAAGCTCTCCGCCGACGAAACCCCCGAGCAGGCCGCCGAGCGTATCAAGGCAGCTGCCGAGACCGTCAAGAACGGCCTGTTGGAACGCGCCGAGCACGCCAGCCGTGACGGCAAGGCCGTGCTCAAGTCCACCTCCCAGATGGCAACCGACCGCGCCCTGCTCAAGAGCGCTATCAAGATTGTCGAGAAGCAGGGCAAGGCCCCCGAGCTGGCAGTCTGGGAAGCCGCATCAGCCTTCGCTGACCAGATGGCAGCCCTGGGTGGCTACATGGCCGAGCGTGTCACCGACATTCACGACGTCCGCGCCCGCATCGTCGCCGAACTGACCGGCCAGCAGGCCCCCGGCATCCCCGTCTCTGCTGAGCCCTTCATCCTGGCAGCTATCGACCTGGCACCGGCAGACACCGCCACCCTTGACCCCAAGCAGGTCGTCGCCCTTATCACCTCCGACGGCGGCCCCCAGGCCCACACCGCGATTCTTGCTCGCGGTCTCGGTCTGCCCGCTATCGTTGCCGCCAAGGGCGTCACCGACATCGAAAACGGCACCGAAGTCTACATTGACTCTAACGAAGGCACCGTCAACACCGAGGTCACCGACGAGCACCGCGACCTGGCCGAAAAGTACGCCAACCGCAAGGAACTGCCCGACTTCGACGGCACCGGCGCCATGGCAGACGGCACCCTCGTACCCCTCTACGCCAACGTCGGCGACGGCAAGAGCGCAGAAAAGGCAGCAGGGCTCAAGGCCGAAGGCGTGGGCCTGCTCCGCACCGAATTCGGCTTCCTGGGCCACGACGCTGAACCCTCAGTAGAAACCCAGACCGCCAGCTACAAGGCCGTCTTCGACGCCTTCCCCGGCCAGCACATCGTCGTTCGCACCCTCGACGCAGGCGCCGACAAGCCCCTGCCCTTCCTCAACGTCAAGGAAGAAGAGAACCCCGCCCTCGGCGTCCGCGGCTACCGCACCGACTGGACCGTGCCCGGCGTCCTCGAACGCCAGCTCGAAGCCATCAAGGCAGCAGCCGACGGCTCCGACGCCGACATTTGGGTCATGGCTCCCATGATCTCAACCACCAGTGAAGCCCGCCGCTTCAAGGAAATGGTTGATGAAGTAGGCTTGGCAACCCGCGGCGTCATGGTCGAAACCCCCGCAGCAGCCGTCAACGCTGAAGCGATCCTCGGTGAAGTCGACTTCGTCTCCATCGGCACCAACGACCTCACACAGTACACCATGGCAGCAGACCGCCTGCTCGGCGACCTGGCCCACCTCAATAACCCCTGGCAGCCCGCCGTCCTCAAGATGATCAAGCTGACCGTCGAAGGCGCCAAGCGAGCATCCGCCAAGGCCGGTGTCAAGAAGTACGTCTCCGTCTGTGGTGAAGCAGCAGCCGACCCCGCACTGGCCGTCGTTCTCGTCGGCCTGGGCGTTGACACCCTCTCCATGAACGCTGGCGCCATGGCAGCTGTCTCCGCCGTGCTCAAGTCGGTCACCCCCGAAAAGGCCCAGCAGATCGCCAACGACGCCCTCGACCAGATCTCCTCAGCAGAAGCTAAGGAAGCAGCGCGCAAGCACCTGCCGATCCTGGACGAGCTCGGTCTCTAACCTCCACCGTCCACTACTGAATAAATCACACCAAAATAAGCGGTTAACGCGAGCGAAACATACGCACCTGATTTAGACTCAGTAGTGGACAACAAATCCGCACCCCCTTTATAAGGAGAACACCATGGCAGAACGTATTGCCACCATCGCAAGCCGTGTTGGCCTGCACGCCCGCCCCGCAGCGATCTTCGCTGAAGCAGCAGGCGACCTCCCCGTTGAAGTCACCATCGCAGCTGAAGGCGAGCCCGCAGACGAGGCAATGGACGCAGCTTCCATCCTCTCCCTGATGTCACTCGGCGCTAAGCACGGCGACAAGGTCGTTCTGCGCGCAGAGGGCGAAGGCGCTGAAGAAGCACTCGACACCCTGGTCAAGATCCTCGAGACCGACCACGACGCCGAATAATACGGTTCAGTCGAGCAATCTCAGCCTAACGGTTTGAATGTGAAGCCCCCGCTTAACGCAAGCGGGGGCTTTGCTGTGCCCGGGTAAGGGGCTACAGGGCAGATACCTAGCTACACCAGACGAAACTCACGGCGCCCACAGGGTGCATAGCCCGCCCAGTCTCGATAGACTGGGAAGCTGAAACCTTTCCCGCGCCCACTCGCGCACCGAAAAGAAAAAGAGGGACCTTGCGACAGTTCACAGCCCGCTTCGCTACCGACGCCGAAATCGCTTCCTGGGATGAGCACGTCATCGCCAGCCCCGGTGGTGGCAATCTGCTGCAGTCAGCGTCCTTCGCTTCCGTCAAAGCCAAGCACGGCTGGAAGCCCCTCTACCTGGTCTACGAAGGCACCACCGTCCTCAACGGTGAAGAGGCCCCTTTTGCCAGCTACAACCTGGTACTCGAAAAGTCCGTACCTGCCCTGGGCAAAATCTGGTACATGATCAAGGGCCCCGGCGTGAACTCTGTTGAAGAGATCCCCGCGATTCTCGATGCCAACAAGGACTTCATCAAGCGTGAGAAGCTGGGTGTCTTCGCGGTCAAGATTGAGCCCGATATCATCGCGGACGACTCCATCAACGCCTTTATGGCTAAGACCGGTCTGGTCAAGAGCTGGAACATCCAGCCCAACGACTCCACCGCAATTCTCGATACCGACAAGAGCGAAGAAGACGTCCTCAAGTCTCTCTCCTCCCGCGGACGCAACGCCGTGCGCCGCTCCCTGCGCGAGGGCTGCGAAGTTGAGCGCGTGCCGCTGACCGAAGAGAACATGAAGAAGATGTACGCCCTCATGGATACCGTGGGTCAGGGCAACGCCAACGTGCACCTGCGCTCCTACGACTACTACCGCGACTTTTGGACCACCTTTGAAAAGGCTGGCCAGGGCCGCCTCTACTTCACCTACGAGGACGGCGATCCCTCCGTGGGTGCCTACGTGATCCGCTACGGCGAGAAGGGCACCTACAAGGACGGCGGCTCCAAGCCCCGCCGTAAGCAGTACGGCGACTCCCACCAGGTGCAGTGGACTGCCCTGACCGACCTGATGAAGGAATTCGACATCAAGAGCTACGACTTCTGTGGCACCCCGCCCAAGAGCGAGCTCAAGAACAAGGACCACCACCACTACGGCCTGGGTCTCTTCAAGACCTCCTTCACCAAGGACGTCATCGACTACGTTGGCGTCTGGGACCAGGTGCTCTCACCTGTCAAGTACAAGGCCTGGAATCAGGCCGTTGAGAAGGTCATGCGCCAGCTCTGGGTCCGTAAGACCGGCCAGCCCTTCTACTAAACCGACCCCGGTTCATACTGGGCGCAGCGGGTGCTGTGCCTGAACAACTTTCACCGTAAGAGGCGGAAGGAGTAATCCCTTTGACCCCCAGCAAGACTCCCTTGCAGCAAAAGGCTTACCCTTCCGCCTCTGCGTTTGATATGGCCCCTAGCGAGGAGGGCACCGGGGCCGGGGCCTTTGGGCAGACGGCTCTGCTGCCGCGGGCGGTACCGGGCGACAGCCCGGCGGTTGGGCAGGGGAGTGCCGGGCAGCCGCTACAGGGTACGGACGCCGGTGGGCAGGGCGCCCCCGCCCCCTCGTCCGCACAGGCCTGGGGGCCCCTGCCGGTTGTGTCGCTTGATGAGGTGCGCGACCCCCAGCTGCGTAACCGCCTGGCCCACCTGGGGCAGGGGGAGCCTGCCAGCGCTTTTGATACTCCTGCTGAAACCGTAGACCCTACTGCTACCGGGGTAGCTGAATCGCGGGCGTCCGCTTTTGATTTAGCGGCCCCCACCAGCTACAAGGTGCCCTCTGCCTTCGGCCCGGCCACCGATCTGAGTCTTGGTCGAGCCGATAGCGACAACGACCCTAGCCCGGCGACAGCGGGCACCCTCACCGTAAACGAAGCTACCGGCCTGCAACAGGCCTCCTACCCTTCAGCGGCTGGGCCCCACACCGTTGCCCTGCCCGCATCGCCCCGTCGTCCTGCTGCTAAACGCCCCTCGCGGGTGCGCTCCTCCCTAAAATCTTTTGTGAGCACCGACCAGTCGCTCACCAAACCCATGCGCGGCATTGCCCGTCTGGCCCAGCGTCCTTTCAATATCGCCGCCGCCCACCGCGCCGAATACGTGCGTGAGAAAGAAGAAGCCCGCGAGGTCCTCAACTTCTCCCTGCGTCTGGCTGAGACCATGTTCCACTACGGGGCAGATACCGTCGATGTGGACTCGGCGATTGTGGCCGTGTGTGCAGCCTACGGGCTGGACGATGTTGAAATTGATATCACCAACCAGTCGGTGATTATCAACTACGTCTCCGATATTGACGAGGTCGATGACCGCACCCGGGCTATTAACCTGAGCGAGCCCGAAAACTCAGCACCCGGTAAAGAACGCTTTAGCCACACGGTTATGCGCGTGGTGCGCTCCTGGTCAGAGAACTACGCTGCCCTGGACGACATCTACAAGCTCATTAACGACATCACCGCTGGCGGCCTACCCCGCCACCGGGCCGAACGTCGCCTACACAAAATCAATACCGCTAAAAAGCCCTACTCACCCATGGTCATTATGCTGGCCAACATCGTGGCGGCTTTCTCCCTGGTCCTGGCCCTGGGTGGGTCTCTGGCGGCGGGAGCTGTGGGCGGTATCGTATTCCTGGCGATTCACTTCGTTAACAGCCTGATTTCTAAGCTCAAGATGCCCGGCTTCTTTAACATGGCAGCGGGTGCCGGTGTGGTTACCTTCGCCGCTATTTATATATCGGATGAGGCATCTATCTTCTCTCAAGTGGGCTTTCACGTCTCAGCACCCCACATTGTGGCGGCCGGGCTCATCATGCTCCTGCCCACCGCCCGGCTGGTCTCGACGGTGCAGGACGCCCTCAACGGCTTCCCGCTCACGGCGGCGGGTAAGTTCGTGTCAACGGGCATGTCCTTCCTGGGTATCGTGGTGGGGCTGGCCTCGGCGGTAGCGGTGCTGTCGGTACTCGGCGTGAGTGAACTCGATATCACCGAAACCCGATTTGTGGGGGCGGGGCTGGGCGTCAGCTACACCTTCTTCATGCTGGCCTCTTTAGCCTTTGCGGTGACCACCCACGCCCGCTGGCGAACCCTGCTGTGGATCTTGCTGATTTCAACCTGCGGCTTCTGGGTCTACCAGGGCTACACCCTTATGTTTGGTGCCGGCGCTGGGAGGGCCAATACAGCTTTTGCCGCTCTAGTAATCGGCCTGATGAGCACCTTCCTGGCCTATCGCCTGCATGCCCCGGCCTCTATCTTCTACGTTCCTGCCCTGACCTTCCTGCTCCCCGGTCTCTCGGTCTTCCGCGGCCTCTACCTGTTTACGGTCGAAGCTAACTCCGATGCCGGTGTGCCCGGCATGGTAGCGGCTATCGCCATTATTCTTTCCATGGCCTCTGGAGTGGTGCTGGGGAGCTACCTCATGCAGTACATCATTCAGCGCTATCTGAGCCCCGCCCTTGAGGGCGGCGAGCAGAAAGAAAAGCGTGACCGCTAACGGGGGCTTTCGTTCTTTTGCCCAGCCCCAGCAAGCCTTGACCGTCCCTATTCGCGGCCTTGCCCGTGTGGCCCAGCGCCAGGTGGCGCAGGTGGCCTTAGCCCGCTACCGGCAGCGGATTCGGCAGAAGGAAGAAACCCACGAGATTCTGGCTTTCGCCCTACGTCTGGCCGAGACCATGTTCCATTACGGGGCTGACGCTGCGGACGTAGATACCGCCGTCGTGACCGTATGCGCTATGTACGGTATTCACGATGTAGAGGTTGATATCACCTACCAGTCCATCGTGATTAACTATGTCTCTGAATTTGATGAGGCGGCGGAGCGCGGGCAGCTGCCCGAAGCCGGTGGATTGGGTGTTGAGAAGCTGGGGCTGACCCTGGTGCGGGTGGTGCGGTCAACCTCTGAGAATTACCTAGCCCTGCACCAGCTCTACCGCCTGGTACACGATATTGCCCAGGGGAGTGTGAGCCGGGGCCGGGCCGAGCGCCGTCTGGCTCAGGTCAATGCGCAGAAGAAGCTCTATTCACCGGCTGTTTTGCTGGCATGGAACCTGTTGATGGCAGGGGCTTTTACTCTGGGCGTGGGAGGCTCCTGGCGGGCCGCTGTGACTTCTCTGGCGGTGTTTACCGTGGTGAACTTTGTGCTGGTGTGGGCGGGGCGGTTGAGGCTGCCCAGCTACTTCATGATGGCCCTGGGCGCTGCAACGATTACGGTGCTGGCCCTCTTGGTTTCTGACCCCGAGGGTTGGTTTTATGCCAGGGGCTTTTACGTATCTGCCCCGCATATCGTGGCGGCAGGGCTGATGATGCTGCTCCCCACCTTCCGCCTGGTATCAGCGGTTCAGGACGCCCTACACGGCTTCCCCCTCACTGCGGCCGGTAAGTTTGTCATTACAGGGGCTAATTTCACCGGGATTATCGCGGGAATCGCGGTGGCCGTGACGGTCATGAACTATTTTGATGCCACCAGCCTGGACGTGCAGCAGTCAGTTTTTAGCCCGCCACCCCTGTGGGTTTCTATAGCCGGTATGGCGGTGGGGAGTGCCATGTCGGCAGCTGCTTGGCAAGGCTCTGCCCAGACTATCTGGCTGACCCTGCTGGTATCTTTGCTGGGGCAGGCAGGCTACTACGGGTTGGGTGCCATAACGGGGTTAGAAGGCGGACGCCTGCAGATACTTGCCGGGGCAACCCTGGTGGGCTTAAGTTCGGCCTTCTTGGGTTATCTTTTGCATAGCCCGGCCTCTATTTACTATGTGCCGGGCATGATGTTTATGCTGCCGGGTCTTACTATTTTCCGCTCCTCCTACCTGGTTTTGGGAGGGGAGGACGTCTTTGCCGGGGGCCAGGGCCTCACCGCCGCCGGGGTGACGGTTCTGCTGATGGCCACGGGGATTGTGTGCGGCACTTACCTGTGGGATGACATGACAGGGCGTTTACGGTCGAGGAGCTCGCGGAACTTAGTGTGACATAGCTATATGCCCCTATGGCTATGTTTTAGTGGGGGAGTGCCCAGTCCACGGGTTGCGCCCCCTGCTGCACCAGGAGCTCATTAACCCGGCTAAAGGGCCGTGAGCCGAAGAAGCCCCGCGAGGCCGACAGCGGTGACGGATGGGGCGACTCAACACAGGGGTAGTTGCCGAGAAGGGGCCTGCATTTGCGGGCGTCCGCACCCCAGAGCAGCCCCACCAGGGGCGTGCTCCGCTGTGCCAGCGCCTCGATGGCGGCGGTCGTGACCTGCTCCCAGCCCAGATTGCGGTGCGAGCCTGCCTGGCCTGCCCCTACCGAAAGAACCCGGTTCATGAGCATAACCCCCTGAGCGCTCCACGCCGTAAGATCCCCGTGGGGTGGGGGCACCAGCCCGGTGTCGGCTTGGAGTTCCTTATAAATGTTCTGTAGCGACCGGGGAATCGGGCGCACCTCGGGGCGCACCGAAAAACTCAGACCCATCGCGTGACCGGGGGTAGGGTAGGGGTCCTGCCCAATCACCAGCACCTTCACCTCGTTCATGGGGTAGGTGAAAGCGCGGAAAATATCGGCCCCCGGGGGTAGGGTTGCCCGCCCAGCCTCGTGCTCTGCCCGCAGAAAGTTACCCATAGCTCGAATCTGGGGTTCCACCGGGGCGAGGGCTTGGGCCCAGTCAGGGGCCATAATCTCATGCAGGGGGCGGGCAGGCACGGTACTCCTTGGGCGTCGGTGCGGTATTCTCCCTACTAAGACTAGACCACCGAAAGTGAAGAGATGAGTAGCGAGACCACCGAACCCGAAGAGGGCCTCACCGAGAACGAAGCGGCAATTCTCAATCTTGAGAAAAAACGTTTCAAATACCAGGGCAGCAAAGAACAGGCTATTACCCGCACTCTGGGGCTCACCCCGGTGGCCTACTACCAGCAGCTCAACGCCCTCATCGACAATCCCAGAGCAATTGCCGCCGAACCTGCTCTTACCCGCCGCCTACGCCTCAAGCGCGATGCCCTAACCTAAGCCTCTTAGTCGGTAGGGAGCGTGAGCCCGCTTCACCGGTACCTAGCGTGTACCCTAGTAACTAAAAGCCCGCCCCGCGCACGATCATGAGGACGCCCGTGAACAGCTACCCCCGCGATGAGTTCGACGATATCGACGAAAACACCTCCCGCCGAGGTGCCTATCGCGGTGCCCCTGTTGATAACGCCACCTCCCGCGCAGGTCTACTGGCAATTATTATCAGCGGCGTGCTGGCCCTTATTGTGGGTGGCACCATGTACGTGATTTCTCCGCGTACCGCTGCCCCCGAGGCGTCCGGATCCAGTAGCGCCACCGCTACCGCTTCGGCAAGCCCGAGCGCTGAAGCTACGCCCACCACTAACCCCTCCAGCGTGACCGTTGAGGTCTACAACTCCAGCGCCCCGGCCGGTGCTGCCGCCCAGGCCACCGCAGCCCTCGAAGCGATCGGCTACACCGTTACCTCTACCGCTAACTGGGCGGGAGCCTACACCGCTGAATCCATGGTCTACTTCGCCACCGGGGCCTCCTCAGAAGCTAACGAAATAGCTGACACCCTGGGCCTGCCCACCATCGCCCAGGACTACCAGGCTGAGACCGGCCTTGTCTACGTGGTTCTGGGAGCCGACTTCGACCCCACCAGCCTAGCCGGGACGTCCTCATCAGCTACGGACTCTGCCACCAGCGGTACCGGGGTAGCCGATTCTCCCTCTACCTCACCCACACCTACCTCGATAGAGCGCTACAGCTACGACCCGGCCACCGCTACCTTCTACCTAGACCCCACCGGTAACTACATCTACGACTCGGCAACCGGCACCTACCAGCTAGGCTAGGGCCGCTAGCTCACGCTCAGCGGACGTCCGCCCACCGCTGACCTGCCCGGCACCTCTTGTGCGCTGTGGGCGATTAAGGGTCGGCTGTGGGAGCAATAGGTTTGCGCCCCTAGGGCTCAAGTGCCAAGATTGGTATTAGCACTCAGAGGCTTCGACTGCTAAATCATGTGCTAGGTTTAGCTGCCGAACCGCTCTTGAGTAAGACACCTGAAGCGATGCTCTGGTGAGGCGCACCCACCTGCCCCATGGCAGTACAAGCCGGGCTGCGCCGTCCGTCGCGGGCACCGAAGAATCGCGCTCACCCCGAATGTTCCAGAAGGAGCGAAAGCCATATGGCAAAGCTGATTGCTTTTGATGAAGAGGCACGCCGCGGTCTTGAAAAGGGTCTGAACACCCTGGCAGACGCAGTGAAGGTAACCCTCGGCCCCCGCGGTCGCAACGTTGTACTGGAGAAGGCCTGGGGCGCACCCACCATCACCAACGACGGTGTTTCCATCGCCAAGGAAATCGAACTCGAAGACCCCTACGAAAAGATCGGCGCAGAGCTGGTCAAGGAAGTCGCCAAGAAGACCGACGACATCGCCGGTGACGGTACCACCACTGCAACCGTCCTGGCTCAGGCTCTCGTCCGCGAAGGCCTGCGCAACGTCGCCGCTGGCGCCGACCCCCTCTCCCTCAAGCGCGGCATCGAAAAGGCTGTAGAAGCCGTCACCGCTGAACTGCTGGAGTCAGCGAAGGAAGTTGAAACCGAAGAAGAGATCGCTGCAACCGCATCTATCTCAGCCGGCGACCCCGAAATCGGTAAGCTGATTGCCCAGGCCATGGAAAAGGTCGGCAAGGAAGGCGTCATCACCGTCGAAGAGTCCAACACCTTCGGCCTGACCCTGGAACTGACCGAGGGTATGCGCTTCGACAAGGGCTTCCTCTCCGGCTACTTCGTCACCGACGCAGACCGCCAGGAAGCTGTTCTTGAAGACCCCTACATCCTGATCGTTAGCTCCAAGATTTCTAACGTCAAGGACCTCGTCCCCGTCCTCGAAAAGGTCATGCAGTCCGGCAAGCCCCTGCTGATCGTCGCTGAGGACGTCGAGGGCGAAGCCCTGGCTCTGCTGGTACTCAACAAGATGCGTGGTTCCATCAAGTCTGTAGCTGTTAAGGCTCCCGGCTTCGGCGACCGCCGAAAGGCCCAGCTGGCTGACATCGCTATTCTCACCGGCGGCCAGGTCATCACCGAAGAGGTCGGCCTCTCCCTCGACACCGCAACCATCGACCTGCTGGGCCAGGCCCGCAAGGTTGTTGTTACCAAGGACGAGACCACCATCATTGAGGGCGCCGGCGATGCCGACGCTATCGAGGGTCGCGTAGCCCAGATCCGTGGCGAAATCGCTAACTCCGACTCCGACTACGACCGCGAGAAGCTGCAGGAGCGCCTGGCCAAGCTGGCTGGCGGCGTTGCAGTTCTCAAGGCCGGTGCCGCCACCGAGGTCGAACTCAAGGAACGCAAGCACCGCATCGAGGACGCTGTCCGCAACGCTAAGGCAGCCGTTGAAGAGGGCATCGTCCCCGGCGGCGGCGTAGCCCTGATTCAGGCCGGCGTTAAGGCCTTCGAGAAGCTGGAACTTTCCGGCGACGAAGCAACCGGCGCCAACATCGTCCGCGTCGCTATCGATGCTCCCCTCAAGCAGATCGCCTTCAACGCAGGCCTGGAGCCCGGCGTCGTTGTCGACAAGGTCCGCAACCTGCCCGCAGGTACCGGCCTGAACGCTGCAACCGGTGAGTACGAAGACCTCATGGCAGCAGGCATCAACGACCCCGTGAAGGTAACCCGCTCTGCCCTGCAGAACGCTGCCTCCATCGCCGGTCTCTTCCTGACCACCGAGGCCGTCGTTGCCGACAAGCCCGAACCCGCAGCAGCAGCTGCCGCCCCCGACATGGGTGGCATGGGCGGCATGATGTAATCACGTCCGCCTGAGAAAACCGGTTCATTCCCGGTTCCTCACGTGCTGTAAGCTCCGCCGCTTCTTGCCCCTGGCAAGGAGCGGCGGAGCTTTTTTATACCCCTCTGAAAATATGACTAAAAATTTTAGATAATAGTATTGCACTTCACATCTATCTATGGGTATGCTTTAAATCACTAAAGAGGTCTTCTCTTACTTTTACTCATCAGTATCAAAGGCGAAACTGAAAGGTGTGAGGCATATGGTTACCATTGTCGATCTTGTTCTCTACGCAATCATCGTGGGGCTCTTGGCAATGTTGCTTGTTGCCTACGCATCCGACGGCTGGACCAAGCTCGAGAAGAAGAGCGCTGAGGCTCTCCATCGCGATCTTGCATTTGGTGCAGGTGGCTAAGAGTTAATAGTGATTGTGTTTTCCTGGAACCGGCGTCTCGGCAACGAGGCGCCGGTTTCTCTATGCCCAAAGCTCCGCCTATACGACCGGTGGCAGGGAGCTGTAAAATAGTGAAGTTATGCGTTGCCACTACTTCGATGCCGGCCTCTGCCGCTCATGCTCTCTACTTGAAACCCCCTACACCAATCAGTTAGCGGGTAAACAGCATGACGCCCAGACCCTGCTCGAACCCTGGGCGAGCCTCAGCTGGCTCCCACCTGTAGCAAGCGCAGACCAAGCCTTCCGCAACAAGGCTAAGCTGGTCGTCGGTGGAACTTCCCAGCAGCCCACCCTCGGTATTCTCAACAGGCAGGGGCAGGGCATTGACCTCACCGACTGCCAGCTTTACCTGCCCGCAATTAGCCGGGCCATACCCGTCCTTGCTGACCTAATCCAGCGGGCTGACCTTACCCCCTACAACGTTCAGAAACGCAAAGGGGAACTGAAAAACATTCTGGTGACCGCTTCCGATAGCGGCGAACTGATGGTCCGCTTCGTTCTGCGTTCCAAAAAACTCATCGTAGCGCTCAAACGAGAACTGCCCCGGCTTCACGAACAGCTACCCCAGCTTGCGGTAGTGAGCGTCAACCTGCTGCGCGAACACGTTGCCCTGGTTGAGGGGAGCGAAGAAATTATTCTGACCGAGCGCACTACCCTGCCCATGCAGGTCAACGATATGACCCTGCACCTGCGCCCCCAGAGCTTCTTCCAGACCAACACCCCCATCGCAGCTGCCCTATACCGTCAGGCCCAGGCCTGGGTTAGCGAAGCAGCACCGGCCAGCCTCTGGGACCTCTACTGTGGGGTAGGAGGCTTCGCCCTGCACGCTGCAGCGGTCATGCCGACGGGGGCTACCGTGACCGGTATTGAAATTAGTAACGAGGCTATTGCCTCTGCCCAGCGCACCGTCGCTGAACGCGGTCTAACGGGTTTACACTTCATTGCCCAGGATGCGCCCGACTACGCCACCAGCAGTGGCCAGGTACCCGAGATGCTGATTGTGAACCCGCCCCGCCGGGGGCTGGGGCCGCAGCTTTCTCACTGGATCGAGGGCAGCGGTATCGACCAGGTGATCTATTCGAGCTGCAACCTGCGCTCTCTCGTCAAAGATCTCAAAAGCATGCCGTCGATGGAGCCCGTGCAGGGGCAGGTAATGGATATGTTCCCGCACAGTAGCCACTACGAGACGATTATGCTGCTTAAGCGCCGCCGCTAACCTACCCTGTTTTTAGGTTCTCATCAGGCCTGTGTACTAGGGTGAAAGAAGCCCAACTCCGCTCCCCGAATAAGTGTGAAAGAAAGTAAAATGCCTCAGTTCCCTGCCTTGCCTTCGCCTTTTATGCTGGCTGAAGGCACTACCGTGGTGCGGGCCGAAGGCGCCCTAACTCCGGTGGCTGAGGCAGATGCCCTGAGCCTGGCCCAGCGCCGGGGCTCTGCGGTGGTGGGACTGATACCTTTTGACCCGGACGCTCCGGCCCAGCTTGCTGTCCCTGACCGCTGGGTGCGAGAAAATATCCCCCTACCCACTGCCGATACGGTGGACCAGCCGGCTCCTGCCCTGGTTGAGGGAATCGACAGCGACGTGTACCGGGCAGCCGTTGCCCACGCCGTTGAGCTGATGAACCGGGGCCAGCTCGATAAAGTCGTCCTGGCCCGCCTGCTACGGGTGCAGTATGAGCAAGAACTGAACCTGCCCCATCTCTTTGATGCCCTGCGTGCCCAGCAGCAGCGGGCTACCGTGTTTAGTGCTCAGCTGCCCAACGGTAACTACCTTATGGGTGCTTCTCCCGAGCTGGTGTTTCAGACGGAGGGGAGCACGTTTCGAACTGTCCCCCTGGCTGGCTCCGCTGCCCGAACTGCTGCCCCGGGGAGCACCGACGATGCCCAAATCGGTGAGGCTCTCATGCGGTCCGCTAAGGACAGAGCCGAACACGCAACGGTGGTCAATGACATCAGCCAGCGGCTAGAGGCCCTTACCGTGCAGATGGATGTGCCCGCCGTACCTTCACTTATTTCTACACCCCAGCTCTGGCACCTCAGTACGCCGGTCACCGGCCAATTGCTGCCCGGTGTCTCGTCGCTGCAGGCAGCCCGAGCCATCCACCCTACCCCGGCTATTTGCGGCACACCTACAGAGGTGGCTCGGGGGCTGATTGAAGAGCTAGAGCCTTTCGACCGGGGCTTCTTCGGCGGTCTGGTGGGGTACATGGACGCCCACGGGCAGGGGAGCTGGTACCTGGTCTTGCGTTGTGCCGAGGTCGCCCCGCAAGAGGCCACCCTTTTCGCGGGTGCTGGAATCGTGAAGGATTCCACCCCGGCCGGTGAGCACGCTGAGACCGCAACCAAGCTGGGGACCTTCGCCCGGGCCCTGGGGCTTGAACTGAATTCCCTGTAGCGTTAGCTAGCCTCTTGGTCTAGCACTCGGCGCACCATCAGAGGGGTAGTAACCGCATGCACGGTTAAGGTGTGCGGGCAATTGCTGGCTACTGCCAAGAGGTAGGTGCCCTCGTGTACCTGCCAGGTAATCCAGTAGGTGCGGGGCTCGGTTTCTCCGGGCAGGTGCACTGACGCCCTAGCCGTTAGCCCTTGGGCTTGCTCTAAGGCAGCAGGTAGGGGAGGCAGGGCCAGCATGACTTTCTTGGGTTCTAGGGCTAGGCCATAGCCGGTGGCTTTGAGCACCGCTTCTTTGGCGCTCCAGAGCAAGTGCCTAGCTAGCGCCGCTTCAGGAGCAGGTAAGGACGCCACCACCCGCTTTTCGTAGTCGGCGAGGGCGATGCGGTCGAAGCTATCGTAATAGCTGCCGCGCACAGTAATGAGATCGAGCCCTATACTGAGCCCTGCCGGTCCGGTTACCCCTGCCGCCAGCCCTAGGGCTCTTGCCATACTGAGGTTGACCCCCTCGATACGGGGCTTACCGTGTGGCTGGCCGCTAGTGCATAAGAGGCAGGCGCGGTCCACGGGTATCTCGGAAGCTGAAGTAGCTTTAACACCTAAATGGCTGGCCGCCATACACCGCATGAGGGTGTGCTGGGCAGCAAAGGCAAGCGCTTCATCCGGGTTCTTGAATTCAGAGGCTCTTACCTGCTCCTCAATACCGACATAAGCCAGCCAACTCACCCCGTGACCCGTGCGGAGGGTCTCTGCGGGCATGCTAAAAAGGGTGAGCTGGGCGCTCGCTGACCCGGCGGAAGCTGAAGGGTGAACCATGATGACCATTCTAGCGGTGACGCCCCAGGTGAGGCGGAGCGTAGAATAAAAGGCGCCTGCAACCTGAAAGTTCGAGGACTATGACCGAAAAAATCATCGCTGCCGCCGATGGCTCTGCCCTGGGTAACCCCGGGCCCGCTGGCTGGGCCTGGTATATCGATAGGGACAACTGGGCTGCCGGTGGCTGGGAGCACGGTACCAATAATATGGGTGAGCTCAAAGCGGTGCTTGACCTCTTTGAATCAACCGCAGACCGGGCAGATGAGCACCTGCACGTTATCTGCGATAGCCAGTACACCATCAACTCCATCACTAAATGGATGCCCGGGTGGAAGAAAAAGGGCTGGAAGAAAAGCGACGGTAAGCCTGTGCTCAACGTCGATTTGATGCAGGCCCTCGACCGGGCTATTCAGGGGCGGAGCTATTCCTTTGAGTGGGTGAAAGGGCATACCGGCCACCCTCTGAACGAGGCCGCTGATGAACGGGCCAACCGGGCAGCCCAAGCCTACCGCGACGGCACTCCGGTAGAGACCGGGCCAGGCTTGGGATCTAAGCGTGGTCTTAGCTCCGCGAACAGTGCAAGTCTTGAGCCGTATAGTAGGGACTTGGAACAGAGTCTGGCGCCACAGGCTTCCGAGAGCGATTTAGACCCCGTAGCCGAGGCCCTGGCTCACGAAGAGCAGATGCTCAAGCCCTCTATCTACGGGTCAGAAAAGCTTGTGGGGGCTCTGATGCACCCTGAGCTTACCTGGGTCGTCCCGACCGGCCAGGTAACAGATCGGGCAACCGTCCTGGCCTACCGGGAGCGGGCCTGCGCGGCAACGGGAACACCTGAGATTCTTTCCTCGGTTGCCCTGGGGCAGGACGCTGCCCTGCTGGTATCGAAGGTACCTACGGCACGAGGAACCCTGCTCCGCTCAAGCACCTGGGTGCTCGCCGGCGGCAGCTGGAAGCTCCGCTACCGCCAGGACACCGCGACGAGAGACTAGCCCACAAACATGGCAGCGTTCGCCATTTCGGTTTCTGAATAGTTCACGCCTGCTCGTGAGAGCGCTTCGTTAATCTGGGCAATCGACTCTTCCACCTGGTGCTGGGTAGCCCGCCAGTGGGCGAGCACGCCCTGGAAATTAGCGGACGCCGAGCCCGTCCACGACCCCTGAAGGTCCTGGAGCGAGGCTGTGAGGGCATTGACCTCTGAAACGATGGTCTCTACCTGGGCGTGGGCCTGGGCTGATTTGCTGGCAATGAGGTCTGCATCGACATTGAACTGGGCCATGGGGCTCTCCTTTGAACAGGGGGATATGAGGGGTACCAGGTGCCGATAGGGTAGGCTGCCTGATACCTTTGAGCCTACGGGGGAGCTAGCTCTGGCCGGAAGAAAAAGAGCACCTGTGGAAAACCCCGCCCCGGCAGTTGAGCTGCCAGGGCGGGGTTTTGCACACCTCTAGAAGAAAAATATGGTGCAGTGATGACGTCTCTATGACGGCTTCTAGCAGCTATCCACAGGGGCTCTGCACCAGCGGCTCTGCACCAGGGGCGCAGCAAGCTGCCGAGGGCAAGAAGGCCCTGACCAAACTTCTAGAGCGTCAGAATAAGGCCTGGTCTAGGCCTGCTCACCCGCTGCAAGCGGAATAGGGCCGGTGTGGTCACTGTACTGGGGAATGCGAATAGTGAAGGTAGCTCCGCCGCCTTCTGTCTCTTCAACCCGCACCGTTCCGTCATGCTGGCCTACAATCGCAGCGACGATTGCTAGCCCCAGGCCGGTTCCACCCGTCTCACGGGTGCGTGAAGTATCAGCCCGGTAGAAGCGCTCAAAGACGCGCTCGGCGTCCTCCCCGTGAATACCCGGGCCATGGTCACGGACCTGGAGCACGGACGTCCACGTGCCATCAACGCCCGGTACCGACCCGACCGCAATTTCAATCGGGGAGCCCGCCGGGGTGTATCGCAGGGCATTGGTCATCAGGTTGGCGATGACCTGGCGCAGTCTTTGCTCATCGCCCCAGACCAGGGATGTGAGGGCTTCTGCACCCTCTAGCCCCACCACCTCGATGGTGCGGTCGGGGGCCGAGGCGAAGGCGTCATTAGCGGCGTCCGTAGCCAGCTTCAGCAGGTCTACCCGGGCGTTCTCGGCAACCCGGCGCTCGTCGAGACGAGCCAGGGTTAAGAGGTCTTCTACTAGCTGGCCCATGCGCTTCGACTCTGATTCGATGCGGTCCATAGCCATTGCCACGGCCTCATCGTTGGGCAGGCCGCCCATACGGTAGAGCTCAGAATAACCCCGAATCGATACTAGCGGGGTGCGAAGCTCGTGCGAAGCATCGCCCACGAAACGCCTCATCTTCACCTCTGACCGCTTTTGGGCGTCAAAGGCCTCTTCAATGTGCGAGAGCATGGTGTTCAAAGAGGTGGTGAGGTGGCCAATCTCGTTGTAGGGGCTGTAGTTCTCAATACGCTGGGAGAGGTCGCCTGCGGCAATCTGGGCTGCGGTCTGCTCCACGCGGGCGAGAGGCTCAAAGGCCCTGGTTACAATTACCCAGGTCAGCGCGATGGAGGCAAGAAGGGTAGCTACACCAAAGAGCATGGTGAGGCCGCCCACGATAGCTACTGTCTGGTTGATCTGGGTCAGGGGGGCGGCGATGACCAGGGTCTGGTTGGTGTCCTCAACCGGGAAGGCGATTAGTCGCCATTCGGTGTGGCCGCTGGCTGCCCGTACCGTCAGCGCAGCCTTGTTGTAGCGCTTGACGTTATCAGCGGTCAGGCCAGAAATGACGGGGGAGGACGACTCGTCGGCCAGCGTTGCCACCGGCCTCACGATATTTCCGTCGCTATCTAGCAAATATGCTTCATAGGGAATGAAAGTCCCCTGGGTCTGTGAGAGCTGCTGGTCGGCGTAGACCGCGGTCACCAGGTAGCTGTAGCTGGCAGTAATCTCGTCATCGAGTTGGTCCATCATCTTGGCTCGAATCGCTGAAATCGCGACCAGAGACATCACAGAGATAGCCAGGGCCAGCAGCATAGATGTTAAAAGCACGAGCTGGGTTCGCAAGGAGAGCGAACCCAGCCGGTGCACAGAGAGACGAGAGCGCAAACTCGTAACCCCTTAGTTTTTGTTAGCGGTACGAAGCAGGTAGCCGACGCCGCGCTTGGTATGAATCAGCGGGGGTAGGTTCTGGTCGTTATCAATCTTGCGGCGCAGGTAGGAGATGTAGGACTCCACAATAGAGGCATCGCCGTTGAAGTCGTATTCCCATACGTGATCCAGGATCTGAGCCTTGGAGAGTACACGGTTGGGGTTGAGCATCAGGTAGCGCAGCAGCTTGAACTCGGTGGGAGAAAGATCGATTTCGCGATCGCCGCGGAAGACCTCGTGGGCATCGTCGTCCAGCACCAAATCGTCCACGCGCAGGCGGGAATCTTCTTCGATGTGGGGCTGGGTACGGCGCAGGACGGCGCGGATGCGGGCCACAACCTCGTCTAGGCTGAAGGGCTTGGTGACGTAGTCGTCGCCGCCTACGGTGAGGCCGGTGACCTTGTCTTCGGTGTCGTCCTTAGCGGTGAGGAAGAGGACGGGGAAGAGGCGGCCGGAGCTGCGCAGCTTACGGGTGACGGTGAAGCCGTCCATATCGGGCAGCATGACATCGAGTACGGCCAAATCGGGTGACTCGGTTTCAGCCTTCTCAAGAGCCTCACGGCCGTTGGCTGCGGTGACAACCTCAAAGCCCGCAAAACGCAGGGAGGTTGCGAGGAGCTCTAGAATGTTGGGTTCGTCGTCGACGACCAGCAGTTTTGCTTCAGGTTCTTTGGTATTCACGCTTTTAATTGTGCGCTTATTACCTGTGCACTAGCTGTGTGCAGCTGTATGTTCTGCTGAGTTTGCTTTAGTCATGCTGGGAAAAGGCAGTAAATACGCCGTCAGCTAAAGGCCGGTTTTTAGCTAGCCCGGCGACGGAGCAGGGTAAGGAAGAGGGCACCTAAGAGGGCTAGAAAAGCCAGGGGTAGGGTGAGTAGGGGAGCTAGGCTCAAAAAATTGGGTGCCTGCCCGGTAGTCCACTTGAGCAGGAGCATGGTGACGCCGCAGACGGTTCCCATCAGCATGAGGACGCCTGCGGCAAGTCCCAGCGCTCGGATAGCTCCGCCGTAGGGCAGCTCTGGAATTTCGGTTCGTTCAGAAGACATACCTCTACGCTATCAAGGCCAGCTATACCTACCTAAAGAAGCAGCGGTATTACGCCGCGAGGAAGAGCGGTGACCACACCTCCCACCGGCCTGCTTTAATAGGAGTATGACTGAAGAGGTAAAAGACGAGCTAACGGCCCCCGGCGCTTCGAGCGCAGAAAGCTACGAGCAGCCCGGCCTTGAGACTGCCGAGCAGGCCCCGGCGTCCGCCCCCGAACCTACCCTGGGCGAGCCCACTCGCCGCCGCCGTACCAGCAAGGTCGACGCCGTCCTTGCCGCTGCCAAAGATGTTGCCCTCGCGGGCCTAGCCGATATCGCACCCGAAAACTCCATCGGCCCCGTCCACCACCTGCGCGGTGAAGAAGAGCGCCTGACCACCCACCTCTTTGAATGCACCCTACCGGGCTACCGAGGCTGGTTCTGGTTTGCCACCCTCTCACGCGCTCCCCGCTCGAAGGTCGCAACCGTTTGCGAAATTGGCCTCCTGCCCGGCGATGACGCCCTGCTTGCCCCGGCCTGGGTACCCTGGGCCGACCGCCTACTCCCCGAAGACCAGGAAGAGCAAGACTACGACCACGAGGACGTAGATTATAGTGACGTGTCCTCAGAGAAGGAGGACAGCACTGAAGCTGCCGAAGAAAACTCCGCTGAAGATACCCAGGACGGTGCCAGCGCTGAATGACCTCCACTCAGAGACGAGAACCCCAGCCCATGAACGGAAGGAATAAAACCTTCCGCTCACTGTGGATTTTTAACTACCGTCTCTGGTTTATTGGTGCCCTTGTCTCTAACATCGGCACCTGGATGCAGCGCACTGCCCAGGACTGGTTGGTCTTCAACGACCTTTCAAGCCATGACTCTACCCAGATGGGTATCGTCATCGCTTTGCAGTTCGCCCCGCCCCTCTTCCTAGCCCCCTATGCCGGGGCACTTGCCGATAGGGGCGATCGGCGAAAAATTCTCCTGTGGACCCAAAGCATCATGGGCCTGCTGGCCCTCGGGCTGGGCCTCCTGGTGCTATCGGGCCATGTTGCTATCTGGCACGTCTACCTCTTCGCGCTAGCCCTGGGCATCGTCTCAGCTCTGGACTCCCCGGTACGGTCAACCTTCGTCTCAGAACTTGTCTCAGACGCAGACCTGCCTAATGCCGTAGCGCTCAACTCCATGTCCTTCAACGCCGCCCGCATGATCGGGCCGGCGGTTGCCGGGCTACTGGTTGTTGCGGTGGGCACCGGGCCGGTCTTCCTGCTGAACACGGTGACCTTTATAGCTATGATTCTGGCAATCATCGCTATCCGTGAGAATGAATTACGGCAGTTGCCACGGTCGTCCGCCGCTCACAACCGGGTGCGCGACGGCCTTACCTACCTCAAACATCGCCCCGACATCATCGTGGTGATGGTGGCAGCCTTCCTCATTGGTACTTTCGGCCTGAATACAGCCCTCAATATTGCTGCTATGGCCACCACCGAATTCGGGCAGGGCGCGGGTGAATTCGGGCTGCTGAACTCCGTTGTTGCCATCGGCTCGGTGACAGGCACCCTGCTAGCTGCCCGGCGGGATACCCCACGCATGCGGTTCATGTTTGCCTCCTGCCTGGGATTCGGCGTGGCAACCCTACTGGCGGCACTCGCCCCCAACCTCTGGCTGTTTGCCCTGGCCCTGATTCCGCTCGGGCTCATGGCACTGACCATCATCACCTCAGCAAACGCCTACGTGCAGGTAACAACCGAGCCTGCCATGCGAGGGCGGGTTATGAGCGTGTACATGGCTGTATTCATCGGCGGTACCCCTATCGGCTCACCCCTGGTCGGGCTGGTCAACGACGTCTTCGGCGCTCGCTGGGGCCTGGGTGTTGCCTCTGCCTCCGGTTTTCTGGCGGCCCTGATTGGGCTGATCTGGATCATGAAATATAAGCACCTGCACTTGCACTACGACAGGCAGGCCCGCACCCGCCTGGTGCTGCGTCCGCGCCCTGAAACCGCTGAGAGCCCTGACCGGGAGCCGCCCCCGGTCACAGCAGCAATCGACCTGCAAGAACCCCGCTAAAGATTAAGAAAAGAAGGACGCCGCCTCCCGCTTCCTGCCACACGGCAGGTGAGCGGGGAGCGGCGTCCTTATCTTTGCCTAGCTAAAAACTACTTGAGCTTTTCGACCACGTAGTCGATGCAGGCAAGCAGAGCCGAGACATCCTCGGGGTCAATAGCGGTGAAGGTGGCAATACGCAGCTGGTTGCGGCCCAGCTTGCGGTAGGGCTCGGTATCGACGATGCCGTTAGCGCGCAGGGCCTTAGCAATAGCAGCGGCATCGATGCTCTCATCGAAATCAACGGTAGCGATGACGTTGGAGCGCTCAGCCGGGTTAGCCACAAAGGGAGAGGCGTACTCGCTAGCCTCGGCCCAGGCGTAGACACGGCCTGCAGAATCAGCGGTACGGGCTGCTGCAAAAGCCAGGCCGCCCTGCTCGTTCATCCACTTAATCTGCTCATTGAGCATAATCATGGTGGCCAGAGCCGGGGTGTTGTAGGTCTGGTTGAGACGGGAGTTGCTAATAGCAGTAACCAGGTTCAGGGAATCGGGGATCCAGCGGTCAGAAGCGGCGATACGCTCAGCGCGCTCAACCGCTGCCGGTGACCAGAGCCCCAGCCACAGGCCGCCGTCGGAGGCAAAGTTCTTCTGGGGTGAGAAGTAGTAGACGTCGGACTCGGCCACGTTAACATCCAGGCCGCCAGCGGCACTGGTAGCGTCAATCAGCACCAGGGCATCATCGGCGATACCGGCAGGGCGGGCTACCGGGGCAAAAACACCGGTTGAGGTTTCGTTGTGGGGCCAAGCATAAACGTCTACGCCCTCTTCAGCACGGGCCTCGGGGCGGGTGCCGGCTTCAGAAGAAATAACGGTGGAGTCAGCCAGGAAAGGGGCCGCCTTGGTGGCTGAAGCAAACTTAGAGCCAAACTCACCGAAGGTCAGGTGCTGAGCCTTGTTCTCAACCAGGCCGAAGGTTGCGGCATCCCAGAACGCGGTGGCGCCGCCGTTGCCCAGGATCACCTCGTAGCCCTCGGGGGCAGAGTAGAAAGCGCACAGGCCCTCGCGAATCTCACCGACCAGGTTCTTGACCGGGGCCTGGCGGTGGGAGGTACCTAGCAGGGTAGTGGCGGCAGCTGATACGGCGGCAACCTGCTCCGGGCGTACCTTAGAGGGGCCAGCACCGAAACGGCCGTCGGCAGGTAGCATCTCGGTGGGAATCACGGGAAAAGTGGTCACTGAATATCTCCTAGACATGAGCAGCACATGTGCCGGGGCGGCTATGCGTTGATGTGAGGGAGGGGGTGCCGCCGGCGTCCTGCTGTTTCTATTGTGCAACCTGCGCGGGCCCCGCGGCCCTCAAGCACCCCGCACCGGCCCAAAATGCGGGGAATAAATTTATATAGTGAGATAGCTTCGGGTGGGGGTGATGGGGGCAGGGCTGGGGGCGGACGGCGCCGCAAACCGAAGATGCGTGGTGCGGGCGCAACAATTTCAGCTCTTGAAGAGAGTAAACGCTTCCTCGACCTGGTAGCGCATACAATTAAGGGCAAAACCACTGCACCTAACAACCCGCGCACCGTGCGGGCTGGCCCAAGGAGATCCGAGAAGGCATGACTGACCTCATTGATACCACCGAAATGTATCTGCGCACCGTGCTGGAGCTTGAGGAAGAGGGCATCACTCCCATGCGCGCCCGTATTGCAGAGCGCCTTGAGCACTCCGGCCCCACCGTTTCTCAGACCGTCGCCCGCATGGAGCGCCACGGTCTGCTCACCGTTGCCAGCGACCGTTCCCTTCAGCTCACCGAAGAGGGGCGCCAGAAGGCAGTGGAGGTGATGCGCAAGCATCGCCTGGCTGAGCGCCTGCTCGCCGACGTCATTGGTCTTGACCTGGAATACATCCACGAAGAGGCCTGCCGCTGGGAACACGTCATGAGTGAACGCGTGGAGCGCCGTCTTCTAGAGCTGCTCAACGAGCCTAAGTTCTCCCCCTACGGCAACGCGATTCCCGGTCTGGAAGAGCTGGGTGCCGAGAGCGAGGAGAACGACGGACGCACCGTCACCATGTCGATTGCGGGCCGCGACTCATCTGAAGATGACCGCTTTACCGTGTCTCGCCTACCCGAGTTTATTCAGACCGACGTGCAGCTGCTGAAGCGCCTGGGTGATGCGGGCATCGTCTATGGTGCAACGGTGTCGATTCTGGGTAATAAGGACGGCTCCGTGCTGGTTCACGCGGACGGCGAGGACGAATCACTCACTCTCAGCGCCGAAGTAGCAGAAGCGATTATCGTTAAAAGATAACAATTTGGTAACAAAATTAGAGCTCTACTAGCCAGTGGGGCTCTTTTTTGTTATCAAATCGTGATGTTTTTGTGGGTGAAGGGTGCCTGCTAGATCTGCCGTAGAGGGCTTGATGGGTGAATTTAAGGCTCTGCAGAGGTCGACTTTGCCCCAACAACCCTTAAGTGGTGGGGTTCTCAGTTAAATTAATGCTGGCAAAACCCTGATAGTGGGAAGTTGTGCTGGGGTTTTTGAGACGCGACAGAACCCCTTTATATCCCCTTGTCAAAACCAACTCTATGTGCCACATAAGCCCCAGCTGGACGCGTCCTGAAAGCCAAAAAATCAATCACCCTGCTTTGCATTCTGGGGGCCTTGCAACAAAATCGTGACCAAAGCGTGACAAACCAGCCCAGGCTGTGTAATGTTCTATTTCGTGCTCATCGCTGGTCGGATCAGCACCCTACGAACAGCACCGCCTAGTTCTGCCACTGTTCACAGGAAAACAAACAAAATAACATCACGGCAGAAGCGGGGGACCCACCTTTCGGGCTCTCCACCGAGAACCCTAGGGGTTAAGCCGCAGACTCTGCGGCCGAGCGAACTTCATGCTCGAACCCGACAGCTCACCTCGTTCGGCAATGGAGGAAAACAAAATGGCTAAGTCAACCATCGTACGTACCGCAGGTATCGTTGCAGCATCAGGCGCCATGCTCGCCGCAACTGTTGCACCCGCAAACGCATTCGCAGTAGCTGAAGTATCAGCACCCGCTCACTCAGCACCTTCACTGGCTTCACACTCTTACAACTACAACACCTGGGGCTACGAAGCTACCTCAACCACCACCGTTGAGACCACCTCAACCGTCGCTCCCCAGGCAACCGCAACCGCTGCAGCTTCCAGCAACGTTGACCTCTCAAACGCTCGTGAAACCGTTCTGGCAGCTGCCTACGACGGCATCGGCGGCTCCTACGTTTGGGGCGGCAAGTCCTACAAGGCTTGGGACTGCTCAGGCTTCGTCTCCTACGTTTACGCACAGGCTGGCATCAACCTGACCGCCTACACCTACACCATGGCAACCGAGCTGACCCCCACCTCAAACCCCCAGCCCGGTGACATCGTCTTCACCAACGGCTACGCACACGTAGGCATCTACGTCGGCAACGGCCAGATGATTTCAGCTCTCAACCCCTCACAGGGCACCCAGCTGACCGCTGTTGACGGTGGCGGCTTCATGCCCGTCGACGGTTACTACACCGCTGGCATCTAAGACTTCTCACACAGTATGGGGCAGTCACTACTGCCCCAGCCGGTGACGTTCACTCAGTAGCTGGTCACTTTCCTACTGAAAAACGAACACAAGAATTCCTACCACACATCACACGGTATGGATCCCCCGCAAACATTACGTTTGCATATGCGCACCAGACGACCAGCTGGGGCGCATTTTTTATACCCTCTTTTCGACTCCGGTAGAAGGCACAGCTAGGATTGGAACTATGTCGCAGAAGTTAAACAGCCCCCAATTCGAAAGCCCAGCCGGTTCATCCGACCAAGAATTCACCTACATGGCCATCGGAATGGTAGCCGGCGCCGTACCCGGCATCGTCCTCGGCCTCATCATCGCCCTCTTCGTCGGGCACGCCGCTATGTGGGTCTCCATCACCGGCGGCATCGGCATCGTCCTCGGCCTCATTACCTCCCGAGTAGCCTACAACAAAAAGAAAACCCGCAACTAGCCTCCAACCGGGCACAAAAAGAGAGGGCATGCCAGCGCTTCGCGCAGTATGGCATCAGCAAAGCTAGCTCTAAAACCGGCTAAATCCGGCCTGGGGGCCGTATTTTTAACGCCGGGCACAAAAAAGAGGGTATGCCAGCGCTTCGCGCAGTATGGCATACCCTCTCTTTTTGTGCCCCCGAGACGATTCGAACGTCCGACACCCGCTTTAGGAGAGCGGTGCTCTATCCCCTGAGCTACGAGGGCGCAACTCCACCAGTTTACACGAAAACCTGTACGCCACCCGAAAAATGCAAACGCCTGTGGATAAGTCGACGGCATATGCACTTTTCCTGCGGCGTTAAGACGCGCTAACCGGCCCCTGCGTCCACAGGGCTAGCGTCAACGCCCCTGATTCAGTCACCCTGTACACCATGAGCCAGCACCTATATAACTCAGTACTTCTTACCGGTGACCTACGACTACAGGGACTGACCAGTCGCAAAATTAGTGACGCAGTGCGGTCCAAAGAGCTTGTCCGTCTCAGACAGGGAGCCTACATCAAAACCCAGACTCTCGCCCAGGCAACCCCTACCGAGCGTGCCCTGATACACCACATAGCGGTGAGCAAAACCCGCTCACACGCCGTCCTTACACGCACGTCCGCTGCTCTTGCCTGGGGAGCGCCCCTCCTTGAACTCCCCTCTCATATCTACCTCGCGAGTTCCTGGCGCGATCGCGGCAAACAGCAGGGCATTCGCCGCTGCGTCACTCCTGCTGAAGCAATAAATAGGGCACAGGAACACCAGGGCCTTACGGTTCTCTCACCTATAGACACCGTCCTGAGCTGTATCGGTCACCAGCGGGCGCTCACCACGGTGACGGTTGCACACTATTTTCTCCACCAGAACCTTTGCAACCAGTACCTGCTGCACGATGCGCTACTAGCCGTCTCCGACCGCGGCGCGAAGCAAGCTCGTATCCTGGCACGGAGCCTGACGACCGAGCTTGAATCACCGCTAGAATCTCAGGCGTATTTTCTGATGGTGCTTGAAAATCTTGAGCTGCCCGCTGTGCAGCGGTGGGTGGTTACGAGCAGTGGCCGCCGCTATCGTCCTGATTTTATGTGGCGGCGCCTCAGGCTTATCCTCGAGGTCGACGGCCGTATCAAGTACACCGGGGCTTATCGGTCTTTTGACGAACAGCGGCAACAAGATCTCTTCCGGCAGCGCGAGTTAGAGAACGAGGGCTGGAAGGTTTTGCGAATCACCTATGAAGACCTCACCCACCGCCCGCAGCACGTGGTTTGTCTGTTGCTACGGCACGGGGTGCGGCGACTAGATGCCGCTTAAAAAGTGCAAGTGCCTGTCACTTTTGCACAGGCACTTGCACTTTTCGGGGCGGACGCGGGTGGACGGACGCGGGCGGGCGGGACGCTAGCCCAACATCACTGCCCGGGCAGCTCGCCGCGGGCGAAGGCGTCCATCTTGCTTCTAACCAGGTGCAACGCCAGGTAACCCAGCTGCACCAGGCAGAGCACGAACAGGGCCCAGCGGGCCGTCATGAGAAGAGAAGCAAGCGCCGTAGCGCCGCCCAGCGGGTCAGCTAGGGCTGAATCAACGGCAAAACCACCGGCAATAAAAACAAAAGCGTAGGCCACCGGCAGGGTCAGCATCAGCCGGCCCACCAGCAGTTCAAACTTAGATGCTCGCACCATATTCCACCAGGTGAAAGCAAAAATCAGGGGCAGAATGAGCCCCGTAGAACGGTGGAGCACCTGGTAGGCCTGCAAGCCCTCTACACCCAGGCCCGCCGCTACAGTCTGCAGGTGCTGGGCATCAAAACGCAGCATGAGTTCCGGGGCGGTAGCACCGGCAGCTGCCGACACCCCCGGTAGCAGCATGAGGTAGTAGTAGAGCAAGAACAGGACGGTCACGACAAAGGCAACACCCAAGAAAATATAGGAACCCCCGCCCTTTTCGGGCTCGGCGGCGAGTTCTGCCCGGCTGTAGTCGGTGACTACGCGCGGCCCTGCCCCTTGGCTGCGAGGGGGCGCGGACGTCCGCCCCGCCTTGGCTGCTGACGGTGCGGGGGAGTGCGCTTGCGTGTTCTCGCCGTAGAGGCGTTTCTTCTGACCTTTTGAAAGACCCATGCTGTCTATCTTATCTGTCAGCTCAATCGGGTGTAGGCAGGTGCCCGCTCGCCTAAAATGGGGAGTTGACGGTTGATTTCTGGAAGGTTCTCTTATGTTTGATGACGACGATTTTATGCCCGCCCCTGCCCCTAAACGGTCAGCAGAACCTGAGGGCGATTCCTTCTTTGACGAACCTCCCTTTGATCCTTTCTACGACGCGGCTCCTCCGGCTGATGATTTTGTGCCGCCTGCCTATCAGGTGGGTGGGTTTATGCCTGAGTTTGAGGACGTCCGACCCGCTCCCAGCGTCAATCCTGAGACGCTGGTGGCGGGCCTGAACGAACACCAGGCTGAGGCGGTAAAGCATGCCGGTAGCCCCCTGCTGATTGTGGCGGGTGCCGGGTCGGGTAAGACCCGCGTGCTGACTCACCGTATCGCTTACCTGCTGGCAACGGGGCGCGCCCACCAGGGGCAGATTCTGGCGATTACCTTCACCAATAAAGCTGCCGCCGAGATGCGGGAGCGCATCACCGCCCTGGTGGGGCCGCGGGCGCAGAGCATGTGGATTTCAACCTTCCACTCCTTCTGTGTGCGGGTGTTGCGCCGCGAGGCGAAAGCACTGGGCCTCAAGTCAACCTTCTCCATTTACGATTCGGCTGACTCCCAGCGCCTGCTGACCCTGATTATCAAGCAGATGAATCTCGATACCAAGAAGTTCACCGCCAAGGTCGTGGGCAACCGTATCTCTAACCTCAAGAACGAACTGGTCAGCGCCAAACAGTTCGCAGCTGAAACCAGCCCCACCGACCCCTGGGAAGGCGTGATTTCGAAGGTCTATACGGCCTACACCGAGCGTCTACGGGCCGCTAACTCCCTGGACTTCGACGACCTCATCTTCGAGACCGTCAACCTTCTGAAGAACCACCCTCAGGTAGCCGAGTACTACCGCCGCCGCTTCCGCCATATCCTGGTTGACGAATACCAGGACACCAACCACGCCCAGTACCAGCTGGTGCGGCAGCTGGTGGGGGGTGCGGCGTCCTTGCGCGCTGAGACCGGCCCGGCAGATAACGGCCCCTACCCCGACGTCTACCCGCCCGCTGAGCTGACCGTGGTGGGTGACTCTGACCAGTCGATTTATGCCTTCCGCGGGGCTGACATTCGCAACATCACCGACTTTGAAGAAGACTACCCGGCTGCCCGCACCATTCTGCTGGAACAGAACTACCGCTCCACCCAGAACATTCTCTCGGCAGCCAACGCTGTGATTGAGCGCAACAAGGGCCGCCGCCCCAAGAAGCTCTGGACGGCCAGCGGCGACGGCGCCAAAATCACCGGCTACGTGGCAGAGTCCGAGCACGCTGAGGCCCGCTACATTGCCCAGGAGATTGACCGTCTGCGCGATGAGCACGGTACCGCCCCCGGCGATGTGGCTATCTTCTACCGCACCAATGCCCAGTCCCGCACCCTTGAAGAAATGCTCATGCGTGTGGGTCTGCCCTACCGCGTGGTCGGTGGTACCCGCTTCTACGAGCGCAAGGAAATCAAGGACGCCCTGGCCTACCTGCGCGTGCTGGTCAACCCCGACGACGACATCAACGTGCGCCGCGTGCTCAACGAACCCAAACGCGGAATCGGGGCTAAGTCTGAAAGTGTGGTCGCCGACCACGCGCGCGCTACCGGTATCTCCTTCATGGCCGCCCTGCGTCAGGGCAGTGAAGTGCCCGGCCTGGGAGCTGCCGCCGTGAAGAAAATGGCCGCTTTTGCCCAGATGATCGACGATCTCGCCCAGCTAGCTGCCACGGAGTCGGCAGCCACCTGCCTCGAAGCCGTGCTGGAGCAGACCGGCTACCTGGCGGCCCTGCGCGAGTCCAAGGATATTCAGGACGAATCCCGCGTTGAGAACCTCTCCGAGCTGGTGGACGCCGTGCGCGAGTTCGAAATCGACAACGCAGGCGCAACCCTGGAGGACTTCCTCGAACACGTCGCCCTGGTCGCTGACGCCGACCAGATCCCCAACAAGCCCAAGGCCGAGCAGGAGGGCGGGCCGTCCGCCGCCCAGATTGCCGCTGAGGTGGCAGAAGCCCGATCCCAGGGCGTCATTACCCTCATGACCCTGCACACCGCTAAGGGCCTAGAATTCCCCGTGGTCTTCTTGACCGGTATGGAGCACGGCCTCTTCCCCCACCAGCGGGCCCTCACCGACGATTCAGAGATGAGCGAAGAGCGCCGCCTGGCCTACGTGGGCCTGACCCGCGCCATGGAACGCCTCTACCTCACCCGCGCTGAGAACCGCTCCATGTGGGGCCAGAGCCAGTTCAACCCGCCGTCGCCTTTCCTCGAAGAGATCCCCGAAGAACTCATTGACTGGAAGCGCACCGGTTCATCCTTTGGCGGCTATTCCGGTAGCGGCTACGGGGGTGTTTACGCGGGCGGACGCGGCGGCTGGGCAGGCAACCGCGGCGGCAGCTCTGTGAGCGGGTACGGTTCTTCGTACGGGTCCTCCACCTACTCCAGCCGCTTTGACGAACCGGCCGAGCGGCGGCGTCCTACCGAACCGTCCACCAGCGAAGTCAACGGGTCTTCCACCTACGGACTCAAGGCAGCAGCCCGGCAGGTCTCCCGCGTGCAGCAGAACAAGGAAATTCCGGCGCTCGCGGTTGGCGACCGCGTTGAGCACACCAGCTTTGGTGAGGGCCGCGTGACCGCGGTTGAAGGGGCCGGCGATAAAACCGTCGCCAAGGTGCGCTTTGCCAAAGAAGAGAAACGACTCCTGCTGCGCTACGCGCCGCTGACTAAAAAGACCGACTAAGATATAAGAAGCCCGGTACCGCCCGTGGTGCCGGGCTCTTTTCTGCCCGATTCACTCAAGGATGACCATGGATCACGACTCTAACCTTCCCTCTATCGCCGAAGAATTTGTGGAGGCAATGGATGAGGTGACCGACACCCGCGTGCAGCTTCAGGAGATTTCTGATCTTTTCCTTTTTCGTATTGAAATTGACCCCTCGACCGATGCTGCCCGCCGCATTGAGAAGGTGCTGGGCGCTGCCTTACCGACTACTCGCGGTCAGGTAACGGGCGATGCGACCGCCCTGCATCTGCTGTACGGTACCCGCCAGGTCGTGGCCTGCCTCTACGTTGAAGAGGGCGTGTACCTGGTGGTGACCAGGGTGGACGCCGTAAAACTGGGGCGCGCGCTCACCGCGGCCCTGGGGCGCGATGAGGGGCTGGTGCTCGATGTATCGGTCAATCGCACCGTGCTGAACCTGAGCGGGGTTGCCGCGGCGGACGTCATCGACGAGGTCGTGCACTTCGACTTCCCGCCGGACTTCTTCGCCCCGGGCAAGGCCCTGTCCTGCACCGTGGCTGAGGCTCGTATTATGCTCTGGCGTATCGATGAGCTGGAGTACCTGATGGTGCCTCGTGCCTCCGATACAGCCCCCTTCCTGGTCAATATTTTGGATGCCTGCGAGAAGGCCAAATAGGCCCGGTCGGGGAGCGCCGGTCGTAACTGACAGGTTTGTTTCATTCAGAGGGAAATAAGTTCGCACCCCTATAGGCAAGTACGCTAAAGTTTCTTTGTGGAGAAGCTTTGTGTGCTCCAGCTCTCGCAATGGGGCGGGCACCGAACTTCGTACATGTAAACGCCGGGAGCACCGCTTTCTGGCATGACTTCGACGAAGAAGGAATCCCTGTGGACCTGTTTGAATACCAGGCACGCGATCTCTTTGAGAAGCACGGCGTCCCCGTGCTCCAGGGCATCGTAGCTACCACCCCTGAAGAAGCAAAGGCAGCAGCTGAGAAGATCGGTGGCGTCACCGTAGTCAAGGCCCAGGTTAAGGTGGGCGGACGCGGTAAGGCCGGTGGCGTGAAGGTCGCCAAGACCGCTGATGAGGCTTACGAGTACGCCCAGCAGATTCTGGGCATGGACATCAAGGGCCACACCGTCCACCGCGTGATGATTGCCCAGGGCGCAGACATCGCTGAAGAGTACTACTTCTCCATGCTGCTTGACCGCGCTAACCGCTCCTACCTGGCTATGTGCTCCGTTGAGGGTGGCATGGACATCGAGACCCTGGCTGCCGAGCGCCCCGAGGCCCTGGCCAAGGTTGAGGTCAACCCCATGGACGGTATCACCGCCGAGAAGGCTACCGAAATTGTTGAGGCTGCTGGCTTCGCTGAGGACGTGCGTGAGGACGTCGCTGCGGTGCTGGTCAAGCTGGGCGAGGTCTACAAGAAGGAAGACGCCACCCTGGTTGAGGTCAACCCGCTGGTCAAGACCGGCGACGGTAAGATTTTGGCCCTGGACGGCAAGGTTTCCCTGGACGATAACGCTGAGTTCCGTCAGCCCGAGTACGAGTCCCTGGTTGATAAGTCAGCCGAGAACCCCCTCGAAGCTAAGGCTAAGGAAAACGACCTCAACTACGTCAAGCTGGATGGTGAGGTTGGCATCATCGGTAACGGCGCGGGTCTGGTCATGTCTACCCTGGACGTCGTTGCCTACGCCGGTGAAAACCACGGTAATGTCAAGCCCGCTAACTTCCTCGATATTGGTGGCGGTGCGTCCGCTGAGGTGATGGCAGCTGGCCTGGATATCATCCTCAACGACAAGCAGGTCAAGTCTGTTTTCGTCAACGTCTTCGGTGGTATCACCTCCTGCGACGCTGTGGCTAACGGCATCGTCAAGGCTCTGGAGATCCTGGGTGATAAGGCAACCAAGCCCCTGGTCGTCCGCCTGGACGGTAACAACGTTGATGAGGGCCGCCGCATTCTCACCGAAGCCAACCATCCCCTGGTCCACCAGGCAGAGACCATGGACTCTGGCGCAGACAAGGCAGCCGAGCTGGCCCACACCGCATAAATCACCGCTGATTATTACTAGAAGGTTTTTACAATGTCTATCTTTTTGAACAAGGACTCCAAGGTCATCGTTCAGGGCATCACCGGCGGTGAAGGTACCAAGCATACCGCCCGCATGCTCGCAGCTGGCACCCAGATTGTGGGCGGCGTGAATGCCCGCAAGGCTGGCACCACCGTTTCCCACAAGGACGCAGCTGGTAACGACGTTGAGCTGAACGTCTACGGCTCCGTTGCTGAAGCCGTCAAGGAGACCGGCGCAGATGTCTCCATCGTCTTCGTCCCCCCGGCCTTCACCAAGGACGCTGTTATCGAAGCAATCGACGCTGAGGTGCCCCTGGTCGTCGTTATTACCGAGGGCGTGCCCGTCGGTGATACCGCTGAGTTCTGGGCCTACGCTAAGAGCAAGGTTGGCGCTGACGGCAAGCAGATTACCCGCATCATCGGCCCCAACTGCCCCGGCATCATCACCCCCGGCGAATCCCTGGTCGGTATTACCCCCGCCAATATCACCGGTAAGGGCAAGATTGGTTTGGTCTCCAAGTCAGGTACCCTGACCTACCAGATGATGTTTGAGCTGCGCGATATCGGCTTCACCACCGCTATCGGTATCGGCGGTGACCCCATCATCGGCACCACCCATATTGATGCTCTCGAAGCTTTCGAGGCTGATCCCGAGACCGAGGCTATCGTGATGATTGGTGAGATTGGTGGTGACGCTGAAGAGCGCGCTGCTGAGTTTATCAAGGCTAACGTCACCAAGCCCGTTGTTGGCTACGTTGCCGGCTTTACCGCCCCCGAGGGTAAGACCATGGGCCATGCCGGTGCGATTGTATCCGGTTCATCTGGCACTGCCCAGGCCAAGAAGGAAGCCCTGGAAGCCGCTGGCGTCAAGGTTGGTAAGACTCCGTCAGAGGCTGCCCAGCTGATGCGCGAGATTTTCGCTAACAAGTAAGCTAGTTCCCCTAGCCGGTAGGACGCCGGTGGTCACGCAGGTGCGTGACCACCGGCGTCCTTGTTTATCTGCGAGGTAATGCCACACACCCGGACTTCGTATTTCTGATGGTGAACCGGCCAAGAGATATGCAGGAAGGGGCCCTGACCAGCTTGCTGGTCAGGGCCCCTATTCTGCCGGGCAGACAGACTAGTTAGATGAAGTGCCGGTTAGCAGACGTTCAGCGTGGTAGGGCCACCGATAACGAAGTTCTGAGCGCCGGTACGATTGCTGCCGTTAGCCCAGGTAAGGGTAATGGTATCGACGGGCTTGGGGAAGCTCAGAGTCACGTTGCCAGCAGATGATCTGGGATCCAGTGAGTTTCGATTAGCTGTGAAAGTTGTGGTGGTGGCGTTAGCTGAGATGGTGGCTCCGCCTGAGGCGATAGGAGCAGAGGTCGCGACACCATTAAGAGAAGAACTTACAGTAAAGACATCTTGCCAGGGGCCACCGGACCCGCTGGTGCCCTGATCCACGTCTCCAATGGTGAAAGAGAAACCTTTCACGGGAGCTGAGAAACTCATGGTGATAGTGGAGCGCTGGTTACCGCCAGTGTACCCATTGGTGCGACTCTGGAGGCTCTGGAAGAAAAGATAATCTGACAAGCCTGAATAGCTAGACCAAGTAACGGTGCTTGCTGTGTTTTTCTTGGTGATGAGGTTCTGAGAGTTTGAAAGGGACGGGCCAGTCGATGAGACATGGGTAATGGTGAGGACCGCCTTGCTGTCGTTAGTAGGAACTGAACCTGAGTGCCTGGTGCTGCCCTGTGCTGAGACGGGGGTGTGTCGAACGAAATTAGCCCAGGTGATGCTGGTAGCAGGTGAGGTGCTAGAACAGACATCGGAAGGGCTAGCTGCGTAAGCAGGAATAGCAGCGGTGGAGATAACGACGGGAGCTGCCCAGGCAACACCCTTGGCTAGGTTGCGACGTGAAACGTTGTTCATTGGTTTCCTTTGCTAAAGGGTGAGGTTAAGTGATCAATGCGAGACCATTTTGGCGAGTGACTCCAGCATGCACACTGGGAGATAAAGCCGTTAGAGGGTTTGAAGATATGGAAAAGCCAAAGAGTTCACTAAGGCTACTAAAATATCCTAAAAACCTAGGTTGAAAACATATTAGCAGAAATGTGCTGATTCCCGAGACAGTTTAACTGGGGGAATCCATGTGATTAAGGCGTCAGGTGCTAGAAAATGCTTTTTGGGGTGTGGCTGTGTGCGGGGGTGACCATCTCTGGAGCATGTGTTGGGGTGCCGGATATCAGTAAGTGCTTATTACAACGCCTTCGTCCCCTCTTGGGGGGGTGTCGTCTAGAGGTTATCGCTGGACTCTGTGTAATAAGGGCGCCCCACCAAATAGCGGTGGGCGCCCTTTGTATATGGGTTCAAGGGAGGCCTATGATCCCGATATAGAACGGTGGGTGAGTGTCTGGCCGTTTGAGAGGGTAATCGTAATCAGGGTTTCACCTTTGTAAGTGCTATTCACGTTATTGGAGCTGGCTGGGGGAACTGCACCGCTGTACACAATGGGGAAGCGCCCTGATGGTCCTGTGGTGAAATTGCGGCAATCAGAGGATGTAGAAGAAGTTGAATAGTGACCATCAGTATTAGCGCCCGTGCTGGGGTCCCAGGTCATAATGAGGTTCCAAGATTGTTCAGTTGCGCCCGAAGGGTAAGTATGGTTCACCAAGTTTTGAGTGCTTTGCACTATAAGTACAAAGGGTGCGTAAGGGTTGGTAACCCTGGGGTGGCATCAACGGTCATTCGTTTAGTCCTAGGTGCCAAATGGGTTTTCGTGACGTCGGTGGTCCAGGGGATTTGGCTCGTTGATGTGTTTCTAACTGCGCAAGAAGAGTACTGGGCGGAGGTGTTACCAATCCAGAAAATACCGGGTCCAGAAGATTTCTGGTCTATGCAGTTAGAGGTCCAGACCTCGTATTTAATACTGGTGACGGTGATATTGGCTGGTAAATCCGTGATGAAGAATTGGCCACCCAGAGTCAAGGTCTGGGTTGTGCTTGTGGCACCTTCTTGCCGCGTACCCCCAGTCGTATTCGGCCCCACCGCTAAATCGGGTAGTTGTAATGCACCGTGTGAGGCCGCATAAGCGGGGATAGTGGCGCTGGAGATAACGGCAGGCGCTGCCCAGGCTGCCCCCTTCACCAAGGTTCTGCGGTTGGGTTAGAGAACTTTTTGATGATGTGACATGGTAAACCTTCTGTGAAATATGCGCGGTAAAACCCTGCAAGTCTAGGTATTTCTGACATGCAGGGTTTAATAACTTGCCATGTCCTGACAGGTGTTTCTGGGCAGATGGTTGTGTGTCTATCTAGAGAACCACTGTATTGAATGCCAACCCTAGTAGATAAGTAGCTAGGGCCGCCCCGTAACCGATCGCTAGCTGGCGCAGGCCGCGCTTGAAGGGGGAGGCTCCCGAAAGAAGACCCACCACGCCACCGGTGACCATCAGCGCAAAGCCCACTAGCAGCATGGCAACCAGCATGGCTGCACCGCCCGACATGCCAAAAATATAGGGAAGAATCGGGATCAATGCGCCGGATGCAAAGAAGCAGAAACTGGAGGCCGCAGCCCCCACATCGCTGCCGAGTGCGCCGTGGGCGTCCTCAACCTCTTCGCCCTCAATATCATTGCGGAAGGAGAGTGAGGGATCGCAGTCGCAGGTGAAATAGCCGAAGCGCTCCATGGCACGGTGGCGGGCAGCTTCCTCGCTCATGCCTCGAGCCTTGTAAATCAGTTCTAGTTCATTCTGGTTAATATCGAGCTGGTGGGCAACGTTGAGGGTGACCTGGGTTGGGCGAGAAGCGTCCAGGAGTTCACGCTGGGAGCGCACAGAAACGAACTCGCCGGCGGCCATGGAGAGGGCGCCAGCCAGTAGGCCTGCGACGCCTGAAAGAAGCACCATAGAGCTGCTGACGCCAGAAGCCCCCACGCCCATGATGAGAGCAGCATTCGATACTAGACCATCATTTGCGCCAAAGACGGCGGCGCGGAAGTTGCCCGAGAGTTTTTCACGGCCAGAGGTAGACAGTGCTCGAATAATCTCTTCGTGAATTGCTTCATCGGCGGCCATGGCTTCAGTGGCGTCGGGGTCCTCCGCATAAGGTGAGCGGCCCTCGGCACGCTGGGCTAGGGCGAGCACAAAAACTGACCCAAAGTTCTTAGCAAGAAGTTGCAGGAATCTGGCGGAGATAGACGGCTTGGGTTCGGGGTAAGCGTGCTCGCCTAACAGTTCCCGCCAGTGATTTTGGTGGCGCTCCTCAGCCTGAGCAACCTCCCGGAGAATCTCTGCTTCTTTTCCTTCGGCACGCTCTGCCAGGGCGGCATAGATACGAGCTTCTGAGATTTCTTCAGCCAGGTAGCGGCGCCAGCGGCGAATCTGGGCGCAACTGGGGAAGGTGCGTGAAGGTGAAGGTTGAGAACTGGTCGTAGGCATGGTGAAAGAGTTTCGCTTGGCCGATGCGGGTCTAACCCTATATTTTAGCATTCTGGTTCTGACTGTTCGTGCCTCAGAGATATCTCCTAGCAGTCAAGCCTACTTATGAAATGAATCCCATTTTTCATGGTGGTGACGCAAAGTTTACTTATCGATATGCTGTTGAAATCGCTACTTGACTAGTAAAAATTTTCGTGATTTTGAGCATGGCGGTAGTGATGCTGCGTCACCTAAACCTTGATTATTGGGGTTGTCGGTAGCTCATGAATGAAAGTGTACGTGCTATAAATAGAGGGTATGCACTATCTTCTAGAGTGATATTGTGTCTCATACTTAAAATTCTTGATTAGTTGATCATGTATCTAAAGGAAAAATTATGACCGAAAATGTAGGGGTTGTTGAGTCAGGCGCTAACGCGCCTCGGGGTATCGCACGCGGCTCTCTCCGCCAGATTATTGCCCAAGATGCCCGTCTTGAGGCAGGTAGTAACATCTCATGGCGAAGCATCTTTGCTGGTCTAGTTACCTTCATCGCTCTCTCTGCACTCTTCTCTCTTGTGGGAACTGCGGTGGGGCTTGGAGGTACCGACCTGACTGCTGAAAACCCAACGGAAGGTGTCGGAACTGGTCTGATAATCTGGACTATTTTTTCTTTGGCTGTTTCTCTTGGTGTGGCGGGCTTTATTGCTGGTTTGACCGCTAACAAGGCGGGCTTGATTCACGGGTTCCTTACGTGGGCACTGGGTGTTATTGCCATTGTGGTTCTAGCTGTGAGCGCAGTATCTTCTGCATTTGGGGCGCTGGGTAACATGCTTGGTGCGGCTGGCGGTGCTGTTTCAAGTGCGTCATCGGCGGCGGCTCAGGCTGTTTCGAATATCAATACCGACCGAATTGATGTTGATGCCGAGGGTGTCTCTGCTGATGTGCGTCAGGCGCTTGCTAATAGCTCCATTGAGCAGCTGCACCCCGACTATCTCCAGGCCCAAGTTGATGAAACCGTTGCTGACCTGCAGGTAGCTGCTCAGCGAATCATTGTAGACGGTGAAGATTCTTCTGTTGTTGCAGAGGATGTT
Source organism: Rothia nasimurium (assembly GCF_928381705.1). Lineage (GTDB taxonomy): Bacteria > Actinomycetota > Actinomycetes > Actinomycetales > Micrococcaceae > Rothia > Rothia nasimurium_G. The sequence goes on along the minus strand of NZ_CAKMSR010000001.1, from coordinate 170,901 downwards.
CGTGCAAACATTGAAGATCGTATTGCATCAATCACTGAGCAGATCGACGAGGATGCTCTGGCTCGTGAAATTGAAGCTAACACTAACCTCACCGCAGCTCAATCGCGATCGGCTGCTAACAATATCGTGACCTCATATGAAGAGGGCGTACAGAAGGCTGAGGAAACCCTGAATAACCTGGCAAACAATGCTCAAGAAACCTTTGATCAGGCTGTTGTTGTAGCAAACGATGCTATGAACAACACCGCTAAGTACTCCCTGTACACTTTCTGTGGTCTCATTTTGGCTATGATCATCACCGCCCTGGGTGGTCTGCTTGGTGCCCGCACTGGCCGCTCTGCTGAAAAAATCTAGTCATCAGCGGGTTGCATAACCAGTCTCATTGATTGCATCAAGGTTCACGCTCCACCATCTGTGGCGCGTGAACCTTTATGTTAAATGGGTTTATGTGGTTTGACTGCCTGAAATATCTAGCCAGAGTGTGGTCAGGTAAGGCTTAACTAAGACAGAAATAAGGTGTTCCAGCAGGTCAAACAAGGTTTTGCTTATTATGAATTAATCATAATAATGCTTGAAAACGCTGTTGAGAGTGCGTAGGCTAGAAGTACAGCAAGCCAGCCGGAGCTTTGAAAAATACCGGTCATCACTTTCGAAAGGAAGTCTCACTCATGAGCAAGTACGCATCATTCACCGTCCCCGGTCTCACCGAAGAATCAGGCCACCACGTAGCCGACGTTCTGCAGCTTCGCCTGCACGCCCTGAACGACCTGCACCTGGTGCTTAAGCACGCCCATTGGAACGTCGTTGGCCCCAACTTCATCGCCGTTCACGAAATGCTCGACCCCCAGGTCGACCTGGTACGCGGCTTCGTTGACGCCATTGCAGAGCGCATGGCCACCATGGGTGTAGCCCCCAACGGCCTCTCCGGTGACCTGGTTGAAAAGCGCACCTGGGCTGAATACGATGTTGACCGTGCAGACGCTATGACTCACATCCGTGCCCTGAACGAGGTCTACAACGTTGTGGTTGAAGACCACCGTGCAGCTATTGCAAAGGTGGGCGACATCGACCCCATCACCGAGGACCTGCTGATTGGCCAGACCGCTGAACTGGAGCTCTTCCAGTGGTTCCTGCGCGGCCACCTCGAAGACGGCCAGGGTAACCTCAAGTAAGCCGCAGAGCTTAAAACTCGAACCACGCACTAAAGGCGGGTCTATCGCGCGATAGACCCGCCTTTTCTGTGTGGCAATGTAGCTCTTAGCCTTCGATCAATGCCCGAATCTTATCAAGGGTGAGCTCCGTGTGGGCATAACGGGCGTGGCCCAGATGTTCGGGCACCTCGGTCATACCGGGCACGACGACCACTTTCATGCCTGCGGCCATAGCACTCTGAGCGCCAGAAGCAGAATCCTCTACAGCAATACAGTTAGCGGGGTCTACCCCTAAATTGCGGGCTGCAAGCAGATAGGGCTCGGGGTCGGGCTTAGCGTGAGTGACCTGCTCATCGGTGACCAGGGTTTTGAAAAGCCCCTCCGGTGCCAGCTTGGCGGTGTTGGCGGCAACCTCGGTGGTCGCGTTGGTGACAATTCCTGCGGGGACGCCCGCCTCGGCCACCTGCGCCAAGAGCGCCTCAATGCCGGGCAGGAGCTCCACACGGGCGTCCTTCAAGAGAACCGACATCTTAGCCTTAAGGCGGTCGTAGAGCTCGTCAGCAGAAACATCTGCACCCAGCTCCTGCATGCGGGCGAAGGTGACTGCGGCAGGCTTGCCCAGGGTCATGAGGGTATCTTGTTCGGTCCAGGTAGCTCCGAACTCGGCAGTCAGTGCGGTTTTGGCCTCTGCCCAGAGGGGCTCGGTGTCTACAAGGGTTCCGTCGTGGTCAAAGAAAATAGCTTCAAGTCTGCTCATATATACCACCCTACCCGTCCGCAGAGCTCTGCCCGGTTAGGATAGGTGGGGTGAACCAAGAGCACTCTACATCTAGCCCTGACTCTGCTTCTGCCCACCCGCGTCTACAGCGGCAGTCGGGCCTTGTGCGTCAGGCACTGGCCTATCTGCTGGTACCCATGGCTTGTGCGTCGGCTGCCTGGATTACCGCCGGGCGCGCCCTCTTTGGTGCTGGGGGAGAGCTTGTGCCTATTTACGCGATATCGTTCGGCCCCGCCCTGCTCATTATTCTGCTGGTAGCTGCCCTGTTTTCCTATAAAGAGATGGGGCTGCAGGGCGCCGGAAAGCGGGCGGGGCTGCCGCCTGTTACCGCCCTTGTTGCTGCTTCCACATGGGTATTAGCCGGGTTCTTCGGTATGGTTGCTCCCGACCGGCTAGAGGGGCAGAATATTTCGGCAGCGGCAGCCCTGCTGGGCCCCGATGTTATCGGTCTTTCTGCTGCCTTTGGTAATACCAGCGGAATTCTAACCTTCTCATTCGCTATTGCCACCCTGCTGCTGGCCATCAGTGACTACCGGCGGGCGCGAGCTCTCACCCGCGGACTAGATGAGGCTACCCGCGAGCGACTTGAGCGAGAAGAGTCCATGTATGACTTTCTCGACTAGCCCTGTAATCGTGCGGTGGTGGCTTATTACAGTTCTACCCTAGTGAGCCAGCCGGTGAGTACCTCGGTGGCAGCTGCAGTCAGTTTTTCAGCGTAGAGGGAGGCTTCGCGGCGGATTACCGCGACGTCCTGTTCTGAGGCCCTGATGTAGTCGGCGTAGGCGATGAGCCACTGCTCAATATGGCGGGGGTTCACCTCAAGATGGAACTGGAGGGCTAGCGCGTAGGGGCGTCCTGCGGCGTCCTCTAGGGTAAAGGCCTGATTCTCGCACATCTGGGTGCGGGCTAGGCTAAGGGAATCTTCGGGCAGGGTAAAGGCATCGCCGTGCCAGTGGAGGACGGGGTCGTTGCCGAGCGGCGCAAGTACTGATTCTTTCCCGGCTTCGGTAAGTTCTACCGGGGAGTAGCCCAGCTCGATTTCGCCGGTGGGGTCAACCTGCGCGCCCGCTGCCAGAGCAATCTGCTGGGCTCCCAGGCAGATACCCAGCACGGGTTTCTGGGCGGCAATGCGCGCCTTGATAAGTTCTACTTCTTCAAAGAGGAAGGGGTAGTCCTGGGTGTCGTTCACGCTAATGGGGGCGCCCAGAATGATTAGCAAATCTGCCTCGCGCACCTCGGGGGTGTTGAGGGCGTCAATACCGGCATCGCGGTATTCGACGCTAAAACCTCGCTTGGTGAGTAAATCTTCAAAGATGCCAAGATCTTCAAAGGCGACATGGCGGATGGCGTAGGCGGTGCGGGGCATGGTTCTCCTTGGGTGAGTGACTGCTATCCAGTGTAAAGGTGATGTGGTGGGCTGAGAAAGATGGCGGACGTGCGTGCCCGCCGTGCGAGACACCTGTAGGTTTGGGGTAGATAGGGGCGGAAAGAAAATTGCCCCTCAGATATCTAGCGCAAGATAGTTGAGTGTAGTAGACTCAAGTATGAACAAACTACCAACGCAAAAGGTAAAGGAGAACAATGAACGCCCAATTTACAACCAAGAGCCAAGAAGCCCTCTCGGCTGCCAACATGAATGCCCAAACTGCGGGCAACCCCACCCTCGACACTCCCCACCTGCTCAAGGCCCTCATGGACCAGCGGCAGGGAGTGGCTGTAGCCGTCCTCAAAACCGCCGGCCTCGACGTCGATGCCATCTCGCTGGCAGCGTCCACCGAGATTTCAAAACTACCCAAGGTGCAGGGAGCCTCCGCTGCCCAAGCCCAGCCGAGCCGGGCCGTCCTGACCGCCATTCAAACCGCCCAAGCCAAGGCCACCCAGTTCGGCGATACCTATATCTCCACTGAAATCCTGCTTCTGGCACTCGCCACCGGTGATGACGCCACCGCCCGTGCCCTGCAGAAAGCCGGGGCAACCGAAAAAACCATCGAAGACACTATTCCCACCGTGAGAGGAGACCGCACCGTGACCACCCCCGACCCCGAAGGCACCTTCGGTGCCCTAGAACAGTACGGCACCGACCTGACCGCCGTTGCCCGTGAAGGCAAACTCGACCCCGTCATTGGGCGCGATAGCGAAATCCGCCGCGTGATCCAGGTGCTCTCCCGCCGCACCAAGAACAACCCCGTGCTCATCGGTGAACCCGGTGTCGGTAAGACCGCCGTGGTTGAGGGCCTGGCCCAGCGTATGGTCTCAGGTGACGTGCCCGAATCCCTGCGCGGTAAGACCCTGATCTCCCTGGACCTGGGGGCTATGGTCGCCGGTGCCAAGTACCGCGGCGAATTCGAAGAGCGCCTCAAGGCCGTGCTCGAAGATATCAAGAAGTCTGAGGGGCAGATTGTTACCTTCATCGACGAGATTCACACGGTTGTGGGAGCCGGTGCCTCTGAGGGATCCATGGACGCCGGCAACATGCTCAAGCCCATGCTGGCCCGCGGTGAGCTGCGCCTGATCGGTGCGACTACCCTCGATGAGTACCGCGAAAACATCGAAAAGGACGCCGCCCTAGAGCGCCGCTTCCAGCAGGTCTACGTGGGTGAGCCCAGCGTGGAAGATACCATCGGTATTCTGCGCGGTCTGAAAGAGCGATACGAGGCCCACCACAAGGTTGCCATTGCAGACTCCGCCCTGGTCGCTGCCGCGAACCTGTCCAACCGCTACATCCCCTCGCGCCAGCTGCCCGATAAGGCCATCGACCTAATCGACGAGGCAGCCTCCCGTCTGCGCATGGAAATCGACTCCGCTCCCGAAGAGATCGACGCCCTGCGTCGCGCCGTTGACCGTCTGACCATGGAAGAGCTGGCCCTGGCCAACGAAACCGACCCCGCCTCCGTCGAGCGCCTTGAAGCCCTGCGGGCAGACATGGCCGACAAGAAGGAAGAGCTGGACGCCCTCAACGCCCGCTGGGAAGCTGAAAAGGCAGGTCTCAACCGCGTCGGTGACCTCAAAACCCAAATCGACGAGCTGCGCTCCAAGGCAGAAGTCGCCCAGCGCGAAGGCAACCTGGCTGAAGCCTCCCGCGTGCTCTACGGTGAGATTCCCGCCCTTGAAGCTGAACTGGCCGCAGCCCAGCAGGCCGAGAACACCGCCTCTGAAGAATCTATGGTCTCTGAAGAAGTGACCGCCGACGATATCGCCGAGGTTATCTCTTCCTGGACCGGTATTCCCGCCGGGCGCATGCTCCAGGGTGAATCTGAGAAGCTGCTGCACATGGAAGACGAACTGGGCAAGCGCCTGATCGGTCAGCGCCAGGCAGTCACCGCCGTGGCTGATGCCGTGCGCCGCTCCCGCGCCGGAATCTCAGACCCCGACCGTCCCATCGGCTCCTTCCTCTTCCTCGGCCCCACCGGCGTCGGTAAAACCGAGCTGGCCAAGGCCCTGGCCGAGTTCCAGTTCGACGACGAACGTGCCCTGGTCCGTATCGACATGAGCGAATACGCCGAAAAGCACGCCGTCGCCCGCCTGGTCGGTGCCCCTCCCGGGTACGTTGGCTACGAAGAGGGCGGCCAGCTCACCGAAGCTGTGCGCCGCCGCCCCTACTCGGTTGTGCTGCTCGACGAGGTCGAAAAGGCCCACCCCGAGGTCTTCGACATCCTGCTCCAGGTGCTCGACGACGGACGTCTGACCGACGGTCAGGGGCGCACCGTGGACTTCCGCAATGTCATCCTGATTCTGACCTCTAACCTGGGCTCCCAGTTCCTGATTGACCAGAACCTCGACGATGAAGCCCGAAAGAGCGCGGTCATGAATACCGTGAACGCCAGCTTCAAGCCGGAGTTCCTCAACCGCCTGGATGAGGTCATCATGTTTGAGCCCCTCTCAGCCGATGACCTGGCCTCTATCGTGGGTCTACAGATCGCTTCGATGGCCCGCCGCCTGGAAGACCGCCGCCTGACCCTGGACGTCACCGACGCCGCCACCGAGTGGCTGGGACTTGCCGGCTACGACCCGGCCTACGGGGCCCGTCCGCTCCGCCGCCTCGTGCAGCGCGAAATCGGCGACCGCCTGGCCAAGGGAATCCTGGCCGGTGCCATCAAGGACGGCGACACCGTACGCGTGGACGTCAACCCCGATGTCACCGTCGACGGGCTGGTCGTCACCGCCGAGTAAAAACGGAGCATGACCCTATTGTTTCTCTCTTGACCCTACGGATTATCTCGGGGTCAAGAGAGAAGCGATAGGGTCTTTGTCTTTTAAACTGGAAGAGTGAACCAGACTCAACCCCGCCCCGCACCCAACACGCTCGATACCCGCTTTGCCGGGGCGTCCTCGTCCATCACCGCGCACGCCGAGATCGCCGCCACCCACGCTGCGGCCCTGCGCTCCATCGACCGGGTGGTGGCCGAAACAGCCCAGCCCACCGACCCGCAGGTAGCAGCGGACGGCATCCGGCAACTCCTGCGTGACGGGCAGGTTCTGGTGCTCACAGGGGCAGGAATTTCCACAGGCTCAGGGATCCCCGACTACCGCGGCCCCGCCGGGTCCCTGCGTAACCACCGGCCCATGACCTACCAGGAATTCCGTTTCGACGAGGTGGCGCGGCAGCGCTACTGGGCCCGATCTTTTGTGGGCTGGCGGCAGATGAACCGGGCCCGCCCCAATACCGCCCACTACCTGCTCGCAGACCTCGAAGCCCAGGGGCGCCTTGCCGGGCTGATTACCCAAAACGTGGATGGCCTGCACACCGCAGCCGGCTCCCGTAAGGTCGTTACCCTGCACGGGGACCTCTCCCGCATCGAGTGCCTAGACTGCGGGGCGGACGAGGGCCGCACCTCCCTGGACGCCCGCATTGAGGCCGCCAACCCCGGCTACCTCGAACGCCTCGCCAGCACCACCTTGCAGGTCAACCCCGACGGGGACGCTGAGATCGACGCCCGCTTCATCCAGGATTTTCAGATGGTCGGCTGCCTGGCCTGCGGCTCGACCAAGCTCAAACCCGCAGTGGTCTACTTCGGCGAACCCGTTCCACCTGCCCGCAAGCAGGCCGTCAAAGAACTGGGGGAGCGGGCGCGCTCCCTGCTGGTTCTCGGCTCATCTCTGGCCGTGATGAGCTCCTACAAAATCGCCCTCGACTTCGCCCGCGCGGGCAAGCCCATCGCCGTCATCAACCAGGGCCCGGGCCGGGCGGACGCGCGTGCCACCTACCTCTGGCGCGCCGACGTCACCGACGCCCTCTACACCGTTACAGCCCCGCACGAAGGCATCTAAACTTTTTCTTCTGTGAGTTTCACCAGGTCAAAGGCACTAAAAGGGCTGTCTGTAGGTGCTCATAAGTGAAGGCTAAGTACAACACAGGCTAAACACAGACTCTGAGAGAACACTGGTTATCAAGCAAAGCAAGACCAGATACACCCCTCGGAGAACCCCGTGAACACCATCATCACAGCAGCCGCCCTCGACCTCGTCGCCATCCTGATTCTGTGCGGCATGTACGTGACCCGCCACCGCCGCCGCGACCTCGTGGTCTCCTACATCATCATCAACGTGGGCGTCTTCGCCGTCACCGTCGCCCTGGCTAACGCCGACGCCACCAGCGCCGGTATGGGCATGGGTCTTTTCGGCGTACTGTCCATTATCCGCCTACGCTCCACCGAGCTTGACCAGCGCGAAGTTGCCTACTACTTCGCAGCGCTCGCCCTCGGCCTGCTCATGGGTATCGGCCTCGAACCTATCGGCCTGGCTCTCGGCCTCTCAGCCCTGCTACTGGCCATCATGTTCGTGGTTGACCACTCCAAGCTCATGACCACCCTGCGCAGCCAGACCATCATTGTCGACCGCGCCATCAGCGACGAAGAAGAACTCAAGGCCTACCTCTCAACCCAGCTGGGCTACAGCATCGAGAACGCCACCATCGCCGAGCTTGACCTCATCAACGACAAGACCATCGCCAACATCCGCTACACCGTGGGAGATTCCAAGAAGACTCTGCCCGCCACCGGCTCCCTCACCAGCGTGCGCTAGGGGTCAGTGAGCGAGCAGGACGCCCGCACCCGCTTTACTTGCCAGGGGCAAGAAAGCCGGGTCGGGCGTCCTTATTTTTACCTTTTGACAAGGGGAAATAAAAAAGTTTGGCATGCATAAGTTCAAGCTAAGTTCACCACAGCTTAAACATAGCTTCGCCCACCAGACTGTTAACAACAGCCCGAACAGAGCACGACAGAAAGACCGCCATGACTGCTACAGCCTTCACCCAGAACACCGCCACCCTGGTCCCGGCCCACTGGCCCGGCATCAGCCTGGACGAACTGAACGCCAAAGCAGCCATGCAGACCCGCGTCGACCGCAAGTACATCGTCGACGGCCTCTACGCCGCAGCGGTACTTTCCAACCTGCCCGCCGATGCGTCCGTACTCGAAATCAACGGCGAACGCGACTTCGCCTACGACTCGGTCTACTTCGATACTGAAAACCTCGACTCCTACAAGCTGGCCGCCACCGGCCGCCGCAACCGCTACAAGATCCGCACCCGCTCCTACGTAGACACCGGCGACACTTTCCTCGAAGTCAAGACCGAGGGCGCCCGGGCAGTCACCGTCAAGGAACGCATCCCCTACCCCGCCGCAGACCGGGCCTACCTCAACGCCGCTGGCCGCGACTACGTCGAAGAATCCCTGCGCGGCCTCATCGACGCCCCGGCCACAGCCTTCGAGCCCATCCTGACCACCGCCTACCGCCGCACCACCGTGCTGCTACCGGCGTCCGAACACAACCCGGTCGACTCCCGCATGACCATCGACACCCACCTGACCTGGACACCCATGAGCGAACGAGCCTTAGGGCCCCACTCCCAGTACGAGGTCGGCACCGACTACACCGCAGCCGGCATGGTCATCATCGAAACCAAGTCAGGCTCCGCCCCCTCGGTAGCAGACAAGCACCTGTGGCGGGCAGGCATCCGCCCCTCGAAGATTTCAAAGTTCGCCACCGGTATGGCAGCCCTCAACCCCGATTTGCCCTCCAACAAGTGGAACCGAACCATCGCCCGCAACATGTACCTGCAGCCGGTCGAAGCCGAAGCCCGCTTCGCGGCCCTGGCCAGCTAAAACCAGCCAGCCCCACAAACTTTCCACAAACCAAGACCAGAAAACAAAGGAAAAACCCATGAAGATGCCCGCAACCCTCACCAAAGCCCTGACCTCCGTAGCCCTGGTCGGCACCCTGGCCCTGGCAGGCTGCTCCGCAGGAACCACGGCAAGCTCCACCACCTCATCAAGCTCCACCACCTCTTCAAGCTCAGCAGCGGCAACCGCTGTCGCCACCGCGTCCGGAAGCACCGTAGCCTCAGTCATCAGCTACGACACCCACTACGACGCAGACGACCTCACCTGGGACTCCTCAACCGAAGTTAGCATTGACCTCTCCAACCCCACCGCCACCGACGGTGTAACCGTTGACAACGGCATCATCACCATCACCGCTGCCGGTAACTACCGCCTCACCGGCACCCTGGCCGACGGGCAGGTTGTGGTTGCCGCCGGTGACGAGGACGTCGTACGCCTGATCCTCGATAACGCCTCCATCACCAACAAGGACGGGGCCGCCATCGACGCCGAAAGCGCCAACGAAACCATCATCTACACCGAGTCCGGCACCACCAACACCATCGCTGACGGCTCAACCTATGCCGCAACCGGCACCGAAGACCCCGATGCCGCCCTCTACGCCCGCACCGACCTGACCCTGGCCGGTGAAGGCACCCTGAAAGTCACCGGTAACTACGGCGACGGTATCGCCAGCGGCGACGGTCTGACCATTGCAGGCGGAACCATCGAAGTCACCGCAACCGACGACGGCATTAAGGGCAAGGACTACGTCGACATTCTCGGTGGCACTATCGATGTAACCGCCACCAGCGACGGCATCAAGGCCACCAACGATACGGACGCCGAACGCGGCTGGGTGCGCCTGCTTGAGGGAACTATCAATATCAAGGCCGGGGACGACGGTTTCAAGTCAGAACGTGAACTTGAAATCGCTGGCGGCAGCCTGACCATCGAAGAGTCTGTCGAAGCTATCGAAGGTCAGTACCTGACGGTCAGCGGCGGCACCACCAACGCCACCAGCTCCGATGACGGTATCAACGCAACCATCCCCTCTACCGACTCAACCTCAACCACCACTTCCGGCGGCTTCGGTGGCGGCATGGATCAGGTGGTTGACGCGTCCATCTCTATCACCGGCGGCGAGCTCACCCTGAACGTTGAGGGCGACGGTATTGACTCCAACGGCACCGCTGAAATCTCAGGCGGCACCGTCATCGTTAACGGTCCCTCCACCGGCGGCAACGGCGCAACCGACGCCGCGGGCGGCCTGACCATCACCGGCGGCACCCTGATTCAGGGCGACTCCGGCGATATGTTCGAGGGTATGGAGGGCGCCTACGCCCAGTTCTCTGCCAGCGTCTCATCGGGTGACACCGTAACCGTCACCAACTCCAGCGGCGAGGTTGTAGCTGAATACACCTCAACCAAGACCATCTCCCAGGTGGTTGTCGCCGGTAGCTCCATCACCGAGGGTGAAACCTACACCATCAGCGTCAACGGCTCAGAGGCCGGTACTGCTACCGCAACCTCCGGTGCTGCCGCAGGTGGCATGGGTGGTATGGCACCCGGCGGCCGCCCCTAAAGCCCCATAGACTCAGCCGGCGATAACGACACTCGCAGCCTAGACCTTCGCTGGCTGCCCTACCGCTCCGCGTCACCTCTTTCTGGTCGGGTGACGCGGAGCTTCTCTTTGCCAGGAGGGGAGCTAAGTGAAATAAAACGACCGTTCTCTATATTTTTTGTGGTTTTTAGCAGTTTCTTACATCTCATGTGGCGAACAGGCAAGCAAAGACGCGCAAAAACATGTACCCTTAGATACAGAAAAGACTGAAAGTTTTTCTGGCACACCCCTGCGCGCACGCGGGTGGCCAGATACGAGCGATAAAGAGGGGGTCTCGCCATGGGGCGCGGCCGTCAGAAGGCTAAAGCAACTCGGCAGGCTCGGGAGATGAAGTACTTCAGCCCCGACACTGACTACACTGCACTTGAGCGGGAGCTCAGCAAGAATGCTGGCTCTCAGTCTAAGTCGTCTGGTTATCAGTACGATGACGAGGACGACTACTCGGAATACGCAGATAAGTACGCCGACGATTATCAAGAGAAGTAACCCGCGTAGCACCACGCGGGTTCTTCCCGTCTCTTTTTCTAGCCCGCCACCGCCCGCCGGTGGCGGGCTTTTGTATGGGCGGGGCCGCAACATGTTGTGGCTACCGCCAAATGTGGCAGTGGCGTCGCCACATTTGGCGGTTAGCGCCACAGTTAGAAAAGGGTTAGCGGTGTAGGCGCGGACGTCCGTGCTCGGCTAGGCACGTCGCGCAGAGTCGTCCGTCTTCGCGGTTCCTGGAGCAGCGCCGATACTTGCAAAGCTGTCAAGCCCTGTGGATGATTCTTAACACATAGCGAGGCCGCTACGACATACAGGCTGATAAGAGCAAAAAATAGCTGAAGTTATCCACAGATTCACCGCCCCCTCTAGAAAACGCGAGGTCTGGTGGTCAAGGTAGTGGGTATGAGCAGGATATACGATCAGATCAAAACCTCATCGGAGCTGAAAGACGAAGGTATCAGCTCGTCCGAAATTTCTCGGCGGTGTCGACGGGGTCTACTGTATAAAATCGCGACCAATGCCTATACGCCGGTGCAGACGTGGCAAAGTTGGGACGGCCGTCACCGGTTTATAGCCCAGCATGTGGCGTTTATGAAGACGCACCCTCAGTATGTGCTGAGTCATTCATCTGCAGCTCTTTGGTGGGGAGCGCCTTTATTGGAAGCACCCGCAAAGATATGGGTGAGCAGCGCTTCTTCTGCTGTGCGGTCAAAACCGGGTGTACATGTGAGTAGGTCGCGCAAAGAAATCTGTGACCAGGCAGTACTGAATCAGGGGCTAGCTGTGACTACGCCTCTTCAGACGATACTTGACTGCTGTCAGAGTCTTCCTTTTTTGAGTGCTTTGTGCGTTGCGGACTATTTTCTGCACCACCGTTTGGTGCCAGCTGCCGAGCTGCGGAGTGCCCTGCTCAAAAGCAGCGGTAGGTATTCGAAACAGCGTCAAAAGATAGCTGAGTATATGAGCGAAAAATCTGAGTCGCCTGCAGAGACGGTTGCACGGTATCTGGTGATGTCGTGGGGCCTGTCTCGGCCTGAGGAACAGAAAGTTATTTGGGTGGGGCAGCGGTACTATCGTCCTGATTTTTTGTGGGAGGATGCCAAGGTCATCCTGGAGGTCGATGGAGACGTGAAGTACTCGGGAGCTTATGGGCAGCCGGATCATGTGCTTCAGAAGGAGGTTATTCGTCAGCGTGACCTTGAGCTACGAGGCTATCGTTTTGTGCGTGTTAGGTGGAGCGACCTGATGAATAACCCTGAGCTTGTGCGAAAGAACCTGGTGGACAAGGGCGTCCGCTGATGGGCGTGAGCGCAACATGTTGTGGCTACCGCCAAATGTGGCGGTGGCGTTGCCACATTTGGCGGTCAGCGCCACAGTTAGAAAAGGGTTAGCGGTGTAGGCGCGGACGTCCGCGCTCGGCTAGGTGCGCTCGGTTGCAGTCACAGCTGGGGCATAGGTTAGACAAGCCTTCGTCATGGGTTAGCCGCCCATAGTTGAAGGTATGAACAACAGCGCAGACCAGAACATCGAACAGAACCCGCAGCAGACCCAGGCAGAGCAGAAGACCAGCTATGCCAAATCCAAAACCACTCGACGTACCGCCCTCCTCGGCGGCCTGGGTCTCTTGGGTACCGCAGGCCTGGGCGGCGGCTGGGCCTATAACCGCTACCTGCGTGACCACACCGAAATCGCAGACGTAGCCGCCTACGAGGCTCAGGCTGCCTCGAACAGCACCACGAGCGCCGCGGCATCCGACACTGAACTGATCAACATGCAGGTGACCGACACCGGCGTCACCGCAGATAACGGCTCTATCGCCCTGAATACCATCGTGCTCAACGAGGGCACCAGCGACCAGATCACCGCCTACACCGCGGAGGTCAAGCTGGGGTCAGCGAGCATCCTGCGCTCGGCCTTCGCTAACAACCAGTTCGGCCTGAACATCGTTGACCTGCCCAGCAACATCGGCGCAGAACACAACGCTATCTGGGCTATCAACGGCGACTACTACGGCTTCCGCGAGACCGGCATTGTGGTGCGTAACGGCGTGGTCTACCGCGACTCTCCTGCCCGCACCGGTCTAGCCTTCTACGCCGATGGCAGCGTCAAAATCTACGACGAAACCGCCACCACCGCCCAGGCTCTCGTTGATGAGGGCGTGCTCAACACTCTCTCCTTCGGCCCAGCACTGGTGGAGAACAGCGCGATTCTTGACGGCATCGAGGACGTCGAAGTCGACACCAACTTCGGTAACCACTCTATCCAGGGCGAGCAGCCCCGCACCGCGGTGGGCGTCATCGGCACCAACCACCTGCTTTTCATGGTGGTCGACGGCCGCTCAGAGGGCTACTCACGTGGTGCCACCATGACCGAACTGGCCCAGATAATGATTGACGCCGGTTGTACCACCGCCTACAACATCGACGGTGGCGGCTCCTCCGTCATGCTCTTCAACGACTCCCTGGTCAATAACCCGCTGGGCAAGGGCCAAGAGCGCGAAACCAGCGACATCCTTTACATCGCAGGAGCCTAAAGGTCATGCTGATCCTGATTCCCGCCTACAAACCTGATACCTCCCTGATGCGTCTCATCGAAGACATAGACACCCGTGCCAGTGCTGAGGGCATCACCGCCCGCGTGCTGGTGGTCAATGACGGCTCCGGCCCCGATTTTGCTCCTGTCTTTGGGCAGGTTGAGCGGCTGGGAGCCCGGTTAGCTCCCGCTCCTTCGGTCGAGCGCCGCTTTACCCAGCCCGGTCTGGTATCGGTGACTGTGCTGCACCTGCCCGCCAACGGCGGTAAGGGTGCGGCGCTGCGGGCGGGAATCGCTTGGGCCCAGCAGGAAGCGCCGGGCGAGGTAGTTGTCACAGCGGACACCGACGGGCAGCACCTGCCCGCCGACATCCTGGCCGTGGGTAGGGAAGCTGAGGCACGGGCGTCCGCCGGGCAAAAAACCCTAGTGATGGGCGTCCGCACCATCGCTGACCCCGCTGCCCCCGACACCCGGGTGCCGCTGCGCTCGCGGGTAGGTAACGCTCTGACCGCTGCGCTTTTTGGTCTGTCGACCGGTCAGAAACTGGCTGACACCCAAACCGGTCTGCGCGGCCTGACCCCGCAGATTCTGCCCTGGGCTTTTGAGCTGCCCGGTGACCGCTATGAGTACGAGTTCAATATGCTGCTGCGGGCCTCACGTTGTGGGGTTGAGTTGGCCCAGATACCCATTACCAAGGTCTATGAGCCGGGTAATCCCACCAGCCACTTCAACCCGGTACTGGACTCCCTACGGATTTACGCCCCGCTCCTGGCTTTTCTGGCGGCGAGTTTCTCGGGCTTCATCATCGACACGGTGGCCCTCATGGTCTTGGTTGCCCTGGGATCGCCCCTAATTCTGGCGGTGGTGGGAGCCCGCGTCATCTCCGCCCTGTGCAACTTTGCCCTCAACCGTATTGTTCTGCATGACGGCGGGCCCCGCCCGCAGGCCCACCGCTCCCTGGGGCGCTACGCTCTGCTAGCTGTAGCGATTCTGGCTACTAATACGGCCCTACTTGAAACTCTCACCTGGGTCGGGCTACCCCTTTTCGTGGCTAAGGTACTCGTTGAGCTGGTACTTATCCCGGTGAGCTTTGCGGTGCAGCGCCGCTGGGTTTTTGCAGATCAACAGCAGTCTGAACAGAAAAACAGCCCGACAGAACAGCATAAGAGGACGGACGCGGCCCTCACCTCGGCTGCATCAGGAGAGCAGATACATGGGACGCAAGCCCCGCTTAAGGTTGCCTAAGCCTCAACAGGTACGAAAAATGGTGGTGGGCCCGGTCAAATCGCCGGGGCCCACCACCATTTATGTGTTTCTTTAAAACCTACTTGTAGGCCCCCAACAGCACCGCAGCGCCGCCGTCCACGCCCTTAGCGCCCTGCACATAATCGGGGTTTGCCTTGTGCTCGCCGGTATCCTTCTGCACGGTACCCAGGACCCAGGAGGGCAGACCACGCTTGTTCAGACGCTCAACGGCCGCATCAGCAACCGACGGGTCAACCACAGCAATCATGCCCACACCCAGGTTGAGGGTGCGTTCCAGGTCAGCCTGGGGTACAGAACCCAGCTCACCAATCAGCTTGAAGATAGCGGGAATCTCCCAGGTGGAACGCTCGACCACACCCACGGTGCCTACCGGCAGCACGCGGGCCAGGTTAGCGGCCAGACCGCCACCGGTCACATGCGAGAAGCCGCGCACACCCGAACCGGTCTGCCCGTCCTCACCGTTGACCGGGAAAGCCTCAATCAAATCCAGGCAGTCAGCGGTGTAAATGCGGGTCGGCTCCAGCAGCTCCTCACCCAGGGTACGGCCCAGCTCGGCGACCTCACGCTCATACTCCCAGCCAGCAACCGAGAGCACCTTGCGCACCAGGGAGTAGCCATTAGAGTGAATACCGCTTGAAGCCATAGCAATCAGCACATCGCCCTCGCGCACGCGGTCAGGGCCCAGCAGCTCGTCCGCTTCAACGATGCCGGTAGCAGCACCTGCTACATCGTATTCATCCTCAGCCAGCAGGCCGGGGTGCTCAGCGGTCTCGCCGCCCACCAGGGCAGTACCGGCCAGGGAGCAACCCTCAGCCACGCCTCGCACAATATCGGCGATACGCTCAGGCACCACCTTGCCGGTAGCAATGTAGTCGGTCATAAAAAGCGGGCGGGCGCCGGTCACCACGATGTCATCCACCACCATACCCACCAGGTCATGGCCGATAGTGTGGTGGATATCGAGCTTCTGAGCAATCGCTACCTTGGTGCCCACACCGTCGGTGGAGGTCGCCAGGTAGGGCTTGCGGTAATCCTTGAGCACAGATAGGTCAAAGAGGCCAGCAAAGCCGCCCACACCGCCCACTACACCGGCCCCGTGGGTTGCCTTGACGGCGTCCTTCATCAGCTCAACAGCGCGGTCGCCCGCCTCAACATCTACACCAGCCGAAGCGTAGGTAACTGCGTTCTGGTTCTCGCTCATTTAGCGGGCCTCTCGGTCAGTGCCGGTAGAATCGGCAGGAATCGTATCTTGGGGAAGGACTAAATCTTCAAGGTCAGAATCGGGGCCAGGCTCACAGGAGCCGGTGCTCGATGACGCCTGGGCACCGTCAAACTTGTGTTCCAGCGACTCGGTGCCGGGGCGGGTTTCGATAGACACCGCCTTGGCCTTAGAAGGCTTATGGGCAACAGGACGCTCCACCGTCACCTCAGCCGCGGTACCGGCCAGCGGGCCCCCCTTGGAATCATCAAAGATGGACTTGCCGCGGCGGTCTTCGCTGGGCAGCTCGATGGGGTACTTACCGGTAAAGCAGGCGGTGCACAGACGCTCGCGGGGCTGCTCGGTAGCGGCAATCATGCCCTCTTCTGAGATGAAGCCCAGGGAATCTGCACCCAGCGACTTACCGATCTCTTCAATGGTCAGGCCGTTAGCGATCAGCTCGGAGCGCGAGGCAAAGTCGATGCCGTAGAAGCAGGGCCACTTGACCGGCGGGGACGAAATCCGCACGTGGACCTCTTTTGCGCCGGCCTCTCTCAGCATGCGCACCAGGGCGCGCTGGGTGTTGCCGCGAACGATAGAATCGTCAATCACGACCAGACGCTTACCCTCGACCACGGAGCGCAGAGGGTTGAGCTTGAGCCGAATACCCAGCTGGCGGATGGTCTGCGAGGGCTGAATGAAGGTGCGGCCCACATAGGCGTTCTTGACCAGGCCGTTACCGAAGGGAATGCCGGACTCCTCAGCGTAGCCAATAGCCGCCGGAGTGCCCGATTCGGGCGTAGGCATGACTAGGTCAGCTTCCACCTGGTGCTCACGAGCCAGCTGGCGGCCCATCTCAACACGGGACTCGTAGACGCTGCGACCCGAGATAGTGGTGTCAGGGCGGGCCAGATAGACGTACTCAAAGACGCAGCCGGCAGGCTTGGCCTCGGCAAAGCGCTGGGAGCGCAAGCCGTCCTCGTCAATAGTGATGAACTCACCGGGCTCTACCTCGCGCACGAAGGACGCACCGACGATATCGAGGGCAGCGGTTTCTGAGGCGATGACCCAGCCACGATCCAGACGACCCAGCACCAGCGGACGCACGCCCTGGGGGTCACGCGCAGCGTACAGGGTGTGCTCGTCCATGAAAACCAGGCAGAAAGCACCTGAAAGGGTGGGGAGCAAATCGAGGGCAGCCTCTTCAAGGCTGTCGAAGTCGTGGTCTTTCAGCAGGGCGGTGACCAGGGCGGTATCGGTGGTATTGCCCTGGGCCAGCTCGCCGCGTTCGGGGCGCTTGCCGCCGTTCTTAGCCAGCAGGCGGTCGTAGAGGTCTGCTGAGTTAACCAGGTTGCCATTGTGGGCCAGGGCTAGGGTGCCGTGGGGGGTATCGCCCAGGGTCGGCTGGGCATTCTGCCAGATGTTGCCGCCGGTAGTGGAGTAGCGGCAGTGGCCGATGGCCATATGGCCGGTCATGGAGTTGAGGGTGACCTCGTCAAAAACCTGGGACACCAGGCCGATATCTTTGTAGACGTTCAGGTGTTTGCCGTCGCTGGTGGCGATACCGGCTGACTCCTGGCCGCGGTGCTGTAGAGCGTAGAGGCCGTAGTAGGTGAGCTTAGCGATATCTTCGCCGGGGGCCCATACACCAAAGACGCCGCATTCGTCTTTAGGGCCGTGATCAACGGGGTCAAGGTCGAAGGATAGTTTTCCGTCAGGACGAGCCAAGGTGGTTTTCCGTCTCTTGTTGTGGGGTGGTTATCTCGCCGTGCAGCGTGGGGTAGCACACGTGAGCGAGCGAACATATCAAGTGTACCTGCCCGATACGCTACTGATAAGTAAAGCCCACCGTGTGAACGTTTCTGCTCACGGGTGGGCTTGATTTAGTCTTGCTGGCTGACAGCGCGGTAGGTGGTGGTGCGCTTGGCTGAGCGCTTATCGAGGAGCAGGGCTACTACGATGGCGGCGGCGGTGCAGAGGGCCCCGAAGATAACGGCCATCACGCCGTAGATTGCACCGAAAGTATAGTTGGGGTTTTCCGGGCCGAGGGCGGTCACAACAAAAGCCACAATGAGGCCGATGAGCAGGCCGGTGATAGCAAAGGCCGGTAGGGAGGGGGCTCGGCGTACCGTCAGGTTGGCACGGTCAGGCGCGGATACCGGCGCAAAATGCTGGCCGGGGGCTGCCTGCTTCTCAGCCTCGGTGAGGGGAGCAGCAGGTTCGGTAGGGTGACGGAATCTCGACAGGATGCTCATAGCTATCAACCTTATCAAGAAGCCGCAGGTAGTGAGGCGTAAACGAGCACCGGGGCTAGAGTAGCGGCAGATAATCGCTCAGATCTGCCCTTAGCCCGGACGCCGAAATCGCGGGGGCAGCACTCTGCCAGCTGGCATAACCCAGCGCAATGGCGCACCAGGTCAGCGGATCGGTTTCAACAACGTTGGGCGGGGTGCCGCGGGTATGCCGCGGCCCGGCAATACACTGGGTCACCCCCATGGGCGGTACCCGCACCTCCACAGAATTCCCCGGGGCAAGGGTCGCCAGCTCCTCGAGTAGAAAACGGACGGACGCCGCCCGCACGCCCCGGGGCAGGGCAGCAAAAGCCGCCGCGCGGGCGTCCTCACCCTCTGTACCCTCAAAAACCTGCCGTACCTGGGCAAGGGCGGCGAGGCCGTCCGCCTCGGTAATCTTGCGGCGAATCGCCATTAGAGCAGCCCCTCAAAAGCCGCACCGGGCTCGATAGAACCCACTGGCTGCCCGCCACCGGTGATGGGGAAAGTCGTGGCTGTAACCGCGCGGTCAGCGACCCCGCCCTCAAGAAAACCGGCGGCCTGGAGCGCCCGCACCGCCACCAGGGAAGCAGCCCTGTTAGAGCCGTCAAGCATCTTCAGCGCCACCGATGCGCCAGAGCGCAACCCAATAGCCAGCACGCCCTCAGCCCCGCGCTTGACCACAGCGTCGAGGGTCTCAGCCAGCACCGTATCGGAGCCGCCGGTGGCGTGGACGTACTCGGGGTAGTCCACCATGGCCGTTGCGACGGTGGCTGCGCGGGCATCAGCTCTGATGTTCTCAACCGCCGAGCCCAGGGTGGAATAGGCCCGGGCAAGGCCCACCAGCGAGGTAGCAGCAACAGGGGCACCGCAGCCATCGACAGTCACATGCTGGGGAGTTTCACCCGTGAACTCCTCAATAGTCCGAAGTACCAGCTCCTGCAGGGGGTGGTGCGGGTCGGTGTAGTTATCTGTCGACCAGCCCGACTTCACACAGCCCCACAGAAAGGCCGCGTGCTTACCGGAACAGTTAAAAGCCAGACGCTGCTTGTCGTGGCCGGCCCTTACCAGGGCGTGGTAACTGGGCTCATCAGCAGGCCAGGCCGGTGGGCAGAGCAGGGCATCAGCGGTCAGCCCTGCCTCAGCCAGCACCGACTGGGCAACCTTCATATGCTCAAAAGAACCGGTATGGGAACCGGCAGCTAGCGCAATCTGGGCCCCCTGTAGCTCAGCCCCCGCGTTCATCGACGCAATAGCCTGCAAGGGTTTGAGCGCCGAACGGGCATAGACCAGAGCCTCGGGGGCTCCCAGGCTCAGGGCGGTAGAACCGTCGGGCGCCAGTACGACCAGCGACCCCACATGGCGGGACTCGATAAAGTCACCACGGGTGACGACTGCCAGCTCTGCTGCCTGCTGCGCGGTAAAAGTCTGCATGCCCACCAGTCTACTGGGTAGCCACTAGCGCTGAAACGAGCGATGCCCGCACTTATTCTGATTCATCCGCAACTAGTTGCGGGTTTTTCAGAATAAATGCGGGCATCTACCGACTGGCCGTGCGAGATGAGCTGGGTGCGGCGTCCTCGCTACTGCTCTTTCTGCTGCTCAGAAAGAGCCTTGAGCGCCTCGCGGGCCGCGCGGGCAGCTCGCTGCGCCTCAACCTGGGCCTCGTCTGCCGCTGCCAGGGCCTGGTCGGCAGCAACCACAGCGGCCTGGGCCAGAGCACGCGTGGACTCAACCGCCACAACCTGGGTGGGGCTGACCGGATGCTCCGGCGCGGACGCCGGTTGCTGAGCGGGTGCCGGGGCCGCCACTTCGTGTCGAGCGTCTTCCACCGGGGCGGACGTCCGCGATTCAGTAGGTGCCGGGGCCGCCTCTTCCTCGTGGGCCTGAGCTTCGAGCTTGGTGCCCTCAACGTCCAGGTCGGGGAGCAGGCGGTCGAGCCAGGCGGGGAGCCACCAGGCCTTTTCACCCAGCAGGTACATGAGCGCCGAAATCAGGGTCATACGCACGACGAAGGCGTCCAGCAGAACACCGACCGCCAGCACGAAGCCGATGGAGGCAATCATGGGGTCACCGGAGAAGACGAAGCCGATAAAGACACCGGCCATAATCAGCGCCGCAGCGGTGACCACGCGGGCACCGTGATGGTAGCCCACAACAACCGAGGTCTTAGCCCCGCGACCGTGCGAGTAGGCCTCTCGCATGCCCGAGACCAGGAAGAGCTGGTAGTCCATGGCCAGGCCGAAGAGAATACCCACAGCCAGAATCGGCAGGAAGGCAAGCAGCGGGCCGGGGGTTGAGACATTGAAGAGCTCGGATGCCCAACCCCACTGGAACACAGCCGTGGTCGCACCGAGGGCTGCCAGCAGGGAGAAGAGGAAGCCCAGGGTTGCGGTGACCGGTACCAGAATGGAGCGGAAAACCAGAATTAGAACCAGCAACGACAGGCCCATGACCAGCGCAACGTACACCGGCAGAACCTCAGCCAGGTTCTGGGCAATATCAACGGCCATTGCGGTCTGACCGGTGACGCCGAAGGTCACCTCACCGTTCTCGGTTGAGACGGTCATATCACGCAGGGCGTGCACCAGGTCGGTGGTTGACTGGGCGTTGGGGCCCTCGTCGGGAATCACCTGGTAGAGCAGGGCGGAGTTATCGTCAGAGATCATGGCGGGAATGACGGCTGAAACGTCGCTCTGATCCAGAAGATCCTGGCCCACCTCAACCTGCAGAGCCTTAGCCTGTTCCTCGGTGGTTCCCTCGGGCAGGCGGGCTGCTACCACGATGGGGCCGTTCTGGCCCTCACCAAACTTGTCAGCGACGGTAGTGTAGGAAATATAGGCCGCTGAATCAGTAGCCTGAGAGTCGCCCGCGGGCAGACCCAGACGCATATCTGCCACCGGTAGAGCCACAGCTCCCAGGGCAAGCACTACAGCTGCGACGGTAGCGATCGGCTTCTTGAGAACCAGGCCAATCCAGCCGCGGTGGGCTTCTTCGTGGTCAGCTGCCGCCCGCTTAGCCTCAGCTCGGGTAGAAGCTGCCTGGGCGTCGTCCCCGCTGGCCGCCTGTGTACCTGCCGCGATCTTCGCCCGCTGCTTCTTGCTCAGGATGCGCTCGCCCAGCAGAGACATGACCGCGGGAGAGAGGGTGGTAGCAACTGCCACAGCAACGGCGACCGCAAAGGCACCGGCGTTACCCATAACGCCCAGGAAGGGAATGCCCACAACGTTCAGACCCAGCAGGGCGATAACGACGGTAGCGCCTGCGAAGAAGACCGCGCCGCCAGAGGTACCGGTTGCCAGGGCGATAGATTCCTTCACGCCCATACCCCTAGCCAGGTTCGTGCGATGGCGGTTCAGAATGAAGAGGGTGTAGTCGATACCCACAGCCAGACCCAGCATGGTGCCCAGGGTGGGGGTGGTCGAGGTCATCTCCACAAGGCTAGACAGCGAAAGGACGGCCAAGGCAGAAGTACCCACGCCGATAAGCGCCATAATAATCGGCAGGCCAGCAGCTACCAGAGTGCCCAGCATGAGAAGCAGAACGATAAAGGCAATGCCGATACCGATAATCTCCGCGGTTACATTCATATGGGGCTCAACGCCCTGCATGAACTGGTCGTAGGTGACGGTCAGACCGCTATCTGCCAGTACATCAAGCTTCTGCTGGGTTTCTTCGAGAGTTTCCGCCGGGATAGAACCGGTCTCCGCATCAAAGGTAACGGACACGATAGCGGTGGAGTTATCCTCAGAAATCGCAACACCGCTCTGGGACATCTCCAACAGGGTAGCGTTCTGCTCAAGGGTGCTCTTACCGCTCTCTACCTGGGAACGGGATTCTTCGAGCTGAGCCAGGCCGGCCTCGTAGTCGCTGCGCCCCTGGTCAAGCTGAGCCTGGGCTTCATCGAGCTGGGCACGACCCTGGTTGAGCTGTTCAGCGGTCGCATCCAGCTGAGCCCGCTGAGCGTCCAGCTGGGCCTGCTGGCCGTTAAGCTCACCAAAAGCCTCCGGTGGAGCACCCTCACCCTCAAGACGGCTACGGGCCTCGTTCAGCTGATTCTGGGCGTCCTCAAGCTGGGCATAGCCCTCATCGAGCTGCTGCTGACCAGACTCAAGCTCAGCCTTGCGGGAATCAAGCTCAGCCTGCCCCGAATCCAACTGGGCCTTAGCAGCATCAAGCTGCGCCTGGCCGTCCGCAAGCTGCTGCTTGCCCCCGCTCAACTCAGCCTGACCCGCCTCAAGCTGGGCCTGGCCGTCCGCAAGTTGCTGAGCTACAGCAAAGGGGTCGGTGACGCTGTCAACGCCCTCAACGGTCTCGGTCTCAGCAACGGCGCTCGCCACAGCAGCCTTCTGCTCATCGGTGAAGGGTGAGCCGTCCTCGGTCTGCACAATGGCAGAACCGGTACCGGCATTGAGATTCAGGTTGAAGGTATCGGTCAGCTCTTCCTGAACCAGCTGCGCCTCGGTGCCAGGAATAGTGATGGAATCGGTTAGCTCCCCTTTAAAGGAAGCATAAGCACCGCCAGCTAGCGCAATGACCAGCGCCCAGATACCGATAACGGCCCAGGCGCGGCGAGCTGCAAAGCTACCGACTTTGTAGAGGAATTCAGACATGGTCTGCCGGTTTCCCTTTCGCGTAGTTGTGTTTTCTCTTAGGTGGTCTGACCTGCGGCAACGCTGCCATCAGCGGTAAATACCGGGGTGCCTGCGGCTACCTGGTCTAGGTAGGCATGGATATAAGGAACAAACATATGGGGCTTGATAGTGAATGGCACAGAAAAGCCCTTAAAAATGCTGTCGTCAACGTCCTGGGCAAAGCGCACCCAACCAATCATGTAGGCCGTCATCAGGTTGTGAACGAGCAAACCTAAAGCTAAAACCTGGTTGACGGAGAGCGTTGGGTAGAGCCGGTTCACCTCGTTGAAAAAGGCGTTGCCGATGTCGTCCAGGGTCAGCCTGACTTCTCTAGCTACTAGTTCAAATTCGTCATGACCAAGAGCTGCTGCCAAGGTCATAAACCGGATAATGCTTTGCTGCGAGCGACGATTGTCTATCGCGTCGTGGAAATGCTGAACGAGAGCGCGGGGGAGCTCTTCTGCCGGTAGGTTCTGGGGCAGGGGAGGCTCGTCGATGCAGGGTTCCAGGTGGGTAGACAGCTGGTAGGTGAGGGCGTCTTCGAGCTTTTTGAAGTGGTTGAAGACGGTGCGTTCTGAAACCCCTGCCTGCTCGGCCAGAGCTGAGGCGGTGAGACCTGCCCGTCCGCTGGTGAGCACGATGTGTTCGGCTGCTGCGGCGATTTTTTGTTTGGAGGCCGTTGAGCGTGCCCTGCGCCGGTCCGGAGGGGGGATGTTTTTCAGCATATATTTACAGTAACTGCAATATTGCAGAAACTGCAAATAGTTGGGGTGTGGGGTTAGGCACGAGCGGATGAGTGTGGGCTAGTGAGGACGTGGAGTGGTGGATTAGTGCGGGTGGACGGGTGTGGGGGTAGTGCGGGTGGAGAGTTAGGTGCGACCGGGCAAACTTTCCGCATTTATTCTGAAAATCCCGCAACTAGTTGCGGGTAAATCAGAATAAGTGCGGGGAGATAGCGGGCCGCGCGAGTCGGGTGGGCCGCGCGAGTCGGGTGGGCCGCGCGAGTCGGGCGGGGTGGTGCGATAGCTGGGCGCGGCGCGGACGCCCGTGGCGGCTTCTGCTTGAGCGGTTGGGTAGTGGCTCCGTGGGGCGCATAAGGGGGCGGTTCCAACTGTGACCTTCTGTTGCGGTTTTATCCACATGATAGAAGCATGTCTTGATAAGGGATAACGCGGGTTATCCACAGATTTAAAAATGCTACTTGAGTGCCCCTGGCTGCTTTGCCACAGTAGTCTCATGCACGACAGAATCGAACGGGTTGCCTCAAAAGTCAAAACATCTCAACAGCTCAATCTGGAAGGAGTGAGTAAAAACCTCATTGGTGCTATGCACCGGCGGGGTGAGCTGATTCGGCTGACGCGGGGTGTCTATATCTCAGCGGCAGAAGGTCGGCAGTTCACGCCCGAAGAGCGGTGTATCGCTGTGACAATAGCGCTCGCGATGTCTCATCGGCAGGCGGTGCTCAGTCATGCTTCTGCTGCTCTCATGTGGGGCGCTCCGCTCTTTAGGTTGCCTGCAAAGGTTGAGTTGTCTCTTCCGCGTTCTAACCATCGGCACCATAGCCAGGTCAGGTACCATAGCGCCCGGTCAGAAGTGTGTGAGGCGGCCCAGATTGTAGCTGGTTTTCCGGTCACGGACCCGCTCACGACTATCCTTGATTGCGCCCGATCTTTACCGGCGGTTCAGGCCTTGGCGATTACAGATTATTTTCTGCATCATGCGCATGTGCCTTACCGCGATGTGTATGCCCACCTCGCAAGCTCTAGCGGCTATCGAACGGGAAGCTTTTCCCTCATCGCTGAGTCGATGAGCGCTTTGACCGAGTCACCTCTTGAATCCCTGGCAATGCTCAGAATCGTACAGTCCAAGCTTGAACGCCCTCGTCAGCAGCTAGAAATTTGGACGCACGACGGTCGAGTGCACCGCGCAGATTTTGCCTGGGAGTCTTTGAAACTTCTTTTAGAAGTCGATGGCCTACACAAGTACTACGGCGCCTACCGCTCACCTGAGGAGCAGTTGCGTAGGGACGCTCTGCGGCAGCGTTCGCTTGAACTTGCGGGGTGGACGGTCGTTCGGGCCACCTGGGACGACCTTATGAACAGGCCGCGGGTCGTAATTCAGCGCCTCATACGTGGTGGAGTGAGGAAGTTGGAACAGTGATTATCGAGACCTCTCCGCATTTATTCTGAAAACCCCGCAACTAGTTGCGGGTAAATCAGAATAAATGCGGAAAGGTATGTGAGCCGGGGCGGGCGTCCGCAGAAATCTCCCGCAAAAACCGCTCAAACTGCGGTAAAAACTTCATCAAATCGTGACCTTGCCGGTAGCCTAAAAGAATGAAGGTTTTGGTACTGGGCCCCGGCGGTCGTGAACACGCAATTATCCGAGCACTCCTGAAAGATCCAGCCGTTACCGAGGTGCATTCAGCCCCCGGCAACGCGGGTATCGCCCAAGACGTGCCCGTCCACGCTATTGACGCGAATAACCCCGAAGAGGCCCTGGCACTAGCTACCGAACTGGCTGCAGACCTGGTTGTCATCGGCCCCGAAGCGCCCCTTGTAGCCGGTGTTTCAGATACCCTGCGCGATGCGGGCTTCCCCGTTTTTGGCCCCTCTAAGCCTGCGGCCCTGCTTGAGGGCTCCAAGGCTTTTGCCAAGGAGGTCATGGCCAGCGCCAATGTACCCACCGCCATGGCCAAGGTTGCCACCAACCGTGAAGAAGCAGAAGCTGCCCTTTCTACCTTTGGCGCCCCCTACGTGGTTAAGGACGACGGCCTGGCCGCCGGTAAGGGTGTTGTGGTCACCGAAGACTTCGACGCTGCCCTGGCCCACGCCGAAGCCTGCTTCGCCGCCGGTGGCACCGTGGTCATCGAAGAATACCTCGATGGCCCCGAGGTCTCCCTCTTCGTTATCTCAGACGGTAGCACCTGCCTGCCCCTCTCGCCCGCCCAGGACTTCAAGCGTATCTTCGATAATGATGAAGGCCCCAACACCGGTGGCATGGGCGCCTACACCCCCCTGCCCTGGCTGCCCGAAGGCTTCGTCGAAGAGGTCATTGAGCGCGTAGCTCAGCCCACCGTTGACGAAATGGCGCGCCGCGGTACCCCCTTTGTGGGCGTGCTCTACTGTGGTCTGGCAGCTACCTCCCGCGGCATCCGCGTGATCGAATTCAACGCCCGCTTTGGTGACCCCGAAACCCAGGCTGTGCTGGCCCGCCTGCGCACCCCGCTCGGCGGCGTCCTTCTGGCAGCGGCCAAGGGTGAACTGCCCACCGACCTTGCTCTTGACTGGGACCCCCGCACCGCCGTTGACGTGGTCATGGCAGCAGAGAACTACCCCGATACTCCCCGCAAGGGTGACGCCATCACCGGCCTGGACGCCGCTAACCAGCGCGAGAGCGTTCATGTTGACCACGCAGGAACCGCCCTCGACGGTGAAGAGATCGTCACCGCCGGCGGCCGTGTGCTGACTGTTGTCGCCCTGGGCGAGAACCTCACCGAAGCCCGCGAGGCTGCCTACGCCGGCGTGCGCGACATTGCCTGGAAGGGTGCCCAGTACCGTTCAGACATTGCGCTCGCTGCCGCCGAGAATCGCATTCAGATCCCCACCCAGAACTAACCTCCTGTGACTGCCCACCGCACCCGCGTGGGCAGTCACTTTTCTATCACCTCACAGCCCACCTGCACACCCCCAGGAGAAAATCATGAGCCATACCCCCGTAGATATTCCCGGCTGGAAGCACGTGTATTCCGGCAAGGTCCGTGACCTCTACATCCCCGACGAGGACACTCAGGACGTCACCGGCCTGAACGTGAAGGACGACGCCGAACTGCGTGCCGGCTCCGTGATGGTGGTTGCCACCGACCGTATCAGTGCCTTTGACCAGGTGCTTCCCACCGAGATTCCCGATAAGGGCAAGATTCTGACCCAGATGTCCCTCTGGTGGTTTGAGCAGCTCAAGGGTGTGCCCAACCATGTGCTGTCTACCGACGTGCCCGAGGTGGTGGCTGGCCGCGCCATGATCTGTAAGTCTCTGAACATGTTCCCTGTTGAGTGCATTGTACGCGGTTACCTGACCGGCTCCGGCCTGGCTTCTTACCGTAAGACCGGTAAGGTCAACGAGTTTGAGCTGCCCGCCGGTCTGGTAGATGGATCCCGCCTGGAACCTGCCCTCTTCACACCCACCGGCAAGGCAGAGGTGGGTGAGCACGACGAGCCCATTACCCGTGAAGAGCTCGACGCTGAGGTGGGAGAGGCTATCGCTGACCGTCTGCAGGAACTGACTCTCTATGTCTACGAGACCGCTGAGAAGATTGCGCGTGAGCGCGGCATCATTCTGGCCGACACCAAGATTGAGTTCGGTACCGACTCCTACCGCGGTGAAATCACCCTGGGCGATGAGGTGCTGACCCCCGATTCGTCGCGTTTCTGGGATGCCGATGACTACGAGCCCGGCCGTGCCCAGGCGTCCTTTGATAAGCAGTACGTGCGCGACTGGCTCAAGAGCGAGGAGTCGGGCTGGGACGGCACCGGCCCCGTGCCTGAGCTTCCCGCTGAGGTTGTGGAGAAGACCCGTGCCCGCTACGTTGAGGCCTACGAGCGTTTGACCGGGCAGAAGTTCGAGGCTTAGACCTGCGTATCGCGTACCTTCTGGTGGTACTCGTAGTGGGCGGCCCCGATTTCTGAAAGGGCGTAGAACCAACGAATGTGCTCAGCGACTGTTCGCTGGGCACGTTCTGCATCTCCGGCAATAACCGCCGCGTAGATGGCCCGGTGCTGCTCCTGGAGTTCCCGTTTGGTTGCTTCCCAATCGTCGAGGTAGGGCACGGCTTCCTGCACGTAGCCTACGGTTGCTAGGTGCAGGGAGTCAATGACGGTGTCCATGACGATGTTGCCGCCGAGGGAGGAAATTTCGTAGTGGAAGCGGGTATCGCAGAAGTGGAAGCGGTCGTCGCTAATATCTGCGTGATCCATTTCGTCGAGGTACTGCCGGGCGGTTGCTAGGGACGCGGCATGTTCGGGTTTCTGGGCTACATCGGCTGCCCGGGCGGCGGCTTCACCTTCGAGCAGGACGCGGGTGCTCACGATATCTGCGACCGGCAGGGTGCGGGTGGCGATGTGCATGCGCAGGGCCCAGCCCAGGGCGTCTGAGGGCTCTGAGACCACGACAGCGCCGGCCTTGGGGCCTGAGCCCACCCCCGACCGAATGAGGCCCACCGCGGAGAGAATGCGCAGGGCTTCGCGCACCGAGGCCCGTGAGATGCCGTATTCCTCTGCCAGGGAGCGTTCACCGGGCAGACGGTCGCCGATGCGCAGCTGGCCGTGGCGCAACCGGTGTTCGATGGACTCGAGCAGGGCGGTATAGGTGGGCTCTTTTTCTTTCACGCGCTGTCTTTCAGATGGGGTAGGTACATAGACAAGGTATAGGTAAGGGCGGTGCAGTTCCAACGTATGTTACGTGGGACTGCACCGCCCTTTGTGTGCCTAGCTCATAGGTGTGAACCTGTGATTAGTGGCCGGTGAGGTAGGGCTCAACCAGAAGGCCGGAGAGGACGGTGGCCTGGAGGAAGACCAGGGCACAGACGGCCAGCAGCAGGATGAAGGACCAGCCGAGAACTGCCTTGAAGATTTCGGACTCCTTGCCTTCCATGTTGACCGAGGTGGCGGCGATGGCGAGGGACTGGGGTGAAATCATCTTGCCGACCACACCACCGGTGGTGTTGGCTGCCAGCATGAGTTCGGGGTGGGCACCGGTCATGCCGCCTTCTTGCAGGTGCTCAGCGGCGGTCACCTGGAGCTTGGAGAAGAGGGCGTTGGCTGAGGTGTCGGAGCCGGTGACGGCGGTGCCGACCCAGCCGAGGACGGGTGCCAGGAAGGCGTAGGCTACGCCGAGGGAGGCGACGTATTCACCGATGGCAACGGTCTGGCCGGAGTAGTTCATGACGAAGGCCAGGGCCAGGACCAGGGCGATGGTGACAGCTGACCAGCGCATCTTGTAGGCTACGGCGCCGATTTCCTTGAAGGCGTCGCCCATGGAGAGCTTGTACTTGCCGTTTTCGTTGAAGATGGCGTAGAGGATGGCGACCAGGATGCCGGAGATCAGCAGGTAGGTACCGGGGTTGTTGAGCCATGCCCACTTGTAGACGGTGTCTACTGCGGTGCCGTCCGCCTTGAGCAGACGTTCAGAGAGTAGAGGCATATCGAACTCGGCAACGGTGGTCTTCATCCAGTTGACCAGGGGGGTGTAGAGGTTGGCGACACCGAAGATGATGACAACGACCAGGTAGGGCATAAGGGCCATCCAGATGCGGCGGCCGGGCAGGTGCTCAACTTCGAGGGGGGCGGTGATGCCGTAGCGTTCGCGGACGCCTTCAACGCCGCGGGGCTTGACGAAACGCATGAAGACAACGGCTGCTGCGATGGAGACGATGCAGGCTACGACGTCGGTGAGCTGGTAGACGAAGTGCGCAGAGGCCCACCACTGGGCGATAGAGAAGGAGGCACCGATGACGGCTGCGTGCATCCAGGCGTCCTTGAGGCCCTTGACGCCGTCGAGGATCCAGAGCAGGATGAAGGGCACGAAGAAGGCGATGAAGGGGGCCTGGTGACCAACGAGGGCTGCGATGACGGTGGCGTCCTTGCCGCCCACTTCACCGGCGGTGGTGATGGGGATAGCGACGGCGCCGAAGGCTACGGGAGCGGTGTTGGCGATCAGGACGGTGGTGGCAGCCTTGAGGGGCTTGACGCCCAGGGCCAGAATCATGGTTGCGGTAATAGCAACGGGGGCACCGAAACCTGCCAGGGCTTCGAGCAGACCGCCGAAGCAGAAGGCGATGAGGATGGCCTGAATGCGCAGGTCGCCGCCGCCGATGAGGTCGAAGGTGCGGCGCAGGTCTTCAAAGCGGCCGGAGAGTACGGTGACCTGGTAGAACCAGATGGCCATGAGGATAACCCAGACGATGGGGAAGAGGCCGTAGATGCCGCCGCGGAAGGCGGACATGCCGGCGAGATCCCAGGGCATGCCGAAACCGAAGATGGCAACGAGCAGGGCGACCAGCAGGGAGACCAGGCCGGCGACGTGGGCGCGGGCCTTGAGGCCGAGCAGCATGATAAAGAATGCCAACAGCGGCAGGGTGGAGACCAGGGCGCTGAGCGCGAGGCTTCCTCCTACGGCGTCGGTTACAGCGGTATAGGTATTTTCCACCGTATTCTCCTTAGTGATGTGTGGTATGGCTGGGCGTCACATCTGTGGGGCGCTGAGCCAAAAAATATGAGGCCTAACCTCCTGTGGTCAGACCATTGTTTTTCGAGGTCTACGTTACATGAGGTGGTTCACCTTCGCCAAGCTGTAGCCGCATCTATTTGCGGTATTTTTTTCGTCCCTGTGGTTTTGTGGGGTTTTCGGGGTTTTTGGGTGCGCTCTTGTGTTGGCATGCGCCTGCTTGTGTGGTTCTTGGGGTGTGCGGACGCCCGCGGCGGGGGAGCGGGGTTCTTTCAGCTTTCTTTATGTGGTCAGACCGTTAGGTTATTTGCATAAGAAAATATGCCCTATTTAAAGTATCGAAATGCCGACCCCATCGTGTTAAATGAGGGAGTAGGAAAAGAATCTAACAGGCACCCCGCCCGCCCTTCCTCTCCCACCCGGCCACCGGCGTCCGCGCCCCTGAACCGGTGAGGAAGACGCGGGCTACCCATGCCGCACAGAAGAAGAGAGAACCAACATGCGTGTCGCACTGTTTTCAACGTGCATCGTCGACGCAATGTACCCCAAGGTAGCTAAGGCTACCGTTGACATCCTGGAGCGTCTCGGCCACGAGGTCGTCTTCCCGCAGGGCCAGACCTGCTGCTCCCAGATGCACGTCAACTCGGGCTACTTCGACGACGCTTACCCCATCGTCAAAACCCACGTACAGGCCTTTGAAGAATGGGACTTCGACGCGATCGTTGCGCCCTCAGGCTCCTGTGTCGCCTCCCTCGGCCACCAGCAGCCCATGATCGCAGAACGAGCAGGCGACGACGCCATCGCCCGCGCTGCCGCCTCACTGGCTGCCCGCTCCTTCGAGCTCTCCCAGTTCCTCATCGACGTCTGCGGTATCACCAACGCAGCAGAACAGCTGGGCTCCTACTTCCCCGAGAAGGTCACCTACCACTCCTCCTGCCACGGTATGCGCCTGCTAGGTCTGGGCACCCGCCAGGAAGACCTGATTCGCACTGTGGGCGGTCTGGAATACACCCAGATTGACGGCCTTGACCAGTGCTGCGGCTTCGGCGGAACCTTCTCCTTCAAGAACGCAGACACCTCCGGCGCCATGGTTGCCGACAAGGTAGAGAACATCGAAGCAACCGGCGCATCGGTCTGCACCGGCGGCGACTCATCCTGCCTGATGAACATCGGTGGCGCTCTCT
This sequence comes from Rothia nasimurium, assembly GCF_928381705.1. GTDB lineage: Bacteria > Actinomycetota > Actinomycetes > Actinomycetales > Micrococcaceae > Rothia > Rothia nasimurium_G. Next base: position 139,457 of record NZ_CAKMSR010000001.1, on the reverse strand, counting down.
CCCGCAAGAACTCACCCATACAGACCGTACACTTCGCCGAGATTCTTGCATCCACCAAGGAAAACCCGCTCAAGGTCACCGGCCCCGTAGCTGTTACCGCAGGAGGTAAGTAAAGCCATGTCAACCACCGCACTCGGCATGCCCAAGGTCCGCCACGGCGTCGGCAACATCTTCGAATTCGAGCCCTTCCCCGAATACGCAGAGAAGGAACTCCAGAACGAGCAGCTGCGCGCCAACCTGGGCTTTGCTACCCACAAGATCCGTAACAAGCGCGCCGCCGTCATCTCAGAACTGCCCGACTGGCAGGATCTGCGTACCGCAGGTTCCATGATCAAGCAGAAGGTCATGGCCAACCTCGACACCTACCTCGAAGAGTTCGAAAAGAACTTCACCGCCCGCGGCGGCCACGTACACTGGGCCCGCGATGCCCACGAGGCCAACGAAATCGCCCTCAAGCTGATCCAGGCTGAAGGCGTCACCGAGGTCAACAAGATTAAGTCAATGGCCACCGCCGAAACCGGCCTCAACGAGTTCCTCGAAGAGCACGGCATCCACGCTATTGAAACCGACCTGGCAGAAGAAATCGTCCAGCTGGGCGACAACGACCGCCCCTCCCACATCCTGGTGCCCGCAATTCACCGCAACCGCACCGAGATCCGCGACATCTTCCTCAAGAAGATTGAGGGCGTCAACCCCAACCTCACCAACGACCCGGCAGAGCTGGCAGAAGCCTCTCGCTTCCGCCTGCGCGAGAAGTTCCTGACCAACAAGGTCGCCATCTCAGGCGTCAACTTCGGTATCGCCGAAACCGGCACCATGACCATCGTTGAGTCTGAGGGTAACGGCCGTATGTGCCTGACCCTGCCCGATACCCTCATCACCTTCATGGGCATCGAAAAGCTGCTGCCGACCCTGCAGGACCTCGAGGTCTTCACCCAGCTGCTGCCCCGCTCGTCCACCGGTGAGCGCATGAACCCCTACACCTCCATGTGGACCGGTGTAACCCCCGGTGACGGCCCCCAGAACCTGCACGTCATCCTGATGGACAACGGCCGCACCGCAGCCCTGGCCGACCAGGTTGGCCGCCAGGCCCTGCACTGCATCCGCTGTTCAGCCTGCATGAACGTCTGCCCCGTCTACGAACGCGCAGGCGGCCATGCCTACGGCTCTACCTACCCCGGCCCCATCGGCGCAATTCTCTCCCCCCAGCTGGGCGGTATCGAGAACCAGTACAACTCCACCCTGCCCTACGCGTCCTCCCTCTGCGGCGCCTGCTACGAAGCCTGCCCCGTCAAGATCAACATCCCCGACGTGCTGGTTCACCTGCGCGGCAAGGCCGTTGATCACGAAAAGGCTCAGGGTGAGTTCGCAGGTGGCAAGAAGGAACGCCACGTGCAGATGGACGCCATGATGTTCGGTGCCAAGAAGCTCTTCAGCTCAGGTGCCCTCATGGCCCTGGCCACCAAGGGCCTGCCCGCCTCCAAGCTGATTACCGGCAAGAAGGGTAAGATCACCAAGCTGCCCGGTATCGTCGGCGGCTGGACCGAATACCGCGATATCCCGGCACCCCCCAAGACCTCCTTCCGTAACGAGTGGAAGAAGGAGCGCGGCTCCGCCCCCAAGCGTGTAGGCGGCGAACGCGTTGACCTGCAGGCCATTATTGCCGCCAACCAGGCCAAGATTGCCGAGGCCCACGCCAACGCTGAGACCGCTAACCCCATCGCCCCCAAGGAGGCCAACTAATGTCTGATGCAAAAGCAGAAATCCTGGGCCGCATCCGCGCCTCCCTCTGGGACAACCCCCAGCCGGCTGAGCCCGTCCGCGCCTACCGCCGCGAAAGCGACAAGGGCGCCGAGGAAATCATCGAGATGCTGGTCGACCGCCTGATCGACTACAAGGCTAACGTCTACCACGAGACCGAAGAGACCATCGCCGCCCGCGTGGGTGAGCTGCTCGGCAAGTCCTCCCGCTACGTGGTGCCCACCGGCCTCAAGACCGAGTGGCTGCCCGAAGACACCGCAGCCCGCTCCCGCGTGGTTGACTCCGGCAACGCCAACAAGCCCGGAGCCCTCTCCGTGCGTGAACTCGACGCTATCGACGCGGTTGTTACCTCTTCAACCGTCTCCTGCGCTGAAACCGGCACCATCGCCCTCAACAGCGCCGAGACCGAAGGCCGCCGCGCCATCACCCTGGTGCCCGACCACCACATCTGCGTGGTTCCCGTGGACACCATCGTGGAGCTGATCCCCGAGACCGTGGCTCGTCTGAACTTCGACAAGCCCATCACCTGGATCTCAGGCCCCTCAGCGACCTCAGACATCGAGCTGATCCGCGTTGAAGGTGTGCACGGCCCCCGTACCCTGGACGTCATCATCCTTAAGTAGGCTGATACCCGCTCTGCGATAGAAAGGGCCCCCTTGCTCAGGCAAGGGGGCCCTTTTGCTGGGTACTCCAAGGGGGAGCTAGGAATTCGGACGCTTGATGACGGGAAGAGCGCCCGTTGCCGCCCGCACCGCGGCGGCCCGCTCTAGTTTCTTAGCGCTGCGGCGCTGCCGTGAGCTTGAGCCGCCAGAGGCATCCGGGTGGGAATCGGCGTCCTTACGCCCCACAGCCCCGATGGCCGAGGCCCACAGGGGGAAGAGAAGGACGGTCAGCGCCCCACCTGCCACCAGCAGGGAAGCGTTCTGTTCGCTAAGCAGGTCGTTGGCCAGCGCCACCTCGGTGACAGCCACAATGATGGGCAGGCCCGCCGCAGAGTAGAGCCCCAGCTGGAGCTTTTCCTGCACGGTGGTGAGCCCCGAACCGGTATCGAAGAACTTTTCAGCGGTAAAGACCGGCAGGCCGCGCACCACCAGAATACCGAGCACAATACCGGCAAGAAGCAGCGGCTGCTCCCAGATGACCGACACCTTGATGCCCATACCCGAGCTCACGAAGAAGAGGGGAATGAGGAAGGAAAAGCCCAGGGCCTCAAGACGCTTGGAGAAGGGCTCAAAGGCACCATCGGGGGTAAGGGAGCGCAGGATGATGCCGGCAGCAAAAGCGCCGAGCACCACATCGAGCTCAAAGACCGCGGCGACCATCATGAGGGTAGCCAGAAGGAACATAGCCAGGCGGAGCATGGTCTGGCTGGTGGTGTTAGCCTCAGCTGCCATGGTGCGGCGCAGGCCAGGAATATGCTCAAAGAGGCGGTGGGGTACAACCGCTGAAATGACAGCAATGACCATAAAGGCCAGCAGAATCAGCACCGCAACCCAGGGGGCATGCGATGAGAGCAGCAGGGACATCGCAAAGATAGGGAGCAGCTCACCGATAGCCCCGTGCACCATCACCCCGTCACCGACTTTCGTGCCCGCCTTACCGTGGCTTTTGAGCAGGGGCAGCAGGGTGCCCAGGGCGGTAGAACTCAGGGCAATACCGATGACCGCGTAGGTAGAGAAAGTACCCGAAAACTGGGAGAGGCTCATCGCTAGAACCAGGCCGAGGGTGAAGCTCACCAGCCAGGAGCCCACAGCGAAAGCCCCCTGGCGTCCGCGCAGGGCTCCGGCGTTAATTTCGTAACCAGCCAGCAAAAAGAGCAACCCTAGCCCCAGATCTTTGACCAGGGCAACCCCGCCGTCGGTGCTGGCAAACCCTAGCACCTGCGGGCCAATGAGTACGCCGAAGATAATCAGGAAGACAACATCAGGGATTTTCTTCTTCACCAGGGCGGACGCCAGGGGCGCCAGTAGGGCAGCGGCAGCTATCCAGAAGATAGAAACATACTCGCTGGTCGCCGAAGAACCGGCGGCCAGAAGGACGACGTCGGTGGAGTGGGTGCTCATAGTGACTTTCAAAGAGGTGAGGGGCAACCTAACCAGTGTGCCATGGGTGCCCCTGCCCACGCAGGGTGGCGGGGCAGTGTTAGGCTAAAGCAGGTATTTATTGAGGAGTATTGCGTGACCGACCTAAAAACCGCAGGCCGTGTTATCGGTATTGACCTGGCTCGCTGTGCTGCCCTGATCAGCATGTTTATTGCATACTGTGCTCCAGTCAGTGGCCCCAGGGATGTCCTAAATCTCAGCGAGTTCTTGGCCACCCCGCTCTTTGCCTTCCTCTTGGGGGCAGGTGCCCTCTTTTCGTCTCAGCGTATGAGCTTCCCCGCCCTCTTCGCCTCCTCGGTGGTGCGAGCTATCGCCCTGGTTGCTGTGGGGCTCTACATCGGTACCTGGGGCGCCCAGGTCGATATCGTGCTGGAGTACCTGGGGGTATTGAGCCTGCTCATGGCCCCTCTTGTCTTCCTACCCTCCTGGGCCCTGGCCCTCCTGGCTGCGGGCAGCTGGTGGTTTGCGGCGTCCGCCCGGACCTACTTCCAGCCCCAGGCTATGCAGGCATCTCTCGACGGCAGCTACACTGCCTACCTCTACGAGTGGATGTTCACCGGCCATAACTATCAGGTCTTCACTCTGCTCACCTATGCCTGCGTGGGGGCTGTGATTGCTTCCCTGATTGAGCGCTGGGGCGTGTGGGGCGATGTGGCTCTGGCCCTGTTAGGTAGCCTGGCTACCGGTGGCCTCTTCTGGTACTCCCGCTTTGCTGTGGCTGAGTTCCTTCCCTACACCTCCAGCCGGCTTGAGATTGCCTTTAGCCTGGCAGCCTGCCTGGCGACCGTGGGCTGGTGCTGCCTGCTGGCGCGCGCTCTAGCTGGGCGGGAGCACCTGGCCGGTGCCCTGGTGGGAGCCGGGCGTATGACCCTTTCCCTCTACGTGCTCCAGATTGCCGTGCTGGCCCTGTACGCTAACTACGCCCCGGCCTACGGCCTGCCTGCCTCCGATAACTCCTGGGCCATGATGTTCGGCCTGATTCTGGGTGCCCTGCTCTTTGCCTGGGCCTGGCAGCGCCTGCTTGGGCAGACCTTCTTGCGGCGCGGCCCGCTTGAGACTCCCTTAGCCTGGGTCTCTGGCAGGGGGTAAACTCTCAGTATGCATACTTCTTCTTCGGAAACCGGCTCTATCAGGGCCGGTTCCTCTTCACGCACCTGGGTGCGGGTTGCTCTTGCCGTCCTATTGACCCTTACCTGGCTTGCTGTGGCGGGTATCGGCGGGCCCTACTTCGGAAAAATCTCCGAGGTCTCGACCAATTCCCAGACCGACTTCCTGCCGGCGTCCGCTGAATCTACCCAGGTGGTAGAGCAGCAGGGCGATTTCCTGGGTACCGACGCGGTGCCCGCTATTCTCGTCTTTGAAGCCGACGGCTCCCTCACTGACTCCCACCAGACCTACCTGGAGGGCCTGACCGACCAGCTGGCGGCGTCCGGAGCCTTCACCGGTGAAAGCTCACCCGTGATTTACTCAGAGGACGGCCGGGCGGCCGAGCTCATTCTCCCTATCTCCACCGACCTCGAAACCCGAGAGGTCGTTGACGCTATCCGGGCAGAGATAGCCCAGGCCCCCGACGGCCTCACCGGCTACGTGACCGGCCCGGCTGGCTTCTCGGCCGACCTGGTTGAGGCATTTGGCGGTATCGACGGCATCCTGCTGGCAGTTGCCCTCATTGTGGTCTTTGTGATTCTGCTGGTGGTCTACCGCTCACCCCTGCTGCCCATCATCGTGCTGACCAGCTCGATGGTTGCCCTCTCGGGTGCTATCTTCGTTATCTGGCATATGGCGAATGCCGGCTGGGTGATGATTAACGGTCAGGTGCAGGGAATCCTGCTGATTCTAGTGGTTGGTGCTGCAACCGACTACTCCCTGCTCTATGTAGCCCGCTATCGCGAAGCCCTCACCCAGTACGTTTCGCGCTGGGACGCTACCCGGGCTGCCTGGCGCGGGTCCCTTGAGCCGATTCTGGCCTCCGGCGGTACGGTGATTGCGGGCCTGCTGTGTCTGCTACTCTCTGAGCTGTCGTCGAACAAGGCCCTGGGACCCGTGGCAGCTACCGGCATCGTGCTGTCTATGCTGGCCTCGCTGACCTTCCTGCCCGCCGTCCTGGCCCTGCTGGGCAGGGTAGCCTTCTGGCCTGCCCGTCCTCGCTATTCCGCTGAGGTTAAGGACGCCTCAGCCGGCTTCTGGGCAAAAATTGCGGCTTTCGTGTCGGGCAAGCCCCGCACAGTCTGGCTGGTTACGGCTCTGGTGCTGGCTATCTTCGCCGGCTTTTCTGCGACTTTCCAGGCCAATGGGGTGCGCCAATCTGACCTGGTGCTGGGGCAGTCTCAGGCACGGGATGGCCAGAACGTGCTGGCTGAACACTTCCCCGGTGGCTCAGGCTCCCCGGCAAATGTAATTGTGCCTGCTGCTGAGCAAGATACCGCAGTGGCTGCCCTTGACGGGCTCGATGGGGTGAGCTCCATTGCCGCGGTTGCCCAAGACTCGCCTGCTGGCACCGTGCCGGTGGGGGCGTCCGCTGAGTCAGTGCCGCCGATTTTTGCCGGTATTGCCCCCACTGAAGTTGAGGGGCGCGTCATGCTCCAGGTGACCCTGGCTGACCCCGCCGACTCGCCGCAGGCAGAAGAGACCGTGCGCCAGATGCGCGAGAGCCTGGCCAACGCAGCTCCCGGATCCCTGGTGGGTGGAACCACCGCGTCTGACCTCGATACCATCGACAGCGCCCAGCGCGACCGGGCCCTGATTATCCCGGTAGTGCTGGTCGTTATCACCCTGATTCTGATGGTTCTGCTGCGCTCAATTCTGGCACCGCTGATGCTGGTGGCTGCCACGGTGCTGTCTTATCTCACCGCTCTCGGCGTCTCAGCCTTGGTCTTCAACCACGTTTTCAATTTCCCCGGTGCTGACCCCACCGTGCCCCTCTACGGGTTCGTCTTCCTCGTCGCTCTGGGTATTGACTACACCATCTTCCTGATGACCCGCGTGAGAGAAGAAGCCCTGCATCGGGGTACTAAGAGCGGCCTGCGCACAGCCCTGGTAGCAACAGGCGGTGTGATCACCTCAGCCGGTATCGTTCTGGCGGCCACCTTCGCAGCCCTGGGCGTTATCCCGCTGATTTTCCTAGCCCAGCTCGCCTTCATCGTTGCCTTCGGCGTGCTACTCGATGCCACTGTAGTGCGAGCCCTGCTCATACCGGCACTCGTTGAAGATATCGGCAAGAAAATCTGGTGGCCTTCAAAGCTCTCCCGCTAAGGCCTTAGCACAGAGCCTATCTGGCCGGGTGAAGCCACCTGCCAGGCCCATAAAGAAGGGGCCTCCCTGCTGTACAGGGAGGCCCCAATGTCTTGAGTTGAGCTGGCTTAGGCTGCCAGGAACTTGAGGTAGTCAGCCACGAACTGATCAACGTTCTTCTGCTGCTCTTCTTCTAGCTCCAGCTTGCCGGTGCCCCAGGCTTCACCGGGAATACGGATGCCCAGGCCCTCGCCCTCCATCAGGTCAGCGCGGACGTAGGGAACCAGATTGCGCAGGTTCTCGCGCACAAACTTGCCGTAGGTTGAGTTAGCAACCGAAGCTACACCGACCTTCTTGCCGTTGAGAACGGTGGGGGTGGTGTTGTCACCCGCGATGACGGCGCGTGAGGCCCAGTCAATCAGGTTCTTGAGACGGGCAGGGTAGGAGCCGTTGTACTCGGGGGAGACCAGAATCAGGCCGGCCGCGTTAGCGATGTCGGCGCGCAGCTTCTCGACGGAAGCGGGGGCGGGGAACTCGGAGTTCTGGCTGAGCAGGGGGACAGCTGAGAAGTCGTAGACCTCGGCGCTCTGCCCTTCGTTTTCAAGGGCTTCAACGAGCTGCTCTGCCAGCTGGGTGTTGAAGGAGCCGTCGCGGTCAGAGCCTGAGATAACGAGAACTTTCTGTGACACTGGTTTTCCTTTCACATTTGCATTTTTCTTTAGACTACACCCTATAAACTTTACAATGCAAGTATTTATGACGCTGTGTGACCCTATGGGGGCAAAAGCGGGCAACAAAAAACCGCCCCCGGCTAGAACCAGGGGCGGTTATGCTTGGTCGGGATGACAGGATTTGAACCTGCGGCCTCGTCGTCCCGAACGACGCGCGCTACCAAGCTGCGCCACATCCCGATTGTTGCGTATAACAACCTCTCAAGTATAGCGCGGTGGTCTTAAGCCTGCCAAATCACCCCGATTTAGCCCTCGGTACTGTTGTTCTCTTCCCAGGCCCGGGCCATGGCGGCAAAGCGTCCGCCGGCCTCGACCAGGGCGGCGGGGGAGCCGTCCTCCACCACGCGTCCGTCCGACACTACCAGCACCCGGTCGGCGGTAAGGACCGTGGAGAGGCGGTGCGCAATCGCCACAGAGGTGCGCCCCGCCAGCAGGGACTCAAGCCCCTGCTGTACCAGCTTTTCGGTGGGAATATCGAGGGAGGCGGTGGCTTCATCGAGAATTAGGACGGCCGGGTCGGCCAGGAAGGCCCGGGCAAAGGAAATGAGCTGACGCTGGCCCGCAGAGACCCGCCCACCGCGCTTAGAAAGGTTGGTATTGAAACCCTGGGGTAGGCCGGTGATGAAATCGTAGGCCCCGACCTTGCGGGCAGCCTCGAACACCTCTTCATCGCTGGCGGCCGGGTTGCCCAGGCGGATATTGTCGGCCACGGTGCCCTTGAAGAGGTAGGCCTCCTGGGTGACCATGACGACCTCACGGCGCAGCTGCTCATCGGATAGGTCACGCAGGTCTACCCCGTCGAGGGTGAGCTGCCCGTGGGTGACATCGTAGAACCGGGCAATGAGTTTGGCGATGGTTGATTTACCGGCGCCGGTTTCGCCCACCAGGGCTAGGCGCTGCCCGGCAGGGATGTCGAGATTCAGACGGTGCAGGGTGGGGCGTCCTTCGACGTACTCAAACTCAACCTCGTCAAAGATCAGGTGGCCGCTTGCGGGAGCGGTTCGATGGGCCGGACGCTCGGGCTCGGCTACCTCAGGCTCTTCAGCGAGAAAGCCTGAGACTTTTTCGAGGGCAGAGACCGCTGACTGGAACATGTTGTAGTAGTCCGAGAGCATGAAGATAGGTTCAAAGACCCGGTTGGCGTAGATGACCAGGGCTAGCAGGGTTCCGGCCTGCATGGCCCCGCCCAGAATGGAGTAGCCACCGATGACGAGCACAATGGCAACAAAGGTGTTGCCCAGGGCTTGAAGGGCTGGCATGTAGGTGCCGTGCACCTTGATGGACTGCATAACCCGCACCCGGTAGTCCTCGGCAGCGTCCGCGTAGGCTGCGCGCGAGCTTGCCTCGGCGCGGAAGGCCTTGACGGCGCGTAGGCCTGTGAAGGTCTCGGCAAAGCGGGAGATGATGCGGGCGGACGCCACCCGCTGGGCCCGGTAGGCCAGCTCAGATTCGCGGCGGAACCAGGCAGTGAGCCAGGCGACGGGGAGCATCATCACCAGTAGGGCGAGGCCAGCTCGCCAGTCCATGAGGCAGAGGGCCACGATGGTAAAGGAGATGGAGAGCAGCATGGCTGCAAGCTCAGAAAGCCCCGAGTCGAGGAACTGCCGAATCGTATCGAGGTCGCTGGTGAGGCGGGAGATTACACGGCCCGAGGTGTAGGTGTCGTGGAAGCCTACCGAGAGTTTTTGGGCGTGCTCAAACATACGCTGGCGCAGGTCAAAGAGCACCTTTTGGGAAATCTTGTAGGTGAGCAGAATGTTGGTGTAGGTCGCTAAGCCGGCCACGACCGCTGCAGCTACATAGAGGGCAGCTAGGGTGATGGCATAGCTGCTGTCCCCGGCGAGAAGAGGCTCCAGGGCATCGTTAATGGCAGTGGAAATCAGCCAGGGCATGGCGGTGGTCAGGGCGGTTGCCAGGATGACCAGGAAGAGCGTGAAGAGCAAATGACCCCGCACCGGCCGTAGGACATCAAGCAGAAGGGCAACCGAGCGCTGCCGCACCATCTTGGCCTCTTCGCGGCTGAGGGTGATCTTGTCTTCGGCATCGGAAATCTTGTGTGCTGCCACGGTGCTAGCCCTCCTTGCTCTCGTGGGCTGGAGCCCCGGCATCCTGCCCTGCGGTAGGCATGGTGGTGTCGGTGCTCATGAGGTCGCGGTAGACGGGGTTATCCAGAAGCTCTGTATGGGTGCCCACCGCTGCCACCTGCCCCTGCTGCAAGAGCACAACCCTGTCGGCCAGGGCCACCGTAGAGGGCCGGTGGGCTGTGAGCAGGGTGGTGGTTTCGGTCAGCTCCTGTTTGAGCAGGCCCACCACCTTTTCTTCGGTGGTCACATCGAGAGCCGAGAGGGGGTCATCCAGCAGCAGGACGGCCGGGGCCGCAGCAATAGCGCGGGCCAGCGAGAGGCGCTGACGCTGCCCCCCTGAAAGACTCATGCCCTCTTCACCAATCACGGTGTCCAGCCCCTGCGGAAGCTGGTAGACATAGTCGGCAGCCGCTATGGTCAGGGCCCGGTGGAGTAGGGCATCTTCCTGGTCGGGGCTGAGCCCGCTACGGTCAACCCCCAGCAGGACGTTCTCCCGCACGCTGGTTGAGAATAGCAGGGGGTCTTCGAAAGCGATTGACACCTGGGAGCGGAGCTCCGGCAGAGGCAAAGAGGCAATATCTCGGCCGTTCAAGCTGATACTGCCTGAGGTGGGCTCATACAGTCTTTGCACCAGCTGCAGGACGGTAGACTTGCCCGACCCGGTTGAGCCCACCAGGGCAATAATCTCCCCCGGCTGCACCTGCACAGAAAAGCCGGTGAGCACCTGCTGCTCCTGCTCCCCGTAGCTGAAGGTGACGTCCTTAAAATCGAGGCGGGCAGCTGCCGCCTCGGGGCGCTCGCGGTGGGCGGGCAGAATGTCGATATCTTCACCGGCCGCGCCCACCATGACCTGGCGGTGGCGGTCCATTGAAACGCTCGACGCCAGGTACATAGAAATCAGCATGCCCGAGCGCTCCACCTGGGTGAAGAGGATGGTGGCGGTGGCGAAATAGCTGGTGAGGGCGCCGACAGTCATGACGCCGGTGCTCACCAGGTGCAGGCCCCAGAGCAGGGCTATGCAGAGGGAGGCCCCGCTGATGAAGGTGCTCTGCATACGGACCCGGCCCATAGCCCTACCGCGCGCAACTTCAAGGTCAAGCAACTCTAGGGACTCTGCCCTGAACCCCGCCAGGGCGTGCGGGCCGCGCCCCAGGGCCTTGAGCACGCGTAAGCCCTGCACCGATTCTTCGACGGTTGTTGCCAGGTCGCCGGTACGTTCTTGGGCCTTGCGGGTCAGGGTGCGGAAGGTCAGCACAAATCGCCAGACGCAGAAGAGGGTCAGCGGCATGCTGGCCAGGAAGATCAGACCCAGCTGCCAGGAGCCGGTAAACATGTAGAAACTGCCGACGGTTACCTGGACGGCCACGGTAATAATTTGGATCAGGCCGAAGGCTGTCCAGCGGCGAATGGTGCCCAGGTCGCTCATGGCTCGGGTGAGCAGCTGACCTGAGGGCCAGCGGTCATGGAAGGCCACGGGGAAACGCAGCAGGCGGTCAAAAAGGTCAATGCGCATGGTGTTCTCAACCGTGCTGGCAGGCTCAATAACCAGCTGCCTGCGCAGGAAGAAAAGGGCTGACTGAGCCAGACCCAGGGCAAATACCAGGGCACCGCCCGCCCAGACTGCTCCCACCGTGGGCTGGTCGGTGAGCATGGCATCGACAATCCAGCCCAGCACCTGGGGAATAGAGATAGCGATGATAGCGGCGGTGAGTGCCACGAAAAGACCGCAGACCCAGCGGACGCGAATGGGGCGGGAGTACTGCCAGAGGGTGATGTCCTGCTCGGTGCGGGCACCGGGTGGCACAGGGGGAGGGGTTGGTATGGGGGAGACGCGCAGTAGTCGAGAAGCCATAGTAATCTATCTTACATTTGCATTCCTGCAAAAACCAGATAGATTACCTGGCGGTTAGGGTCACCAGTACGGCTTCGGGCGGGCAGAAGAGGCGCACCTGGGCATAGCGTGAGGTGCCCAGGCCAGCCGTCACCTGCACGGGCACGTCCCCCTGGTAGGAGAGACCCTTGGCCCGGGCCGGTGGCAGATCGCAGTTGGACACCAGGGCCCGCCCGCCGGGCAGGCAGACCTGCCCGCCGTGGGTGTGGCCGGCAAAGATAGCCTGGGCGCCGTCGTCCGCAAAGCGGTCGAGGGTGCGCAGGTAGGGGGCATGGCAGACACCCAAGCGGACGCTCGGGCCCGGCTCCGCATCGAAAGCGGTGGGGGAGAAGCCGGGGTGGCGGTCGTACTCCAGGTGAGGGTCGTCCACCCCAGAAAACTCTAGGCGCAGCCCTCCAAGGGTGAGCGTCTCGTAGCGGTTGATCAGCCCTATCCAGCCGCGGGCATCGAAGGCATCGTGCATCACCTGGGTGGGGAGTACCGCGCGGGTTTGGTCGTTGGCCTCGTCCCCGGTGTTCTTCTTCCAGAGGTAGCGGGCCGGGTTTTTGGGCACCGGGGCAAAGTAGCAGTTAGAGCCGGGCACATAGACACCCGGGAAATCCAGCAGAGGGTCCAGGGCCTCTAGTAGGGCGGGAAGACCGTCGAGATGGGAGAGGTTATCGCCGGTATTGATGACCAGGTCAGGCTCTAGCTCGGCCAGAGAATGCATAAAGGCGGTTTTCTGGGCCTGCCCCGGAATCATATGCATATCCGAGATATGCAGAATCTTAAAATCGGGGCTACTTGCCGGCAGAATCGGCAGGGTTTCCCTACGTACCTGGAAGTTATTGAGCTCAATAAAGTGGGCATAAGCGGCCGTGGCGGCCCCAGCTACAGCACCCGCTGCCAGAACCCCTGAAAGGGTCTGAGCCAGGGTGCCAGCTGAAGCCGCCACGCCACGAGAATTCTGAGAATTCAAGGGAGTCCTTACTGGTTAGTACCAAGAACCGTGTTCGAGGGGGTATCGAACTTATCGGTGTTGTAGTTCTTAGCCTGGGCCTGCATGAACTTCTGCCACTGGGCACCTGCGTAGGTGGCACCGTCCACGTAGCTCAGAACCCTACCGTTGATGGAAAGGCCGTTGAGGGGGCGAGAGGTGTTTTCTATGCTGCCCACCCATGACGCGGTGGAAAGGCCGCGCGTGTACCCCACGGTCCAGGTCTGGGCAGAGTTATCGGTGGTACCGGTTTTAGCAGCGGACGCATCGGTCAGGCCAATGCCGCGCTGGTAACCCGAGCCGTCCACCAGAACCTGCTTGAGCACATAGTTCACACCGTTGGCAACGTCCTCTTCAAGTACGCGTTCGCAGGTGGACTCATAGGTCTTGACCTCGGTATCGCCCTTGCTGACCTTTTCCAGCGACATGGGCTCGCAGTAGGTGCCACCACTGGCAAAGGTTGCATAAGCCGAAGCCATAATCAGCGGAGTGGTACCGCGTTCCCAACCACCCAGAAGATAGGCGGGGCGGGTAATAGTGTAGGGGTCTGAACCGGTGCCGTCGGTGATGCGGAGCTTGGCTCGCAAATCGTTGATGGCACAGGCATCAGTAACCGAAGCCATCTTAATGGCGTAGGAGTTAATGGAGTTCTTCAGACCGTAGGCTACAGTGCCCCAGCTCTGGTTACCGCCTTCAGAATTGGTAAAGACGTACCCTTCCTCATCCTCAGAGGTAACGTAGCCGTTTTTTTCACAGGTAGCGGGCCAGCGGAAGTCCTTGGGGTAGCTCAGTGAGGTGCCGTCAATAGTAGCGTTGACGCCCTTACCGTCTTTAATCCACTGGGCCAGAATCACGGCCTTGAAGGTAGAACCCGGCTGGAAGCCTGCTGTACCACCGTGATCCACATCTGCATTGAAGTTGAAGTAGTTATCAGCAAAGTTGCTCGTATCAGAAGGGCCGTAGCCGGAGTTCTGGGCCATGGCAATAATCTTGCCGGTACCGGGAGCAACGGAAACGAGAGCGGCGCTGACGCGATCGGGGTTGTTGGTGGAAGGCTGGGTGGCCTCAACCTGGGTCTTGGCGTCCTTCTGGGCATCAGGGTCAACGGTGGTAACGATCTTGTAGCCGCCGCGGTAGAGGGCATTTTCACGGTCCTCTTTGGTGGCACCGTAGGTCTCGTCACCCAGGAAATCAAATATTGCGTACCTACAGAAATGCGCAAAGTCGCCGGCGGTTGAGCAGCCCATGGGGGTGGTGTGAATATCGAGAGTAATCTCTTCGTTCAGGGCATCCGAGTATTCGTCCTCGGTAATCTTGCCGTCGCGGAGCATAGTGCCCAGCACCACATCGCGACGTTCCTTGGACAGTTCGGGGTTAACATCGGGGCGGTAGACGTTAGGTGAAACCACCATGCCCGCCAGAATTGCCGATTGGGAGATGCTGAGCTCTGATGCTGAAATGCCCCAATAGTAGTAGGCTGCGGCCTCTACACCGTAGTTGGAACCACCCAGGTTGATGATGTTGAGGTAGCCCTCAAGAATCTGGTCCTTGGAGAGATTCTGCTCCATCGAGATGGCCAGCTTAAATTCCTTGATCTTATCAAGGTAGTCCTTATTAGCACCCAAGGTACCTGCCTCGGTGCCTGCCTGCTCAGCGGCATCAATCAGAAGGTTATTGACGTACTGCTGGGTCAGAGTAGAAGCACCCTGACGGGCTTCAGGGTTAATGATGTTGTTGACCAGGGCACGCGCGATACCCATGGGGGAAACCGCACCGTGCTCGTAGAAGTTACGGTCCTCGGACGAAAGAATCGCGTCCTTCATATGTTGGGAAATGTCGTCCAGCGCCACCTCGGTACGGTTCTGGGCATAGTAGGACGCCAGCTCAGTTTTTCCGTCATTTGCGTAGATGACGGACGGCTGAGAGAGCGGTCCGTCACTCAGGGAGGCGGGCAGACTCTTAAACCAGTTCATTGATGCATTAATGGATGCACTGAGAGCTGTAGCGGGCGGCACCATAATCAGCGCCGCAATAAAACCGGCAATGATGCTCAGCGCAATAAACTGAACAAGGTCGCCGGGACTACGGCGCCTCTTTCGCACATTCTTTGAAGAAGCCATTGCATCAGTTTATCGGCTCAGGGCGAAAAGCGCACCGGCATGCATGTCACAGCCACCCAAGAAAAACCTGTGAGAGATGTAAGAGTCGTCTTTTTAGCCCCGGTGGTCTAGGCTTGGTGCTATGGAAAAATGGGAATACGCAACAGTGCCCCTGATGATTCACGCAACCAAGCAGATCCTCGATAACTGGGGTGAAGACGGCTGGGAGCTCGTTACCGTGCTCCCCGGTGCCCCCGCTCCTAGCGGCGCCACTCCCGCCGGAAACATGGTTGCTCCCACTCAGGGTAATCCGATCGCCTACTTCAAGCGCAAGAAGGCTAGTAACTAAATACTCACACCAGAACCGGGTTCAGGCTGACCATAGCCACGAGCCCGGTTTTTGGCCCCTAGAAACATTGCTTTTCAAGAAGGTATACCGTGTCAAAGATCGAAGACCGCCTCAAAGAACTTGGCTACGACCTGCCCGAGCTGGCAGCCCCGGTAGCCGCCTACGTTCCTGCCGTCACCAGCGGTAACTACGTCTACACCTCGGGCCAGCTGCCTTTCGTTAAGGGCGAGCTGCCCGCCACCGGTAAGGTCTCCGACTCCGACGCCGAAGGCTTTATAGACCCCGAGACCGCCCAGAAACTGGCTAGCCTCTCAGCTCTGAACGCCCTGGCTGCCGTCAAGTCCGTTATCGGCGATCTTGACCGCGTCACCCGCGTGGTCAAGGTGGTCGGCTTCGTTTCGTCAGACCCCTCCTTCACCGGCCAGCCCGCCGTCATCAACGGGGCCTCCCTGCTTTTGGGCGAGGTCTTTGGCGAGGCAGGCGTGCACGCCCGCTCAGCCGTTGGCGTGCCGGTACTACCGCTGGACTCCCCGGTAGAAGTTGAAATCATTGTGGAATATGCCTAGCCAACCCATGTATACCGGCGCCCTCAAGCGGGTGCCGCCGCCGGCGTCCGCCCCCTATGTCTCGGCGGCGGCTCCGGCCCCCAAAACCCACCCCATCCCGTCAAGCCAGCAGGAGTCAGCCCGTACCTGGCTCGATGAAGGAGAGTGCACCCCGCGCGCGGCCAAGCCCGCAGCCGCGGTTGTTTTTGTGCGTGATGGCGCCTCAGGGCCCGAAACTTTTATGACCTACCGCGTGAAATCGCCCATGGGGCGGGTTGCCTTCCCCGGCGGGTTAGGCGTGCCCGAGGACGCCGCCCCTACCGGCTGGGTGGGGCCCGGTGGTGACTACTGGGCTAAGGCTTTTAGCGAGGACGACCTGGGGGCAGCGCACGCAGTTGTGGTCACCGCAGTGCGTGAGCTCTTTGAAGAGACCGGTGTGCTGCTAGCAGGTAGCGGAGAGCTCTCAACCATCGAACTCACTAGCGGGCACGAATGCATGGCTTCCCGCCAGGCCGTTGCCCAGCAGGATAAGACCTTTGCTGACTACCTTGAACGCCGGGGCCTGAAGATTCGCGCCGACCTGCTCAAACCCTTAGCTCGTTGGCAGTCGCCGGGCTTCTTCCACAAGCGCTACGACATTCACTACTTCACCTGCGCGGTGCCGGTGGGGCAGAACCCCTCCCTGCTAGCTGGCAAGGGTATCTGGGGGCGCTGGGTGAACGTGCGTGACCTGG
Organism: Rothia nasimurium; assembly: GCF_928381705.1. GTDB lineage: Bacteria > Actinomycetota > Actinomycetes > Actinomycetales > Micrococcaceae > Rothia > Rothia nasimurium_G. Next base: position 122,954 of record NZ_CAKMSR010000001.1, on the reverse strand, counting down.
TTGCCCACCCCACAAGCGTGGAGCTCGGTAATGAAATTGGGCAGGAGGACACCATCGGGGTTCCCTTCCAAGAGCTAGTGACCCCCGGCGTCATGTACCTGCTTGAACAGCTGGCTGCCTCATCGGGGGCGGTAGCCTTTCTGGCTAAACGACGTCAGGTTTCCCTCTACCTGCCCGAGGTCAAGCAGGACGCCGCTGGCACCTGCTACCTGGCGGTGCAGGAGAAAAAGGTCTAGTCGTGCCCCTCAAGCATCAGGCCCCCAGCCCAGTACCCATCTCGTTCTCACAGAGACTTACCAGATGGGCGACCCTGGGGGCCTGCTTTCTTTTGGTGGTGATTGCCGGTGGCCGGTATGGGGTGGACGCGTTGGGTTTCTTGCTCATCCCCGAGGTTGGTCTTTTCTGCCTGGGGCTTTTTTACCTGGCGGCCCTTACCTTACTGGTGTGTGGTACCGCCTATATCCTCAAGAGCCTGGGAAAAATCCCCCAGCCAGATGGAGCTAGAAGCAGCACCCTGGTCTTGCTAACCACCTGGTTCGCCCAAGGACTTCTGTTCTTGCTGGCAAGTGCTCTTGCCCTATTGATGACTCTTTTCTTTATCTTCTTGTTGGTGCTGGGCAACAACTGGACGCGCTACGAGATTGAGGGAAAAACCTATTACCAGGTCAGAACCCCATTTGGGGGTGACTCCTGCAGGCAGCTAGAGCAGACCTACCTGATATTTGCCCGTGACCTTGGCGATAGCTATGTCTGCTGGTACAACAACTACGACGGTAAGGCCACCCCCACACCGCCGAGCAGCCTGGATGAGATTCGGGTGCCAGATGCCTTCACTCCGTCCGCACCCTCAATGCCTGCCCCCGAGCCCACCGACCAGCCCTACACTCCCGCTCCGCTTACCCCGGTTGAGGCTGAAAACGTCACCGACATCGACGAGAGCGGAACCTTCGGCCTGGTTCTGGCCAACAGCAACGACATCTACGCCGCAACCTACACCGACCAGGGTCACTGGCTTATGGGCGGAAAAATCTCTACGGTTGGAGCCAAATCCCTAGAGCTCTGCGGTCACCAGCGCCTCAGTAAGACAGTTCTGGTCTACTGCCAAGCCCGGGCCGAAGGGGCCACACTGCTGACCAGCGCAGATAACGGGCTCACCTGGACTACCCACGAGCTAGACCCAGCCGCCTCCTACCTGTTAGAGGCCCACTACACTAACGGAACCTACACCCTTGAAGTTGGCTATCCGGCCTGGGTTCCCTCAAGTAGCACCACCCTCATCACCTCATCCGACGGCCTCACCTGGCAGACCCGCTAACCACCGGCGTCCGCCCCTGCCCGGGGTAGGTGCAAAAAACCGGGTGGTCAGCTAGAGCTGACCACCCGGTTTTAGAGTATTGAGAGCAGGCCGGACGCCCGCCCCACCTTAGCGGGAGCGCTGGCGCAGACGCTGCAGGTCGAGGATGACCACAGCGCGAGCCTCCAGGCGGATCCAGCCACGGGAAACGAACTCGGCCAGGGCCTTGTTCACGGTTTCGCGGGAAGCGCCGACCAGCTGGGCCAGCTCTTCCTGGGTCAGTTCGTGGGCAACCAACACACCGTCGGTGGCGGGGCGACCGAAACGGTCAGCCAGGTCAAGCAGGGCCTTGGCAACGCGACCGGGAACGTCTGAGAAGACCAGGTCAGCCAGGTTCTCGTTGGTACGGCGCAGGCGGCGGGCCAGGGCCTGCAGAACCTGGGCGGAGATGTTGGGGGACTTCTCCATAGCCTTACGCAGGGACTCGTGCTTGACACCTGCCAGGCGGGTCTCAGAGACAGCGGTTGCGCTGGTTGAGCGGGGTGAGGGGTCGAACAGGGCCATTTCGCCGAAGATTTCGCCGGGGCCCATGATAGCTACCAGGTTCTCGCGGCCATCGGAAGCGGTGCGACCCAGCTTCATCTTGCCTGAGATGACGAAGTAGAGCTGGTCGCCCTGGTCACCTTCGTAGAAGAGGGTAGCGCCGCGTGAAAGGTCGACTTCGGTGATGTCTTTGGTTAGCGCTGCAAAGGCTTCGTCGTCGAGTGAAGCGAACAGCGGAGCACGGCGTAGTACTTCAATATCCATGGTTCTCTTTTACTCCTGATGTGGATCTAAAGGGCGATTCGAGTGCAGTGCCCTGTACACACAGGGCGGGCAGACTTCTAAGCATAGTCTTTGCCTAGTTCATCACACAGCACTTTTATCTGTGACATATTCAACTAATACGAGCCTACAGGATATTTGATGCTTTCGATACCCAAAGCGCCTAGAGCTTAGTCCCTTCACCGAGAATTTTTCCTGAGTTTCCGCCTATTTTTTCAGGTTGGACGTGTAGGCTGTGGTATTCCTGTGAGGGCTGAGTCCCGGCAGAGCTCCCAGCGTCCGCTCGGCCTATTTTTACTGAGGCGGCATAGGGTGGAGCCTAGCCCGTTTGGCCTTCCCCGTTGAATGGAGAATCATGACCGTTCTTGACTGGGTCATTATTGCTATCATTGCCCTCTACTTCTTGGCCGGTGTACGGCAGGGGCTCTTTGTCACCCTGGGTACCTTTGTTGGGTTTGTGCTGGGTGCGGTTGCAGCTATGTACGCCACCCCCTGGGTCATTGACCAGGTTGATTCACGGTGGTACCTTCTTGCCGGACTGGGTACAGTGCTCGCCTGTCTGGTGCTGGGGCAGACCCTGGGTATGACCCTGGGTAGCGCAATCCGCAGGGCAAGCGACCGCACGCCCCTGCGCGGTCTAGAGCGACTTGCAGGCGGTGTTCTCAACATGGTGCTGGCCTCGCTGGTCATCGTGACCGTGGTGCTGGTCGTCCGCCCCCTGGGTATCCCAGCGGTTACCGCCCTCGCCGCGGAATCTAAGGTGGTGACCTGGATGATGCAGGTGACCCCGGCGTCCGTGCAGGAAAAAGTAACCGAGGTTCGGGGCCAGATTGTGCAGGCCACCGGCCTGCCCGAGATTTCTCAGCTGCTTTACCCCGAGCAGTCCGCCCCGCTCGGCACCCTTGAAACAGCTGCGCTGGAAGAAGCTGGCTGGTCGGTGGTGCAGGTTGTGGGTGCAGCCCAGGCTTGTAATTACACATCTGAGGGTTCGGGTTTCGTGGTGGACGGTGGTCTAGTGGTCACCAACGCGCACGTGGTTGCGGGCGTGAGCACCCCTACCCTGCTGAGCCGCGACGGTCAGGCTGCAACGGGCGATGTGGTCTACTACGATACTGAACGCGATATCGCCATTATCAGCGCCCCCGACCTGGCCCTCGCCCCCCTGGCTCTGAACGAAGCCGAGGTCGCTTCGGACACCGAGGTTGCCTTTATGGGCTACCCGGGCGGCGGCCCCTTCGCCAGCCGGGCAGCGATTGTCCAGGGGCTCGGCTACACCCAAACCATCAACGCGCAGACCGGGGAAACCAACCCCTCCCGCCTGGTCTACCAGCTAGCTGCCCAGGTTCAGCAGGGTAACTCCGGCGGTCCTGTGCTCACCGAGGATGGGCAGGTCATGGCTATGGTCTTTGCTAAGTCGACCCAGAGCCAGACCGGCTACGCTGTTCCGGCCTCGCAGATCATTGAGGCTCTAACCCAGGTCAGCGCAGCCTCACCCGAGGTTGCCACCGGCCAGTGCGTACCTAACTAGGGCTTCGCGGTCTGGGTGGGGCGGGCGTACAGAAGATAAACCGCTAGCCCCACCCCCAGCAGAAGTAACCCGCCTGCGATAGAGGCGGGCGGCAGCGTCCCCACCACCAAGCAGCAGCCCGCTGCCCCGGCAACCTGCAGGGCGCGCGGGTAGCGGCGGTAGGGGGCTGTTTGTGTGAAGGCTGCCAGGTTCGCCACGCAGTAGTAGAGCAGCACGCCAAAGGATGAAAAGCCGATAGCACCGCGCACATCAAAGAACAGAATCAGGGTGGTCACAGCCACCGCTACGGTGATCTCTAGCCGGTAGGGCACCCCGTAGACCGGGTGTAGGTGCGCAAAATAGGCGGGCAGGTCGCGGTGGGCAGCCATGGCGTGCCCGGTGCGGCCGATACCGGTGATAAGGGCCAGCAGGGCTCCGAGCGCACCGATGGAAGCCGCGATACCCATGAGGGCGCTCAGGGGTGCGGACGACCCTACCGCCGCAGCCAGCGGGGCGGACGTTCCTGCCAAGCCCGCATAACCCAGCTGGTGGATGAGCGCGAGGGCAACTAGCAGGTACAGGGTGCCCACCAGCGTCAGGGCAATGATGATAGCCCGCGGAATGATGCGGGCGGGGTCTTTGACCTCTGACCCCATGGTGGCAATACGGGCGTAGCCGGCGAAGGCAAAGAAGAGCAGGCCAGCGCCCTGCATCACCCCGTAGATAGTTGTCACCGGGCTAGTGGGTGTGGCGGACGCTCCCGCCCCGGCTCCTGCGTTTGGGCTGGTGATCGCCGGGTCGGGGGCTACCCCGAGTAGGACTGCCCCGAAAAAGACGGCCAGGGCTAAGAGCACCAGCGTAACCAGGATTTTAGTGAGGGCCGCGGTACGGGTGATACCCCTGTAATTGACAGCTGTGAGGGCAGCAACTGCTGCGATAGCCAGGAACTTTTCATAGCCCGGTGCCAGATAAGCGGCAAAAGTCATGGCCATAGCGGCGCAGCTGGCCGTTTTACCGATGACGAAGCACCACCCCGCCGCAAAGCCCCAGATGTGGCCGAGCTGGCGGCTGCCGTAGATGTAGGTACCGCCTGATTCGGGGTGCTGGGCGGCCAGCTGGGCCGAAGAGGTCGCATTAGCGAAGGCGAGAAAGGCAGCTAGGGCTAAGGAGAGCAGCAGCCAGTTCCCAGCTGCTGCCGCTGCCGGCGCGAAGGCAGCAAAGAGGCCAGCCCCAATCATGGACCCGGCACCGATGCAGACGGCGTCGGTGAGGGTCAGCTGTGCCCGAGGTTGGGTAGCCATCGTGCCGAACTAGCCCAGGTGGCGGGCTAGGAAGGAGAGCGCCAGCTCGTAGCCCTGGGCACCTGCACCTGCAATCACGGCGGTCGCCTGTGGTGAGACGTAGGAGTGGTGGCGGAAGGGCTCCCGCTTGTGCACGTTAGAGAGGTGCACTTCGACAACCGGCAGCTCGGCCGCTTCGAGGGCGTCGTGCAGGGCCACAGAGGTGTGGGTGTAGGCGGCCGGGTTGATGATGATACCGGCGGACGCGGTACGGGCTGCCTGGATTGCGTCGATGAGGTCGCCCTCGTGGTTGGACTGCATGAAGCTGATCTCGTAGCCCAGCTCGGCGGCTTGGACGCGCAGGGTTGCTTCGATGTCGGCTAGGGTGGTGCGCCCGTAAATCTCGGGTTTGCGCACGCCGAGCAGGTTGAGGTTGGGGCCGTTAATCACGGAGATATGTCGTGGTGCAGTCTGTGGTGTTGCCATAGGTTCTAGTTTTTCACACGAAAACGCCCGCCTCCAGCTTGCAGCCATAGATGGAGCACACTGGGGCGGGCGTTTAATCAAAGAACACTAACTTCGATAGATGTGGGGCATGCGTGCCAAAGCCGACTGGCTGGGGCTGGCATGAATTGCTTGCGAGCCAGCAAGAAGGTTAGTCGGCGGGCACGCATGCCCCACATCCTGTTATATCGCGCTGCTAACCCTTCTTGAAGTTAGCCTCGATAGCTTCCATGACGGTGGGGTCTGCCAGGGTGGTGGTGTCGCCGACCGGGCGGTCTTCGGCGACGTCCTTGAGCAGGCGGCGCATGATCTTGCCGGAGCGGGTCTTGGGCAGATCATCCACAATCAGCACGCGCTTGGGCTTGGCAATCGGGGAGATTTCGACGCCCACGTGAGCGCGAATCTGCTCTGCCAGCTCGGTCTCGTCGTGCCCTGCTGCCTTGGCCTCGTCGTTGAGGATGACGAAGGCCATGACGGCCTGGCCGGTGGTCTCATCGGCTGCACCAACAACCGCTGCTTCGGCGACGGCGGGGTGGGAGACCAGAGCTGATTCAATCTCGGGGGTGGAGAGGCGGTGGCCGGAGACGTTCATGACGTCGTCCACACGGCCCAGGACCCAGAGGTCGCCGTCGGCGTCGCGCTTGGCGCCATCGCCGGCGAAGTACATCTTTTCGAAGCGGGACCAGTAGGTGTCGACGAAGCGGTCGTCGTCGCCCCAGATGGTGCGGAGCATGGAGGGCCAGGGCTCGCGGATGGTCAGGAAGCCGGACTGCTCGTTGGGCAGGGACTCGCCCAGGTCGTCCACCACGTCGATGGTGATGCCGGGAATGGGCTGCTGGGCGCTGCCGGGCTTGGCTGCGGTGATGCCGGGCAGCTGGGAGACCATAATTGCACCGGTCTCGGTCTGCCACCAGGTGTCGACGATGGGGCACTTGCCGCCGCCGATGACGCGGTGGAACCAGCGCCAGGCTTCGGGGTTGATGGCTTCGCCCACGGTGCCGAGGACGCGCAGGGTAGAGAGGTCGTACTGGGCGGGGATGTCCTCGCCCCACTTCATCATGGTGCGGATAGCGGTGGGGGAGGTGTACATGATGGTCACCCCGTACTTCTGCACGATTTCCCAGAAGCGGCCGCGGTGCGGGGCATCGGGGGTGCCTTCGTAGATGACCTGGGTGGAGCCGTTGACCAGGGGGCCGTAGGCGACGTAGGAGTGGCCGGTGACCCAGCCGACGTCTGCGGTGCACCAGTAGATGTCGGTTTCGGGCTTGAGGTCGAAGATGTTCTTGTGGGTGAAAGCGCCCTGGGTGAGGTAGCCGCCGGTGGTGTGCAGAATACCCTTGGGCTTACCGGTGGTGCCGGAGGTGTAGAGGATGAAGAGGGGGTCTTCGGCGTTCTGGCGGGAGGGTTCGTGCTCGGTGGACTGCTCGGCGACCAGCTCGTGCCACCAGACGTCGCGGCCCTCAACCCAGTTGATATCTTCGCCGTTGCGCTTGACGACCAGAACCTTTTCGACCGAAGAGCCCCCCTTGGCCAGGGCGGTGTCGACGGCGGGCTTGAGCATGGAGGGCTTGCCGCGGCGGAAGGAGCCGTCGGCGGTGATGACCAGCTTGGCTTCGCCATCCTCGATGCGGGAGAGCAGGGCGTCGGCTGAGAAGCCGCCGAAGACGACCGAGTGCACAGCGCCGATGCGGGCGCAAGCCAGCATGGCGATCACAGCTTCGGCAATCATGGGCATGTAGATAGCAACGCGGTCGCCCTTAGAAACACCCAGGGATTCGATGCCGTTGGCTACGCGGGAGACCTCGTCCTTGAGCTCTGCGTAGGTGTAGGACTTGGTGTCGCCGGGCTCGCCCTCAAAAAGGATGGCGGTGCGGTCGCCGTTACCTGCTTCAACATGGCGGTCTACGGCGTTGTAGCAGGCGTTGAGCTCGCCGTCTGCGAACCACTTGGCGAAGGGCGGGTTGGACCAGTCGAGGGTTTCGGTGAAGGGCTTGTACCAGGTGAGCAGGTTGCGGGCCTGTTCTGCCCAAAATTCGGTGCCTTTTTCTTTGGCTTCTTCGTAGATGCCGGGCTGAGCGTTGGCCTGGGCTGAGAATTCGGCGCTGGGGGCGAAGACGTCCTGGGTGTCGGTCATGGTGTGCCTTCCTGTTCTGTGGGGCGCGTCATTGATGTGCGCCACAAACGGACTTTTTCTCACCTTAGCGCACCCTGTAGCGCTAGTCACAAATTTGTGCGTTCGTGTTACGCGAAATCAGGACGCCAGTGGCAGCTAACCCGGGTACCGCAAGGACGGGCGGCGGTAGGCTTGGGTATATGCCCCTACATGCCGATGTACCTCTTAGCCCTGACGAGCTCGCCCAGCTTGAAACCCGCTCTGTACCCGAGCCCAAGGCGCGAGCGTCCGCCCGAAAGCACGCCCGCGCGGCAGCTCGCGGTGAGGCCGAAAGCCCCCTAGCGCTCACCCGTCGTGCCCGCAAAATCAACCGTATTTTGGGGGAGACCTACCCCTATGCGGTTGCCGAACTCGATTTTGATAACCCCTTTGAGCTCCTGGTAGCTACCGTGCTCTCAGCCCAAACCACCGATGTGCGCGTGAATGCCACCACCCCCGAACTTTTTGCCCGCTACCCCGATGCGGCGGCGTTGGCGTCCGCCCGAATCGAAGACGTGGAAGACATTGTGCGGCCCCTGGGCTTCTACCGCTCCAAGGCCAAAGCAATCGTGAATCTGGCTGCCCAGCTGGTGGCAGATCACCGCGGGCAGGTACCGGGCAGGCTTGAGGAACTGGTGAAGCTCCCCGGGGTGGGGCGAAAAACCGCTTTCGTGGTGCTGGGTAATGCCTTTGGCAAGCCGGGAATTACCGTCGATACCCACTTCGGCCGCCTAGCCCGCCGCTTTGGCTTTACCACTGAAGACGACCCCGTTAAGGTCGAACGCGACGTCGCCGAGCTTTTTGAACCCAAGGACTGGACGCAGCTTTCCCACCGGCTGGTCTACCACGGCCGCCGCATCTGTCACGCCCAAAAACCGGCCTGCGGGGCCTGCCCCGTTGCCGACCTCTGCCCGGCTTACGGCAGCGGTGAAACCAACCCGGTGGCGGCAGAGAAACTGCTCAAGTACGAGATGGCCCCGGGGCGTGAGCGCCTGCACCTGCGCTTTGTGCAGGGCGCTACCCGTCGTCAGCTGCGGGAAGAGGGGTGGACGCTCAGTGCTTAGGAAAAAGATATCAGGGGAAGAGATAGCGGGGCAGCACCCTGCCCTAGCGGCCCTGCAGGAGTTGGCGGAGCGGGCCCCGAGCGTTGTGCGCCCCGAGGATTCGTGGCCGATTGGGCAGATGGACCCGGGCACCGTTAAAGAGGCTGCTGTGCTGGTGCTGATGGGGGTGCTTGATGAGGCTCCGGCGCAGAATACCGGGTGCGGCACGGTTGCGTCAGACCTTGACCTCTTGGTGCTGGTGCGGTCGGACTCCTTGCGTCACCATGCCGGCCAGCCTGCCCTACCCGGCGGGCGGATCGACCCTGAGGACTACGACGAGGCATCCCGTACCGGCCGAACCGTCCAGCAGGTGGCTGCCCTGCGGGAGGCTGTGGAAGAGACCGGCCTGCAGGCTGAGGGGGTGCGCCTGCTGGGCCAGCTCCCGGCGGTTGATCTGCCGGTGAGTAACTACCGGGTGACTCCCGTGCTGGGCTGGTGGGACCTACCGACCCCGGTGGAGGCAGTAGACCGGAATGAGTCAACCCTGGTGGTGCGCGTACCGGTGGCAGACCTGCTGAACCCGGCTAACCGGCTGACGATGACGGTGACTCGCGGCCGGACCAGGCACAAATCCCCGGCTTTTGAGGTAACCGGCAACTTCGCCCCCTTTATCATCTGGGGATTCACCGGCAACCTGCTGTCCCGCGTCTTTGAAGAGCTGGGCTGGGAAGAGCCCTGGGATAAGAAGCGCACCCGGGAAGCTGGGAGTTAGCCTATTTAGCCTGCGAGTAATCGTCGGTGGTGACCACGGTGACGGGGAACTCGACGTCGGTGGGGCCGAAGATGAGTTCGGCGGCAGCTTGCGCTGACTCGCGCACGATTTCGGCGGCGCGGGCTGATTCGCCGATGGGTCCGTAGAGCATGATTTCGTCGTGGAGGAAGTAGACCAGGCGGGTTTGCATGCGTTTGCCGAAGCGGCGTTCGGTGCGGAGGCGTTTGCGGATTTGGGCCATCCAGATGATGGCCCATTCGGCGGCTGTTCCCTGGATGACGAAGTTACGGGTGAAGCGGCTGTGGGCGCGGGCGGCTGAGCGGGCGGCGCGTTCGTCGGCTGCGGTGACCTGGTTGCGTTGCGCTTGGAACCAGGCGTGGGAGGGAGCAGGGGAGGTGCGCCCTAGATAAGTGGTGACCTGCCCGCCGCGCAGACCTACGTCGGCGGCGCGTTCGGTGAGGCCGATGGCGGCTGGGAACATTTTTTTGAGGTGGGGCATGAGTTGCCCGCCTTCGCCGGTGGTGGCTCCGTACATGGCGGCCAGTAGGGCGATTTTGGCGTGGGAGCGGTCGTTGAGCACGCTGCCGGTGCGTTCGCCAATCTGGGCGATGCCGAGGTAGAGGTCGGTGCCGCGTCCGGCGACGGCGAGGGCGCGGTCGCCGCTCATGACGGCGAGGATGCGGGGTTCGATTTGGGCGGCATCTGCGACGGTGAGCATCATGCCCTCTTCGGCGCGGATGGCGGGGCGGACGTCCTTGGGTATTTGCATGGCGCCGCCGCCGTGCCCGCCCCAGCGGCCGGTGGCAGCGGAGCCGACTTCGTAGGTGGGGTGGAAGCGGTTGTTGGTTACCCAGGTGTCGAGCCAGTTCCAGCCGTTGGCGGTGTAGAGGCGGGCGAGGCGTTTGTAGTCGAGCAGGGGGCGGACGAGCTGCCAGCGTTCTTCGCGCAGGTGGGGGACGGCGTTGGCCCATTCGGTGAGTTCCCATTTGCGGGTGGAGGTGACTGAGTGCCCGGCTGCCTGGAGGGCTTTGAGGACTTCTTGGGGCGAGTCGGGGTTGAGGTTGGGGGCGCCGAGTTCTTCGCGGATGCGGGCGGCGAGGCGCTCCATCTTGTAGGGGCGGTCGTAGCCTGCGGGGCGAGGACCGAGGGCATGTTCGAGGATTTTTTCGTGGATGGTGCGGTTCCAGGGCATGCCGTGGTGCTTCATTTCGGCTGCGATGAGGGCGCCCTGGGATTCTGCGGCGAGTAGGAGGGAGAGCCGGGCTGGGGCTGGGCAGGCGGCGACGGCCTCTAGCTGGGTGCGGAGTTCGGTGAGCAGGGCGGACGCGGTTGGCCCGGCTGCCTCGTGCTGTTCGGGGGAGGCTGGGCCAAGGTCGTCAAAGAGGGCGGTTTGCCCCTCGATTTGTCGTCTGGCCGGTAGTACTCCTGCCGGAGGCGCGGCTTCGGGGGTGAGGTCGATGGTGGGCGTGTAGGGCAGCCGGTTTTGGGCGCGGGTGGCGGCGGTGAGCAGAATTCGCTGGGCAAGGCGCAGATCGTGGCAGGACGCCGGTGAGACCCCAGCTGCCAGCAGGGCGGGCATGAGCTCGCGGGCGTCCGCCCAGGCCCAGCGAATCACCCGGTGCGGGTTTTGGGCCTCTACCGCGCGCACAAAGTCGGGGAGCTTAGCGAAAGGGAAAGTGCGGTGGGTGCCTGAGCCGGTGTCGTTCAGCGTAATAGCCTCCCACAGGGGCGTATCGCCGGGGGAGGTCGCTGGGCCAAGCACGATATACATCTTTCTATTATGCCGTTTGCGCTGTTCACAGGGCTAGACACGGCACTTCTTCTGTGGCATAAAGAGAGACAAGAGAAAGATGCCGGGGCAGGGGCCTACCCTGAAAGGTAGCCATGCCCGATACTGAGATGCGTGTGCGCCGATCGCGGCGCCGTTTCTTTGAGCCGACCCCCACAGACCTACCCGATGATGTGCCGCTCTTAGCGGTAGAACCTGCCGAGACCGACCTGGGCCCGCTCACACCCCTGGTGAGCCGAGAAGGGCTGACCGATATTTTCGTCAACGGCCCGCAGGATGTCTGGTACGAGGCCGCAGGTACCCTGCACCGGGCTGCTATTACCTTCCCCGACGATGAAGCCGTCCGGGCACTTGCCACCCGGCTGATCCTATCGGCAGGTGGCCGTCTGGACGACGCCTACCCGGCTGCCGACGTCCAAACCCAGCAGGGAATCCGCATCCACGCCCTGCTCCCACCCCTGAGCCGCTCCGGCACCCTGCTGTCCCTGCGCCTTCAACCGGCCCAGCGCCCGTCCTTACGGCAACTACAAGAGCGCGGCATGATGGGGCGCGACCTGGAACAGGTGCTGCGGCAGCTGGTGCGCTCGCGGGCTAATCTGCTGGTCAGCGGGGGAACTGGGACCGGCAAGACCACCCTGCTGGGTGCCCTGTTGCAGGAGGCGGACGCCGGTGAGCGGCTACTGCTGGTAGAAGACACCTCTGAACTGCAACTAGATCACCCGCACACCGTGAGCCTGCAGGCCCGGGCTGCTAACGCCGAGGGGCAGGGCGAGGTGGGGCTGGCCGAGTTGATTCGGCAGGCCCTTCGTATGCGGCCCAGCCGGCTGGTGGTGGGCGAGTGCCGCGGAGCTGAGGTCATGGATATGCTGACGGCCATGAACACCGGTCACTCCGGAAGCGGCACCACGGTGCACGCTAACTCCGCAGGGTCTGTGCCTGCCCGGCTCTACGCTATGGGGGCTCTCGCGGGGGTGAGTAGCGAGGCTGTGGCCCTGCAAGCTGCGACGGCGCTGGATTATATTGTGCACCTTGAACGCGAGGGCAAGCGCCGTATAGTACGCGGGGTTTATCGGCTGGTAGGCGGGCACAACCTTGCCGTTGAGCCGGTCTGTACCGTGGAGCCGCGCCGCCGCGGCACCTACCTGCGCTGGCACCCCGGTGGTGAAGAGCTCCAGCAGGCAGCCGGTCTGTCTCAGAGCACGGGGGTGGGTGCCTGATGCTGGTCGAAAGTCTGAAAAATCTTGGGGCCCGCAGCGATTCTGCGGGCTTAGAAGAGCTGGAGCTATGGCCCGATGCCATCTGGCGTCTTGCCGCCCTGCTGCGTGCGGGGTGCTCACCGGCGCAGGCCTGCACCCACGTAGCGGCCTATCTGGTGGGCCTAGAACATGAGGGGCGCGCCGAACAGAAATCCGGCCTGTTCGCAGTTGTGGGGAAGCTGCGACCGTCCACGCGCCAGCAGCAGGGCCTCGAAGGTGCCCGGGCCCAGATGGCCCAGCTTTTTGAGACCGCGAGCGCCCAAGCCCAGAAGGGCCTGCCCCTAGCCGGTGTGTATCTGCAGGCTGCCGGGCAGGCTGAGCTGCGCGAGAGCGTGAGGCAGGGAGCCGCCAGGGTGGCAGCCTGCTGGCAGGTGGGGGAGCGGACGGGCGCCTCTCTCGCCCAGGTGTTTGAGCGTCTAGCCCGCTACCTGGAGACGGAAATTGACCTTCGCCAGCAGCGGGAGACGGCTTTGAGTGGGCCGCGGGCTACCGGGCGAATCCTTTCCTGGCTGCCTTTTGTGGGGTTGGGGCTGGGAATCTTGATGGGTACGGATCCCTTAGGGGTGCTTCTAGGCTCAGTTCCCGGGGCTTTCGTTGGGTGCCTGGGGCTGGCGCTGGCTTGGTGCGGCAACCGCTGGACGGCCCGCCTGATTCGTCGCGCGGAAGAGGGGCAGTGATGCTGGGTCTACCGAGAGTGGGGAAGCAGCCCCGGGCGTCCGCTCCTGAACTAGATGCTGCCCTCTACCTGGATATGGCGGCGACCATGCTCGCGGCAGGGCTTTCGATCCCTGCGGTGCTGCACCAGCTGGGTCAGCTTGAAGAGGGAAGATACGAGGCGGAGCTGACCGCTGTGGTGGAGCGCCTCTATCAGGGGCAGAGCTGGGCGGACGCCTGGGAGCAGCCGGTTGCCCCGGGGCTCGTAGGCCTGTATGAGGCCCTGGGGCTGACGCTGAGCACGGGTGCACCGAGCGCCCAACTGGTGAGGGTTCTGGCCCAGCGGCAGCGCCGCCACCGGCAACGGGCCTACGAGAAGGCAGCTGCCCGGCTGAGCGTCAAACTGGTGGTGCCGCTGGGGGCCTGCTCGCTGCCGTCCTTTATCTGCCTGGGGGTGGTACCCGTTCTCATTGCCCTGTTTCCGGTGCTTTTTTAGAAGCGGGCAGGCGGTACGGACAGGTTATCCACAGGCCTCCGGTGGAGGGCGCAGGGGCGTCATAAAGGCGTCACGGCTGCACTGCTGTAGAAGGTGTTGGGAGCTTTGCTCCCTGAAAAGACAGGAGAGCAGGCCCGCTGCCCTTATCCACAGGTAACACTACTCTTTACGCTATCTCGGGCAACTGGAAAGCTACAGGTACCTCGGGTGAAGGCCCCGGCGTCTTTCTCACCACCTCAACCCGCCCCTTACCCCGTCTTCACCCGAGAACACCCGAAAGAACACAGCGCCTCGGCAAGGTTGCCGAGGAGCACCACATCAAGGAGGAAACCGTGTCGAACACTCACCCCACATCACCTGTAGAAGGCCAGCTCCTTCAGGCCGGTCTCGACGACCCCGAAGCGGGCGCTACGACCGCCGAGTACGGAATCGTCATGTTGGCGGCCGTAGGCTTTGCGGGACTGCTCGTGGTCATCCTCAAATCTGAAGAAGTCCGCCAGATGCTGCTGGGGCTTGTGCAAACAGCTCTCTCAACCGGAGCATAGACAGCCTTCTGTCTCTGTGCCCGGGCTGAACCGCCCGGGCACAGAGACTGGAAAATCCGTAATTGATACCTGAAAGCCCTGGAACCCTCAGCCCAAGATAAGGTGGTGATACCGTGCAGACACTAGCCGCACCAGAAAACGAAAGAGGGTCAAGCACCGCTGAATTTGCGGTGATACTCCCTGCCCTTGTGTTCGTTCTGGCCCTGGTGCTGGGAGCTGCCGCAACCGGTATCGTACAGCTCAAACTGGAAGAGGGCGCTCGCCTGGGAGCCCGGGCAGCAGCCCGCGGGGAAACAGCCGAGACCGTAACCCGCATCGTGCAGGAGATAGACCCCGCAGCTACCGTCACCCTGGCTCAGGATGACGACATGACGGTCGTAACGGTGAGCAGGCAGGCTCCGGGAGTTGTGGGAAAGGTCAGCGGCTGGACGCTTACCGCCGATGCACGGGCCCTCACCGAATACAGCGCCACCACCGGGAGCGCTGACCCATGAATCGCGAAGTTGAGTGGGAACGAGGAAGCAGCACCGTTGCCACGGTGGGCCTGGTCTGCGCTCTTCTTATTCTCGGGGCTACCTGTGCCGGGCTCATTGGGGTCATTACCGCGCAGCACCGGGCAGCGGCAGCAGCGGATCTAGCGGCTCTTGCCGCAGCGGACGTAGCCCGCGGCCTTGCCCCCGGAGAACCCTGTGCGGTCGCCGAGCGCATTGCCCAGTCCAACGGGGCCCGGTTGGGTGGCTGCGGCCAGCCCGCCGGGTTGGGCGGGACGGTGGACGTCCGCACCCTCGTTGATATCACCGGCCCCTTCGCTTTCCTTGGTCCCGCTGAGGGCATATCCCGGGCTGGGCCACCTGATTCCTCATAACCGAGGCCAGCCCCGCTCGCTATAGCAAGGCTAGAAGGGGTCGTCGGTAGCGGCGAAGCCGGTCAAAGACTCAGCTACACTCACCGGGGTAGGTTTCCCCTCTACCCGGTGTCCCACCGCGTAACTCCCGGCTCCTGTTTCCCCAGCTACCGGGCTTTCAGCCGCCGGGCCTAAAGGCTTGAGCAGTTTTCTGCGCTCTTCATCGGTGAGTTCATCGGCCTCAACGAGCAGGGCAGCTAAAAGCCGGGCGGCGCCCGCCTTATGCAGGGGCTCGTTCCGGTTACCGCACTTGGGGGACTGCACACACGAAGGGCAGCCCAGATCGCACTCGCAGGCCAAAATCGTATCGAGAGTGGCCCGCAACCAGTGCCCCACCTGCTCAAAGCCCCGCTCGGCAAAGCCAGCCCCGCCGGGGTGGCCGTCGTAGACGAAAATCGTGGGCTGTTCGGTATCGATATGAAAGGCGGTCGATAAACCACCGATATCCCACCGGTCGCAGGTAGCTACCAGGGGGAGCAGACCGATAGCGGCGTGCTCAGCGGCATGCAGGGCACCGGGGATATCCCTCTCATGAATACCCGCAGCGTGCAACAGGGTAGCGGGCATAGCCCACCAGATAGCCCTGGTCTGCAACTCCTGCGGGGCAAGGTCAAGTGGCTCATCACCCAGAACCTGCTGGCCCACCAGGGACTTCCGCTGGTAGCCCACCACCTGGGAACGAACCCGCACCCTGCCGTAGTTCAACGACACCTGCCCCTGCTGCTGCGATTCTTCAGCACCCAGTACGGTCACTTCGGTGATATCACGGGACTGGGTGTAATAATCGGGGCTCACTGCCGAGACCGCAATAACCTTGTTGTCCTCATCAAGATCTTCCACCACATAGGTCTTGCCTTGGTGAGTGTAAATAGCGCCGGGGTGCCCCTGGGAGTGGGCGTGGCCGTCGTCCATACTGCCAATCACGGCACCCGTTTCGCAGTCAATAATCTGCAGGGGAGAACCACCCCCGCGCAGGTTCACAAAGTCACTGGCAGACTCGGGGTGGGTCCAGAACCAGCCGGTAGCCCGCTGCCGCAGGTAGCCCTGCTCCACCAGGCGGCCCAACAGCGCCTCGGTGGTGCGCCCAAAGACCATGAGCTCCTCCCTGCGCAGGGGAATCTCAGCGGCCGCAGCACATAGATGAGGACTAAGTACATAGGGGTTCTCAGGGTCGAAAACGGTTTTTTCAACCGGCCGGTCAAAAATATCTTCGGGGTGGTGCACCAGGTAGGTATCGAGGGGGTCTTCGCTGGCAATCAGGACGGCAAAAGCGTCCTGCCCTGCCCTGCCCGCTCGTCCTATCTGCTGGTAGAAGGACGCCCGCGTGCCCGGCCATCCGCCCACCAACACGGCATCCAGCCCCGCAATATCAATACCCAGCTCCAGGGCGTTGGTCGAGGCTACGCCGAGAATCTCACCCCGGCGCAGGCTGGCCTCAAGGGCCCGACGCTCCTCGGGCAGGTAGCCCGCCCGATAGGCTGCGATACGGGCAGAAAGGCCGGGCTCAACCTCATCGAGATAGCGGCCAGCGGTCTGCGCGATAGCTTCAGCCCCGCGACGGGACTTAATAAAGGAAATCGTGCGGGTACGGTTCACCACCAGGTCAGTGAGCATCTCAGCGCTCTGGGTAATGACCGACTTACGCACCGGCGCCCCGTTCTCACCTGCACCATTGCCCTGGGCACCGGGCCGAACACTCACCCCATTAGCATGGGCAGAAAGCTTGTCATTGACCGCAGCCGCATCGGTAAACTCCGGCTCCCACAGCAGTACATGGGTAGCACCGCGCGGAGCGGTACTCTCAGTTACCGCGGTAACCGCGGTGGGCCGCGACCCAATCAGCCGGGCAAAAGACTCAGCAGGCTCCGCGCTGGTAGCAGATGCCCCAATAAACACCGGGGTAGCACCGTAGTAGCGGCACACCCGTCGCAAGCGCCTCATCAGCAGAGAAACATGGGCCCCAAAGACGCCCCGGTAGCCGTGGGCCTCATCCACAATCACATACTTGAGCTTGCGCAAAAAACCAGCCCACCGGGCATGGTTGGGCAAGATAGCGTGGTGCAGCATATCCGGGTTAGCCAGAATGAAGTTGGCGCGCTCGCGAATAAAGCGGCGGTCGGCCTGCGGGGTATCGCCGTCGTAGCTCTCAGCCACGAGCCCGGGAAGTCCTAAGTTGCGCAGGGATGCTAGCTGGTCTGCCGCTAGGGCCTTGGTGGGGGAGAGGTAGAGGGCCGTTGCCCGGCCTGAATCAAAGCCGCTAGCCTGGGCCTCGAATTCGCCCCGGTAGATAGCGTCAAGGGCGGGTAGCTGGTAGGCCAGGGACTTACCCGAGGCGGTTCCCGTTGCCAGAATGACGTGCCGGTTGCCGGGGGAGTCGTGCGCGGCCGTTGCCGCCTGCACCTGGTGTAGATAGGGATCGGCGACCCCTAGGTTCTGGTAGGCCTCAACCACCCGCGGGTGGGCCCAGGACGGCCAGGGGGCAGTTTCAGCGCGCCGGGCAGGCAGGGTACGCACATGGGTGACCTGCTCAGGTAAGGATGCTAGCCCCAGCTGGTCGAGCACCACGGCCAGCTCACCGGGCTGGGGAGCGCGAGTGGACGGGGCTCCGGCTGGGTGTGAGCGCGAGGGAAGGGCATCGGTAGGCACCCGTCTATTATGGCACCGCGAGAGCGCGCGTAAATATTTGCTCTTTCTATCCTGTTATCTGTGACCTGCACTATAAGGGATGGGATAATGGACTGTATGAGTATTCCAATGAACATTCAGGGTAAGAAGACTACCGAGCAGGAGCCTGTGGTCACGGTCCTCACCGAAGAGCAGATTTGGGAGCTGATTGAGGGCACCCGATTTGCCCGTCTGGGCACGGTAGGCGAGGACGGCTACGTGCACATCACCCCGCTCAACATTGTGACCGACGGGGTTCGCATCTTCTTCCGCACCGCCTCCGGCAGCAAACTTACCCAGCTTTTGATGAACGAGAAAGTAACCGTGCAGTTCGACCGGGCAGAGGGCAGCCACGCCTACTCGGTCAATGTCTTTGCCACAGCCCGCCTGCTGACCGAAACCCGCGACATTGACTACGTTGGCAAGCTCAACCTTGAGCCCTGGCTCGATACCGAGAAGCTGGAGTTTGTGGAGCTGACCCCGCAGAAAATGACCGGGCGCCGCTTCCGCCTGGGCTAGGAACGCCAGTCGCCGCCCCACCGAGGGGCATAAGGTCTAAAATAGGGGTGTGTCTCAAGAAAAAATTATCCTCTACTACTGCTTTGCCCCTGTGACCGACCCCAAGGCCGTGATGCTGTGGCAGCGTGCTCTCTGCGAGAAGCTGGGCCTGACCGGCCGCATCCTGATCTCTAAGCACGGCATCAACGGTACCCTGGGCGGCGACATCAACGCCCTGAAACAGTACGGTAAAACTACCCGCCAGTACCCGGGCTTCGAAAAGCTCGAACTCAAGTGGTCTGACGGTAGCGCTAGCGACTTCCCCCGCCTCTCGGTAAAGGCCCGCGACGAGATTGTTGCCTTCGGCACTC
Source organism: Rothia nasimurium (assembly GCF_928381705.1). Lineage (GTDB taxonomy): Bacteria > Actinomycetota > Actinomycetes > Actinomycetales > Micrococcaceae > Rothia > Rothia nasimurium_G. The sequence goes on along the minus strand of NZ_CAKMSR010000001.1, from coordinate 104,400 downwards.
CCGATGAACTCATCGTTGATGAAAACGGTGTGGTGGGCGGCGGCGTGCACCTGAAGCCCGAAGAAGTCAACAAGCTGGTTGAAGAACGCGGCGACGAGGTCGTCTTCTTCGACGGCCGCAACGCCTTCGAAGCAAAAATCGGCAAGTTCAAGAACGCCATTGTGCCCGATGTGCGCACCACCCACGATTTCATTCAAGAAATCGAATCGGGCAAGTACGATGACCTCAAAGACAAGCCCGTCATCACCTACTGTACCGGCGGTATCCGCTGCGAAATTCTTTCGGCCCTGATGAAGAACCGCGGCTTCAAAGAGATTTACCAGATTGACGGCGGCATCGTGCGCTACGGCGAAAAGTACGGCGACTCCGGCCTCTGGGAGGGCTCGCTCTACATCTTCGACAAGCGCCAGCACATGAACTTCTCACCCGACACCGTCACAATCGGCGAGTGCGAACACTGCGGCGCTAAGGCAAACACTTTCGTCAACCTCGATGTGGACGGCGTGCGCGACCTGGTGCTCCTGTGCCCCGACTGCCAGGCTAAAGCAGAGGCCGAGCGCGAGGCTGCGGCAGCGTCAGCATGAGTGAGCAGAAAACCCCGGCTTACGAGACAGCTCTGATTGAATACGGTACCTTTATGGTCGCCGGTGTCACCGACCCGGCGACAGAAGAGAGCGACTTTGGATCCTGGTGGGAGCGCCTCTACAGCACGCTTGAGTCGGGCGGGGGCGACCTGGCCGCCCAGCGTCTGGCTGCGGTAGAAAAGCTGCAGAAGGTGGGCGTCGTAATGCCGGACGCCGACGATACCGGTTTTACCTACACGGCGGGTTTCATTGTGCCCGGCGGTATTAAGGACGTTGCGGCCCTTGGGCTGACCGGCGTGATGGTACCGGCTGCTATGTACGCTACCGTCCTGGTGCAGGGGGCCATTACCCCGGGCGTCCCCCCTGCCCATATCAAGGCGGGCTTCAACCACCTGGCCAGCACCTTTATCCCCTCGAAGGGGCTGGAGCCTACCGGCGTCTGCCTAGAAGTGTACGGGCCCGGCGAAATCACCGACGAGAACTACCGTATGTATCTCTGGCAGGCTGTAACGAGCCCGCAGGCCGCTTAAAGAAACAATAAAATACCTCCCGCAGTGCGATATGCGGGAGGTATTTCTCTCTAAAGTATGTGCGCTTGCGCGCCCCTGGATAACGGTTGAACTGGTGTGGTAATACCGAAGGGAAAAATCTTTAGGAGTTCTGCTCTACGGCCAGTTCGGCCTCAAGCTTCTCGATAATCTCTGCGATGAAGGCGGGGCCACCGTTAGCGGCCTTTTCCTTCCAGTCAGCGATGGACTTTTCCAGTTCGGCAATTTTTTCTGCATTTGCCATAAGGTAAATATAACCCAGACCTCTAGAAAAAAACACCTTGATTACTATTTGACCTTTTCCCAGTTTTCGATGGGGCCGGGTACGACGGTGAAGAGCGGGTGGGTGACTTTAGTGGGTGATGTGGAAAAATACTGGTCATACCACTGTGGGGAGCGGGCTTTTACTTTTTCTGCCAAAAATGAGATTTCGTAGTCTAGCTGGCCGTCGGTAACTGGTAGCGGTGACAACTCAGGTTGAGCAGGGAGCACCAGCAAACTGCGGTTGAAGTTATAGCCCCGTCTATCAGCCTCATCAGCCAGCCCGTGCAGGTAGGTGCAGATGTAGGCCAGGGGGTCACTAGAGGCTTTGAAACGGTTCAGCTGGGGGTGGTTGGTGTAGCCCTGGGTGAGCCCCTGGAGCACTTTCTGGGCAAGCAGGGTCTCACGCCAGCAGGCCACTAGCCCCTTGGCATCGAGCAGGGAGGGGTGCACAGACCAGATACGCATTAGCCTTCAGCTCTGCGGGCGATGGCTTCTTCGAGGCGGTCGAGTTTGCCGGTGAGTTCGCCTGAGTCGTGACCTGGGCGAATATCGGCTTTGAGCACAAGGGAGACCCTGTTGCCGTACTTTCCAACGGCTTCGGTGGCGGCTTTGATGACGGCCATGCACTCGTCCCAGTCACCTTCGATGGTGGTAAACATGGCGTCGGTGCGGTGGGGCAGGCCCGAATCGCGGATGATCTGGACGGCTTCTGCAACGGCGTCGTGTACGGACCCGGACGGGTCTCCGCCGCCGGTGGGGGCTACAGAGAATGCAAATAACATGTCTCTACCGTACCGCTCATACGGTTAAATAGAGAGCGTGATGACTTCTGATTTTTCTCGTGTTCCCGGTGCCCCCGTCAGCGCCGATACTGCCGCCCTCACCCGCCTGCACGCTGCCCTGACCGAGCTCAACTACACCTACGACGGTATCGAGGAGCTACTGGGGTCCCGCGCTTTTGAGGCCATGACCCGCGACCAGGTGGTGCCCGGCCTTTACCGAGTGAGCCAGATTCTGGGGCAGGAGGCCACATCAGAAACCTTTACCACCGCCCAGCGGAATCTGGCCCAGCTGGTGCGCTTCTTCCTCTTTGGCACCGCCCTGCCCGGTGGGGACCTTGAGGACGCACTGGGGGCAGGTAGCCTGGACCTGCTGCTGGATCTGGGGCTGGCGGAGCCCACCGAGGACGGCCTGGTACAGGCTGCCGTAGACCTGCGGCCGCACGCCGCAGACGACGGAACCGAACTCTTTGTGGCCAGCGACTTGGGCGCCCACCAGCGCCCCGGCGTCCTGCGCAAGGACCATGTGCTGGGTATCGGCCATGCCTCCCTCACCCTGGCCCAGCTCACCGAGCGAACCCCCGTAGACCGGGCCCTCGATCTGGGCACCGGATGCGGCATCCAGGTCTTCCACCTGCTGGCCCACACCCGCCACGTGACCGCTACCGATATTTCCGAGCGCGCCCTGGCCTTTACCCGCTTTAATCTGCTGCTGAATGCGTCCGCCCTGAAGCTGAACCCCGCCAACCTGGAGGAGCGCGTCAGCCTGCGCTTAGGCTCCCTCCTGGAGCCGGTCGCCGGTGAAACCTTTGACCTGGTGGTCTCTAACCCGCCCTTTGTCATTACCCCACGCAGCGACCATGAAACCCCCGAAGACCAGTTCACCTATCGCGACGGCGGTATGGCGGGGGACGGTATCGTCTCAACCCTGGTGCAGCAGCTGCCTACCGTGCTTACCCCCGGCGGGCGTGCCCAGATGCTGGGTAACTGGGAAATTCCCGTTGACGGGCAGGACGGCCCCGTCGACTGGGCAGACCGCCCCCGCGCCTGGGTGGGGGAGGAGACCGAAGCCTGGTTCATCCAGCGCGAGGTTCTTGAACCCGAACAGTACGCCGAAACCTGGCTGCGAGATGCCAGCGAAAACCGCGACCCCGCCCACTTTGAAGCCGCCTACACCGCCTACCTGCGCGACTTCGCCTCCCGCGGCGTTGGCTCCATCGGGTTTGGCATGATTTGGCTGCGTAAGCCGAACCCGGGGTCCGCAGGGGAGCGCCTACACCGCTTCGAAGAAATCACCTACCCCATCCAGCAGCCCATCGCCCCCTTCATTACCGAGGCGGTGGAGCACTTTGATCAGGTCACCGCCTTGAGCGATACCGAGCTGCTAGAGAAGCACCTGGTCGTTGCCGGGGACGTGACCGAAGAACGCCACTCCACTCCCGGCTCTGAGCACCCCTCCGTGATTCTGCTGCGCGCAGGTGCCGGGCTGCGCCGCACCATCCTAGAAACTACAGAGACCTCCGGCTTCGTCTCCGCCTGCGACGGGGAACTGACCGCTGGCCAAATCGTCGGTGCCCTAGCTGCCCTGCTGGGCTGGGAGACCGAAGAACCCAGACAAGTATTAATCAGTAACATGCGCGAACTGCTCGAAAAGGGCTTTTTGCGGATTGACCAGGGCGACTAGACTGGGGCCATGGTAGAGAATCCTATTAAAACCCTGTCTGAAGACCGCTGCTGGGAGCTGCTAGCTGCCCACGAGTTCGGCCGCCTGGCCCTGGCTGTTGGCGGGGAGGTAGATATCTACCCCGTCAACTTTGTGGTGCACGAGAAGAAAATCTACTTCCGCACCGCGGCCGGCCAGAAGCTCTCAGAAGTCGTCATCAGCCGCAAGGCCGCCTTCGAAATTGATGAGGTTATCGACGGTACAGCCCGCTCCGTTGTCGTGCACGGCAACGCCCACTGGCTCACCAGCGAAGCCGACCTCGACGCGGTCGAAGCCCTGGGCCTGCGCACCTACTCACCGACCTACAAGACCAACTGGGTTGAGGTAGAGCCGGTGAGCGTCAGCGGGCGCGAGTTCGAAATCGGGGCAGAACCTGCCGACGAGCTTTAAGGGGCTAAGGGGGGGCAGCACCGGTACTGGCCCCGCACGCCCGCGCTCTAAGGTCACATCGGTCTAAGTAGACACGAAGCCCCGTAAGTCGGCTATTGTTGTGCATACACGCGAAAAACCGACCCCAAGGAGCCCTCAGTGCCCACTAAGGCAACCACCGAGCACGGCAAGTCACTGCTGATCGTGGAATCCCCCTCGAAGGTGAAAACCATCAGCGGGTACCTGGGCGATGCCTTCATCGTTGAATCCTCCATGGGGCATATTCGCGACCTTCCTCAGCCCTCTGAGTTGCCCGACGAGCTTAAAAAGAGCCCCGTTGGCAAGTTTGCGGTCAATGTAGAAGAAGGCTTCGAGCCCTACTACGTAGTGAACCCCGACAAGAAAAAGAAGGTCACCGAGCTCAAGCGCCTGCTCAAAGAGTCCGATGCCCTCTATCTGGCAACCGATGGTGACCGCGAAGGTGAAGCCATTGCCTGGCACCTGCTGCAGGTACTCAAGCCCAAGGTGCCCGTCTACCGTCTGACCTTTCCCGAAATCACCAAAGAAGCGATCCAGCGCGGCTTCAATGAACTGCGCGACATTGATAACAACCTGGTGGACGCCCAGGAAACCCGCCGTGTGCTCGACCGTATCTACGGTTACGAGCTCTCACCGGTGCTCTGGCGCAAGGTCTCCCGCGGCCTTTCAGCCGGCCGCGTGCAGTCTGTGGCAACCCGCCTGGTCGTAGAGCGTGAGCGCGAACGCATGGCCTTCCGCTCCGCCACCTACTGGGATTTGACCGGCACCTTCACCACCGAGACCGCCGAGTCTTTCACCGCCAAGCTCTCAGCTGTTGACGGTGCCCGCGTCGCCACAGGCAAGGATTTTGCCGATAACGGCACCCTCAAGCCTGCCTCAGCCGGTAAGGTTGCCCACCTGGATGAAGCTGCCGCCAGCTCCCTGGCGTCCGCGCTGGCGTCCGCCGCGTTCGGCGTCCGCTCGGTCGAAACTAAGCCTTACACCCGCCGCCCCGCTGCTCCCTTCACCACCTCAACCCTGCAGCAGGAGGCCGCCCGTAAGCTCCGCTTCTCGTCCCGCTCTACCATGCAGGTGGCCCAGCGCCTCTACGAGAACGGTTACATCACCTACATGCGAACCGACTCGGTTGCCCTGTCTGACCAGGCGACCCAGGCTGCCCGCAAGCAGGCCTCCGAGCTCTACGGCGCCGACTATGTACCGGCCTCCCCCCGCGTCTATACCTCCAAGTCCAAGAACGCCCAGGAAGCCCACGAAGCAATCCGCCCTGCGGGGGATTCCTTCCGCACCCCCGCCGAGGTCAAGAGTGCCCTGAGCATCGACGAGTTCCGCCTCTACGAGCTGATTTGGAAGCGCACCGTTGCCTCCCAGATGGCAGATGCCAAGGGCTCCACCGCCTCCGTCCGCTTAGGCGCTACCGCCGCCGACGGCCGGGATGCCGAGTTCGCAGCGTCCGGCACCGTCATTACCTTCCGCGGCTTCCTCGCCGCCTACGAAGAAGGCAAGGACGCCCTGCGCGGCGAAGAGGGCAAGGGCGAGGCCAAGGACGGCAAGGACGACAAGCGCCTACCCAACCTGGCAGAAGGCGACGCCCTGCGCGGTAGCGATATCGAAGCTGCCCGCCACGAAACCTCACCCCCGCCCCGCTACACCGAGGCATCCCTGGTCAAGGCTATGGACGAGCTCGGCATTGGCCGCCCCTCAACCTACGCAGCCGTCATCTCAACCATCATGGACCGCGGCTACGTCAATAACCGCTCCGGCTCCCTGGTGCCCTCCTGGACCGCTTTCTCGGTCGTCCGCCTGCTCGAAGAGCACTTCGCCAAGTATGTGGACTACGAGTTCACCGCCGAAATGGAAGAAGACCTCGACCGCATTGCCCGCGGTGAAGAGGCCCGCCCCGAGTGGCTGTCTCACTTCTACTTCGGTGGGGGAGACAAGCGCGGCCTCAAGCCCATCGTTGACAACCTGGGCGACATCGACGCCCGCGCAATCAACTCTGTAGAGGTCGCCCCCGGGGTCAACCTGCGCGTGGGCAAGTTCGGCCCCTACCTTGAGACCGGCGGTGAGATTGACACCGAAACCGGCGAAATCAAGGACCCCATCCGCGCCAACGTACCGGCTGATCTGGCACCCGATGAGCTGACCGAAGAGAAGGTCGCTGAACTGCTGGAAGCCGGTAAGAACGACGGCCGTGAACTCGGCGTTGACCCGGCCACCGGCCGCACCATTGTAGCCCGTGACGGCCGTTTTGGCCCCTACGTCACCGAGGTTATCCCCGAGATGACCGAGGAAGAAATCGCCGCCTGGATGGACGCCCAGCCCACCGAGTACTACAAGAACGGTAAGCCCAAGCCCAAGAAGAAGCCCAAGGCTGAAAAGCCCCGCACCGGCTCCCTCTTCAAGTCCATGGACCTGGCAACCGTTACCCTGGATGACGCCCTCAAGATTATGGCCCTGCCCCGCGTGGTCGGTACCGATGCCGAGGGCACCGAAATTACCGCCCAGAACGGTCGTTTCGGCCCCTACCTGAAGAAGGGCACCGACTCCCGCTCCCTGGAAACCGAGGACCAGATTTTCTCCATCACCCTTGAACAGGCCCTGGAGATTTACTCCCAGCCCAAGCAGCGTGGACGCGGTGCAGCCAAGCCCCCGCTGGCTGAGCTCGGCGTAGACCCGGTCTCTGAAAAGAAGATCGTGGTGAAGGACGGCCGCTTCGGCCCCTATATCACCGACGGCGTCACCAACATTACGGTGCCCCGTAGCGAAACCATCGAGTCCCTGACCCACACTCGCGCGGTTGAGCTGCTCGCTGAGAAACGAGCTAAGGGCCCGGTCAAGCGCAAGACTGCTGCCAAGAAGACTGCGACCAAGAAGAGCACCGCTCAGAAAGCGGGCGAGTAGTCGGCTATCGCGTGGGTCCCATCCTTGTACACTGGTAGGCAGGAAAACTTTTTGTCACCACTCAAGGGGGACCCATGCGTCTAGGCGTGCTCGATATTGGCTCAAATACCGGCCACCTGCTTCTGATTGAGGGGCAGCTAGGCTCCCGCCCCGAAGCCTACACCGCAGCCCACAAGGAGCCCCTACAGCTGGTCCGCTACATCGACACAGACGGCAACATCACCGACGAGGGGCGTGACCGCCTCACCGCCTTCGTGAAGTCCGCGGTGCTCTACGCGATTGAGCACGGGGCAGAAGACCTGCTGGCCTTTGCTACCAGCGCCATCCGCGAATCCAAGAACGGCCCCGAGGTTCTGCAGCACGTGCAGAACCAGACCGGCGTCAACCTCACCGAAATCACCGGCGACCAGGAAGCCGCCATCACCTACCACGCCGTGCGCCACTGGCAGGGCTGGGGCGCCGGCCGCATTCTCAACTTCGATATCGGCGGCGGCTCCTTCGAGTTCTCCACCGGCATGGACGCCTACCCCGACGACGCAATCTCCGTGCCGCTGGGTGCCACCCGCCTGACCGGCGACTGGTTCAGCGCCCCCGTGCCGTCCCCCAAGGAAATCAAAAAACTCCGCAAGTACGTGCGCGAAACCCTAGAACCCGTTGCCGAGACCCTGCTGGCCTACGGGCAGCCCCACATGGTCGTGGGCACCTCCAAAACCTTCCGCTCCCTCGCCCGCATCTGCGGGGCAGCCCCCTACTCGGCGGGCCCCTTCGTCAAACGTGAAATGCTGCTACAGGATCTGCGCCTGTGGACCCGCCGCATGGAAGCCATGCCCCCCAGCGAACGTGAGGGCCTACCCGGGGTGTCCGACGTCCGCGCCGAACAGATGCTAGCCGGGGCTATCGCGGCAGAAACCGCCATGGACGTCTTCGGCGTAGACCGCATGCGCGTTTCCCCCTGGGCCCTGCGCGAGGGCCTGGTGCTACGCCGCCTAAACTACCTCTCCCAGCAGGGGCCCGAAGCCATGATTGACCCCCGCTCCCTCGCCGAATTCGTGCAGGACTAGCCATGAGCACCGACGCACCCAAGAACCCGTCCGCCCGTAAACCCGTGCCGGTGGCGCTTTCTACCTCCTGCCTCTTCCCGCTCGGCGTACCCGAAACCTTCTCAACCGCCGTAGACCTGGGCTACGACAGCGTGGAAGTCATGATCACCCACTCGGCCCTCTCCCAAGAGCCCCACGACCTGCTCGACCTGATCCAGAAATACCAGATTCCTATCTCCGCCATTCACGCCCCCACCCTGCTCCTGACCCAGCAGGTCTGGGGCCGGGCCTGGAACAAAATGCAGATGGCCGCCAAAATGACCAAGGCCGTAGGGGCGGACGTCATCGTCGCCCACCCACCCTTTCGCTGGCAGAAGCTCTACGCCAAGAACTTCGTTGCGGGCGTGCGCGAAATATCAGAGCTCGAAAACGTCAAAATCGCCGTCGAAAACATGTACCCCTGGTCCATCAAAGGCCACGCGGTAGAGATGTACGCCCCCCACTGGGACCCCTCCCGCTTCGACTACGACTGGATGACCTGGGACTTCTCCCACGCAGCCGCAGCCGGAGACGACTCCCTCGAAGCCGTCAAACGCATCGGCTCCCGCCTGGGGCACGTGCACCTGACCGACGGCTCCGGCGATAAGGTCATGGACGAACACCTGGTACCCGGCCACGGCACCCAGCCCGTCGCCGAAACCCTACAGTACATCGCAGCCAGCGATTTTGACGGCGTTGTCTGCGCTGAAGTATCAACCCGCAAGGCCAAGGGAGCAGGGGCCCGCGACGACATGCTCTACGAGACCCTGCAGTTCGCCCGCACCCACCTAGCTAGGTGAAAATCTTCACCAAACATGCGCTTCGGACTCGCGCTCGCTGCCGACCCTCTCACAGGTTCGCTAGCGCTCACATGTGATTCACGCCAGCCCCGAGCCAGCAGCTTCGCTGCGAGTCCGACAGCGCCTTCAGCTATACGTCATATTCGAAGGAGAACATCATGACTACCGTTGCTTTTATCGGAACCGGCTCCATGAACGGAGCGATTGCCTCGGGCCTGCTCGCTGCAGGCACCGACCCTACCTCTGTGCGCGCGACCGTTGGCTCCCACGCCAGCATCTCTACCCTGCGTGAGAAACTGGGGGAGGGGGCTCAGGGCGTAACCATTCTTGCCGGTGAGGACGACGCGCAGGCTAACCTCAAAGCCACTGAAGGGGCCGACGTGGTGCTTCTGGGCGTCAAGCCCTACGCCATTCTTGATCTTGCCCGCGAAATTTCACCGGCTCTGGGCGAGAATACTGTAGTGGTGTCGGTTGCTGCCGGTATTACTCTGGAAGCCTTACAGCGGGCTCTGCCCGAGGGACAGCCGGCAATCCGTTGCATGCCCAATACTCCTTCGCGGGTGGGCAAGGGGGTGCTTGCTATCTCGGTGGGACAAACCGTGACCGAGGAGCTTAAGGACGCTGCCGCTTCGGTCCTGGGGGCAGCAGGCCGGGTCATTGAGGTTGAGGAAGAGCAGATGGGGGCGGTAACCGCTGTATCTGGCTCAGGCCCTGCTTACGCCTTCTTACTAGCAGAAACCATGGCCGCTGCTGGAGTCAAGCTGGGCCTGGACGAAAAAACTGCTACTGAACTGGCTGCTGCTACGGTGGCGGGCGCGGGCTATCTGCTGGATGCTGACCCCAACCCCCAGGATCTCCGCAAGGCGGTTACCAGCCCCAAGGGCACTACCGATAAGGCCATTACCGCCTATATCGATGGTGGCCTCTTCGAACTAACCGAGACTGCTATGCGGGCCTGTGTAGCTCGAAATGAGGAAATGACCGAAGAGTTCAGCTCTGAAAAATAGTACAGAGATAGCCTAAATAAAAAGGTTCTATGACAGCAGGCTGTGCTACCAAAACTCCTTGTGGAGTGGGGTAGGGCAGCCTGCTTTTTCTTTCCTGAACAAGGAACCTAGATACACTAAAGGCCAGTCCGTAGGGAATCGGACTGGCCTTCAGCTTTCTCTTCTGCCGGTAGGGATCTGGCTTTAAGAGAAGGCTCACAACCTGAAGTAGATGGGATTAGGGGGAACCATCTGGGAATCTTCAGGTCTTGAGCTACCTGAACGGGTTCGCGGACCGTTCAGTAATCACTCGCACCTTTAGAGGTAGTTATAACTATATGCCAGTTTTTAAGTTTATGCACCCTGAAAATCAAAAAAAGACGAATTATTTCGGAAGACACCTGGGTGGTTTCTATGCTCAGGTGGGTATAGGGTGTGGTCAGGGCTTTCTTGTAGGTATAAACCTGTTAGGGGCGTGCAGCAAACCTTTCAATCAGGTCCACCTGGCCAGAGACAATCAATAAATCGCGAGAAGAAACCCGGGTATCGGGCGTCGCATAGGTAATTTCTTCACCCGGCGATTTCACTCCCACGATGGTCACCCCGTATTTAGACCGCACATCAGACTCAGACAGGGTAAAGCCGTGGGTCTCCTTGGGAGGGTACATCTTGACGATGGCAAAGTCGTCATCGAACTCGATGAAGTCCAGTAGTCGCCCTGAGACTAGGTGGGCTGCTCGCACCCCCGCATCCGACTCCGGGTAAACAACCCGGTGTGCTCCAATACGGGAGAGAATCTTGCCATGAGAAGGTGTGATAGCTTTAGCCCAAATACGTTCGATGCCCAGGTCCACCAGGTTGGCGGTAATGAGCACCGAGGCCTCCACGGAGGTACCCACACCCACCACGGCGGCGGTAAAGTCCTGGGCCCCCAACTGGCGCAGGGCATTCATGTCGGTGGCATCTGCCTCAACCACGTAGGTGAGGTCGCCCGACCATTTCTGCACCAGCACCGGATCTTTCTCAACGACCAGCACTTCCTTGTTCTGGCGAACGAGCTGGGCAGCGGTAGCCGAACCAAAGCGTCCTAGGCCAATCACCAGCACGGGGGCACTATGGGCGGGGCGGAAATCTTTTCTAGCCAATGATGGGCCTTTCTTCGGGGAATTTGTAGAGGCGGCGGCGGGAGCGCATGGCCAGGCCGGTAGCTATGGTAATGGTGCCGATACGGCCGATCAGCATGAGGGTGGAGAGAATATAGGTTCCGGACGGTGGCAGCTCGGCCGAGAGCCCGGTAGACAGGCCGCAGGTGGCATAGGCCGAGATGACTTCAAAGAGGGCCCGGTCGAGGCCGACCTGGCTGATGAGCATAATAGCGGTGGTGCCTGCCAGTACAAACACGAAGCTCATCATAATCACGGAGATAGCGATACGGAGGACAGCATCGGGAATGGTGCGGTTGAAAGCCACGACGAACTGGTCGCCGCGTGCTTCTGCCAGGATCGCCAGGAAGACCACGGTGATGGTGGTGATTTTGATACCGCCTGCAGTGGAGGCCGAGCCGCCGCCGATGAACATGAGCACGTCGGTCAGCAACATGGTGACCGGGTGAATATCTGCCATATCGACCAGGTTGAAGCCGCCGGAGCGGGTCATAATCGAGGCAAAGGCAGCGTTGAGGATTTTATCGCCTGCGCCCATGGCGCCGATGGTGCGGTCGTTGCCCCACTCCAGGGCACCCCAGGCAAAGGAGCCCAGGAAGAAGAGCACCAGCGTGCCGATGATGGTGAGCTTGGCGTTGAGGTTCCACTTGCTAAAGCGCAGGTTGTTGCGCAGCACCAGAATGACGGGGAAGCCGAGCGAGCCCACCATGACGCCCAGGGCGATGGGGAAGAGAATCCAGAGGTCGTGGCCGTAGGGTACAATGCCGTCTGAGTGGGGGGTGAAGCCCGCGTTGTTGAAGGATGAGACCGCATAGAAGACGCCGTGCCAGACTGCCTGCCAGAGGGGCTCCCCCAGCACCAGGAAGCGGGGGATAAGCGTGAAGGCGATCAGGGCCTCAATGGCGATGGAGGTGAAGGCCACGGTGCGGAGCACTGAGCCAACCTCACCCAGGCGTCCGATATTGAGGGATTCCTGGGCGATAATTTTGGAGCGCAACCCCAGCTTGCGCCCCACCGCCAGCGCCAGGATGGAGGTGAGGGTGAGCGTGCCGAGGCCACCAATCTGCGAACCTAAGAGAATCATGAGCTGGCCAAAGAAAGTCCACTGTTCGGCGGTGGAAACCGTGGTGAGACCGGTGACAGTCACGGCGCTAGTCGCCGTAAAAACAGCGTGGTGAAACTCCACCTGCTGGCCATCGCGTGAGGCCCAGGGGGTGTAGAGCATAAGCGAGAAGAAAATAATGACCAGCAAGAAGGCCGCAATAGCAATACGCGAGGATGACGATCCAAAGAGGCGGTCTACCAGGTCGCGCAGGTGGGCCATGCGGGCCTGGAAGGCTGCCGAAAACTTAACAATCTGAAGGAGCTGCTGGTATTCCAGTTGCCCCTGCTCCATGGCGTCCAGAACCCGCTTGCGCTCCTGGACCTTGCGCACAATTTTGCCCACGTTCTTCACCTCGCTTTCTTCTGCCGTCTCTAGCGTAGTCTGCGTGTCATACAAGCGGGGTGTGGTGCCCGCAGAGTTTTTATGTGTTTAATGGTAAGTGTGACTCAACTTACCAAAGGAGGTAGTGCTGGTGGCTATTATCGACAGCCTCACGCCCACCGACGTGCGTGTGCTCTGGACTCCCGCCATGGCCAACTACTATTTTGGCGACTATCACCCCATGCACCCCTCGCGGTTGGACGCAACAGCCTCCCTAGCGCGGGACCTTGGGATTTTTGACCTCCCGCAGGTAGAGCTTGAAGAACCTGAAATCGCCACCGTGCACCAGCTCATGCTGGCCCATGACTACCCCTATATCGACGCGGTTCAAAAAATCAGCGCCGACCCCACGCTGATCATCGCCAGCTGTGGCCTGGGCACCGAAGACACCCCCGGGTTTGAGGGGGTGCACGAGGCGTCCGCCCGACTTGCCGGTGGCACCTATCAGGCTGCAGAAGCTATCTTGAGCGGTAAGGTCAAGCACGCCGTTAACTTCGGCGGGGGCATGCACCACGCCTCACGTGATCACGCCAGCGGCTTTTGTATCTATAACGATTGCGCCGTGGGCATAGCCCGCCTGCTTGAAGCGGGAGTGCAACGGGTCGTCTACATCGATGTGGACGCCCACCACGGGGACGGTACGCAAAGTATCTTCTGGGATAACCCTAATGTCATGACCATTTCCCTGCACGAGAGCGGCATGACTCTCTTTCCTGGTACAGGTTTCGCCAACGAAGTGGGCCCCGAAGGGTTGGCTGCCGGAACCTCGGTTAACATCGCCATGCCCGAAAGCACTACCGATTCAGGGTGGCTTCGAGCTTTTGACGCGGTGGTCCCTAGCCTACTGCGGCAGTTCCAGCCCGAGGTAATCGTCAGCCAGCACGGCTGCGACTCCCACCTGGCCGATGACATGTCGCACCTGAACATCAGCATTAACGGGCAGCGGGAAATTGCCGCCCATATCTCCTTGCTGGCGGACGAGCTCTGTGAGGGTCGCTGGATTGCCACCGGGGGAGGGGGCTACTCCATCTACAACGCTGTGCCCCGCTCTTGGAGCCACCTTATTGCGGTGGCGGCCGGCCAGCCCCTCGACATAAATATGCCCACGCCGGAATCGTGGCAGGCTTATATGCTTGAAAAGTACGGGACCAAAGTGCCCACCATGATGGGGGATCCCGTGGACCTCTGGTGGTACTCCTGGGAGGTTGGCTACGACCCGGCCAGCAGTGTGGACCGCAGCATTATGGCCACCCGCAAGGAAGTATTCCCCCTCTGGGGGCTTGATCCCTGGTATGACTAGGCCGGTATAGGGGCGGGTCACCGGGCCCGGCAGATGGCCCTGTACGTTGGCTTTTAGTCTGAGTGCTAGCTGGGCATAGACGAAGAGTGTCCCCATTTCTGCTGGTCAAACATGCAATTGTGGGTATATATGTGTAAAGATGTCAGTATGAAAGACGACGTATTTGCTGTTATCGCCGACCCCACGCGGCGACACATCCTCCAGGCACTAGCCGTCGAACGACTAGCCGTTGGCGAACTGGTTGAGGAGCTGGGCGTCAGCCAGCCCACCGTATCTAAGCACCTCAAGGTACTACGCACCGCCGGTCTGGTCGAAACCGAAGCCGTAGGCCAGAAGCGTTTCTACTCCCTTACCCCCGCGCCTCTAGCTACCGTCACCGACTGGGTCGACGGCCTGCTCGCTGCCCCCGCAGCCGAGACCGCCCCCGCCCTCGAAGCAGTACCTGCCGCCGAGGCTACCTCTGTTGCTCACGAGAGCCCCGAGCCTGCCCCTGAGGCAAACCCTGCTGCGCCTGAAACTACCTCTGTTCCCGAGGCGCAGGAGGAGGCGTCCGCCCCGGCCGTCGACGTGCCCCACCCCAACACCGCGGGTATTACCTTCACCCCCCTGACCCCCTTTACTCCCGTGCTCGATAACCGGGTGGACGAAGAGGCTGTGGAGAACCAGGCGCCTGCCAATGTAGAGCAGGACGCCGTCAGCGACCAAGTACGCCAGCTCGCACAGAGCCTGAGCTTGGGCACCAAAGATGAGGAGCCCATTAGCTTCAAAGTACCCACCCCTGAGCAGGTCATTGCCCAAGAGGTAGCGGCCAAGGCAAGTGATGAACAGGCCCATAAGCAGGCCCACAAGCAGGCCGGTGGTGAAGAGGGCGACGACCGTGGCCTGCTGGCCAAGCTCACCCGCTGGGGTCGCCGCAGCTCCCGCTAGGCCCTTGCCCACCAACCGCTAGTTTCAAAGGACACCACAAGACTGTATGGCACACCATCAGCAGCTTCTCGACTGGATCGAGAACGAACTGATTAACCAGACCCTGCACCTGGGCGATAACTTGCCCGACGACAGGGTACTGGCCCGTGAGGTGGGTATCAGTCAGAACCACATGCGGGAGAGCCTCAAGCACTGCGAAGAAATCGGGGTGCTCAGGCTCTACGAGGGGCGGAAAAAGAGCATTATCGCCCAGCTGGTGCGGGAACCGGCGGCCTCGGCAGGGCCAGCCGTCAGCCTCTATCTGGCCAGCTCCCTCTCGCCCCGCCAGGATTTGCTGGCAACCTGCCTGCTGCTTGAAAACCACGCCCTCACAGGGCCCGACTACGACCAGTCAGCCTTCGAAGAGCTAGACCGCATCGTGGAGGCCATGCAGGACGACGCTACCAGCCTGAGCGACTTTCACGAGCTCGAAGCGGATTTCCACATCCAACTCGGAAGACTCTCTGGCAACGCCCTGATTTCTGCCCTCTTGGCGACCCTGCGTGACGCCATGATTGAGGCCCGCTTCGAGCTGGTCAGCCAAGTTCCCCTATGGAGCGCTACCGCCTCGCGCCTGCGTATGGAGTATCGGGCTATCGTCGATGCTGCCCGATCTGGCGACGCTGCCCTCGCCCAGGCCCTGCTTAAGGCCAACCTACAAGAGCGCTTTGCTGAGGCCGGGCACCCGGTTGATTTTGAGACCCCGACTAGGGAAGCGGGCAGCATCAACCTTGAACCCATCGAGGTTGAGACCCAGGAACTGGTGCCCGATACCTGGGGCGGGCCCATTGAGCCTGATCTGTTTGAAGCCCTCACCAGCATCCAGCCTATGGGCGCCGCCCCTGCAAGTGTTCAGCCCCCTACCGGGAGCGCAACCCGCCGCAGGCGGGGAACGGTGAGCCCGGTCGTCCGCGCCGCTAGCGCTACCGCCAGCCCTGACCCCGGGGCAGCAGCCCCCAAGAAGCCCGAGGGGCCCACGGCCAGCGAGGCCCCCGAGTCGCAGGACGCAAGGGAGGAAACTGCCAGCGATGGTGCTAAAGCCGTAGCCCCGCAGGGCGACAGAAATCAGCCCTCCAAAAAGCGTTTTGACGTTGTTGGATATTTTGGTTTCCGTAAAAGCGTCCCCGTTCAGGGCAATACTGAAGCCGATGAAGAACTCTTTGACGCCGATACGGAGGGGGATCCCGAAGAAGAGGCCGCTATCCTGCGCGAGGGCTACGAGTACGCCACTAGCGACCGCTAGAGGGTAGATAAAACGAGAAAATGCTCTCACTTGCCGGTGAACAGTCGGCGAAAAGCCCTGTTTGCCTGTAGGCTTGGGAGAGAGCGTTTTTTCACGCCGAGGGTATTGCTATGCCCTTTATGCGTGCTTTGGAGCGTTTATACCGGTATAGCGCCCGGATAGCTACCGACCTACCGCCCCCGGGTGGTTGCTGTCGGCCGGGTATCGACCACTATTTAATAAGTGAGGTGAATCCAATGGGTTCAGTTATCAAGAAGCGCCGCAAGCGTATGTCTAAGAAGAAGCACCGCAAGCTTCTTCGCAAGACTCGCCACCAGCGCCGCAACAAGAAGTAAATTCTTCACCGCGAGCCCCGCACCTGTTTCGGTGCGGGGCTCGCGCTGTATTGTCGGCACCTTGGGCGCGGACGCTCCCGCTCGCCTGCTAGGGGAGGGGCAGGTTAGAGTGGTGTGATGGCTACACCACTGATTGAACTGCTGACTAAGCCCGGCTGCCACCTGTGCGAAGCTGCGCGGGAGACGACCGGTCGGGTGACAGGCAGCTACGGGCTGACCTACACAGAAATCAACGTTGAAGAGCACCCCGACCTGTTGGAGCGTCACCGCACCGAGATCCCGGTGCTGCGGGTTGATGGCGAGGTCAAGGACTTCTGGCAGGTCAATGCTAAGCGCCTGGTGAAGATTATTGAGAAGAAACTGGCGGAGTAAAC
This sequence comes from Rothia nasimurium, assembly GCF_928381705.1. Lineage (GTDB taxonomy): Bacteria > Actinomycetota > Actinomycetes > Actinomycetales > Micrococcaceae > Rothia > Rothia nasimurium_G. The sequence continues at coordinate 87,461 of NZ_CAKMSR010000001.1, read as the reverse complement.
CGGCGGGGTTGCTGGTTAGCGCTTACTGACTAGGTTTGAGAGACTAGAGATATGAATACTTCTTCGGCAACTGTCACCGTTCACCTGATGCGCCACGGCGAGGTACACAACCCCGACCGTATCGTCTATGGGCGTCTGCCCAACTACCACCTGTCTGAGACCGGGCAGAAGATGGTGCGCCTTTCAGCTGAAGAGTTCAAGCGCCGTGCCGACGCCGGTGCCAACATCGTGCACCTGGTCTGCTCCCCGCTCACCCGCACCCGCGAGTCGGCTGCCCCCATCGAGGAACTGCTGGGCCTGGTCGCCCAGCCCGATGAGCGCGTGATTGAGGCCGGGAACTATTTTGAGGGCCTGCACGTGAATAAGCAGGAGCTCTTGAACAACCCCCGCCACTGGAAGCACCTGCTTAACCCCCTGCGTCCGTCCTGGGGTGAACCCTACCGGGACCAGGTGGAGCGTATGGCTGAGGCTATTAAGGACGCCGCCCGCACCGCCTACGAAAAGGGCGGGGACGGCGCTGAAGCAATTATTGTCTCGCATCAGCTACCCATCTGGATGGCCCGCACCTCTGTGGAGGGTGGGGCGCTGCCGCATGATCCGCGCAGCCGCCAGTGCAATTTAGCTTCCATTACAAGTTTTACCTTCCCCAATATTTTTGCCCCTGGCAAGCCAAAACTCTCCTATGTTGAGCCTGCTGCCGAGCTCTATTCAGGTGTTATTCAGTTACCGGGGTCATAATGACACCGACTGCAAGCGCACACTACCTGATCTGAAAGACCTGTAATTCATGTCTACTTCTTTCCCCACCCGTGTGAGCCGCAAGCAGGCCCTGAGCATCGCCGCTCTGGGAACTGTTGGTCTGCTCTCGGCCTGTTCCTCAAGCCAGGATTCACTAGCGGCCCAGGCAGATGCCGGTGACTCCAAGGGCTACATTGCCGGTGACGGTAGCGTCACCGAATACGCCGCCGGTGAGCGCGGCGAACCCGTTGAATTTGAAAGTGAGCTCTTTGACGGCACCGTCGTCTCAGCCGCTGACCTGCGCGGTAAGCCCGTGCTGCTCAACTTCTGGTACGCCGGCTGTGCCCCCTGCCGTGTTGAAGCCCCCTGGCTCAACGAACTGCACGCAAGCTTCGGCGAGAAGGTGGCCTTTTACGGGGCCAACGTCCGCGATGAAAAGGGTACCGCTGAGGCCTTCGAAAAGAACTTTGAGGTGCCCTACCCCTCCTTCCGGGACGTGACCGGCAAGGTGCTCCTTGCCATGAGCAAGTACGTGCCGGCTCAGGCCGTGCCGACCACCGTCGTCCTTGATGCTGAGGGGCGCGTCGCTGCCCGCATCCTGGGGCAGATCGATAAGTCTGTGCTGAATACCCTGCTCGAAGACCAGGTCAGTGCCTAGTTTCGGTCAAATCGTTCTTGACGGCTCCCTCTGGCTCGCTCTGCCCCTTGCGGCACTGGCGGGCCTCGTCTCCTTTGCCTCACCCTGCGTGCTACCGCTCGTGCCCGGCTACCTGGGCTACGTAACGGGTCTATCGGGTGGGGAAATGAGCCCCCGCCGCCGCAACCTGCGCATGGTGACCGGCATCGGCCTCTTCGTGCTGGGCTTCTCCTTTATTTTTGTGCTCATGTCTGTGGTGCTGGCCCAGCTGGGAGCCGCCCCCTGGCTCCGCGGCCAGGGCTGGGTAGACCTGGTGCTGGGTCTGCTGGTAATTCTCATGGGTCTGGTCTTCATGGGCCGCTTCGACTTCTTCCAGCGCGACCGCAAAATTGAAGCCAAACCTCCGGCCGGCCTCTGGGGCGCCCCGATTCTGGGCATCACCTTCGGTCTGGGCTGGGCCCCCTGTATCGGCCCGACCTTCGCGGCCGTGCAGACCCTGGTCTACACCGGGGGCTCCGATAACACCAAGGCGGTGCTTCTGACCCTGGCCTACTGCTTGGGGCTAGGGATTCCCTTCCTGCTCGTAGCGCTGGGCGTTGCCCGCGGCGTCAACACCATGGGCTGGGCCCGCCGAAACCGACTCCTACTCCAGCGCCTGGGCGGCATCATGCTCATCATCATCGGCCTGCTTCTGGCGACCGGCCTCTGGACGCAGCTGATGTCCTGGTTCCAGGCCAGCATGCCGGTCTACGAACTCCCCATCTAAACACACCCCCACACTGACGCACCGAACCGAAGATAGCAAGGAAAACATGGCAGAGACTCAGGACGCCCCGGCCTTAGGCCCGCTGGAAATGCTCCGCTGGGCATGGACGCAGCTGACCAAGATGAATACCGCTCTCTTCCTGCTGCTCATGCTGGCGGTCGCCGCTGTGCCCGGTTCGGTCTTTCCCCAGCGTATTCAGGACCCCGCCGCTGTAGCCGACTACATTGAGGTGCACCCCACCTGGGGCCCTATCGCTGATAAGCTCCAGCTCTTTGATGTCTTCTCGTCGGTCTGGTTTGCGGCTATCTATATTCTGCTTTTTGTGTCCCTGATTGGCTGCGTCATTCCCCGCGCTACCAAGCACTATCAGGCCATGCGGTCAGGGCCCGCCCGCACCCCCAAGAACTTCTCCCGCCTGCCCCAGCACCGCACCCTCACCATCCCCGTGGACGCCGGTACCGGGGAATTAACAGCCGCCCGCGCTATCGAGGACGCCGCCGCCGTCCTGAAAAATCGCCGCTACCGTATCGAGGTGCGCGAAGAAGCCCCGGGTGTTGTAAACGTTGCCGCCGAACGCGGCTACCTGCGCGAACTGGGCAACATCCTCTTCCACCTGGCCATGATCGGTGTGCTGATTGCGGTAGCGCTTGGCTCCCTCTTTGGCTACAGCGGCCAGCGAGTGGTGACCGAGGACGAAACCTTCGTCAACTCCCTGGTTGCCTATGACTCCTTCAGCCCCGGCACCAACTACAACCCCGACTGGCTGGTGCCCTACTCAGCCACCCTCAACAACCTGACCGTCGAATACGACCGTCAGGAAGGCTCACCCACCTACGGCTCAGATATCAACTACGAAGCTGACTTCACCCTCACCAGTGCAGACGGTGAACAGCGCGAGCAGACCCTCAGAGTCAATGAACCCATCTACTTTGAGGGAACCTCTATCTACCTGCTGGGCAACGGTTACTCGCCGGTCGTCCGTATCACCAACACTGACGGCTCTGTTGCCTACGAGGGGCCCGTGGTGGGCCTACCCTCGGGCCGTAGCTACCTCTCATCTATCGTGCTGAAGGTTCCGGACGCCCACCCCGACCAGCTGGGCTTCGTCGGCATGTTCCTGCCCACCGGCGAACGCACCACCGGCAGCGCCCCCACCTCTATCGACTCAGACCTGCTCAATCCCATGCTGGTGCTCCAAAGCTACGCGGGCGACCTCGGGCTTGATAACGGCGTGCCCCAGAACGTGTACGTACTCGACGTTGATAGCCTGACCCCGCTCAACACCATGGCCGCCGGTAACGGTATTGTGCTCGATGCCAGCAACAACACCGCCACCCTGCCCGATGGCCACGGAACTATCGAATTCCTGGGTGTTAAGCGCTACGCTGGCATTGAGATCAGGTCAGACCCCGGCCGTCCGATCGCCCTGGTCTCAGCAACCCTGCTCTTTGGCGGCCTGCTGATCTCGGTCTTCGTCGCCCGCCGCCGCGTCTGGGTACGAGCCACCGAAAGCGGCACCGGGTCAGACCGCGTACTCACCGTCGAATACGGCCTCCTGGCCCGCGGCGAAGACCCCCGCCTCGCCACCGAAGCCGACAAACTCACCGACCTCTTCGCAGAGCGGTGGGGACTAGAATTTGATGAAGCCTAACCTACCCACCGCCCGCCCCGGGGCAACCCGGCCGGGCACCGGCGTCCGCGCCCTACCTCAACCTGTGAATTGAGAACACCATGTCAGAAGTCAACATAGAGCTCGCCCGCTGGAGCGAACTCTTCATGTACCTAGCAGCCATCACCTACATGGTTGCCTTCGTCGCCTTCGCCTGGGACGTCGCAGCCCACTCCCGCACCACCAAGCGCCTTGAAGCTGCCACGGCCCCCGAAACTGAAAAGGAACTCGTAGGTTCCGGTGCCCGCGTCAAAAACGCCCGCTCAGCTCGCATTAGCGGCACCGAACAGGGCACCGGCGAACGCGGCATGGGCTACAAGCGGTCAGCTGCCGCTAAAATCTCTGGCCACGTTGCCGACTCAGAAATGCGCTACGGCACCGGCGAACGCCGCCCCGCCGCCCGCGCCGGCGTGGTCATCCTGGCCCTGGGCTGCCTCATCCACCTAGCCGGTGTGCTCTCCCGCGCCTTCGCCGCCAACCGCGTGCCCTGGGGCAACATGTACGAGTTCTGCACCACCGGCGCCCTGCTCGTGGTCATGGTCTACCTGGGCTTCCTCATCTTCCGCGACCTGCGCTTTGTAGGCACCCTGGTCTCTGGCCTCGCCCTGACCATGATGACCGCAGCCACCATCGCCTACCCCACCCCCGTAGGCCAGCTGGTGCCCGCCCTACAGTCCTACTGGCTGGTCATCCACGTATCCATTGCCGTACTCGCCTCAGCTATCTTCACCATCACCTTCGCCATGGCAATCCTGCAGCTGGTACAAACCTCCCGCGAACGCCACATCATCGAAGGCAACGACAGCTCCCTAGCCCGCCTCGGCTTCATGCGACTCATCCCCTCATCCACCGCCCTCGAAAACTTCTCCTTCCGCCTCAACACCGTAGGCTTCGCCATGTGGACCTTCACCCTGGGCGCCGGCGCCATCTGGGCCGAGAAAGCCTGGGGCCGCTACTGGGGCTGGGACACCAAGGAAGTCTGGACCTTCATCATCTGGGTCGTCTACGCCGCCTACCTGCACGCCCGCGCCACCCGCGGCTGGTCAGGCCCGCCCAGCGCCTGGCTCTCCATCGCAGGCTACCTCTGCATCATCTTCAACTTCACCGTAGTCAACGTGTACTTCTCGGGCCTGCACTCCTACTCGGGTCTCTAGGATTTATACCCCTCATTACGGCTCCCCAGGCTCGCGCTCGCTGCCGACCCTCTCGCTGGTTCGCTAGCGCTCACAAGGGCGATTCACGCCAGCCCCGCGCCAGCAGCTTCGCTGCGAGCCTGGGTCGCCTAATTGCTTTGGTTAACCAACTTTCTACAAAGCGTTCTCCCACAGGTTCAAAGAAGCCCCCGCACATTGTGTGCGGGGGCTTCTGCGTAGGTGTTGTTCGGTAATAATCGACAAAAGTCTTGAAACCTATCTAGGTATATGTTGTACTTAGGTACAGAAGGAGGTGCTCATGAACCCCACCACCTACCCGCCGGCCCTGGTGCGGGCAACCTTGCCCACCGCCGTCCTGGCCTGCCTGGCTCAAGAAAACCTGCACGGCTATGGCCTGGCTACCCGCCTGGAAGAGATGGGCTACGGACGCCTGCGCGGCGGCTCCCTCTACCCGGCCCTCTCCAAGCTCGAAGAAGCCGGGTACGTCACCACCAGCTGGACGGAAGGGGAGAGCGGGCCTGCCCGCCGCCAGTACCGGCTGACGGACGCAGGCGCCCGCCAGCTCGCCGACGAACGAGCTACCCTGGTCCGGCTCACTAGCGCCCTCGGAGCCTAAACCCACCAGACGTTTCTATATGACTCAAGGAGGAGACATGGCAAACAACCCCTACGAACGCCTGACCGTCGCAATCGAAGAAGCCAGCGACAACCCGGCAGACACAGACTGGGTACAAACTGCCTTTGCGACCCTCGCTACAAACGGTGTCAAAGCAGTCACCAGCGAAAGCGCCATCAACCGCGTCATTAGACAGGTCGCAGAAAGCGGCGAAAGCGCCACGAACCTCTACGGTAGCCCTCAGGAATGGGCCGCAGAAAAAATCACTACCTGGCGGGAAAAAGGAACCCAGGCCTTTTCTGAAGACGAGCCATGGGCCCTCAAAGAAGTAATGGTGGCAGGTTTCTTCACCGGGGCATTCTTTAGCATCCTTTTCTGGGTGGTCAGCGTACTACCCAGCGATAGGCCGAGCTCCCAGCCGCTGGGCTTCTATCTTCTTCCCGGGGCCTTGGGCATGCTTTTTCTTGCTCAGCTCGTTACCTTTCAACATAGCCGTAAAAAATTTGGCTTTACCGCTGCCGTACTTCTGACAGCGCTCGTTATTCTGGCCGGCTCAGCAGCTATCGGGCTTGGTCTATTTGCCTCCTATGAGGTTTTCACCCAGCGCCTGCCCAGCTGGACCCACCTAGTGGCTGCCCTGGGGCTGGGTGTTTTGGGAACAGCTGCGGGCTTCCTGCTGCCCTCACCCCCGCAGGTTACAGGTCTAGATGAGGAAGAAGATTACCAGGACGATGAAACCTGGCTTGCACGATTCAAGCAGGAGTTGAGGGGGCGCGGCGATATCTCAGACGCTCGCGTGCGGGAAGAAGTTTCCAGGGTCAAAGAACATGCCCGCGAAAGCGGTAGTAGCTACCTCGAAGAATTCGGCCACCCGGTAGTCTATGCCCGTTCCCTCTCAGAACAAAAGAAGGTCAGGCCCTACCGGCTTTACCTGCACTCCCTACTCATGCTCGCGATATTCGGTCTATGGGGCTACGGACTTTACACGACCGATGACTACGCTAGCTTGACCTGGCGCCTGCCACTCCTAGTTGTCATTGTCATCGGGGGTGTACTTGAAACCAGAAGGCACTACCGGGCCTACCGCCAGGCCAAAGCGCAGGCCAGCTCATTCTGACGCTGGGTGATCCTTATCGTCCGTGGGGCCGGTAGCCTCGTCGCCCTGCCCGGGAGCCTGCTTGCCAGGGGCAGGGCCCTGCCCACCGGCGTCCTTACGGTTCTTGCGCTGCTGCCACTCGGCGTCCTGGCGCTCGCGCCGGGCCCGGGCTTCAAGGAACTTCAAAAACTCAGGGTCATCATCGGGAGCCACCGGCGGTTTGGCAACAGGCGCCCCAAAAGACCCGTGGCGCGACCCGCGCGGCCGCCCCAGCCAGAACCACAGCACCGACCCCAACAACGGAAAGAGCACCAGCACAGCAAGCCAGGCCCCCTTGGGCAGGGTGCGAACGCGCAAACGGTCGGTCTGGGCGGCATCCAGAATCGAATAAATCCACACGCCCAGCAGAAGAGCGGCGCCGCCAATAATCAAAATAGCTCTACCCATACCCCCATTTTTCCATGAACAGGCCCGCCCACCCCTCTTTGTGCGCTCACAGCGTGCTAGATGAGCGGACGCGCCCGCCTCCTCTAGGCAGCACCAGCAGGTTGGTAGAATGAGGGGGTGAATTTTCTGAAGTACTCCCTGCTCCGCCTGCTGTTCTCAGCTGCCGCCTTCTTCGCCTCCTACTACTTTGGTGTGGGCTTCATTCTGGCCATTATTTGCGGCGCCATCATTGGCTTCGCCATCTGCTACCTAGCTTTTCCCCGCCTGCACGACGCTGCAGCGGCCGACTTTAACCGCATGATTCGCCGCAAGAACAAGCCTAAGAAAACAAGGGTTGAAGATGAAAATCAGGCGTTTGAAGACGAGCTAGACGAAGCGGCCCGACGTAGCCAGGGTCTTTAATAGCCGGTAAAGATGGTAGCCCGCTCAGCAAAGATTTCGAGCGGGTGCAGAACCACGGCGAGAGCCACCAGAAGCGAGTAAATCAGCGCAATAATGCCCGCCTGCTTGAGCACCGGAATCAGGTCGCGGCCCAGGGCACCCGAGAGCACCACCAGAGCCGAGTGCACCACCGGCCCAATCAGAATAAAGGCCAGGGCGTACCAGGGGTTCTGCGGAACCAGCAGGGCGGTCAGGGCCAGACCCAGGCCCATCTCTACAGCGTAGGTGATGCGCGAAGCGCGGTCGCCCAGGCGCACAGCCAGGGTTTTCTTACCTGCCTCAATGTCGGTGGGAATATCGCGTACGTTATTAGCCATCAGCAGGGCACAGGAGAAAAGCCCCAGGGCGACGGCGAAGACCCAGGAGCTCAGAGTCAGCTGGTTGCTCTGGGTAAACATGGTGCCGAGGGTGGCGACCAGGCCAAAGTAGATAAAGACGAAAATATCGCCCAGGCCCATGTAACCGTAGGGGTGCTTGCCGCCGGTGTAACCCCAGGCCGCCAGCACAGCCGAGGCACCGATAGCCAGGAACCACCACTGCTGCGAGAGCATAATCAGGGCCAGCCCGCTCAGACCTGCCAGACCGAAGCAAATAAAGGCCGCCATCTTCACGTGGGAGGGCTTGGCAACGCCCGAGCCGACCAGGCGCAGGGGGCCCACGCGGACCTCGTCCGTGCCCTTAATTCCATCGGAGTAGTCGTTGGCGTAGTTGACGCCCACCTGCAAGAAGAAGGCCACGAGGAAGGCCAGTAGGGCGCGGCCGGGCTTGAACTGGTGCACCTCGTAGGCGGCCGCAGAACCAGCAATGATAGGAGCTGCCGCCAAGGGGAGCGTGCGCAGACGCGCCCCTTCAATCCACTGTGCAACCGTTGCCACTGTTGTGCTCCTTATCAACCCAGGTTTCGATGTGGCGTCGCTACGCCACAAATACACACCATTCTCTCACTTTTTAGCGGTGGACGCCCGCTAGTGGCCGCGTGACCTACCCCGATTTGCTGACTGGGCTTTCCAGGCTTCGGCAAGGAGCGCCTGGACGGCCTGCCGGTCAGGCTTGCCGGTGGGAAGAGTCGGCATGTCAGGGAGCACCTTAACGAGTTTGGGGGCGGACGCTGCCCCCAGCTTTTCTGCCACCAGCTGGGGGAGGGCGTTCGCAAGCTTAGAAGCGTGTGCGCTGTTACCCGCCACCAGGGTGACGGCGGCGGCGATAGCGGTACCCCAGCGGGCATCTGGAACCCCGGCCACCAGGGCCTCACGCACAGCCGGGTGACTTTCGAGGGCGGTAGCTACGGCTGCCGCGCTGGTTTTGATACCGCCAGAAATGAGCACGTCGTCGGCGCGACCTGCTACAGTGAGGGCTCCGGTGCGCAGGTCTTGGGTGCCCAGATCGTCGGTGCGGTACCAGCGGGTTCCCTGACCGTCTACAAAGAAGTGGGCGGCGGTGCGCTGAGGATCATTGGCGTAGCCGCTGGCAATGGTCGGCCCGCCCAGCCAGATACGCCCAGGAGCTTGTGGGTCGGCGGCATCGGCTTCTATCTGCACGCGGACGCCCGCCAGCGGCTTGCCCTCGTAGACGCAGCCCCCGGCGGTTTCAGCCGACCCGTAGGTGCGTACTACGGGCAGTGCCAGATCGCGGGCGCTTGCGATGAGGTCGGCGCTGGCCGGTGCCCCGCCCAGCAGAATTGCGGAGAAAGAACGCAGGGCCGCGAGGGTTTCTTCGCGGAGGGCGCCCTCCGGGGTTTCGAGCAGGCGGTGTAACTGGGTGGGTACCAGGGAGACCAGCCGGTGCGGGGCTGAGAGTTTTTTGGCGGAGCTGACGAAATCCTGGGCGGTGAAGCGGGTGCCCTCGCTGACTGAATCGGTCAGGACGGGGACGGTACCTGCCAGGGCAGACCTCGCCACCACCTGCGCCCCGGCAACGTACTGCAGGGGCAGGGCCAGGAGCCACTGGGCGCTGCTTGTCCCGGTCGCTGCCTCTGTACCCTGAGCCGACGCACGTAAAGCCGAGGTAGAGAGCACCGTCTGTTTGGGGGCACCGGTGGAGCCGCTGGTTGTGACCACCAGGGCGGGTGCGTCCTGCCCTCTCTCTAGCTCTGTAAAGCAGGTGCTGAAGGTGTACAGGGCTTCGGTGACCTGCTGGGTGGGGCTGGTGGGCTGATCTGCTCCGACGCGGACGACGCTGCCCGGCCCGGGCAGGGCAGGCGCGGGGAGTGGGGTAAGGGAATCTAGTGTCATGGCTCTTTTTAGTCTACGCCTGGTGATTATTGCCAGATAGTATGCCTACTTGGTAATCTTGTAGGTAACACCTTCTGCTTCTCAAGGTCGAGATAGGAGCCATCCCATGCTTGAAGTAACCGGTGCAGAAATCGCGATTCTGCTACTTTATCTGGCCCTGCTGGTGCTCTTTTTTGTAGTGCTCCTGGGGTTCCATAAGAAAAATAAGACCGAAATTCGAGTGATTCGTAAGCGCTTGGGCCTGGGTGAGAATGCCACAGGTAACACCGACAAGGGAGCCTAACCATGACTGTACTTGCTACTAATCCGCTGGTGCCCACTACTGGGGAGGCCGTTCTTTCTGTGATTGGACTGGCCTACCTGGTCTTCATGCTGGTTTTCTTGGTCTTTCTGGTCAACGTGCTGCTGACCTGGCACCGCAAGAACAAGCTGCGCATTATCGAGCTGGAGTTCGAAGAACGCGCCATTGACAACCGCAAAGCTGCCCGGCGCATGGCAGGCCCTGAGGCCTAGCTGGGGAGTCTAGCCCCAGACCGAACGCAAGGACGCCCCGCCCCACCTTTCGCGAAGAAGGTGGGGCGGGGCGTCCTCATTGTGTGCCCGGACGGCGAAAGCCCACCAGACTCGCGTACTGTCTACGCCCTTCGTGGGCAGGGCGCGAGTTTGGTGGGCACTCAGTTATTTTCTTCTGGCTGCTGCGTCTACTCGTAGTGGTATCTCACCGCAGCAATACGCACAGAGTTGCCCACGATTTTGTAAACCAGTCGGTGTTCTTCAGTAATTCTGCGTGACCAGTAGCCGGAGAGGTTGTTGCGCAGGGCCTCTGGCTTGCCAATACCTTCGTTGCCGTTGCGTTGGATATCTTTGAGTAGGGTATTGATTCTTTTGAGAACCTTGCGATCTTGCCTTTGCCACCACAGGTAATCTTCCCAGGCCTGATTGCTCCAGATAAGTTCCACGCCGTTGCCTAATCTTCGAGGAGTGCCTGGTTGGAGCCTCCACCTGCTTCAAGTTCGTCGATTGCATCGAGTAGCTTACGGGCATTGGCAGGCGAACGTAAGAGGTGAGCGGTTTCTTTGAGTGATTCGTATTCGGCAAGTGAAAGAATGACGGCAGGTTCGTGCCCTGCCCTGGTGATGACGACTTCTTCAAGGTCTTCTACTGCGATATCGAGTACTTGGGCGTAATTGGCGCGGGACTCGGTGTAGGTCATAGTTTTCATCAAAACCTCCTGTACAGAAAACTGTACTCGCAGTGGGTGGGGGTGGCAAGCCCTATCGAAACCATTCAACCCGCCTAGCGGTAGATGAAATGATTTGCTTTTGAGTTCAAGACACGACCAGTAGGATGAAAGAAACAACTATTTTTCCCCACTAATGAAAGTGCCTCCCCATGGATAAGAGACAGCTTGCGAATAGCATTTGGAGTGCTGCGAATGAGATGCGCGGTAGCTTGGACGCCAATGACTATAAGGACTTCATCCTGGGGTTTCTTTTTTATAAGTATCTTTCTGATAAAGAGGTCGAGTATTTCATCAGCAATGGGGTTCCTGTGGAGGATTTGCCTGTTGAACTAACTCACGCATCGGAAGCTAACTCTCATCTGTACTTTAAGATCGCACGTGACAATCTTGGGTACTACATCGCTCACGATGACCTCTTTGAGGCGTGGCTGTCTAAGCGGGCCACCCTGGACGTTGCTGATATTACTGAAGGACTACGGTGTTTTGACGCTTCAGTGAGCCCTGCACATCAGCACCTGTACAAGGGCATTTTTGCCTCTTTTATGTCCAGCATCCGCAAGCTGGGTGATAATGCGGCAGCGCAGGCAAAGAAGCTGCGTGCGATTATGAACGTTATTAAGGACGTACCGACCGGCTCAGGCGCTGACTACGACATTTTGGGGTATGTCTATGAGTATTTGATTGGTCAGTTTGCAGCTAACGCCGGTAAGAAGAATGGGGAGTTCTATACTCCACATGCGGTGGCTTTGGCGATGGCTGAAATCGTGGCTCATCATGTGGCTGATCGTGATGAGATTGAGATTTATGACCCCACCTCCGGTTCTGGTTCGCTGCTCCTCAATATCGGTCAGGCTGTTGAGCGTCGTTCGGGCCGTGAGGGCCGTATTCGTTACTATGCGCAGGAGCTGAAGCAGGACGCTTATAACCTCACTCGCATGAACCTGGTGATGCGTGGCCTGGAGGCTTCTAATATCGTGACCCGTCGTGGTGATTCCTTGGATCAGGACTGGCCGATGATCGATAAGTACAATAATTACAACCTGCTGCGGGTGGATGCTGTGGTGTCGAACCCTCCCTATTCGGCGAAGTGGGATCGGGAGCAGGCTCAGAGCGATCCGCGTTTTGCGGGGTATGGTCTTGCCCCTGAGACAAAGGCTGATTATGCCTTCCTCTTGCACGAGCTGTATCACCTTAAAGATGATGGCATCATGACGATTGTTTTGCCCCACGGTGTGCTCTTCCGTGGTGGTGAAGAGGAAAAAATTCGCCGTAATTTGATTGAGAAGAACAATATTGAGGCTGTGATTGGTCTGCCTGCCAATATTTTCTTCGGCACGGGTATTTCGACGATTGTGATGGTGTTAAAGAAGCAGCGTTCTGCCGATACGGGTGTGCTGTTTATTGATGCTTCTCAGGGTTTTGTGAAGGTTGGAACCAAGAACGATCTTCGTGCTCGTGATGTTCGCAAGATTGTTGATACGGTCATTGAGCGCCGTGATATTGAGAAGTATTCGCGGCTGGTCTCTCGTGATGAGATTCGTGAGAACGACTATAACCTCAATATTCCTCGCTATGTAGATTCATCTGCTGATGCTGAATACTTTGATATTTTCTCGACCATGTTCGGCGGGATTCCGCACCGCGAGCTAGATTGCTACAAGGATTATTGGGAGAGCCTGCCCGGGCTCCGTGAGTCTATTTTTGAGCAGATGAGCCCCACCCATTCCCAGGTTCGTGATGGTGTTGAGTTGGCAGAAACAGTTCGAGCACACGAGTCTGTAGCTGGTTTTACCCAGGCCTTTGCTAGTGCTTTTGAGGGTTTTGAGACTGCTTTGCATGCCCGTTTGGTTGAGAATTTTGAGGCAGTTGATTTGTTGACTGTTGAGGCTGATATTCGGGCTGATATTTTTAACCGTCTTGCAGGGGTTCCTCTGATTGATGACTATGAGGTGTACCAGCATTTTGCGGATGCCTGGGCGGGTATTGAGAACGACCTTGAGGTTATTAAGCGCGAGGGCTGGGATGCTACTCGTGAGGTCGTGCCCAACATGGTGGTGAAGACTAAGAACAAGCAGAAGGTTGAGGTGCAGGACGGCTGGCTGGGTAAGGTCTTTGATTTTGCCCTGGTGCAGAAGGTTCTGTTAGCTGATGATTTGGAAGCTATTGAGCAGCTTCGTGAGAAAGAGGCTGTGCTGTCTGCTCGTTTGGCTGAGCTGTTTGAGTCTGTTGATGAAGAGGACTATGAGCTGGGCGACGTTTCCCTGGTGAACGCTAAGGGGGATGCTTTTGCTGCGACTGCGGTAAAGGCGCAGGCAAAGGTAATTGAGAAGAGCCAGGATGAGGTCGCTGAAGGCTCTTTGGAAGAAGTCTTGCTGAATGCTGCGAAGGCTCTGGGGGAGCAGGCGAAGATTGTGAAGGCTTTGAAAGCTGCTGAGGGGGAGCTTGAGGGGAAGACTGTGGTCGCTATTGCTGCCTTGTCGGATGAGCAGGTGATGGATCTGCTTCATGCCCAGTGGATTACAGGCATGGTGGAGCAGTTCTCTGCGGTGCCCGGCATTGTGGTGGGTCGGCTCATTGACGCACTGCAGGCTCTGGAAGCTAAGTATGCTACGACTCTGGATGATGTTAACACCCAGATTGCGAGTACCCAGGCTGAGCTGGCCACCCTGATGGGCCAACTGACCGGGCCGGACGCTGATATGCAGGGCATTGCCGCCCTAGCTGACATGTTTGGGAGTAAGAACTAATGGCGACACCAGAGATTCGTTTTGAGGGGTTCGAGGGCGAGTGGCCAAAACCCGTTTTAGGCTCCATGGGAAAAACCTACGGAGGGCTTTCCGGGAAAACAAAAGAAGATTTTGGGCATGGAGATGCAAATTTTATAACTTACATGAATGTATTTTCTAACCCTATATCAAACCCGGCGATGGTTGGAAAAACAAAAATTGATAAATCCCAAAATCAAGTTATAAGTGGGGATGTTTTATTCACGGTGTCCTCTGAGACCCCTGAAGAAGTGGGTATGTCCTCCGTTGTTGAAGAGGTTAGGGGGATAACCTATCTGAATAGTTTCTGCTTTGGGTTTAGGCCACAAATAAAAATTGACAATAATTTTCTGGCTCACGCTCTAAGAAGTCCAAGCGTTCGCAAGGATTTCACTCTCTTGGCGCAGGGAATATCTCGTTTCAATATCTCCAAGTCAAAAGCAATGGAAATTGGTCTTTCCCTACCACAAGGAACAGAGCAAAATATCGTAGGAAGTTATTTTAGAAGACTCAGCGAAATTATCGATATGACTTCTGAAAGGGTAAAAAATTTTACTCTTCTAAAGCAGTCCATGCTGGCCAAGATGTTCCCGCAGGGCGGGGCGTCCGTACCTGAGATCCGATTTGAGGGTTTCACGGGTGACTGGGAAGAAGATGCTCTTGAAAATTTAGTTACTCGCAAAACTCAGGCGGGTTTTGACAACTCTTTACCTCGCGTTGAATATGAGGACATTATTTCTCATGCAGGGAGGCTGAATAAAAATATCTACTCAAAAAAATCTCAAAAAGTTGGAATATTGTTTGAATCCGGTGATATTATTTATGGAAAACTTCGCCCATATCTGGGAAACTGGATATTAGCTGATTTTACAGGGATTGCTGTAGGTGATTTCTGGGTGCTCAGGGGGGGAAAATTGCTTCCCTCATTTCTTTTTGCAATGATTCAATCAACCTCTTTTAAGCAAGTAACCCAGATTACAACTGGATCTAAAATGCCTCGAGCTGACTGGCCTGTCACTTCTAAGCATCCTTTTCTTTATCCTTCTTCTGCGGAACAAGCTGCCATTGGCTCCTACTTCCGTCAGCTTGACCAGCTCATTGAGCTCGAAGAAGCCAAGCTTGCCAAGCTCACCCAGCTCAAAACTGCTTTCCTCTCCAAGATGTTCGTTTAGGATCCCCATGACCCAGCCCATGCAATTCGCCACCGAAGCAGAATTTGAAGAAGCCCTCGTCAGCCGCCTGCGCACCAAGAACAGGTGGAGCGGCGGCGTCCTAATCAACCCCACCGAGCAAGACCTCATCGACAACTGGGCCAATATCCTCTTTAAAAACAACCAGCAGGAATACCGGCTCAATGGGGTGCCCCTCTCTGACTCCGAAAAGAAAACCCTCGTCAACCACCTCAGCGGTATCACCGACCCCAGCGCTATGCACCAGCTCCTACAGGGCAAATACATAGAGCTCATCCGCGATAACCCGCAAGACACCGTCAACCACGGCAAACCCGTCCAACTACAAATCTTCGACCCCCGCCAAATCGCAGGCGGTGACTCCACCTACCAAATCGCCCAGCAACCCCAGTTCACCCGGCGCGTTCAGGAAGACCGCGACCGCCGCGGCGACATCCTCCTCCTCATCTGGGGTCTGCCCCTCATCCACGTAGAACTAAAAAACCACGGGCACACCACCGACGAAGCCATCTGGCAGATCCGCAAATACACGCAACAGGGCATCTACACCGGCATCATGAACACGGTGCAAGCCTTCGTCGCAATGACCCCCGAAGAACTCGTCTACTTCGCCAGGCCAGCCAGCGCAGACGACTTCAACCCAAACTTCCAGTTCAAATGGACGCATCAAGAAAACGACTATTACGACAACTGGGCAGATAATGCCTCATCCTTCCTTGGTATTCCCCAGGCGCACCAGCTCATCGGCGATTTCATGATTGCAGATAGCGGGGACGGCGTTCTCAAAGTCCTACGCCCCTACCAAATCCACGCCGTCCAATCGATTCTCAACAAACTCGGCGAAATCAACCGTATCCACCCCGAAGACTGGACTCGTAACACCCAAAAAGGCGGCTACATCTGGCACACCACAGGGTCCGGCAAAACCATGTCATCCTTCAAATCAGCAGCCCTGCTCGCCCGAGAACACCTAGCCGACAAAGTAGTCTTCGTACTCGACCGTATCGAGCTCTCAGAGCAATCTGAAAAAGAATACAAAAACTTCGCAGACGACAACGTAGAACTCTACCGCCCCGCCAGCACAGCCCTCCTGCTGAGAGACCTCAAAGACACCCAAAAAACCCTCATCATCACATCCCTCCATAAACTCGGCAGGCTCTGCGCTGAAGACTCCTTGGCCGGTGAAGCAGACTTCCGCACAATCTCTGACCAGCGCATCGTATTCATCGTTGACGAAGCCCACCGATCCACCTTCGGCAGCATGTTCCGTGACGTCCACAACCACCTGCCCCATGCAGTCTTCATCGGCTTCACCGGAACCCCCATCTACGACGAAAACAAGCGCAAAGACACCATCACCAGCGAACTTTTCGGCAGCGAACTTCACCGGTACAGCATCGCCTTCGGCCTCCGTGACGGCAATGTGCTGGGCTTCAACACCCAAGGAGTCCCCACCTACTCCAACCTTCGGCAGGCCGTCGCCATCCGCCAAGCCGGTGGAACAGGCATCAACTGCATCATCGACATCATGCAGAACGAAACCCGCAAAACCATCTACGAGAAGTTTATGGACCCACAAGAGGTACCCTGGGCAGGAACAAAAGGCGAAGACGGAAAATACACCCGCGGTATCGAAGACTACGTAGACAAGGATATCTGGGAATCCGAAGAGCACCGCAAACAGGTCGTCGAACACATAATCGGCCACTGGCCAGAACGTTCCGTTGTAGGGAAGTTCCACGCCATATTCGCAACAAGTAGCGTCCAAGAAGCTATCGCTTACTACCGTCTCTTCAAGGAACTCGCGCCCTACCTCAAAATCACTTCAATCTTCACTGAACGGGAAGAACACGATGAAGAGAGTTACCTGCGCGATGAAGGCATCCGTGAAATTCTCACCGACTACAATCAGCGCTACCACCAGAACTTCTCCCGTGAAGATATGGCTAGCTTCAAAACAGACGTTGCCGACCGTCTAGCCCACAAACAGGGCTACCGCACCATCGATAACCAGCCAGACCTCCAGCTCGACATGGTCATCGTTGTCAATCAGATGCTCACCGGCTACGACTCCAAGTGGGTCAATACCCTCTACCTTGACAAGGTCCTCAGATACGACGGTCTCGTCCAAGCCTTTTCCCGCACCAACCGCATCTTCAACCACTCATCACTTAAACCGTTTGGTTCCATCATCTACTTCCGCAAAGTACACACCATGGAACAAAACATCATCGACGCATTCGACCTCTATGCGGGAGATCGCGCCGCCGACGTTTTTGCAGACCCCCTACCCAAAACTCTGGCCGCCATCAACGGAATCTACGACCGCATCAAAGCGGTCTACAGAGAAGCAGGGCTCCAAGAATTCAACAAGCTTCCAGAAGGCAAGGAAGCGCGGTCAAAATTTGCTGCAGCAGTCTCAGACCTCATTAAAAAAATTGAAACTGCAAGCCTACAAGGTTTCACCTGGAACGAAAGAACCTACACCTTCGACGATACACCCGGCCAGGAACCCGTCACCGTTGAAATTGACGAAGAAACATACAACCTGCTGCTTGCCAGACTCCAGGAACTTGGCGATAGCGATGATGCCCCGGGGAACAATGAGCCTGGTGAAGACAGCATCCCGCTAGACCTCACTGCACTCGCTATTGCCCGTGATACCCTGCGCATCGATTACGAGTATCTCGAATCTCGTTTTACTAACCTACGCCAAGCCCTCAGAGAAGAAAATAGTTCTACCCAGTACATCGATGAGCTCCGTGCTCAGGTGCAAAACGCCTACGGGGCGCTCTCTCAAGAGGACCAGGTTATCGCTCAAACCATTCTCAATGACCTTGAAAACGGCACCATCGATATTCAGGAAGACAGAAGCTTCCGAGACTATCTCAATCTCTACAAGTCTCAGCAACAGCAGAATCGCGTAACAGCACTTCATGATGCTCTTGGTATCCCCGAAGCAAAGATTTTCGAGATAATGAAGCTTGGCATCACTGAAGCATCTGACCTCACATCTTTTGGCAGGCTTCAATCCCTTAAGGCTGATATCAGCTACCCACAGTTTACGATGTACCTCGAACGCCAAAATCTGCAGCTCAACCGGTTCAAACAAAATGCTGCAGCAGAACGCCTCTTAAAAGACTTCTTCCTCAAAGAAGCTGACCCACTACATTGGGACGCTAGTGAGTTCATCTAAAACTTGATTTTTGGCATCCGAGGAATTGCAGCTCAGTCTCTTTGCATAGTTTAGTAGAGCTCATCAACGTGCCATTACGAGTAAGGAAAATATCGTATAAAGGGAATGAACGGGCTGAAATCTCAATGTTTCAGCCCGTTCATGCGTGATGTCGTACTACCGATCCTTGACCCAAGCGAACGCAGCGGCAACCATGACCACAAGGCCTGCAATTGAAAGCGGAATAACGGCAAGACTTTCTAATAACTTATCTAAAATGACAGCGAAAAATGTCACTAGTACTGCTCCTCCTATGGGGTAAGCAATACCTGAAAAGTCATTCATCCTTGTAGCCGCTACGACTGCAATGACTATCACGAGGGCAACAAAACTGATGCCAATCACCCAGCCTGCTATATCGTTGCTCAGTGGTGGCACTGCTCGGAACATCTTGAACAAGGGGTACACGCCAATAAGCGCTCCCACCGCTGAACAACTAAGCGGAAAAATGGATGACCTCGCAACCTGATGTGTAAAAAGAGATGCTACAAGTACAAGAGCAGCAACCAGGGCGAACAGAATCGCGAAAAACCAGCTCCAGGCGTTCATGCTCTCAACATAATTGGGCGGCGTTGTCAAAAAATCTGTTTCCATAATTACACCTTCTGACTGATAGTAGTGGCGGGCTTGGCTGCGGCAAATTCCTGAGTAACGAACTGACCTGTGACTGCTGACCGGTAGACCGTACGAGTGTTCTTGGTTGAGCCCCCTATGCGTTCGGTTGTCGTTTTAGAGGGGGCTCTTTTGGCGTAAGACTTGGTGACAAAACGACCAGTTTTAGCGCTTCTAGTTACTGTCCTTGCACGTGCCATAGTAGTTACCTTTCTGAGGCTGAGCGTGTCAGCCTCCATGCTGAAGAAATCTTCGTTCTCAATGATGTAGCATCTACTCTAAGTCGAATCTACACTTAATGCAAGGGGTGAAGGTGATGATACGATTTAACTAGATATATACTTGTGGGTATGAGCCGAAAGTATTTGGAACCATGCTGATCGAGTATGAGGATGAAGAGCTGCAGAAGCTTGCGGAAGATGCTAGCTACTCAACGAAGCGGTTTGGCTCTGCGCTAGTTGCTGCGTATCGGAAGAAGATTGGACTTATCAGGGCGGCTGTAGATGAGCGTGATTTGCGTGCATATAAAGCACTGCGACTTGAGAAGCTAGCGGGGGACCGTGAAGGGCAGAGTTCAATTCGTTTGAATCAGCAGTATCGGTTAATTCTTAAATTCAAGACAGTTGATCCAGGGAGGATAACTGTCGTGATTGAAATAGTTGATTATCACTAACACCACGGAGGAAAATATAATGACTATTGCTCAGGCGTTCCCCGTAGGGGAGTATCTATCCGATGAACTCGAAGCTCGCGGCTGGTCACAGCAAGATTTTGCTGAGATTATTGGCCGTCCTGTTCAGTTTATTTCTGAAATTATCAGCGGCAAGCGTGAGTTGACTAAGGAGTCTGCAGCTCAGATTGCTATGGCTTTTGGTGCCAGTCCCGAGTTGTGGCTCAATCTCCAAACTCAGTATCAGGTTTGGGTACAGTCTCAAGACGCTGATTTTCAGGAAAAACTTTCTAATATTGAACGAAAAGCGAGGCAAAGAGAGCTCGCGCCTGTATCGCTCTTAATTAAGCGTGGGATAGTGCAGGCGGGTACCTTAGATGAGATAGATCAGCAGTTACTTGATCTATATGAGGTAGATAGTTTTGATACTAAATCTAGTTATTCTTTAGCTGCCCGAAAAACTGACTCCACCGATGAAATATCTGCTACTCAGCTCGCTTGGGCATTATCTGTTAGAAAAAAAGCAAAAATAGCACAAGAAAATATTGGTGAATATAGCTTGGCCAATTTTGAGAATCTTTCTGAAAAAATTGCTAAAATTTCTGTTGCACCCGAGCGTTTTATAGACTTGCAGGAATTATTTTTTGCTGCTGGCGTGGGGCTTTTCTATGTTGAGAATTTTCCAGGTGCAAAGATAGATGGTGTTACATTTATGCTTGGAAATAATCCAATTATTGGACTTTCTGGTAGAGGTAAGCGGCTCGATAAAGTATTTTTCACTCTGTGTCATGAGATGAGCCATATTTTGAACAAAGATGTTTCTGAAACTGAGTTTAGAGTTGATGAGAATTTAGGGTCGGGGATTGATTTAAATGTACAAGAAACTGCTGCTGATATCAGGGCATCGAAAATTATTCTTGCAGGTGAAGAGCTGTCTGATCCTCCTGTAAATATCCGTGCTGACTGGGTTAATAAGGAGGCTGAGCGCTTAGGGGTGCACCCTATTATTGTTGTAGGTAGATTACAGAGCCAAGGAAAACTTGATTGGCGTACAACTCTGGCTAAGGGTGCCCCAAATGTTGATCAATACATGTTGGAATGGAAATAAAATATTGTAATGATCGAAATATGGAGAGGTTTTCAATCGGGTCTCTCTAGATTTAGCTCGTTATGTGAGGCTTATTCAAAATTCACTCATCCTGCATAAAATACTAATTCCCAGACTTCCACGAGCACCCGTCCATGCGAATCCAATGGTCATTGAAAACCCGTATGGAGCTCGTTAACACTTAATCTGCGCGATGACCGGCTCAACTGTCTACCGTAAGCGATGAAGTAGTCTGCTATTTTGCTTTTGCTCTCGACTCATCCGCCACCCCAGGCCAAACAAGAGGACGCCCCGCCCCGCCTTCCGTGAAGAAGGTGGGGCGGGGCGTCCTCATCATTTTGTGCCCGGACGGCGAAAGCCCACAAAACTCGCGCACTGTCCACGAGCGGGGTGGGCAGTGCGAGAGTCTGGTGGGCACTTAGCCTGCGCGGCTCTGAGCCGGGCGCGCGGACGCCGTTGGTCGGCTAGAAGTAGTAGGGGTAGTTCTCCCAGTTGGGGTCGCGCTTCTCCAGGAAGGCGTCGCGGCCCTCGACGGCCTCGTCGGTCATGTAGGCCATGCGGGTGGCCTCGCCGGCAAAGACCTGTTGGCCGACCATGCCGTCGTCCGGAAGGTTGAAAGCGAACTTGAGCATACGAATCGCCTGTGGTGACTGGCGGGCAATGTGGGCCGCGTACTCCAGGCCCTTGGTCTCCAGCTCAGCATGGGGCACCACGTCATTCACAGCGCCCATCTCGTACATGCGCTGGGCGTCGTACTCCTTAGCCAGGAAGAAAATCTCGCGAGCAAACTTCTGGCCCACCTGGCGGGCCAGTAGGGCTGAGCCGTAGCCGGCGTCAAAGGACCCCACGGTCGCATCGGTCTGCTTAAACTTGCCGTACTCTTCTGACGCGATCGTCAGGTCAGCAACCACATGCAGGGAGTGGCCGCCACCAGCGGCCCAGCCCGACACCAGGGCAATAACCACCTTGGGCATGGTACGAATCAGGCGCTGCACCTCCAGAATGTGCAGGCGGCCTGCGCGGGCCGGGTCAATCGAATCGCGGGTCTCACCCTCGGCGTAGCGGTAGCCGTCGCGGCCGCGAATACGCTGGTCGCCGCCGGAGCAGAAGGCCCAGCCGCCGTCCTTGGCAGAGGGGCCGTTGCCGGTCAGCAGCACGGTGCCCACGTTGGAAGTCATGCGGGCGTGATCCAGCACCCGGTAGAGCTCATCGACGGTGTGGGGGCGGAAGGCGTTGCGCACCTCGGGCCGGTCAAAAGCGATGCGCACGGTTGGCAGATCCCGCAGGATCTCACCGGCCTCGTTGCGTTCCACCTGGCGGTGGTAGGTGATATCGGTTAGGTCCTCAAAGCCCTCAACCAGGCGCCACTGGTGGGGGTCGAAAATGTCAGAAACCTTGGCAGGAAGTTCGTTAGTCATAGCCACCAGTCTACCCAGGGGCGCCCTGGGCTGGTTCCTTGTCTGTAATTGAAAGTTTCATCTGCGCGTTCAATGCACGCGCAGATGAAGCTTTCGACGACATTCAGCGCAGAAAAGGACGGACGCCGCCCCCAGCGCCCCTGCCCGCAGGCAGGGGAGTGGGGTGCGGCGTCCTGACTTAGACGAAGCTACTAGCGGGAGAGCTCCACGGCGCGGTCGAACTCTTCGTTGATTTCGCGGGCGGTGGCGGAGTCACCCTTATAGGTGGCAACCGACACCAGGTAGGCAAAGAGCAGGTTGACCAGGAAGCCGGGCACAATCTCGTACATGTAACCCGAGAGCACCTCGTTGTAGCCCCAGACGAAAACGGTGATGGTGCCTGCAACCATGCCCGCTACGGCACCAAGTGCGGTGAGCTTGCGCCAGTAGAGGGAGAGAATCACGATGGGGCCGAAGGCTGCGCCGAAGCCTGCCCAGGCGAAGGAGACCAGGGAGAGCACGGAGGAGTCGGGGTTCCAGGCAAGCAGACCTGCGATGACAGAGACAACCAGCACGCCCGCGCGGCCCAGCCAGAGGCCCTTGGCGTCTGAGAGTTCCTTGCCGCCGCTGGTGAGCTTGTAGAGGTCTTCGGCCAGGGCAGATGAGCAGACAATCAGCTGGGAGGAAAGGGTCGACATGATGGCTGCCAGCACCGCTGCCAGCACGAACCCGGCCAGTAGGGGGTGGAGCAGAATCTGGGACATGTCCAGGAAGACTGACTCAGCGTTGGTGGTGTCGGTCAGGGTTGCTTCGGGGTGGCGGGCAAAGTAGGCGATGCCGATGAGACCGGCGCTCATGGCGCCGACTAGGGTGGCAACCATCCAGGTGATGCCGATGCGGCGACCTGCGGTGGCGTCCTGGGCAGAGCGCAGGCCCATGAAGCGCACGATGATGTGGGGCTGGCCGAAGTAGCCCAGACCCCAGGCAGCTGAGGAGAGAATGCCCAGCAGGGTGGTGCCCGCAAAGAGGGAGAGGGCGTTAGGGTTGACGGACTCGATGGTGGTTTCAAGGCCGGAGAAACCGCCCACGTAAATCAGTGCCATGATGGGCAGGACGATGAGGGCGGTGAGCATGAGCAGGCCCTGGACGACGTCGGTGTAGGTTGCGCCCAGGAAGCCGCCGAAGAGGGTGTAGGCGACGGTGATACCGGCGACCAGCAGCATGCCGGTGTGGTAGTTGCCGCCGAAGGAGGACTGGAAGAAGACGCCGCCGGCGACCATGCCGGAAGAGACGTAGAAGGTG
Organism: Rothia nasimurium; assembly: GCF_928381705.1. Classification (GTDB taxonomy): domain Bacteria; phylum Actinomycetota; class Actinomycetes; order Actinomycetales; family Micrococcaceae; genus Rothia; species Rothia nasimurium_G. The sequence continues at coordinate 64,144 of NZ_CAKMSR010000001.1, read as the reverse complement.
AAGAAAATCAGGATGACCAGGGCGGCGAAAATGCGGATGATGCCGCGGGGGTCGCGCAGGCGGTTGTGGAAGAAGGAGGGGACGGTGACCGAGTTGCGGGAGACCTCGGTGTAGGCGCGTAGGCGGGGGGCTACGAACTTCCAGTTGAGCCAGGCGCCGACAGTTAGGCCGATAGCAATCCAGGCTTCAGCCAGGCCGGTGATGTAGAGGGCGCCGGGTAGGCCCATGAGGAGCCAGCCCGACATGTCCGAGGCACCCGCTGACAGGGCCGCCGCAGTGGGGGAGAGGGAGCGCCCGCCGAGCACATAGTCGTCGAGGTTGTTGTTCTTGGACTTGGCCCAGATGCCGATGCCGACCATGGCGGCGAAGTAGATAGCCAGGGCTATCAGCTGGTAGGTGGTGTTGCTCATGAGCTCCCCTTGGGTTGTAGGCGAGGGCGTGCGGGCTGGGGTGGGTGCGTCGGCGCACCTTCCCTTATATGCAGTTTCTCTAAAGTATCTTGTTTAGATTACTTGAGGTATTTGCTGAGGCACACGTTTTGGTCTGTGCGTTAGCTTACACCCTGAGGGTCTGGGTGACACTATCTCGCCGCCTGAAGCTATTTAGAATCTTCGTATAAAAACGGTGAGCTTTTCTTAAGAGTGCTTCTGCGAGCGTGGATCTATCACGGGTAGGGCCGATGTATGCAGCGTTACCGCGATGGCTGACCTGTTGGTGCGCCAGACGATGTAGGCGCCGGAGGCGGCGATGAGCACAATGCCCAGGTAAGACCAGGCCGAGAGCACCTCACCCAGCATGAAGGTACCCACGATAGCCCCTACTACGGGGTCGATGGAGAAGAGCACCCCGATGACGGCGGCGCTGGTCAGCTGCCCGGCGATGTTATCGGCAGAATAGGCCAGGGCTACGCCCACGATGGCGGAGAGCGCCAGCTTGAACCAGGCGTCCGCGTCCAGCCCCGCCATAGCGGGCACTGACAGGGGAAGCTGGATGAGCGCCGAAAAAGCCAACGACATGGTGGTGCCGCGCAGGCCGCTGGTTGCGGCGGACGCTGAACCCATGCGGGCCGAGAAGATGGTGTAGCCGGCCATCGAGGCGGCTGACCCGAGGGCCCAGATAAAGCCGATAGGGTGGGCGTCCCCCGCGAGTGTAGGCCCGGCAATCATCACAACCCCGGCCAGAGCGAAAAAGGCAATGAGCCCGTCGCGCAGGCGCCGCACACCGAGCAGGGCCACCACAAAGGCACCCAGGTATTCAAAGGTCACCGCTACACCCAAAGGAATATGGTGCACCGCGTTGTAGAAACAGACGCTCATCAGGGTCAGCACCAGCCCGTAGACCAGCACCTGGGGAAGGTCCCGCCGCCGCAGGGCAAGGGGGTTAGGTCGCACCAGCGCCCACAGGACCACAGCGGCAATCAGGGCACGCAGGGCGGCGACCTGAGTGGGGCCAACGCTAGCAAAGAGCACCGAGACAATCGCAGCTGAAATCTGAATACCCAAGGAACCAGTGAGGATTAGAAGCAGGGCAGCGGTGCCCCGGCGTTCGGCCGGTATGCGGTCAGAGAGGTTCACAGCGCCTCCTAAAGCCCGCAGGTGCTTTCGAGCAGCGGGTCTACCACCGTCCAGGGGGCCTGCTTGATACGGTCTGGGCTAAAGACAGAGAGCATCTCAGCGGCGGTTTCGGGCAGGTGGGGGCCGCTTTCGCCAGCGCTCGCCCCGGTGAGCGGGGGCAGCGGAATAGAGGCAGCAATCATGCGCATGATGTGGTCGGTGCTGACCCCGGCGGCGGTGAGCTCGGCGAGGGTCACGGACCCGTCCCGTTTAGCCAGGCGCTTGCCCTCGGTGTTGAGGGCCAGGGGGACATGGGCATAGGCAGGTACCTGCAACCCCAATAGGTGAGCTAGATAGGCCTGGCGGGGAGCAGAGGGCAGCAGGTCATCGCCGCGCACCACCTCAGTGACCCCCTGGTAATCGTCATCAACCACACACACCAGGTTGTAGGCGTAGACCCCGTCGGCCCGCACCAGTACAAAGTCGTCGACCGCGTCGGTGTATTCCCCGGCGAAACGGTCGGTGACAGTCCATTCGCTCACCTGGGCTTTGAGGCGCAAGGACGCCGGCCGCAGCTGCCTGCGCTCGGCACGTTCTGCCTCGGTGAGGTTGCGGCAGGTGCCGGGGTAGGCGCCGGGGGCGCCGTGCGGGGCGCTGGAGGCCTCCTGAATTTCTTTGCGGGTGCAGTAGCACTCGTAAACTAGCCCGGCTTCGCGCAGGCGGGTCAGGGCGTCCGCGTAGGCATCTAGGCGGGTGGATTGGTAGAGCACCTTCCCGTCCCAGTCGATGCCCAGGGCGGCCAGGTCAGCCAGCTGCCGCTCTGCTGCCCCCTTCTTGACCCGGTCTAAATCCTCCACCCGCATCACAAAACGGCCTCCCGCGGTACGGGCCATCATCCAGGCCAGTAGGGCGGTGCGCAGGTTGCCCAGGTGCAGGTCACCGGAAGGGGAAGGCGCGTAACGGCCGCAGGGAACGGGAACAGGAGCGGTTTTGATAGACATCACCCCACTAGTCTAGTGCCCAGGGGAAGCAAGCGGGCTGAGGGCAGCTAGCCCTGATGAGCTGGTTAGCTAAGGTGATACATCTTTTTATGACATAAGATTGCGCTCAACCCGCGTAACACCGTTAAAGAAGGGCAGTGTGGTGAGAAATAACTGCCCAGCCACTCGTAAACACGGTAGGCACCTTTTATTTCAAGTACCTTAGAGAGTATGGCTAGAACTCTTGAAATTGCCGATGGTATCTATCAGATCTCAACGGATAACTACCGTCTTAACTCCGGCCTGATCGTGGGCGCAGAGAAGGCTATGGTGATTGATACCGGCGCCGGGCCCCGTCAGGGAGCCGAGATCCTGAGAGCTGTGCGACGGGTCACCGAGCTTCCTCTGGTTGCGGTCAATACCCACGCGCACTTCGACCGCTTCATGGGCAACGCCGTGTTCGCAGCTGACGGAGTCACCGACATCTGGGCCCACCCCCGCGCCGCCCGCGCTATCGAAAGCTACGGCGACCGCCAGCGTCTTTACGTTGAGGTGCTAGAACCCGAGATGGCCCACCAGGCTGGCCCCAACACCCAGCTTGTTGTACCCACCCGGTTCTTGCCCGGCGACGGTACCCGTCCGGCCTTTACCCGGGTAGAACTGGGCCAGCGGGCCGTTACCCTCATGTACCTGGGCCTGGCCCACACCGACGGTGACGTGCTGGTAGGCGTAGACGACGTCCTGTTCGCCGGTGACATCATCGAGCAGGGCTCAGACCCCGCCTTCGACGACTCCTACCCCGAACTGTGGGTCAGCACCCTACGAACCCTGGCAGGGCTGGACCGCTACCGTATCTTCGTTCCCGGCCACGGCACCCCGGTGGAAAGCTCCTTTATTGAGCGCATGGCAGACACCATGGAAGACGCCGTCCAGAAAATTGCCGACTCCGCCCTGAAAGAGGTTAAGGGAGCCACCACAGCATCTATGTACCAGCTGCCCTACTCGGGCGGTTCCACCCGCATACTGCTTGACCGCCTTACGAAGCTTGAAGCCCGTGAGGCTGAGGGGCAGGGGCTCTCGACCGTCACCTTCGAGGGGGATGCTGCCTCCGGCCTGACCGGCCCCATTACCCTTGGGCAGGGCTAGAAGTCCCTCGCACATTTTGCTCAGAAGCTTAGGCGATAGAAAGAAAGAGCTACCCAGCTAAATGCCGGGTAGCTCTTGCCTTTAAAGTGAATCCAGTCTGTATTAGTAAGCCCAAACCTTTCGGTAGGCACTGCGCTTCTTGTTCTGGGGGCGTAGCAGGGCGACCTGGGTGCTGGTGGTCAGGGCCGCTACCGCCCCAATCATGCAGATTGCTGCCATAAAGGCAGAGCCGGGAATCGGGTTAGTGTAGGTGACCCAGTAGAGGGCCAGAGCGCAGAAACCCGAGAAGAACCCCGAGATAGAAAGCAGGGGAACCAGAATCAGCCCCGACCGCTGGGTATCGCTCATATCAAGCTCTTCTGAGCGCATGAAACGCAGAATCACGAGCCCCAGCACACCCCAGAGGCCGGTGACCAGAATAGCTGTGACCACATCGGCTGGGCGGTGCCAGCCATTGACCACGGTGGAATAGCCGGCCGCTACCGTAAAGACCATGCTGATCAGGGCCACGGTGGGGCGGAAGCGCTTGGGCGAGGCCAGGAAGAGGGCCAGACCTGCAGCCGCAGCAAAGGTGGTATGGCCGGAGGGCGCCGAGTTACCCAGCGCTTCTTGAATACCCAGATTGGGCTTGACGATGATGTAGTTCTTCAGTAGCTGGGTCGTCAGATTAGCCCCGGCAGCAATCGCGATGCCGACCAGGGCAGGCACAAAGCGGTGCTTCCACAGCAGCACAAAGAGAATGCCGATAGCCGCGGTAATACCGGCGGCGGTGGGGATGAAGTCGAGCAGGGTAGAGGTCTGCTCGGTGTAGGTCATGAACTGGTAGGAGAACTCCTGGAAGGAAATCTCGTCGAGCTCCTGGCCGGTTGGCGTTGTAATAAAGAAAACAAAGGCTGCCACCAGAAGGCAGAAGAGGGTTCCTGCCGCAAAGAAGTGCTGGATCAGCGTCCAGAGCGAGGGGCGAGTCTGCCGAATATGCGAGGGAGTGAGCATATGCAGCCGGCCCGAGGGGGAATCTTCACCCGAGTGGGCCTGGCTACCGTAGGGAGCTCGGCCGTAGCCCGGAGCCTGCTGCCCCGGGGCTCGATAATTCTGGGCGGGGTAGCCGGGGGCTGGCCGTCCTTGTGGAGCAGTGGCAGGGGCCCTGTAGCTAGCCTGCGGCGCCCGGTGGGCGCTGACGGCGTCCGGACGCGGGGCTGCCGCCTGGGCGCGGGCCTTGCTCGCTGCGCGTGCGGCACGTTCCTTTTTGACCCGGTGCGCTGCCTCCTGGGCCGCTGCTTGCGCGGCGGCAAAACCGGTTTTAGCTGCCGCCAGGCCACTGGCGGTACCGGCCTGGAGCTTAGCTTTGATGGCCTCGCCCTGGGGAGCAGAAGGCGCGGCAGGGAGTACCACGGTGGCGTCATCATCTGTAAAAGTAGCCCGTGCCCGTGAAGCGGGAAGCACCTCGGTGGCGTCGTCACCGGGGCTGGTCGGCAGGGCAACCGTGCGGTCGGTATAGGTCTGGGGCGTTAGCACCTCGGTGGCATCGTCGGGTGTGCCAGAAACAGCGTTAGAATCGCGCTTCTCAAAACTCACAGTTATCGCCAAAGACCTTTCTGCTGCGTGTAGACACCTCAACGAGCCTACCAAGCTGTACCTGCTATTTCAGCCCTAGACCCTGCTAAGAGCTAACAGGCTCAGCCTGCACTGCTATTGTGACAAACTCACATGGGACTTTCCTGAGAGAACCCCTAATGTTGCGCGAGCACCTGCACACAGCCCCGCAGAAGCGGCGAAAGAGTAGATTAGAAGGTATGACAGCTAGCTCCCTGCCCCTGGGCTTTGCCCTGCCCCCGCTCGAAGAAATCCTGGCCGCTACCCGCATCGTAGCCCTGCCTATGCGGGTGAAGTTCCGCGGCGTCACCCTGCGCGAAACCGCCCTGATTCAAGGCCCGGCTGGCTGGGGAGAATTTGCTGCTTTTACCGAGTACGAGCCGGCAGAGGCGTCCGCCTGGCTGGCCTGCGCCATCGAGGCGGCCTGGCTGCCCTACCCGCAGCCGCTGCGCACCAGTATTTCCCTCAATGCTACGGTTCCTGCGGTGGCCGCTAGCGAGGTTGAGGCGGTGCTGGGCCGCTACGAGGGGCAGGTGCGGGAAGTCAAAATCAAGGTGGCTGAAACCGGGCTACCTTTTGAAGAATCTCTAACCCAAGACCTAGCCCGGGTAGCCGCGGTGCGCGACGCCTGCCCGGACGCCCGCCTGAAGATTGATGCCAACGGCGGCTGGACCGAGGCCCAGGCCGTCCGCGCCCTCAACGAGCTAGCTGACTACGACCTGCTCTATGCTGAGCAACCGGTCCCGGGTATTGAGGGGCTGGCGCGGGTGCGCGATGAGCTGCGGGCACACGGTAACCCCCTGCTGATTGCCGCCGATGAGGCCGTCCGTAAGGCTGACGACCCCCTGCGGGTTGCCCGCCTGGGCGCTGCCGATGTGCTCATTATTAAGGCCGCCCCCCTGGGCGGGGTAAGGCGGGCCCTGCACATCGTAGAGCAGGCGGGTCTGCCTGCGGTTGTTTCATCTGCCCTTGAAAGTTCGGTCGGTATCCGTACCGGGGCAGCGCTGGCCGCCGCCCTGCCGCAGCTGCCCTACGGGTGCGGCCTGGGCACGGTATCACTGATGGCCAAGGACGTCACCGCCTACCCCCTTGTGGCCCGGGACGGGGAGCTGCCCCTGCGGGATGTCACTCCCGAGCCTCGGCTGCTAAAAGAGGTAGCTGCCAGCCCCGAACGCACCGCCTGGTGGCACCGCCGAATCGAAGCCTGCTACCGCCTACTTGAACAGGGGTAGCTGGGCAGCGGCAGAACCCGGCCGAGTCTCGAAGAGGGCAGCGAGTAAACTGGTGGGGTGACTGATGCACCCTCAACCTCCTTTATGACCGCAATTTCTGTGCTCGACACCCTCGTGCGGGCAGGAATGCGGCATGTTCTCATCGCTCCGGGCTCACGCTCAGCCCCCCTAGCCTACGCCCTCGCAGCCCTGGACCAGGCCGGGGTACTAGAGGCCCACGTGCGTATCGACGAGCGCAGTGCCGCCTTCACCGCCTTGGGATTGGCCAAGGCCAGTGGCCAGCCGGTTGGCATGGTCACCACCAGCGGTACCGCTGTGGGCGAATGCCTCCCGGCCCTCATGGAGGCCTACCACGCTGGCGTCCCCCTGGCCCTGCTCTCAGCCGACCGCCCTGCCCGGCTCCAGGGTACCGGGGCCAACCAAACCACCGACCAGCAAGTGATTGCTCCCGCCCACACCCGAGCGTCCTGCACCCTCGAAAACTACACGGCCGACCCAGCCGACCCCCAGAGCGCCCAGCTCAACGCAGCGCTCGCAGCTCTGACCGGGCGTTCAACAGACAACTGGGACGCCCCCGCAAGCACCCCGCGGGGCCCCGTCCAGATCAACCTGGCCCTTGACACCCCGTTTATCCCCAACCCTCTAGACCAGCAGATTCTAGAGCGCTGGGCGCGCTCGCTGGCCGAAAACCCACCGGCACCTGCCACCCCACTACCCCCGGCTGACCCCAGCGCAGCTAGCTGGCTACGCGCAGGCACCACCGAGGGGGCTTGGCGGACGGACGGCGCCGGTACCGCCCGCCGTACCGTCGTGGTGGCCGGTGACGGGGCAGGGCCTATCGCCCAGGCCTTTGCCCAGCAGCAGGGACTGCCCCTGCTTGCCGAACCCTCATCGAACGCCCGCTTCTCACCTCTGGCCGTGCCCGCCTACCGGCAGGTGCTAGCAGGTGACCTGGGGCGGCAGATTGAGCGAACCGTCATCTTCGGTCACCCCACCCTCTCCCGTCCCGTTGCCACCCTGCTGGCCAACTCCGCGGTAGAACGTGCCCTCTATGCTCCCTCATCTGCCCCCTGGTATAAGCCCGGGGCCCTTGACCTACACGAGGTGGGAACCCTGACCGAGCTAGCTGACTTTGCGGGCACCGGCCAGGGAGCTACCACCGAGGACGGCCATGACTGGATGACTAGCTGGAGCGAAGCCGGCCAAGAACTAGCCCGGGAACTGAACCAACAGGTCGCTGACTACCGGGCAGGCACCTACACCCCGAACGCCCAACCCGGGGCAAGCTCAGCCGACCGCACCGCAGGCTACACTCTGGCAGAAGCCACCTGGCGTCATTGCCTGGAGGACGACTCAGTGCTGATGGTGGGCTCATCCAACCTCATCCGCGACCTTGACCTTATCGCCCCCTCCCTGGCAACCTCACCCCTGGTCTTTGCCAACCGCGGCCTAGCCGGCATCGACGGCACCATCGCCACCGCGTCCGGAATCTCCCTAGCCCTCAACCGCCCGGTACGCGTGCTCGTCGGGGACCTCACCTTCCTACACGACACCGGCTCCCTCAACATCGGCCCCCTCGAACGCAAACCCAACCTCGACGTGCTGGTCTACGACGACCGGGGCGGCGGAATCTTCTCAACCCTGGAACACGGCCAACTAGCCCAACACGAGAAATTCGCCCCAGCCGTCCGCCGCTTCTTCACCACCCCGCACACCGCCCAGCTCGAAGAACTCGCAGCAGCCTGGGGCGAGAACGGAATCAGCGTCAGGGTGGTGCGGCCGTAGGGTCTTCTTACTAGTTACGAAAAAGCCCCTCCACACCTGCGTGTGGAGGGGCTTTTCTCTGTGGAGGGCCGGTTACTTCTGGGTGGTTTCGGTGGCCCAGGGAACTGCGGTCTCGTCGGTCTCTACCTCGCTACCCGACTCGTCGGGGTTGCGGGAGAGGTGAACCAGGGCCAGGCCCAGGCCGCCCCAGATGAGGGCGATGGAGACAATCAGCATAACGATGGCGATGGAGCTCATGCTAGGCACCTTCCTTTTCGGTGGCTGACTGGGCTGCCGACTGGGCGGTGGTGTCTACGTGGCCGTGGACGACCTTGCCGCCGGCAATCGGGGGAGCCGGGGGAGTCAGCGCTGCGCGGGAGGTCTTAGACCAGGGCAGCATGGAGATGATGATGGCTACGATCAGCAGGGCGATGACCATGCCCCAGCCGAAGATGTTGAGCATCTGGTCGGGGTAGCCCTCGTAGGGTTCGTTGATCAGGCCGATGAAGGTGTTGATCAGGGAGTAGCCCAGGATGAGGGGGGTGACGCCTGCCAGCAGGATCATCCAGAGCTTGCCCATCTTCCAGGACGAACGCTCGTTGAGGTGGTCGCGGAAGATCGGCAGGGCGCGCAGCAGGTAGGCAACCACGAAGATGGAGACCAGGCCTGCGGCCAGGATACCGAACTGGTTGACAAAGTTGTCGAGGATATCGAGCACGTAGAGGCCGGAGGTGGTGGCCATGAGCAGGGTGGAGATCACCGCGATGGGGGCAATCACCAGCAGGGTGGAGCGCACGCGCCCCAGGTTGAACTTGTCTTCAACACCGGCAACGATTACCTCAACGATGGAGATCATGGAGGTGAAGCCTGCAAAGAGCAGGGAGCCGAAGAAGAGTACACCGATCAGGGTGCCGCCGGGGGCCTGGGAGATGATGGTGGGGAAGGCGATGAAGGCCAGGCCAATACCTGAGGTTGCGACCTCGGAGACCTGGGTGCCAGCGGCGGTTGCCATGAAGCCCAGGGCTGCGAAGACGCCGATACCGGCCAACAGCTCGAAGGAGGAGTTAGCGAAGCCCACAACCGCGCCGGAGCCGGTCAGATTGGTCTTGTTCTTCAGGTAGGAGGCATAGGTAATCATGATGCCGAAGCCGATGGACAGGGAGAAGAAAATCTGGCCGTAGGCTGCAACCCAGACGCCGGGCTCGGTTAGAGCGGCCCAGTCGGGGGTGAAGAGGGCATCGAGGCCGGTCATTGCGCCGTCCAGGGTCAGGGAGTAGCCGACCATAACCAGGAACATGATGACCAGCACGGGGATGAAGAAGACGTTAGCCAGGCCCACGCCCTTCTGTACGCCCAGGGACATGATGAGGGCCAGCAGTACCCAGATACCGATCAGGGGGTAGAGGATGCCGGGCACGAAGTCGAAGGTGAGAGCGACCGGGTCAGCCAGCTGCAGGACGTCCGCGAAGAAGAAGGTCTGCGGGTCGTCACCCCAGGCATGGGTGAAGGAGTAGATGAAGTAGCGGGCGGCCCAGGCGAGGATCGCTGCGTAGTAGATAGCGATGATGAAGTTGATGCCCATATGCCACCAGCCGATAAACTCGGTTTTGCGGTTCAGGCGGCGGAAGGCCAGGGGAGAGGACGCGCGGGCGCGGTGACCGATGACGTAGTCAAAGAAGAGGAAGGGCAGACCCGCGGTCAGCAGGGCGACCAGGTAAGGGATCATGAAGGCGCCGCCGCCGTTATCGTAGGCGACGTAGGGGAAGCGCCAGATGTTACCGAGGCCAACGGCTGAGCCGATTGCTGCAAAGATGAAGACCTTGCGGCTTGAGAAGCCTTCTCGTTTCTTGGGCGCTGAGGTGGGTTGTGAACTCATGTGAGTAGTCCTCCGCAGGGCTAAGTGTGAATGAATCTTTTGTAGTATGTGGGTTCAGACTAGCAAGTGATAAATAAATCTCAAATAGTGGATGGGAAAATGGGCAAAAAATATCCCGGCGGTGTCCCGCCGGGATAGGGTGCTAGGCGTCGCGGTGGACGACGGCGTGAGCGAAGGATTTGAGGGCTTCCTTGACCACTGAATCGGGGAGGGGCTCGATTGCTGCGATGGCATCGTCCGCCCACTGGTAGGCGATCTCCCAGGCCTCAGCGGTGACCGGGTGAGCTGAGAGAGCTGCGACGGCCTCTGCCAGGGCCTCGTCGCTGGTGAGGTCGCCCCGAATGAGCTGCTGGACGTGCTGGGCCTCAAGGTCGCCGGTGGCAGCTGCCCGGTCCAGCAGGATAGTGGGCAGGGTGGGCACGCCTTCGCGCAGGTCGGTACCGGGGGTCTTGCCGGACGCTGCTCCCGAACTCGTCACATCGATGACATCGTCGGCCAGCTGGAAGGCAACTCCTACCAGCTCGCCGTAGCGGGCTAGCATCTGCACGGTTGCTTCGGGCGAGTTAGACAAAATGGTGCCGTAGGAGCCAGCTGCTGCGATCAGGGAGCCGGTCTTACCCTCGATGACCTTGATGTAGTGGCTGAGAATATCTTCGTTCTTCTCGGGGCCGGTGGTTTCAAAGAGCTGGCCTAAAACCAGGCGTTCAAAGGTCTGCGCCTGAACAGCCAGGGCACGACCACCCAGCTCCGAAACGATGAGGGAGGCTCGGGAGAAGATGAGGTCACCGGTCAGAATGGCCACTGAATTGCCCCAGATGTTCTGGGCGGTGTCGACTCCGCGGCGCTTGGGCGCATCGTCCATAACATCATCGTGGTAGAGGGTGGCCAAGTGGGTCAGCTCAACTACAACAGCAGCGTCGATGACGCGGTCGTTAATGCCGCCACCGGCTTCTGCCGCCAGTAGGGTGAGCAGGGGGCGTACCCGCTTACCACCGGCGGAGAGCAGATGACGGGAGGCTACGTCGGCCAGGTGGTTGGTCTGGGCAACGGCGCGTTCTAGGCGCTGCTCAACCTCAGAAAGGGCCTCAAGAATCTTGGGGCCGAGTTCAGCGTCCTGCGCAATGAGCTCAAAGCCCCTAGGCAGGTTGAAGTCAGCTTCGGGCATGAGCGCTTCAACGCTCATAGGGGAGCTGGTGGATTCAGTCACGGTGTCTTTCACATTTCCTCGGTGGGGTCTGCGGCCCTGGGCCGCAGCAAGCTGCTCACTAGTCTACCGGTTTTACTTCGCTGGCTTATAAGCACGGTGCAGGGCCACGATGCCGCCGGTGAGGTTCTTGTACTGCACCCCCTGCCAGCCGGCTTCGGTGAAGTGGCGGGCCAGCTCGTCCTGGGCAGGCCAGGCCAGGATAGACTCGGCCAGGTACTCGTAGCTTTCGGGGTTAGATGAGACCTTGCGAGCAACCGGCGGAATTAGCTTCATGATGTAGTTGCGATAGATGGCGCGGAAGGGGGCGAAGGTGGGGGTGGAGAATTCGTTGATGACGATTCGCCCGCCGGGCTTAGTCACTCGGTAGAGCTCGCGTAGGGCCTGGGGGTAGTCGGCGACATTGCGCAGGCCGTAGCTCATAGTGACGGCATCAAACTCTTCGTCGGCAAAGGGGAGGGCAGTGACGTCTGCCTGCACAAATTCGATGTCGGGGCGGCGGCGGCGTCCTACCGCTAGCATGCCCTCGGAAAGGTCGGCGGCGATGACCTTAACACCGGCGTCGGCGAAGGGTTCGGACGAGGTGCCGGTTCCGGCGGCGACGTCAAGCACCTTCTGGCCGGGGTGGGCGTCGACCGCAGCAACGGTCTGCTTACGCCAGTAGATGTGTTGGCCCAGTGACATGATGCCGTTCATCAGGTCGTAGCGCTCGGCTACCTGATCGAACATGGAGGAGATGTCGGTGGTCTTTTTGTTAAGGTCTGCTCGGTTCACCCTGCCTATTTTGTCATGTTTGTGTCTAAAGCTCACCTTGGGGGTGTGTAAAAAATTCATAATGAATATTCATGCATAGGTTTGCATTTTTACGCATAGCGGGGCAGAATAAAGCTCAAAGCACATCGCACCTACACAGTTTTAGATACGAGGTACACCATGAAGAAGGCCCCCTTCGCACTTGCAGCCGCCGCTCTGATGCTCACCGCTTGCGGTTCTTCCGGAACCGGCGCTACCACCGAGTCAGGGGTTTCCCTGGTTTCAGAGGGCAAGCTGACTGTCTGCACCAACCCTCCCTACGCTCCTTTCGAATACGAAGAAAACGGCAAGATTGTTGGCCTGGACGCCGACATCGCAGCAGCTATCGCCTCAGACCTGGGTGTCGAAGCCGAAATGTTCACCACCAGCTTCGAGGGTATCCAGTCCGGTGTAGCCCTTTCCTCCAAGCAGTGCGACATTGCCCTGTCTGGCATCACCATCACCGATGAGCGCAAGACCGTCATGAACTTCACCGACTCCTACGTCGACGACAACCTGGCGATCCTGGTTCCCGCTGGTTCCGACATCAAGAGCGACGCTGACCTCTCCGGCCGCAACATCGGCGTGCAGCAGGCTACCAGTGGCGAAAAGTACGCCCAGGATGCCGGTGCTAACACTGTTCAGTACGAAGATAACGGCCTGCTCCTGCAGGCAGTACAGACCGGCCAGGTCGATGCCATCGTCGGTAACATCACCGTGCTGTCTGAGATGCTGACCTCTGACTCATCCCTCTCTGTAGTCCAGGAAATCGAGACTGGCGAGCAGATTGCCGGTGCCGTAGCGACCGAGAATACCGCTCTGCTTGACTCCGCCAACGCCACCCTCAAGAAGATGGAAGAGGACGGCCGCCTGGCAGACCTGCGTGAAAAATACCTGGGCGTATCCCAGTAATCACGGATAACGGGTAGTAGCATAAACCCAAGCTCACCAACGGGGGTAGGCTAGCGCAGGCGCAGCCTACCCCTCACCCGTTTATCTCTCGTCCTTCGCCGATATGATCCCGGGCAACCGGGGAACAAAAGGAAGACCACCCATGGCACTGTCGACCCGGCAGAAACAAACCTACGCCCGCTACGCCCAGTACGCCCTGCTGGCTATCATCGCACTCGTCGTTATTCTTGTCGCTGACTGGGGAACCCTGCGCGATAAGGCCTTTAACCCCGAGATTATTGCCCAGCAGTTCCCCAACATCATCACCGTTGCCCTCAAGAACACCCTGATTTACACGGCCCTAGGCTTCGTAGTGGGCCTGGCTGGCGGTGTTCTGCTGGCCCTGATGAAGATTTCATCGGTTGCCCCCTACCGCTGGCTAGCCTCGCTCTACATCGAGCTCTTCCGCGGTCTGCCCGCGCTGCTGGTCTTTATTGCCTTCGGTTACGGCATCCCCCTGGCCTTCGGCCTGCGCCTGAACAACTACGTCACCGTCATGCTGGCTCTGGGTATGGTGTCGGCCGCCTACATCGGTGAGGTACTGCGCGCCGGCCTGGAAGCTGTACCCAAGGGCCAGTACGAGGCAGCCCGCTCCCTGGGCATGAGCCACACCCGCGCCATGGTCACCGTCATCATCCCCCAGGCCTTCCGCATCGTCCTGCCCCCGCTCACCAACGAGATTATCCTGCTCACCAAGGACTCCTCCCTGGTCTACCTACTCGGTATGTCGGTGGCCCAGTACGAGCTGACCAAGTTCGGCCGTGAAGGCATCTCGGGTTCCGGTGCGGGCCTCACCCCGCTCGTCCTGGCAGGTGCTTGTTACCTGATTATCACCGTCCCGCTAGGCTTCCTTGCCCGCCACTTCGAAAAGCGCGCCAAGGCCCGCTCCCGCAAGTAAAGCATCCACCTACCCCAGGAAGAACCAGCCATGACCATCCAGACCGCACCCGCGTCCGTCACCATCACTAACCTGCATAAGTCCTACGGAGAGGTAAAAGTTCTCAAGGGCATCGACATGTCGGTAGCCCCCGGCGAAGTTGTCTGCCTCATCGGCCCCTCCGGCTCCGGCAAGTCCACCCTGCTCCGCTGCGTCAACCTGCTCGAAACCCCTAACTCCGGCAGCATCGAGGTGGCCGGTCACTCGGTAACCGACCCCGATGTTGATATCGACGCCATGCGCCGCTCCGTGGGTATGGTCTTTCAGCAGTTCAACCTCTTCCCCCACCTGACCGTGCTCGAAAACTGCACCGTTGCCCAGGTCAAGGTGCTCAAGCGCTCTAAGGCCGAAGCTAAAGAAATCGCCCTGGCCAACCTCGAAAAGGTAGGCTTAGCTGATAAGGCAGCCCGCCACCCCGATCAGCTTTCCGGCGGCCAGCAGCAGCGCGTCGCTATCGCCCGCGCACTCTCCATGAACCCCGCCCTCATGCTCTTTGACGAGCCCACCAGTGCTCTTGACCCCGAGACCGTGGGTGACGTGCTCTCCATCATGCGCCAGCTTGCTGCCGAGGGTATGACCATGATCGTGGTAACCCACGAGATGGCTTTCGCCCGCGATGTGGCTGACCGCGTGGTCTTCATGGACGGCGGCGTGGTGGTTGAAGAAGGCCCCTCCGACGCCGTCATCGGCAACCCCCAGCACGAGCGCACCCAGCTCTTCCTCTCCCGCGTGCTCAACCCCACCGCCCAGTAGATTCAGCCCGGTAGGTTCAGCACCGCCAGAGCATAAAAGCAGCCCAGACCCCTTGATTGCGGGCCTGGGCTGCTTTTATGTGCTTGTTTTTCTGTGGGGCTGTCTCAGACGGCTTTGATCTTGCCTAGTCGTTCTTGATCTGGGGCAGCATACCTGTGTTGGTGTCGGGGGAGGGAACCTCGGCGGACGGCATGCGGGTTCGTGCCCTGCGCTGGGTGAGCAGGGAGTCGGTGATGAAGAAGGCCGCGGCGACCCACACCAGCACGAAGCCTGCCCAGCGGCCTGCTGAGAGGTGTTCCTGGGTCACGAACAGGGCAACGAGGAACTGAAGGGTGGGGCCAACGTACTGCACCATGCCCAGCACAGAGAGCGGGACTCGGGTAGCGGCTCCCGCAAAGAGAAGCAGGGGCACCGCCGTGAGCACACCGCTGGCTACCAGAATCCAGAAATGGGCTGGGCCTTCTGTCAGCAGGGTAAGCTGACCGCTGTGCGCAAAGTACCACATCAGCACAGCTGCCAGCGGGGTTAGGAGCAGGGTCTCCATGGTCAGAGATACCAGGGCCGGCACCGCCCCAATCCGTTTCTTGACCAGCCCGTAGAAGCCGAAAGTGAAAGCCAACCCCAGGCCCAGCCAAGGGACTGAGCCGTAAAAGACCACCATCACCAGCACCGCGAGCGCAGCAACACCGATACCGGCCCACTGGAGGGGGCGCAGGCGCTCACCCAAGAAAACTACACCCAGAGCGACCGAGACAATGGGGTTGATGTAGTAGCCCAGGGAGGCTTCCATGACGTTGTTGCTGGTGGTGGCAATGACGTAGAGCAGCCAGTTGCCGAAGATGAGCAGGCTAGCGACCAGTAGAAGTCCGACCTGGCGCAGGTTGCCTAGCACCGTCAGCAGGTTTTTGACCTGCCGGGTGAGCGGCAGCAGGGCTAAACAGAAGACCAGCGAAAAGAGCACCCGGCCCGCCACAATCTCTAGGGGAGTGGCTGGTGCTGTCAGCATGAAGTAGAGGGGGAAGAGCCCCCAGATCAGGTAGCAGAAAAAGGCGTAGAGGCCGCCTACTACCTGCTCGTTTTTGACTGTGCTCACCGCTGTCTTCCTCGTGCTTCTCTCGGTGGTGGGGGCTTGGAGTGGTGGGCGCCTGCGGCCCGCAGAGAGGCGGGCCGGTGGCGCTACGAGAAAGTGGCTACCCGGTAGACCGGGTAGCCACTGACAGGTGCTCTATGCGAGGGCCTAGAGGCCGAAGAAGCGGCTGAAGAAGCCCTTCTTTTCTTCCTTGGGCTTAGGCTTGGTCGCAGCTTCTGCGCGCTCAGCCTCAAGGTCGGGGGCCTGGCCAGCCAGGCGAATCTCTGAGGCGGGGCGGGCAGGCTCTTCAACCTGCTCGTAACCGGCAGGAGCCTGCTCGGTCTCAGCTTCTTCGATAACCTGCTCGGCGGCGATAGAAGCAGCGGCGGGCTCTTCTACCTGAGCAGGCTCATCGCGCACGATGTCCTCGTCGGCGATAGCGCTGGTGGTGACGCGGCCGGGGCGGGCGTCCTCGGCAGGTTCGCGGTCGTAGGGCTGCTCGGCGTTGGGGTAGACGCGGTCGGTGGTGATGGTACCTTCGACCTCTTCCTCGCGGGCTGCCTCTTCGGCGCGTTCCTTCTCGCGGCGCTCAGCTTCAGCGGCTTCAGCTGCGGCACGCTCTTCAGCGGCAGCGATGTCAGCCTCGCGAGCTTCGATGGCGGCCTGTTCAGCGGCCAGGGCTTCAGCCTCGGCTGCGCGGGCAGCTTCGGCGCGGGCTTCGTCTTCGCGGGCAGCTTCTTCAGCGGCCAGGCGGTTAGCCTCTTCGCGGGCTGCGACCTGGGCAGCGGCCTCCTGGGCTGCCACAGCTTCGATGCCCTGACGCTCAGCAGCAAGCTGCTCGCGCAGGTCACGGGCAGCCTGAGCCAGGCGGGCCAGCTCGTCGGCACCAACCTGGGGCTCAGCAGCTTCAATACCCGAAATCTTGCCGTTGTCGAACCAGAGGCGCAGGGCGCCGTCCGAAGCGGTAATGACCGCGGTGGCTTCGGTGTCCCAGGCAATGTGGGCACCGCGCAGCTTGGCGTAGGAATCGACCGCCCGCAGGTGGTTGACGGCGGTACCGGTTTGCAGAGCCTGCGCCATGACCTGGCCCATGCGGTTAACGGTGGGAGCCTCAAGTTCAAGCTGGCTGCCATCGAGCAGAATCCAGGCGCGGACGCCCGCCCCGGCGGTTACGGGGTAGTGGGCGTAGATGCCGCTGAGGGCCTTGGACGCTAGTGTCAGCTTGCGGGCTAGCCCGGAATCGAGGGGGAGCTCGTCGGTGGTGAGCTCAGAGATGCTGTGCTTCGCTCCGCCTTCACGCGCCTGGATTGCTGCCGAAACGACGCGGTCGGGGAAGTGACCGAGCTCCTGCCAGGACCAGATCCAGGAACCGCGGTTCTCAGATTCGGTACCCAGCAGGTAGGGGGTGAGGCTTACGGAAGCATCAGACTGGAGGGTGAATGACGGTGCAGAGAAGTCCACCGTCCATTCTGCGCCGCCGCTGATTTCAGCGAGGCGGGCCTGGTACTCGGTGGAGATAAAGATTGAATCGTCAATCAGATCCTGCAGTGTAGTAGTCATACGGTCAAGGCTAGCAACTCTTGCCGTGCTCCCGCACCTTTTTGCCGCGGTAAGAGCTTGAATTTCTGACATATTCAGGCCCTTCCCTGAAACTAGGGGAGAATCACTCCGTGAGAAGGTGGGTGTGCTCTTCTCTGAGATGGGTAGTTTCTTGGTTTAATAGGGTAGATAACTCGCACCCTCGGCCCTTCTTCGGACAGGGCCCTACAGGGTTTCGCTTCGCCCAAACCTACAGGAATAGTATGTCGCCCTCTTCGCCCCGTTACACCGAGATTGAACGCCCCGCTATGGTGCAAGATGCCCTGAACGCTATCGGTAGCTGGATGCTGGGTACGGTCAAGGTTGAACCTGGCTGGAATGAGCTGGTGCTCGATATCAAGCCCCTGTCTGAGACCGTTTTTGTGCGTATTACCGAATCACGCGATGAGCAGGACTATGTGGGTACCGTGGGCCCGGTGAAGTCAGATAGCCCGGTGCTGCCCGCTATCGAACAGCTGCAGCACGCCTCTTTTGTTGAGGGGGAGGGCACCTGGTTCACCGCTTCTGTGGTGATTACCGCCAGCAACTGGCCTGAGCCCCAGTACC
The DNA here is from genome assembly GCF_928381705.1 of Rothia nasimurium. Lineage (GTDB taxonomy): Bacteria > Actinomycetota > Actinomycetes > Actinomycetales > Micrococcaceae > Rothia > Rothia nasimurium_G. Next base: position 46,149 of record NZ_CAKMSR010000001.1, on the reverse strand, counting down.
AGATTGGGGCCTCCTACGACCGTGCCCACGAGCCGGTGGACTGGAAGGGCGAGGGCCGTCTGAGCGCCCGCGATATCCGCGCCCACTTTGAACTTTTCCCCCGCGACCCCGAGCATGTGCCTGACTGGGCCGCTGTGCGTTTGGCAGGACGCCGGGGCGCAGGTTTTGCTGAGCCCGGCGGGGAAGGGGGCCTGCCGGTAGGCCCCGTTAACCGCTACCTGACCGAGGCCCTGGCGGGCTTTGCAGCCGCCAGGAGCGAGCAGTCCTTGGCGAATGTCGTCCGTACCGCCCTGGGGGGCAACCTCCTGATGGACATCACGCAGAGTACCGTCACCCCCGATGGCACCCCCCAGCTCAACTACCAGGTGCTTCGCCTGGCCAACGGCATGCGGGCCTTGACGGCCTACACGGCAACCGAACCGGCTCAGACCTACTCGGCGCAGGCCCAGAACCAGCCCAACCCCCGTTTAGTGGTAGAGCATGCCATGAAAGTCTTCTTACAGGTGGCGCATGACCAGAGTATAGACGTGCTGGTCCTTGACCCCGGTAGCGACCACGAGTGCTTCATCGAAAAGGCTCAAATCCAGTGGGTTCTTGGATCCCCGCACAACATGCCTGCCCAGCGTGCCCTCATTGAGGAAAACATGCATGATTTGCTCATGTCCCTTACTGCACCAGCCTCGGTGCTTCTTCTGGGGGTTCGGGCGGATGACCCGGCAGGCCGCCCCGTTATTCTCAAGAAGGATGACGAGAGCGAAGAAAACGTGGCCCTGGTCTTCACAACGGCTGCCGAGGTAGCAGCTCTAGACCCAACCCTGGTGGTTCGTAGTGCCCCGGCCCTTGAGGCCCTCAAACTCTTTGCCACAGGTGATAGTAGCGCTATACGCATCAACGCCCTGGCGCCCCACGCCACTCTACCCATGGAACAGGTACGCCAGCTCATTTCAGTAGTAGAATCACAGTAAACCCCCGCCTCTTACCCAGGAGTTCCCCCATGACCGGTGCCCTGCGCACGCTCGGCCTTACTGCGGCTCGTCATGCCCGTACCACCATCGTTCTGTGGCTGGTGCTATTGACCCTAGCCGGGGTGGGGGCGCTGACCCTAGCACGAGGTGCGACAGCCAGCTACACCATGCCGGGGGCCTCCTTCGAGGCGGTTCGGGAAGACTTGCAGGCCAAGATACCCGAGAACGGTATTTCCAGCGGCTATGTAGTGCTTGAGGCCGACGGGGGATTTACCGACACCCAGAAGCAGGCTATCGCCCAGGCCGTCACCACAATTGACCAGCTGCCCGAAGTCGCTGGCTCCCTCGATCCCTTTGTAGCGGCGGACGCCGTGACCCAGGCGTCCGTGCAGCTTGAGGACGCTAAAGCCCAGCTAGCCCAAGCCAAGGCACAGATCGATGAAGGCCAGGCCCAGCTGGACGCTGCGAAAGCCGCCCTACCCCAGGGGCTTAGCCAGGAAGAAATTGCTGCTCTTGCCCCCGATCTGGCAGCCCAGGAAGCTACCCTAGCTGACGCCCGCACCACCCTGCGGTCAAACCAGGATAAGGTCGATGCCGCCCAGCGTGAGCTTGACGCGGCAGCCGACGCCAACATGGTGAGCGAAGACGGCACCGCAGCCATCGTCAATATTGCTTTCAACCAGGACACTAACTCCCTACCCACCTCGGTGCGGGAAGAAGTCTTTAGCACCTTTGATACGCTCAAAGACACCGGCCTGACCGTCAACTACAGCTACGAACTCGACCAGGACGTCAGCGACGTCTTTGGCATCTCAGAAATTATTGGCCTGGTCGTGGCCTTTATCGTCCTGCTGATTACCCTGGGAGCGGTCGTAGCCGCAGGCCTACCTCTGGTGCTTGCCCTGATCGGAGCCGGTACCGCCGTTGCCCTGGTCTACACCAGCACCGCCTTTATTGGCATGACCGCCACCGACCCCGTCCTCGCCCTCATGCTGGGCCTGGGCGTTGGCATCGATTATGCCCTGCTGATTCTCTACCGCTTCCGCGAAGAACTGCGCGACGGCGCCGACGTGCTCGATGCGGTAGGCACCGCCAACTCGACTGCGGGCCACTCCGTGCTCTTTGCCGGCATGACCAACATCATCGCGCTCTCAGCCCTCTGCCTCACCGGCCTGCCCTTCCTTGCCATCATGGGCTTTGCCGGGGCCTTCGCCGTAGCCCTGGTCGTGGCTTCCTCCCTGACCCTGGTACCGGCCGTCCTGAGCCTGCTGGGCACCCGCCTGCTGACCCGCGCCCAGCGAGAAGAACTCACCCAGCTCAACCTGGCCCGCACCCAGGAAATCCAGGTACCCCGCAACCGCCGCGAAGCCTTCGCCGAAATCGAAGCAGCCTACAAGGGCTGGGGCGGCTTCGTCACCCGCCACCCCTTCGCTATGACCTTCGTAGCGGTAGCCGTGCTGGTACTGGCCATCATTCCCACCACCTCCCTCCGCCTGGGCCTGCCCGACGGTTCCTACCAGGCCACCGATTCAACCTCCTACCAGGCCTACCAGACCATCTCCGAAAAGTTCGGTGAAGGCGTCAACGGGCCCATCATCGCGGGCCTGACCCTCACCGTCCCCGGCGACGAAGCCCGCCTGCGCGACGTAGCCCTCGACGTGGCCGACCGCCTCAAAAACAACAAAATCGAAAGTGTCGCCATCGTCGCTACCAGTGACGACAACGCCACCGCCATCCTGGCCTTCTTCCCCACCGAAGGGCCCTCGGCAGACAGCACCCTCGCCACCGTTCACTCCATGAACGACAAGCTCGAAGCCACCGAAAAAGCCACCGCAACCACCATCGGCCTGACCGGCTCTACCGTGGCTAACATCGAGATTTCAGAGCGTATCTCAAGCTCTATCCCGCTCTACCTCGGGGTGGTGATTGCCCTCTGCCTGGTGCTCATGGCCTTTGTCTTCCGCTCCATCATCGTGCCGGTCATGGCCACCATCGGCTTCCTGCTCTCCACCCTGGCCTCCTTCGGCGCCGTCGTTGCCGTCTACCAGTGGGGCTGGCTCGCCGACATCTTCGGCGTCACCCAGCCCGGCCCCATCCTGGCCTTCCTACCTATCCTGCTGATCGGTATCCTCTTCGGCCTCTCGGTGGACTACCAAATCTTCATCGTCTCGGGCATGCGAGATGCCCACCGTCAGGGCCACTCGGCAGGCGACGCCGTTGTGCTGGGCTACAAGCAGGGCGGGGCCGTTGTGACCGCCTGCGGCATCATCATGGTTGCCGTTTTCGCCGGCTTCATCTTCTCCCACCTCACCGCGGTGCGCCCCATCGGCTTCGCCCTGGCCCTGGGCGTTGCTATGGACGCCTTCCTGATCCGCACCACCTTCATCCCGGCCACCATGTACCTGCTGGGCGAAGCCGCCTGGTGGTGGCCCTTTGAGAAGAAGGAACGCGACGAAGAAGACGCCCCCAAGCACATCGCCGAATAAAGTGCGCTGCCTAATACGGCACAGCGCCGGGGCTTCGCTCCATCTGCCGACAGCACATAAAGCCGCCCCCGGCGTCCTTGACTATCAGGACGCCGGGGGCGGCTTCTTCACGACAAGCTAGGCTCGACCGCAGACCTTAGGTGGTCTGGGGAGTGGGCTCGTTGCTCTTCTCGTTGTTGTGCTTGTAGGCTTCACGCACGCGGGCACCGAGCTCTTCGTGGACTGAATCCCAGTACTTGAAGGCACGCTCACGAATCTCGTCAGAGACAACAGCACCAACGTGGCCGGCGATGTTCTCGACCAGACGAGCCTTAGCAGCATCATCCATGACATCGGCGTAGAGGGTGCGAGCCTGGCCGAAGTCGTCGTCCTCAGCGTGCAGGGTAGCAGCAGCGCGAACCAGAGCGCCGTCAGCTTCCCAAGAACCCTCACCGGCGCGGGCAGCGTCAGCGTGGGGGCCACCGAAGGTGTTGGGGGCATAGACGGGGGTATCGGGGCTGTTGAAGGTGTAGCGCATAGCGCCGTCCTGGCTGTAGTTGTTCACTTCAGCGTTCTTCGCGTAGTTGACGGGCAGGTCAGCGAAGTTGGTGCCTACACGGTAGCGGTGTGCATCGGGGTAGGAGAAGATGCGGCCCAGCAGCATCTTGTCGGGGGAGGCTGCGATACCCGGAACGAAGTTGGAGGGTGAGAAGGTAGCCTGCTCGATCTGAGCGAAGAAGTTCTCGGGGTTCTTGTTCAGGGTCATCTTACCCACCTTGATCAGGGGGTAGTCGGCGTGGGGCCAGACCTTGGTCAGGTCGAAGGGGTTGAAGCGGTAGGTCTTGGCGTCCTCGTAGGGCATGACCTGAACGTAGAGAGTCCATGAGGGGAACTCGCCGCGTTCGATAGCTTCGTAGAGATCCTGACGGTGGTAGTCGGCGTTCTCGCCAGCGATACGCTCAGCGTCAGCACCGGTCAGGAAGTCGTTGCCCTGGTCGGTCTTGAAGTGGTACTTGACCCAGAAACGCTCACCTTCGGCGTTAATCCACTGGTAGGTGTGTGAACCGAAGCCGTCCATGTGGCGCAGAGTAGCGGGGATGCCGCGGTCACCCATGAGCCAGGTTACCTGGTGGGCTGACTCGGTGCGCAGGCTCCAGAAGTCCCACTGCATGTCGTTGTTGCGCAGGCCGTTGCCGGGCAGACGCTTCTGGGAGTGGATGAAGTCGGGGAACTTGATGGCGTCGCGGATGAAGAAGATGGGGGTGTTGTTACCGACCAGGTCGTAGTTGCCCTCGGTGGTGTAGAACTTGACCGCAAAACCGCGGGGGTCGCGCCAGGTGTCGGGTGAACCCTGCTCACCGGCAACGGTGGAGAAGCGAATCAGCATCTCGGTGGATACACCGGGCTGGAAGAGGGCTGCGCGGGTGTACTTGGAGACATCTTCGGTGGTCTCAAAGACACCGAAGGCACCGGTGCCCTTGGCGTGCACGACGCGCTCGGGGACGCGCTCGCGGTTGAACTGGGCGAGCTTCTCGACGGTGTAGGCGTCGTGCAGGACGATGGGGCCGTCGGCGCCTACGGTCAGGGAGTCGTTGTCTGAGGCAACGGGGGCACCCTGGGTGGTGGTGGTAAATGAACCGGGCTTAATCGGGTTGTTCATTTTTCCTACTTTCCTGTGTGGGGTTGTTTTCTGTCTGTCTCTAGGGGCGGTTCTAGTAGGCAGGCAGAGGGTGATGACGCTCTGCCCTAGCTGGCTAGTGCCTGGTTGGCGGCTGCCTGCTGGGCGAGGGCCACTTCTTTTTCGTCGGCGTTTTGGCAGTCGGCGCAGATGCCTCGGTAGAGCACATCGGCGCTGAGAAGAGCCATGCCGTGAAAATCGCTGGGGGTCAGGCAGGGGGCGGCCCCGATGGCGCAGTCCACGTCTTCGACCTTGCCGCAGCGGATGCAGTAGGCGTGGTGGTGGTTGTCGCCGGTGCGGGTCTCGTAGAGCCCTGCTGATCCCGGTGGTTCAAATTTGCGGAGCATGTTGATGTCGGTGAGATCTGCGAGGACGACGTACACCGACTGTACGGTGATTCCCGGTAGCTCCTGGCGGACGGCTGTAACAACAGCGTCTGCTGTGGAGTGCGGGTTCTCGTGTACAGCTGCAAGCACAGATAGGCGCTGTTTTGTGACGCGACGACCTTTAGATCGAAGCTGAGCTGACCAGGCTTTTTGGTGGGCACTGGCGGGAGTGTTGGTACTGCCGGGGATGTGGCTGCACCCGCTTGCTCCGAGGTTGCTCGTTGTTGACATCATGTCACCATAATATCCTTATTCTGAGTCTTTCACAATAAGGTGGGGTTGGGTTGTGAGTCAGGGCTGACTAAACGGAAACCTGAAGGTAGAAGGGTGGCCCGCCTGGGGGAGTGGATGCTTGCTTCCCCTCTTTTGCTCTGTGAGGAGGGCTGGGGCCCTTCAAAACCGGAGAATCGTGATAAATTTTAAAAAACTTTTCCGAGAAAACTCCCTAGTCAAGGCCATATTTGAGGGTGGGTGGAAAGTTTTTTAAAAAACTTCCCGTTTTCGCGTCATAAAACAGGTCTATCCGCCTCTTTATCTATGACAGCGCAAAACTGTCGGGTGTGTCTACCGATTTTCATGATCGGCTTGGTAGCGCACCACCCCAAACTGCCATGGGAAGCAGGGCAGGGAACAAGGGAATAAACCGTGCCCGTCAATCGTGGGGATTCGACGAGCACAATGGCACCTCGCCGGGACTAGGGGAAAACACCCCGGCGCCCAAGGAGCCAACACTGTGATGTGTTAAGGTGCAGAGCCGCCGCTGCTGGAACTTATCGAGCGGCTCTGCCCATCACACACAGAAAATAGCCACCGCACAGGGCCGTTCGCGGGTTCTGTGCCAGGGCAAATACATACAACCCAATACACTTCAGATGCTTTCGCAGGCACTGAAACGCAAAGTGCCAACGCTGTTCGTGGGTGGTGGCACACAAGCTACACACTCACCACCGGCAGGCGGCACCTCCAGGGAAGGGGGAGCTGCTGCCACCAACAGAGGGTAGAGAGGCTCGCACCGCTTTACCGCTAGGGACAACAACGGCCCGGCCCCTGTCACCGCATAGGGGTCGGGCCGTTGTTGTTCTTTCCACAAACTACTGCACACAGGGCATAATCCCGATAGACTAATAGAATGCCCCACCACTCTAACTAGGGGTAACTCGCATAAACCCAGGGATTTTCATGCAATCACACAACACCGCGCAACCAGCTAGTGGCGGCCCCACCGACGAGCTGCTGCTCTCGGACGTCCGCGAAGGCAAGCTTGATTCGTTCGGCGTTCTGTATGAACGTTACGTGTCGATGGCTCGCGCCATCGCTTATAAGCACACCTCTAACAACACCCTCTCAGAAGACATCGTCTCCGAAGCCTTTGTGCGTGTGCTTCAGGCCCTCAAGAACGGTAAGGGCCCCCGAACCTTTATGGGGGGCTACCTTGCTACTACCATTGCCCACCTGGCGGCAGAAAATGGCCTGATTGCCCAAAAAGAAGTGCCCAGCGAAGAAGAGCACCTGGAATCCATGGGCTCGCTGGACGAAACCGTCTTGAAATTACACGAATCAGACGAGCTCATCAGCGCCTTCACCGGCCTGCCGGAACGCTGGCAGACCGTGCTCTGGATGACCGAGGTTGAAGATAAGAAGCCCCGCGAAGTCGCCCAGACCATGAATCTTTCTGCCAACGCCGTCTCGGCCCTGGCTACCCGTGCCCGTGAGAGCCTGCGCGAAGGCTTCCTGCGGGCCCACCAGAACGCGCCGAAGACCGACGAGTGTGCCCAGTACTCACCCCACCTGAGCTCTATGGTGCGTGGCTCCCTGACCAAGAAGCGTAGTGAAGTTCTGCGCCTGCACCTGTCGGTGTGCTCCTACTGCACCTCGGAATACCTGACCCTGGCCGGTATCAACAAGTCCATGCGTGTTTGGGTTTTCCCCGTGCTGGCGGGCCTGGTGCCCGTTATCACCGACGGTTCCAAGGTGCTTCTGCCCTTCCTGGCCGGTGGTGTGGCTGGTAGCGCCGCCGCTGGTGCCGGCGCCCAGGGTGGCCTTTTCTCAGGTTTTGGGGGCGGACGCTGGACGCCCGGCAGCCAGGCCCTGGCAGGTGCCGCTGCGGTCGTGACCGCTATCGGTGCTGTGGCCGGTGGTATGGCCCTGGTCAATAATTCTTCGGCCGGTTCAGCGGTTATCAGCGCAGACTCCCAGCTGCAGACCCCTAAAGCCCAGCCGAGCGACGATACTTCAGGCGTTACCGATAGCCTGGTGAATGAGCCCCAGAGCGTCTCTAGCGGCATGACCGCCGAAACCTTGCGCTCGTCCGTAGCCGTTAACGGGCCCTCAGCTGGCCAGGGCAGCAACAGCTCTAGCAGTGCTGCCTCTTCAAGTTCTCTAGCCAATGCGGTGGCGCCGGAAGCTCCTGCTGCGCAGCCGCTTGCTGCTGCCTCGTCCGACGGTAGCTCTGCTTCAACGAACAAGACCGCTGAGTCTGCTACATCTAGTGCGAGTGCTCCTGCCGCTTCAGAAAATGCTACAGCGTCTCTGACTGAGCCTGTTTCTGTACAGGTTCCTCCGGCTCCTGCCCCTGAGTCTTCGGCTGCCCCGGTCACCCCTGAGCTACCTGCTGCTCCCGAAGCCCCTGCTGTTCCCTCGCAGCCGGAAGCTCCTGCCGAGCCGGTCACTCCCTCTGAGCCAGCCCCTCCGGCAGAACCTGAGACCCCGATTGCTCCCGAGCAGCCTGTGGACCCTGAGGTTCCTGTTGAGCCCGTGGACCCGGAAGTTCCGGTCGAGCCAGTTGACCCCGAGGTTCCTGTTGAGCCTGTCGATCCGGAAGTTCCCGTTGACCCGGTTGACCCGGAAGTTCCGGTCGAGCCCGTTGACCCTGAGGTTCCTGTTGAGCCTGTCGATCCGGAAGTTCCCGTTGACCCTGAGGTCCCCGTTGAACCTGTGGATCCTGAGGTTCCCGTTGAACCTGTCGATCCGGAGGTTCCCGTTGAGCCTGTCGATCCGGAAGTTCCGGTCGAGCCCGTTGACCCTGAGGTTCCCGTTGAGCCTATCGATCCGGAAGTTCCCATAGACCCGGTTGAGCCGGTTGTGCCTGTCGATCCGGTGGACCCCGATACTGGAATCCCTGAGATTCTGGGGCCCCTGGACTGGGTGGGTACTCCGGAGTACTACGAGTTCATCGCTAATACTCCCTGGGATACCATTGGGCACCCCGTTGGTGACAACCGTATGTGCATCATCACCTTCCTGGTAACTGACTCTGAAGGTGCTGAATTCCCCTCAGGATTTGGAACCTACCTGCCCCCCATCATTATCGAATCGCCCTATGCCACCTACGTGCTTGAGAGCTACTTTGGCATCAGCCGAATTCAAGACATCACCTGCTACTAGGTAAGAAACGCCTACCGGCCCCGCACAAGGGGACTCGGTGGGCGTTTTTCTAAAGCCTCTAGCGGAACACCGGGCACTATCTCAGCTTGGGCATCTAACCTAGAAATCAAGACCCCGACGAAAGGACTTTCATGCACAGCCATAACAACGGCCTCAAAACAGCCCTGCTCTTGGGGTCGATGGTAGGTTTCCTGCTCCTCATTGGTGCAGGCCTGGCCTACTTCACCCGAAGCTCAATCTTTATTGTGCTCTTCGGCCTGATCGGTGTAGGTACGGTCGCCTACACCTACTGGAACTCAGACAAGCTCGCTATCCGCTCCATGAACGCCTACCCGGTTACCCGTGAGCAGATTCCCGGCCTCTACGCCATCGTTGAAGAGCTCTCAGCTAAGGCCAACCAGCCCATGCCCAAACTCTACGTTGCCCCGACCATGACCCCTAACGCCTTCGCTACCGGCCGTAACCCCCAGAACGCCGCGGTCTGCTGCACCGAGGGTATTCTGCAGCTGCTCGACGAGCGCGAGATGCGCGGTGTGATTGGCCATGAGCTCATGCACGTCTACAACCGCGATATTCTGACCGGCTCCATTGCTGCCGCTATCGCCTCCGTCATCGGTACTATCGCCCAGTTCGCTACCTTCGGCGCCATGTTTGGCGGTAACCGCGAAGAAAACCGCGGCGGTGGCCTCATCTTCACCCTGCTCATCGCCTTCCTGGCGCCCCTGGCCTCAGCCGTCATGCAGATGGCTATTAGCCGCACCCGTGAATACGATGCCGACGAGGACGGCGCCCGCCTCACCGGCGACCCGCTGGCGCTGGCGTCCGCCCTGCACAAGCTGGAAAACGGGGTGTCACGCTACCCCATGAACCCCGAGAACCGCCAGACCGCAGGCGCTGCCTCCATGATGATTGCTAACCCCTTCCGAGGCGGTGGTTCGATTAAGAACCTGATGGCTACCCACCCGCCCATGGCTGACCGTATCGCCCGACTCGAAAATATGGCTCGTCAGAACGGGCAGCTCTAGACTTCAGGTCACGCTGACTGAAAGTTGACCGTACAAATCTGAACAGGTTAAAGAAGAGCTCCCCACCTGCCCGGGCAGGTGGGGAGCCTTATATCTAGGTGCGGACGCCCCTATGGGGCAGGTGCCTAGCGGTAGTTGACGAACTGCAGGTCAACCTCAAGGTCGGCGCCCTTGAGTAGGGCAATGACGTCCTGCAGGTCATCGCGGGACTTGGAGGTTACGCGCAGCTCATCGCCCTGAATGGTAGCCTTGACCGACTTGGGGCCCTCTTCGCGAATGAGCTTAGAGATTTTCTTGGCCTGGTCCTGGGCGATACCCTCCTTGATAGAGGACTCAATGCGGTATTCCTTGCCAGAAGCGTAGGGGTCGCCGGAATCCAGGGACTTGAGCGAGATGCCGCGCTTGACCAGCTTGGACTGGAAGACATCGAGCACGGCCAGGGCGCGCTCCTCGGAGTTGGCCTTAATCAGGATCTTTTCGCCGGAGAAATCAATTTCAGCGCCGACACCGCGGAAGTCGTAGCGCTGGGCTACTTCCTTCTGGGCCTGGTTGAGGGCGTTAGAAACTTCCTGCTTGTCGACCTTTGAAACAACGTCGAATGATGAATCGCTTGCCACGGGTGCTTACCTCTTTGCTTGTAGATAGGTGACCGTGCCCCTGTAGACCGCTAGCGGGTGAGGGGCGCTTACCTACAAAGGTACCCTGTTTTGCGGGGGCTATGCAGGTTATCGCAATCGTTATGAAACTGTGACACCATTCTCAGCTAAAGTTCATCTTGGTTTGGGAGGATGAAGCTATGGCTGAAAAGAAAACAGCTGCCCACGCTGCAGCCGGCGTACGGCCCGGCTCAGGAACCACTCCGGCAGCGCACCAGGTACTAGCTGTAACTGACGAGACCATGCAGCGAGCCTACGAGGCTCTCCTTGCAGATTTAGTGGCAGACGGCTTTACTGCCGCCGATGCAACTGCCCCGGCGGGCAGCGGCTCGCCTGAAGTCGAACGGGTCCCAGATTTTGCCCGCGGGCTGGGGCAAACCCTGCACGATGCTGATTTAGTCGCCAGATTCGAGGGCGTGAAAGAAAATCTCTCCCGCGAAATTCGTGGCGGCATGTGCACCCCCGAGCAGGCTTATGCCTACCTAGAAAACCTTGAAATATCGCTCCTGCTAGAGCAAGAAGCCCTGGCGGCAAGCTCTGCGTCTAACTAACATGGCCCCGACCGGCGTCCGCTCTCATAGCGCGCCGGTCGGCCCGCTTAAGTGGTCTTTGCAACAAAAGCTACTTTTGGTTTGGCAAGCTGCCTAAAAGTGTGTAAAGTATTCTACTGTTCGCTCAAACGAACAGATTCAAGAAATTGAATACGGCAGATTACCCGAGCGGCCAAAGGGGGCTGACTGTAAATCAGCTGGCATTGCCTACGGGGGTTCAAATCCCTCATCTGCCACAGCAAAAATCCCGCCTCACACGAGGCGGGATTTTTTATTCCCTTGGTGAGCTAGCTTCATTATCAGAGAAACCGGCCACAGTCTTTAGACAAGCCCCGATAAAACCGGTAGCGTGTTTCTCATGGCAACCATTGAAATTACCCAGGAAAACCTGACCCAGAACGTCGAAAACTCAGACATTCTCTTCCTCGACTTCTGGGCAGACTGGTGCGGCCCCTGCAAGCAGTTCGGCCCCATCTTCGAAGCTGCTTCTGAAAAGCATGCCGATATCACCTTCGGCAAGGTCGACACCGAAGACCAGCAGCAGCTGGCCGCCGCAGCAGGTATCACCTCTATCCCCACCATCATGGGCTTCCGCGAGGGCGTTCTCGTCTTCTCCCAGCCCGGTGCTCTGAATGCCCAGCAGCTCGACCAGATTATCGACGCTGTCAAGGGTCTGGATATGGCCGAGGTGCACAAGCAGGTTGCCGAGGCTGAAGCAGCCCAGGCTGAGCAGGCCTAAAGCCACTAACTTTCTTTATATAAGTCGCCCTCCCCTAACTGGGGGAGGGCGACCTTGTTTTTAGAAGGAGCGCATATCCTGCGGGGCATACCGGGGGCCGCGGCGCGGTTCGCTGATTCCGGCGGCCTTGATGAGGGCCACAACCCGCTGGCGGTGCCCGGCATAGGGAGCAAGTAGCTCTACCATGCGGGCGTCATCGCCACGGGTACCATCGAAGGCATAGGTGACGTGGTGGGCAAGGTGATAGTCACCCACGCTGACGGCGTCGGGGTGGCCGCAGTAGCGTTGCAGGGTTTCTGCGATGGTCCAGGGGCCAATACCGGGAACCGAGTTCAGTGCCCGGGCGAGTTCGCTCACGCTGTGCTGGGAGGCAAACCGTTCGAAGGACTCAGCCCGGTTCGCATAGTGCACCATGGCAGATGAGCGGGAGCGGTTAAAGCCGGCGCGGTGGTAGGCCCAATCGGGAATGTGGGCAAAGACGGACGCCTGGGGAAAGATAATCAGCCCCGGCGGCTGATCGGGGTGACCGGTGGCAGGGGCCGGGTCCCCATACTGGCGGAGCAGGGCCCTCATGCCGCCCATAGCTTCGATACCGGTTACCCTCTGCTCAGTAATGGCCAGGAGCAGATTCTGCGAGAGCAGGCCGATGGACGGCAACCGTAAGCCCGGAGCTTCAGCTCGGGCCTTGATCAGTCGGGGCGGGAGCTGCGCCCAGGCCGGTGACTTATAGAAGCTAGTCCAGCTGTCCCACTCGCCCAGCCAGCCCGGCACGCGAGCCGCAAAAGCTTCCAAGGCGGACGCAGATGATGTACCGCTAGGGGAGTTGTCACCTGCCCAAATCGTTACCTCAATCGGGGCGCGCAGGTCGGCGGGGTGCGTCCTGGCAAAACGAACAACCAGACCCACCCCAGCTTCGCGGGCCGTCGCCCAAAAAACAGGGCCAGCAGGCCCGGCTACCTGACGGAAGAGGGGGTCGAAGGCTCCGCGCTGTAGGGGAGCAAAGGTCTGGCCCAGGTGGACCCGGTGGGTTGGTTCCAGAACAAAATGCGCGCGCAACATGCTCACCATCGTCTCACACCCGCTCTACCCGACCCACAGAACCACTTTGCTGTCTATACTCGTACAAGACGCCGCACCCGTGGCGCCCACCCCAACCTCAGACGAAGAAGGCGCATGAGCTCCCCCCTACTGCCAGCAGAAGCCCACCCCATCAGGGCGCGCATGAGCGCTGCAGCCCTGGCCCTAGCTGTCTTTGCCCTCTACAGCGTCTACTCCTGGCTGCAGTGGCGGCACTACGTGGTGCCCTCCTGGGATCTCGGTATCTTCTCGCAGCTGGCTAAGGCATATGCCTCAGGGCAGGCCCCGATTGTGCCGATTAAGGGGGAGGGGTTCAACCTGCTGGGGGATCACTTCCACCCCGTCACCGTGCTGCTGACTCCCTTCTACTGGCTCTGGCCTACGCCCGCCACCCTGCTCTATGTGCAAAACGGGCTGGTCGCCCTGTCTGTCTACCTGCTGGTGCGCTTCGCCCAGCGGATTCTGGCCCCCTGGGCATCCCTGGCCCTGGGCGCTGCCTACGCCCTGAGCTTCGGCATCCAACAGGCTGTAGCCGTTCAATTCCACGAGGTTGCCTTCGCCCTGCCCCTGCTCGTCATGAGCCTGGGCTACCTGGCCATGACCCGCATGACGGACGCCCCCGCCCCCCTGCTGCGCCGCTCCATCTACTGGGCAGCCCCCCTGGTCTTCGTCAAAGAGGACGTCGGTATTACGGTTCTCCTCATCGGGCTCGTCGCCCTGGCCCGCACCGGCTGGCTCTCAACAGCCAGCAGCATAGCCTTCCCATCGGCGTCCGCCCCGGTACGCCCCCGCCGCGAACGCTACCGCACCCTGCTGCGCTCCTGGGTCAACACCCCTGCCGTGGCCGAAGCTAGCCTGCTGGCTCTCTGGGGCATAGTCTGGCCCCTGCTCGCCATCGGCCTTATCCTGCCCTTCTTCAACACCGGCGGAGTCTTCGACTACTCCGACAAACTCGACATCGCAGCGGCGATCGGCGACCCCCTCGGCGCCTTCGCCCAGCTCTTCTACCCCTGGCAAAAAACCGCCACCCTTGGCCTACTGCTGCTGACCGGCGTCCTGGCCTGGACCACCAGCCCCCTCGCCCTGATCGCAGCCCCCACCCTCATCTGGCGCTTCCTCTCACCCCAAGAGGGCTACTGGGAACCCACCTGGCACTACAACCTGGTGCTCATGCCCATCGTCTTCACCGCCCTGCTCGACGTGCTCGCCCGAGCCGTCGCCCGTACGCACCTCCCCGCCTATCAGCTCGGGGCAACACCCGCCGGGCGCACCGTCCGCACCATCTTTGCAACCCTGCGCCACCGCGCCCCGGTAGCCCTGCCCGCGCTCGCCCTCGTCGTCAGTCTAGGATTCCTGCCCAACCAGCCCCTGGCTCAGCTGGCTGACCCGGACTTTGCCACCACCGAGCTCTCCACCACTGACCAGATGAAGGCCGAAGCCGTCGCCGCTATCCCAGAAGGTGCCACCGTAGCTGCCGACCTCTCCGTCCTCACCTACCTGGTGCCCAACCACACCGCCTACTGGATCAGCCACTCCGGGGAACCCGGCCCCGACTACGTGCTCATCGATAAACTCGGCAGCGCCTGGGGCGGCAACTCGCCCACCAGCGCCGTCGCCTACGCCACCGGCCGCTACGGTACCGCCACCTACGTGCACTACCGCACCATCGGCAGCATCGATATCGCCGTCCGCACCAATTAGCTGTACCTTCTATCACCACTCGGGCCCAAAAGGCTAAAACTAGGGTAGAGTTGAAAACGTAAGACTCGGGAACCCCCGACCATTTCTCTTCAGCGCCCACGCCCGCTACTGGCACACAACCACAGGGCCACGCGCGTTCAACGAACATACTTAGGCTAAGCAGACCGTTGAACCTTCGACTAGAGAACCTGATGTGTAATCAGCTCGCCCAAGCGCGCACCCCTGATAGCCAGCGCCCACGAACCGAAGACCTCTGATCTTTGAGGCCCCTCGCGAGCATTCCACGGGGACACCCCGTACAGCACCTCCACCTCAGTGAGAGTGCTGAAACCCCACTCGATGAGGACAACATTGACTGAAAATACTGCCGTTAACGCAGAAACCGCAACCGACGCCATCTTCCAGGAACCGGTTGTAGACACCCCCACCCAGCAGGTAGAAAAGGACGAGGGCGGCGGCACCCGCTTCACCGACCTGGGCCTGGACGCCCGCGTCCTGGCAGCCCTCGAAAAAGTCGGCTACGAAAAGCCCTCACCTATCCAGGCTGAAACCATCCCCCTGCTGCTTGAAGGCCGCGATGTCGTCGGCCTAGCCCAGACCGGCACCGGCAAGACCGCAGCTTTCGCCCTACCTGCCCTCTCAACCCTGGCAGAACTGGCCGACATCAACGGTGTCTCCAAAGACACCCAGGTACTCGTCCTAGCCCCCACCCGCGAACTGGCCCTGCAGGTTGCCGAAGCCTTCTCGTCCTACGCAACCGAAATGCCCGACTTCACCGTGCTGCCCGTCTACGGCGGCTCACCCTACGGCCCCCAGCTGGCAGGCCTCAAGCGCGGCGCCCAGGTCGTTGTCGGTACCCCCGGCCGCGTCATCGACCACCTGAAAAAGGGCTCCCTGGACCTCTCCAACCTGCAGTACCTGGTACTGGACGAAGCCGACGAAATGCTCCGCATGGGCTTCGCCGAAGACGTAGAACAGATCCTGGCAGACACCCCCGACTCCAAGCAGGTTGCCCTCTTCTCAGCAACCATGCCCAAGACCATCCGCAAGATCGCTGATCAGTACCTCAACGACCCCGCAGAGGTCCGCGTCAAGTCAAAGACCACCACCAGCGCCAACATCCGCCAGCGCTACATGCAGGTCATGCACTCCCACAAGCTCGAAGCCATGACCCGCGTGCTTGAGGTCGAAGACTACGACGGCATCATCGCCTTCGTCCGCACCAAGAAAGAAACCGAAGAAGTCGCCGACAAGCTCAAGGCCCGCGGCTACCAGGCTGCCGCCATCAACGGCGACATCCCCCAGAACCAGCGCGAACGCACCGTCGAAGCCCTGCGCGATGGCCGCATCGACATCCTGGTCGCCACCGACGTTGCCGCCCGCGGCCTCGACGTCGAGCGCATCTCCCTGGTCGTCAACTTCGACATCCCCCACGACACCGAATCCTACGTGCACCGCATCGGCCGAACCGGCCGCGCAGGCCGCGCAGGCGAAGCCATCCTCTTCATGACCCCGCGTGAAAAGTACATGCTGCGTCAGATCGAAAAGGCAACCCGCCAGCAGGTCGAACAGATGCACATGCCCACCGTTGAAGATGTCAACGCCAACCGCAAGCAGAAGTTTGCCCAGCAGATCACCGACACCATCGAAACCGAAGACCTCAGCTTCTTCCGCGAACTCATCGACGCCTACGCCAACGAACACGACGTCGAAGGCGAAGAAATCGCAGCAGCCCTGGCCGTCATCGCCCAGCAGGGCCGCCCCTTCCTGGCCGAAGAAATGCCCGAACCCAAGAGCAAGAAGCGCGACCGTGACCGCGACTTCGACCGCGACGACAAGCCCCGCGGCGGCCGCCGCCACTCCGAAGAAGGCATGGTCGACTTCAAGCTCAACGTAGGACGCTCATCCCACGTCTCACCCGCAGCTATCGTCGGTGCCCTCACCAACGAAGGCGGCATCAAGGGTAAGCAGGTCGGCGCAATCGATATCCGCCAGCACTTCACCATCGTCTCCCTGCCCGAAGCAGAACTGCCCGGTGACTTCTTTGACCGCCTGCGCGACACCCAGGTAGCCGGCGAATTCATCAACATCAAGCGCGACCGCGGCCCCAAGGGCGGCGGAGGCGGACGCAAGTTCGACCGCGACGACCGCGGCTTCGGTAAGAAGGACTTCGGCGGCAAGAAATTTGACCGTGACGACCGCGGCTTCGGCGGCAAGAAAAAGTTCGACCGCGACGACCGTTTCGGCAAGAAGGACTTCGGCGGCAAGAAAAAGTTCGACCGCGACGACCGTTTCGGCAAGAAGGACTTCGGCGGCAAGAAGAAGGGCCGCAAGAAGTTCTAAGGGCTGTGCCCCGGAGTAAGGTTTTGCAGGCTCGCGCTCGCTGCCGACCCTCTCGCTGGTTCGCTTCGCTCACAAGCGATTCACGCCAGCCGCCGAGCCAGCAGCTTCGCTGCGAGCCTGCGCCACCTTACCCATAGGGCACCATTTCAACTTGTGCCCTAGAACACCTAAAAAAACAGGTTCTAGATTTGCGTCTTCCAAAGGTTGTACCGTAAGCTAGTATCTGTTGCCCCGATAGCTCAGTGGTAGAGCGCCATCTTGGTAAGATGGAGGTCCCGGGATCGATTCCCGGTCGGGGCTCTGTATGAGCCCAAAAGTTCATACGTGGCGGTGTAGCTCAGCTGGTTAGAGCGCACGACTCATAATCGTGAGGTCGACGGATCGAGCCCGTCCACCGCTACGCCCCGATAGCTCAGTGGTAGAGCGCCATCTTGGTAAGATGGAGGTCCCGGGATCGATTCCCGGTCGGGGCTCAGATAACCTGTCAAGCATTAGCTTGGCAGGTTTTTTGTTTGTAGAGTGGGTCCTATGGCTATTAACCAAGAGATCGTGGGCCGCGTTTACCCGGCCACTGAGCCCTATTCGGTGGGGCGAGAGAAAATCCGTGAATTCGCTGCTGCCGTGAAGGCCACCAGCCCCCTGCACTTTGACGTGCAGGCAGCCCAGGACGCGGGCTACAGCGACCTGATTGCCCCTCCCACCTTCGCCATTATTCTGGCCCAGAAGGCAGACGCCGCCCTGATTAGCGACCCCGAAGCCGGTATCGACTTCTCCCGCGTGGTCCACGCTGACCAGCGCTTCACCCACCACCGCCCAATCGTGGCAGGGGACGAGCTGCTCACCGAGGTGCATGTCGATAGCGTGCGCGTCATGGGAGCCGGCGCTATGCTGACCACCCGCGAAGAAATCACCACTGTAGAGGGCGAAAAGGTCGCCACCTGCATCTCATCACTGCTGGTTCGGGCGGAGGACTAACCCATGGCTATCTCTTTTGACTCCCTTGAAAAGGGTACCGAGATCGGTGCCCGTCAGATTCCCGTCACCCGCGCTGACCTGGTGGCCTACGCGGGCGCGTCCGGCGACTTTAACCCCATCCACTGGAATGAGCGCTTCGCAACCGCTGTGGGCCTGCCCGGCGTCATCGCCCACGGCATGTTCACCATGGGTGCTGCCGTGCAGCTGGTGACCGACTGGGTAGGCGACGCCGGTGCGATTGTGGACTACCAGACCCGCTTCTCCAAGCCGGTTCCGGTACCCGATGCTGATGACGCGGCCTCCCCGGCTACCGGCGGCAACGTCATCTCGGTTGCCGGTAAGGTCGGGGCCCTGGATACGGACGCCCGCACCGCCCGCATTGATCTGACCGTCACCGCCCCTGACAGCGAGGGCAAGGAGCAGAAGGTGCTGATGAAGGCCCAGGCACTCGTGAAGCTTGCCTAGTGTAGCAGTGTAGCCCCCACCTTGCGCACTAAAGGCGCCCGTTCAGATATTGAGCGGGCGCCTTGTTATGCACGACCACTAGAATAGACAGCAGGACACAAACACACTCGCGCCCTCTTAGCTTTACTACGAGAGAATCGACCTTACCCACCATGGCACATAACCCCCGCCCCCAGCTTTCCGATCGGCAGATTAAGACCTGGTACAGGGCTGTGCTGGGTCTTTTCTTTGCCAGCGGTTTAGTGGTTTCTGCCCTGCTGACCCGCCTGCCCGATGTGGCTAACGGGCTGGGGCTGAGCTCCGGTCCCATGGGCTTGCTGCTGCTGGGTATGACCATCGGTTCCTTCTGCGCCGTGAGCTTCTCAGGTGCCTTCGTTGCCCGCTTCGGCGCTATCCGCTGTATCGCGGCAGCCTACACCACCACCGTCACCGGCATGCTCCTAATCGGCCTGGGCGTGCACCTCGCCAGTGTTCCCGTAACCCTGCTCGGCCTCATGCTTCAGGGCTTGGGTAGCGCTGTCTCCAACGTGGCCTCCAACGTGCAGGGCGTAGCCAACGAGCGGGCACTGGGTCGCTACGTTACCCCCATCATGCACGGCTTCTTCTCGATCGGCACCGTAGCAGGTGCCGCCATCGGCACACTCGACACCCGCCTGGGCGTTCCCTTCGCCGTTCACATGGCCTACTTCGCGCTAGCGGTTGCTGCCCTCGTCCTCATCTCCCTCAAGTTCTGCCACAGCGAAAACTACGGCCAGGACGACACCCAGGCCATCGCCGCCGTCGGCTCCTACCGGGTGCGCGACGCCTGGCGCGACAAACACACCATCCTCATCGGTCTCTTCGTACTGGGCATGGCACTGGCCGAAGGTTCAGCCAACGACTGGGTCGCGCTCGCCCTCACCCACGACTACGGCACCAGCAACACCATCGGGTCGCTGGGCTACTTCACCTTTGTGGTAGCCATGATGGTGGGGCGTTTTGGCGGCACCGCCCTGCTCAACCGCTTTGGCCGGGTGCCGGTGCTCCGCACCACCTGCTCGCTCGCCATTATCGGCCTGGCCCTCTTTATCTTCGCCCCTACCGTGCCCCTGGGCTTTGTTGGCCTGCTGGTCTGGGGTCTGGGCGCCTCCCTCGGATTCCCGACCGGCATGTCAGCTGCCTCGGACGACCCGCTCAAGGCCGCCATCCGCGTCTCCGTTGTCTCAACCATCGGCTATGCGGCCTTCCTGGGCGGCCCGCCCCTGCTGGGTCTGCTGGGGGAGCACTTTGGAATCCGCAACGGCCTGCTCGCCGTGCTGGTTTTTGTGGTTGTGTCCCTACTGCTCACCAGCCAGCTAGAACCTAAGAAGCCCAGCCGCACCGTCCATACCGAAAAGATCTAAGTAGGGCAGCGGTCAGGACGCCCCTGCCCGGCTCCCAGCGACAGCTAAGGGGGTAGGCAGGCGGCACCCGGGCTAAGCCGGTAGAATGGGCACCGTGACTGACAAGCTTTTAAGTGAACTGACCACTGCCGCTGTGGGTGGCCCCGCCCGTCTCTTCGTTGAGGCCACCAGCGAGCAGGAGATTATTGATGCCGTAACCGCTGCCGACCGTGCAGGAGAAGACCTGCTGGTGGTGGGCGGGGGCTCTAACCTGCTGGTAGCCGATGAGGGCTTTGACGGGGCAGTGGTGCATATAGCTTCAACCGGTATTGAAACCGTGAGCGACTACGCCTGCGGCGGCACCACCCTGCGTGTGCAGGCAGGCCACACCTGGGACGACCTGGTCGCCTACGCCGTAGAGAACGAGCTCTCCGGTATTGAGGCCCTCTCCGGTATTCCCGGCACCGTGGGCGCCACCCCCGTGCAGAACGTGGGGGCCTACGGCTCTGAAGTTGCCCACACCATCGCCTCGGTGCGCACCTGGGACCGCCAAACCGGCGGCTACAAGACCTTCGCTAACGCCGACCTCAAGTTCGCTTACCGGGACTCGATTCTCAAGCAGTCCACCGTCAATGGGTCTCCCCGCTATGTGGTGCTGACCGTAGATTTCCAGCTGCCGCACGGCTCCCAGTCTGCCCCCGTCCGCTACGCTGAGCTGGCCCGCCAGCTGGGCGTTGAGGTGGGGGAACGCGCCGACTCCCGCCTGGTGCGTGAAACCGTGCTGCGCCTGCGCGCAGGTAAGGGCATGGTGCTGGACGCCGCCGACCGCGACACCTACTCCACCGGCTCCTTCTTCACCAACCCCATCGTGGGGCAGGACGTCGCAGCTCAGCTCCCCGAGGACGCCCCCCGCTACCCGGCAACCACCCCCGCCGGTGAACCCTTGGATGGCATGGTCAAGCTTTCTGCTGCCTGGCTGATTCAGCACGCCGGGTTCGATAAGGGCTTCGGCCTTGAGGGCGAGGCAGCGGAGCTTGCCGGCGGAAGGGCGTCGCTCTCCACCAAGCACACCCTGGCTATCACCAACCGCGGTGGTGCCTCGACCGCCGATATCGCGGCCATCGCCCGCGCTGTGCGAGCCGGGGTTGAGGAAAGCTTCGGGGTACGCCTGGTTCCTGAGCCTGTGGTCGTTGGGTTTACTCTCTAACGCAGGGGCGCCATGAGCCTAGAGAAAGAAATCGAGAGCGGGCAGGGCGGACGCCTACACCGGCGTATGGAGCGATTCCGCGCCTTTATGGGGCGGCACGCCGCCCTGCTCCTGATCTACCGCCTGCTCATTATTGGGCTAGGTTTTTTGTGCATCGTCGCCGGTATTATCATGCTGGTGACGCCCGGCCCCGGCTGGCTTTTCATTTTCATGGGCATGAGCCTGTGGGGTACCGAATTCCACTGGGCCCACCGCCTGAACGTGTGGGCGAAAGCTAAGGTGCTGAATATCTGGCGGCAGATAGAGGCTAAGCGGCATCGAGCCCACCGTCGTCGTACCGCCGCCCGCTGGGCCAGCCGCAGCAACCGCAGCCACTACTGCCCAACGGGCTGCCACTACAGGAAAACACTATAACATTTCGAATATTTCGAATAGTGCTATAGTGGTGGCATGACCGTCACTCAGCATAATCAGCGTTCTATTCTTGAACCCTCCACCTTCCATGAAGCAGACTTAGAACTACTTTTTTCTTTCTTGCATAGCGCTTCTAGTGAGGATGAGGGGGCTCAGCCTGCGCTGCTATCGCCAGACGGTAAAAAACAGGTCATTCCCTTCCTCTTATATGACACACTAACAACCATCGTTGATGCCTTAGCCCATAACAAGGCTGTTTCGATTACGCCTACCGATACCAAGCTCACCACTCAGCAAGCTGCTGATTATCTCCAAATATCTCGTCCAACACTCGTAAAAATTCTCGAATCTGGTGATATTCCCTTTACTACTGTTGGCCGCCATCGCCGTGTGCTTCTCGCAGACTTGATTCAGTATGAAGAGAAAGAGCGAAGAGAGCGTAAAGCTTTCCTCCAAGAACAAACGCAAGAATCATCGGCAGACGGTAGCTACTTTGACCTACCTGCAAGCTTTGCGCAGACTCGCAGGTCGTCAGGAAAATCTTAATGTCTGGGCTATCTGCTGTTCTCGATGCATGTGTACTGCTACCGATGCCAACGTGCGACTTACTTTTGCGCCTAGCAGATGCAAAAGAGTACAGGCCCCTCTGGTCGCATGGGATTCTAGAGGAAGTAGAACGCAACTTGCAGACAGCGTTCATGCGAACGCCTGGGCAGGCTGAGAAGCGCGTGAGAAATATGCAGAAATACTTCCCAGATGCAGAAGTTTGTGAGTATGAATCGCTGATACATCAGATGGGTAACGACCCTAAAGATCGCCATGTTTTAGCAGCAGCAGTTCGAGCTCGTGCTGACTTTATCGTTACTTTTAATCTGAAAGACTTCCCTGAAGAGACTTTAGCTCCATTTGATGTGAGGGCCGTTCATCCAGATGATTTTCTCTGCGACCGGTTTGCACTGAACCCGCAGAGAATCAAACAAATTGCTGAAGACATTGTGCGAGACATGAAGAACCCAGAGGTAACTCACACGGAGTATCTGGTGGGGTTGAGAAAAATTGGGCTGGTGAGGTTTGCAGAGACTCTTGAGTCTAATGGGTTCTAGCTTTCGAACCCCAGCATATGATCCAGAGTCTCGTGGATCTGCTGGTCTTCAAAGCCCAGTTTGCGCATGGCTGTAATGTACTTTTCGGTCAGGGTCTGCGCCTTGTGCGCGGTTGAGTCGAGGGCCGTAATAAAGGACCCTGCCCGGCCGTGCGTTTCAATGGCGCCGGCGGCTTCCAGCTCCTTGTAGGCCTTCGCCACCGTGTTTACTGCAAGACCTGTTTCGGCAGCTAGCGCCCGCATGGGCGGTAGCCGGTCACCGGCAGCCAGAGCGCCGGAAGCCCGTGCCGCAATAATAGCCCGCCGCAGCTGGGAGTAGGGCGGGACGTCCGACCCCTTATCAACCCTAAAATTTAAAGCACGGATGCCCCCGCACAGCTCCTCGTGGGAGTCGTGAATCGGGGGCATCTCGTTCTTTGTCATGGCACCAGTCTAAAGGGTGCCGGTCGCAATCTTCAGCATGCGGCGCACGGGTTCTGCGGCGCCCCACAGCAGCTGGTCACCCACGGTGAAAGCAGAGATGTACTGGGGGCCCATGTTGAGCTTGCGGATACGGCCCACAGGGATATCCAGGGTGCCGGACGCCGCAACGGGGGTCAGACCCTCGACGGTGGCGTCCTTGGTGTTGGGGATAACCTTTGACCACTCGTTGTCCTCATCGATGATCTTCTCGATTTCTTCAACGGTCAGGTCTTCCTTGAGCTTCAGGGTCAGAGCCTGGGAGTGGGAGCGCATGGTTGCGATACGCACGCACAGGCCGTCAAGAACCACGCGGTCATCACCCTCAAGGCCCAGAATCTTGTTGGACTCAGCCTCGGCCTTCCACTCTTCGCGGGACTGGCCATTACCCAGGTCAGAGTCAATCCAGGGAATCAGTGAACCGGCCAGGGGTACGCCGAACTGGGTGGTGTCGAGGTCGCCGGAGCGCTGGAGTTCCAGCACCTTGCGGTCGATCTCAAGGATGGCGGACGCGGGGTCGTCCAGCTCGGTTGCTACATAGCCGTTGATATCGCCGAACTGCTTGAGTACCTCACGCATGTGGCGGGCGCCGCCACCGGAGGCTGCCTGGTAGGTCATGGAGGTGCCCCACTCAACCAGGCCCTGCTTCCACAGGCCGCCCAGGCCCATGAGCAGGCAGGAGACGGTGCAGTTGCCGCCGATGAAGTCCTTAACGCCGGATTCCAGGCCGCGGTCGATGACGTCGCGGTTGATGGGATCAAGCACGATGACGGCGTCATCGTTCATGCGCAGGGTTGAGGCGGCGTCAATCCAGAGACCGCTCCAGCCGCGCTCGCGCAGCTGGGTGTGTACTGCCTTGGTGTAGTCGCCACCCTGGGCGGTCACGATGACGGGCAGCTTGGCGAGCTCGTCGATATCGTGGGCGTCCTTGAGAGTGGACTCTTCGAGGGCGCCGCCGAAGGTGGGGGCTGCTGAACCGGCCTGGGAAGTGGAGAAGAAGACCGGGTTGATGCCCTCAAAGTCACCTTCTTCGAGCATGCGCTTCATGAGCACGGAGCCGACCATGCCACGGTAACCAACAAAGCCTACGGAATCACCAGATGTAAAAGTCATGGTTTCAGTCTAGCTTTTACGAGCTCCCGGCGCAGGGTCTGGAACCGCATGGTGAGAGAAAGTGTAATCGTACGGTGACTTTACTTAAAGTAACCGTATGATTACTTTAGGAAAAGTGGTCGTTCGGTTACACTTGCGGTATGACACAGCAAGATGCCACCGGTATACGAACCCTGCACATCACTGGAGAAGTGGGGGAAGTCGTCCGTCTCCGCCGAGAAGAGCTCGGTCTTACTCAAAAAGAAGTGGCCGCCAAGATTGGCGTATCCCGCAAATGGTACATTGACCTTGAACAAGGTAAGCCAACGGTTGAGCTCTATAAGGTACTAGATGCTTTTTGGGCTTTAAACCTAGAGCTTCAAGTAAAGGCCGCATCATGAGCGAACTCAATGCCTACCTAGATGGTGAACTGTGTGGCACATTCATGGAGAAAAATGGGCAAATCACTTTTACCTATTCCCCAGGCTATGAAAGTGCGGTGTCCCTTTCTCTGTCTATGCCTGAACGAAATCGGACCCATAAAAATAAAGTAGCGCTACCGTTCCTTAAAGGCCTTTTACCCGATAATGCTCAGGCTTTAGAAAATATGGCGCGTGCGGCAGGGGTATCAGCAGGATCCATTTTTGGTTTACTTGAGCGCTACGGGCAAGACGTTGCAGGCGCTCTTCAGCTTTTACCGCCGGGCAAGGGCAGCAGCGATGCACAGAGAGCTAACCTTTCTCAGCAACCCGTGCTGAATGAAACAGATTTTGAAGAACTACTAGAAGAAAGTAGAGAGCTTTATCGCGGGAAAACGCTGATTGCTTCTGAAGCTTTTCGATTTAGCGTGGCAGGAGCCCAGCCAAAGCTATCACTGACCAGAAATCATGAGGGTAAATGGGTCCAGCCGGGAACAGGTATCGCCACTACCCACATCATTAAGCCTGTTAAAACAGAAGATAATTATTTTGTTGAGAATATCGATATTGCTGAGTTCTTGACAATGAAGGTAGCCGTTAAATGCGGGCTTAATGCTGTTGATCCTGAACTGTGGCGGAGTAGAACAAGTAGCTTAACAGCGGTTATTGTTCCCCGCTACGACCGTTATATCCTTGACGATACTGTTCGCCGGGTACACCAGGAAGACCTGTTGCAAGCACTGGGTATACCGCCTGAGAAGAAGTATCAGCATCGTGATGGTGGCCCTGGAGCTGGGGAGATAGGCCAACTGTTCCGCCAAAAAACTAAGCCGGGGGATCGCTTACGTCTTCAAGAGGACTTCTTTAAAGGCTTGGTGTTCAACGTAGGCGTAGTTGGTACAGATGCTCATGCCAAGAACTATTCTTTGGTGCATCGGGAGAGCGGGAGTGAGCTTGCCCCGTTGTACGATTTGATTTCTGCTGCTGCACATATCGGGGATGAAAGCTTGGCTTATTTTCCAATGGGAATTAAGAAAAACTATAGATTTACTCAGATTTCTGACGAAGGTTTAGTGTTTGAGGGACAGCGTTTAGGCTTGCCGAGGCAACGGGCCCAAGAGCTCGTAGAAGAGATTCTTAGCTACCTGCCAGAGGCTTTTGAGGAAACAGGTAAAGAGCACGGTTTGGAAGATGCAGCCGCCAAAATTGTGGACGGTCTGGGGCGGCTTTCCCCTGCCCGTTTTGTTTCAAACTATTGGCGCTGACCTGCTACCTTTGTCTTGCGCAGGGTCTGGAACCGCATGGTGAGAGGGAGCTTCTCGCCGGTGGCGGTCAGCGCATAGCCTTTTTCAGAGCGGACGGGTGCGTCCTCAGCAACTAGCGCCCAGTCGGCGCCCAGCTTGGGGGCGTAGGTATCACCGGGAATCTCAGCCTCAAAGAGGGTGCGCTCCACCCGGGTTACCTGCCAACCCGCTACTCCGGGCAGGTCGGTGCGGTGTAGGGCCTCGGTGTAGAGAGAGCCGCCGCCAAGGACCCAGTAGGTGGGGGCGTCCGGAGCTAAACTCTGCGCCGCCCCCAAAGCCGCATCGAGAGAAGGCGCCCAGACGGCGCCGTCCTTCTCTTCAACCTGCGAGACAGAACGCGTAATCACAAGATTGAGCCGTCCCGGCAAGGGGCGGAAGCGGGGCGGGAAGGACTCCCAGGTCACCCGGCCCATAATCACCGGGGCGCCCAGGGTCAAGGCCTTGAAATGGGCTAGGTCCTCGGGAGCATACCAGGGCATATCGCCGTTACGGCCAATCACCCCGTTGCCTGCCTGCGCCCAGATAGCCGCTAGCTCGGGCAGGGTACCCGAGCCGCTTACCTGCTCACCATTCACGCTCAACTCCTTGGCCCTAGACCGCAATCGGGGCTTTAATGAGGGGGTGATGGCGGTAATCTACCAGCTCAAAGTCCTCAAACTCGTAGTCAAAAATTGAGGGCTTCTTATTCTTAATGCGCAGGCGCGGGTAGGGGTAGGGCTCGCGCGACAGCTGCTCGGTGACCTGCTCGTAGTGGTTGGAGTAGATGTGGCAATCCCCGCCGGTCCAGACAAACTCACCGGGCACCATACCCACCTCTTCAGCAATCAGCTGGGTCAGCAGGGCATAGGAGGCAATGTTGAAGGGCACGCCCAGGAACATATCGGCAGACCGCTGGTAAAGCTGGCAGGAGAGCTCCTTCTGGCCGTCCTCCCGGGTCTTCACGTAGAACTGGAAGAGGGCATGGCAGGGCGGTAGCGCCATATCGTCAACCTCAGCCGGGTTCCAGGCAGAGACAATATGGCGGCGAGAATCGGGGTTGTTCTTGAGCGAGTCAAGCACCTTGGCAATCTGGTCGATGGTCTGCCCGTCACCGGCCGGCCAGGAGCGCCACTGCACCCCGTAGACCGGGCCCAGTTCGCCGTCCTCGTCCGCCCACTCATCCCAGATAGTCACGCCGCGCTCCTGCAACCAGCGTACGTTGGACTCCCCGCGCAGGAACCAGAGCAGCTCAATAACCACCGACTTGAAGTGCACCTTCTTGGTGGTAATCAGCGGAAAACTCTCAGATAGGTCAAAGCGCATCTGACGGCCGAAGACGCTTCTGGTGCCGGTGCCGGTACGGTCGGCTTTCTCGTCGCCGGTTGCCATAATCTCGCGCAGCAGGTCTTCGTAGGGGGTAGGAATAACAGTCATATCTTCTTTAATCGTCAAAAGGCTTAATTTGTTCCAGCGACACCACGGTCTTGGGGTGGGCAACAGACACCTGCAAGACCCACATTTCCCCGGGCTTGAGGTAGGGGTCATGCACGGGCAGATGGGAGCGTAGCTGCTTATTCAGGTGCTCGCCCAGAACCTCAAGGACAGTGGGCAGCACCGGGCGGTGGGTGCAGAGCATGACCGACTTATCCCGCTTCTCAAAGAGGGACTCGACCACCTTGCGGGCGGGCTTGGGCGCCCGGGCATGGTGGGCTTCGGTCAGGGCCCGCTTCTCCTTGATGGAAATGCCAGAGGCCTTCGAATAGGGGTAGACCGTCTGCATACAGCGCACCCAGGGAGAGGAAACGATGCGTTCGGGCTGCCAGGCCTCCAGCAGGCGTCCTACCGCCAGGGCCTGGCGCTTGCCGGTAGCCGCAAGTGAGCGCTCGCCTTCGGCCCCGGCCCAGCTGGCGCGCGGCTTGGCCTTGGCGTGGCGGACGATAATCACCGGGCGGGTGCGCAGGTTCTGCGCACGGGCCAGGGCCAGTAGGGCGTCGAGGGGCTCTTTGTCGGTGGCGTTGGTGAGCATGGTGCGGGCCTGCTTGGGAGTGACCCAGCGCAGCTCGTCCACTTCGCCCTCATCGGCAACGGCTTTTTGCCCGGCGGGTGCTTCGGCTGCCCAGTAGTAGACCTCCTTGGGCTTGCCCTTGACCTCGTAGGCGGTCACCGCTAGAGGGGCGCCGAGGGTGACGTTGAGCCCGACCTCTTCGCGGATTTCCCGGATGGCGGTTTCGGGCAGGGTTTCGCCGGGGTCCTGCTTGCCCTTGGGCCAGGACCAGTCATCGTAGCGGGGGCGGTGGATGATGAGGACCTGCACCTGGTCGTGGTACCAGCGCCAGATGATGGCGCCTGCTGCGTTGACAGCTGCCCGGTTGTGGGGGCCCCGGCTGAGCGAGAGCGCTCCGTCGTGGGTGTGGGCGGCGTAGAAGGTCTCGGTGTGCGGCATGTGGAAAGCTCCGTGGGGGTGGGGCGGGCATTGAGAATGTCCTTGAGTTAACCGAATGTTAACCCAAGGACATTCTAAGCCTCTTAGCTGTGAGCGGTGGACAAGGCGCGGACGTCTGCGCCCGGCTTAGGCTCGCTTGTTGCGTTTCTGGTCGCGGCTAGCCAGGTAGTAGGCCTGCACATCGCGCAGGGGTGAGCCGTCGGCTGCCAGGTGGTGGCGTTCCCAGGTGCCGTCGGCTGCCAGGTGCCAGTTGCTGGTTTTCTCTGAGAGGTAGTTGTCGAACATATCGAGCAGGTACTTGATATGGGCTTCTGCCTTCACATGCACCAGGGCTTCAACACGGCGGTCGAGGTTGCGGTGCATCATGTCTGCTGAACCGATGTAGACCTTGGGGTTGCCGGCGTTCTCGAAGGTGAAGACGCGGGAGTGCTCAAGGAAGCGGCCCAGGACTGAGCGCACCTTGATGTTCTCGGAGAGACCGGGGACGCCGGGGCGCAGGGCACAGATACCGCGAACGACCACGTTGACCTCAACCCCTGCCTGGGAGGCGCGGTAGAGGGAGTCGATGATGGCCTCATCGACCATGGAGTTGCACTTAATCTGAATCTTGGCGGCGTGGCCCGCGCGCTTGTGCTCGATTTCCTTGTTGATGTTGTCAATCAGGCCCGAACGCAGGGAGCGGGGGGCAACCAGTAGCTGCTTGTAGGTGGTCTTCGGGGCGTAGCCGGAGAGCTGGTTGAAGAGGCGGGAGACGTCCTCACCGATTTGCGGGTCGCAGGTGATGAGACCGAGATCCTCGTAGAAGCGGGCGGTGGAGGGGTGGTAGTTGCCGGTGCCGATGTGGCAGTAGCGGCGCAGCCCGTCCGCCTCTTTACGCACAACCAGGGAGAGCTTGCAGTGGGTCTTGAGGCCCACGATGCCGTAGACCACGTGCACGCCCGCGCGTTCGAGCTTGCGGGCCCAGTTGATGTTGGCCTCTTCGTCGAAGCGGGCCTTAATCTCAACCAGGGCCAGCACCTGCTTGCCGGCTTCGGCTGCCTCAATGAGGGCGTCCACGATGGGGGAGTCGCCGGAGGTACGGTAGAGGGTCTGCTTAATGGCGAGGACGGCCGGGTCGGCCGCTGCCTGCTCTAGGAAGGCCTGCACGCTGGTGGCAAAGGAGTCGTAGGGGTGGTGCAGCAGGACGTCGTGGTCGCGGGTTGCGGTAAAGACGTCGGCTGCCTTGGAGGTTTCGTTGGCGTTGAGCCAGCGGGAGGTGTGGGCGATGTGCTTGGGGTAGTGCAGGGCAGGGCGGTTGGTCTTGGCGATATCGGACAGGCCGCGCAAATCGAGGGGAGCGGGGAGCTTGTAGACCTCGTGCTCGTCGATGCGCAGCTCTGAAACGAGCAGGTCAAGGATGGTGGGGTTGATGGTGTCTTCAACCTCCAGACGCACCGGGGGGCCAAAGCGGCGGCGCAGCAGCTCGGTTTCTAGGGCCTTGAGCAGGTTCTCGGCGTCGTCTTCTTCAACTTCAAGATCCTCGTTGCGGGTCACGCGGAAGGCGTGGTGCTCCACGACCTCCATGCCGGGGAAGAGCATGTCGAGATGCTCGGCGATAATGACCTCAAGGGGGATGAAGCGGACCTCGCCCGAGGAGGACTTGACCGCGCGGGCGCCGTCAACGGCCACCATGCGCTCGATGGCTTCGGGCACCTTGAGGCGGGCGAAGAGCTCCTTGCCGGTCTGGGGGTTGCGGACGATGACGGCCAGGTTGAGTGACAGGCCAGAAATGTAGGGGAAGGGGTGGGCCGGGTCAACAGCCAAGGGAGTGAGTACGGGGAAGAGCTCGGCGCGGAAGAAACGGGAGAGGCGCTCCTGCTCACTGGAGGAGAGGTCTGCCCAACCGACGATACGGATGTTTTCCTTTTCCAGTTCGGGGTAGACCTGCTCGTGGAAGACGCGGTACTGGCGCTCCTGCAGGGCGTGGGCGGCCTCGGAGATTTCTTCCATCTGCTCTTCGGGGGAGAGCCCGGCTGCTGAGGGCACAGCGATGCCGGTGGCGATACGGCGCTTGAGGCCGGCCACGCGCACCATGAAGAACTCGTCCAGATTGCTGGTAACGATGGAGAGGAAGTTCAGGCGCTCTAGCAGGTAAAGGTTGGGGTCTTCGGCCAGTTCGAGCACGCGGGTGTTGAACTCAAGCCAGCTGATTTCGCGGTCAAGGAAGCGGTCGCTGCCGAAATCGCCTTCGAGGTTGGGCTGCTTGATTTTTTCGCCCACGTCGATACGGTCTACGCGGGTTTCGGCGCGTTCGAGCTTGTTAATATCGCCGTTGATATGGGGGTGGGCCGGGGTTTCTGCCGGTGTGGTGGTCATGGTGTGCCTTTCAATGCGAGGGGCGGTGGTAAAGATTAGGGGTGGGCAGGTGCGTACTGTCGGTCGATGGTGAGGGGTGTAAAGCCGAGGGAGCGGTAGAGGGCTACAGCGGCGGTGTTGTCGGCATCGACATAGAGGACGATGCGGTCAAGGGGGGTGCCGGACTCGTCGGTAGCATCGTCTAGGTAGGCCATACCGGCTAGGGTCAGGGCCTTACCCAGCCCCTTACCCTGCCAGGTGGGCGCGATGCCTACCGCGTAGACTTCCCCTTCGGGGCGCTCGCCCTGGCCGGTAGGAATCTTGGTCCAGTGGAAGCCTGCCAGCTGCCCGTCCTTTTCTACCGCCAGGAAGAACCCTTCTGGGCGGAACCAGTCAGAGTCGGTGCGGGCCGCAAGGTCATCGAGGGTTAGCCGCCCCTGCTCGGGGTGGTGGGCAAAGGCCTGGGCGTTGACCTGCACCCAGGCCTCAGCCAGGTCGGGGGTGTAGGTGGTCAGCGTTAGGCCAGCGGGGAGGGGGCGGGCCTGGGCAGCGGCGCGGACGCTCGCCCGCGCCTCGTCGGTCAGGGCCAGACCCAGCTTGTAGAGTTCGCGGGTAGGGCGCCAGCCCAGCTTATCGGCCAGGTGGGTTGCCGCCTGCAGGGCAGGGCTAGATGTATCAGAACCACCGTGTACCCAGGCCCGAAGCGGCTCGTCACCGGCAGCCTCAACCGCCGCGCCTATCAGGGCCGAGCCAAGGCCCTGGCCACGGGCCTCGGGGGCGACAGCGGCCTCCAGCACCCAGAGCTCGCCCTCCCTCACCAGGGCGGCGAAACCTAGGGGTGCACCAGCCTGCCGGGCCTCAAAAAGCCGCACACCGGCGTCCGCCCCCGCAGCTGCCTTGCGCAGCTCAACAAAGGTCTGCTCAGAGAAGGGGGAGGTGCCGTCCTGCCGCCGGGCCAGCTCAGCCAACCGCTCAAAATCAGCTAGCACAACACCCGAAACCTTGGGTGAAACAATTTCATAGACCACACGCGCCTCCTACACACATCGCAGCTCCTCTAAGCCTACCTAGAATCCGACCGCGCCGAGTTAAAGCTATATCCCACATTGCGAACCGTCGTAATCAACTGCTCATGGTCAGGGCCCAGCTTCGACCGCAGACGACGAATATGCACATCAACCGTGCGCGTACCACCGTAGTAGTCATAACCCCACACCTCAGAGAGGAGCTGGGCACGCGTAAAAACCCGCCCGGGGTGCTGCACCAAAAACTTCAGCAACTCAAACTCTTTATAGGTCAGGTTCAGGGGCGACCCCTGCAAACGCGCCGAATACGAGGCCTCATCGACCGTGATACCACCGGCCCGAATCACCGTGCTCTCAAGCTCAGCCTCCTCAGCCACATGCGCCGTCAGCAACCTCAAACGGGCCTCAAGCTCAGCCGGGCCCACCGACTCAAGCACGATATCGTCCACCATCCAGTGCGGCGCCACCGCAGCCATACCGCCCTCGGTAAGCACCATCAACAGCGGCGTAGTAAAACCAGACCCCTTCAACAACTGGGCACAGTTACGGGCCGCAACCAACTGCTCACGGGCATCAACCAAGACCACATCGGGCCCAGCAGCCTGCACCATCGACGGCGCAGCGCCCAGAGGAAGAACCGATATCTGATGAGCCAACAACCCCAGCGACTGAGTGACATCGGCGCCATCAGCCGCAGAATCACTCAATACGACAATATGCAGCACGCTCAACCACTCCCTAGAACAGGTCAACTCAACCATCAGTATAAAACGCAGGGTACAGACGTTGATAAACAGGTTCGTAATACGGGAAGATAAGAAGGACGCCGGCGCCCACACACCCGGTACACCACACAGTAAGATGAAACGCCCCCGTGACTACCAAAGAGCCTACCCACACCCGTGCCATTCGCACCTTCGTACCTGAACTCACCAAGCTACGGCGAGCCCGCCAAAAAACTGTCTACGAAGGCCCCATCGGGCGCATCGGGGCAACCCGCCGCTCCCGCTACACACTGGTGGCACTCTCAGCCCTCATCACCCTCATAGCCTTGGTCATCACCGCAGCTACCTCACCCGACCTCGCAGCACTCGCCGGGTTGGGCGCCGTCCTTCTCATCGCCGGCGGCTGGCCCGCAGCAACCGGCATCGCCGAACTGCGTGGACGCCGCCGCATCACCTCCCACTCCGTCATCGTGCTGATATCGGGCGTAGCCTCCCTGCTCTACTCCTGGCTCAATCCCGGCAATTCCCCCCTGGCCTTCCTGCCCGCTATCGCAGCGGTGGGCGTGGTCGCAAGCTTCATGGCAGAACTTGCCCGCGGCGAAGGCGCTGTGGGGCGCCTGGAGTCGGTCATCAGCTGCGTCTCGGGTGTGCTGGCCTCAGTCTCTGTGGCAGGCTGGGTGGGTCTAGCCATCCTGGCCAGGGACGTTGAAACCGCCTACCCCGTCATCACCATCGGCCTGGCCGTCGGTCTGCTGCTGGGACTTATCGGCATCCGGGTTGTCTCGGCAGGCCCCAAGGAAGGGCCCCGCCGTGGCGCTGTCACCCTGGGCGTAACACCCGTAGCATTTATCGGCGTCATCGCCTATGTGTGTGCGACTTTCCTCACTCGCGTGGTAGGGTAGCGGTATGAGTATTCTTGCACTTGAAATTTTCTTCCTCGTCCTTCTGGGCCTGGCAGGTCTGGCTATCTTCACCTGCATCGGTTTCGTACTCACCGGCCTCTTCCGTGGCCAGAAGTAAGTAACCCACAGGCTTAGACACCGGCCCCGCGCACTGTAGCGCGCGGGCCGGTTTTCTTTATATTTCGGGCACCTAAGGTGAAGGGAGCAGCGGGGGCGCCCCGGCAGACGACTGGCTGGGGCTGGCATGAATCGCAGGCGATGAGCGTCGAGATTCCGAGCGCGCGAGGAAAATAATCTCGGCGCGAATCTGGCGAGCTTGCGAGCCAGAGTGAGCCTGCGAGAAGGTTAGTCGTCAGAGGGGCGCCCCTCGCTGCTTATACCTGCCCCTCTCCTCGGACTGGTTTGCCGATTACACTGGTTACACTGGTGTGTATGGCTATTGAAATTCCCACCAACCTTACCCCCGAACTCGTGCCCTTCTCCTGGCTGCTGGGCACCTGGGAGGGTACCGGCTCCCTCTGGTACGAGGGGGCAGAATCAACTCCCTTCGGGCAGATTATTACCTTCAGCCAGGACGGTCTGCCCTTCATCGAATACCGCGCCGAGAGCTTCCTGCTCGATGACCAGGGGCAGAAGCTGCGCACCATCACTGTTGAGACCGGCTTCTGGCAGATTGACCGCCCTCAGGTGGACGGCGACGTCGGCCCCGGTCTGGTGCCTGCTGATGTGGTTCCCGTGCACCAGGACGCCGAGTCCGTTGAGTCCCTGCGCAACGAGGACGGCGGCTTCAACCTGCTGGCGACCATCGCCCACCCCGGCGGTCTGACCGAAAACTACGTGGGCATGATTAAGGGCCCGGTGGTGCGTATGCAGACCGGCAACATGCTTAAGGATGACATCACTAAGGACTACGCCGGTTCTGTACGCCTTTGGGGCCTGGTCAACGGCAACCTCATGTGGGACTGGGAAACCGCTAACCCCGAAACCCGC
Source organism: Rothia nasimurium (assembly GCF_928381705.1). GTDB lineage: Bacteria > Actinomycetota > Actinomycetes > Actinomycetales > Micrococcaceae > Rothia > Rothia nasimurium_G. Next base: position 11,983 of record NZ_CAKMSR010000001.1, on the reverse strand, counting down.
AAGCTTGAGAAGCACGCTTCGGCTGAGCTGCGTAAGACCTCGTCCATGACCGGTGAAGACCTGGGCACTACCATGTTCGGCGGCGAAAACCTTGCAGGTGACCAGTAGTGACTGCCTACCGTAGTCCCCTGCTGTCTCGCCCGGGTGCTTTTGCGGCGTCCGGGGCGGACGCCGGGGTCGCTGCCCACTACGGCGACCCGGTTGCTGAGCAGCGGGCCCTGGCCCGCCGTACCCGGCTTGCCCTGGTTGACCACTCCAACCTGGGCGTGGTAACGGTTGCGGGCGAGGACCGCCTGAGCTGGCTGACCACCCTCTCAAGCCAGGTCCTAGCCGGGCTGGGGGAGGGGGACTCCACCGAGCTTCTTCTGCTGACCCCGCAGGGCCGCATCGAGTTCTCTGCTTTTGCTGTTGAGAAGGACGGCGCGGTCTGGCTGATCACCGAACGGGACCAGGCTGCGCCCCTGGTCGAGTATTTGAACCGCATGAAGTTCATGCTGCGCGTTGAGATTACCGACCGTACTGAAACCCACGCGGTGCTGGGTTCCACCCTTGACCCGCGCGAGGCTGAGGGCGCGGACGCCGTGCTGGCAGGCGGTATCGTCTGGACTGACCCCTGGAGCGCCGGTATTGCCCCCGGGGGCTACACCTACGCGTCCGCTGGGGAAGGCGAGCACCCGGCGTCCGCCTACCGCCGCTACCTGACCATCGTGCCCGCCCACCGCCTACTCGATGCGGTCGAAGGAGCCCAGCTGGCTGGGGTCTGGGCCGCTGAAGCTCTGCGCATTGAGGCCTGGCGCCCGCGCGTGGGCGTGGACTCCGACGAGAAGACCATCCCCCACGAGCTCGACCTGCTCCGTACCGCCGTGCACCTGGAGAAGGGCTGCTACAAGGGCCAGGAGACCGTGGCCCGCGTGCACAACCTGGGGCACCCGCCCCGCCGCCTGACCTTCCTCGACCTGGACGGCTCCGAGCACACCCTGCCCGCTGCCGGTTCTGCCGTGATGAACGGCGAGAAGAAGGTGGGCACCGTGACCTCGGTGGCCCTGCACCACGAGGCTGGGCCTATCGCCCTGGCCGTCCTGAAACGCTCGGTTGACCCCGCCGCCACCCTGCGCGTGGTGGACGGGGGAGATACGGACGCCGACGGCAACCCCGCAACCAGCCAGTACGCCGCCACCCAGACCGTGATTGTTGCTCCGGACGCCGGCCAGGTGGCAGGACGCCGGAACATGGGGGACTTTCTGCGCTAGAGTTCTCTGAGCCCACACCACGGTAGATACGGCACAGACACGGTAAAACAAGTGCCCATAAAAATGACTGCCTCCCCAAGAATCCTTGGGGAGGCAGTCATTTCTAGTATGAGGCGTGTGGCCTAGCGGCCGAAGAGAACCTTAGCCTCTTCGTAGCGGTGGACCGGAACGGTCTTCAGGCCGTTAAGGGCCTCAGCAAAGTCAACGCGCTTAATTTCGGTGCCCTGCAGGGCAACCATCTTGCCCCACTCCTTGTCGTGAATCATGTCGACAACCTGAATGCCCAGGCGGGTGGAGAGCACACGGTCAAAGCCGGTGGGGGCGCCACCGCGCTGGATATGACCCAGGGTGGTGTTACGGGTTTCAATGCCGGTGATGCGCTCAATCTCCTGCGCAACCCAGTCGCCGATACCGCCCAGGCGGGGGCGGCCGTCCTTCTCCTGGCCCTTACCAGCCATCACATCGTCGAAGCCCTCGGGGATGAAGCCCTCAGCAACAACAATCAGGGGGGAGCGGCCGCGGTCGTGAACTTCCTTGACCCAGCCAGAAACCTCTTCCATCGAGACCTTAACCTCGGGAATCAGAATAGCGTGAGCGCCACCGGACATACCGGAGTGCAGGGCAATCCAACCAACGTGACGGCCCATAACCTCAGCGACCATGGCACGGTGGTGGGACTCGCCGGTGGTGCGCAGGCGGTCCAGAGCATCGGTTGCGATAGAAACCGCGGTGTCGAAACCGAAAGTGTAGTCGGTTGCCTGCAGGTCGTTATCAATAGTCTTGGGAACACCAACCACGGGCAGACCCGCGTCAGCCAGGCGCTTAGCACCCGCCAGAGTGCCCTCGCCGCCGATAGCGACAATAGCGTCGATACCGTTGCGCTCCATCATGATCTCGATGTTCTCGGGGCCACCCTTAGGGCCATCGAAGGGGTTAGTGCGGGACGTACCCAGAATGGTGCCACCGGTACGAGCCAGACCGCGAACCTTGGTGCGGGGCAGATCCATGAAGTCGCCTTCAACAACACCGCGCCAACCGTCGCGGAAGCCAACGAACTCGTCGCCATAGGTCTTGACGCCATTGAGCACAGCGCCACGGATAACAGCGTTCAGGCCGGGGCAGTCGCCGCCGGAGGTGAGCAGACCGATCTTCATGGAGAAACTCCTTGTGTTATTCCTGGTGGGGAATGATGGTGGTGACCCTGTTGGGTTTCTGCCCGTTTAGGCAATCCAAAGTGTGGGTCTTTGTTGGTTTCTATTGTAGTAAAGAGGGGTTGCGTTGGGTAGCTGTGGGGTAGGTTGCGCTGTATGTTTTGGGTCGCTGAGTAAGAGTCAAATGCGACTTTAGGGGCGGGAGGGATTCTAGTTTCTGGTACTCCGGATATTACAGATAGCGCGGCATATGAACCTTCGCAAGCGACCCTCTCGCAGCTTCGCTTCGCTCAGGTGCGATTCACGCCAGCCGCCGAGCCAGCTTGCTTTCGGTTCATATGCCGCGCTTACTTGGCGTCCTGCGTACCACTGAGGCGCACGCGCCTGTATACCCGCGTCAGGCAAATTACTGCGCGGTTGCCAGCAGCTTCTGCATGCGGGCAAGGCCTTCGGCGAGGTCTTCATCGCCCAGAGCGTAGGAGAGGCGCAGGTAGCCGGAGGGGCCGAAGGCCTCACCGGGAACAACCGCTACTTCGGCTTCTTCCAGAATGATTTCGGCAAGCTCAGCGGAGGTCTGCGGGGTCTTACCCGCAATGGTCTTGCCCAGCAGGCCGGTGACGTCGGCGTAGGCGTAGAAGGCACCCTTGGGGGTGGGGCAGTGGACGCCCTCGATAGCGTTAAGCCCCTCAACGATGGTCTTGCGGCGGCGGTCGAAGGCCTTATGCATCTCGTTGACGGCGTCGAGGGAACCCGAGACAGCTTCAAGTGCCGCCAGCTGGGCGATGTTGTTGACGTTAGAGGTCATATGTGACTGCAGGTTGGTTGCCGCCTTGGTGATGTCGGCGGGGGCAATCATCCAGCCCACGCGCCAGCCGGTCATGGCATAGGTCTTGGCAACACCGTTGAGAATGACGGTGTTCTCAGCCAGGGCGGGCACGGCCTTGACGATGGAAGTGAAGGGCACACCGTCGTAGGTGAGGTGCTCGTAGATTTCGTCGGTGAGCACGATGATGCCCTTCTCCAGTGCCCACTCGCCAATAGCCTTGGTTTCTTCGGGGGTGTAGACCGCACCGGTGGGGTTAGAGGGGGACACAAAAATCAGAGCCTTGGTGGCGGGGGTGTAGGCTGCCTCCAGCATGTCGGGGGTGACCTTGTATTCCTTGTCGGCTCCCGCGAAGACCTCGATGGGGTTGCCGCCAGCCAGGCGGATAGCCTCGGGGTAGGTGGTCCAATAGGGGGCGGGTAGCAGCACGTCGTCGCCTTCGTCAATGACGGTGGCAAAGGCCTGGTAGACGGCCTGCTTGCCACCGTTGGTCACGATCACCTGGGAGGCATCGATATCGATACCGGAATCGCGCTTGGTCTTCTCAACGATTGCCTGCTTGAGGGCGGGTAGACCAGCAGCCTGGGTGTAGCGGAAGTTAGCGGGGTCATCGAGGGCCTTGCGGGCGGCGTCCACGATGTAGTCGGGGGTGGGGAAGTCGGGCTCGCCCGCACCGAAGCCAATCACCGGGCGTCCTTGTGCCTTCAGGGCCTTAGCTTTAGCGTCAACGACCAGGGTGGCCGAGGGGGCGATAGCGCCGATGCGGCGTGATACGCGGGCAGTCATGGTGAGGTTCTCGCTTCCGTCCTGCGGGCAGGACCGTCGGGGTGGGGCAAATGAAGGGCGCGGACGCCAGCGCGGCAGCTGGCACCTGCCCCTTAAATCATAGGTCGGACGGCAACTGGGAGAGGGGCTGGCGCGCACCAAATTGCCAAAGCAAAAAATATGTTCTACAGTAGATAACGTTGTTCGCAACCGAACAGCTTTAGGTTTGTGCCCGCAAGGGTTTCAAGCCTCCTTGAAGGGGTAACCTTCAAAGGGCGGTGGCTCAATTGGTAGAGCAGCGGTCTCCAAAACCGCAGGTTGCAGGTTCGAGTCCTGTCCGCCCTGCTTCAAGCCTCACAGGTTTATTTGTCAATCGAACAGTTTATGTTCATGATGAGTCTAGAAAGGGGCGGGCCTACCATGGCTAAATCAATCGCCGCCAGGACCGCCGATTCTGAAGAACCAGGCGCAGAGAAGAAGCTGGGCTTCTTCGGTCGCATTTTCCAGTTCTTGCGCGAAGTCATCGCGGAACTCAAAAAAGTCACCACTCCCACCGGTAAAGAACTGGTGCAGTACGTGATTATTGTTCTTTTCTTCGTTGCTTTTATGATGCTCTTGATCTCGGGCCTAGATTACGTTTTCGGTCAGGGAGCCTTCTGGATTTTTGGTAACGGCATCAACTAGAAGTACGAAGCTAGGCCGACGGCGGCCTAACCCGTAGAATCTTTTGTGTATGTAGGGCGTGCGCGCCTTCAAGTAAACCCCAATGACGAAAGCAGGAAAGCGTGTCCGAGCAGGAAGTTGCACCTGAAACCGAAGAGGTCGTAGAACCTGCAGAGCAGGCAACCGAAGAGGGCCATGAGGCTGTTGAAGTAGCAGCCGCTGAGGTCGTCGAAGAAGTCACTGAAGCTGAAGAAGCTGGCGAGCCCGCCGTTGACCCGCTCGAAGAGTTCAAGGCTAAGCTGCGCCGCCAGGAAGGTGAATGGTTCGTCATTCACACCTACGCCGGCTACGAGAACAAGGTCAAGGCTAACCTCGAATCCCGTGCCCAGACCATGAACGCTGAAGATGACATCTTCGAGGTTCAGGTCCCCATGGAAGAGGTCATGGAAGTCAAGAACACCACCAAGAAGCTGGTTCGCCGTGTGCGCGTCCCCGGCTACGCTCTGGTGCGTATGAACCTGACCGACGAGAGCTGGGGCGTTGTACGTCACACCCCCGGTGTGACCGGCTTCGTTGGGCAGGACGCCTACAACCCGGTTCCCCTGCGCCTCGATGAGGTTGTCGACATGCTGGCTCCCGTCTTTGAAGCTGAGCAGGCAGAAGCAGGCGCCGCCCCCAAGGCTGCTCCCGCTGTTGAAACCGGCTTTGAGATCGGCGAGGCCGTCACCGTTAAGGAAGGCCCCTTCGAGGGCATGCCCGCAACCATCTCAGAGATCAACGCCGCAGCCTCATCAATGGTTGTGCTGATTTCCGTCTTCGAACGCGAGACCCCCGTGACCCTGAACTTCTCACAGGTCACCAAGATGTAGCCCTCTGTGGACTATACAAGGAATTGCTCCTTACCTTTGGGTAGGGGGCGATTTTTTGGGTAAGGGGATTGATTGCAAAAAATGTGCTGTGTTATGCTTCTTTCGTTGGGTAAAGGTGCCTAACTATGATTTGAAAGAGAGAAGACAAATGTCTTTAGCTACAGTTAGCAAGGGAGCAGCTCTAGCTGCTACTACTGCTCTTGGTATTGGTTTACTTTTAGGGCCGGGGGGCTGATTCTGCCAATGCAGGTGTCTATGGTTGCCCTACTTCAACGGTATGTTTATTCACTGGTAACTGGTTTACTGGTGAGCGGCAAGATATTAGCGGCTACTCGCAATATGCAAATGTGAACTCAGCTCAGCATGATAATACTACCTCTTGGATTAATGCCAACCGATGGGCAACGATGGGAATTGGCGAATGGCGTAATGGGTCGCGTTTTATTGCTCAGAAACTCCCTCCTGGCTGGTATGAGTCAGACCTTAGATATGGTGTCAAACCCTCATTTAATAATATGGCGGATTTCATTGTGATGGTCTAAAGCTTAGCGAGGGCAGGAGGATGAACATAAATTTTAACACTCCTGCCCTTGTCGTAAATAAAATATTTATTCTAGAATGACAATTTTAATAGGTTTAATAGGTTTGGCGACTCTGCATGTCAAAAGGAAGACAAGATGAGGCCTCGTATCAGCTATTTCATGGGTGTGGCTATGCTGGTACTCTCTGGTTGTTCCGCTAACGAAGCTACAAGTACCGAAGCGGAACAGTATGAGAGTGGAATTGCTCCTGCTACTCAGGTTGATTCACAAGCGATAGAGAAAATAAATACTCTATTCAGCATGAGTCCTGCCGCCCAGCAAGCTAAAGAAGTAACGGTAGCTCAGTGCCTACAAGCTCAGGGGTATAGCTGGAGTCTGCGATCTACCTCTGAACGTTACGACATCAGATTAGACCTCTCACCACGACCCCTGAGCGTGGAAGATGCTCAAGAGCACGGCTACCAAAAAGCTTCTACTACCTTAGAACAGAACAACCCCGATATAGATGATGCAACCTGGGCTGCCTATATGGGCAACCCTGAAAACGGAGGCATCAGCGTTGACGGAGTTCCAGGGGCGATTGCTGCCGACGGGTGTCTGGCTCAGTCTTATGAGGCTGTCTTTGGGAGCGCTGAGGCTGGAGTTCTTTTTGAAAGCGGTATCCAAAACCTTCCGCTGCCTTATATAGGCGCAGCTCAGATGGATTCGAAACAGGAGGAATTAAATCAGCGGTGGTCGGCCTGTATGAAAGACAACTATAGTATCGAAATACAAACACCAGACCTAGCCTCGGTGGACACTAGCATGGATTCACATCAATTAGCTATTTACGATGCTAAATGCCGGCAGAAAGTAAACTATGAGGAAATCACTGAAGATATTCTCAATGCTTACTTGACTACCTTCTTAACTGATAATGAGGGCGTTATTGACCAGCTCACCCAAGCTAAACGGATAGCGGAGAAAAATGCTCCCGAGATTCTGAGCAAATCATAAGATATGGTGAACAAAAAAATTTGGGTTTTACTGACCTTACTCTGTATGGTAGTTACCGGAGCGACGGTATATATAGCCTCTTCCTTTAAAACTAGCGAGCAGAAAGCCGCTGAAGCACAAACGCCAGAAGCTAGCGTGATTACCGCTAGTGTAGAAAACCGAACCCTCGAGAACATTCTTCCACTAGTCTGCTCGGTTGACTACACCGACCAGCGCGAGCTCACTGTCACTAACGCTGCTCCCGGTGCCCAGTACACCAGCGTGGACATCGTCCAGGGCGAAGAGTTGGGCAACGGGAGCTTGGTCGCCGAGGTTAACGGCGCACCGGTCTTTACCCTCCTGGGTGGCTTCTCCCTCTACCGCGACCTCACCCTGGACGCCCAAGGGCCCGACGCCAAGCTCCTCAACGATGCACTGGTAGCCCTGGGCTACCAGCTCCCACGGGTTGGCGCTGACATAGATACCGTCACCGAGGAAACTTACCGGGCGCTGGGAGTTCTCTACACCAGCTTCGGCTACAAGCCCCTGAGCAAAGAGGAGGCAATCCCGGCAAGTTCCTTTATTGTGCTTAACAACCACGCAACCGTTATATCTAAGCCCCGCTCAACCGGGGACGTCAGCTTTGAGGCGCTTGCCCTGTTGAGTTCCGGGCAGAAAGAACTCGCCTGCAAACCAGCGACCGGCACTCTGAGCCCAGACGCTGCCACAGGTCAGAGGCTCCGCCTCAATACCGGTGCCACAGTAACCTATCTCGTAGAAGTCAAGAGCGAAAAGACAAGCACCGGAGCCAATGCAGGTTCAGGTTCAGAGGCACCGGCCGTCCCTAACACACAGACTGGAACTGATACCGGTACTAAGTACGTTGCCGTTCAGGTGCCCGAGAGCGATTTGGGCGGGCTGAATCGTTTCAACGCTGAGCTGATTCTGGACTCATCGCCCCAGGCCGGGCTGGTTGTTCCTTCCAGCGCTCTCTTCACCACGGGGCAGGGGAGCATCGTCAAACTCCAAGAGGGCACTGAAACACGGGATATCACCGTGCGCGTCACTTTTAGTGCTAACGGCTACAGCATGATTGAAGCAGACCCCAGCACCGGGCTGACCGAAGGTAGCCAGGTTGTGATCTCCACCGGTACATCATGAGCCCCCAGCCCCTGATCGAAACTCGCGAGATTCGCCAGCAATTTGGCACCGCCGAGAACCCACTGGAGATTCTGCACGGGATTAACCTGACCATTCAGGCCGGAGAAATGGCTGCCCTGCTAGGCACCTCCGGCTCGGGTAAAAGTACCCTGCTCAATATCCTAGGGCTCCTGGCCCGGGCCAGTTCCGGTAGCTACACTCTGGGTGGAACCGATATCTCCGAGATGGAGGCCAAACGGCTGGCCGATGTCCGGCTCTCCCAGGTAGGGTTCGTCTTTCAGTCCTTCCACCTGATTGCCCACAAGAACGTCACGGAAAACGTAGAACTACCCCTGCTCTACCAGGGCGTACCCAAAGCAGAGCGTCGCCGCAGGGCTAGCGAAGTTATTGACAGGCTGGGGCTAACGCACAGGGCAACTGCCCGTATAGAAACCCTCTCCGGCGGTGAGAAACAGCGGGTAGCTATTGCCCGCGCCGTAGTGACCCGACCCACCGTTCTCCTATGCGATGAACCAACAGGTGCCCTGGACCAGAAACGCTCACAAGAGGTCATGGACCTATTGCGCGAGGTCACTGGCGAAGACCAAGCTACCCTGGTCGTCACCCATGACCCTGCCATTGCCGCCCGCTGTGACCGAAGCTTCTACATAGAAGACGGTCTGATTATTGAAGAAACCCGCTCGATGGAACAACCTCCTACAGTCCGAGAACAAGCTACGGAACAGAGCAGGTTACCTGCGGTTGCTGACCCTAGCCCAGAGGCCGAGCAGGAACCCGATATTTTTCGGGATGCGGCGGTAGAGGGCATACCCCGTTTCCCCTGGGTCAAACCCGCGCTGGTTGAGGCCTGGCAGGCTACCTTTTCTCGCCTGCGCCGTAACCTCTTCACCATGCTGGGTGTGGCTCTGGGTGTTGCGGCGCTGACCCTGACAGTGGGGCTCTCCAACACCATCGCCGGGCAGATTTCCGATGCCTTTGACATCTACCAGGCTAAGAAAGTCACCCTGCACTACAGCGGGCAAGAAGCCCTGACCGCCCAGCAAGCTCAGAGCCTAGTGGATAGCCCCGGCTACCAGAAACTAGCCGATATTAACGGTGTGACCGGGCAATCTGCCTACCGCGTCATTAACGAGGTCATGGGCGTTCGCTCCACCCTTCACAGCGAAGAAAATATATCTGCCCCGGTCATTGCCGCCCAAGAAACAGTCTTTGCTGTGCAGGAACAAAACCTGGTCCAGGGCCGTCTCTTTGATAGTGGGCACAACGAACGCGGTGAGACTGTAGCCGTGGTGGGCGAGAGCCTGCTCAAAAAGCTCGGCGTGAACTGGCAAGAGGGCCTAGTGATTTACCTGGACGGAAACCCAGTGACGGTAATCGGGGTAGTCACCGAGAACAGCGCCTCAGGTTCCTACTACGGAGCCATCTACCTTCCCTTCAACACTGACTCCTATCCCGACAGTAAATCCCTCGACATCGTGCTGAGCGTTCAACCGGGTGCCGCCCAGCAGGTGGGCCAAGAAGCCCCTTATGCGGTGTCGCCCAATAAGCCTTCTGCCTACAGCGCCACTATCCCGCCTGCACCCGAAACCCTTAAAAATGCTGTAGACGAGCAACAGAAAACTCTGCTGATCGCCATGTCGCTCATTACCCTGGTCATCGGTGCGGTGGGTACCATGAATACCTTCCTGGTAGGGGTTATGGAACGCCGCCAAGAAATAGGTTTGCGCCTAGCCATTGGTACCAAACCGGCGGGTATTACCCTGCAACTGGCGGTTGAAACTATCATTACCAGCCTTTTGGGTTCCTTTGCCGGCGTGCTTTTCTCCATCAACGCCATTGCCCTCATCAGCCTCTTCAACTCCTGGACCCCCATCATCAGCCCGGCAGTAATCGGCCTGGGGGTGGGAGTTGGCCTAGTCCTAGGCCTTCTGGCCGGAATCTACCCGGCCCGCAAAGCCGCCCGAATCGACCCTATCGAATCCCTTACCCGCCTGTGAGCAAGCACCCAGGGGCGGGCGTCCGCCCCGCAATAGCTTTAAAGCCCAGACCGTACTAAGATAGAAAACTGTATGTGCGCACCCACGCCGGTGCGCCCCTACACGGTGCCGCCGCCGCCATGGCAGCACCACCGCCCGGTGCATACTCCTGTGCGCCGGTCCACCAGCTAAGAAAAGGACCAAACACAAATGGCTCCCAAGAAGAAGGTCGCAGGCCTCATCAAGCTGCAGATTCAGGCAGGCGCCGCTAACCCCGCGCCCCCCGTTGGCCCCGCACTCGGTGCACACGGCGTCAACATCATGGAATTCTGCAAGGCCTACAACGCAGCCACCGAATCCCAGCGCGGCAACATCATCCCCGTAGAAATCACCGTCTACGAGGACCGCTCCTTCACCTTCATCACCAAGACCCCTCCCGCAGCACAGCTCATCAAGAAGGCAGCTGGCGTTGCTAAGGGCTCCGGCGTTCCCCACACCCAGAAGGTCGGCTCACTGACCCTGGATCAGGTCAAGGAAATCGCCCAGACCAAGATGGAAGACCTCAACGCTAACGACATCGACGCCGCAGCGAAGATCATCGCCGGCACCGCCCGCTCCATGGGCATCACAGTCGAAGGCTAAAACCCTTCCACCCCTGAAACAACAGGGGAACCGAGGTTCACACCTCACCCAAAGACAATTGTTAGAGTCTCCCACCCGGGAGGCATGTGGCAGAGCCGAGCGCGGCTCACCAAAGACCACACCTGCAAAGGAGAAAAGCAGATGGCAAAGCGCAGCAAGGCGTACCAGGCAGCTGTAGCCAAGATCGAAGCGGACAAGCTCTACGCACCCGCCGAGGCTATTGCAGTAGCAAAGGACATCGCGGCAGACAAGCCCAACTCAACCGTTGAGGTCGCACTGCGACTCGGCGTTGACCCCCGCAAGGCAGACCAGATGGTACGCGGTACCGTCAACCTGCCCAACGGCACCGGTAAGACCGCCCGCGTTGTAGTTATTGCAGCCGGTGAAAAGGCTGAAGCAGCAGAAGCAGCTGGCGCTGACTTCGTTGGCTCAGACGACCTGATCGCAAAGATCGCTGGCGGCTGGACCGACTTCGACGCAGCAGTTGCAACCCCCGACATGATGGGCAAGGTTGGCCGTCTGGGTAAGGTTCTGGGTCCCCGTAACCTCATGCCCAACCCCAAGACCGGCACCGTCACCATGGACGTTGCTAAGGCAGTTGCAGACATCAAGGGCGGTAAGATCGACTTCCGCGTTGACCGCAACTCAAACCTGCACTTCATCATCGGTAAGGCTTCCTTCACCGCTGAGCAGCTGACCGAGAACTTCGAAGCAGCTCTCGAAGAGGTTAACCGCCTCAAGCCCTCATCAGCTAAGGGCCGTTACATCTCAAAGGCAACCATCGCCACCACCTTCGGTCCTGGCGTTCCCGTTGACCCCTCAACCGTAGCCTAAGTTTCTTAGACCCTAACGGTTAAACAAGGCAGGCTCCCCGCGCATAGGTGCGGGGAGCCTGCCTTTTAAGGTTCACAAATTTTTTTCTTGGCTTTAGTGTGAGTGAGCTCTAGTATTGATCTAAATCTTACTGTAAGCTTCCATGTAACCAACCTCACTCAGAGGTTTGGTAAATAAGAGAAAAGACAACAAGATGGCCTTTCACCCCCCCCGTTCCATTTTTAGTATCTGCCTAGTTGGCGCAGTGTTAGTTGGTGGACTTAGCTTTGCGCCCGCCGTGGCTCAAACTTCAATTTCGTCCACCCAAAATAATTTAGAGGAATACAAGCTGG